>OY760734.1:5747500-6826980 GCA_963663815.2 Vicinamibacterales bacterium | reverse complement strand
ACCCCGATGGGGTTGTAGTGCATGGTCCACCGGACCCACTTGTCGGCGGCGAGCCGCTTGCCGGTGCCGGGGCGGTGCCGCTCGACGCCGCGGCCGGGCACGTAGGAGAGCAGCTTGCTCGACCCGGGCAGGTTGACCTCGTTGAAGACCCGCTGCGAGACCTGGCCCGACGACTCGGACGAGGCCTCGGTCTCCGTCTCGGGCCGCTTGGGCAGCGGCGCCCGCAGCAGCGAGTTGCCCTCGAGGTCGTGCAGCACGCCGTCGATGACCTGGGTCCCCCACGGGAGGTCGACCGTATAGGCGCCCGAGTGGTGGACGACGCGGAAGTCGCTCGGCCGCAGCTCGAGAACCTCGGCGAACCGGTCCTCGTCCCAAGGCATCTCGCTGTAGAAGTCGATGTAGTCCTCTTCGCCCTCGGCCGCCACCGTGTACTCGATGGGCAGCTCGAAGACGTAGTCGGGCTCGCCGCCCTCGTAGGTCCAACCGGCCGGGAAGTCGGGCGCCGCGGGCAGGTCGGCGGGGTTGCCCCGCGGGGCGCCGGCGTCGACCCAGGCCGCGATGGTGTCGATCTCGTGCTGCTCGAGGTACCGCTCGTTCCGGAACTTCATGCTGTTCCGCGGGTCGGCCGGCCACGGGGGCATCTCGCGCGAGACCACGAGGTCCTTGATGGACCGGGCCCAGGGCCGCGCGTCGGCGTACTCGATGAGGGCCATCGGCGCGATGTTGTCGGGCCGGTGGCAGGTGACGCAGTTCTCGTAGAGGATCGGCGCCACGTCCTTGGCGAACGTGGGGGCCAATTCGGGCGCCTGGGCCGCCGCGAGCCCGCCGCCGGCGCCGAACGCGACCGCCAGGACCACCGCCGAAATGCGCATCCGCATGGCAAGTTCCTCCAAGCCCCGGCTGCAACTGTCGACCCGCAGACGTCGATCGCTCAGTCGATGGCCGGCGAGACGTTTCTGATGGCGTCGATCACCAGCGCGCGCAACTCCCGCATGTCGTTCTGGAGGTCGTCGATTCGGGCGTTCACCTCGTCGAACCGAGAGTTCACCTCGTCGAACCGGGAGTTGACATCGTCGAACCGGGAGTTGACATCGCCGAACCGGGAGTTGACGCTCCTGCTCGCATCGTCGAACCGGGCGTTCACGTTCCTGCTCAGCTCGTCGATGCGAGCGCCGAGGCGCGTGTTGACGTCGCTGATCCGGTCGTTGACGTCGTCGATCCGGCTGTTGATGCCGCCGGCGATTGTCGCGATGAACCCGACGATGACAGTGACGACGGCGATTCCCGTTCCGATGACCGAGACGACGATGGTTCTGGTGTCGGTCACTGGCCCCTCACGATATCACGGTTATCCGTCGTGCTGCGGCCCCGGGTGAACGCGTTCCAGGTCACCCGGTAGCCTGCCGCTCGCTGCCTTGCGCCCCCCGGACCGCCGGTCGAGAATCGCCTCGATGCGGTCCATCGTGCGGTCCATCCGCGCGACGAGGGCGTCGTAGGGAGCGTGAGTTGCCAGATCCATGCCGTACTCGCCGAGCAGCTCGCAGGCATACCGCGAGCCGCCGGCCGAGAGCACCGCGAGATAGTCGTCGCGAACCCGCGCGTCGCCGCCGAGGAACCGCTCGGCGAACAGGGCCGCGGCGGCGATGGACGTCGCGTACTGGAAGACGTAGAAGTTGCCGTAGAAGTGGGGGATGAACGCCCACTCGACGGCGTAGGCGGGGTCGATGGCCATCACCCCCGCGTCGGCGCCGTGGTAGCGCCGCAGCAGCGACCGGTAGAGGCCGGTCATCTTCTCGCCCGACAGCGCCTCGCCCGCCTCGACCGTCTCGTGGATGGCGAGCTCGAACTCGGCGAACATCACCTGCCGGAAGAAGGTGCCGCGAATGCCCTCGAGCACCGTGCCCAAGTAGAAGAGGCGTTCGTCGTCGCCGATGTCCTGGGCGAGCAGGTGCTCCTGCAGCAGCAGCTCGTTGGTGATGGAGGCGATCTCGGCCGTGAACGTGGGATAGCCGCACGTCTCCCAGGGCTGCCGCTCGTTGGCGAGCCGCGTGTGGATGGCGTGCCCCCACTCGTGGGTGAACGTCGAGAGATCGGTGAACCGGCCGTTGTGGTTCAACAGCAGGTAGGGGTGGACGTCGTAGACGTCGCCGAACATGTACGCGCCGGGCGCCTTCCCCGCCTGCGGGTAGGCGTGCATCCAGCGGCCCTCCAACCCCTCGCGCAGCAGGCCCTGGTAGTGGGGACCGAGGGGCGCGGTCGAGGCAAGGGTGAGGGCGGCCGACTCGTCGATGCCGAACTCACGGTCGAGCGCGGCCAGCGGCGGGTAGATGTCGTAGTAGTGGAGGTCGTCGAGGCCCAGCATGCGCTGCCGGATGCGGAAGTAGCGGTGCAGCGACGGCAGGTGCCGGCCAGCCGCGTCGAGCAGGGTGCGGTAGACGGCGGCGGGGATGTTGGGGCCGGCCAGGGCCGCCTCCAGCGCGCTGCCGTGGCGCCGCACCCGGGCGTGGAAGACGTGGGCCTTCACCTGCGTGTCGAGCAGCTGCCCGAAGGTCGCCTCGTAGGTCTTCCAGGCACCCCAGAACCGGTCGAACACGAGCTTGCGGTCGCCGCGGTGCTTCGACGCCCGGTGCAGCGTATAGGCGGCCTGGTCAAGGGTCACCGCCTCGCCGGTGGACAGGGTGACGGTGGGGAACGCCATGTCCGAGCTGGTCAGCAGGGCGTAGATGCGCTCGGGGCCCTGCACCACGGGGCCGGTGGCCGCGATGACCTGCTCGGACTCGTCCGACAGGGTGTGCGGCGCGTGCCGCAGGGTGTCGCGCAGGTTGAACGCGTGCCGCGCGAGGCCCGGCTCTTCGGCGATGAACCGCTCGATGGTCTCCGCCCCGACCCGCAGCAGCTCGGGCGAGACGAACGCGATGGTCTCGCCGAAACGCGAGCGGAGGGCGGCGGCGAGGCCGCGGCGCTCCTGCGCCGCCGCGACCCGGCGGTCCTCGTCGGCCTTCAGGAACGCGTGGACGAACAGCCGCGACAGCTCCTTGTCGGCGGCGGAGACGGCGTCGAGGGCGTCGCGCAGGGTCGCGGCGCTGTCGCCGAGGCGCCCCTGGTAGCCGGCGAGGGCCGCGATCCGCGTCTCGAGGTCGGCCCGCGCGGCGTTCCAGGCTTCGAGGCTCGGGAATATCTCGCCGAGGTCCCACTCGATCTGCTGTGGCGTGGCCGGCTCGACGTCGGGGGCGGTGGCGGTCGTCGTCATGGTTGGAGGTTCACTCGACTGGAGACCGGCGGAACCCTGCGTCGCAGAGACGGTGCAGGGTCCCGCCGGGTTGGCTGGGGCCGGCGGCGCCAGGGTCACGGGCGAAACGGCTTCCCCGCTATGCCTGCCGTCCGTTGCCCGCGAGCTGCCGCAGCACGTACTTCAGGATGCCGCCGTGGCGGTAGTAGGCGAGCTCGTCGGGGGTGTCGATGCGCACCCGCGCCGTGAACTCGCGGGCCGCGCCATCCGGGGCGACGGCGCGCACACGCACCTCGCCCCGCGGGACCAGCCCGTCGGCGATGCCCGTGATGTCGAACGCCTCGCGGCCGGTCAGGCCGAGGCCGGCCGCGCTCTCGCCGTCCCGGAACTCGAGCGGCAGGACGCCCATGAACACGAGGTTGCTGCGGTGGATGCGCTCGAAGCTCGCGGCCAGGACGGCGCGCACCCCGAGCAGCCTCGTGCCCTTGGCCGCCCAGTCGCGCGACGAGCCCGAGCCGTACTCGCGCCCCGCGAGGACGACGAGGGGCACGCCGGCCGCCTGGTAGCGCATGGCCGCATCGTAGATGCTCATCTGCTCGCCGTCCGGCTGGTAGCGGGTCCAGCCCCCCTCGGTCCCCGGCGCGAGCTGGTTGCGGAGGCGGATGTTGCCGAAGGTGCCCCGCATCATCACCTCGTGGTTCCCGCGGCGGCTGCCGAACGAGTTGAAGTCCTTGGGCTCGACGCCCTGCGAGACGAGGTACGCTCCGGCCGGCCCGTCGGCGGGGATGGCCCCGGCCGGCGAGATGTGGTCGGTGGTGACGCTGTCGCCCAGCAACGCGAGCACCCGCGCCCCCCGCACGTCCTCGGGCGGCGCCGGCTCGGGGGCGAGGTCGTCGAAGAACGGGGGGTTGCGCACGTAGGTCGACGCGTCGTCCCAGGCGAAGCGCTGGCCGCCGGGCGCCGGCAGCCCCCGCCAGCGCTCGTCGCCGTCGAAGACGCCGCGGTACTTGTCGGTGAACTGCTCGGTGCGCACGGCGGCGGTCATCGCGGCCTGGACCTCGGCCGCCGAGGGCCAGAGGTCGCGCAGGTGGACGTCGTTGCCGTCCCCGTCCTGCCCGAGAGGGGCGGTCGTCAGGTCGACGGTCATCGAGCCGGCCAGCGCGTAGGCGACGACGAGGGGCGGCGACGCCAGGTAGTTCGCCCGCACCTGCGGCTGCACGCGGCCCTCGAAGTTGCGGTTGCCGCTGAGCACCGACGTCACCACGAGGTCGCGCGAGCGCACCTCGGCCGAGATGGCCTCGGGCAGCGGCCCGCTGTTGCCGATGCAGGTGGTGCAGCCGTAGCCGACGAGGTTGAAGCCGAGCTCGGCCAGCGGGGCCAGCAGGCCCGCCGCCTCGAGGTACTCGGTGACCACCATCGACCCCGGGGCGAGGCTGGTCTTCACCCACGGCTTGGGCTTCAGCCCGCGCGCGGCCGCCTTCTGCGCGAGCAGGCCGGCCGCGATCATCACGCTGGGGTTCGACGTGTTGGTGCAGCTGGTGATGGCCGCCACCACCACCGCGCCGTGGTCGAGGCCGGCCGCGTCGCCGTCGGGGCGGACGGTGGCGCCGGGCAGCAGGGTGTCGAGCGCCCGCGTGAAGGCGGGCGCCGCCTGCCCCAGCGGCACCCGGTCCTGGGGCCGCTTGGGCCCCGCGATGCTCGGCTCGACGCACCCGAGGTCGAACTCGACGACGTCGGCGTAGACGGGGTCGTCGGCCGGGACCCCGAACATGCCCTGGGCGCGGGCGTAGGCGTCGACCAGGGCCACCTGCCCGGCGTCGCGCCCGCTCAGCCGGAGGTAGTCGAGGGTCATCTGGTCGATGGGGCAGACGGCCACCGTCGACCCGTACTCGGGCGACATGTTGCCGAGGGTCGCCCGGTCGGCGAGGGTCAACGAGGCGAGCCCGGGGCCGAAGAACTCGACGAACTTGCCGACGACGCCGTGCTGCCGCAGCCGCTCGGTGATCGTCAGCACGAGGTCGGTGGCCGTCGTCCCCTCGGGCAGCCGGCCGACGAGCTTGAACCCGACGACCTCGGGGATGAGCATCGAGATGGGCTGCCCGAGCATGGCCGCCTCGGCCTCGATGCCGCCCACGCCCCAGCCGACGACGCCGAGGCCGTTGACCATGGTGGTGTGCGAGTCGGTCCCCACCAGGGTGTCGGGATAGGCCATGGGGCGCCCGCCGCCGTTCTCGTCCACGCACACCGCCCGGGCCAGGTACTCGAGGTTCACCTGGTGCACGATGCCGGTGTCGGGGGGCACGACGCGGAAGTTGTCGAACGCCTGCTGGCCCCACTTGAGGAACGCGTAGCGCTCGCGGTTGCGCGAGAACTCGAGCCGCGCGTTCAGGTCGAACGCGTCGGCCCCCCGGAAGTGGTCGACCTGCACCGAGTGGTCGATGACGAGCTCGGCCGGCTGCAGCGGGTTGATGCGCGCGGGGTCGCCGCCGAGGCGGGCCACCCCGTCCCGCATCGCCGCGAGGTCGACCACCGCGGGGACCCCGGTGAAGTCCTGCAGCAGGACCCGGGCCGGCATGAACGCGATCTCCTTCGTGGCGCCGGCCGCCGGGTCCCACTCGGCGAGGGCCCGCACGTCGTCGGCGGTGACGCGGCGCCCGTCCTCGCGGCGCAGGAGGTTCTCGAGGAGGACCCTCAGCGAGTACGGCAGCCGCGCGACCCGGGGGAAGCCGGCGCGCTCGAGCGCCTCGAGACTGTGGTACGACACCGCGGCGTCGCCGGCCGAGAGGGTGGACAGGGTGCCAAACGTGTTGCTCATGAGCGTCTTTCTTCAGGGATGTTCAGTGGGCCGTCGAACCCTTCGAAGGGGTGCGAGTAACCTCTCATTTTCGTCCACTGCCGCGATGACGCGCAACCCGCCGCCTTGTCCAACCAGAAGTGAGCCTGAAGGGAGGATTGATTCCAACGTGAAATGAGCCTGAAGGGGCCGGGTCCCGGATCATCGGAGGATGATCGTGAGACTCGACACCCAGCGCCTGCAGACCCTGGACCAGATTCGGGAGTTCCTGGCCGACAGCCGACCGCTCGACCTGCGGCCGCAGACCCGGGCCGAGGCCTACGCGTTCGTGGCCGAGACCCTGGAACGGTTCGACTACCCCGGCCGGGGGAAGGCCGACAAGGGCCTGCTCCGCCGGTTCCTGGTCAGGGTGGCCGGCCTCTCGCGAGCGCAGGTCACCCGCCTGCTGCGCCAGCACCGGGCCACGGGCGCCATCGCCGACCGCCGCGGCCCCCGGCGCCCCTTCCCCCGCCGCTACACCAAGGCCGACATCGGGCTGCTCGCCGAAGTCGACGCCCTCCACGGCACCCTCTCCGGGCCCGCCACCCGCCAGCTCTGCATCCGGGCCCTGCACGTGTTCGGGGACCACCGCTTCGAGCGCCTCGCCGCCATCTCCAACGGACATCTCTACAACCTGCGCCACTCGACCAGCTATCAGCGCCGCCGCGGGACGATGCCCGCGCCGACCCGCGCCGTGCACATCGCCATCGGCGAGCGCCGCCGGCCCCGGCCCGACGGGCAACCCGGCTACCTGCGGGTCGATACCGTCCACCAAGGCGACCTCGACGGCATCAAGGGCCTCTACCACCTCAACCTCGTCGACGAGGTCAGCCAGTTCCAGTTCGTCGGCTCCCTCGAGCGCATCGAGACGCCCTGCCTCGCCCCCGTCCTCGAAGCGCTGCTCCGGGCGTTCCCCTTCATCGTCCGCGGATTCCACGCCGACAACGGTACCGAGTTCATCAACCGCAAGGTCGCCGCCCTGCTGCAGGCCCTCCACGTCGACGAGTTCACCAAATCCCGCCCCCGACGCAGCAACGACAACGCCCTCGTCGAGAGCAAGAACGGCTCGGTCATCCGCAAGCACCTCGGATACGGCCACATCCCCAGCCGCTACGCGGAACGCGTCAACGCCTTCACCCAGCGGGTCCTCTCCCCCTACCTGAACTTCCACCGCCCCTGTCTCTTCCCCGTCGAAGTCGTCGACGCCAAGGGCCGCGTCCGCAAGCGCTACCCCCACGCCAACGTCATGACCCCCTACGAGAAGCTCAAGTCGTTGCCCGACGCCGCCGACTGCCTCAAGCCGGGGACCTCCTTCGACGAGCTCGACGCCGTCGCCGCCGCCATGAGCGACAACGACGCGGCACGCGCCCTCAACCAGGCCCGCGACCGCCTGTTCGCCGCCATCGACCCCGCCGCCTGAAATACCCGCGGCGACGGGCGGCGTCGACCCGCAGCTCGGTGTCGCCGACGCCCGGCCCATGAGTCGCCGCACCGGCGGACGGGGGGGGGAGGGGATGGAGGCAGCGCCGGGTGGCTGGCGTGTCGCCGGCTGCCCGCACCGGTCGCCGGCAAGAGGCAGCCCCGGATGCCGCCGCCGGGTTTGTGCTCCCCGTTCGAACCGCGTAGCTGCGGGCCGGCCAGCGTGTCAACGCGCTCCGCGCGTCCTCCGCTGCGCTACGGCCCTGCGGGTGACACACCGGCCGTCCCGCAACTCGGATTGCAGATATGGGCCTTGCGGCCCGGCCTGGACGGGACGTCCCGGCCGTCCACGAGACGCCGTGGCAGGACACGCGCCCCCCCCCGGCGCCGCGGGAGACCCGTTCGGAGGCCCCGTGCTCCCGGTCCGCTGTTGCCCCGAGTCCGCCGTCGCTCGACAGCCGTGACGTCCGGGCGCCGAGCCGCCTGTCACCGGTCCGTTACGTAACGGTGTGGAGTTGGTCGTGGCGTTGACGAACGCGGAGCGGCAGGCGCGTTACCGGAAAGCGGCGGAAGGCCTGGAGGCTGTCGAATCTACCCAGGGCTTCGGGCTCCCCGGTTCGGACCCGCTCCGTTTTGGACCCGCCCCGCTCCGAACGCCGCGCCGGACCGGAACCGCCGCTCTCGCTGCCGCAGCACGCCGCCCTTCGGTCGGCGTGCCGACCTGGAGGTCGGGCTGGTCAGGCGGGGCGGCCGCCGGAACCACGGCACCGGTGACCGACCACGGGCCACAGACGCATCAAGGCCGGCCACGGGACGAGCCGACCGCCGGTCGCCGACCCGAACCGCCGCCTCGGGGTGGAGTCGGCGGTGGCGGACGACGGCGGACCCCCGGCGGGCACCCCGGGCGCCTAACCCCTCCGCCCAAGCAGGATTGACGTGCTGGCCAGGAACCGGAGGACCTCGGCCCCGCCCATGACGGATAATGTCGGTCAGTGTGCGCCGGCTCACCGCAGCCCGCGCCAGGACCCCTGTTTCGGTCCGCTGATTCGGCCGCCGTCACCTCGGTTCACGTGCCGCCGCTTCAGGCTCATTTCAGGATTGGAAAGCACGCCCGCGCTATCGCCCGCCCGCGGGGTCGACGGGCGGCTACTCCTCGCCGAACACCTGCGCCTCGAAGGTATGGACGGCGGCGCCCGTTTGCCACGCGTCGGCCGGCAGCCCCGCCTTGACGCACGTCTGCGAGAGGAAGGTCTCGCGGTCCCAGCCCCACTCCCCCGCCACCTGCGGGAGCAGGAGGGCGCGGTGCGGCCCCTGCTCGACCATCACGCCGTGCCGGCCCACCTCCGTCTCGGCCGGATCGGCCACCCGCCGGAACGGGGTCAGGACCGAGATCTCGAGGCGAGCCGCCGGCAGGTCGGACAGTGGCAGCGGCGGAAAGCGCGGATCGCGGGTCGCGGCGTCGGCGGCGCACCGGGCCACCACTTCCGCGAGGGGCTCGTCGTCCTCGACCGAGCCGATGCAGCCCCGCAGTCGCTCGTCGAGGCGGATGCTCACGAAGGCGGCGGCCGGATCGGCGAGGGCTCCGGGGGACGGGAGGGGCTCGAGTGGACGATCCTCCAGCTTGGCCGCGATGGAGCGGCGCGCGTGGCGCAGCAACCGCTGCTGGTCCCGGGGGTCCAGCATCAGCCACTCCGCTCGAACGTCGCCGCGAGGTAGCCGACCACGGCGGACTTGTCGCCCGAGACGTCGCCCGAGTCGGCGCGGCGCAGCACCCGCGCCCGATCGGCCCCGAGGCGGGACGCGGCGAGCATGACGGCGATGGCCGCGCCGCCCCCGCAGGCCACGTACCGCCCGCGTTCGTTGAGCGGATGGCTCTCGTACTCCGAGAGCAGGCCGTCGGCGTCGAAGCGGGCGACGTGCTCGACGACGACCTGATCGAGGGCGGCGGCGCGGGCCGCGTCGAAGTAGTGCGAGAGGTCGGTGCTCGCCACCAGCAGCGCAGTGAGCCCAACGCACGCCTCGGCGAGGGCGTCGGCCAGCGCCTCGATGGTCGGGCGTTCCTGGTAGCCGAGAAGCAGGGGCACGATCGGGACGTCGGGCAGCACCTCCTGCAGGAAGGGAAGCTGCATCTCCAGCGCGTGCTCGCGGTCGTGGGCGGTCGGATGCGTGCCGACGACCGGCGAGGCGAGGAGCCGGTCGGCGACGCCGGCCTCGACCGCCACGCGCCCCAACGGCGTCTCGAACGCGCCCGCCGGCCAGATGGCCACCCCCTCGAAGCCGTGGTAGTGGGACGGGCCGACGAGGATGGCGACGTCGTAGGGACGGCCGGCGACGGCGCGGTAGGCGTGGGCCGCGACCGGGCCCGAGTAGACGAGCCCGGCGTGGGGCGCGATGACGGCGACGACGTCACCGGCCGGGGCCGGATCGACCGCGGCCAGGTGTTCGCCCACCGCCGCCTGCAGCGCGCCGGGGTCGCCCGGATACCAGGTCCCGGCCACGGCGGACGGACGGATCGCGTCGGAAGACTGCAGAGTCACGGCGCGAGATTCCTCGTCAGGGTTCGGGTCCGTCCCGCGGCGCCGTTCCCCCCTCCGGCTCGGGAAGCGGGGGGACCGCGCCCGCGGGGTCGCGCGGCGGCACGCCGAAGCCGAGCGACAGGGCGATGCGCACGCCGACGTAGACGAGCAGCGTGAGAATCGCCGGCGCCCCCATGACGAGCCAGAACGGGTCGAGGGTGAGCCCCACGAAGAGCGACATCACGCCGAGAATCAGCATGATGCCCACCATCCACGGCGGGTGCTTGAACAGCGGTCGCTCGTTGCTCATCGCGCCGCCCGATTGTCGCACACCGCCGACGGCTGGCGCCGCCCACGGAGCAGAGCAGCGAACGGGCCAAGTGGCCGCGACGCCCCGCCGGGCTGCGCAACGTGCCGGCGGCACCCGGCCGAAGCTGGTGGCTTGTCTTCTCAACGGTGGGGTCCGCTGCCTCCCGGCCGGCGTTGGCCGGGGTTGGTTCCGCTCGGTCAGTGCGCGTACGTCGGGTGCCGGCGGTCGCTCTCGACCGTCGGACTCGGCAGCCGCCGTCGGGTCCGCTCGACCAGGCCGTCCGGGTCGGGGTGCTTCCGCAGCCCGTTGAGCAGCCTCTGGCCGGCGTGGCGCAGCTTGCCCCCGTCGCCGTGCGTCATTCTGCCGATGCCGTCTTCCGTGCTGTCGAGCACCTCGGCCGCCGGGACGTTGTTCGCTGCCGGCCAGCACGCGAGCAGCCCCGCCTGGATCCATCGTTCCAACTCGGCGGGAGTCTTCGTCCAGTTTAGGAATGTCAGGTCCGCGTCGTGCAGCGTCTCTTCGGCCGGGATTCCCCATTCCGTACCGTGTTCGACCGTCCAGCGGTTGACTTCGATGTGGTCGATGCTCCGCAGGTCGCTCGTCAGCAGCAGCTTGGCGCCGAGCGCCATGCTCTCGCTCACGACGGCCGCGTCCCCGAGGTCGGGAATGTCCTCCGGGTCGGTGTTCGGGAAGCAGGCGGGGTCGATGACCGTCCGTATCCGTTCGGCCAGTTCCTCCTGTTCCGGCGTCAGCGTGACGATGCGGTACGGGCTTTTGCCGTCCGCCCACATCTCTCCCCACCAAGCCTGTTGCCGCAGTTCGTTCTCGCGCCGCTTGGGCAGCCTCGATCCGCCGGCCCTCAGCCTGTTCTCCGCGTCGCTTGGCCGTCCCATCCACGGCACGTCGACGGCCAGGGGCGCGAGTTCCGTTGCGACGCTCGGCGTGGCGAGCACCTGCTGGCCCTGTAGCTCCTGCCAAGCGGCGTGGAGCTTGCGTTGCGTCGGCCGCATCAGCTCGGTCGTGTCGACCAGGATCATCTTCTGCCCGCTCGTTCCAGCGCGTCTCGCGTCGCCTGGCGCATGCGATCTTCGTGGCGCCGTTCCATGGGCGTCCGCTTTCCGGCGTCGTTGTGTCGCAGCCCGTAGTACAGGCGGTCGGTCAGCTCTTCGATCGCGTCGTCCGTCGCGCCCGCTCCGAGTTGGCGCGCAGCCCCCTGCCGAAGTCTCGCGCGCAGGCTTCGTTCGGCTCTTATGGTTGCCCCCTGCATTCCCTGCTCCCGTAGGCCGGTCCTGTGGCCACTCCCATTCTGTGCGCTTGCCCTTGTCGCCGCAAGCGTGACTCTCTGGACAGGATTGCTTGGGGTCCCTCGGCCTCCGTGCAGCGGCTCGCTGATCAGGACACCTGTGTTTCGCGGCGGATCTCGTGTGGAAACACAAGGGGGGGGGGCCGCGCCGCTGCTGCTTCGCCGTCACATCCGCCCGTTCTCGAACCGCAGGCGCTCTTGCTCGAGGGCGGACCGCGCAGGCTCCTTGGCCACGGCTGTCGGGCAGGCCAGGGTGCTACACTTGCCGTTGGCCGACACGGCGAGGGACCGGGCTCGGGAACGAACCATGCGGCTCTCGTTCAGATACCACACGAACTCTCGCCACGCGGATCGGGGACACCAGGCAACGGCCGGATGCAGCGTCGCGCGGCGGCCCCGCGTTCTGACAGTCACGTTGACGGTGGCCGGCCGCGAGGTGCGGATGCTGCCGGTGAACTCGGGCGACCAGCTCTGGTTCATCCTTCGCGACGCGACGAGCGGCGACGAGACCTATCCGGCCGCGCGGTTCCTCTATGCCGACGCGCCCGACGCCGACGGGTGGACCACCGTCGACTTCAACAAGGCCTACAATCCCCCGTGCGCGTTCAACCCGCACACCACGTGCCCCCTGCCGCCGCCCGACAACCGGCTCGAGGTCCGGGTCGAGGCGGGAGAGAAGAGCTATCTCGGCCCCGGCACGCACTAGCGGCATCGGCCGTGGCGCTGCTCTGCGCCGTTGCCCTTGACGACGGTCGACTCTTCCCTGGACCCGTCACACCCGTTGGGAGACGTTTGCCCATGTGTCGACACACCGCACTGCATCTTTTTTCCAGGAGCCGTGCCTGCGGATGCCTGCTGGCACTGCTCGCCGCCGGCAGCGCGGGAGCGCAGACCGAGCAGTCGAACGGCCCGTGGCAGACCTACGGGACCGGGAACGGCGAGTGGCGGAGCTATGCGGGCGACATCGCCGGCACGAAGTACTCGCCGCTGGACCGCATCGACGCCGGCAACTTCGAGCGGCTCGAGGTCGCCTGGGAGTGGACGACGGCCGACGCCGTGCTCAGCCGGTCGACCCCGGGCGGCGGCGAGTGGCGGGCGCCGCTCGACACCATCGTCGAGTCGCTCGTGGACGACACGCCGGACCTGTACCGGGAGGGCCAGTCGCCGAACCCGTCCCGCATGCAGGCGACGCCGTTGATGGTGGGCGGGGTGCTCTACTTCAACACCCCCCTCTCGCAGGGGGTCGCGGTCGACGCGGCGACGGGCGAGACCCGGTGGGTGTTCAATCCGAAGAGCTACGAAGAGGGCACGCCGTCGATGAGCGGCCCGTGGACTCAGCGCGGCGTCGCCTACTGGACCGACGGCGAGGGCGACGAGCGCATCTTCTGGGGCACCGGGAACGGCCATCTCGTCTGCGTGCAGGCCGAGACGGGGCGGCCCTGCCCCGACTTCGGGCCGGACGGCAGCGGCATGGTGGATGCGACGGTCGGCATCCCGCGGGTCGACCGCGGTGCGCGCGACTATCTCAACGCCATGCTCTACGCCATCAACTCGCCGCCCATCGTGGTGCGCGACCGGGTCATCCACGGCTCGCAGATCGCCGACGTGCGCATCACGAGGGAGGCCCCGCCGGGGTGGGTGCGGGCCTGGAACGTGCGGACCGGCGCCCACGAGTGGGACTTCCACACCGTGCCCGACAGCCCCGACGAGTTCGGCGCCGACACCTGGCTGAACGAGTCGTGGCGCTATTCGGGCAACGCCAACGTGTGGTCGATGCTCGCGGGCGACAACGAGCTGGGCTACGTGTACCTGCCCACTGGCGCCCCGACCAACGACTACTACGGGGCCGACCGGCCGGGCGACAACCTGTTCTCGCAGTCGATCGTCGCCGTCGACGTCGAGACCGGGCAGCGGGCCTGGCACTTCCAGGCCGTTCACCACGGGCTGTGGGACTACGACTTCCCCACCCACCCCAACCTCGTCGACGTCACCGTCGACGGCCGCCCCGTCAGGGCGCTGGCGCAGGTGAGCAAGCAGGGGTTCGTCTATGCCTTCGACCGGGTGACGGGCGAGCCCCTCTGGCCCATCGAGGAGCGGCCGGTCCCCCAGTACACGAACCTGCCGGGCGAGGCGCCGGCGCCGACGCAGCCGTTTCCCACCCGGCCGCCGGCGTTCGAGTACCAGGGGGTCACGATCGACGACCTCGTCGACTTCACGCCCGAGATCCGCGCGATGGCGATGGAGGCAGTGGCCGACTTCCAGCTCGGTCCGCTGTTCACGCCGCCGCTGCAGAGCGTCGAGGGCGGCGTCCAGGGCACCATTCAGCGGCCGGCCATCGACGGCGGCGCCAACTGGGGCGGGGCCGGGGTCGACCCCGAGACGGGGCTGCTCTACGTGCCGTCGCAGAACCGGTTCTCGGTGCTGCACTTCTACACGCCCGACCCGGCCGCGGGGGGCACGATGCGCTACACCCAGGGCCCGTTCGGCGGCGGCCGGCAGCCGAGGCTGCCCCAGGGGCTGCCCCTGTTCAAGCCACCCTACTCGCGCATGACCGCGATCGACCTGAACACCGGGGACATCGCCTGGATGGAGCCCAACGGCGACGGCGACCGCTTCCGCAACCACCCCCTGCTGCGCGATCTCGACCTGCCGCCGCTCGGCGGCGACGGCCGCGGCGGGCCGCTGGTCACGAAGACCCTGCTCGTCAGCGCCCTGACCGCGGGCGGGGGCGACGGCGGGCCGCGGCTCGTCGCGCGCGACAAGGCGACGGGCCGCATGGTCGGCTCGGTCGACCTGCCGAGCGGCGCCGTCGGCACCCCGATGACGTACCTGGCCGGCGACCGGCAGTACATCGCCCTGACCATCGGCGGCGGCCCGCGGCTGATCGCCCTCGCACTGCCCGAGCCGGAACCTGCGCGGTAGAACGGCGCGGGGCTGGATCATGGCGGGCCGCATCGAGCGCCCCGACACCGACCCCCGGATTCTCATCCATGTAAATTCAACTCACAAGTCAACATTTGCATGGTTATTGACCCTATCGGTCGAGTCGGGAACGGGCGACTCCACCGCGGGTTGCCGCGCGCATCTGTGCCGGTTAGTCGCCCCGACAACGGCCCGAACCCGCCGGCCGCCGACGTCTGCTACCATTTCCCGCCGTGTCCAACCCCCTGACGCGGGCCGACGTCGACCGCATCGCGCGGCTCGCCCACCTCGAGCTGACCGAGTCGGAGGCGGAGCAGTTCACCCGCCAGCTCGGCGACATCCTCGCCTACTTCGAGCGCCTGAACCGCATCGACACCACCGGGGTCGCGGCCACCACCCATCCCGTCACGTCGGCCCCGGTGATGCGCGACGACGAGCCGCGGCCGTCGATGCCGGTGGACGACGCGTTCGGCAACGCGCCGGACCGCGGGGGCGACCGGTTCTTCCGGGTGCCGAAGGTCATCGGGTGATGGGGCTGTCGTCGCTCGGGACCATTGCGGACGTGCGCGCCGCGCTGCGCGACGGCGCCACCGCGGTCGACGTGTGCACCGAGTTCCTGGACCGCATCGCGGCCCGTGACGGGGAGATTGGGGCCTTCAACCACACCGCCGCCGGGCCGGCCCTCGAACGGGCGGCGGAGCTCGACCGGCGGGGGCCCGACGCGTCGGGCCTGCCCCTGCTCGGGGTCCCCGTCGCGGTCAAGGACAACATCTGCACGCGGGGGCTCCCGACCACCGCCTCGTCGCGCATCCTCGCCGGCTACGTGCCCCCCTACGACGCGACGGTCGTCGAGCGGCTGACCGCGGCGGGGGCCGTCGTCGTCGGCAAGACGAACTGCGACGAGTTCGCGATGGGGTCGACGACCGAGCACTCGGTGCGGGGACCGACCCGCAACCCCTGGGACCCGGCGTGCGTTCCCGGCGGGTCGAGCGGAGGCTCGGCGGCGGCGGTGGCGGCGCGGCTCGCCCCGGCCGCACTGGGCTCGGACACCGGCGGCTCGATCCGGCAACCCGCGGCGTTCTGCGGCATCGTCGGGCTGAAGCCGACCTACGGGCGGGTGTCCCGCTACGGGCTGCTCGCGTTCGCCTCGTCGCTCGACCAGGTCGGGCCGTTCGGGCTGACGGTGGCCGACGCCGCCGCCCTGCTCCAGGCCATCGCCGGCTCGGACCCCCGCGACGCCACGTCGGCCGCCGCGGCGGTCCCCGACTTCAGCGCCGCCGCCGCCGCGCCGGCGCGGCGGCCGACGATCGGGGTGCCCTGGGCGATCCTGGAGAACGGCGTCGACGCCGGCGTCGCCACGACGTTCGCGGCGGCCGTCGAGACCTTGCGGGGCATGGGCGCGACCATCGTCGACGTCCCGCTCCCCCACGCCGAGTACGCGGTGCCGACCTACTACATCGTCGCGCCGGCCGAGGCCAGCTCGAACCTGGCGCGCTACGACGGCGTGCGCTACGCCTATCGGGCGCCGCTCGACGGAGGGGACGCGACGCTGGCGCGGATGTACGAACGGACCCGCCACAACGGGTTCGGCGACGAGGTCAAGCGCCGGATCATGCTGGGGACCTACGCGCTCAGCGCCGGTTACTACGACGCGTACTACCTGAAGGCGCAGCAGGTCAGGACACTCATCCGCGACGACTACGACGCCGCCTTCCGACAGGTCGACGCCGTCGCCATGCCCACCACCCCCACCACCGCGTTCCGGCTCGGCGAGCGCTCCGACGACCCGCTGCAGCTCTACGTGGGCGACGTCTTCACGGCCAGCGCCAACCTCACCGGCCTGCCCGCAATCAGCCTTCCGTGCGGGCGCGACGACGGAGGGCTCCCGGTGGGCCTGCAGCTCATCGGGCGGGCTTTCGACGAAGAGACGCTGATCAGGGTCGGCGCCGCCTACGAGAAGCAGGCCCCGTGGTGGCGCGAGGCTCCGGCGGCGGCCGCGCGCGGTCCGAACGACTGACCGGAAACAGGACGCTCCATCCGGGTTGTCCCGCGCCTCACGGGTCCGCACTCGGGCGGCGGCGCGACGGGCCCGAAGGTGCGGGGCCGATCTGCGCGGCAGTCATTCCACTGGCAACCGGCAATTCAGGGTGGGACGGCGCACTGCACCGGGACTGCCGAGACGCCCGGGGGCGAGGCGTGGGGGCGCTGTGTCGGGCTGCGCGTTCCCGGCCCCGGCGCGTGCGATCAGTCCCGATCGGCGGACTGCTCCAGCAGCTCGGGGGTCTTGAGCTGGTCGGCGGGCCCCCGCGGCACGCTCGGCGAGAGATAGCGCGCCCCCGAGCCGAGGCGATCGTCGAGGCTGCGCACGACCCGGCTGCGCTTGTCGATGGGCCGGAGCTTGGTGAGGCCGACGAGGACGCAGAAGCCGAGGAACACGGCGAGGAGAAAGACGGTCGAAAAGCCCAGCCCCTGCAGCAACCCCAGCACGACCGACTGAATGTCACTCACGAGACACCCTCCGGCAGCTCGTAGACGACCAGCCCCTGCTCGACCTCCTCCATGGCGACGCGCTCGAGGCGAACCGCCACGTCCGGCCGATCCCCGGTCTCGGGGTCGGGCCGCAACGGCTCGAGCCGCGGCAAGGCCCCGCGCCGCAGCTGCTTCGCACGCTGTGCCGCCACGTCGACGAACAGGAACCGGTTCTCGACCGGCGGCATCGGCTCGTCCGGAATTCGCGGCATCGGAATCGGCTGGGGAGCGGCCGGCTCCTCCCGATCCTCCGACCCGCTCTCGAAATCGTCGTCCATGGCGTGCATCGTACTCCAAAAGGCGCCGCCGAGTCGACGGGGCAGACGCCCGGCCGCCGGCTGCTTCAGCGCATCGGCGAACCACTGCCCGCAATTGGCGAGGCGTTCGCGCTCGCGCCGCCTTCCGGGTCCGAAGCGGGGACCGGAGGTGCATCCTGTGCGATCATGAACGGATGCGCGCTTCCGAGCAGGCGCGCGGCGAGCCTCGCGGGGGCGGACGCACCGACACGGGTGGCCCGCCCGCCGGGCGGGGCTCGGCGCAGTGGCGAGGGCTCGGATCCAGGGGGCCGCCCGGCGAGAGAGCGGACCGACGGCTTCCGCGCCGAATCCGCGGCCGTACCGATTCCATGAAGATCCTGTTCATCGGCGACATCGTCGGAAAGGCCGGCCGGGCGCTCACGCGACGGGGTGTCTCGGCCCTCGTCGAGCGGCACGACATCGACCTCGTGGTCGCCAACGTCGAGAACGCGGCCGGGGGCAACGGCATCACCCGCGAGATCGGCGAGAGCCTGCGCGACCACGGCATCCAGGTGATGACGTCGGGGAACCACATCTGGGACAAGAAGGAGGCCCTCGCCTACATCGAGCTCGAGCCGCGCCTCATCCGCCCCGCCAACTACCCCGCCGGCGTGCCCGGCGCGGGCCACGTCGTGGTCACCGCCCGGTCGGGCGATCAGGTGGGGGTGATAAACGTGATGGGCCGGGTGTTCATGACGCCCCTCGAGAACCCGTTCACGGTCGTGAAGCGGGAGATCGCCGCGGTCCGCGAGACCGCCCGCGTCGTGCTCGTCGACTTCCACGGCGAGGCGACCTCCGAGAAGATCGCCATGGGATGGCATCTCGACGGCGAGGTGACGGCGGTGGTGGGCACCCACACCCACGTGCAGACGGCCGACGAGCGGCTGCTCCCGAACGGCACCGCGTACATCACCGACGTGGGCATGACCGGCCCCCACGACTCGGTGCTCGGGGTCGAGAAGGCGGTCGTGCTGCGCCGGTTCCTCACCGCCCTGCCGGGACGCTTCGACACCGCCCGCGGCGACCCCCGCCTGAACGGGGTCCTCGTGACCGCCGACGCCGCCACCGGGCGCGCGACGGCCATAGAACGCCTCAGCCTGACCCCCGCCGAGCTGGAGGCGCCGCCGGCGCCGGGCGCGTCGTGAGCACGAACCCCACCCTGCCGTTCGACGCGGCGCCGCCCGGCCGCCGGCCCGCCCGGCAAGTCGTCACCGTCAGCGAGCTCACCGGCCGCATCCGGACGCTGCTGGAGTCGACGCATGCGAACGTGTGGGTCGAGGGCGAGATCGCGAACTGCCGGCGGTGGAAGACGGGACACCTGTACTTCACCCTGCGCGACGAGAACGCCCAGCTCAAGGCGGTGATGTTCCGGTCGGCGGCGCGCTACCTGCGCTTCGCGCCCGAGGACGGGCTGCGGGTCGTCGCCCGCGGCCGGGTCACCGTGTACGACCCGAAGGGCGAGTACCAGATCGTCTGCGAGCACCTGCAGCCGCAGGGACTGGGGGCGCTGCAGCTGGCGTTCGACCAGTTGAAGCGCAAGCTCGAGACGGAAGGGCTCTTCGCCCGCGAGCGGAAGCGTCCGCTGCCGGTGCTGCCGCGGCAAATCGGCGTCGTGACCTCGCTCGACGGCGCCGCGGTGCGCGACGTCCTGCAAGTGCTCGGGCGGCGCCACCGGACCGCCCACGTGGTGCTGTGCCCGGCGCGCGTGCAGGGCGAAGGCGCGGCCGACGAGATTGCCCGGGGCATCCGGCGCCTCGCGCGGGAGGACGGCGTCGACGTGGTCATCGCGGGGCGGGGCGGCGGCTCGCTCGAAGACCTGTGGGCGTTCAACGAAGAGCCGGTGGCCCGGGCCATCGCGTCGGCGCCGGTCCCGGTCATCTCGGCCGTCGGTCACGAGATCGACTTCACCATCAGCGACATGGTCGCCGACGTGCGCGCCGCGACCCCCTCGGCCGCGGCGGAGATGGTGGTGGCGGGCCGCAGCGACCTCGTCGACCGGATCGACCGGCTGGGCGAACGGCTCCGCACCGCCATCCACGACGCGGCGACGCGACGGCGCGCCCGGCTGCTCGACCTCGACCGGCGGCCCGGCCTCGCCGGCTGGCCGGCGCGGCTGGCGATGCGCGGCCGGCACGTGGAGGGTTTGACCCACGCCATCGGGCAGATTGCCCGCACCCGCCTCGCGGCCCGGGCGCGGCGCCTCGGCGGCCTGCAGCTGAGGCTCGACGCCGCCGAGCCCGGGCGGCGCCTCGAAGCGGCGCGCACCCGGCTCGTCGCCGCGGAGAGCCGCCTCGACGCCGCATTCGCGCGGCGCCGGGAAGCGGCGCGCACCCGGCTCGTCGCCGCGGAGAGCCGCCTCGACGCCGCATTCGCGCGGCGGCGCGAGCGGGCCCGGGGCCGGCTCACCGAGCTGTCGGCGCGGGTCGACGCCCTGAGCCCGCTCGGTGTCCTCGGACGCGGGTACGCGATTTGCTGGCACGAAGACCGAAAGGCGATCGTGCGGGACGCCGCGACCGTCTCGGTGGGCGACGACCTCGTGGTCGGGCTCCACCGCGGGCGGCTCGGCTGCACGGTCACCCGGAGAGACGAACCGCATGAATGACGACATCAAGGACTTCGAGTCGGCGCTCAAGGAGCTGGAGTCCATCGTCGAGACCCTGGAGCGCGGCGACCTGCCCCTCGAGCAGTCGCTCGAGCGGTTCGAGCGCGGCGTGCGGCTGTCCCGGTTCTGTCACACCCGGCTCGAGGACGCGGAGCGCCGCATCGAGATCCTGACCGAGCGCGGCGGGCGCCGGCCGGCGCCGGACACGCTCGCGGCGGGGCCGGAGGACGACGGGCCATGAGCGGCGGAGCGGCGTTCGGCACCTACGTCGACGCGCGCCGCCGAGAGATCGACGCGGCCCTCGACGAGGCCCTCCCCGCGCCGCCGGCGTGCCCTCCGCGGATCGCCGAGGCCATGCGCTACAGCGTGTTCGCCGGCGGCAAGCGTCTCCGGCCCATCCTGACCCTGGCCGCGGCCGAGGCGGCGCTGCCGTGCGGGCGGGACTCCGGCGCCCCGGACGGCGCCGCGCGGACCCTCGCCCTGGGCGGCGCCTGCGCGATCGAGCTGGTCCATACCTACTCGCTCGTGCACGACGACCTGCCGGCGATGGACGACGACACCCTGCGGCGGGGCCGCCCGACCTCCCACGTGGTGTTCGGCGAGGGCCTCGCCATCCTCGCCGGAGACGCGCTGCTCACCCAGGCCTTCGCCCTGCTGACCCGCCGCCCGCCCCAGGCGCCGCCGCGGTTCGAGTCGCGGCAGCTTCGCGCCGCCTCCCGCGTCGCCGAGGCGGCCGGCGCCGCCGGCATGGTGGGCGGCCAGGCCCTCGACCTGGGCGCGGCGGGGACGGGCCCGCGGGGCGGACCGGCTCGGCCCGCCGACCCCGCGGGGGCGCTGCGCGAGGTGCACGAGCGCAAGACCGGCGCCCTGATCAACGCCGCCGCCGCCATCGGCGCGATACTGGCCGGCGGCGGCGAGACGGCGGTGCGCGCGGTCGACGCCTACGCCGCCCACCTGGGGCTGGCGTTCCAGATCGTCGACGACATCCTCGACGTCGAGGGCAGCACCGCCCGGCTCGGCAAGACCGCGGGGAAGGACGCTGCGGCCGGCAAGCCCACCTACCCGTCGGTGCACGGGCTCGACCGGTCGCGGGCGCTGGCCGCCGACGCCGTCGCCGCCGCCCGCGACGCCCTGTCGTCGGCGGGGCTCGGCGGTCGGTTGGGGGACATCGCCGAATGGGTGCTCACCCGCACCTCGTGATCGACCGGTACGCGAAGGGAGCGGCATCCTGACGCCGCCGCGCGTCCGGCTCGACACGCTGCTGCACGCCCGCGGCCTCGTGAGCTCGCGCACGCGGGGACGGACGTCGGTGCTCGCGGGGCTGGTGCGGGTCGACGGCCGCCCCGCGACCAAGGCCGGCGCCCTCGTCCGGACCGACGCCGAGGTGACCCTCGACGCCCCCGACCACCCCTATGTCGGACGCGGCGGGGTGAAGCTGGCCCACGCCCTGGACGTGTTCGGCATCGACCCCGCCGGCGCCGCCGCCCTCGACGTCGGCGCGTCCACCGGCGGGTTCACCGACGTCCTCCTGCGGCGGGGCGCCCGCACCGTCGTGGCCCTCGACGTCGGCCGGGGCCAGCTCGACTGGCGGCTGCGCGGCGACCCCCGCATCCGGGTCCTCGAGCGCGTCCACATCGCCGCCGTCACCCCGGAGGCCCTGCCGGCCGGCCTGCGCCGGTTCGACGTCATCACCGTCGACGTCTCGTTCATCTCGATCTGCCGGTTCGTCGATCGGCTGCCTCCGCTCCTCGCGCCCGGGGGCGATCTCGTGACCCTCGTCAAGCCGCAGTTCGAAGCGGGCCGCGCGGAGGTCCGGCGCGGCGGGCTGATCACGGACCCGGACGTGCACGAACGCGTCGTGGAGAGCGTCGCCGCCGCCGCCGCTGGGGTAGGATTGAGGCGCGTGGCGATGACCCCCTCACCGATCACCGGGACCAAGGGCAACCGCGAGTTCTTCCTGCACCTGCAGGCCGCGGCCGGGCCGTGATGAGCGCCGACACCAGCCCGCCCGGGACTGCCGTCGCCGGAGTGACCCGGGTCGGCATCGTCGCGAAGACCCGCCTCGCCGCGGCGGCGCCGGTGGTGCGGAACGTCGTCGCGTGGCTGGAGCAGCGCGGCCTGCGGGCGGTGGTGGAGAGCGACACCGCGGCCCTCGCCGGGCTGCACGCGGTCGCGGCCGCCGACAAGTCGGCCCTCCCCGACGCCTCGGACCTGATTCTGGTCCTGGGCGGCGACGGCACGCTCCTCGGCATGGCCCGCGAGATCGCGGCCGCGGCCGCCGATCCGCCCATCCTCGCCGTCAACTTCGGGGGGCTCGGCTTCCTGACGGAGATTACCCTCCCGGAGCTCTTCGTCGCGCTGTCGTCGGTGGTGGAGGGCACCGCGCGGATCGACGAGCGCCGCATGCTGCGGTCGCGCACCCTGCGCGGCGGCGCCACGGCGAGAGAGGGCGTCGCGCTGAACGACGTGGTCATCACGAAGACGGCCCTGTCCGGCATGATCGACCTGTCGGTGACGGTGGGCGACCAGTTCGTGGCGCAGCTCCGGGCCGACGGCCTGATCGTCGCCAGCCCCACCGGCTCGACCGCCTACAACCTGTCGACGGGGGGACCGATCGTGCACCCCCTCGTGAACGCCGTGGTCCTGACCCCCATCGCCCCCCACATGCTCGCCAACCGCCCCCTCGTGCTGCCGGAGAGCGCGGCGATCGGCATCCGGCCGGATCTCGCCAAGCGGCACGCCCAGGCGTACGCCAGCTTCGACGGCCAGACGGGCTTCGAGCTCGAGCCCGGCGACACCGTCGTCGTCGAGACCGCCCCGCGCCCGCTGAGGATGATCCGCGCAGCCTCGCGCCCCTACTACGCGGTACTGCGCGAGAAGCTCGGCTGGGCGGCGCGCTGAGGGCCCGCGCTGCAGACGCCAGCAACGGTCATCGGCACTCTTGCGCCGCAGTCTTCGCGCCAGCAACAACGGTCATCGGCACCCTTGCGCCGCAGTTTTCGCGCCAGCGAAAACTGCCAACGCGACCGTCAGGTCGCGCAGCCGCTGATGGGCGGATGGTGGATGATCTGGATGGTGTTGCCGTCGGGATCCTGGAGGTAGAGCGAACGGGCGCCGTCGCGGTGGGTGCGCGGCCGGGACTCGAGCGGGACGCCGTGCGCGTCGAGATACGCGGCCCAGCGGTCGACGTCGTCCGCGCGCCGCACCAGCAGCCCGAGGTGATCGAGCCGGCCGGGCCCCGCCGCATCGCCGGGAGCGGCGCGATGGAGGGCGAGGTTGTCGGCGCCCGACGTCAGGTAGACGTTGTCGTCGTCCGGGGCCCACTCGACCGCGAAGCCCAGGCGCTCGACGTAGAAGCGCCGCATGTCGTCGAACGCCTTCGCGAACAACGCGAGGTGGCGAATCCCGAGATGTCCCGGCGGGGCGGTCATTCCCCCAGTCTATCAGCCGGCGACGGCGTCGACGGCGCCGCCCGCCCGCCCGTGGCAACGGTGCGTGCAGGCCTGCTAGAATCGCGGGCATGGCAACCCGTTCGACCGCCCAGGCCCGGTGCGCCCTCTGCGGGGCGAAGGAGGTCTCCGAGCCTCGCGGCGACGCGAAGTACTGCCGCGACTGCTGGGACAAGAAGGTCGCGGTCGAGGACGTCGTCGCCCGCGAGTTCGCCGTCAAGCGGTACATCCGGGCCCACAGCGCCGAGAAGTACCTCGTCTACCACGCGACCCTGAAGCGGCCCTGCGGCCAGCTCATCGTGGTGGACGACGGCTACGACCTGTTCCTGACGCTGGTGCTCTATCCGACGTTCGGATGGGACGAGCCGGCGTATCATCTGGAAGGCGACCCCGACGCCCGGGCGTTCGCGGAGCTCCTCGTCGACGTGGTCGCGGCGGAGGTCATCGAGCCGTGGGGCGGGGGCAAGTGGCACCTCGAGATCTTCCGGAGCAGCCATGCCGACCCGGAGGACTGGAACGGGGAAATGTGAGACGGGTGTTGAGCTTTGCGGCGACCCGCCCTATAATTCGATCCATCTTCTTGCGATTTGCGTGACACCTCGGAGGTCAGCTCATGAGAGGCTCGAAACTCGTGGCGTTGTTCGGTTGTATCGTGGCGATCGGGATGTCGGCCGGGTGCGGCGGCGAAACCGTCGAAGCCGTGGAGAGGCCGCTGGCGAAGCCGATCAATCTGAGCGAGCTGCTCGAGAACAAGGGCGAGTCGGACCTGGTCGCGACCATCCGCGGGCCCGGGCAGGTCGGGTACCTGCAGCCGATCTCCCGGCGCCAGCGGAACGAGATGGTCACCACGTTCCGCGTCCAGAACAATTCGACCGGCGCGCTGGCCGCGTTCAAGGTGGACGAGTTCTGGTACGACCGCGCCGGGGACACGGTGGCCGGCGGCTCCTTCCGGATGCCGAGGCCGCTCCTCGCGGGCGAGATCATCGAGATCGAGATTCGCATTCCGCGCGACCGGCGGATGTCTCGCAACAACTACGAGTTCAGCCACAAGAACGGCGTGATCGAGACCACCCTCTTCGAGGAGATGGACGAGCCGACGCCCATCGAAGAGGAAGAGGCCGAAGAAGCCGAACAGGGCTGACAGAGGCTACCCGGGCGAGCGTGCGCGACCGCTTGCAGTGGTCCTGCCTCCTGCAGGGTCGGGCGGCACGCGGGAACCGTTCCATCAGATTGGCCTGCCGAAGGCGCCAAACGGATTTGAGATCCGTCTGGCGCCTTCGCGTTTCGGGCCGACGCCCTGCTGCATCCGGCGAACGATTTCTCGTTCGCGAACGTTTTCGCGCCGGCACGCGGCTTCTCCACCGGCCATCCGGCCCGCTGCGGCGTCCATACCGGTAGATGACCCGGACGTTCGACCGCCGTGAACGGGCCGCTGCTATACTGCACGCCATGAGCCTGGACCTCGCCGCCGTCCAGCGCGCCCTGCGCGACGACGGCATCGACGGGTGGTTGCTCTACGACTTCCACGGGTCGAACCCCATCGCCCGGCGGGTTGCCGGGTTCCAGGACGGCGCCAAGATCACCACACGGCGCTGGTACTACCTGGTCCCCGCCGACGGACCGCCGCGCGGACTCGTCCACGCCATCGAGGCCGACCGGCTCGACCACCTTCCCGGGGGCAAGACCCGATACGCCGCGCACGACACCCTCGACGCCGGCCTGCGGGGGCTGCTGGCGGGGTGTGCGACGGTGGCGATGGAGTACTCGCCCCGATGCGCGATCCCCTACGTGTCGCGCGTCGATGGCGGCACCGTCGACGCGGTCCGCTCGCTCGGCGTCGAGGTCTGCTCGTCCGGCGATCTGATTCAGCGGTTCGAGGCGGTGTGGGACGCCGATGCCCTCGCCTCGCACCGGGCCGCGTCCGCCGATCTCCACGCCATCAAGGACCGGGCGTTCGACCTCGTGGCTCGCCGTCTCCGCGACCGCCGGCCGGTCACCGAGCTCGACGTGCAGGACGCGATGGCCGGCTGGTTCGACGAGGCGGAGCTCGCGAGCGACTCGCGGCCGGTGGTGGCCGCGCAGGAGAACGCCGGAGACCCGCACTATCTCCCGACGGCGGCGCGGCACCGGCCCATCGGCCCCGGCGAGGTGCTGCTGCTCGACCTGTGGGGCAAGAAGACCACGCCGGGCGCGGTCTACGCGGACATCACGTGGATGGGGTACACCGGCGCATCCGTCCCCGCCCGTTACGCCGACGCCTTCCGGGTCATCCGCGACGGCCGGGACGCCGCCGTGGAGCTCGTCCGGCGCGCGGTCGAGGACGGGCGCGAGCTGCGGGGGTGGGAGGTGGACCGGGCGGTCCGCGACCACGTCGAGGCGGCCGGGCTCGGCGAGCGTTTCGTCCACCGGACGGGACACAGCCTGGGCCGGGAGGTCCACGGCAACGGGGTGCACCTCGACGACTTCGAGACCCACGACGAACGACGGCTGCTGCCGGGCACCGGGGTGACCATCGAGCCCGGCGTGTACTTCGAGGATTTCGGGCTTCGAACCGAGATCAACCTTCACGTCGGACCGGAGACGGCGACGGTGACCGGTCCGCGGCAGGAGGAGATCCGGTCCCTGGGTTAAGGGGACACCGGGTGGAGGGCAGGATGGCTACACGCAGGAACACGTTCTTTTCGGGAATGCTGATTGCGGTCACCTCGGTCGCCATCGGCCTCGTGCTGGCGGCTCGACTCGACCTCGTGTCGGACTCGGCGGCGCAGAGCTTCCAAGCCTCGACGGGGCTCGTCCTGCCCGAGGCCAACAGCCAGCCGATCACCGGACAGCTCGGGGCGAACACGTTCCGCGACATCGCCGAGGCCCAGAGCCCGATGGTCGTCAACATCAGCACCGAGTCCCGCAGATCGGGGGGTGGCAGAAGCCCGTTCGGAGGCAACCAGGACGAGCTGTTCCGCCGCTTCTTCGAGGACCTGCCGGAGCCGGACCGGGAACGGCGGACGCAGTCGGCCGGCACCGGCTTCGTCATCGACCGGAGCGGGCTCATCCTCACCAACAACCACGTGGTGGCGGGCGCCACCAAGATCGAGATCTCGTTCTTCGGCGACGAGAGCGAGTCGTACGAGGCCGAGGTCGTCGGCCGGGACCGGCTGACCGACAGCGCCCTCCTCGAGCTGACCGAGCGGCCGGACCACCCTCTGCCGGTCGCCACGTTCGGCGACTCGGACCAGATGCGGGCCGGCGACTGGGTGATGGCCATCGGCAACCCGTTCAACCTGGGGCACACGGTGACCGTCGGCGTGGTCAGCGCGGTGGGCCGGCCGTTCGAGCAGGTGCGCGGCCGGGCCCAGAACGTCATCCAGACGGATGCCGCCATCAACCCCGGCAACTCCGGGGGGCCGCTGCTGAACCTGCGGGGCGAGGTCATCGGCATCAACACCGCGATCGTCAGCGACCGCCCGAGCAACCTCGGCATCGGGTTCGCGGTCCCCATCAACACCGTGCGGGACCTGCTGCCCCAGCTTCGCACCGGCCGGGTGACCCGCGGGGTCATCGGGGTGTCGATCCTCGCGGTGACCAACGACGACTACGAGTACCACGGGCTGAGCGAACGCATGGGCGCGATCGTGCAGTCGATCGAGCCGGACGGGCCGGCCGACGAATCGGACCTCGCGCTGGGCGACGTCATCGTCAGCTACGACGGGGACCGGGTGGAGGACGTCGCGGATCTCCAGCGGAAGGTCGTCGAGACGCGGCCGGGCACGCGGATCGAGCTGGGGGTCTATCGAGACCTCGCGCCGACCACCGTCGCCATCACGATCGGCGAGCTGGATCTGGAGAATCAGGGCCAGGAGGCCCCCGTCGAGGTGGAAGACCTCAGCACGAGCTTCGGCATGAACCTCCAGGACCTGACGGCGGAATCGGCGCGGCAGCTCGACCTCCCGCGGGGGGTTCAGGGCGCCGTCGTCACCGGCGTGGAGCCCGGAGGCTCGGCCCAGACCGGCGGCGCACGCCCGGGCGACGTGATCACCAGCGTCAACCGCGTGCCGGTGGAGACCGCCGCCGACGCCATCCGGGAGCTGAACCGCGTCGAGGCCGGCGGCACGGCGTTCCTGCTGGTCAGCCGGGGAGAAGCGCAGATCCTGCTGCGGCTCAGCCGCGAGTAGCCCGGGAATCGTCGCCGCAGGAGCTGCGCGTCTGGCGACACTCCCGGCGCAACCGCAAGGTCGCGCTGCGGCCTCCGTCTCCCGCCCAGTCAACCCTCCCGGAGCCCGCGCCGCAGAACGGCGCGGGCTCCGGGTTCGACCAGAACCAGCCGTGATTGGCGCCGCGCTCCGGCCCCTGATCGTGCGGCGCATCCGTGACCGCGGGCCGTTGACGCTGGCGGCGTTCATGGAGATGGCGCTCTATCACCCGCACCTGGGCTACTACGCCCGCGCGCCCCGGCGGACGGGGCGCGCGGGCGACTTCTACACGAGCGTGGACGTCGGCCCGCAGTTCGGCGCGCTGCTCGCCGCCCAGCTCGACGAGATGCTCCGGGTGCACGCGGCGGCCCCCGGAGCGGCCCCCCCCGGACCCGGTGCGCACCTTCACACCGCCGACGCCGAGGGCGGAGCCGGGGGCTTCGACCTCGTCGAGGCCGGGGCCGGCAACGGCCAACTCGCCCGTGACGTGCTCGACGCGGCCGAGTCGACGTTTCCGGGGCTGCACGCGGCGGCGCGGCTGACCCTGGTGGAGGCGAGTCCGGCCGCGCGGGCGGCCCAGCCGGAGACCCTGGGCCGGCACCGGGACCGCCTGCACGCCGGCGCCGCCGAGCTGCCGGACCGGATCTCCGGCGTGATTCTCGCCAACGAGCTGCTCGACGCCCTGCCCACCCACGCCGTGACCATGACCGCGGACGGCCTGCTGGAGGTGTACGTCGACGCTGACGGCGACCGCCTCATCGAGAGGGCCGGGCCGCCGTCGAGCCCGGCCCTGGGGCGCTACTTCGACAGGCTCGGGGCGACCCCGGAGCCGGGTTGGCGGGGCGAGGTCAACCTGGCCGCGGTCGACTGGGTGCGGACCGCGGCCCGGCGCCTGACGCGGGGCTTCATCCTCCTGATCGACTACGGCCACTCGGCGCGGGAGCTGTACTCGGGCCACCACGCCGGCGGGACGCTGACCACGTTCCGGCGCCACCTCGTGGACCCGGCCGGCGCCGACCCGGAGCAGCCGGACGGACCCGCCTGGCTCGCCAATCCCGGCGAACGCGACATCACGTCGCACGTGGACTTCACGTCGGTCGAGGGCGCCGCCCGCGAGGAAGGGCTCGAGGTCCTCGGCCGCGTCGACCAGACGCGCTTCCTGCTCGGCCTCGGGGCCCTCGACGCCGCCGGAGAGGCGGCGGACGCCGCCGCGGCCCTCCGGCACCGGCTGGCCCTGAAGACGCTGCTCGTGCCCGGCGGACTGGGCAGCACCCACCAGGTGCTGGCTCTCGGCAAGGGAGTGGGGCGCCCGGCATTGAAGGGGCTCTCGTTCGCGCGGGGAGGGACCGCGTCATGACGGCGCCGGTCGAGCGCGAGATCAAGCTTCGCTACGACACGCCGGCCGCCGCCCGGCGGGCGCTGGTGGAGGCCGGCGCGCAGCCGTGGCGCGACCGGCGACTGCAGAGCGACTGCCTGCTCGACCGCGAACACGAGCCGCTGGTCGACCGGGCCTGCACCCTGCGGGTGCGGATGGACGGCGACGCGGCGCGGGTGACGTTCAAGGGCGCCCCCAGGCTGGGGACGACCAAGGTCCGGGAAGAGCTGGAGACGGCGGTGGGCGACGGCGAGCTCCTGCTGCAGGTGCTCGAGCGGATCGGCTTTCACGTCTGGTTCCGCTACCAGAAGTACCGCGAGGAGCTGCGGCACGGGGACCTCGTCATCGCGATCGACGAGGCGCCCATCGGCACGTTCGTCGAGCTCGAAGGCAGCGAGCCCGACATCCTGGCCATGGCCGCCGCCCTGGGCCGGGAGCCGGCCGACTTCATCCTCGATTCGTACCTGGCGCTGTTCCGCGAGCACTGCGCCGCGACCGGAACGTCCGCTTCCCACATGGTGTTCGAGGCCCCGTGACCGGCTCCCTGCCGCCGGCCCTCGTGCTTGCCGCCGGGCTCGGCACCCGGCTGCGCCCGCTGACGCTCTGCCGGGCCAAGGCGGCGGTGCCGGTCGCCGGCGCCCCGCTGATCTGCCGGCAGCTGCGGGGGCTGGCCGACGCGGGCGTCCGCGACGTCGTGGTGAACCTGCACCATCGGCCCGAGACCATCGCCGGCGTGGTGGGCGACGGCCGCGCGCTGGGCTGCCGCGTTCGCTACTCGTGGGAGCGGACGGTGCTCGGCTCGGCCGGCGGGCCGCGCCGCGCCCTGCCCCTGCTCGAGGACCGGTTCTTCATCGTCAACGCCGACACCCTGTGCGGCGTCGACTTCGGCGGCCTCCTCGACCGGCACCGCGCCTCGGGGGCCCTGGCCACGCTGGCCGCGACGGTCCATCCCGCCCCCGACCGCTACGGCGCCGTCCTGGCCGATCCGGCCGGCCGGATCACCGGGTTCGCGAGGGCCGGCTCGCCCGCCGGCGCCGCTGCCCGCTGGCACTTCGTCGGGGTGCAGATCGCCGAGGCCTCCGTCTTCCGGGACCTGCCCGACAGCGTCCCCTCGGCGTCGATCGGCGGGCTCTACGACACGCTGATCGCGGGCGGCGGCGCGATGGCGGTGCACGAGGTTGCGGGGCCGTTTCACGACATCGGGACGCCGGCCGACTACGCGGCGACGGTGCGGGCGGTCGCCGCGGCGGAAGACCGTTCGCCGGTCCCGGGCGGAGCCGGCTCGGTCGTCCATCCCACCGCGCGGGTCGAGCGCTCCATCCTGTGGGACGACGTGGTCGTCGGGGCCGGCTGCGTGGTGACCGGGTGCGTCCTCGCGGACCGGGTCCGGCTGCCGGCCGGGACCGTCCTCGACGGCCAGGCAGTGGTATGCGCCGGCGACGACGAGTCGGCTCCCCCCCTGGCGCACGAAACGCGGCTGGGCGACCTGCTGGTGGCGCCCCTGTGAACGGCGTCCCCAACTCGATCGCGGTGGTCGACGACGGCCGGGGAGCCCCTCTCCGTTACCCTTGCCCGCGCGGGGACCGCCTCACCGCGCCCGGCCAGGACCGGACCTGGGCGCAGCGGCCGCCATCGCGGCCCCGTCACCGGCATGACTGATTCACCGACGAAGTCCGGCAACGACATGGCCGGGCCGATCGACGAGCGGGTGGCCGAGTACCTGCGCCGGGCGAACCTCGGCTCGGGCGCGACGCGGGTCGAGCCCCTGCACGGGGACGCGTCGAGCCGCGCCTACGTGCGGGTGGCCCCCGCGGGCCGGCCGCCGGTGGTGCTGGCCGTCCACCCCGAGCCGTTCGCACCGGGCTCGCTGCCGCAGATGGTGGTGGGAGCGCTCTTCCGCCGGCTGGGGATCCCGATACCCGCGGTGCTCGACGAGGCCGCGGACCTGGGCATCCTCGCGGTCGAGGACCTCGGCGACGAGACGCTGCAGAGCTGGATGGAGGGGGGCGCGGGCCGCGACCCCGCCCCGCTGTACCGCGAGGCCGTCGGCTACCTCGCCGCCCTGCAGACCCGCGGCGCGGCGCTCCGGTCCGAGGGCGTCCTCCCCTTCACGCTGGCCTTCGACGCCGCCAAGCTCACCTGGGAGCTCGACTTCTTCCGCTCGGAGTTCCTCGAGGCGCACCGGGGCGCCCGGTCGAGCCCGGCCGCGGCCGCGGCCCTGCGCGGCGAGCTGGCGGCCGTCGCGGCGGAGCTGGCGGCCGAGCCGCGCGTGCTGTGCCATCGCGACTACCACTGCCGGAACATGATGGTGCGAAACGGCCGGCTCGTCGTCATCGACTTTCAGGACGCGCGCCTCGGGCCCGGCACCTACGACCTGGTCTCGCTGCTGCGGGACTGCTACGTCGATCTGCCGGGCGCCCTGACGGCGGCGCTGACGCGGGATTTCCTCGACGCGGTCCCCGCCCAGCGGACGCGCGACTTCCACGCGCGGTTCGACCTGATGTCGGTACAGCGGCACCTGAAGGCGCTCGGCACGTTCGGCCACCAGATCGCCCGGCGGGGGCGCGGGCGCTTCGCCGAGCCGGTGCCGCGCACCCTCGCCCATCTGCGCCGGACCCTGCGGGCGTACCCGCGCTTCGAACGGCTGCGCGAGCTGCTGGTCCCTCACGTGCCCGAGCTCGGGTGACGCCCGGCCCGCCGATCGTCGCCTGGCTCTCGACCGACCCGGCCAGGATTCTGCACCGTTCTGCGACACAGACTCCTGGCCGACTTCGGTAGACAATCGGAGACAATAGAGAGGCAGGGTACCGCCCCGATGAAACGCCGACGCATCCGCGACGTCCTCGCCTCCCCGCCCTCCGACGGCCCGGTCACCGTCTGCGGCTGGGTGCGCACGAAGCGGACCGCCAAGCGCTTCGCGTTCCTCGCGGTCAACGACGGCTCGTCGCAGGAGACCCTGCAGCTCATCGTCGACGGCGGCACGCCCGCGTTCGAGACCCTCGAGGGGGTGCTCACCGGCGCCGCCGTCCGCGCCCGCGGCGTGACGAAGGCGTCGCCGGGGGCCGGCCAGCGCATCGAGATGCAGGTCGACGAGCTCGACGTCCTGGGGCCGGCGCCGGCCGAGTACCCCCTCCAGAAGAAGGGCCACACTCTCGAGTTCCTCCGGGGCATCGGCCACCTGCGCCCCCGCACCAACACGTTCGGCGCCGTCTTCCGCGTTCGCAACGCCCTCGCCGCGGCGGTGCACGAGTTCTTCCAGCAGCGGGGGTTCGTCTGGGCCCACACCCCGATCATCACCGGATCGGACTGCGAGGGGGCGGGCGAGATGTTCCGGGTCGCGGCGCCCGCTTCCGGCGGGGCCGAGTTCTTCGGCCGCCCCGCCCACCTCACGGTGAGCGGCCAGCTCGAGGCCGAGTTCATGGCGACGGCCCTGGGCGACGTGTACACGTTCGGGCCCACCTTCCGGGCCGAGAACTCCAACACGTCGAGGCACCTCTCCGAGTTCTGGATGATCGAGCCCGAGATGGCCTTCGCCGACCTCGACGACGACGCGGCGCTCGCCGAGGACTTCCTCAAGGCGATGTGCGCGGCCGCCCTCGAGCGGTGCGAGGCCGAGCTCGCGTTCCTCGAGAAGCACTACGACGCGGCCTCCGCCGCCGCCCTGCGCGACCTGTCGGAGTCGACGTTCGCCCGCCTCACCTACAACGAGGCGGCCGACGCGCTGCGCAAGGCGGACGCGGCGTTCCAGATTCCTCACGAGCCGGGCCAGGAGCTCGCCTCCGAGCACGAGCGCTACCTCACCGAGCAGGTGTGCGGCGGCCCCGTCATCGTCACCGACTACCCGCGGGCCATCAAGCCGTTCTACATGCGCGTCAACGACGACGGAGAGACCGTCGCGGCGATGGACGTGCTGGCCCCCCGCATCGGCGAGATCATCGGGGGCAGCCAGCGCGAGGAGAGGTTGCCGGTGCTGGAGCGGCGGATGGACGAGCTGGGCCTCGACCGGCAGGAGCTGTCCTGGTACTGCGACCTGCGCCGCTACGGCAGCGTCGAGCACGCCGGGTTCGGCCTCGGCTTCGAGCGCCTGGTGCAGTACGTCACCGGCATGGCCAACATCCGCGACGTCATCCCCTGCCCGCGCGCGCCCGGGGCCATCGACTTCTGACCATGACGCCGCAGACTGCCCGCGCCTTGCCTCCGGGACACGCCTCGGGGGCCCGAATCGAGGCGCCGTCGAGAACTTGAACGTCCGTCATACGAAAGGGAGCGGAACAGCATGACCAGGCATCCCCGTCTCGTTGCGGCCGCGCTCGCGGCGGCCGGCGTCGTCGTCGCGGCCGCGGCCGCGGAGCAGAACCCGGCCGACCGGTTCGCGGGGGTCGAGCTGTCCATCGTGCCCGCCGCCGGCAACGTGCACATGCTGATGCGCCCGGGCGGGGGCGGCAACGTCGGGGTGTTCGCGGGGCCCGACGGGGTGCTGCTCGTCGACTCGCTGTTCGCGCCGCTGGCCGAGCGGCTGATCGCGGCGGTGCGGACGGTCTCGGACGGCGAGATCCGCTTCCTCGTCAATACCCACGTGCACCCCGACCACATCGGCGGCAACGAGCCGCTGGCGGCGACCGACGTCCTGATCTTCGCGCACGACAACCTGCGGGTCCGCATGCTCGACCGGCTCCGCACCCCCCGCCGGGGCGGAGGCTTCTCGCCCGAGCCCGCGGCGGAGGCGCGGCCCGTCGTGACCTACAACGACACGGTCAGCTTCCACCTCAACGGCGAGGAGGTGCGGGCGTTCCTCGCTCCGCCGGCCCACACCGACGGCGACACCTTCGTCCACTTCCCCGATTCGGACGTGCTGCACCTGGGAGACGTCTTCCGCACCACGAGCTACCCCATCATCGACGTCTACAACGGCGGCACCCTGGCGGGCACCGTCGAGGCGCTCGAGACCGCGCTCGGCCTCGCGGGACCGGACACCCGGATCATCCCCGGCCACGGCCTCGAGGTGGTGGGCCGCGACGCCCTTGCAGAGTTCCTCGACATGATCGTCGACGTCCGCGACCGGGTGCACGAGATGATCGCCGAGGGCTACACCCTGGACGCGGTGATGGCGGCGGCGCCGACCGCCGCCTGGGACGCCCGGTGGGGACAGGAGGCGACGTGGACGGCCAACGACTTCGTCCCCATCGTCTTCCACGAGCTCGGCGGCGGCTCCCTGTACCGCGGCGACCGGTAGAGCCCATGGCCGGCCGCGAGAGCCCTGCGTCCGGCCCGCGCTGAGCCCGGCGCGGACGTCGGTCGGTGCTCCTCGGTTGCCCGAAAGACCCGAGGTTGTTAAAATTCAGGTTGAAAATTTTAACAACCTCGTCCCCTATTAAAGTCCGTTGAACTTGGCGGAGTCGGCATGCGGCGTGGAGAGACCGGCAGATACGAGAGCACGAGCGCTGGTGGCGAGCGGGTTCGTGCCTTCGTGCCCCTGCCGCTGCCGCCGAACCCCGCGATCACGCTGGACGGCCCGCTGCAGCAGGAGCTGGAAGCGGCAACCCTTGCCCTCGGGCGATTGGACGCGGTCTCGACGCTCCTGCCGGACGAGACGCTCTTCCTCTACGCGTACGTGCGCAAGGAGGCGGTGCTCTCCTCCCAGATCGAGGGGACGCAGTCGTCGCTGTCGGATCTCCTGCTGTTCGAGCTGAAGGAAGCACCCGGCGTTCCGCTCGACGACGTGGTCGAGGTTTCGAACTACGTCGCAGCCCTCGAGCATGGCCTGAACCGCCTTCGTGGGAGATTCCCGCTATCGAATCGCCTGCTCCGCGAGATCCACGGCGTGCTCCTGTCGCGCGGACGCGGCAGCAGCAAGGCGCCCGGCGAGTTCCGGCGCTCGCAGAACTGGATTGGCGGCTCCCGCCCCGGCAACGCCAGCTTCGTCCCACCGCCGCACACCGTCGTGCCCGACTGCATGGCCGCGCTCGAACGCTTCCTCCACGCCACGGACGACGGGCTGCCGGCCCTGGTCCGGGCGGGGCTGGCCCACGTGCAATTCGAAACCGTCCATCCCTTCCTGGACGGCAACGGGCGCCTGGGACGGCTGCTCATCACGCTGCTGCTGTGTCACGCCGGCATTCTGCGCGAGCCGCTCCTGTACCTGAGCCTCTTCTTCAAGCAGCACCGGACGGCCTACTACGACCTGCTGGATGCGGTGCGCCGCACCGGGGATTGGGAATCGTGGCTCGCCTTCTTCATCGAGGGCGTGCGGACCACGGCCGAAGGCGCGGTCGCCACGTCCCGCCGTCTGACGAACCTGTTCGCGTCCCACCGCACCGCCCTCCAACGCAGCGCCGGCCGTCGGGCCGGGTCGGCCCTGCGGGTCCATGACGCGCTCAAGGCCAAGCCGATCCTCTCCCTGTCCGGGGTCCGCGCCCTCACCGCACTGTCCTTTCCGACCGCGTCTTCCTCGATGCAACTGCTTGTCGAACAAGGGATTGTGCGCGAGCTGACGGGGAGACCCCGCAACCGTCTGTTCCTCTACGATCGTTATCTGGCCATCCTCAACGAAGGCACCGACGCGCCGTGACGCGCCCTCAGTCCGCGCCTGGTTGGACGAGACCCGGTTTCATTGGCACACGCATCCGTCGTACGTGTGATGCGGGCGCCCCGCTTGCCTTTGTCCGAACTGGGGCATATCTTGGAGCCGAACACGGGTGAAACGTGAATGGGTCCCGGGTCCATTACGGAAAGAGAGGCGAGAATGCGCAGGCAATCCATCGTGGCGCTGGCGACGGCGGCGGTGATGGCGGCGGCGGCCGGGGTCGCGGCGGCACAGGCCCCGGAGGGCTGGACGGCGCCGCGGACGGCGGACGGGCGGCCCGATCTGGGCGGCGTCTGGGCCAGCGACTCGGCGACGCCGCTTCAGCGGCCGGAAGAGCTGGGCGACCGGGCGTTCCTCACCGACGAGGAGGTGGCGGCGCTGGCCGCGCACGCGAACGACTACTCGGCCGTCGGGGGCGACGCGGTGTTCGGCGAGACGCCGTTCCGGCGCGCGCTGGCCGCCCTGGACGCACCGGCAGAGGATGAGCGGGACGGCGCCCGGCCCGCCCGGCGCCGGTCGACGGGCAGCTACAACCAGTTCTGGATGAGCGGCCGCTGGTTCGAGAACCGCACGTCGCTGATCGTCGATCCGCCCAACGGCCGCCGGCCGGCCCGGACCCCCGAGGCGGAGGAGCGGTCCAGACGGCAGCGGGAGGCGCGGAGCGCGCCGCCGGCGGACCGACGATTGACGCTGGCGGAAGAGGTCGCCGGCATCGATCCCGCGATTCGGTGCCGGGGCGGCGGGGCGCTGCTGAGCGGGCGGGGCTACAACAGCACCTACCAGATCTTCCAGAGCGCCGACTGGGTCGGGATTCAGATCGAGATGCACCACGACACCCGGCTGATTCCGATCGGCGACGCGGCCCCGAGCCGGGTCGGGCCGTCGACGGCCATGGGCAGCTCGCGCGGGCGCTGGGAGGGAGACACGCTGGTGGTCGAGACCACCAACCTCTCGCGGGGCGTGGGAGGCTCGACCGCCGACGTGCGGATCACCGAGCGCTTCACCCGGGTGGGCCCCGAGCTGCTGCAATACGAGTACACCCTGGACGATCCGTCCACGTGGACGCGGCCGTGGACCGCGCGCGTCTTCATGCGCCCGAGCCCCGGCACCGGGGTCCTCTACGAGTTCGCCTGCCACGAGGGGAACTACGCGATCGAGCACGCGTTGCGCAACGAGCGGTACATCGAGACGCAGGCGAGCCAATAGCGGCCACCGCGGCACGGCGAACGCGGCCACCCGGGGGCCGCGTTCGCCACCCCGCCGCGGTTTCCGGCCGCGTGCACTGGCCGGTTCCCCATGGTATGATCGCTCGGTTACGTTCGCGGTAGTGACTCCGAGTGGGCGTTCGCGGCCCACTTTTTGTTTTTCCGGGACGGAATCGCCGTGGGATTCTCCAGGTCGGCGGCTGACCGGCTCGGTGAGCTCCGCTCGATCGCGGAGCGGGTCGCGCGCAGTCACGGGCTCGACCTGTTCGACCTGCAGTTTCGCCGCGAATCGATCGGCTGGGTCCTGCGCATCGTTATCGACCGCCTGCCCTCGCCGCAGGCCGGCCCGGAGCGCGGCGACAGCGTGACGGTGAGCGACTGCGAGACGGTCAGCCGCGACGTCAGCGCGATTCTCGACGTCGAGGCGGCGTTCGACCACGCGTACACCCTCGAGGTGTCGTCGCCCGGACTCGACCGGCCGCTGCGCGGCCTCGGCGACTTCGTGCGGTTCGTCGGCCGGCGCGCCCGTATCGTGACGGCCGAGCCGATCGACGGACAGCGCTTCGTCGCGGGACGGATCGCGTCCGTCCGCGACCGGACCATCGTGATCGAGGACGGCGGGACGACGCGACTGGTCCCGGAGGACGCCGTAGCGCGGGCGCGCCTCGAAGTCGAGCTGTAGCCGCCGGGTCGGCGCAGGGAAGTGTCATGAACAACGTGTTGCAACAGACCATAGACGCGCTGGCCAAGGAGAAGGGCATCGAGGCGGACATCATCGTCACCGCCATCGAAGATGCCGTGCTGACGGCTTCGCGCAAGTACTACAAGTCGGACGAGAACCTGCGGACCCGTTTCAACCCCGAGACCGGCCAGGTGGAGCTGTTCGCGGTCCGGCAGATCGTCGATCAGGTCACCGACCCGGCGATGGAGATTGCGCTGACGGAAGCGCGGGAGCTCTATGGCGACGAGGCCGAGGCGGGGATGGAGATCGAGTTCCCCAAGCCTACCGACGTGCTCGGCCGCATCGCCGCCCAGACCGCCAAGCAGGTGATCTTCCAGAAGGTCCGCGAGGCGGAGCGGGAGAACGTCTTCGAAGAGTACGGCCAACGGCTGGGAGAAGTGATCAACGGCCTCGTCAAGCGTTTCGAGAGCGGCGACATCATCGTCGAGGTCGGGCAGGTCGAAGCCATGTTGCCGCGACGCGAGCAGTCGCGGGCGGAGAACTACACGACCGGCGACCGCGTGCGGGCCGTCATCAAGGAGGTCAACAAGAACACCAAGGGTCCCCAGATCATCCTGTCGCGCACCGACCCGGTCCTGCTCATCAAGCTGTTCGAGCAGGAAGTGCCGGAGATCTACGACGGCACCGTCGTGATTCGGGGGGCGGTGCGCGAGGCGGGGGATCGGGCCAAGGTCGCGGTCGCGTCGCGCGAGCGCGACGTCGACCCGGTGGGCGCGTGCGTCGGCATGAAGGGCACGCGGGTGCAGGCCATCATCCGGGAGCTGCGCGGCGAGAAGATCGACATCGTCGAATGGTCCGACGACGCCACGTCCTTCGTGACCAACGCCATCAGTCCCGCCCGCGTGCAGCGCGTCTCGATCGTCGACGACGCCGAACGGGTGATCGAGGTCGTGGTCGAAGACCGGCAGCTGTCGCTGGCGATCGGCAAGAAGGGACAGAACGTCCGGCTGGCGGCCAAGCTCGCGGGCTGGAAGATCGACATCAAGAGCGAGGAAGAAAAGCGCCGGGAGGTCGAGGCGCAGTTCGACGAGCTCGGGGCGGAGCCGGCGCCGTTGTCGGTGCCGGGACTCGATCAGGCGATGGTGGAGAAGCTGAACGCGGCCGGCATCGAGACGGTGGAGAGCATGATCTCGGCCTCGGCGGCCGAGCTGAGCAACGTGCTGGGCATCTCGGAGGGCGCGGCCGAGGCGCTCCGTCTGGACGCGGAAGCGGCCACCATGGCCGCCGGCGGAGCGGTGGGCACCGGCATGACCGAGGCGGTCACCCAGGACGGGCTCGAGCCGATCGCCGAGCCCGCGGGTGCCCCGGATGTCGAGCTGGCCCCCGTGACCGGGGATGCCGGAGATGTCGCGGAGACCACCCGCGACGCACCGGGCGGCGAGTGACGGCGGTGGACGGCGAGGGAACGCCCCGCCCCCGTCCCGGCCGGGGGCGTTGAACGGGAACGCGCGGACAGCGTAGACAGAGGACAGACTTTGGCCACGATCCGGATTTACAAGGTCGCCGAAGTGCTCGGCATTCCGAGCCAGGAAGTGATCGACCTCCTCGCACGCGAGCATGGCATCGAAGTCAAGAGTGCATCGAGCACCATCGAAGAGATCGTCGCCCGGGAGTTCGCCAAGCGTATCGCCCGCGAGCGCAACCTGAACCTGCCCGGAGGACGCCTGTTCTCTTCGATTTCGGCCTCGCCCGGCCGCAAGGGCGCCAAGGCGCCGGAACCTGCTCTGCGCCCGAGGCTGGGCCCGCCGCGGCTGGTGAAGTCGCCCCGCCCCGCCCCGCCGCCGGCCGTCGCCGACGCGGACGAGAGCCTGCCGGCGCCGGCTCCGGCGTCGCCTCCAGCTCCGGCTCCGGCGCCGGTGTCGGCGCCGACACCGGCGCCGGCGTTGACCACTCCCCCGCCGCCGGCCGCCGTCGCCCGGCCCACAATCCGCATCGCCGCCACGACCGAGGCCGCCACGATCCCGGCCCCGGTATCGCCGGATGCCGTCGCGACGGCGACTCCGGCCCCGGCCCGGCCGGCCGAGACCACCGCACCCGCTCCGGCCCGCGGCCCGGTCGTCGTCGAACCGGCCGCCAAGACGGCGGCGGCCCCGGCCGAACCGGCGGCCCCGGCCGAACCGGCGGCCTCGGCAACGCCCTCGGTTCCGCGGGGCGTGCCCGTCCCGGCTGCGCCGGCGGCCCGGCTGGAACCGACAACCGAGACCCCGCCGGGCCCGAAGGCGCCGGTCGTGTCGGACGCGCCCGCCGAACCGGCGGCTGCCCCGCCGCCGACCGCGAGGCAACCGGAGGCGCCGCGCCCGCGGGCGGCGGCCTCGGCATCCACGGCGCCGGCCTCGGCCGGCGTGAAGCCGACCGGCCGGCTGGTCCCCTCGACCTTGAGGCTCCGCGTCGAGGAGCAGGCGCCGCCGCTGGTGCCGACCACCCTCTCGCCGCGCCCGCCGAAGGCCCCGCCGGGCCCGACCCGCCGGCCGGCGCCGCCGGGGGCGGCCCGACCCGCGGCTCCGCCGCGCCCGCGGCCCGGGTCTCGGCCCATCGCGCCGGCGCCGTCGCGGCCGAGCGCGCCGCTGGGCGGACCCCGGCCGCTGCCGTCACAGCCGATGCGCGCCCCGGGCGCGCGGCCCGCCGCGCCCGTCGTCGGACATCGGCCCGCGTACCGTCCCCCGCCGCGTCCGCCCGGCGGGCGCAAGCGGCGGCCGCCGCGTCCGTCGACCCCGTACGCTCCGGCGCCGCCGCCGCCGATCACCCGGACGATCTCCCTGGCCGAGGGCATGACCGTCAAGGACCTCGCCGAGAAGCTGGAGCTGCGCGCCAAGGACGTCCTCAAGAAGCTGATCGAGCGGCGGTTGATGATGACCATCAACACGACGCTGGACACCGAGACGGCGACGATGGTGGCGCGGGAGTTCGGCGCCGACGTCGAGATGCGCTCGTTCGAGGAGGAGATGCTGCAGGTCGAGACCACCGCCGGCGGCGAGGGCGACGTGTCCCCGCGGGCGCCGGTGGTCACCGTGATGGGGCACGTCGACCACGGCAAGACGACCCTGCTCGACGCGATTCGCGACTCGCGGGTCGCCGAGCGGGAGGCCGGCGGCATCACCCAGCACATCGGCGCCTATTCGGTGGAGATAAACGGCCGGAAGATCGTCTTCCTCGACACGCCGGGGCACGAAGCGTTCACCCTGATGCGGGCCCGCGGCGCGCGGGTCACCGACATCGTCGTCCTCGTGGTGGCCGCCGACGACGGCGTCATGCCCCAGACGCGGGAGGCGATCGACCACGCCAAGGCCGCCGAGGTCCCCCTCATCGTCGCCATCAACAAGATCGACAAGTCGAACGCCAACCCGGATCGGGTCAAGACGGAGCTCTCCGAGCTCGGTCTGACGGCCGAGGACTGGGGCGGCACGACGGTCACCGTCGCGGTGTCCGCGAAGCAGCAGCAGAACCTCGAGCTGCTGCTGGAGATGATCCTGCTGGTCACCGATCTGGGCGAGCTGAAGGCCAATCCGAAACGGAGCGCGAGCGGGACGGTGCTGGAAGCCAAGATCGACCGGGGCCGCGGGCCGGTGGCCACGATCCTCGTCAAGGACGGCACCCTCACCGTCGGAGACAACTTCATCGCCGGCCCCATCGTCGGCAAGGTCCGCGCCCTCATCGACGACCGCGGCCAGAAGCAGAGCGAAGCCGGGCCGTCGAGCCCCATCGAGGTCCTGGGGCTGACCGGGCTGCCGCAGCCCGGCGACACGTTCCAGGCGGTGGCGGACGCCGCGAAGGCCCGGCAGATCGCGATGCTGCGGCAGGGTCAGGCCAAGGAGAAGACCCTCGGCGAGAAGGGCGGGCGCCTGACCCTCGAGTCGCTCCAGCAGCAGATCGCCGAGGGCGACACGAGAGAGCTGCCGATTATCGTCAAGGCCGACGTCCAGGGCTCGGCCGAGGTCCTCGCCGACGCCCTCGGCAAGCTCGGCGACGAACGGGTCAAGGTGCGGCTGCTCAGCAGCGGGGCCGGCGCCATCAACGAAGGGGACGTGGTCTTCGCGGCGGCGTCGAACGCCGTCATCGTCGGATTCAACGTCCGCCCCGACCGCAACGCGGCGGCGATGGCCGAACGGGAGCGCATCGACATCCGCCTGCATCGCGTCATCTACGACGTGACCGAGGAGATAAAGAAGGCGATGGCCGGCCTTCTCGAGCCGACCATCAAGGAGGTGCAGCTCGGACAGGCGCAGGTGCGCGACGTCTTCAAGGTGCCGAAGTTCGGGGCGGCGGCCGGGTGCCTCGTGGTCGAGGGCAAGATCAGCCGATCGAGCGAGACGCAGGCGCGGCTGCTGCGCGACAACGTCGTCATTCACGAGGGCCGCATCGGATCGCTCCGCCGGTTCAAGGACGACGTGAACGAAGTGAAGAACGGAATGGAATGCGGGGTCGCCTTCGAGCGATACGCCGACATCAAGGTGGGCGACGTGATCGAGGTGTTCTCGACGGAGACGGTCGCGGCCACCGTCTAGCGCGCGAATGGCCGAGGACCCCGCCGCACGGCCTCCCGGATGATTGTCGGACTGCTCTCGATCGAGCTGCATCTCGCCGGCGCGCGGTCCCTGAAGGACAAGCGCGCCACCCTCCGGCGGCTCAAGGACCGCGTGCGGCGCCTCAACGTCTCGCTCGCCGAGGTCGACCACCACGACCTGCTCCAGCGCGCCGGTCTGGGCGCGGTGTCCATCGGCGTCGATCGGGAGATCGCCGAGCGGACCCTCGAGGGAGTCCTCGCCGAGATCGATCGAGTCGAGCCGGGCCTGATCGTCCGCAGCGAGGTCGAGTGGCTGATTTGAGGAACGCGCCGCGCCGAGCGGTGCCGCCGTCCGAGCAGACGCCATGCCATCTTCCCGCCCCGAACGCGTCGGCGAGCAGGTTCGCGCGGAGCTGTGCGCGCTGCTCCGGACATCGGCGTCCGACCCGGCGCTCGAGCTCGTGACCGTGACCCACGTGCGGATGACCCGCGACCTGCAGCACGCCCGCGTCTACTACACGACCCTGGGCGACGTCGCCGAGCGCCGGCAGGCCGGCCGCGGCCTGCGCCGAGCCGCGTCGTTCCTCCGCGGACGGCTCGGCCGCCGGCTTCGGCTCCGGCACGTGCCGGACCTGACCTTCGTGCACGACGAGACAATCGAACGAGAGCAGCGGATCGCGCAGGTGCTCGAGGAGCTGCACCTCGACCGGCCGGCCCCGCCGCCGGACCCGGCCGATTCATCCGATGTCCCCGAATGACCAGACCCCCCGCTGAACGCACCCTGATACGGGACCGCCTGCTGAACGGCACCCGCTTCCTCATCACCTCGCACGCGCGGCCCGACGGCGACTCGCTCGGATCGCAGCTCGCGCTGGCGGAAGCGCTGACCCGGCTCGGCAAGGAGGTCAGGCTGGTGAACGCCGACCCGCCGCCGGCCCGCTACGCGTTTCTCCCCGGCGCGGCGGCGATCGAGGTCGCCGACTCGGTGGAGGACGGCGCGGACACCGTCGTCGTCCTCGAGTGCGGCGCCCTCGGGCGAACGGAGGTGTCGGGCCTCGACGACCGGTTCATCCTCAACATCGATCACCACACCGGCAACGCCCGGTACGGCGCCGTCGACTGGTTGGACGAATCGGCGTGCGCCTGCGGCGAGCTGGTCTTCGAGCTGATCGAGGTCCTCGGGGCGGAGCTGACGCCGTCGATCGCCACCAACGTCTACGTCGCCATCCTCACCGACACGGGGTCGTTCCGGCACGCCAACATCACCGCGCGGACGTTCGACATCTGCCGCCGCATCGCCGACGCCGGCGTGGACGCGGCCGCCGTCGCCGCGCGCGTCTTCAACAACGGAAGCCTCGGCCGGCTGCGGCTGACAGGCCGGCTGCTGGACCGCATGGAGCTCGAGAGGGACGGCCGCATCGCGGTCCTCGCCGTCGACGAGGCGTTGCTGCGGGAGACGGGCTGCGAGCCCGACGACCTGGAAGGCGTCGTCAACCTGCCGCTGGCCGCCGCCGACGTCAAGGCGGTGATCCTGCTGAAGCAGGCCGGAACCGCCCTGCGCGTGAGCCTGCGGTCCAAGGACGACATCGACGTGCGGCGCGTCGCGGTGTCGTTCGGAGGCGGCGGGCATCGCAACGCCGCGGGGCTGACCATCGAAGATCCCACGCCCGGCGTGCGGCCGCGGCTCGTGGCCGGGGTGGCCGCGGCGATCGCGGAGTCGCGTCCGGCGTGAGCACCTCGCAGGCGGCGGCCGGGATTCTGATCGTCGACAAGCCGGCCGGCCCGACGTCGCACGACATCGTGGCCGTGGCCCGGCGCGCCCTCGCGTGCCGGAAGGTGGGGCACCTCGGCACCCTCGATCCGCTCGCCACCGGCGTGCTCCCCCTCGTGGTGGGACGAGCCACGCGCCTCGCTTCGCTGTTCGACGGCGCCCCGAAGCAGTACGACGCGGTGATCAGGCTGGGACTGGCGACGGACACGTGCGACATCGGCGGCGCCGTGGTCGGCGGATCGGACGCCGGCCGCGAGCGCGGCGCGGCGGGTCCGGCGCCCCCCCCCGAGGCGGTGGCGGAAGCCGCGGCCGGCTTCGTGGGGTCCTACCTGCAACGCCCCCCGGCCGTGTCGGCCAAGAAGATCGCGGGGGTGCGGGCCTACGAGCTGGCGAGACGGGAGCGTCCGGCCGAGCCCCCCCCGGTTCGCGTCACGGTCGACGGGCTGGAGGTGCTGTCGATCGAGGGCGCCCGGGTGCGGTGCCGAATCGCCTGCTCGGCCGGCTTCTACGTACGGGCGCTGGCGCGGGACCTCGGCGAGTCGCTGGGCTGCGGGGCGTGCCTGGAGACGCTGCGACGCGAGCGGCACGGCCGATTCACGCTGGCCGACGCCGTGCCGTTGGCCGCCATCGTCGAGGAGGGCACGCCCGCGGCGGCCCGACTCGTGCCCCTCGAGGGCCTGCTTCCCGAGCTGCCGGGCGTCGTCGTCACCGGGCGGGGGGCGCGCCGGGCCGAGCACGGCAATCCCCTCGGCCCCGCGGACATCGCGCCGGCCGGGGGCGCCGGGGCGCCGCGGCCGGGGGCGCGGATCAGGCTGCTGGACGCCGACGGACGACTGCTGGCGATCGCCGAGTCGACGGCCGGCGGGGCTTTGCATCCCAGGATCGTTCTAGTGTAGGATTGCTCGGTTGACCAGTGTGAGAGGGATGAAGTCGTTGACGACGTTGATTGCGGCTTGGGGCACGGACTGCTGAGCCAGCTCGCATTGTCGGTATCTGGATCCCGGATCGGAGTAGTCGGCAGTGGTGCTACACAAGGATCAAAAGACCGAGCTCATCGGCTCGTATCGAGTACATCAGACGGATACCGGTTCGCCCGAGGTGCAGGTCGCCCTGCTCAGCGAGCGTATCAGCTATCTGACGGAACACTTCAAGATCCACGCAAAGGACCACCACTCGCGCCGTGGGCTGCTGAAGCTGGTCGGGCAGCGGCGGCGGCTCCTCGACTACCTCAAGTCGAAGGACACGGGGCGATACGCCGATCTGATCCGCCGGTTGGGACTTCGCAAGTAGGCCGACGGCCCCGTCTCGCTGCCGGCTCTCCCCCTCGCTCGTCTCCTCGCCGTTCGGTGCGCACTGGAGTGGAATCATGTTTACAGGCGAAGTGAATGTCGGCGGGCACCCCCTGACCCTCGAGACCGGCCGGTTGGCCAGACAGGCGAACGGCTCGGTCGTGGTGCGCTACGGCGACACCATGGTCCTCGTCACCGCGTGCTACGCGTCCGGCGTTCGCGAGGGGATCGACTTCCTTCCCCTGACCGTCGACTATCGGGAGAACACCTACGCCTCGGGACGCATTCCGGGCGGGTTCTTCAAGCGCGAGGGCAAGCCGCCGGAGAAGGAGGTGCTGACGAGCCGCCTCATCGACCGGCCGATCAGGCCGCTCTTCCCCGCCGGCTGGCATCACGAGACGCAGGTCGTGGCCTTCGTCATCTCCGCCGACACCGACAACGACTCGGACGTGCTGGCCCTGACCGGCGCCTCGGCCGCGCTCGCGGCCTCCGAGATTCCGATGGCGGCGACCATCGCGGCGGTCCGGGTCGGGCTGCTCGACGGCCAGCTGCTGATCAACCCGACCTACGACCAGCGGCGGAAGGGACGGCTGGACCTCGTGGTCACGGGCAGCCGGGACGCCCTCGTCATGGTGGAGGCGGGGGCCCAGCAGGTCTCGGAATCGGAGATGCTCGACGCGCTGGCGGCCGGCCACGAGGCCATCCGCGGCATCATCGACGAGATCGACAAGCTGGCCGAGGCCGCCGGCAAGACGAAGCTGAGCATCGAGTCGAAGGCGCCGGCGGCCGATCGCGTCAGCGAGGTCGAGAACGCGGTGCTCGGCCCCCTCGCCGACGCCATGCGCATCCGCGACAAGCTCGAGAACTATGCCGCCGTCGACCGGGTGCTCGCCGACCACCTCGCGACGCTGCCCGAAGACGACCCCGAGCGCCGCGCCGACGCGAAGGCCGTCTTCAAGGGCCTGAAGGAGAAGGTGCTCCGGGACGAGGTGCTCGAACGGGGCAAGAGGCTGGACGGCCGCGCGTTCGACGAGATCCGCACCATCACCTCGGACGTCGGCCTCCTCCCGCGCACGCACGGCTCGGCCGTGTTCACCCGCGGCGAGACCCAGGCCCTGGTCACCGCGACCCTCGGCACCGCCGACGACAAGCAGAAGATAGAGCAGGTCGACGGCGAGATCTTCCGCCGGTTCATGCTGCACTACAACTTCCCCCCCTTCTCGGTGGGCGAGGTCAAGTTCCTGCGCGGCCCCGGCCGGCGCGAGATCGGCCACGGCAACCTCGCCGAGCGCAGCCTGTTGCCGGTGCTGCCCGGCGAAGAGGCGTTCCCCTATACCGTTCGGGTGGTCTCCGACATCCTGGAGTCGAACGGGTCGTCGTCGATGGCCTCGGTCTGCGGCGGCACCCTGGCCATGATGGACGCCGGCGTCCCCCTCGAGGCGCCGGTGGCGGGGGTGGCCATGGGCCTCATCCTCGACGAGGCCACCGGACGTCACGCGGTGCTGAGCGACATCGCCGGCGCGGAAGACCACTACGGCGACATGGACTTCAAGGTCGCGGGCACGGCGTCGGGGATCACCGCCCTGCAGATGGACATCAAGATCGGCGGCATCACCCCCGCCATCATGCGGGAGGCGCTCGAGCAGGCGCGGGCGGGACGGCTGCACATTCTCGACCGGATGCGCGCCACGCTTCCCGACGCCCGCTCGAACATCTCGACGTTCGCCCCCCGCATCGTCACCATCAAGATTCCCGTCGACAAGATCCGCGACGTCATCGGCCCCGGCGGCAAGACCATCCGCAGCATCATCGAACGGACGGGCGTGCGCATCGACGTCGAGGACGACGGCCACGTCAACGTGGCGTCGAACGACGACGAGTCGGCCCAGCGCGCGCTCTCGATCATCGAGGAGCTCACCGCGACCCCGGAGCTGAACAAGTCGTACCTGGGCACCGTGCAGCGCATCACCGACTTCGGGGCCTTCGTCGAGGTGCTGCCGGGGGTCGACGGCCTGCTGCACGTCTCGGAGATCGCGCACTACCGCGTCAAGGACGTGCGGGACGAGCTCGAGGAAGGCGGGCAGGTGCTCGTGAAGGTGATCAACGTCGACCCGTCCGGCAAGATCCGGCTGAGCCGCAAGGCGCTGCTCGACAAGCCGGCCGGCGACGCGGAGGCCGGCAATCGCCGTGAGCGGCGGCCGTCGGGCCAGGCCTAGCCCGCCAATCGTCGCCTTCGGCTCCGCTTGGCGCCCAACCAACCCTGCCAGGAGTCTGCGCCGTAGAACGGCGCAGACTCCTAGCCCGGCAGGTTTCTCGCCAGCAAGACTACCGTGGGGGTCGCGCCAGCCCGAAACGGCGCTACGCCTGGCCCAGCTGCACCGAGACCAGCTTCGAGACCCCCGGCTCCTCCATCGTCACCCCGTACAGGCGATCGGCAATCTCCATCGTCTTGCGGTTGTGGGTGACGAGGATGAACTGCGTCTCCGACTGCATGCCCCGCAGCATCTCGACGAAGCGGCCGATGTTGGCCTCGTCGAGGGGCGCGTCGATCTCGTCGAGCAGGCAGAAGGGGCTCGGCTTGAACCTGAAGATCGCGAACATCAGGGCCATGGCCGTCAGCGCCTTCTCGCCGCCGGAGAGGAGCTGAATGCTCTGCAGGCGCTTGCCGGGGGGCTGGGCGATGATGTCGATGCCGCTCTCCAGCAGGTCCGTCTCGTCGAGCAGCGCGAGGCCCGCCCGGCCGCCGCCGAACAGGGTGGAGAACGTCCGCTGAAAGTGGGTGTTGATGGCGTCGAACGCCTGCCGGAACCGTTCGCGCGTCGTCTTGTTGATTCTGGCGATGGCCTCGACGGTCGCGGCGATCGACTCCACCAGGTCCTTCCGCTGCGCGGTCAGGAACTCGTACCGCTCGTCGAGGTCATCGAACTCCTCGATGGCCATCATGTTCACGGGGCCGAGACGCTCGATCTTCTCCCGCAGGGCCGCCGTCGTCTCCTCGATGTCGACCGCCGCCTCGCCCGTCCCGGACGCGGTCCGCGGCGCCGCCGCGGCCGGCTCGCCGGGTTCCGGGGCGGCGGCCCGATCGCCGCCTTCGGCCGTCTCGCCGTCCTCCGCCGATTCACCGTCCTCCGCCGATTCGCCGGCCCCGTCCGGTTCGCCGGCGAGCCGCCCGGCCTCGGCCGGGCCCTCCCGCTCGATCTGCTCCGCCCGGGCCGAGACCTCCTCGAGGGTCATCTGGAGCGCGTCTCGACAGGTCTCCGCCAGGTGGTCGAGATCGCGCTCGGCCGTGACCCGGGCGAGATCGATCGCCGCCGCCTCGCCGCGCCGCTCCTCGAGGGCGCCGCGCGCCACGCGCACCGCCCCGTCCTCGGTCTCGAGGCGGCCGCGCAGGTCGAGCACCTGCTGGTCGGCGGCGCGGACCTCTTCCCGCAGGGCCGCCAGCTTCTCGACCTCGTCGTCGAGCTGCCGCCTGGACTCGGCCACCGAGGCGATGAGCGCCTCGCGAGCGGCGCCGACCCGCGCGTGCTCGGCGGTGCGGTGCTCGAGACGCTCCTCGAGCTCCCGATTGGCGCGCTCTATCCGCAGGACGCCGGCCTCGAGCGCGGACGCCCGCTCGACCAGCGCCGCGTGTCCGGCCTTCACCTCGGCCCCGTCGCGGCGGAGCTTCTCGATCGACTCCCGCCCGTCGAAGACCCGGCGCTGCGCCGCGGCCAGACGCTCGTCGGCGACGCGCTGCTCGCCCTCGAGCCGCTCGATCGAGGCCCGCGCCTCGTCGCGACGCACTTCGAGGCCCGCGCGCTCTTCGTCCACCGTGCGCCGTTCGGCCTCTATCTGGTCCTTCTTCTCTGCCAGCCGTTGCACCGCCGCGGCCGCCGCGGCCCGCTGCATCTCGTGAGCCAGCATCGCCTTCTCGTGCTGATGCCGTTCCCCTTTCAGCTCGGCGAGGGCGGTGTCGGCCGACGCCGCCGCGGCGTCGCGCTCGGCGAGGGCGCCGGCCAGACGCTCCACCGCCGCCTCTCCGGCCTCGATCTGCTCTTCGAGCTCCCGGATCTGCCGCTTGGTGGCGAGAATGCCGCGCGCCTCCGCCTTGGCCCCGCCGTCCAACCGCGCCGGGCCGCGGAACACGTCTCCCTCGGGCGTCGCTATCGGCGCCGCGGTCAGCCCGGCCGCTTCCGCCGCCGCCTCGAGCGACGGCGCCAGCCAGTGATCGGCGATGGCGGCCCCCACGGCGGCGGCTCCCGGACCGGCGACCTCGACCGCGCCGGCCACCGACTCGAGCGAAGGGGCAGGCGCGTCCGGGGCCGAAGGCGTCCCGCCGGCGCCCTCGACGAGCAGGAAGCCGACCCGGCCGGCGCCCCGGCTGCGAACGAACGCGATGCCCGCCTCGGCATCGGCCCGGGACGCGACGACGACGTGCTGCAGCAGATCGCCGAGGCAGGCCTCGACGGCCCGCTCGCGTCCCGGCGCCACCTCGAGATGGTCCGCGACCGACCCCAGATGACGCACCTCCGACCCGTCGGCCGACAGCAGCAGTCTCGCGGCGTCGGTATAGTCGGCGCGGCTCGCCTCGAGGTCGCGCAACGAGGTCAGACGGCCGGCCAGCCCCGCCAGCCCCTGCTCGCGCTCGCGGAGGTCCCGCGCCAGCACCTCGCGTTCGCGACGCACGGAGACGAGCTCGGCCTCGCGTTCGGCGCACGCCGCGTTGACCCGTTCGAGCGCCGCCCTCGTCTCGCGCTCCCCGGTATCGAGCCGCGCCCGCTCCGCCGTCAGCGCCTGGGCCTCGATGGCGAGGTCCGCGGCCTCGGCGTCGAGCTTGGCCATCGACGCGCCCAGCCGCTCGTGACTGGCCGACGCGTGCTCGACGGCGTGCTGCAACGCCGTCGCCGCGTTGACGACCGCGAACACCTCGCTACGGGCCGCCTCGACGTCGCCGTCGAGCCCGTCGAGGGCGAGCTGGGCCCGGGCGACCTCCTCCTCCTTCGACCGCAGGGTCGCACCGACACCGTCGCGCTCGGCCACGCAACGGCGCGCCTCGTCGATCTGGGCTTCGAGCTCGTTCCGGGCCGGCTCGCGCCTCGCCCGAAGCCGGGTCAGCTCGGCCGCGATCTCGGACAGCGAGTCGGCCAGGGTCTCGATCTGCCGGCCGTCGAAGGTCAGCTGCTGCTGGCGCCGTTCGACGGCCAGATCGAGCGCATGCGCGGCGTCCCGGCTGCGCGTGGCGCCGCTCTCCCCTTCCGCCAGCTCGATCTGGCGCCGCTCGCGGTTCCCCTCGACCGTCGCCACCCGGGCCGCCGCCGCCTCCTCGACCTCGCGCGCGGCCGCGAGCCGGGTGCGGGCGGTCTCGAGCTCGGCCGCGAGTGCCCCGTGGCGCCGGGCGAACCCCAGCGTCTCCCAGCGCCGAAGCTCCTCGCGCAGCCGGCGATAGCGCCGGGCCCTGGCGGCCTGGCGCTTGAGCGACCGCCGCTGCTTCTCGACCTCGTAGACGATGTCGTCGACCCGGGTCAGGTTCTGCCGCGCCGAGTCCAGCTTGAGCTCGGCCGCCCGCCGGCGGCTCTTGTACTTGGTGACGCCGGCCGCCTCCTCCAGCAGCTGCCGCCTCTCCGTCGGGCGGGCGCCGAGAATCTGGCCGATCTTGCCCTGTTCGATGACCGCGTACGCCTTGACGCCGACGCCCGAGTCCATCAGCAGGTCCTGGATGTCCCGCAGCCGGCAGACGCGGCCGTCGATCAGATACTCGCTCTCGCCCGAGCGGTACAGCCGGCGACCGACCTCGATGTCCCGCGTGATGAGGGGCAGGAGATCGTCGATGTCCGCATCGTCCAGCGGCAGGTCGGCGGGCGCGGGCGCGGGAGCCGTATGGTCGGCCGTCGCGATCTGTTGACCGTCGTCCGCGGGGTCCGGCGGCGGGCCGGCGGGCGCGGGCCCGGAGGCCGCGTCGGCCGGCGCCTCGGGCGGGTGCCCCTTCGGATCGGGTCCGCCGACCTGCCCCGGGGCCGCCGCGACCTGGGCCAGATACAGCTTGACCTCGGCCGTGCCGATCGGCCTCCGGCCGTCGCTCCCGGCGAAGATGACGTCTTCCATGCGCTCGCCGCGCAGGCTCTTGGCGCTCTGCTCGCCGAGGACCCACGTGATGGCGTCGATGACGTTGCTCTTGCCGCAACCGTTGGGGCCGACGATGGCGGTCACCCCGTCGTCGAACACGAGGTTGGCCCGTTCGGGGAAGCTCTTGAAGCCGGAGATGGCGAGCTGCTGCAGGCGCATGGGAGTCGGTACACCAAAACAGCCGCCCGAAACGGGGTAAAGGACTATCACCCCTTTTCGAGCGGCTGGGAACGCTGCGAAAAGACCTGAGGCTCTCTCGACGCCGCCGGGAAACCGTCGGCACCGCCGCCGGAAGACTCGCCGGGCAGTGTATCAGCACCGCGCCCGACGAGCAAGCGATTCACGCGCCGGCTACTGCCCCGCCGCGACGGCGGCGGCGCCCTGCCGTGACCGCCGCAGCAGGCGCTCGGCCTCGGGAAACAGGGTCAGGGCCAGCTGCGCCTGCGGATCGGCGGCGGTGAGGTTGCGCCGCGCCTCCTCCACGCTGAAGAGGGCGAGATCGATCTCGTATCGCATCATGGCCCGGATGAAGTCGACGTCGGCGCCGAACGCCTCTTCGTCGATGGTCAGGCCCCGCTCCTCGAGCTGGGCGCGGAACGCACCCATCATGGCGTCGTCGATGGCGAACCCGGGCGCGAGCCGCTGGCGGCCCTCGCCCTGGTCCTCGATGCGGGTGTCGCCCTCGGCCGAGAAGCGCTCGGCGAACGTGGCGAACTCCTGCCGCGCGAACAGCAGGCGCCCGAACCGCGTCGGGTCGAACCCCTCGATGGGCCCGGCCAGGAAGTAGTCGGGCTCGATGCCCCCGCCGCCGTACACCTCCCGCCCGCCGTTCGTCAGCCGCCGCTCGTCCGGGTCCTTCTCCGAGGGCTTCTGGTCCCGCAGCGAGTAGGTCAGGTACTCGTCGAACGTCCCATCCCAGGGCCGCTGGATCATGCGTCCGCTCGGCGTGTAGTACCGCGCCGTGGTCAGGGCCAGGCCCGCGTCGCGGCTCACCCGGAAGACCGACTGCACCAGCGCCTTCCCGAACGTGGTCTCCCCGACGATGAGGCCGCGGTCGTGGTCCTGGACCGCCCCCGACACGATCTCCGCGGCGCTGGCGCTCTGGCGGTTCACGAGCACGACGAGGGGGACGTCGACGTGGCCGCCGTCCTCCCGCGCATGGTAGTCCTGGTCGGAGTTCTGTATCCGACCGCGGGTATAGACGATGAGGTCGCCTCGCGGCAGGAACTCGTTCGAGACCCGGATCGCCTGGTCGAGGGGCCCGCCCGGGTTCTCCCGCAGATCCAGAAGAAGCTGCTCCATCCCGAGGTCGTCCAGCCCCTGCAGCGCCTGACGCAGCTCCCTCGAGCTGGTCTCCGAGAAGTCGCCCAGGCGCACGTACCCGGTGGTGGCGTCGACCATGAACGCCCCCTCGACGGTGGGGATGTGGATCTCGTCCCGTTCGACGTCCAGATCGATCAGCTGGTCGTAACCCCGCCGCCGGATGGACACCCTGACGGTGCTGCCCTTGGGGCCGCGCAGCTTGCCGACGGCCTCGTCGTTGGTGATGCCGCCGGCGTCATCGCCCTCGATGCGGGCGATGACGTCGCCGCGCCGGATGCCCCGGCGATAGGCGGGCGACCCCTCGAAGAGGCTCATCACCGTGAGGTCGCCGTTGATGACGTTGATGGAGATGCCCAGGCCGTAGTACCGCCCCCCCTGCCGCTCGCGGAGGCGCGCATAAGAACGCGGGTCCATGAAGTTCGAGTGCGGGTCGAGCCGCTGCAGCATGCCCGCGGTCGCCCGGTAGACGAGCTGCTCGGAATCGACGTCGCCGACGTACTTGGTCTCGACCGCCGCGAGGGCGGTCGCGAACGCCTCGTACTGCTCGTCGAGGCGGTCCTGACCCGCCAGCACGCGCCCCCCGAAGAATCCGCCCAGCACCGCGGACCCGACCACGACCACCACCGCCATCGTCAGAGTTCGCCTTCCAGTCATGGCTAGATGCTAACAGAAACGGGACGGGATGCCGCACCAATCGACGGGCGGGCGGCCGGCGGGCGCCCCGGGCCATGCCGCCGCTCGCGGCGGCCCGGCCGGCCCGGACCGGCGGCGCCGACCGCAGCCGGCGCCACAACGGAACGAGGTGATGACTAAAACGCTGTACAGGAATGACTTAAGCCGAGCCCAACCGGGCCCGCGGCTTGACCGTGCGGCCCGCTCGTTCCTATAATTGTCAGTCTGGGATCTGTGTCATGCCAGCCGCCATCCCTGCGGCAGTACTCCCGTGCCGGCGCCATCCGGCACGAGCGCAGCGAGGAGCCGCGATCATGATTGGTTCGATCGGAACGATGGAGCTGGTCGTCATTCTGGTCATCGCCCTGATCGTGTTCGGGCCGCGCAAGCTGCCGGAGCTCGGCCGATCGATCGGCAAGAGCCTGGGCGAGTTCAAGCGCGCGTCGAACGACCTGCGCCATACGCTGGAGGACGAGATACACGTCGAGGAGCAGTCCCGTCGGGAGACCGCCAGGCCGGCGCCGACCCCGTCTCCCGCGCCGGTCTCGGCCCACGCGAACGTCCCGGCTCCTGATCCGGTGCCCAATACCCTGGGGCAGGAGATCGACCCGGTGGAGCCGGCTCCGAGCCCGGCGGGCGAACCCACGCCCGCTTCGGCCGCCGAGCCCCAGCCCGAGCCCGCGCCCGCCGCCCCTGCGAACGACCCGCACCAGAACCAGCCCGGCGCGGTCTGATCGGAAGCCATGGCCATATCCGGCGTTCCCGTTCCCGACACCCCGGAAACGGACCCCGAAACGCAGCTCGAGACCCGACCCGCCCCCGATCGGCCCGACCGCGAAGAGCTCGGCGAGGACGAGTTCGACGGCGGCGGCGGTCGGATGTCCTTCCTCGACCATCTCGACGAGCTGCGCAAGCGGCTCATCACCGGGGTCAGCTCGATCTTCGTGGCGTTCGTCGCCGCGTACTTCTTCCACGAGCGGATCACCGCGTTCATCATGGTGCCGCTGAACGCGATACTCCCCGAGGGCGGCGAGTTCATCTTCACGGAGCCGACGGAAGCGTTCTTCCTCTCCATCAAGGTGGCGGCCCTCGTCGGGCTGATCCTCGCGATGCCGGTCGTGCTCACGCAGTTCTGGCTCTTCGTGGCCCCCGGCCTGTATGCCCACGAGAAGCGGTTCGCGATTCCCTTCGTCAGCCTGTCGACTCTGTTCTTCACCGGAGGTTGCCTCTTCTCGCACTACCTCCTGTTTCCGGTCGCGTGGCTCTTCCTGGGCAGCTTCTCGACGGAATACGTCACGTTCATGCCGCGGCTGCAGCCGACGTTCTCGCTCTACGTCCGGCTGATGCTCGCCTGCGGCGTCGTGTTCCAGATGCCGACGGTGGTGTACTTCCTCGCCCGGATCGGGCTTCTCACCGCGCCTTACCTGATACGGAACACCAAGTACGCCATTCTCATCATCTTCATCATCGCCGCGGTGCTGACCCCGACCGGGGATCCGGCCACCCTGACGATGATGGCCGCGCCGATGATCGTGCTCTACGGCGTGAGCATCGGGATCGCCTGGCTCGTCGCGCCCAGGCGGAAGGACGGCGACGACCTCTGACGCACCCGGCGGGGCGGTGCGGGACGGCGGCAAGCGGAGCCGCAGAAATCAAGCGCCAGCGAGACTCCCAACGCGACCGTCAGGTAGCGTGGTAGCGCGGCCGCGCTACCGCGGGCCCGGCGCGAGGATCGCGAGCACCAGGAGCCGTCCCGGCCCCGGGTTGCGGATGCCGTGGGGCTCGCCGGCAGGGGCCACGAGCAGCGCGCCCGCCTGCATCGGCACCTCGCGGCCCTCGAGCAGGAACACGCCCCGCCCCTCGATGACGTGGTAGACCTTGTCCATGTCCTCGTGCGCGTGGAGCGCATGGGACTGGCCGGGCTCGAACGCGTTCAGGCCCACCATGACGCGCTCGGAGCGGAAGAGGGTGCTCTTGCCCATCTTGCCGGGGGCATAGACGGCGTGCTCGCGCGGGTCGATCGCGGTTGGGTGTTCCATGGGATGCACCAGGCTAAGCCGGGACCCGCGAGGGCCTCGAACCGGGTCGCGCCAGCCGAACGGCGTCGACGCGACGCCCGAGCTCTCGCGCCGGGCCGGCCTCATGCCGCCCGGGCCGTCCCTCCTCAGTACGACTTGGCGAAGTACGCGTCAACCTGACCCGGCTTGCCGCATTGTATGCAGCTGCCCGATGGGGGAGGCGGCTCGAGCGGCAGATTGCGGATGGTCGCCTGGGTGGCGGCCTTGATGCGCGTCTCGCAGTCGGCGTCGCCGCACCACGGCGCGATCACGTAGCCGGGGCGGCCTTCGAGGACCGCGTCGAACTCGTCCCGGTCGGCGGTCCTCACGGTGTGCTCGTCCCGGAACGCGACGGCCCGGTCGAACAGCGCCTGCTGGACGGTGGCCAGCAGCTCCTCGATCCGGCCGGCGAGGCCGTCCATGGGGGTCGGCGTCTTGTCCCGGGTGTCGCGGCGCACCAGCATGACCTGCTCGTTCCTGATGTCCCGGGGGCCGATCTCGAGGCGCAGCGGCACCCCGCGCATCTCCCACTCCGAGTACTTCCAGCCGGGCGAGTGCTCCTCGCGGTCGTCGAGCATGACCCGGACGCCGCGGGCCACGAGCTCCTCCCGGATGCGCTCGGCGTGCGGCAGCACCGTCTCGCGCCAGTCGCCCCGCGGGATCGGCACGATGACGACCTGGTGCGGCGCGATGCGCGGGGGCAGTATCAGGCCGCTGTCGTCGCCGTGGGTCATGATGACCCCGCCGATGAGCCGCGTCGTCATGCCCCAGGACGTCTGCCACCCGTGCTGCACCGTCTTGTCGCGCCCCTGGAACGTGATGTCGAAGACCTTGGCGAAGTTCTGCCCGAGGTTGTGGGACGTGCCCGCCTGGAGGGCCCGCCCGTCGCCCATCAGCGCCTCGATCGAGTAGGTCTTGTCCGCCCCCGCGAATTTCTCGCTCTCGGTCTTGCGGCCCTCCAGCACCGGCATCGCCAGCTCGGTCTCGCAGAAGTCCTTGTACACGCCCAGCATCTTCAGCGTCTCGGCCTGCGCCTCCGCCTCGGTCTCGTGCACGGTGTGGCCTTCCTGCCACAGGAACTCGGTGGTGCGCAGGAACAGCCGGGTCACCTTCTCCCACCGCACGACGTTGGCCCACTGGTTGATGAGCACCGGCAGGTCGCGCCACGACTGTATCCATTTCGAGTACATCGTGCCGATGATCGCCTCCGAGGTCGGGCGCACCACCAGCCGCTCCTCGAGCTTCTCGTCGCCGCCGTGGGTCACCCAGGCCACCTGCGGGGCGAACCCCTCCACGTGCGCGGCCTCCTTCTTGAGCAGCCCCTCGGGGATGAACATCGGGAAGTAGGCGTTGACATGCCCGGTCGCCTTGATGCGGCGGTCGAGGGCCTGCTGCATGAGCTCCCACATGGCGTAGCCGTAGGGCCGGATGACCATGCTGCCCTTGACCGGCGAGTAGTCGGCGAGCTCGGCGCGGCGGATGACGTCCGTATACCACCGGGAAAAATCCTCGGATCGAGGGGTGATCTCCTTCACGAACGCGGCGTCCTTGTCCGACATCGGCGCGGGCCCTCCGGGCAAAACTGCTATCCTACCATTCCGCATTCGAACGGCTTCGCCCCCGGTGCGGGGCGGCCGCGCAACCCACTGACCTTCATGAGACCGATTCGGATAGACGTCGCCAGCGCAACGCGGACCTACCCGGTATTCGTGGCCCACGGGCTCGCCGCCCGGATGGACCAGCGGCTCTCCGACGCCGGAGTCGGCGAGCGCCGGTTCCTCGTTTCCAGTCCCACGGTGTGGGCCCGGCACGGCAAGACCGTGCAGGCCGCGCTGCCGAACGTCGAGCCTCTGCTGGTGCCGGACGGAGAGCGCTCGAAGACGCTGCACACGGTGTCGCGCATCTACGAGGCCCTGATCCGCGCGGGGGCGGACCGGCAATCGACGATCGTCGCGGTCGGGGGCGGCGTGCTCGGCGACACGGCCGGGTTCGCGGCCGCGACCTATCTGCGCGGCGTCGACCTCGTGCACGTGCCGACGACCCTGCTCGCCCAGGTGGACAGCGCCGTCGGCGGCAAGGTCGGGGTCAACCATCCGCTCGGCAAGAACCTGATCGGCGCCTTCCATGCGCCCGCCGCGGTCATCGCCGACCCCCAGCTCCTCGACACCCTGCCCCGCCGCGAGCTGCGCGCCGGCCTCTACGAGGTCGTCAAGTACGGGGTCATCGCCGACCGGCCGCTCTTCGACCGGCTCGTGGACGGCCTGCCCGGGATCTTCGCGCGCAAGCCGGAGCCGCTGGTCGACATCGTCGCCGCCTCGTGCCGAATCAAGGCCGACGTCGTCGCCGACGACGAGCGCGAGGGAGGGCGGCGCCGCATCCTGAACTTCGGGCACACGGCCGGCCACGCCCTCGAGGCGGTCACCCGGTACCGGCGCCTCCGACACGGCGAGGCGGTGGCCTACGGCATGCTGGTCGCGGCCCGGGTCGCGGCCGACCGCCGCCTGATCGACAAGGGCGACCACGCGGCCCTGACCGAGCTCGTGGGACGGATGGGGCCGCTGCCGTCGGTGACGGACCTGTCGGCGGCGGACGTGCTCGCGGCCATGCAGCGCGACAAGAAGGTCGTCGAGGGACGCCTGCACTTCGTGCTGCCGCACGGCATCGGCGACACCGTCATCGTCGACGACGTCGCCGAGAAGGACATCCGGCGCGCGCTGCGCACCATCGGCGTCCGAGGCTCCTAGCCCGCCAATCGTCGCCTTCGGCTCCGCTTGGCGCCCAACCAACCCTGCCAGGAGTCTGCACCGTTCTACGGCGAGACTCCTGGCCCGCCAATCGTCGCCTTCGGGCTAGCGCACGACGTTCCAGGCGACCAGCCGGACCGCGCCGTCCCGTCTCGTCAGGGTCGCCTCCACCTCCCGCCTGACGCGAAACGGGCCGAACGCCGCGGCGCGCACCACGAGGCGCCCGTTCGTCTCCGCCGGCGGGTCGGCGCCGGGGTCGGGGAGGTCGCCGCGAATCCACGCCGCGAGGTAAAGGCGCGGGGCCCGGTCCGGCGCACCCGCCAGGTCACCCAGCCAGCCCCAGGCGAACAGACGCCACGGGGGGGCGCCGGGCCGACCGCCGCCCGGCGGGAGGGCGCCCGTCTCCGCCTCGGCGTCCACCACCGACCCGTCCGGCAACCTCACCGAGGCCGGCCCGGACCGGAACCGGGCGGGACCGGAGCCGTCGAGGCCGGCGTTCCAGTCGGGCTCGAGCGCGAGATCGGCGACCACGCTCGACAGCAGCCCGTCGGCCGCGTACCACGCCTGCACCCCGCGCCGGTGGTTGGCCTCGACCGCCTCCTCCATCATCACGATCGCGACCAGGACCCCCGCCAGGGCGGACACCAGGGCGCCGGCCGCCAGCGTCACGAGGAGCGCGCTCCCCGTCTCATTCCGTCGCACTGCCCACCACCATCGCCAGGTTGGGCGGCGCGACGACGGCGGCGACGCGGTAGCCCTCCGCGACCGCGCCGCCGGCGACGGAGCCGGGGGCGAGCAGGCGTCGGACGGGGCCCGTCCCCTCGGGAACCACGCTCCCGACACGAATGTCGAGTCCGATCGCCCGCACCCGGAGCAGGTCCCCATCGAACGGCGCCCCCGCCGGGCCGCACCAGGGCCCGTCGGTGAACCGCTCCAGGGGAATCTCCTCCAGCCGCCCCCGCCGCGCGTCCGACGCCTCGGCCGTACACGGCGATCCGGCAGCCTCCGCGCCGCCGAAGAACCGAAACCGGAGCGCGGCGAGGCCGTCCACCATCGGGAAGTCGCCCCGCCAGCCGTCGTACCGCCTGAGCTGCCTCCGTTCCTCGTCGAAATAGTAGTGACGGACGTCGACGGGAGCGACCACCGCACCGGCCGCGAAGGCGGTGGCGGCCGGACCGACCTGATCCAGCACCAGCGTCCGCTCTCCGGTGTCGCGCACCCGGAAAAGGGCCCAGGCGGGCCGTTCGTCGAAGACCAGCGCCAGGTCGCCGGCGCGATAGCCGCAGCCCGGCCGGGCGCAGGCGGCCCCCGGGGCCAGCCGGACCTCCGCGCCCGAACCGCCCGCGGCATCCAGAAGCCGGGCCTCGGCGCCGCCGTCCGGCGAGACCGTCAGCGTCGTGATCGCATCGGATCGGGCCTGCCGATGTTCGCCGTCGCGCGCCCGGCGCCCCATCCGGTACGGCACGATCGGCGGCAGCATCCGCCCGAGCGGCCCCGCCTCTACCCGCGCGGTTCCCCGTCCCGCCGCCATCAGGTCCGCGCGCAGTCGATCGAACGCGTGCCGCAACCGCTGTTGCCCGTCGGCCATCGCAGGCAGCGACCGGTTCAGCAGCAACGCGGGGCGTACGGCGCCGTAGACCGCGGCCAGAACCACCAGGGTCAGCGTCATCGCGACGACCGTCTCGATGAGCGACAGTCCGGCCTCCCCGGGGAGGGGCCCGACCCGGGCCGCGAGCTCGCGGTCTCCGCGACGGGAGGCCTGCCGGCCCGCCGTCACGACCCCTCCGGCGCGGGCAGCAGCGTGACCAACAGGACCTCGTGCGGCGCCGCGCCTCGGGAGACGCCCTCGTCGCGCCCGCGACCGAGACCGACCCGGACGCTCACGACCAGCATCCCGGGCTGCGAGGCACGCGGGCGAACCGACGTCACGCGCCTGTACACGGTGCCGGGGGGCGCGGCCCCGCCCCGGCCGAGCACCCGCCCCTCGGCGCTCAGGAACTCGATCTGCGTCGGCGCCCCGCCGGCCGGCGCCGACGGCGCGCCCCCCGCGCGGAGCTGCTCGATGCGGTCGACGGCGAGCACGAGTGACGACGTCCGATGGCGAGCCGTCACGAGCGACCGGGCGGACATCGCGAACAGCTGCGCGACGCCGGCCGCCAGCGCCGCGAAGAGACCCGCGGCCACCAGAACCTCGACGAGGCCGATGCCGTGATCGGCGCAGGCGCGAACGAACGGATCGCGGGGCGGCGGGGGAGGGCTATCTTCCATGCCGGATTCGGAAGCAATATCCAAGCCAGCGCAGTATCCGAGCCAACCCGCGCAGGCGGCCATCGGACCGGTCGCGGCGGGGCCCCATCGCGGGGCGACGGAGCCGGGCGGGTTGCTCAGGCGGGAGTGAAGACGCCCCGACCCGAGGGTCCGGTCCCGCTGTTCTGCGCGCCGCACGCGTCGCAGACGCCTCGGGAACGGCGGCCGGGGGGCATCACCGCCGGGCGCACGCTTCGGGGCGGCGCGGTCGACATCGTGACGCGAGGCGAAGAGGTTGCCGCCGTTTCACCACCAGCGCCAGAGATACCAGTGGATCAGCGGCGGGGCGGCGTGGGTGGACAGGAGGGCGCCGGCGGCCAGGAACGTCCCGAACGGCAAGGGGTAGCTCAGGTTGCCCCGGCTCGCGGCGACCATGGCCCCGCCGACCAGCGAACCGGACAGCGAGGCGATCAGCAGCGTCACGAGCATGTGCGGCCACCCCAGAAAGGCCCCGACCATGGCGAGCATCTTCACGTCGCCCAGGCCCATCCCTTCGCGGCCGCGCAACCGGAGGTAGGCCTCGCGGATCGCCCACGGAATCGCGGCTCCCGCGGCCGCCCCGGCCACCGAGGCCTGCCACCCCGGCTCCCACCAGAGGCTGCAGGCGACGCCGATTCCCACGCCCGGCAGAGTGATGACGTTCGGCAGAATCCGGTGCCGGAGATCGATCGCCCCGAGCACGATCATCGACGCCGCGAACAGCAGGCGGGCCGCGAGGAGCGGCTGCCATCCCAGCTGCCAGTACTGAAGGACGAACACGAGCGCGGTGCCGGCCTCGACCAGGGGGTACGCGGGCGATATCGGCGCCCCGCAGGTTCGACACCGGCGGCGCAGGAACAGCCAGCTCAGCACCGGCACGTTCTCGAACCACCGCAGGCCACGGCCGCACGCCGGGCACCGCGAGGGGGGAACGACGACCGATTCGCCGCGCGGCAGGCGGTGGATGCAGACGTTGAGGAAGCTGCCGACCGCCAGCCCCGCCGCGGCGACGAGTCCGACCGCCGGCAGCCCGGTCATGACGGGCTCGCCCGCACGGCAGACTCCCCCATCACTGCGATGGCTCGGTCCCGGCGGCGCGTTCCAGCTCGAGCGCGATCGCGGCGTCGAAGAACGGCGGCGACAGCCCTCCGTTTATCACCACGCCGTTTATCACGTAGGTCGGGGTCGCCTCGATGGCGATCAGCGGCCCCAGGGCGATGTCGGCGCGGACGTCTTCGAGGACCGCGTCGTAGTGCTCGTCGAAGTCGGTCATGCCGGCGACCTCGGCCAACCCCTCGCGGACGGTCTCGCGCGACATCGTCGGCTGGTGCTCGTAGAGCCAGCGCGCCATCTGGGGGTCACGCCCTTCGCGCCGGGCCAGCCGGACCGCGACCGCGGCCTCGCAGGCTCCCGTGTGCCCGGCCATGGGCGTCTGCTCGTTGCACTCGGGGTCGAGCGGATAGTCGATGCTGACCTGCCTCACCGCGCCCGGATGACTGGACTCGTACCGCGCGAAGATCGGTGCATACAGGAAATGGCTCCGGGCGCACGACGGACACTGGTAGTCGTTGAACTTCAGCACCAGCACCTGCGCCCCCTCCCGCGGCACCGGCAGATCGACGCGCGCCTGGCCGTTCCAGAAACGCTCGAACTCCGTTTGGGCGTCGTCGGCGACGGCTGACGATGCCACGCCGCTCGATGAAGCCGAAGACGCCACGGGAAGGGCCGGCCCGGACGGCTCGACCAGGAACGGCAGCACCGCGACGACGGTCACCCCCAGGTATCCCGCGGCCACGCCCAGCGCCGCCGGCTTCCCGGCGAGCTGTCCCACGTCGGCGCGCAGACGGCCGGGGAGCGACGCCAGCGGGGCCGCGGAGACCGTGCTCACGGCCAGGAAGATGCCGGCGACGGCGACATGGGCGGTGACGCACAGCAGACAGAGCGTCCGCAGGACGAAGAACGACTCGTAGGCGAGGAACAGCACCGCGGCGAGCCCGACCGTCGACAGCACCAGCAGGTATCCGCCCACCCCGCGGGCCAGCTCGCTCGAGCCCCGGCCCGCCGCTGCCGTCAGCAGCGCCACGAGGCCGAACCAGAACGCGCCGAACACCGCGACCGGCACACGGCCGATGGACCCGAAACGGCTCTGATAGACCTCGGAGCAGCTCACGCTCGCGTTGACGTCGCAGAAGCTCACATAGGCGGGGTCGTGCGCAATTCGATAGTGCACGAAGGCCGACGTCGCGGCCGCGGCGAAACCGACCAACGCAAGGGCGATGATGACGCGGCGAACTGTTGGACTCATGGTGCAACTCCGGTTGTCGGGCCTTGCGCGCCGGGCCGGGGCCCGGCGGCGAAACGCGGCGGACGGGATGCGGCGCCGGCGGCACCGCGGAACGACGACCGCCGACGACCGCAACCGCCTCTCGCGCGAGGGCGCTCCACCGCTACTGAATGGGCGTGGAGCCCGCCGGCGCGCCGTTCTGGGTGACCGCCACCGACGCCGCCGACTGGTAGATGGTGCCTCCCTGATTCGTGCCGAAGTAGCGATTGCCACCGCCGGCCGCCGGCGACGCCCCGACGAAATAGGTCGATACCACCCCACCGGCAGGCACGCCGTTGCACGACGCGGGCGCCCCCCCCGCGGCCGCGCCGGGGGTCAGCTCCACCGAATAGCTGCTCTTCATGGAGGGGTCCGACGCGAGGTCGGTCCCGATGAAGCCGTCCCCGCCTCCGGCGGTGGGGGGCGTCGCCAGCATGGCCAGACTCGGTGCGTAGAAGCCGCTGCCGCAGCTGGCCGCGAACGTCGCCTGGGCGGCGTTGATGGCCCGCAGCGAGCTCATGGCCGAAATCTCGTTGGCGGAAATGCGGGCGCGCATCAGGCCCGGCGCCGCGATGGCGGTGATGATGCCGATGATCGCAACCACCATCAGCAGCTCGATCAGCGTGAAGCCGCTGCTGCCATTAGCCTTCATTCGTGCTCTCCTTCACTGTGGTTCCACCGGCCGGGCCGACCGGTCTCGATGCGCGCGGATCGCCGACCGTCGTCACGGAACGAGCCCGGCGACCCGCCGAGGGGCGGCGACACCCCGATGCGCTGCGACCCGGCCGCTCGCGCCGCCGAGAACGCTGTTGCAAGCATCGATCCCACCGTCGATCACCGAGGCCCGGATGACGCCATCGCCATCAGCCACGCCCGGAACCGCTCCCGGTGCGGCTCTCGACTCCACCCGCCAATTTTCGCCGCGGGAGCCTGGCGCCAGCGCACTCCCACGCAACCACAAGGCCGCGCTTCGGCTCCGCCCGGCGCCCAACCAACCCTCCAGGAGCCCGCTCCGTTCAACGGCGCAGACTCGCGGCTCCAGGAGCGACCCGCCAGCCAGGTTCATTCTACGCCGCCCGACCCGGGAGCGCATCCGACCCTGCCGAGGAACCGACAACGCGGGTTGCCGGCAGGACCGGCCGGCGTCACCCCAGATCGTACTTCTTGGCATAGTAGCGAAACGACCGAAAGCTCATGCCCAGCAGGTCCGCGGCCCGGACCTTGACGCCGCCGGCCTGTCGGAGCGCCCGTGCGAGGTACTCCCGTTCGAGGTCCCGGACGTGCCGCTCCAGCACGAACCCGGAGTCCGGAAGCAGATCGCCGGGAGCTTCGTCCGGGTGGCCGACGCCGGTGGAGCGGGCGGGCCGCGGGGACGCGGCCCGCCCGTCGGTGCCCGGCGCGCCGCCGAGCTCGAGACTCTCGGCCTCGACCCGGTTCGCGCGCTCGAGGACGACGGCCCGCTCGACCACGCTCTCGAGCTCGCTGACGTTCCCCGGCCACGCATGGGCCTCGAGCGCGCGCTCGGCGGCCGGCGAGAGCCCCCGCAGAGCCCGGCCCGCCTCGCGCGCGAACCGCTCGACGAAGTGGCGAGCCAACGGCAGGATGTCCTGCCGCCGCGCACGCAGCGGAGGCACGTGGACGTTGAAGACGCTCAGGCGGTGGAACAGGTCTCGCCGAAAGTCGCCGTTCTCGACCATCCTCGCGAGGTTCCGGGTCGTCGCCGCGACGATCCGCACCCCGGCATCCCTTCCGCCCGCGCCGCCGCCCGTACGCCGAAACCGCCGCTCCTTGAGGAACCGCAGCAACGACAGTTGCCGGGCCTCGTTCATCTCTCCGACGTCGGCCAGAAACAGCGTGCCGGGTTCGGCCGTCGCGTCCCGGACCTGTCGACCATCCTCCGCGCCGCCGGCAAGCGACATCCCGCGGCAGAACGGCTCCGGTTCGAGAATCGTCCCGGGCGCCGCCTCGACCCGCACGGCGACGAACGGCAGCGCGGCACGTCCGGAGCGGCCATGTATCGCCCGCGCGCACAGCTCCTTGCCGACACCGGGTTCGCCGGTTATCAGCACCGTGGCGGCGGCGGGTGCGGCTCGCGCTATCCGTTCCCGGGTTCGCTGCGTCTGCGGGCTGTCGCCCACGATGTCGTACGCAACCCACGGCTCCCGCGCCCGCTCACCGCTCGTGTCGTTCCTGGACATCACTCTGCGACAAGAGTATCGAATGGCCGCCCGCGGCCGAGGGTGCCCCACGAGCGGTCTGTGCCACCGGCGTCCGGCTCACAGCCCACGCACCCGAACATTCAGTCATGACGCAGCACCTAGCCCGCCCATCGTCGCCTTCGGCTCCGCTGGGCGCCCAACCAACCCTGCCAGGAGTCTGCACCGTTCTACGGCGCAGACTCCTAGACCGCCATTCGTCGCCTTCGGCTCCGCTGGGCGCCCAACCAACCCTGCCAGGAGTCTGCACCGTTCTACGGCGCAGACTCCTAGACCGCCATTCGACCGATGAGATCGAAGATCGGCAGGTACATGGCAATCACGATGCCGCCGATGACCACGCCCAGCAGCGCGATCATGACGGGTTCGAGCAGGGTCACCATCCCCGCGACCGTGGCGTCGACCTCCTCCTCGTAGAAGTCCGCGATCCTGGCGAGCATGGCGTCGAGGGCTCCGCTCGTCTCGCCCACGTCGATCATCTGCGTCACCATGGGCGGGAACACCCCCGCCCGGCGCAGGGGCGCAGACACCGTCTCGCCGCGCTCGATCGCCGCCCGGGCGACCAGGACCGCGTCTTCGACGACCGCGTTGCCGGCGGTCCTCGCGGTGATCTCGAGCCCCGCGAGCAGCGGGATGCCGGAGCCGATCAGCGTGGCCAGAGTCCGGCAGAACCGGGCGACGGCCACCTTGCGCAGGGTCGGGCCCAGCACCGGGAGCCGCAGCAGCATGGCGTCGACGACCCGCCTTCCCCGCGCGGAGGCCCGGAACCGGCGGACCGCCAACACCAGCGCGACCGCACCGGGAACGAGCAGGGGGAAGTACGACACCAGCGCGTCGCTCGACGCGATGACCACCCGCGTCGGCAGCGGCAGGGTCGCCCCCAGCCCCGCGAACAGGCTGTCGAAGGTCGGGATCACCTTCCACAGAATCACCCCGACGACGATCGCGGCAATCCCCAGGACCGCGATCGGGTAGGTCATGGCCGACCTGACCTGCGCCTTGAGCTTGACGTTCTTCTCGATGTGCGTCGCCAACCGCTTCAGAATGGTGTCGAGGATGCCGCCCGCCTCGCCCGCCGCAATCATGTTCGTATAGAGGGGATCGAACATCCGCGGATGCTCGCGCATGGCGTCGGCGAGGCTCGAGCCGCCTTCGACCGCGGTCCGGGTCCGCAGGACCGCCTCGCGGAACGGCCGGTGCGCCTCGTGCCGGCCCAGGGTCTCGAGACACTCCACCAACGGCATGCCGGCGTCGATCATCACCGAGAGCTGGCGCGTGAAGACGGCGAGGTTCCTGGCCGGCGCCGACCCGCCCCGGGGCGGCTTCCCGCCCCGCCCGGCCCTGCGCCCGGCCGGCTCGATCCGGGTGACGCGCCCCCCCGCGCGGCGCCGGGCGGCCACCGCCGACCCGCTCGTCGCGGCGATGCGCCCGCCCCCCACGTTCCGGCCGGCTCTGCTCCGCCCCGGGTAGCCGACGGCCGGCATCACTCGGCCCCGCGCCCACCGCGACCGGTCGCCGGCCTCGACCCCATCGTCCCCGCGCGCGAGATGAGCGTCCGAAGCTCGTCCGGCAACGACGACGCGGCCAACGCCGTCTCCACCGAGACGCTTCCCCGTCCCACCAGCGACGCCAGCGACTGGTTCATCGTCTGCATGCCATGCCGCCCCTGCCCCGCCTGCATCGCGGAATACAGCTGATGCACCTTGTTCTCTCGAATCAGGTTGCGAATCGCAGGGGTCGGGCTCAGCACCTCGGCCGCGGTCACGCGTCCCCGGCCGTCCTGCCTGGGCAGCAGAGCCTGGCACACGACGCCTTCGAGCAGCAGCGCGAGCTGACCGCGCGCCTGGTCCTGACGGCTGTCGGGAAAGGCGTCGACGAGCCGGTTGATCGTCTGGTAGGCGGAGTTGGTGTGGGCCGTCGCCAGGGTCAGATGGCCCGTCTCCGCGATGCGGAAGGCCGCCTCGATGGTCTCGAAGTCGCGGAGCTCGCCGATGAGCACCACGTCGGGATCCTCGCGGAGGGCGGCCCGCAGGGCGGCGGCGAAGCTGGTCGTGTCGTTGTGAACCTCGCGCTGGTTGACGAGCGCGCGCTTGGGGTGGTGGACGTACTCGATCGGATCTTCGATGGTAAGGATGTGCGCCTGCCGTTCGATGTTGATGCGGTCGACGAGGGCGGCCAGCGTGGTGCTCTTGCCGGACCCGGTCGGCCCCGTCGCCAGCACGAGGCCGCGGGGACGCCCGGCCCAGCGTTCGACGACCGGCGGCAACCCCAGCTCGCCCAGGCCTCGTATCGTCTCCGGCACCCGCCGGTAGACGGCGGCCACGGCGCCGCGCTGCCTGAACACGTTGCAGCGAAACCGGGCGACCCCGCCCATCCCGAACGAGCAGTCGAGCTCTCGCGTCTCCTCGAACCGCCTCTTCTGGCCGTCGCTCAACGCGCTGTACACGAGCTCGCGCGTCTCGTCGGCCCCGAGCCGCGGCAGGTCGAGGGCCCTGAGCTCGCCGTCCACCCGGACCCGCGGCGCCGAGCTCGCGGTGATGTGGAGATCCGAGCCCTCGAGCTCGACAGTCGATCTGAGCAGGTCCGCCAGTGTCGGCATCGCGCCCGTCTCCCCCGTCCGGATCTCGCCCGGACAGTCAATCGCCGGGAGTCCCGCTGACGCGAGACCCCTGCAGCTCCGCTTGCCGCCCAGCCAACCTGCCCGCAGCCTGCGCCCTTCTACCTACGGCCTACGGCGCAGACTCCTGGCTGACCGTCTCCTTCAGAACCTCTTCGATGCTGGTCAGTCCTGCCGCTATCTTCCGCAAGCCGCTCGCCCGCAGCGTGAGCATGCCGCCCTCGACGGCCTCGCGTCTCAGGTCGACGGTCGAAGCGCCCAGCCGAATCATCTCGCGGCAGCGGTCCGTCACCGCCATCACCTCGTACAGCCCGACCCGCCCCCGGTAGCCGCGGCCCCCGCACCGCTCGCACCCCTTGCCCCGGCGCGGCACGACCGTGGAGGCCTCGTCGGCGCCGAAGCCGACGGCCTCGAGCACGGGCATCGGGGCGGGTTCATCCCGGGCGCATCCGGTGCAGATACGACGCACGAGCCGCTGCGCGCAAATCAGGCTGACCGCACCGGCGACGAGGAACGGCTCGACACCCATGTTCACGAGCCGGTTGACCGCGCCGGGGGCATCGTTGGTGTGCAGGGTCGACAGCACGAGGTGACCGGTCAGGGCCGCCTTGATCGCGATCTCCGCCGTCTCGGAATCGCGAATCTCGCCGACGAGGATGACGTTGGGGTCCTGCCGAAGGAACGAACGCAGCGCGACGGCGAAGGTGAGGCCCGTGCTGTCGCGCGTCTGCACCTGGTTGACCCCGGCGAAGTTGAACTCGACCGGATCCTCGGCCGTCAGGATGTTCGTCGCCGGCGTGTTGAGCCGGGAGATGGCCGAGTACAGCGTGCTGGTCTTGCCGCTGCCGGTCGGTCCGGTCACGAGCACGAGCCCCCAGGGCCGGCGAATCGCCTCCTCCAGGCGGCTCAACGACTCGGCCTCCAACCCCAGCCGGGTCATGTCGAGCATCAGCTTGCTCCGGTCGAGCAGCCGCAGCACGATCTTCTCGCCGTGCAGGGTCGGCAGGCAGGAGACGCGAAAGTCGATCTCCTTCGCGACCCCGTCGGCGTTCAGCCGCAGCTTGATGCGGCCGTCCTGCGGAAGCCGCTTCTCGGCGATGTCGAGCTTCGCCATCACCTTCAGGCGCGAGGTGATGGCGTCCCGGTACTTCAGCGGAGGCTCCATGAGCTCGTACAGGGAACCGTCGATCCGGAACCTGATGCGATACTGCTTCTCGTAGGGCTCGAAGTGGATGTCGCTCGCGCCCTTCTGAATCGCGGACGCGAGCACGACGTTGACGAGCCGGACGACCGGCGTCTCCCCGCTCTGCGACTCGAGAGCGGTGACGTCGACCTCCTCCATCTCCTCGACCACTTCGAGGCCGTCGCCGAACCCCGGAATCTCCTCGAGGGCCCTGGCCGCGAGGGCGAGCTGGCTCTCGCCGAGGTCGGGCGCGCCGCTCGGGCCCGGGCGCTCGCCGTAGTAGCGCTCGACGGCGGCCGCGACGGCGGCCTGCGTCGCCACCACCGGCTCCACCCGGCATCCCGTCATGAACTCGATGTCGTCGACCGCGAAGACGTTGGTCGGATCGGTCATCGCAATCGTGAGGGCGGGGCCGTTTCGGCTCACCGGAACCGTTTCGTACTTCCGGGCCGTCGCCGCCGGCAACAGCCCGACGACCTCGGACTCGACGTCGAACCGGCCGAGGTCGATGAAGGGAACGCCGCACTGCCGACTCAACACCGCGGCGACCTGGTCGTGGCGGGCGTAGCCGAGCCGAACGAGCTGAGACCCCAGCCTGCCTCCGACGGACCTCTGGCGCTCCACCGCTTCGTCGATGCGGACCTGCGTCACGCATCCGTCCTCGAGGAGCAGTTCGCCGATTCGAGCAGCCATGATGTTCGGGAAACGCGACGTTGCCGACGCCAGCCGGCTGACAACAATCATACAAAAGTGACGCAATATGTCAATCCGGTCGGCTCGCCCGCCGCACCGGATGACACATATCGTCACTCTGTTGAAGATCGCCATTCCGAAACCGCCCCGCCGAGCCCCGCCGGCCGGCTCGACCGGGGGATGGCGTCGGGACGGGGCCGCGAATCAGGCGGACAATGAAGGGGCGTGGAACCCGAGGGGAGACGGTTCGAGCCGGGCATGCCTGCCCGCCGACCGCGGGAGCGCGGGCGTCACCCGACGATGACCGCGGCCGCGATCACCGTCGTCCAGAGCCCCTGCTTGTCGCCCACCGCGGTCTGGGTGACGTTCTGGGTCCGGACGATCCGGTTCGACAGCCGGTAGACTTCTTTCTTCTCGTCCCAGCTCTTGTCGGGGTCGAACTCGAGGCCCAGGGTGGTGGCGAGCATCTCCGCCGCCAGCTCCTCGGCGTAGTCGCCGGCAGTCTCCTCGTTCTCGCCGAAGCTGTGGTGCTCGGACAGATAGCCGAACAGCCGCCGGTCGCGGGGAATCGCGACCCCGATGGTCGCGGCCACGAGCCGGTGGGGCTCGCGGGTTGCCGTCTCGGACATCACCACGAACGCGATCTGGCCGGGCTTCAGCTTCCGGACCCCGGTGGCCCTGGGCAGGATGCGGCAGCCGGGAGGGAAGATGCTGGACACCCGCACCAGATTGCAGGCCGCGATGTCGGCAGACCGCAGCGCCAGCTCGAACGAGGTCAGCTTCTCGCGGTGCTTGCCGACACCCTTGGTGAAGAACAGCTCCTTGGGGACGAGTTCGATCACGTGGCTCTGCCGGGGAGGAATCGTGGGTGACCGGAGGCGCCGACGGGAGTCCGCCGGAGCATTCGAAACGCAGTGTCCGACCGTAGTGCAACCGGCCGCGCGCTGTCAAGGAAGGGCAGCCCGCCAGCACGGCGCGGGGAGCGCCGGCGGAATTGAACATTTCGTCCGGCCGGGGCGTATACGGTACGTCGGTCCGGCTCGGCGAAGCTCGCCGCGCGACGAGCCGGTCGAGGGTCCCGCAACGGCAAGGGGAGTACAATGGCGGGTTCCGGTCGCCGCCCGAACCGACAGATCGATCTCGAACGATTCGAGCCACCATGACCGAAGAGACCGACGCGGCGCGTCCGGATGCCGGCCCCTCCCCGGGCCTCGCCGCACGCCTGTTCGGGGTGCTCCTGTCGCCGCGATCGACGTTCGCCGCGATCGTGGAGCGGCCCCGGCCGTTCGGCGCCCTGCTCGTCGTCTGTCTGCTCTCCGCGGCTCCCGGCGTCTGGCTCTCGAGCACCGAGCTGGGCAAGCAGCTGCTCCTCGATCAGCAGGTCGAGGGCATGGAATCGTTCGGCATGACGGTGACGGACGAGGCGTACGCCCAGATGGAGCGCAGGCTCGAGAACGCGGCGTACTGGGCCCCCGTAGGCACCCTGGTCTCGCTGCCGATCATCACGTTCATCCTCGCCGGGCTGGTTTGGACCGCGTGCTACGTGATTCTGGGTGCGCATGCGCCGTTCAAGGCGATGTACGCCGTCGTCACCCACGTCGGGGTCGTCGGCGTCGTCCAGCAGTGGTTCGCCGCTCCACTCAACTACGCGCGCGGCGTCATGAGCGTCCCCACGACCCTCGCCGCTCTGCTGCCGATGATCGAGGAAGGCAGCTTCATCCACCGGACGCTGGGGTTGATCGAGCTCTTCGTCGTGTGGCAACTGTTTCTGCTGGCGGTCGGCGCCGGGGTCCTCTTCAAGCGACGCACCGGCCCCATCGCCGCCACGTTCTACAGCCTGTACGCGGTCATCGCGATCGCGGCCGGTTTCTTCCTGTCTCGCCTGGGAGGGTGATCCGTTGACCGCTTCTCGCAAGGCCATCCTCATCGCCGTGATCGTGGTCCTCGGGGCCGCGGTCGTGTACGTCAACCTCACGTTCGAGCGCGCGACCGGCCCCGAGGTGGAGGTGGAGGCGGTCGAGCGCCGCTATCTCGAGGCCATCGTGTCGGCCCCGGGCACCATCGTCCCGCAGCTCACCGTCGACATCAGCGCGAACACGATGGGCCGCGTCACGCGCCTCGAGTTCGACGAGGGCCAACGCGTCGGGGCCGGCGACTTCCTCCTGGAGATCGACCCCGAGACGCTGCGCGCGGCCGTCGACCGGGGCGAGGCGGCGCTGCAGGCGTCGCGCTCGTCCCAGCGGCAGGCGGAGGTCTCGGTGGAGACGGCGCGAGTCAACCTCGAGCTCGCCCGCGACAACCTCGAGCGCCAGGAGCACCTGTGGGAGCTGCGGCTGGTCTCTCGCGAGGCCTACGAACGCGCCCTGAACGACGTCGCCCTGCGCGAGACCGAGATGCAGGCGCGGGAGGTGGAGGTAGCCACCCAGGCCCAGCGCATCCGACAGGAGGAAGCCAACCTGGACAGCGCGCGGTACGAGCTGACCAAGGTGACGATTACCTCGCCGATCACCGGCGTCGTCACCCGGCGCAACATCGAGGAAGGCGAGACGGTGGTCGTCGGCACGATGAACAACCAGGGCACGGTGCTCGCGACCATCGCCGACCTCTCGGTGATCGAGGCCGAGGTGGAGGTCGACGAGACCGACATTCCCAGCGTCGAGCTCGGGCAGATCGCGTCCGTCACCATCGACGCGTTCCCCGACGACGCGTTCTCCGGCGTCGTGACCGAGATCGGCAACAGCCCCATCCAGCCCACGGGCGCCGGCACCGGCGGAGGCGCGGGCACCCAGGCGACGACGTTCAAGGTCGTCGTGACCCTCGACGAGGCGATTCCCGGCGTGCGCCCGGGCTTCACGTGCACCGCGGACATCACCACCGCGATCCGCGCCGACTCGCTGGCGATACCCATACAGGCGTCCACCGTGCGCGAGGTGGTGCTGGACGCGAACGGGAACGTCGTGCCGCAGGAGACGGGACCGCGGAGCCGGAGCGTCGTCTCGGCCGCCGAGGCGGCGGACCTCGGGGCGGGAGAGACCGAGGAGGAGCTCGAGGGCGTGTTCGTGGCCCGCCAGGGCCGCGCGGTGTTCGTGCCCGTCGACACCGGCATCGCCGGCGAGCGCTACTTCGAGGCGCTCTCCGGGGTGGCGGAAGGCGACCTCATCGTCACCGGGCCGTTCAGCGAGGTGCGCAACCTCGCCGACGGCGACTCCATCAGGGTGGTCGACGGTGCGTCGCGCCGCTGATCTGACGGGCATCGCGCTGCACGCCATCTGGGCCAACAAGCTCAGGTCCTCCCTCACGATCCTCGGGAACATCGTGGCGGTGGGGTCCATCATCGCGGTGGTGTCGCTGATCCAGGGCGTCAACGTCGAGGTCGGCAACGCCATCGTCTCGCAGTTCGGCCCCGACTCGTTCGTCATCGACCGCACCCCCATGGTCCTCACCGAGGCCGACATCGAGGCGGCCAGGAACAACCCCCGCGTGTCGCTCGACGACGCCGACGCCATTCGGCGGTTCGGCCCCAGCGTCGGCGCGGTCATGGCCCAGTCGGGGCGAAGCGGCGAGGTGCGCTACCGCGACCGGGTGCTCGAGAACGTGAGCATCCGGGGGGTGACCGGCGACTACGTGGAGTTCCCGACCTTCACGGCCGAGCGCGGGCGGCTGCTCAACCGGACCGAGGTCGCTCGCAACCGCGGGGTCGCCCTGCTGGGGGCGGAGACCGCCGACCGGCTGTTCGACCAGCTCGATCCGATCGACCGCCGCATCAAGATTCAGGGCGTGAACTTCCGGGTCGTCGGGGTCAGCGAGCCGACCCTGGCCATGTTCGGGCAGTCGCAGGACGAGTTCGTCGTGATTCCGATGGGCCAGTTCCGCAAGCTCTTCGGGGCGCGCCCGTCGCTCATCCTGCGGGTCCGCTCCGACACCCCGGAGGAGTTCGACCGCGCCGTCGACGAGGCGACGGTGGCCCTGCGTATCGAGCGGCAACTGCGGGCGACCGAGGAGAACGACTTCGGGCTGTTCACGTCGGGATCGGTACGGGGGCTCTACGAGCAGGCCACCACCGGTATCTTCGCGGTGCTCGTGGGCATCGTCAGCCTGTCGCTGGTGGTGGGGGGCATCGTCATCATGAACATCATGCTGATGGTGGTCTCCGAGCGCACCCGCGAGATCGGGCTGCGAAAGGCGCTCGGCGCCCGGCGCCGCGACCTCCTCTGGCAGATTCTGGCCGAGTCGGTCATCCTGTCCGTCTCGGGCGGCCTGATCGGGACCGCGCTGGGGTTCGCGGTGGCCATCGGGCTGAGCTCGCTGACGCCGATCACCGCCGCCGTGCATCCCTGGTCGGTGGTGCTGGGCATCGCGATGACGGCCGCGGTCGGGCTGTTCTTCGGGCTGTACCCCGCATCGAGGGCGGCGTCACTCGATCCCATCACGGCGCTGGGCCGCGCCTGACCCGGTCCGGTCCGACGTACCCTCCGAGAGCGCGAATCGATGGCCACACACTCCTACGGCGGCCTGTTCGGCGAGATCGTGACGATGGCCCTGTCCACGCTGCGCGATCAGAAGGCGCGGTCGGGGCTGACGATCCTCGGCGTCGTCATCGGCATCATGTCGATAGTCGGCAGCACGTCGCTCATCCGGGGGCTCGACCAGTCGCTGCGCGAGACGATCGAGACGATGGGGCCGGACACCGTCATGCTGACGAAGTTCTCGGCCATCAGCCTGGGCTCGGGCGAGGAGTTCATGGAGCTGATCCGCCGCCCGAACCTCACCACCGCGGACGCCGACGCCATCGCGCGGCAGGCCGACTCGCTCGATTCGGTGGCCATCGTGCTCGGGGAGGGCGGCCCGCCCACCCAGGAGCGGGTCTACTACCGGTCGGAGCGGACGAGGCCGATCATGATCCTCGGGACCACCTCCGAGTATCCGGACGTGCAACCCGTCGACCTGGTCGAAGGACGCTTCTTCACGCCCGGCGAGACCCGCCGGCGGACGCGGGTGGCGGTGCTGGGACACACCCCGGCCCAGGCCCTGTTCCCGAACACCGATCCCATCGGGAAGCGCGTCCGCATCGGGACCAGCCGTTACAGCGTGATCGGCGTGCTCGACGAGAGGCCCAGCCCCGGCGGCATCAACATGGGGCAGGACGACTTCGTCATCATCCCCCACACCACCTATCAGAAGCAGTTCGGCATCAGGGCGCGGCGGGCGTTCGGCGGCGAGATGCGCTCGGTGATGATTGCGGCAGCCCCGCGCGAGGGCGTCGACCCCGACGTCGCCATCCGGGACATCGAGCGCGTCATGCGCATCCGGCACGGGCTGCGGCTCGACGAGCCCAACGACTTCGAGTTCATCACCCAGGACGCGATGCTCGCGCTGTGGGACCAGATCAGCGGCGCCACGTTCCTGTCGCTGATCGTGATCTCGTCGATCGCGCTGATGGTGGGGGGCATCGGGGTGATGGCGATCATGACCATCTCGGTGACCGACCGCACCCGGGAGATCGGCACCCGCCGGGCCATCGGGGCGAGGCGGAAGGAGATTCTCTGGCAGTTCCTGCTCGAGGCCGCCTGCCTCACCGGCATCGGCGGGCTGATCGGCATCCTCCTGGGCAGCGGCATCGGGGTCGGGGTCCACTACGCGACCGGGTTCCCGGTCTCGCTGCCGTGGTGGTCGTTCGCCATCGGCCTGGGGTTCTCCGGCGGCGTCGGCGTCGTCTTCGGCCTGTATCCGGCCATCAAGGCCTCCAGCCTCGACCCTATCGAAGCCCTGCGCTACGAATAGCCCTGCCCTGCCGCGACAGGCGGCGGTCCCTTGAGCGCACGCCCGGAGTGGCGTAGCATGTGGGTTTGCGACGGCAGCGGACAGGGGGATTCGGCTGCCCGGACGGCCGGCTGCTGCGGAGGATACCCGAGCCATGAAAGTGTACGATGCGGATCAGATCCGTAATGTCGCGTTGGTGGGACACAGCGGCGCCGGCAAGACGCAGCTCGCCTCGGCCCTCCTGTTCGACGCCGGCGCCGTCAACCGCCTCGGCGCCGTCGACGACGGCACGACGGTCACCGACTACGACGACGAGGAGATCGCGCGCAAGCACACGCTGGCGGCGAGCACCGCGTTCGCGGAATGGCAGAAGACGAAGATCAACCTCATCGACACGCCGGGCATGGCGAACTTCTTCAGCGACGCCGCCTGCGCGCTCCGTGTCGCCGACGCCGCTCTCGTGGTCGTCGACGCGGTGGCCGGCTCGGAGGTGCTGACCGAGAAGGTGTGGGGGGTCGCCGACGAGCTCGGCCTGCCCTGCGTCGTCGTGCTCAACCGCCTCGACCGGGACCGCGCCAGCCTGTCCCGTTCGCTCGAGTCGCTGCACGAGGCGCTGGGGCGCACGGTGGCGCCGATTCAGCTTCCCATCGGAGACGAGAAGGCCTTCCGCGGGGTCGTCGACCTGGTCGCGATGAAGGCGCTGACCTTCGGCCCGGACGGCCGGACGGTGTCCGAGGGCGACGTGCCGGCCGATCTGGTCGACGACGCCACGTCGGCCCGGGAAGCCCTCATCGAGCTCGTCGCGGAGGCCGACGACGCCCTCATGGAGCAGTTCTTCGAGTCGGGCACCCTGACCCAGGAGCAGCTCGAGGCGGGCCTCAGGACGGCGACCGCGGGGCGGCAGGTGTTCCCCCTGGTGTGCACGTCGGCCACCGCGAACATCGGCATGCAGCCCCTGCTCGACGCGATCCTCGGGTATCTCCCGTCCGCGACGCAACGGACGTTGCCGGTGGTCGATTCGGAAGGCGCCCCGGCAACCGCGGACGCGTCCGACGCCCCGACCGCGCTGGTGTGGAAGACCGTGGCCGATCCCTTCGCGGGGCGAATCACGATGTTCCGCGTCGCGAGCGGCTCCATCGACGCGGACTCGACGGTGCACAACGTCAGTCGCGGCGCCGGGGAACGGATCGGCGCCATCACCCTCATGCAGGGCAAGACCCAGACCGGCGTCCCCGAGATCAGGGCGGGCGACCTCGGTGCGGTCGCCAAGCTCAAGGAAACCCGGACCGGGGACACGCTGGCGCCGAAGGAGACCTCGTGGCGTTTCGCGCCGTTCCAGTTCACGGAGCCGGTGCTCGCCTACGCCATCGAGCCGAAGAGCCGCGGAGACGAAGAGAAGATCAGCACCGCCCTCCAGCGGCTGCAGGAAGAGGATCCGACCATCCGCTACGCCCGCGACGCCCAGACGTCGCAGCTGCTGCTCTCGGGGCAGGGACAGCTGCATATCGAGGTCACCGTCGCCAAGCTCAAGCGCCGCTTCGGGGTCGAGGTGAACCTGAAGCTGCCGAGAATCCCGTATCGCGAGACCATCAAGGCGTCGACCGAGGCCCACGGGCGCCACAAGAAGCAGACCGGCGGGCACGGCCAGTTCGGGGACTGCAAGATCAAGGTGGCGCCGCTACCGCGGGGAGAGGACTTCCAGTTCGTCGACGAGATCTTCGGGGGGGCGATCCCCCGCGGATTCATCCCCGCCGTCGAGAAGGGCGTCCAGGAGGCGCGGACGCGGGGCTATCTGGCCGGCTACCCGATGGTGGACTTCCAGGTCACCCTGTACGACGGATCGTTCCACCCCGTCGACTCGAACGAGATGTCGTTCAAGATGGCGGGACGGCTCGCGTTCCGCGACGCCATGTCGCGCGCGAAGCCCACGCTGCTCGAGCCGGTCATGAATGTCGAGGTCTACGCGCCCAGCGACTACGCCGGCGACCTGATGGGAGACCTCAACGGCCGCCGCGGCAAGATCGGCGGCATGGAGACCCGCGGCGCCTCGACCTCGATCAAGGCCGAGGTGCCGATGGCCGAGATGCTGACCTACGAGCAGCAGCTGACCTCGGCCACCGGGGGCCGCGGCTCATATCACATGGAATTCTCGCACTACGAAGAGGTGCCGGCGCACATCCTGCAGAAGGTGATTGCGGAGGCGAAGGCGGAACAGGGCGGGGACGACGACAAGGAAAGCTGAAGCCGTCGCCCCCGGATCAGGTGGAAAGGTGATTGCGGAGGCGAAGGCGGAACAGGGCGGGGACGACGACAAGGAAAGCTGAAGCCGTCGCCCCCGGATCAGGTGGAAGCTGATGGCGCAAGCGGAACGGCGCGAGTCAGTCCGCGCCCTCGGCCTTCCCCGCGTCCTCGCCGCCCCGGAGGCGCTTCGCGGCGGCGCGAAGGCGACCGCCCATTCCCTTCTTGTTCGAGGTCCCGGCCTCCGACGGAGCGGCGTCGCCGGCCTCGCGATCCTGGCTGGGGTCGTACTCGCTGCCGACGAGTTCGATCTGCGCGATCTCGGCCGCGTCTCCCTGGCGCCGGCCCAGATGCAGCACCCGCGTATATCCGCCCGGCCGCTCGGCGAACCTGGGCGCAATCGTGCCGAACAGCTTGCCGGCAACGTGCTTGTCGGCGATGTCGCGCGCCACGAGCCGCCGCGCGTGCAGCGCGCGGGTGGTCTCGGCGCCCTCCGCAATGCCGCGCTTCGCCACCGTGATGAGCCGCTCGACGAACGGACGCAGCTCCTTGGCCTTGGCCAGGGTGGTATCGATGCGCTCGTGGCGCAACAGCATCTGGGCCAGATTGCGCAACGTGGCGAGCCGGTGTTCGGTCACACGACCCAGCTTCCGGTGCGCTACTCGATGACGCATGGTTTTACGCTTCCTCTCGTCCACCCGCCGACTGCGCGACCTTCGGTCGCGTTGGGAGTTCGCTGGCGCGAAACTCCTGCGGCGCCGACTCCCTAGCCCTCGGTCTCCTCGCCCTCCGGCCCCGGCTGATCGAATCGCATCCCGAGACCGAGCCCCATCTGCTGCAGTATCTCCTTGATCTCGTTGAGCGACTTGCGGCCAAAGTTCTTCGTGCGAAGCATCTCCGCCTCGGTCTTCTGCACGAGTTCGCGAATCGTTCGGATCTCGGCGTTCTTCAGGCAGTTGTAGGACCGTACCGAGAGCTCGAGCTCCTCGACGCTCTTGTCGAGATGCTCGTTGGCCACCGACAAGCCGCCGCCGTCGTGCTCGGCCGGCGCGTCGCCGGAGTCATCCAGATTGATGAAGATGTTCAGGTGGTCGCGGACCAGCCGAGCCCCCAGGGAAACCGCTTCCCGAGCCGTCACCGAGCCGTCGGTCCACACGTCGACGGTGAGCTTGTCGTAGTCGGTCGTCTGCCCGAGTCGCGCCGCCTCGACGAGGTAGTTGACCTTGCGCACCGGGGAGTGGACGGAGTCGATGGGAATCCAGCCAATGCCGAGATCCTCGTCGAAGTTCTTCTCCGCGGAAACGTACCCGCGCCCCTGCTTGACCCGCAACTCCATGTGCAGCGAGCCGCCGTCGGCCACCGTCGCCACGTGGAGATCGGGATCGAGAATCTCCACCGTGGCATCGACCTCGAGGTCGGCCGCCTTGACCTCGCCCGGCTTGTCGGCCCGCAAGTACAACGTCTTCGTCTCGTCGGAGTGGAGCTTGATGGGAATCTGCTTCAGATTCAGGATGATGTCGGTCGCGTCCTCCACGACTCCCGGAATCGGCGAGAACTCGTGGAGCACGTTGTCGATCTTGACGCTGGTCACGGCGGCGCCCTCGATCGCGGACAACAGCACCCGACGCAACGCGTTGCCGATCGTGGTCCCGAAACCGCGCTCGAACGGCTGTGCGGAAAACTTGCCGAACCGATCGGTCAGCGTCTCGGCATCGAACTCCAGCCGTTTCGGTCGCTGGAAGCCTTTCCACAACATCAAGTCATGTCCTTTCTGAGGCCGGTACCGCTGCTCACTTCGAGTACAGCTCGACGATCAACTGCTCCTGCACCGGCAGGGCGATCTGCTCGCGGGTCGGCAGCGCAGCGACCCGTCCCGTCAAGGTGGAGGCGTCGAACTCCAGCCAGTCGGGGATTCCCCGCCCCTTGACCTCCTCCATGGCGTAGATGATCGCCGGCTTCTTCGCGCTGCGCTGCCGCACGCTGACGGCGTCGCCGGCCTTCAGCGACAGCGACGGAATATCGGCCCGCCGGCCGTTCACGTGCACGTGGCCGTGTTTCACGAGCTGCCGGGCCTGCGGTCGGGACGTCGCGAGTCCGAGCCGGTAGACGACGTTGTCGAGCCGTCGCTCGAGCAGCTGCAACAGCGTCTCGCCGGTGATGCCGCGCTGCCGTTCGGCCGCCGCAAAATACCGGCGGAACTGGTTCTCGAGCACCCCGTAGGTGCGCTTGACCTTCTGCTTCTCGCGAAGCTGAGAGCCGTAACCCATCACCTTGCTGGGGCGGCGGCGACGCCCCTGCTGGCCGGGCGGGACGTTGCGCTTCTCGATGGCGCACTTCTCCGCGTAGCACCGCTCGCCCTTCAGGAAGAGCTTCATCCCCTCCCGGCGGCAGAGGCGGCAAACGGGTCCCTTGTATCGTGCCATGCTGGTTCACTCTCCTTGCGTCGGGCTACACGCGGCGCCGCTTCGGCGGACGACATCCGTTGTGCGGGATCGGCGTCACGTCGCGAATCGACTTGACGCTGAGCCCGGCCGAGGCCTGCAGGGCGCGAATGGCGGACTCGCGTCCGCCGCCGGGCCCCTTGACCCGCACGTCCACCGTGCGCATGCCGACCGCCTTGGCGCCGTGCCCCGCCCGGATCGCCGCCTGCGTGGCCGCGAACGGGGTGCCCTTCCGCGATCCGCGGAACCCGATGCCCCCCGCGCTCGACCACGCCACGACGTTGCCCTCGGTATCGGCGATCGTGATGATCGTGTTGTTGAACGACGCCTGGATGTGCACGATGCCGTGGTGCACGACCCGCTTGTCGCGCTTCTTCTTGAAGGTCTTCTTCCGCTTGGCCGGCCGCTTGCTCGGTGTCGGAACCGAGGCGTCGACCGTCTCCAGCTTAGCCATTCGCGAACAGTCCTTTCCTCACTCTCCCAGCCCGCAAGCGCAAGCGGCCTGCGCGCAGGAGCTTCGCGCCGGCGAGACTCCCAACGGGACCGCGGGTCCCGCTAGCCCGTCCGCTTCTTCGCCACCGCTCCCCGGCGCGGCCCCTTCCGGGTACGCGCGTTGGTCTGCGTTCTCTGTCCTCGCACCGGAAGATTGCGGCGATGACGCATCCCGCGAAAGGACCCGACCTCCATCAACCGCTTGATGTTCATGGTGATCTCCTTCCGGAGATCGCCCTCGACCCGGCCCTGCTCCTCGATCACCCGGCTGATCTTGCGCACGTCGTCCTCGGAGAGATCCTTGATCCGGATGTCGGGATCGACCCCCGCCTCCTTCAGAATCACCCCGGAACGATGGTCGCCGATGCCGAAGATGTACGTCAGCCCGGTCTCGATGCGCTTGGTCCGTGGAAGATCGACGCCTGCAATTCGAGCCATGGTCCGGCCTCACCCCTGTCGCTGCTTGTGCTTCGGATTCGGGCAGATCACGCGCACCACGCCGGAGCGCCGCACGATCTTGCACTTGTCGCAAATCCGTTTCACCGATGCTCTTACCTTCATCCCACACCCTCGAAGTCCGTGGCGAAAGTCCCGGCTCCACTCGAGCGGCGGCGCCTCTCGCGGCTCGCCACTCCCGGTGCAACGCGAGGTTCCGTCAAAGGCCGCTCGCACCCGCTCATCCGTGGACCGATGCCCGCCCCACGGCCGCCGCCGCCGAACCCTGCGCCGGACGGCCGCCCGCGGGGGCGGCGCCGCGTGCGTCGCCCCGACGGGTCAGGACCTCCGCGTCGCCCTCCGTCACCGCCACCGTGTGCTCGAAGTGGGCGGCGAGGCTGCCGTCGCGGGTCACCGCGGTCCAACCATCGCCGAGCACCTTGACCGCCGGCCGCCCCAGGGTGACCATGGGCTCGATGGCGAGCACCATCCCGGTCTGCAGCCTCGGGCCGTGCCCGGGCTCCCCATAGTTCGGGATCTGCGGCTCCTCGTGCAGCTGGACCCCGATGCCGTGGCCGACGAACTCCCGGACCACCGAGAATCCGTGCGCCTCCACGTGGCGCTGCACGCCGTGGCCGATGTCGGACACGAACCCGCCGACGCGGACCTGGGCAATGCCGAGATCCAGCGCCTCGCGGGTCACCCGGAGCAGCTCGGCGACGCGATCCGGAACGTCGCCGACCGGTACGGTAATCGCCGAATCGCCATAGTAGCCGCCGAGAACGACACCCATGTCCAGAGAAACGATGTCGCCGTCGACGAGCGGTGCGGACGATGGAATGCCGTGCACGACGGCCTCGTTCACCGACGCGCACAAGGTCGCCGGATACCCCTGGTATCCCTTGAATGCCGGCACCGCCCCGGCCTGTCGAATCCGCCGTTCCGCCGCCGCATCGAGCTCCAGGGTGGAAACGCCCGGGGCCACCAGCCGGCGGAGCTCCGAGAGCACGTCCGCCACCAGCCCGTTCGCCCTCCGCATACGGTCGATCTCCGCCGCCGACTTGCGGACGATCATGCGCGGGACTCCCCCGCCGCTACACGCTCCGTCGCCCGTTCCGCCAGCACCGCCTCGACGGCGGCAGCCAGAGCCGAGCCGACCTCCGCAGGGCTCTGGTCGCCGTTGACGGCGCGGAACGAGGGACGGCCCGAGTAGTAGTCGACGAGCGGCCGGGTCGCGTCGGCGTACACCCGCAGCCGCTCCCGCACGACCGACTCGGTGTCATCGCTCCGCAACGACAGCTCGCCGCCGCACCGGTCGCAACGCGACCCCGGCGAGAGGTCGACGCTGGTCGCCTGACCGCACTGCCCGCAGACCCGCCGACGCGCCAGACGGGCCACCAGCGCATCGTCCGGCACCGCGATGTCGATGACGATCAAGGGCGGCCGGCCGGCCATGATCTCGTCCAGGGCCCGGGCCTGCGCCACCGTGCGGGGAAAGCCGTCGAGCACGAAGCCGGCCGCGACGTCCTGCCGGCCCAGGCGGTCGCGCACGATGGCGATCATGAGCTCGTCGTCGACCAGGCCCCCCGCGTCCATCGTCGCCCTGGCTCGCCGGCCGAGCTCGGAACCGGACCGGACCGCGTCGCGCAGGATGTCTCCCGTCGAGATCTGCGGTATTCCGTGCCGGCGGGCGAATTCGACGCCCTGCGTACCCTTGCCGGCGCCGGGAGGTCCCAGCACGACGAGGTTGATCGCGGCGCCCATGGAGACGGTCACAGTAATCGGCTCCTAGCCTCGGCGGCCCCGTATGCGGGTCTTCCGCATGAACCCGTCATAGTGGCGCATGATCAACTGCGACTCGACCTGCTGCACCGTGTCCATCGACACGCCGACGATGATCAGCAGCGAGGTCCCGCCGAAGTAGAACGTGACGTTGAGGCCGTCGGTAATCCACCTCGGGGTGACCGCATCGAGGGAGTCGCCGATGAACGGAATCGCGGCAACGCGGAATCCGACGATCATCAGGTCGGGCAGGATGGCCACGACGGCCAGGTAGATGGCCCCCACCAGCGTGATGCGGGTCAGGATGGTGTCGATGTACTCGGCGGTCCGCTTGCCCGGCCGGATCCCCGGCACGAACCCGCCGTACTTGCGCATGTTCTCGGCGACGTCGTCCGGATTGAAGATGATCGCCGTGTAGAAGTAGGCGAAGAAGATGATGCCCCCCATGTACAGCAGGTAATAGAGCGGCATGCCGTTCGCCAGGTTCTCGGTGATGCCCTGCGCCCACGCGGTGTTGGGCATCGCCGACGTGATAGTGGCGGGAAAGGCCAGCAGCGACGAGGCGAAGATGACCGGAATGACCCCGCCGGTGTTCACCTTGAGGGGAATGTGGGTGCTCGTGCCGCCGTACATCCGGCGTCCCACGACGCGCTTCGCGTACTGCACGGTGACCCGGCGCTGCCCGCGCTCGATGAACACCACGGCGCCGATGACCAGGATCATCAGGATGGAGAGAATCAACAGGCGAAACAGCCCCATCTGGCCGGTCCGCAGCTGATCGAGGGTGTTCAGGACCGCCGCCGGCAGGTTCACCACGATGCCTGCGAAGATGATCAGCGACATGCCGTTGCCGATCCCGCGCTCCGTGACCTGCTCCCCCAGCCACATGATGAAGCACGTGCCGGTAGTGAGGGTCAGGACCACCAGCAGGCGGAAGCCCCAGCCGGGCTCGTACACGAGGGGCAGGCCGCCGGCGATGTTGGTCTGGCTCTCGAGCCAGAAGGCGATCGCGAACGCCTGCACGCAGCACAGCAGCAGCGTGCCGTAACGGGTGTACTGCGTGATCTTCCGGCGCCCGAGCTCCCCTTCCTTGGATAGCCGCTCGAGATACGGCCAGACCACGGTCAGGAGCTGCAGAATGATCGACGCGCTGATGTAGGGCATGATGCCCAGCGCGAAGATCGTCACCTGGGCGAGGTTGCCGCCCGAGAACATGTTGTAGAGCCCGAACATCGTCCCGGCCGCCTGCTCGGCGAGAATCGCCAGCGCATCGGTATTCACGCCGGGGGTCGGGATGACGCTGCCCAGGCGGTAGACCGCGAGAATGGACAGCGTGAACAGCACTCGGGAGCGCAGATCCGAGATCGAGAAAACGTTCCGCAGGCTGTCAAGCATCAATGCGCCCCTTGCCGGTCAGGCCCCAATCCGTCCTGTTCCTCACCCGGTCACGACCTCCGTGCGCCCGCCGGCGGCGGCAATCAGCTCGGCCGCCTTGCGGCTGAACTTGTGCGCCTTGACCGTCAACGACACGTCCAGGCCGCCCCGGGCCAGCACCTTGACCAGCCTGACGTTCGACCGCACGAGGCCCCGCTCCCGCAACAGGTCGGGCGTCACCTCCGTGTCGGCCTCGAAGCGCTCGGCGAGGGTGTCCAGATTGACGACGGCGTACTCCACCCGAAACGGATTGAAGAATCCCCGTTTCGGCACGCGGCGGTGCAGCGGCATCTGGCCGCCCTCGAAGCCGCGCTTCCGGCGATATCCCGACCGGGACTTCTGCCCCTTGTGCCCCCGCCCCGACGTCACGCCCGTACCGGAGCCGTAGCCTCTGCCCACCCGCTTCTTCGCGTGACGGGCGCCGCGGGGCGGTCTCAGATCGTTCAAGCTCATGGTCAGCCCTCGACCTTGGTCACGCGGACCAGATGCCGAACCTTGTGAATCATGCCGCGAATGGAGGGCACGTCCTGCAGCTCGACGGTGTGGTGCAGCCGCCGCAGGCCCAGCCCCGTCACGACCTGCCGCTGACGCTTCTCGAACCCGATCGTGCTCCGAACCAGCGTCACGCGCACGCGCCCGGCGCCCGCGGCCGTTGCACTCGTCATCTCGTCGTCCTCCATCGAGCCGCTTCCCATTCCCCCGGCGCAGAACCCGGCCCGCCAATCGCTGCCTGCGGCTGCGCTTGGCGCCCAACCGACCCTCCAGGAGTCGGCACCCTGCGGCGCAGACGCCTAGACTGCCGTCAGCTCCTCGAGATCGATCCCCCGCAACCGCGCCACGGACACAGGGTCCTTCAGCTCCATCAACCCCGAGAAGGTGGCTCGCACGACGTTGTGCGGGTTCTGCGTTCCGAGAGACTTGGTGAGTATGTTCTGCACGCCGGCCGACTCCAGGACCGCGCGCACCGCACCGCCCGCGATGATCCCGGTGCCTTCCGGCGCGGGCTTCAACAACACGCGGCCAGCGCCGAACCGGCCGACCACCCGGTGCGGAATCGTCGTGCCGTCGAGGGGCACCCGGAGCAGCGCCTTCTTGGCCGCCTCGATTCCCTTCTTGATGGCCGACGGCACTTCCTTGGCCTTGCCGACTCCGAACCCGACCACGCCGTGGGTGTCGCCCACGACCACCAGGGCGCTGAAGCTGAGGTTCTTGCCGCCCTTGACGACCTTCGTCACGCGGTTGATGGAGACGACCGTGTCCTTGAGGTCGAAGTCGTTGGGGTCGATCTTGGCTCGCGTATGGTTCATGGCAGTTTCCGGCAGCCCGGCCACCCACGGCGGCGCTCGACCGGGGCTGCATCCCTTCCGCCGCCGCGACACCCGCGCTCGCCGAACCCGCGTGGGCCCGGGGTCGCGCGCCGGTGGCCTGCGGCGGCAGGATCGTTCTCGCTAAAACCTCAAGCCGGCCTCTCTCGCGGCATCGGCGACCTTGCGGACCCGACCGTGAAACAGAAACCCGCCCCGGTCGAAGACCACGCTCCGAATGCCCTTCTCGAGCGACCGCTCCGCGATCAGGCGGCCGACCACCTGCGCGCCCGCCACGTTCCCTCCGGAGGCGCCCTCGGCGAAGCTCGCCCTGATCGCCGGCTCGGTGCTGGAAGCGGACGCCAGCGTGGCCCCGTTCGAGTCGTCGATGACCTGGACGGCGATGTGCCCCAGGCTGCGAAAGACCGACAGCCTCGGCCGCTCCGACGTCCCCCTGATCTTCTTCCGCTGGCGCAGCGCAATCCGGCGGCGCCGATCCTTCTTCGTCTTGACCTTCATGACACGCTCGCCCCTGGCAGCTAGGCTCCCGTCTTTCCGACCTTCTTCTTCAGCACCTCGCCGGTATACCGAATCCCCTTCTGCTTGTACGGGTCCGGCTTGCGGAGACTCCGGATGTCGGCGGCGACCTGGCCCACCGCCTGCCTGTCGACCCCGGAGACCACGAGATGCGTCTGGTTCTCAACCGCGACTGAAATGCCGTCGGGCACCTCGAACAGCACGGGGTGCGAGTACCCAAGCGACAGGGTGAGCCGCTGGCCGGCCACGTCGGCGCGATAGCCGATCCCGACGATATCGAGCTCCTTCTTGAATCCGGCCGAAACGCCGGCCACGGCGTTGGCGACCAGACTGCGCCCGAGGCCGTGGAACTTGGCCATGCCGCGTTCGTCCCGCTCGGGACGAGCACGCAGCGCCCCATCCTGCATCTCGACCACGACGCCCGGCGGCAGCGGCTGCCGCATCGTTCCCTTCGGGCCCGTGGCCTCCACCGCGTCCGGCGAGATCTGCACGGTGACGCCGGCCGGAATCGGAATCGGTCTCTTACCCACTCGCGACATCTCGTGACTCCACCGCCCGGCTCACCAGACGTTGCACAACACTTCGCCGCCCACGCCCGCCTTGACCGCTTCGCGACCGGTCATGACCCCGCGGGACGTGGTGAGAATGCTGGTGCCGAGCCCGGCCAGAACCGGGGGCACATGGTCCCGGCCGCAATACACACGCCGGCCGGGCCGGCTGACGCGCTGGATTCCGGAAATGACGTTCTCGCCGCGCGATCCGTACTTCAGCTGGATACGAATCATCGAACGCGCCTGCTGCCCCCGCTCGACGACAACGTCCACCATCCTGAACGACTGGATATATCCCTCGCTCTGCAGAATCCTCGCGATCTCCGTCTTGAGCCGCGATGCCGGGACGTCCACCCGCCGCCGGTGCGCGGCGGTCCCGTTGCGGATTCTCGTCAACATATCGGCGATCGGATCAGTCATGTCTCTCTTGTCTGCGCCGCCGCACCGCGTGGCGGGACGGCCTGCATCTTCACCAACTGCTCTTGGTCACCCCTGCGATGTCACCCTCGAGCGCGAGCCGCCTGAAGCACAACCGGCACAGCGCGAACTTGCGGATGAATCCCCGCGGCCTCCCGCACAGCCGGCATCGGTTGCGCAGCCGCACCTTGAACTTCGCCGGCTTCTCTTCCTTGACGGTCTTCGCGATTGTCGCCATCGAGCTCCCTCGCCCGGCAATCGTCGCCCAATGGCTCCGCTTGCCGCCCAACCAACCCTGCCGGTGACGCGCCGCCTCCCGCGGAGGCGGCGCCGTTCCACGGCGCAGGCAGACTCCTAATTCGTCCGGAAAGGCATCCCCATGAGCTGGAGGAGCCGGCGCCCCTCCTCGTCGGTCCTGGCCGTGGTGACAACGGAGATGTTCATCCCGCGCGACTTGTCGACCTTCATGTAGTCGATCTCGATGAACATCAGCTGATCCGGGAGCCCCAGGGTGTAGTTGCCGCGCCCGTCGAACCCCTTGGGCGACACGCCCCGGAAGTCCCGGACGCGGGGCAACGCGATCGAGATCAGGCGGTCGAGAAACTCGTACATGCGATCCCGGCGCAGCGTGACCACCGAGCCGATCGGCATGCCCTGCCGCAGCTTGAACTGGGCTATCGACTTCCGGGCGCGGGTCGTCAACGGCTTCTGACCGGTGATGCGGGTCAGATCGTCGCTGCCGGCGTCGATCAGCTTCACGTTCTGCGTGGCCTCGCCCAGCCCCATGTTCACGACGACCCGCTGGATCTTCGGCACCGCCATGATGTTGGTGTACCCGAACTCCTTCGTGAGCGCGGGAACCACGTTCTCGTGATAGCGTGCTCTCAGTCGACTCGTCATCGATCCACGACCCCGTCGCACTTCCGGCAAATCCGAACCTTGCGGCCATCGCCGAGCAGGCGCCGTCCGATACGCGTCGGCGCGCCGCACTCCGGGCAGATGAGCTGCACGTTCGATGCATGCAGCGCCGCCTCGCGCTCGACGACGCCGCCCTTGACGCTCTGTCTCGGGTTCGGGCGCGTATGGCGCTTGATGATGTTCACGCCCTCGACAATCAGCCGGTTCTTGGCCGGCACGAGCTGAAGGACGCGGCCGCGCTTCCCCCGGTCCTTTCCCGTGATGACGACCACGCTGTCGTTCTTCCGGATGGGGGTCTGTAGTCTCGACATGGCTCAACCCGCTCGCCGGCGTCGGACTGCCCGACGCCCGACCGCCTGCCCTCAGAGCACCTCCGGCGCCAGAGAGATGATCTTCATGAACTTGCGTTCCCGCAGCTCGCGCGCCACCGGGCCGAAGACCCGCGTTCCGATCGGCTCGCCCTGCTCGTTCACCAGGACCGCCGCGTTTCGGTCGAAACGGATGTAGCTGCCGTCGCGCCGACGGTGCTCCTTGGCAGTGCGCACGATGACGGCGCGAACGACCTGCCCCTTCTTCACCGCCGACCGCGGGGCCGCTTCCTTCACCGACGCCGTAACGAGATCACCCAGCTTCGCGAAGCGTCCGGTCGACCCGCCTATCGGGTTGATGACCGCGATCTTCCGGGCCCCGGAATTGTCCGCGACCTCGAGGATCGATTGCATCTGGATCATGGTTCTGTGCTCGCTCTGCCGAGGGGCGGCCCCCTAGACGGCCCTCGCCGGTTCGACGACCCGCACGACCGCCCAGCGCTTGCGGCGGCTGAGAGGCCGGGTCTCGACGATGGCGACCAGGTCGCCCTCTTTCGCCTCGTTGCCCGGATCGTGCGCCATGAACTTCGAGGTCCGGCGCTGAATCTTCCCGTACAGTCCGTGGCGCACGCGGCGTTCGACCGCGACCACGACGCTCTGGTCCATCTTGCCGCTGACGACGATGCCCTGGATCTCTGCCTTAGTCCCCATCCGATGCTTCCTTCGTCTCGCGAGCCGGCGCCTCGATGCCGAGCACGTGCCCCCGCAGCAGCGTCTTGATTCGAGCCAGGTCCCGCCTGGTCTGTCGCAGCTTGTTGGCCGCCTCCTGTTGCCCCATCGACTGCTGGAGCCGCAGGCGGAACAGCTGCTCGGCCAACTCCCGCTCGCGCTGTTCCAGGTCCGACACGCCGAGCTCACGCAGCTCCGTCATGGACGTCATGATGCCTCGGCCCCGAACCTGGTGGCGAATTTCGTTTGGATGGGCAACTTGGCCGCGGCCAACCGCATCGCCTGCCGGGCCACCACCGCATCGACGCCTTCCATCTCGAAGAGGATGCGGCCCGACTTCACCACCGCGACCCACTGCTCCGGCGCGCCCTTGCCCTTGCCCATCCGGGTTTCCTGGGGCTTCTTGGTAATCGGCTTGTCGGGAAAGACCCGAATCCAGATCTTGCCCCCCCGCTTGATCGACCGGGTCATCGCCACACGGGCGGCCTCGATCTGCCGATCGGTCAGCCAGCACGGCTCCATGGCCCGAAGGCCATAGTCGCCGAACGACACCGTCGAGCCCCGCCAGGCCTTGCCGGTCATGCGCCCGCGGTGCTGCTTCCGGTGCTTGACCTTCTTCGGCATCAACATGACAACTACCTCGCACGCACCCGGAAAATCACGGCCGAAAACCGCCCCGGGCGCAGACTCCTAGGCTCGAGCTCCGCGGCGCGGCACCCGATACTCTTCGTCACGGGCCAGCCGCGGCTCATGACGATCACCCTTGTACAGCCACACCTTGACGCCGATCTGGCCGTAGGTGGTGTTGGCCTCCGCGAACCCGTAGTCGATGTCCGCCCGCAGGGTCTGCAGCGGCAACTGGCCGTGCAGATACCACTCGGTACGCGCGATCTCCGCCCCGTTCAGGCGCCCCCCCACCCGCACCTTGATGCCGCGGCCGCCGAACCGCAGGGCCGACTCGACCGCCTTGCGCATCGCCCGCCGGAAGGCGACGCGCTTCTCGAGCTGCAACGCCACCGACTCGCTGATCAGCTGCGCATCGAGCTCGGGCTTCTGAATCTCCTGAATGTTGATGAAGACCTCGCGCTTGGTTCGCCGCTGGATCTCCGTCTTGAGCTTGTCGACCTCGGTGCCCTTCCGTCCGATGATGATGCCCGGGCGCGACGTGCAGATGTCGATCTTCAGCTTGTTGGCGGCGCGCTCGATCTCGATCTTCGACACGCCGGCGTGCTTGAAGCGCTTCTTCAGGTCGGACCGGAGCGAAAGGTCCTCGTGCAGGAGCTTGGCGTAGTCGCGATCGGCATACCATCGCGACCGCCACGTCTTGTTGAACCCCAGCCTGAACCCGTACGGGTGAACCTTCTGCCCCATCTCTCAACCTCCGGCCCGGAAATCGTCGCCCTGCTTTCGCCGGCCTGCGCGGGTCCTGGCCCGGATATCGCCGCCGCCCGAGTTTCGCGGCAGCGAAACTCACCAACGCGAGCGAAGGTCGCGCACGACCCGCAAGGTCTCGCGCCGGCCTCCGATTGCCGTTCTACGCCGCGGGCTCCGGGCCGGTCGACGGCTTCCGCGACCGCTTCCGCGAGCGGCGCCCGGGCCGGGGGGACCCGGCCCGCGGCCCGGTCGAGCCCGGCTCGCCCGCGGTCACCGCCCTCGCGGCGACTTCCGGCCGCTCCACGACGTGGACGGTCAGGTGCGCGGTGCGCTTGACGATGCGGAACGCACGGCCCATCGGCGCGGGCCGGATGCGTTTCATCGACGGCCCCTGATCGGCATGGCACCTGGACACGAACATGCGCTCGATGTCGCCGCCGGCCCCTTCCTTCTGCTCCGCGTTCGCCACCGCGGACCGGAGTACCTTCGCGATGTCGCGAGCTATTCGCTTGCTCGAGAACCGCAGCGTCGCCAGCGCCCGATCCACGCTCTGGCCGCGAATCAGGTCCATGACGAGCTTGGCCTTCTGGGCCGAGGTCCGGACATAACGCGCCGTGGCATGCCCTTCGATCATCGTCATTTGCCCTTGCCGACTGAGGCGGCCTTGTCCCTCTTGCTCGTATGCCCCCGGAACAACCGGGTCGGCGAGAACTCACCCAGCTTGTGCCCCACCATGTTCTCGGTCAGGTACACGGGGATGAACTTCTTTCCGTTGTGCACCGCGATGGTGTGTCCGACCATCTCGGGTATGACCGTCGACCGTCGAGACCAGGTCTTGATGACCCGGCGGTCTCCGCTGTTGTTCATGCGTTCGACCTTCTCGAGGAGCGGTATGTCGACGAACGGTCCCTTCTTCAACGATCGACTCATTGACGCCTCGTCTCAATCCCCGGTCGCCCGCAAACGGCTGCTGCCACGAACGCTCCCCGCCCGGTTGGGCCGCCGCCGACTGGCCGTCGCGCAACCCCTGCGACGTTGCTCACTTCCGCCCCCGGCATCTCACTTCCGCCGACGGCGCTGGATGATGAACTTGTCCGACGGCTTCCGGCTTCGGGTCTTGTAGCCCTTGGTCGGCATCCCCCACGGAGACACCGGGTGCCGTCCGCCGGCCGCCTTGCCCTCACCGCCCCCGAGCGGGTGGTCGACCGGGTTCATGGCCACCCCGCGGACGTTGGGCCGGCGCCCGAGCCAGCGCTTTCGACCCGCCTTGCCCAGCGACACGTTCTCGTGATCGACGTTGCCGACCTGACCGATGGTCGCCGAGCACTCCTTCAGAATGCGACGGACCTCCCCCGACGGCATCCGGACCGTCACGTAGGCGCCTTCCTTGGCGACGAGCTGCACGCTCGCCCCGGCGCTCCGGGCGAGCTGTCCGCCCTTGCCCGGCTTGAGCTCCACGTTGTGCATCTGCGTCCCCAGGGGGATGTTCTTGAGAGGCAGGGTATTGCCGGGAAGGATGTCGACACGCGTCCCCGCGATGACCGTATCGTTCACGGAGACGCCGGCCGGGTGGAGGATGTACCGCTTCTCCCCGTCCGCGTAGGTCACCAGCGCGATACGCGCGGACCGGTTCGGGTCGTACTCGACCGTCGTCACCCTGCCCGGCACGTCGTGCTTGTCGCGCTTGAAATCGATGATGCGGTAGGTGCGCTTGTGCCCTCCGCCCCGCTGCCATATCGTGACGCGGCCCTTGTTGTTCCGGCCGCCCGACTTCGGCAACGGCTCGGTCAGCGGCTTGTACGGCTTCGTCGCGGTGATCTCGTCGAACGTCTGCACCGTCTGGAATCGCCGCCCCGCCGACGTCGGTTTGTACTTCCGGATAGCCATCGTCAGGCGCCCTCCAGGAACTCGGGCACGCTCTCGCCGTCGCGCAGCCGCACGTAGGCCTTCTTCCAGTCCGGGCGCTGCCCGGAAAATCGCCCCTGGCGCTTGATCTTGCCGTGATTGATGGACGTGCGCACGCTGGCGACCTTCGACCCCAGCAGCCGCTCCACCGCCTGCCTTATCTCGACCTTGGTAGCCCGCATCGCCACTTCGAGCACGATCGTCCCCGTATCCTCGCGCTGGATCGTGGTCTTCTCGGTGACGAGGGCCCGCCGTATGACTTCGGTCTCTCTCATGATCCCAGAACCTGCGTCAGCCGTTCGACGGCGGCGCGCGTCATCACCACGCGCCGAGCGCCGACGACATCCCTCGCGCTCACGCTCCCCGTCGCCACGAGACGGGCGTCACCGATATTGCGCACCGCCAACGCCAGATTCGCGTCCGGCTGCACGTCGACGAGCAACGCCTTGGACGCCACGTCGAGACGCCGCAGCAGCTCGACCGCCAGCCTCGTGCGCGGCTCGTCGACGCCGAGCTGCTCGACGACCAGCACGTCGCCGTCCTTGAACTTCTCGGTCAACGCCGCCCGCAACGCTCCGCGAATCACCTTCCTGGGCAGCCGGTACGCATAGTCCCGCGGTTGAGGACCGAATACCGCGCCGCCCGAACGCCAGAGCGGATTGCGGCTCTCGCCGACCCGCGCGCGGCCCGTGCCCTTCTGGCGCCACGGCTTCTTGCCGGTGCCGCTGACCTGGCCCCGCGTCTTCGTGGCGTGGGTACCGCGACGCTCCACGGCCGACTCGTGCACGACCGATTCCCAGATGATGTCCCGGTTCGGCCGGCCGCCGAACACGGCATCACTGACCTCGACCGATCCGATCTTCTCGTTCCGCGAATCAACGACATCCAACGTCATGGCCGCAACCTCGGAACCGCTACTTCCGCTTCTTCGCCGGCGCCTCGGGCGCCGGCGCCGGCGCCCGCTTGGCGGCGACCGCCTTCCGTATCACGACGACCCCGCCCGGCGCTCCCGGAACCGCCCCCTTGACCACCAGCACGTGTTGGTCGGCATCGACGCGGAGCACCTGCAGGTTCCGGGTCGTGACCCGGTCGCCGCCCATTCGCCCCGGCCCCCGCATGCCCTTGATGACCCGCGAGGGGTACGACGACGCGCCGATGGAGCCCGGCGCGCGGTGGAACATCGAGCCGTGGGTCGCGCGGCCGCCACCGAAGCCGTGACGCTTCATGACGCCCTGAAACCCCTTGCCGCGGCTGACCCCGACGACATCCACCCGATCACCGCCGGCGAAGACCGACGCCACTACCTGGTCGCCTTCCGCCGGCCCGTCGCCGTCGACCCCGACTTCCCGCCGAATCCGGGTCGGGGGCACCTTGGCCTTCTTGTAGTGCCCGGCCGTGGGCCGGTTCGCATTTACGGGCCCATCCTCGACGAGCCCGAGCTGCGCGGCCGCGTAGCCGTCGCGCTCGACCGTCTTCCGTTGCACGACGACGCACGGACCGGCCTTGATGACCGTCACCGGCAGCATGGCACCGTCGTCGCCGAACAACTGCGTCATTCCGATCTTCCGTCCGAGGATACCGGTAACCATGATCGTCTGCGTCCGTCTTGCGGAGTTCCGCCAAGACTGCTAGGCGTTGCTGTCCTTCCCGAATGCCTTGATCTCGACGTCGACTCCAGCCGGGAGATCGAGCTTCATCAACGCATCGACGGTCTGCGAGGTCGGCTCGAAGATGTCGATCAACCGCTTGTGGGTGCGAATTTCGAACTGCTCGCGCGACTTCTTGTCGACATGCGGCGATCTCAACACTGTCCACTTGTTCAGGTCGGTCGGCAGTGGAATCGGCCCGGCGAGCCGCGCTCCCGTGCGCCGGGCGGTGTCGGCGATCTCGTGGGTCGACTGATCGAGCACCCGATGATCGTAGGCTTTCAGGCGTATCCGAATCTTGTCGCTGAACATGGCTTCTATTCCGGGGCGTGTCGCGGGGCGCAGACGCCTACTCGACGATCTCGGTGATGGCCCCCGACCCCACCGTCCGGCCGCCTTCGCGTATCGCGAACCGAAGGCCCTTCTCGAGGGCCACCGGCGTGATCAACTCCACCTCCATCGCCACGTTGTCCCCCGGCATCACCATCTCCACGCCGTCGGGCAGCGTCGCGACCCCCGTCACGTCCGTCGTCCGCAGGTAGAACTGGGGGCGATAGCCGTTGAAGAACGGCGTGTGACGGCCACCCTCGTCCTTCGTCAACACGTACACCTCGCCCTTGAACTTCGTGTGGGGCGTGATCGACTTCGGCTTCGCCAACACCTGCCCCCGCTCGACATCGTCCTTCTCCAGGCCGCGGAGCAGAACCCCGATGTTGTCCCCGGCAACCCCCTCGTCCAGCAGCTTCCGGAACATCTCCACCCCGGTCACCACCTTCTTCTGGGTCTCCTGGAAGCCAACGATCTCGATCTCCTCGCTCACCTTCACCACGCCACGGTCCACCCGGCCCGTCACCACCGTGCCCCGCCCCGAGATCGAGAACACGTCCTCGATCGGCATCAGGAACGGCTTGTCGACGTCTCGGACCGGTAGCGGAACGTAGTCGTCCACCGACGCCATCAACTCGTCGATGCCCGCCGTATACGCCTCGTCGCCCTCCAGCGCCTTCAGCGCAGAACCCCGAACCACGGGAAGGTCGTCCCCGGGAAACTCATACGACGACAGCAGCTCCCGAACCTCCAGCTCCACCAGGTCCAGAAGCTCCTCGTCGTCCACCATGTCCACCTTGTTCATGAACACGACCAGCGACGGAACGCCAACCTGACGAGCCAGAAGAATGTGCTCCCGCGTCTGCGGCATCACCCCGTCGGTCGCCGCAACCACCAGGATCGCGCCGTCCATCTGCGCCGCCCCCGTGATCATGTTCTTGATGTAGTCCGCGTGACCCGGGCAGTCCACGTGCGCATAGTGACGGTTCGCCGTCGTGTACTCGACGTGCGCCGTCGCGATCGTGATGCCCCGCTCACGCTCCTCCGGCGCGTTGTCGATCGAGTCGAACGAGCGAACCACGTTCTTCGAATCGTGCTTCGACAGAACCGACGTGATCGCCGCCGTCAACGTCGTCTTCCCGTGGTCGATATGCCCGATCGTCCCGATGTTCACGTGTGGTTTCGACCGGTCGAACTTTTCCTTCGCCATGCGATGCCTCTTTATGTCTGCCCTGAATGCGCGACTATCTGCCCTGAATGCGCGCCACGATTTCCTCGCTGACTGCCCGCGGGACCTGATCGTAGCGATCGAAATGCATCGTGTAGGTGGCGCGCCCCTGCGTGCGGGAACGCAGCTCCGTTGCGTAGCCGAACATCTCGGCCAGCGGCACGCGGGCGTTGACGATCTGCGTACCGCCGTGGGCTTCCATCGACCTCACCTTGCCGCGGCGCCCGTTGATGTCGGCGATGATGTCGCCCATGTACACCTCCGGCACCACCACCTCGACCTTCATGATTGGTTCGAGCAGGACCGGGGCGGCGAGACGGGCGGCATTCCGGAACGCCATCGACCCGGCGATCTTGAACGCCATCTCGGAAGAGTCGACGTCGTGCGACGAGCCGTCGAAGAGGGTGACCGTCACGTCCTCGACCGGATACCCGGCGAGAATGCCGGTCGTCACCGCCTCGCGAACCCCCGCCTCGACCGACGCAATGAACTCCTTCGGAATCGCGCCGCCGAATATCCGGTTCTCGAAGGCGAACCCGTCACCGGCCGGCCCGGGCACGACGCTGAGCCTGACGTGGCCGTACTGGCCGCGCCCGCCGGTCTGCTTGACGTACCGGCCCTCCGCCTCGGCCGGCTTGGTCAGGGTCTCGCGATAGGCGACCTGCGGGCGGCCCACCGTCGCCGCAACGCCGAACTCGCGCCGAAGCCGGTCGACGATGATCTCCAGATGGAGCTCGCCCATGCCGGAGACCACCACCTGCCCGGTCTCGTCATCGGTACGCACCTGAAAAGTCGGATCCTCGGTGGTGAGCTTCGCCAGCCCCTGGCCGAGCTTCTCCTGGTCCGCCTTCGTCTTCGGCTCGATGGCCAGGGTGATGACGGGAGTCGGAAACTCCATGGTCTCGAGCACAACCGGATGCGCTCGGTCGCAGATGGTGTCGCCGGTGGCCACCGTCTTCAATCCGACCGCCGCGGCGATGTCCCCGGCGTAGACCTGCTCGATCTCCTCCCGCTTGTTGGCGTGCATCTTCAACAAGCGGCCGATGCGCTCCCGGCGGCCCAGCCGCGGATTGTAGATGGTCGCGCCGCTGGCCATCACGCCGGAGTACACGCGGATGAAGGAGAGCTGACCGACGTAGGAATCGGTCATGATCTTGAACGCGAGGGCCGAGAACGGCGCATCGTCCCGCGCCGGCCTCTCAAGCACCGCTTCGCGGTCCGGCGCCGTCCCGGTCACGGGGGGAATGTCCGCCGGCGACGGCAGATAGTCGATCACGCAATCGATCAGGGGCTGCACCCCCTTGTTCTTGAAGGCGCTGCCGCACAGAACGGGCACGAACGGGGCATCCTCGTTGCCCACGGACTCGATGGTGCGCCGGCGCAGGACCGGGACGATCTCCTCGGCCTCGATGGGCTGCCCGTGCAGGTACTTCTCGAGCAGCCGGTCGTCGACCTCGCAGACCTTCTCGATCAACGCCTCGCGAGCCGCCGCGGCCTCCTCGAGCCGGTCGGTCGGAATCTCCTCGATCACGGACTCGGCGCCGAGCGACTCGTCCCGATACCGGACCGCCTTCATGGCGACCAGATCGATCACCCCGGCGAAGCCGTCCTCCGCCCCGAGAGGCAGCTGCACGGCCACCGGATTCGCCTGCAGCTTCTCGCGAATCTGGCTCAGCGTGCGTCGAAAATCAGCCCCCACGCGATCCATCTTGTTGACGAAGCAGATGCGCGGCACGCGGTACTTGTCGGCCTGACGCCAGACGGTCTCGGACTGCGGCTCCACCCCGCCCACGGCGTCGAACACCGCCACGGCGCCGTCCAGCACGCGCAGCGATCGTTCGACCTCCGCCGTGAAGTCCACGTGCCCCGGGGTGTCGATGATGTTGATCCGGTGGTCGCGCCACATGCACGTGGTCGCGGCGGACGTGATGGTGATGCCCCGCTCCTGCTCCTGGGCCATCCAGTCCATCACCGCGGTCCCGTCGTGCACCTCGCCTATCTTGTAGGTGATGCCCGTATAGAACAGCACCCGCTCGGTCGTCGTCGTCTTGCCGGCATCGATGTGGGCCATGATGCCGATGTTCCGTGTCCGCTCGAGCGGCACCTGCCTCGACATCACCCTGCCCGTTCGCGACTGCCTGCGTTGCGCGACGCCACGGTCCGCGGTCGCCGGTGCGGTTTCCAAATCGGCTCCAACCACTTTGTCTGCTTCTGCCTGCCTGGCGTTTTCCTGCGTCCTCACCACCGGTAGTGGGCGAAAGCCTTGTTCGCCTCCGCCATCCGGTGCGTGTCCTCGCGCTTCTTCACCGAGCCGCCCCGCAGGTTCGACGCGTCGATGAACTCGTTCGCGAGCTTCTCCCGCATCGTCTTGCCGTCGCTGCGAGCCCGCGCATAGCCCGACAGCCACCGCAAACTCAGCGAGAGGCGCCGGTTCGGGTTGACCTCGATGGGCACCTGGTAGTTCGAGCCGCCCACCCGCCTCGACTTGACCTCGAGGCTGGGCTTCACGTTGTCGACCGCCTTCTTGAACACCTTGAGGGGGTCGTCGCCGGTCCGCTCCCGGATGATGTCGAGACTCCCATACAACAGCCCCTCGGCCGTGCTGCGCTTGCCGCTCTTCATGATGGTGCGCACGAACTTGGTCACCAGCGTGCTGTTGTAAAGCGGATCCGGCGGCACCTCGCGCTTCGGCACCTCGCGTCTGCGTGGCATGGCAATTTCCTTCTCGACAAGCCCGGGACCGGGAACCCGCCTCTAGGCCTTCGGCCGCTTCGCCCCGTACTTCGACCGGCTCTGCTTGCGGCCCTGCACGCCGGTCGTGTCCAACGTCCCGCGCACCACGTGGTAGCGGACCCCAGGCAGGTCCTTGACACGGCCCCCGCGAATGAGCACGAGCGAGTGCTCCTGGAGGTTGTGGCCCTCGCCCGGAATGTACGTCGTCACCTCGATCTGATTGGTCAGCCGAACGCGGGCGACCTTCCGCAGCGCCGAGTTCGGCTTCTTCGGGGTCTGCGTGAACACCCGCACGCACACGCCCCGGCGCTGGGGAGAACGCTGCAAGGCGGGGCTCTTGGTCTTGGCCTCGATCCGGTAACGGCCCTTCCTCACGAGCTGGCTAATCGTCGGCACGACCCGCTCCTTGCGTCGACTGCGCCACGACACCCCGGCCGGCGGCCGGGACGCCCGCGACACCTCTGCGTCGGGCCTGAAAGCGACAGCTTGGCACCCGACGCGATTGACCCTATTTGTGTTTGCGCGCCGTGAAGAAGAAACCGGACGCCCCCTGAGGGCGGACCCGGACCTGCTCCAGTCGAGGGAGGCGACTTGCGCAAGCTCGTGAACACCCCCGCCGGACTCACCGTGCCCGGTGGTTCACGCGCCTCCCCCTCCGGTCGGAGCTAGATAGGGTGTCCCCAACTCCGGCCGAACCTTGCGAGACTAACACGGAACTCTTGCAGGCGCAAGCCGCCAAGAGCGCCCAGACCCCGCGGTGACGCGTCGCCGAGCCCGCGCGCGGCTACTCGACCGCCTGATCGCGGGCCGCCGTCTCCGGCTCCACCAGGTAGTCCATCTCCCGCTCGAGCTCGAGATCCTCGAGCGCCGGCGGTGGTGGCGGCGGCGGCTCGTCCGGCTGAATCCGCACCCCGCGGTAGTAGTCGTACCCGGTGCCGGCGGGAATCAGCCGGCCCATGGTCACGTTCTCCTTCAGCCCCCGCAGGTGGTCCACCTTCCCGGAGATCGACGCCTCCGTCAGCACCCGGGTCGTCTCCTGAAACGAAGCAGCCGAGATGAACGAATCGGTGGAGAGCGAGGCCTTGGTGATCCCGAGCAACAGCGGCCGTCCCGTGGCGGGCTGGCCGCCCTCTGCGAGGACGCGCTCGTTCTCGGTGAGGAACCGCGACCGGTCCACCTGCTCGTCGATCAGGAAATCGGTGCTCCCCACGTCCTCGATCTTCACCCACCGCATCATCTGCCGGGCCACGACCTCGATGTGCTTGTCGTTGATGGTCACGCCCTGCAGACGGTAGACCTCCTGGATCTCGTTCACGAGGTAGCTCTGGAGGGCCTTCGGACCGAGGACGCTCAGGATATCGTGGGGATTGCTGGGGCCGTCCATGAGCTGCTCCCCGGCACGGACACGGTCGCCGTCCTGGACGTTCACGTGCACGCCTCGCGGCAGCGAGTACTCGCGCGGCTCGGCCCCCGGCTCTTCCGGCACGATGATGACCTTCCGCATTCCCTTGACGATGCTGCCGATCTTGACGGTGCCGTCGATCTCGCTGATGACCGCGGTCTCGCGCGGCTTCCGCGCCTCGAACAGCTCCTGCACCCGAGGCAGCCCCCCGGTGATGTCCTTGGTCTTCGTCGTCTCCCGGGGAATCTTGGCGAGGACCTCCCCGGCCGTCACCTCCTGCGCGTCGACCACCATCAGGTGCGCATGCGACGGCATGTTGTACTTGCGCTCGAGCTTGCCGGCCGCGTTCCGAATCTCGACCGTCGGCTGCTTCTTCTCGTCGGGCGAGTCCATGATGATCAGCCGCGACAGGCCGGTCACCTCGTCCACCTCCTCGTGCACCGTCGTCCCCTGGACGATGTCCTTGAACTTGACGGTCCCCGTCTTCTCCGTGATGATCGAGAACGTATAGGGGTCCCACTGCACCAGGACCTGGTCCGGCTCGACGCTCTGGCCGTCGGACACCCTCAGGTGGGCCCCGTACACCACCGGGTAGCGCTCCCGGTCCCGCCCCTTCTCGTCCCGCACCACCAGCGAGCCGGTCCGGTTCATCACGACGAGGGTGCCGTCCTTGGCCTTGACCCACTGGATGGCGTCGAACCGCACCGTCCCCGCGTGCTTCGCTTCAAGGGTCGATTGCGCCGAGACCCGCGACGCCGTTCCGCCGATGTGGAAGGTCCGCATGGTGAGCTGGGTCCCCGGCTCGCCGATCGACTGGGCAGCGACGACGCCGACGGCCAGCCCCAGCTCGACGAGCTCGCCGGTGCCGAGGTCCCGACCGTAGCACTTCGCGCAGACTCCGCGCCGGGCCGCACAGGTCAGCACCGACCGGATCTTGACCTTCTCGACGCCCGAGTCCTCGATCCGCGAGGCGAGGTCCTCGACGATCGGCTCGTTGCCGGGCACGATGATCTCGTTGGTGAACGGATCGACGACTTCCTCCAGCGCCACCCGGCCGACGATCCGGTCCCGCAGCGGCTCGATGATCTCGCCGCTCTCCACGATGGCGCGCGACTCGATGCCGTCCGGCGTGCCGCAATCCACCTCGGAGATGATCACGTCCTGGGCCACGTCCACCAGCCGCCGCGTCAGGTAGCCGGAGTCCGCGGTCTTCAGCGCGGTGTCGGCCAGCCCCTTCCGCGCGCCGTGGGTCGAGATGAAGTACTGCTGCACGGTGAGCCCCTCACGGAAGTTCGACGTGATGGGCACCTCGATGATCTCGCCGGAGGGCTTGGCCATGAGCCCCCGCATGCCCGCGAGCTGGCGAATCTGCTGCTTGCTGCCGCGGGCGCCGGAGTCGGCCATGATATAGACGGCGTTGAAGTCCCGACCGTCGTCGTCGAGACCCTCCATCTCGTTGAACATCTCGTCGGCGACCTTCTCGGTCACGTCCGACCAGATGGCGATGACCTTGTTGTACCGCTCGCCGTTCGTGATCGCCCCTTCGAGATACTGCTGCTCGACCCGGATGACCTCGTCGTTGGCCTCCTTGATCATCGACGCCTTCTGGGCGGGCACGATGAGGTCGTCGATGCCGATCGACAGGCCGGAGCGGGTCGCGTACCCGAACCCGAGCTGCTTCAGCCGGTCGAGCATCTCCACCGTCTTGGCGACGCCGTGCCTCAGATAGCAGTACTGGACGAGCTGGCCGAGCCCCTTCTTCTTCAGGATGCCGTTCACGAACGGGATGGCGTCCGGCAACGCGCTGTTGAAGACCACCCGACCGGCGGTGGTGTCGATGATCTTGCGCTCGACCTCCTGGACCGGGGTCCTCAGCACGTCCTGATCGTCCCGGGAGACGGTCAGGTCCATCAGCTCACCGCTGAGCCGCAGCCGGATCGGGCTCAGGGTCTCGAGCTCGCCAGCCGCGAGGGCCAGCCCGACCTCCTCCACCGATCCGAAGACACGCCCCTCGCCCTTCGCCCCCTTCTTGGCCTTGGTCACGTAGTAGCACCCCAGCACGATGTCCTGCGAGGGGACCGTGATCGGGGCGCCGTTGGCCGGCGACAGGATGTTCTTCGACGCCTTCATCAGGACCGAGGCCTCGATCTGGGCCTCGGGCGCGAGCGGAATATGCACCGCCATCTGGTCGCCGTCGAAGTCGGCGTTGAAGGCCGTGCACACCAGGGGGTGGATGCGGATCGCCTTGCCCTCGACGAGGACCGGCTCGAACGCCTGTATCCCCAGCCGGTGCAGCGTCGGGGCCCGATTGAGCAGCACGGGGTGCTCGCGGATCACCTCTTCGAGAATGTCCCACACCTCGGGGAGCTGTTGATCCACCATCTCCTTCGCCTGCTTGATGGTCGACACCAGCCCGCGCTTCTCGAGCTTGTTGTAGATGAACGGCTTGAACAGCTCCAGGGCCATCTTCTTGGGGAGCCCGCACTGGTGCAGCTGGAGCTCCGGCCCCACGACGATGACGGACCGTCCCGAGTAGTCGACGCGCTTGCCGAGCAGATTCTGGCGGAACCGCCCCTGCTTGCCCTTCAGCGTGTCCGACAGCGACTTGAGGGGGCGGTTGTTCGCCCCGCGCAGCACCCTGCCGCGCCGGCCGTTGTCGAACAGCGCGTCGACCGCTTCCTGGAGCATCCGCTTCTCGTTGCGGATGATCACGTCGGGCGCCTTGAGCTCCATCAGCTTCTTGAGGCGATTGTTCCGGTTGATGACCCGGCGGTATAGATCGTTGAGATCGGAGGTCGCGAAGCGGCCGCCGTCGAGGGGGACGAGGGGGCGCAGCTCCGGCGGAATGACCGGAATCACGTCCAGAATCATCCATTCCGGGCGATTCGTCGACTTCTGGAACGCGCCGACGACCTTGAGGCGCTTGGCGTACTTCAGCTTCTTCTGGACCGAGTTCTCCCGGCGCATGTCCACCCGCAGCTGTTCCGCCAGATCGTGGATGTCGGCGCGCTTCAGCAGCTCCTTGATCGCCTCGGCCCCCATCTGGGCCCGGAACTTCGGGCCGTACTCCTCCAGCGCCTTGCGGTACTGCTCCTCCGTGAGCAGCTGATGCGGCTCGAACTCGCTGTCGCCGGGATCGATGACCACGAACGCTTCGAAGTAGAGGATGCGCTCGAGATCGCGGAGCGAGATGTCGAGCAGGTGGCCGATGCGGCTCGGCAGCCCCTTGAAGAACCACACGTGGCTGACCGGGGTGGCCAGCGTGATGTGCCCGAGCCGCTCGCGCCTGACCTTGGCCTGGGTCACCTCGACGCCGCACTTGTCGCAGATGACGCCCCGGTGCTTCATGCGCTTGTACTTCCCGCAGAGGCACTCCCAGTCGGTCACCGGGCCGAAGATCTTGGCGCAGAAGAGCCCGTCCCGCTCCGGCTTGAACGTGCGGTAGTTGATGGTCTCGGGCTTGCTCACCTCACCGTGCGACCAGGACCGGATGGTCTCCGGCGAGGCGAGGCTGATCCGGATGGCATCGAAGTCGGCCGTCAGCGAGCTGCGGTCCAAGAAACTGGATCTCATGGGGTTCTCCTGCGCCGAACGAGACCTGCGGGCGGGGAGCGCGGCGGCGGGCCGCCGCCGCGCTCCCCGCCGTGCGATGCTCCGAGCTACGCCTCGTCGAGGGCGGGGACCGTCTCGGCCTCCTCCGTCTCCGACGACTCCGTCGACGCCTCCTCGTCCGCGACGTCCGGCTCCGACGCGGCAGGCGTCGGTGAACGCGTCTTCAGCAACTCGACGTCCAGGCACAACGCCTGCAGCTCGCGGATCAGCACGTTGAACGACTCCGGCAACCCCGGCGTGAACGACGCGTCGCCCTTGACGATCGCTTCGTAGATCTTGGACCGGCCGGTGACGTCGTCCGACTTGGCGGTCAACAGCTCCTGAAGCGTATGCGCGGCCCCGTACGCTTCGAGGGCCCAGACCTCCATCTCGCCGAACCGCTGTCCTCCGAACTGCGCCTTGCCCCCCAGGGGCTGCTGCGTGATGAGCGAGTACGGTCCGATCGACCGGGCGTGGATCTTGTCGTCGACGAGGTGGGACAGCTTCAGCATGTAGATGTAGCCGACGGTCACCGCCTGCTCGAACTCCTCGCCGGTCATGCCGTCGATCAGCCGGCTCTTGCCGCTCTTCGGCAGCCCCGCCTTGTCGAGCCAGCCCTTGATCTCGGCCTCGGTCGCGCCGTCGAACACCGGCGTCGCGAAATGCAGGCCCAGCGCGCTGGCGGCCCAGCCCAGGTGGGTCTCCAGAATCTGCCCCACGTTCATCCGAGACGGGACGCCCAGGGGATTCAGGACGATTTCGACCGGCGTGCCGTCCGGAAGATGCGGCATGTCCTCTTCCGGCAGCACCCGCGCGATGACCCCCTTGTTGCCGTGGCGGCCGGCCATCTTGTCGCCGACCGACAGCTTCCGCTTCATGGCGACGTAGACCTTCACGAGCTTGATCACCCCGGGGGGCAGCTCGTCGCCGCGGCGGATCTTCTCCTTCTTCTCTTCGAACATCTGGCGGATCACCTCCACCTGACGTTCGGTGCGCTCCTCCAGGGTCCGCAGCTCGTTTCCGAGCTGACGGTCGGACCCGGCGAGCCGGATACGGGTCACCGCCTGATAGGGCAGCGAGAGGACGATGTCCGGGGTCAGGACGGTTCCCCCGGCGACCAGCACGTTCTGTCCGTGATCGTCGAACACGTCGGCCGCGAGCTCGCGGCCGTCGAGCTTCGCGGAGACCCGCTTCTTGACCTCCTCGTGCAGGATCCGAATCTCGTCCTCGAGATTCTTCTCCATCATCTCGAGCTCCTCGGCCTCGATGGCCTTGGCCCGGTCGTCCTTCTCGATCCCCTTCCGGGAGAAGATCTTGACCCCGACGATGATGCCGTCGATTCCGGGCGGACACAGCAGCGACGCGTCGCGCACGTCACCCGCCTTCTCCCCGAAAATGGCCCGCAGCAGCTTCTCTTCCGGGGTCAGCTGCGTCTCTCCCTTCGGGGTGACCTTGCCCACGAGGATGTCGCCGGGCTTGACGTAGGCGCCGATCCGGATGATGCCGCTGTCGTCGAGGTCGGCGAGGAAACCCTCGGAGACGTTCGGTATGTCCCGGGTGATTTCCTCGGGCCCGAGCTTCGTGTCGCGCGACTCGGTCTCGAACTCCTCGATGTGGATGGACGTGTAGTAGTCGTCCTTGACCATGCGCTCGGACACCAGGATGGCGTCCTCGAAGTTGTACCCGCGCCACGGCATGAACGCGACGAGCACGTTGCGCCCCAGGGCCAACTCGCCGAGCTCGGTGCAGGGCCCGTCGGCGAGCACCTGTCCCCTGGCGACCCGCTGGCCCACCTGCACGATCGGCTTCTGGTTGATGCAGGTGTTCTGGTTCGACCGGCGGAACTTGGTCAGGGTGTAGATGTCGGCGCCCATTTCGCGGGACATCTCGCCGGATTCGCCCTCGACCCGCACCACGACCCGCTGCGAGTCGACGTAGTCGACGGCGCCGCTACGCCGCGCGACGACGACGGCGCCGGAGTCGCGCGCGGTGATGTACTCCATGCCCGTGCCGACGAAGGGCGCCCGCGCCCGCAGCAGGGGCACGCCCTGCCGCTGCATGTTCGAACCCATCAACGCCCGGTTGGCGTCGTCGTGCTCGAGGAACGGGATGAGGGACGCGGCCACCGAGACGAGCTGCTTCGGCGACACGTCGATGAACTCCACCTTGTCGCGCGGGGCGAGAATGAAGTCGCCGGCCTGCCTGGCGTTGACCCGGGTGTCGATGAGGTTGCCCTCGTCGTCGAGGCGGGCGTTCGCCTGCGCGATGATGTAGCGATCCTCCTCCCACGCGGACAGGTAGAAGGAGTACGGCTCGTACTCGGCGGCCTTCTTCTTCTTCTTCCTGGCCGCCCCGTTCTCCTTCTCGGCCTCGACGAGGTCGACGATGTCGCCGACCTGGTAGCGGGTCCCGCCCGCGTTTGCGATCTGCACGAAGTCGGCGGCCCGATCGTCCTTGATCCGGCGATAGGGCGATTCGATGAAGCCGAACTCGTTGATTCGGGCATAGCACGACAGCGACGAGATCAACCCGATGTTCGGTCCCTCGGGCGTCTCGATGGGACAGATGCGCCCGTAGTGGGTGGGGTGGACATCGCGGACCTCGAACCCGGCCCGCTCGCGCGACAGGCCGCCGGGCCCCAGGGCCGACAGCCGCCGCTTGTGGGTGATCTCCGAGAGCGGGTTCGTCTGATCCATGAACTGGGACAGCTGGGACGAGCCGAAGAACTCCCGGATCGCGGCCATCACCGGCTTGGCGTTGATCAGGTCGTGCGGCATCGCCGTCGCCATCTCCTGGTAGACCGACATCTTCTCCTTGATGGCCCGCTCCATGCGGACCAGACCGATCCGGAACTGGTTCTCGAGGAGCTCGCCGACCGACCGCACGCGGCGGTTGCCGAGGTGATCGATGTCGTCGGCGTTCGTCGGATTCCGCCGCAGGGCCAGCAGGTACTTGATGACCGCGTAGAAGTCGGGCGGATGCAGGATCTTCTCGTCGAGCGGGGTATCCAGCCCCAGCTTCGTGTTCAGCTTCAACCGCCCGACCCGTGAGAAGTCGTACTTCTGAGCATTGAAGAACATGCTCTCGAACAGGGAACGCGAGCTGTCGAGCGTCGGCGGGTCCCCGGGGCGCAGGCGCCGGTAGATCTCGATGAGCGCCTCCTCGTGCGTCCGTATCGTGTCCTTGCGCAGGGTCGTCGACAGCACGCTGCCGATCTCGTCTCGTTCCGGCCAGAAGACCTCGATCTCCTCGACCTGCTTCTCCTGGGCCTCGGACACCTTCCGGGGAATCACCTCCTCGTTGGCCTCCAGAATCACCTCGCCGGTGGACGGGTCGACGACGTCAACCGCCGCATACGCGCCCTCGATCTCCGCTTCCGCCACATCGATCCATTCGATACCGGCCTTCTGCAGGGCAGTGACGGCGGAGGCGCTGATCTTCTTGCCGGCGCCGATCTTGTGAGTGGCGTCGATCTGCACCTCGCTCGTCGCGCGCCGGCCGATCAGGTTCCGGCTCACCGCCCACCGCGGCGCGCCCTCGCGGAACGAGATCCGGTCCACGGTGTAGAAGGTCTTGATGATCTCGTCGGCGCCGCGCAGGCCGAGGGCGCGCAGGAAGACGGTGGCAAGGAACTTGCGCTTGCGATCGATGCGGACGTACAGGAGGTTCTTGGCGTCGTACTCGAACTCGACCCACGACCCGCGGTACGGAATGATCTGCGCGACGTGGAGCTGCCGGTCCTCGGAGTGGAAGAACGCCCCCGGCGACCGGTGCAGCTGGGAGACCACGACCCGCTCGGTGCCGTTGATGATGAACGTGCCGTTGTCGGTCATCAGAGGCACGTCGCCGAAGTAGACCTCCTGCTCCTTGATGTCGCGGATCGTCTTGGCGCCGGTGTCCGGGTCCTTGTTCCAGACCACCAGGCGAATCGTGACCTTGAGCGGGACCGCATAGGTCACGCCCCGCTCCTGGCACTCCTCGACGTCGTACTTGAGCTTGAGGGCGACGGTGTTCTCGCAGATGTCGCAGACCACGCCCCGGGCGTGGTTGGGGGTGCCGCACTTGGGGCACAGCACCTCGTGCTGTCCGTAGGGCTCCGCAATCAGGGTGGCGTCGCAGGACGAGCAGGGCTGCCGGAGATGGTGCAGGCCCGAGAGCCGCCCGCACTTGCATTCCCAGTTGCCGATCGAGTACTCGATGAACTCGAGAGAGGAGTTCTCCCTGAAGTCGCTGATCGGAAAGACCGACTTGAACACGGACTGCAGCCCCGCGTCCTCCCGTTCCGACGGGAGCCGGGTCATCTGCAGAAAGCGTTCGTAGGATTTCTTCTGGATCTCGATGAGGTTGGGAATCGGGATCGTGGTCCGGATCTTCGAGAATTCGATGCGCTCCCGGTAAATGTTCTTGGGCTGACTTTGCATTCTGCATCCTCGGACTGGCGGCCAGGATGGGATGATTCAGAAGTTGCGCGCTACGTCCTCGAACGGTTCCGGGGACACCACGAATCGAACCACCGGTTTCGGGCCGGTCCGGAAACCGCGGCGCTCGCGCGGCTCCCGCGTGGTCCGGCGCGGCCCGAACCGCGCCGACGGCCCGACCTGCAGGCGCTCTTCCGGCGCGGTCTTGCGCGAACGCACCGGCCCCGTCCGCATCGCGGCGGCATGGGGACGGCCCGCGCACACCGGCCGCGGCAAGGCGTCACTTCACCTCGGCCTTCGCCCCCACGTCCTCGAACTTCTTCACGATGGCTGCCGCCTCGTCCTTGGGAATGTCCTCCTTGACGGCCTTCGGCGCGCTCTCGACCAGGTCCTTGGCTTCCTTGAGCCCCAGGCTGGTCACTTCCCGAACGGCCTTGATGACGTTGATCTTCTTCGGCCCGACCTCCACCAGCATGACCGTGAACTCGGTCTGCTCCTCGGCCGCCTCGGCCGCGGCCCCCGGGGCGGCGGCGCCCGCCACCGCGACCGGCATCGCCGCCGCGGCGGAAACCCCCAGCTCGTCCTCGAGGGTCTTGACGAGCTGAGACAGCTCCAGCACCGAGATTCCCTTGATGTACTCGACAACCTGTTCCTGTGTCACTTCGGCCATAACCAGCTCCTCGCACCAAACCCCCGGAAGGCGGCCCGTTTGCCGTCCACCTATCCCTCTTCCACCGATTCCGTTCGCTTCTTCTCCGCCTGGACGAGCACGCTGACGAGGTCGCGCGGGACCGCGCTCAGCACGCTGACGAGCTGGCTCATGGGAGCCTGCAACGTCCTGAGCAGCGTCGCCTGCAGCTCTTCCTTGCCAGGCAGGGTCGCGAGGCTCTCGACCTCTGCCGGAGCCATCTGCTGCCCCGACACCATGCCCGTCTTCACCTTGAGCTCGGGCGTCGCCTTGGCGAAGGTCACGAGGGCCTTCGCCAACCCGACGGGGTCATCGTCGGTGTAGGCGACCGCGGTGGTCCCCCGGAACGAGTCGCGCAGCGGTTCGAAGGCGGTCCCGACGACGGCCCGCCGCGCCAGCGTGTTCTTGACCACGCGATAGCCGCCCCGCGCGGCGCGGACCTGGCGCCGCAGCTCGGTGACCGTCGGCACGTCCAATCCGCTGAAGTCGAGGAGGACCACGCTCTCCGCGCTGGACAGCGCGTCGCTCAACTCTCCGACCTGCTCACCCTTGACGCTTCTGCTGACCGGCATCTGTCCCTGCACCCTGCCCGGAGAGCATCGCCCGACGGGCTCCGCTCACCGCCCAAATCCACCCACCAGGCCGTCTGCGCGACCCCGGGGGAGGCGGCGCCGTTACACGGCGCGGACTCCTGGTGGACATCCCCACGATTCGGCTGCCCCGGCCGACCGCCCCGGCGACCCGGCGGTCGTCCGAAGGCGTCGATCGGCCGCCGCCGTCACTGCACCGTCGCATCGACTCTCGACGCGTCGATCTTCACGCCCGGCCCCATGGTCGACGACACGGTGACGCTCCGAACGTACTTGCCCCGCGCCGCCGCCGGCTTGGCGCGGATGACGCTGGCCATCAGCGCTTCGGTGTTCTCGACGAGGGCGCCGGCGTCGAACGAGCAACGACCGACCGGCGCATGCACGACGCCGGCCTTGTCGACGCGGTAGTTGACCTTTCCGGCCTTGATTTCCTTCACGGCCTGGACCACCTCGAACGTCACCGTTCCGGTCTTCGGATTCGGCATCAACCCGCGCGGCCCCAGGATCTTGCCGAGCCTCCCGACCACCCGCATCATGTCGGGCGTGGCCACGACGGCGTCGAACTCGAGCCATCCGCCCTGGATGCGTTGGACCATCTCCTCGCCGCCGACGACGTCGGCGCCGGCCTCCTCGGCTTCCTTCTGCTTCTCGCCGGCGGCAATCACCAGCACCCGCTTGGAGCGCCCCAGCCCATGGGGCAGGATGACCGTGCCCCGGACCATCTGATCCGCGTGCTTCGGATTCACGCCCAGGCGCACCGCCACCTCGACCGACTCGTCGAATCCGGCGTAGCCGACCTTCTGGAGAAGCGGCATCGCCTCGGAGAGGCTGTACTGCCGATCCTCGACCTGCTCGGCCGCGGCCCTGAACTTCCTGCTCTTTCTCGCCATCTCTGCCTCTTCTCCGGCACCCCGGCCCAGCCTGCCCCCACCCACCGGGGGCCTGCGCCTCCCGCCCGGAGGCGGCGCCGTTCTACGGCGCGGACTCCTGGCCCGCGACCTCGAGCCCCATGGAGCGGGCCGTGCCCGACACCACCTTCACGGCTCCCGCCAAATCGTTGGCGTTCAGGTCGGGCATCTTGGTCTTCGCGATCTCCTCGACCTGGGCCATGGTGACGGTGCCGACCTTGTCGCGGTTCGGCTCCGCGGAACCCTTGGCGATGTTGGCTGCCCGCTTGAGCAACACCGCGGCGGGAGGGGTCTTCGTGATGAAGCTGAGGGTCCGGTCCGCGTAGATCGTCACCACCGCCGGGATGACGAGCCCTTCCTGGCTCGCGGTTCTGGCATTGAAGGCCTTGCAGAAGTCCATGATGTTGACCCCGTGCGGCCCGAGAGCGGTCCCGACCGGGGGGGCCGGCGTCGCCTTGCCGGCCGCGATCTGGAGCTTGACCATCCCGATAACCTTCTTCGCCATGTTCCGCCCAACCTCCGATCACGCGCGCCCGCACGACCTGCCGTCGCGTTGAAAATCTCGCTGAGGCGAAACTTCTGCGCGCTCGATTGCCGCCCAACCGGCCCTGCCAGGAGTCGGCGCCTCCTCCGGGAGGTGGCGCCGTCCTGCGGCGCCGCGCTCCTAGAGCTTCTCGACCTGCAGGAAATCGAGCTCCACCGGGGTCGATCGCCCGAAGATCGTCACCATGACCCTCAAGGTGTTCCGATCCAGATTGACATCGTCGACGACACCGTTGAAGCTGTTGAACGGCCCCTCGTTGATGCGCACCTGATCGCCCTTCTCGAACGAGTACTTCGGTTTCGGCTTCTCCGCCGCGGCCGTCACCTGGTGCAGAATCTGGTCCACTTCCTCCTGCGTCAGCGGGGTCGGCTTCGAGCCCGCGCCGACGAACCCGGTCACCTTCGGGGTGTTCCGCACCACGTGCCACGCCGGGTCGGACATGATCATCTCGACCAGGATGTAGCCGGGGAAGAACCGCTTCGAGCTGACGACCCGCTTTCCCCCCCGCATCTCGACCACGTCCTCGGTCGGGATGAGCACCTCGCCGATATCCGACTGCAGCCCGTAGGCCTGCACCCGTTGCCGGAGTGACTCGGATACCTTCTTCTCGAAACCCGAGTAGGTGTGAACGATGTACCACTGCCGGGTGATGACGTCGGTCATTGCGCTCCGAAGGTCTCGAAGATGAACCGGGCGACCCGGGTCAGGACGAGGTCGATGCTCCACAGGTAGATTCCGAAGAACACCGAGGTCAGGATGACGACCAGCGTGGTGGCGTAGACCTCCTTGCGGGTGGGCCACGTCACCCGCTCCATCTCGTTCTTCACCTGGGCGAGAAAGACGCGAGCCCGACCGAACCAACCGGTAACGTTCATCGACGATTCTCTGACGTTGTCGAGTCGTGCTGTCTTCACGACCTGCCCGATCCTTTCCTGCGTGCGCCTGGACGGGCGCGCGCCGACCCCGGACGCGTGTGGCAGGCCAGGAGGGAATCGAACCCCCAACCCCCGGTTTTGGAGACCGGTGCTCTGCCAATTGAGCTACTGGCCTGTGCTCCTGGCGTCCCGACCCGGAACCCCTGCCCGCCCGGCGGGCGGTGCGACCCGTTCGCCGGACGACGCCGTCGTTCGCCGACGGCGCCGGGACGTCCCGGCGCGAACCCGGGGCCCGCCGGGCCGCGTACCGCTACTTCGACTCCCGGTGCACGGTGTGCGTGCGACACCAGCGGCAGTACTTCTTGAACTCGAGCCGCCCCGTGGTCTTCCGCTTGTTCTTGGTCGTGCTGTAGTTCCGGCGCTTGCAGTCGGTGCACGCCAACGAAATGATGTCCCGCATGGTATTGGGCTACTCCATGGCCGGAGCGCGTGTCCTCGAGACGCCACGCCTCATCCGGACGCGTGCGCAACGGCTGGCCCGGGAATCGCACCCGCAGGAGTGTCGCACCGGCGAAGCTCCCGCCGCGACCACGAGGTCGCGCCGCCGCCTCGCGGCGCCGCAACCAACCCTCCGGGCGTCTGCGCCCGGGCGCAGACGCCTACTCGACGATCTCGGTGATGGCCCCCGACCCCACCGTCCGGCCGCCTTCGCGTATCGCGAACCGAAGGCCCTTCTCGAGGGCCACCGGCGTGATCAACTCCACCTCCATCGCCACGTTGTCCCCCGGCATCACCATCTCCACGCCGTCCGGCAGCGTCGCGACCCCCGTCACGTCCGTCGTCCGCAGGTAGAACTGTGGGCGATAGCCGTTGAAGAACGGCGTGTGACGGCCACCCTCGTCCTTCGTCAACACGTACACCTCGCCCTTGAACTTCGTGTGGGGCGTGATCGACTTCGGCTTCGCCAACACCTGCCCCCGCTCGACATCGTCCTTCTCCAGGCCGCGGAGCAGAACCCCGATGTTGTCCCCGGCAACCCCCTCGTCCAGCAGCTTCCGGAACATCTCCACCCCGGTCACCACCTTCTTCTGGGTCTCCTGGAAGCCAACGATCTCGATCTCCTCGCTCACCTTCACGACGCCACGGTCCACCCGGCCCGTCACCACCGTGCCCCGCCCCGAGATCGAGAACACGTCCTCGATCGGCATCAGGAACGGCTTGTCGACGTCTCGGACCGGTAGCGGAACGTAGTCGTCCACCGACGCCATCAACTCGTCGATGCCCGCCGTATACGCCTCGTCGCCCTCCAGCGCCTTCAGCGCAGAACCCCGAACCACGGGAAGGTCGTCCCCGGGAAACTCATACGACGACAGCAGCTCCCGAACCTCCAGCTCCACCAGGTCCAGAAGCTCCTCGTCGTCCACCATGTCCACCTTGTTCATGAACACGACCAGCGACGGAACGCCAACCTGACGAGCCAGAAGAATGTGCTCCCGCGTCTGCGGCATCACCCCGTCGGTCGCCGCAACCACCAGGATCGCGCCGTCCATCTGCGCCGCCCCCGTGATCATGTTCTTGATGTAGTCCGCGTGACCCGGGCAGTCCACGTGCGCATAGTGACGGTTCGCCGTCGTGTACTCGACGTGCGCCGTCGCGATCGTGATGCCCCGCTCACGCTCCTCCGGCGCGTTGTCGATCGAGTCGAACGAGCGAACCACGTTCTTCGAATCGTGCTTCGACAGAACCGACGTGATCGCCGCCGTCAACGTCGTCTTCCCGTGGTCGATATGCCCGATCGTCCCGATGTTCACGTGTGGTTTCGACCGGTCGAACTTTTCCTTCGCCATGTGTCCGCTCGCTCTCGAAGTGTCCGCTCGCTCTCGAAATGAAGACCCCGCGCCTGCCCGCGCCTTCGTCCCGTCCGGAACCGCCGTCCGCGACCGCCGCCTCTCGGCCCGCCCCGACCGACCCGGCCGGAAGTCGTCGCCGCCTCGCGGCCACCGCTCCGGGGATATAGCCGCCGCCCCGACCGATTAATCCGCGCCGCCTCCGCGGCGCGGAGCCACGGCCCGCCGCACCCGCGCCGTGCGACACCGGCGGCCCCGCCGCGCGGGCGAGGCTGGAGCCGATGACCGGACTCGAACCGGTGACCTCGTCCTTACCAAGGACGCGCTCTACCTCCTGAGCTACATCGGCACGCCGTCGCATGCCCGCCGCCCCGCGCCGCGGCCGACCGCCAAGTGTCTACGCCTCGGAAGTCCCGCGCCCGCGAACCTCCACCGCGAACGCCGGGGCGCGCCGACGCCGGGGCGCATCCGCCCCCCCGGCGACGCCGCCGCGCGAGAGAACTGGAGCGGGAGACGGGGATCGAACCCGCGACCAACAGCTTGGAAGGCTGTGACTCTACCACTGAGTTACTCCCGCCTTCGCGGCTCCTGCCGTCGTGGCATGCGGACCGACTTCGCCGCGCCGCCGGTACGGCCGGACGAAGCTGGTGGCGAGGGGAGGATTCGAACCTCCGAAGCCGCTAGGGCGACAGATTTACAGTCTGTTGCGTTTGACCGCTCCGCAACCTCGCCGTACCCCACAACGATTCAGCCCGAATACAGTCGCGACACAGGCTTCAGGGCCGGCGCTGCGTGGCGGACGGACAGCGATACCGCGGTCACCTCGCAAACGGGAGAGCACACCGACGCTGAGACCCACCTGTCACGTGGAAGCAATCCGCTGGAGCTGGCGAAGGGATTCGAACCCCCGACCCGCTGATTACAAATCAGCCGCTCTACCGGACTGAGCTACGCCAGCCGGACCAAACGGAGAATGTAGCACGACTCACCCCATCAGCGCAAGGCGCATCTTCACGCCCCGGGCGCGGAGGGCGGACCCCGACGGCGTTGGCGCACGGCCTCGAACAGCGCGATGCCCGCGGCCACCGCAACGTTGAGGCTGTTGACCCGGCCGAGCATCGGAATCGACGCCACGCGATCGCAGCGCTCCCGAACGAGGCGGCGCAGCCCGCGCCCCTCGCTGCCGAGCACGAAGGCGGTCGGCAGGGTCAGATCGACGCCTCGATAGAGGTCCTCTCCGCCCGCCTCGAGTCCTACCGTCCACACCCCGGCCGCCCGGAGGGCGGTGACCGTACGGGCGATGTTGACGACGGTCGCGAGGCGCACGTGCGACGCGGCGCCGGCGGAAGACTTCTCGACCTGTCCGACCGGCGCCGCCCGCCGGGTCTGCCGGATGACGCCGTCGACCGCCGCCGCCTCGGCGCTGCGCAGAATCGCCCCGAGGTTCCGCGGATCCTCGATCCCGTCGAGCACGAGCAACAGCGCCGGCTCGCGCAGACCGCCGATCAGGGCATCGAGGGTCACGGGCTCGGGCGGGGAGACGTCGGCCGCCACCCCCTGGTGCGCCGCTCCTCCCGCCAGCCGGCCGAGGGCGGCCGGAGGGACGCGAACCACCGGTATGCCGCTCTCCTGGGCCAGACGCCGAATCTCGGCCGTTCTCGGGGAGAGCGCGGCCAGGCGGACGGTCCGGACCCGCGCCGCCCGCAGCGCCTCCAGCACGGGGTTGATGCCGTAAACAATCACGATCGACTCGCCCGGGCCGGGAGACCGGGCCCCGGCCGGGCCCCTTCATCTTCCGAGCCCGCCAATCGCCGCCACGGAGGTTCGCGCCGGCGAGACTCCCAACGCGGCCGCCGGGTCACGCCGGCGCCTCCGCTTGGCGCCCAATCGACCTGCCGGGGTCCGCGCCGTCCCACGGCGCAGACTCCCGGCGCGTCTCAGGCCGGGGCGGCGGCGAGCATGGCGACCGCATGCGCCTCGAGGGCCTCGCCGCGGCCGGTCGCCCCGACGCCCTCGTTCGTCTTGCCCTTGATGCCGACGGCGGCGGGCTCGACGCCGACGGCGGCCGCGAGCACCTCCCGCATCCGTTCGACATGCGGGCCGATTCGGGGATGCTCGGTCACCACGACGACGTCGAGGTTGACGACGACGAACCCGCGGGAGCGCACGAGCCCGACCGCCTCCCGCAACATGGCGACGCTCGGGGCCCCCTTCCACCGGGCATCGGTGTCCGGAAAGTGGCGTCCGATGTCGCCCGCCGCGGCCGCACCGAGAATCGCGTCGGTCACCGCGTGGCAGACCGCGTCGGCGTCGGAGTGCCCCGCCAGCCCGCGGTCGTAGGGAATGAGAACACCGCCGAGCCGGAGCGGCCCCCCCGCGGTGAACCGGTGCAAGTCGTACCCGAGCCCGACGCGGCCGGTCGTCATGGTCTCCTCCACGAGTCGCCGGGCGACGGCGAGGTCCCGCTCGGTGGTGATCTTGACGTTCCACGGGTCTCCCTCGACGAGCGCCACCCGATGCCCGGCCCGTTCGGCCAGCCCCGCCTCGTCGGTCGCCTCCGCGCCGGCTCGACCCAGCCGGATCGCCTCGGCGAGAACCGCGGCGCGAAACGCCTGCGGGGTCTGCGCCCGAACGATGCGGTCACGCGCCAGGGTGCGGCCCACGAAGCGGCCCGTCCCCACCGAGCGCTGCTTGAGCGTGTCCTGAACCGGCAGGGCGGCGACGGCGGCGCCATGACGGCGGGCGGCGTCGATGGTGCGGGCTATCAGATCGGACGAGCAGAACGGCCGGGCCGCATCGTGCACGACGACGACTTCGCTCGCGGCCGCCGCCTCGAACCCCCTCGCCACCGAATCCTGCCGCCGCTCACCGCCGGCGACGACCCGCAGCGGCGTGCCGCCCGGGGTGTCCACGAGGGCCGGGCCGCCGGCCAGGGCCGCCGGCAGCACGAGCACGATCTCGTCGATGCGGTCGCAGCGGTCGAACGCCCCCACCGCGCGCTGCAGGATGGTGATCCCGCCGAGCCGCACCAGCTGCTTGGGCCGGCCCGCGCCGAGCCGGGTCCCCGCCCCCCCGGCGGCGATGATCGCGGTCACCATGACCCCGGATCCTCCGCGAAGACGAACCCCGCCCTCATGTGAACAGTCCCTCCAGCGCCTGGCCGACGCTGTCGACCGGACAGAGCTCGCAGCCCGGCGCGGACAGGCCGTCCCCGCCGTCGCCCCTCGGCATGAAGCAGTGCGTGAATCCCATCTGCGCCGCCTCGCGGACCCGCAACCCGGGCTGCGTCGTTCCCCGGATCTCGCCCGCCAGGCCGACCTCTCCGAACAGGGCCGCGCCGGCCGGAACCGGCTGGTTGCGCAGGCTCGAAGCCACCGCCGCGACCACTGCGAGATCGGCGGCCGGCTCGTGCACGGGGATGCCCCCCGGCACGTTGACGAAGACATCCTCGCCCGCGAGCGACAGGCCGGCCCGTTTCTCGAGCACCGTCAGCAGCAACGACAACCGCTGGCGGTCGACGCCGTTCGCGACGCGTTGCGCGTTCCCGTAGACGCCGGCCCCGACGAGCGCCTGCACCTCGACGAGAATGGGCCGCGACCCCTCGAGCGAGCACAACACCACCGACCCCGGCACGTCCGTCTTCCGTTCCGACAGGAACTGCGCCGACGGATTGGCCACCGCGCGCAGTCCGCCGGCCGTCATCTCGAACACCCCGACCTCGCTGACCGCCCCGAACCGGTTCTTCACCGCCCTGACGACGCGGTGGGCGTGATAGCGGTCCCCCTCGAAGTGGAGCACGGTGTCGACGACGTGCTCGAGCACCTTGGGGCCGGCGAGGCCCCCGTCCTTCGTCACGTGCCCGACGACGAGGACAGGAACATTGCGCCCCTTGGCCACGAAGAGAAGGTGGTTCGCCGCATCGCGCACCTGGCCGACGGTGCCGGGGGCGGACTCGAGCTTCAGCGAGAACACCGTCTGGATGGAGTCGACGATCACCAGGTCCGGCGACAACCGCGTCACCTCGTCGACAACACGCTCGAGGCAGGTCTCCGCCAGCACGTGCAGGCGCGGCGGCGACAGGCCGAGGCGCTCTCCGCGCCGGCGCACCTGATGGGGAGACTCCTCGGCCGAGCAGTAGAGGACGGTGCGGCCACCCCCCGCAACCTGCGCCGCCGCCTGCAGCAGCAGGGTCGACTTCCCGATGCCCGGCTCGCCCCCCAGCAGAACGAGCGACCCCGGCACGAGGCCTCCGCCCAGCACCCGATCGAGCTCGCTCACCCCGGTCGAGACGCGGTCCGCGTCCGCCGTCTCGATATCCGTGAAGAGCTGAGCGCCCGCCCCGGTGAGGGCCGGCCTCGAGCCCGGGTCGGCGCCCCGCCTCGCGGCCGGCTCCTCCACCAACGAGTTCCATTCGCCGCAATCGGGACATCGTCCCAGCCACTTGCGGGCCTGGGCGCCGCACGCCTGGCACACGAAGAGGGTGTCGGGTGACTTCACGCCATCTCAGCCCGGCGCCCCGCCGGCCTCGGTGCGACGCGGGGTTCCGGCCCGGTCCGCCGGTGACGGTCCCCGCGACCCGCGTAGGTGCGGACGATCCGGCTCCCGGTCCGGCACAGCACCTCGTGGGGCACGGTGCCCAGGGCCGCGGCAATCTCGCCGGCGTCGATGCGCGCCCCCGACTGTGCGCCCACGAGCACCACCTCGTCCCCGGGGGTGACGTCGAGGCCCGTCACGTCGACGGTGATCGAGTCCATCGACACCGCGCCGACGACCGGCGCCCGGCGGCCGCCCACGAGCACCGAGACGCGTCCCGCCATGCGCACGTCGAGTCCGTCCGCATAGCCGGCGGGCACCACCGCGACCGTCGTCGGACGCTCGACGGGAGCGTGCGCGCCGTAGCCGGTCGTCTCGCCGACCCGCATCCCCTTCACGGCGACGACCCGGCTGCGCATCGTCATGGCCGGCGCCACGGGAATGGACGCCTCCAACCCGGGGGGAATCAGACCGTAGAGCAGCAGGCCCGGCCGCACGCCTTCGTACCACGTCTTCCGATCCCGCAACAGGGCCGCGCTGTTCGCCGCGTGCCTCAAGGCCGGCCGGACCCCGAGCGCGGCCAGGCGGCGAAGGGACTCGTCGAAGCGTGCTCGCTGCAGCCCGAACAGGGGGTGCTCCGGATCGTCGGCGGTGGCGAAGTGGGTGTACACCGCCGCGACCTCGAGCCCCGGGAGGCCCAGCACGTCCGGCATCGTCTGCTGCAGATTGTCGAAACGGAAACCGAGCCGGTTCATGCCGGTGTCGATCTTCACGTGGCATGCCACCGTCACCCCCCGCCGCACCGCGGCGTCGCTCAGCGCGCGGGCGGCGAAGGGCGAAGAGACGGTCGGGGTCAGTCCGTGAGTGAACACGCCGTCCAGATCGCTGACGCTCAGGGCGCCGAACACGAGAACGGGCGTGCGAATGCCGCCCTCGCGCAGGGTCACCGCCTCTTCTATGTCCGCGCAGGCCAACATGCCGGCGCCCGCCGACTCCAGGGCCCGCGACACCGGAACCGCCCCGTGTCCGTAGGCGTTCGCCTTCACGACGGCAATCACCAGCGGCGCCTGCGGGCCGTCCACGTGACGCGCCACCGCCGCGTAGTTGGCCCGCACCGCGTCGAGATCTACCCGGGCGAACGTAGGCCGGACCGGCTGCCCCGCGGGAATGGACACCGCAGGCTACCCAAGAGGCCGGCGATCCGGGGCGGCGACGCGCGCTCCCGACACGCCGCCCGGGCGGCGGCGACCCCCATGCGGCGCCCGGTGATCAGGATTCGTAGGCATCGGCGAGATTGGCGAACTTCGTGCACTGCTTCAGGAACGCGAGCTTGACGACCCCCGTGGGTCCGTTCCGCTGCTTGCCGATGATGATCTCGGCCAGGTTCTCGTTCTCCGGGCTCGGGTCGTACTGCTCCTCCCGGAAGATGAAGAGCACCAGGTCGGCGTCCTGCTCCAGGGCCCCCGACTCCCGCAGGTCCGAGAGCTGGGGGCGGCGGTCGGAGCGGCTCTCGGGGGCGCGGCTCAGCTGCGACAGCGCCACCACCGGCACGTCCAGGTCCTTGGCCAGACCCTTCAGCGACCGCGAGATGGAGGCCAACTCCTGGGTGCGGTTGTCGAACCGGCCGCGTCCCGTCATGAGCTGGAGATAGTCGATCACGAGGAGATTCAGGCCGTGCTCGGCCTTCAGCCGGCGCGCCTTCGCCCGCATCTCGAGCACCCCGATCGAGGGGCTGTCGTCGATGAACACGCTTGCGCCGGCGAGGCGGGTCATCGCCTCGGACAGAGCGCCGTAGTCGCGCTCGCCGAGGAACCCGCTGCGGAACTTGTGCGAGTCGATACCGGCCTCGGTCGTCAACATCCGCATGACCAACTGATGGCTGGCCATCTCCAGGCTGAAGACGCCGACCGTCATGTCGGTCTGCACGCCGAGATGCTGCGCGATGTTGAGGACGAGGGCGGTCTTGCCCATGGACGGTCGCGCCGCCACGAGCACGAGGTCCGCCGGCTGAAATCCCCGGGTGAGCTTGTCCAGATCGACGAACCCGCTCGGCACGCCGGAGACGTCGCCCTCGCCGGCCTGCAGCTTCTCGAGGGTCGTGTAGCTGGTCTCGAGCAGGTCGTGCAACGCGACGAATCCGGTGTGGACGCTGTCGTCGGCGATGCGGAACAACGCCTTCTCGGCCTGCTCGAGGACCGCATCGGCCCCGCCTTCGCTGCTGTAGGCGGTATCGAGAATCTCGTTCGCGGCGAAGATGATCTTCCGGCGCGTGGACTTCTCCTTGACGATGTCGGCGTAGTAGTCCACGTGGCTGGAACGCGGCACCCCGTCGACCAGTCCCGCGATGTAGGCGGGTCCACCGACGCTGTCGAGACTGCCCGACCGTTCGAGCTCGTTCTTGAGGGTGACGAGATCAATCGCCTCGCCCCGCTCGTTCAGGTCGACCATCTTGTCGAAGATGCGGCGGTGGGCGTCGCGGAAGAAGTCGCCGGCGTCGATCAGCTCCGCCGCCTGGTTGAACGCGTCGTTCTGAATCAGGATCGCGCCGAGGACACAACGCTCCGCCTCGAGGTTGTGGGGCAGCGATCGCTCGGCCGGGAAGGAGACGACCTCGGCCATGACATGATCCTCGGGACGAGGGGGACGACCGGGGGGCCGTCCATCGGCGCGACCCTCCGGGAGCGAGGCGAGACAGCGCACGGCGCCGCCCCGACACCGCCGGAGCCGGCGCCGTTCCAGGCCGGCCGACCGCAAGCGGCACGGCCGCCCCCGGGGCGGAGGCGGCACCATCCCGGTCCGGAGAAGGAGAAAGCCGCCCGCGGCTCCTCCGCGTTGCGGCTGCGCCCCAATCAACCGTGTCTGCACCGCTCTACGGCGCAGGCTCAGCAGACTCCTGCCCGTCGGAAGCGGCCGGCGTCTCCGCGTCCTCCGATGCGCCGTCTTCGGCGGCCGCATCGACGTCCGCTTCGGCCTCGGCCCCTTCCTTGACGATCCGAACCGTAACCTCGGCCGTGACCTCTCGGTGCACCTTGACGGCCACCCGGTGTTCGCCGAGCCGCTTCAACGGGTCCGCGAGCTGGATCTTGCGCCGGTCGACCTCGAAGGACTGCTCGAGCAGCGAGGCCGCGACGTCGGCCCCCGTGACCGATCCGTACAGGGTCTCGGTCTCGCCGACCCGACGCTCGATGACGCAGACGACCTGGTTCAGACGCCCGGCGAACGCTTCCGCGCTCTCCTTCTCGGCCTGATCGCGCGCGTCGGCGACGACCCGTTCGCGGTCGACCTGCCGCCGGTTGGCCTCGGTCACCGGCAAGGCCAACCGGCGCGGCAGGAGATAGTTGCGGGCATAGCCGTTGGCGACCTTCACGATGTCGCCCCGGCGTCCGAGGTAGTCCACCGGCTCTCTGAGAATGACCTGAACTGACATGCTCTACACCACGGGCTCTAGTCGGTCACGTACGGGATCAGGGCCAGCTGCCGCGCGCGCTTGATCGCCGTCTGCAGCTTGCGCTGGTGCGGCGCACAGGTGCCCGACAGGCGCCGGGGCTGTATCTTCCCCCGTTCGGGAATGCTCGCGATCAGCATCCGAACATCCTTGTAGTCGATGTACGGCACCTTGTCGACGCAGAAGCGGCAGACCCGCTTTCTTCGGAACATGCCGCGTCGAGGCCGGTCGAACTTGGGCTTGCGGCCGGCGCCACGTTCGTTCTTCATGCTTCACCTCCGAGTGTCTCGCGTCGGGCCGGGCGACCGAAACGGTTGCGCGCGGCCGGCCCGCCGGCGCGCCATCCTCGCCCTGCGGCCTCCGCATGGCGCCCAACCAATCCTGCCAGAAGTCTGCACCGCTCTGCGGCGCAGACTCCTAGGCGCCGGCCGGTTCATCCGATTTCCCGGCGGGCGGCGGCTCATCCGGCGGCGCCGACTCTGCCGGCGGGGGCTCCTCGGCCACCGGAGCAACCTCGGCGGGAGGCGGCGCGGCCTCCGCGGGCGACGGCCCGCTCTCCGCCTTCGCTTCCGCCGGCGTGGACGGCGACGGCTCCGCTTCCGCCGCCGCCGGCGTCACCTGCGGCGGCGGCTCGCCGCCCGCCGGAGCCTCTCTCGCGGCCGGCGCCGCGCCCGCGGGCCCGGCCGGCGGTGACGGCTGGTCCCGCGGTCCACGCGCGGCACGCCTCCGCTCGGCATCCGCCTTCCGCTTCTCGGCCGCCCGTTGCGCCTTGCGCAGGTCGTCGTCGACGCGCACGGTGAGATACCGCAGGACGTCGTCATTCACGCGCATTCGGCGTTCGAGCTCGGTCACCATGGCCCCCGGCCCGTGAATGAGCTGAACGACGTAGATGCCCTCCGTGAACTTGCCGATGGGGTACGCGAGCTTGCGGCGCCCCCAGAGGTCGGTGTTCTCCACGGCCCCGCCGAGCTTGTCGATGTGCTCGGCCAGCTCGCTCTGCAAGGCCTCCACCTCGGCGTTGGCGACGGTGGGCGCGAGGACGTACACGAACTCGTATTTTCGATCGATCGGCATGCAGCTCCTTCTGGACTGACGGCCACCCGGCGTGGCAAGGAGTGAACGAGGCCGGCGCGAACGCGCCGCCTCCCTGTTCACGAAGATTAGCGGACCGGAGAACCCACGTCAACACGGGCCGGCGCCGTCGGCCGGATCCTTCTCGTCGACTCCTTCGGCCTCCCGGCGATTGAACGTGTTCATGACCGGACCGATGCCGGCGTCGGCGAACATCTCCACCGCATCGGCGGCCCGCCGCACCACGTCGTCCATCGCCGGCCGCTCGGCGCGGTTGAACCGGGACAGGACCCGCCCCGACAGCTTCTGCCGCGGGTCGCCGCGCCCCACGCCGACGCGGAGGCGCGAGAACCGCTCCCCGGCCCCCGCGTCGATGATCGAGCGCAGGCCGTTGTGCCCCCCGGACGATCCCTGGCGGCGCGCCCGCAAGCGCCCCAGGGGCAGATTCACGTCCTCGGTGACCACCAGCAGGTCCCCGATCTCGATGCGGTAGTAGCGCAGCAACGCACCGACCGCGAACCCGCTGCGGTTCATGTAGGTCAGCGGCTTGGCCAGCAGAACCGGGCCGCGCCCCCCCGGCACCGCCGGCGCGTTGGTCAGCACGGCGTCGGCTCGGGCGGAACGAAACGCGAGGTCCCATCGCCTGGCCGTCTCGTCGACCACCTCGAAGCCGACGTTGTGCCTGGTCCCCCGGTACTCGTCGCCCGGGTTGCCCAGGCCCACGATCAGCTTCACGGTCCCGTACGCGGGAGCCCTGCGCAGGCCGGTCGCCCCGGCGCCCGCCAGAACATCACCCCTCCGTCTTGTCGCCGGAGTCCTCCGCCGCCGAAGCCGCCTCGGCCTCGGCCTCGTCCTCGTCCGTTTCCAGCTCCGCCTCGAGCCTCGGTGCGATGACGTGAACGATGAGCGACTCCGGATCGCTCACCGGCTGCCACGAAACGCCCTCGAGGAGGTCCTTGAGACGTACGCCCTGACCGATGTTCAGCGGCGAGACGTCGACCTCGAGACGCTCGGGAATCTCGGACGGCAGACAGGCGACGGCGACCTCGCGCTGCACGAAATCCATCAGGCCGCCCTGCACCTTGACCCCTTCCGCCTCCCCCGTCAGCTCGATGGGCACGGTGACGGTGAGGACCCGGTCCATGGCCACCCGGTAGAAGTCGACGTGGAGAAGCCGGTGCGAAATGGGGTCGATCTGATAGTCCTTGATCAACACCTTGCTCGAGCCCTCGCCGCCGACGGTGAGACCGATCAGGGTATTGGCGCCGGTTTCCGAGTGGAGGACCCGCGACACCTCCTCGGGCTCGACGCTGACGGCGACCGACGCGGTCTCGGCCGCCCCCCCTCCCTCGCCGTAGACGACGGCGGGAATGCGGCCGCCCCGCCGAAGCCGGCGGGCGACGTTCTTCCCGCGTTCCGACCGAACCTCTGCGTTCAACGTGGTTTCCATGAATGGACCTGCTGGCAAGCGAGCCGACCCGCCTCGTCTAGACGAACAGCGACGACACGGACGTCTCCTGGTGAATGCTCTGAATCGCCTTCCCCAGCAACGGGGCGACGGACAGTGTCTCGATCTTCTCCGACTCGACGACCTCCGGTCGGGGCGGAATGGTGTTCGTGACCACCAGCTTCTCGAGCGCCGACCCCTCGATCCTCTCCAGGGCCGGACCCGAGAGCACGCCGTGCACGGCGCACGCCATCACCCCCGCGGCGCCGTTCTCGCGCAACGCCTTCGCGCTCTGGACCAGCGTGCCCGCGGTGTCGACGATGTCGTCCTGGATGATGCACATGCGGTCCCGCACGTCGCCCACCACGTGCATCACCTCGGCCCGTCCGTCCTCGGAGCGGCGCTTGTCGATGATGGCCAGATCCGCGCCGAGCCGCTTGGCATAGGCCCGCGCTCGCTCGACGCCGCCGGCGTCCGGCGAAACGAACACGAGGCCCAGGTCCTGATACCGGGACAGGTGCTGGATGAACACGGGAGCGGCGAACAGGTGATCCACCGGAATGTCGAAGAACCCCTGGATCTGCGCCTTGTGCAGGTCCATGGTGAGAACGCGGTTGGCGCCGGCCGCACACAGCAGGTTCGCCACCAGCTTCGCGGATATCGGGACCCGGGGCTTGTCCTTCCGGTCCTGCCGGGCGTAGCCGTAGTACGGCATGACGGCGGTGATGCGAGCCGCGGAAGACCGTCGGAAGGCATCGATCATGACGCACAGCTCGACGAGGTGCGAATCCACCGGCGTGCACGTCGGTTGCAGGATGAACACGTCAGCGCCGCGGATGTTCTCGTCGATTCGAAACGAGACCTCCGTGTCCGCGAACCGCTTCAGGTTCGCGCGGCCCAGCGGCGTGCCGAGATAGTCGGCGATTTCCTGCGCCAACCCCGGATGCGCGCTCCCCGAGAAGAGTTTGAGTTGCCCGTTCATCATCGCCGTCGATCCGACCCGGAAGGGCCGCTCACGGAGGGAACGCCGCCGGCGGTATGGCTGGGGCGGAAGGATTCGAACCTTCGAATACGGGATCCAAAGTCCCGCGCCTTACCACTTGGCCACGCCCCATCAAGCGAAGGCCCGTCCCGCACGCAGCACCCGCGCCGACTACCGCGAACCCGTTATTTTACCCGGGCCCGCTTCAAGCCATCAAGGCCCGAACCCGATCCGGCCGGCGACGCCCCCGCCGTCACAGCCGGAATCGCCGTTCGAGTCCGACCCGGTCCATCGTTCTCGTGACCCAGCCCGTCCACCCCTCCCGACGCGCCCGCAGCTCCCGGACCGCGCGGAGAGCCGCGCTCCGGCGCTCGAACAGGCCGAATACCGCGGAGCCGCTCCCGGTCATGGCGGCCCGGCTTGCCCCCGCACCCGACAGCAACCGGGCCGCCTCGCCGATCCCGGACCGCCGCCGCGCCACCGGCCCCTCCAGGTCGTTGCGCAGACGGTCGAGCACGAGCGCCGCCCCTGCGAACGGCGACGGCTCCAGGGCCGCCGCGCCGGCCGGCGGTTCCCGGTCCGAGGCGGCCCGGTCGTCATCGAGCCAGCCGTAGGCGTCGGCGGTGGATACCCCGTGCGGAGGAACCGCCACCACCACCCAGTACGCGGGCAGCTCGGCGAGCGGGTAGATCTCGTCGCCGCGCCCCGCGCCGAGCGCGGTTCCGCCCGCCAGGAAGAAGGGACCGTCGGCCCCGACGCCGGCGGCCAGGGCTTGCAGGCGGGCCGGCGGCAGCGACCGTCCCCACAGGCCGCACAGGCCTCGGAGCGCGGCCACGGCGTCGGCCGTCCCGCCCCCCAGCCCCGCCGCGACGGGAATCCGTTTCCGGATGGTCACGGCAACGCCCCGAATCTCGCCGCTTCCCCCCAGCTCGGCCCACAGGCTCTGGGCGGCGCGGTGCACCAGGTTGTCCTTCCCCGTCGGCACCCCGGCGGCAGGGCACCGTATGCGGCAGGCGCCCTCGGCGGCCCGCAGGGTCAGCGTGTCGTGCAGCTCGATGGACTGCAGGATGGTCCGCAACTCGTGGAAGCCGTCGGGGAGCCGGCCGCCGACACGCAGATCCAGGTTGATCTTGGCGTGCGCCCGTACGGTCACCCGCCCGAGGGGTCCGACCGACGGCGGCGCCCTCATGTCGGATCGACCGGGACCTCCAGCGGACCCGCCCCGCGCAGCTCCTCGAGGGTCGCCGGCATGACGTCGGCGGGAACCGCCAGCGAGAACGCCTCGGGAACGAGCGCGACGTTGAGGCTGACCTGCGACAGGCGGGCCGTCAGATCGGTGAGCGGCTCGCGCCCGGCCGCGGCCGCCGACACGACGCGCACCAGTCGAGGCAGACGGCGGCGAAACTCGCCATACTCTATCGTCAGCCCGTCCCGCGTCCCCGCCACGAGATGATGCTCGCCGTCGACCCCACGCAGCCAGGCGACCGCGCCGCCCGCCAGCTCCACCGCCACCCAGTCGCCGTGGCTCCGCCCCGCGGTCGGCCGGGGGGCCGGCACGAGACAGCCGGTCAGCACCGCCCGCAGGTCGTCCGGCCCGAACGGGATGCCGGTCAGGCTCGCGAACAGGTCGGTGGCCGGCACCCCGGTCACCACTCGCGCCTCCCGGGTCAGCCACAAGGTCGCGTCGGCCGGCGACGCCACGAGATAGAACACCGGCGCCCCGAACGGAGCCAGTCCCTCCAGCCGCATCGACCCGGGCTCGGCGAGCCCCGCCCGAACCCGCCCCCTGAGCCTGGCCCCCCCGCCACGCCCGCTGAGCGAGATCATGGTCTCGACGGACCTGACGCCGCGACACGCCGAGACGACGGAGCCGAAGAGCCGCTCGTATTCGGGATAGGGTGCGCCCGCACCGTCGGGAAGGACCAGCCGCGACGAGCCGCACCCGGCCGCGAGGGCGGCGACGACACAGATCCGCAGCAGGCGAAGACCACTCATCGATCGCCGCAACCGGTTCGCTGACGGGGCCGGCAGCCCCCTACTGCCTCGCCTCGAGGCGGGCGCGCGCATCGCGAATCTTCGCCTCCACCGCCGCGGCGTCGAGCCCGTCGCCATCGCCGGCGAGGGCGCGCTCCCAGGCGTCGATGGCCTCCGCGTAGCGCTCGAACCGGAACAGCAGGTCGCCCATGTGGTCCTGCACCACCGAGTTGCGCGGCATCTGATCGCTGGCCGCGCGCAGGGGCGGCTCGGCGAGCTCGAGCTCGTCCTGCTTGAAGTAGGCCCACCCGAGGCTGTCGAGGTAGGCCCCGTTGTGGGGGTCGAGCTCGAGGGCGCGGCGGATGAGGTCGACCGATTCGTCGAGCCGTTCGCCGCGCTCCGCCAGCATGTATCCCAGATAGTTGAGCGTCTGGGCGTCGTCCGGGGCCTGTTCGAGCACGCGCCTGAACGCGCCCTCCGCCTCCTGGTATCGCCTTCCGCGCTCGAACGCGGCGCCGAGCTGGAACACGATCAGGGTCTCCCCCGGGAACCGCGCCTCGGCCGCCTGCAGGACGCCGACCGCCTCGTCGAACCGGTCGTGATCGCTGTACAGCAGGGCCAGCGCCACGTGCGCGATCGGCCGGTCCTGGTAGCGGGCCCGCGCCCCCTCGAGCAGCTCGACCGCCTCGGCGACGAGGCCGCGGGCGGACCGCACCTCGGCATCGAGGCGGAGCAGGGCGAGATTGTCCGACCGCGAGCGCCGGGCCTCGGCGACCAGGCCGCCCGCGTCGTCGAGACGACCCCCGTCGAGGTAGACCTGCACGAGCTGCACCTGCAGCCCGAGGTGGGACGGCACGAGCTCGAGGGCATCCGCCAGCGCCTCGGCGGCGGCATCGAATGCGCCCACGCTGTGTTGGGCGGTCCCCAGCTGCTGCAGGAGGCCGGCCACCTGGCGGGAATCGACGCCGCCCGCCCGCGCCTGCTCGACCATCGGCGCGAGGACCTCCGCCATCTCCCGGTACTCGCGCCTGGCGCCGAGGGCCCGGGACAGCGCATAGGCGCCCCGCAGGCCGGTGGGCTCCAGCTCGACCACCCGCCGGGCCGCTGTCTCGGCCGCGTCGTAGTCGCCGTCGTTCAGCTCGAGGTCGGCCAGCCGATACCAGCCGTCCGCGTCCTCCGGCCGCAGCCGGACGAGCTCCTGCAGCACCTCGATGGCCCGGCCGGTCTGTCCGGCATTCGCCAGCGCATCGGCGAGCCGGCGCCGGTACCGGGTCCGCCGGGGGCTGAACTGCACGGCGCGCTCGTAGGCGGCGGCGGCGGCGTCCCATTGCTCGAGCGCCTCGTGGGCGCGACCCAGCAGCACCTGCGCGTCGGTGAACTGCGGCTCGCGATCGAGCATCTCGGTCAACACCTCGATCGCCTCCGCCGGTTGCTCGGTCGACAGGTAGAGCCGCCCCAGGGTGATGGACTCCAGCACGTCGGGCGACAGCGGATCGCGCGCCTGCGACAGGTGGTCGATGGCCAGATCCACGTCGGACTGCGCCGGGGCCTCCCGCGACTGCGCCCGGGCCGCGTAGACCAGCCCCAGGATGCGATGGGCGCCACGGTCGTCGGGGTCGCGGTCCAGCGCCTCGTTGCCCGCGGCGATGGCCTCGTCGGGCCGGTTGCGGCGGGCGTACAAGTCCGCCAGCTCGCTCCAGATCCCCGCCGACGCCGGATCGAGCCCGGCTGCCCGCCGGTACGCGCCGATCGCCGCCTCGACCTCGTCCGCCCGGTCCAGCGAGCGGCCGAGGATGAACGCGTGATACGCGGCGGCGCGGTCCTCGAGCCCCGGAGGCTCGGGCGACGTCGCTTGAGCTTGGGCGGTGGCTCCTGATGCCAATACGCCCAGGACGAACAGAGCGCTGATGGAATACCGCATAAGGGCCGCATTGTTCCACAACGACACGACCGTGAACAACCCGACGGCTCGCGGGCAGCGTCGCAGGGCGGCCCACCCCTCGCACCCGGCGGCGGGGCGGCGGGCGGCGGGGCGGCGGGGCGGCGGGGCGGCGGGCGGCGGGGCGGCGGGGCGGCGGGGCCGGTGGTATAGTCTGGTTCCCGGAGGAGGGTGCGGTGATGGCGGTCGACGCGGAGTTGCTCGAGATCCTGGCCTGCCCGAATTGCAGGACGCCCGTGATGCCGGTGCACGACGGGGCCGGACTGAAGTGTGGGAGCTGTCATCGGGTCTATCCGATCACGGACGACATCCCGGTCATGCTCATCGACGAGGCGACCATCGAGGAGCCGCCCGACGCTGCCGAATGAACGCCTCCAGAGTGGCCCGATTGGAAACCGCGGCGTTCGCGACGCTCCTGGGCTTCGTCGCCGCCCTCCAGATCTCCATTGCCGCCGCCGGCATCCTGCTCACCTTCACCGTCGGACTCTGGATCACCTTGCTGGCGGCGGAGCGCGAACGGCCGGCGACGCCGCCGTTCTTCACCGCTCTGCTCGCCTACGCCGCGGCCACGCTCGTGTCCGTCGCATTCTCTCTCGACCCCGTCACGAGCCTCGTCGACTCGCGCGAAGTGCTGCTCTTCGTCGTCGTGCCGATCGTCTGTCGCCTGGCGCGGCAACAGCGGGCGCAGACCGTCGCGACCCTCGTGGTGACCGTCGGCGCCATCACCGCCGTGTGGGGGGTGGTGCAGTACGGCATCCTCGAGTACGACCACCTGGGGCAGCGGCCGGACGGCACGATGGGGCACTACATGACCTATTCCGGGTTGCTCCTGCTGACTATCGCCCTCGCCGCGGCCCGCGTCCTGTTCGACCGGCGCCGCCGACTGTGGTCCGGGCTCGTGATGCCCGCCCTGCTGGTGGCGCTGGCGGTGACGTTGACCCGGAGCTACTGGGTCGGGGCCGGGGCCGCCGTCGCCGTGCTCTGCCTCCTGAAGGACCTGCGGCTCGTGGCGGTGGTCCCCGTGCTTGCCGCCCTCGTGCTGGCCCTTGCGCCGCCGCAGATCACGAGCCGCATCCATTCCACCTTCGATCTGCAGGACGAGACGATTCGGGACCGGTTCGCGATGGCGCGGGCGGGAATGCGCATCGTCCGCGACCACCCCTGGACCGGGGTGGGTCCCGACATGGTGCGCGAGGTGTACCCGAGGTACCGCGATGCCGGGGCGGTGCAGGACGACAACCCTCACCTGCACAACGTGCCGCTGCAGATCGCGGCCGAACGGGGGCTCCCGGCGCTCGCCATCTGGTGCGCGTTCGTGGTCGCGGCCGTCCGCCACCTGTTCCGGCAGCTCGGCGACGACGAGGTGCGCCCCCTCGCCGCGGCGGGTCTCGCGGCGGTGGCCGGCATGCTCACCGGCGGCCTGTTCGAGTACAACTTCGGCGACTCGGAGTTCCTGATGCTGCTCCTCGTCCTCCTCACCCTGCCGTATGCGGCGGCCCGGCGCCCGGAGGAGCACGCCGCCCCCGAGGCGGTCGGCGGCCGCCGGGAGCCTGCGCCCTAGGAGTCTGCGCCGTTCTACGGCGCAGACCTTGCCGGGTTGGTTGGGCGCCAGGCGGAGCCGAAGGCGACGATTGGCGGGCCAGGACGGTTGCAGACCACCTGTCCGGCCCTCAGTGCCGGAAATGGCGCCGGCCCGTGAACACCATCGCGAGACCGTGCTCGTCGGCGGCGGCGACCACCTCCTCGTCCCGCACCGAGCCGCCGGGCTGCACCACCGCGGTGGCGCCGGCCGCGGCAATCGCGTCGAGGCCGTCGCGGAACGGGAAGAATGCATCGGATGCGGCCACCGTGCCGGCCAGCCCCGCCGCCGCCTTCATCGCCGCCACTCTGACCGCGTCGACCCGGCTCATCTGCCCGGCCCCGATGGCGGCCAGCCGATCCGCCCGCGCGAACACCACCGCGTTCGACTTCACGTGGGCGCACACCCGCCACGCCAGCCGCAGGGCCGCCCACTCCGCATCGGTCGGCCGGCGCCGGGTCACCACGCGGCGTTTGGAATCCGACTGCGCCGTCTCGGACGTCCACGGCCCCGCCGCCTCGGTCACGCGATCGCTGCCCTGGACGAGGATCGCGCCGAGAATCGACCGGACCTCGCGGTCGAGCCGGGCGTCTCCGCCGGGCGACGAGCAATCGGCGAGCACCAGGCGCAGGTTCTTCTTCGCCGCGAGGACGGCGCGCGCCCCGTCGTCGGCATCCGGGGCCACCACCGCCTCGACGAATGTGGAGGCAATCGCTTCCGCGGTCATGCGGTCAACGCACCGGTTCAACCCGACGATCCCGCCGAACGCGGAGAGCGGATCGACCTCCCGCGCCGTCACGTAGGCGTCGCACAGCACCGCGGCGGTCGCCACTCCGCACGGGTTCGTGTGCTTCACCACGACCGCGGCCGGCTCGTCGAACTCCAACATCAGCCGCGCCGCCGCATCGAGGTCCAGCAGGTTGGTGAACGACAACGGCTTCCCCTGCACCACGCGCGCGCCGCCGAACCCGACGTCGCCGGTCGCGTAGAGGGCGGCGGCCTGGTGCGGGTTCTCGCCGTAGCGGAGGCTGCGACGGCGATCCGCGCGCACCGCGAGGACCTCGGGCGCGACGTCCCCGGCCGGCGCCGCCCGCCGGGCGAGGCGGCCGTCCGCGACCTCGACGGCGGCAAGGGTGGACGCGATGGTGTCGTCGTACGAGCCGGTGTGCACGAACGCCTTGCGGGCGAGCGACAACCGATGGTCCAGGTCGGGTCCGCCGGGCCGCCGCAACGCGTCCAGCGTCTCGGCATAGTCGCGCGGATCGACCACGACGACGACGTCGCGGAAGTTCTTCGCCGCCGCGCGCACCAGGGTCGGCCCGCCGATGTCGATCTCCTCGATGAGCGCTGCGACGCCGGCGGCCGGATCGGCGGCGACCCGGGCGAAGGGATACAGGTTGACGGCCACGACGTCGACGGGCCGGATGTCGTGGGCCTCCATCGCCTGCAGATCGCCGGGCTCGTCGCGGCGCGCCAGAATGCCGGCGTGCACGGCGGGATGCAGGGTCTTGACCCGGCCGTCCATCATCTCGGGGAATCCCGTCACCGACGACACCTGGGTCACGGCGAGCCCGGCGTCGGCCAGCGCGCGGGCCGTGCCCCCGGTCGACACCAGCTCGAAGCCGCCGGCGGCGAGGCCGCGTGCGAAGTCGACGATGCCGGTCTTGTCGGATACGCTCAACAGCGCTCGTCTCAACGGTTCACGCTCCTCTCCCGTCCTCGCGTCCCGTCGACGGGGCGCCGGCCGCACGGGGCCGGCGATGCACCCTCTCGGACCGCGCGAATCTCCAGTCGCCCATGCACGAGGGCACGCCCCCTCGCCGCGTCCTGCCGTTCCGGACCCGCGGGCGCCATCGCCCCGTCCCGGCCACTCTCCCAGACTTGCAAGCCGTCTTGACAACGCCGGACAGGCTGACTACGATGCCCTTTGCTCCCGGGTTCGACCCAAAGCTCAGAACAGGGGTTCGACCCGCAGACCGCTCGTGCGGTCTTTTTTTGTGCACCCTGGGCGCGAACGCCCTCATGGGTCCGGAAGTCGGGGCGTGCCGCGTCACGCCCGCGAAAAACAGAGGAAGTACGATGCGCATCACAGGCAAGGTCAAGTGGTTCAACAACGCCAAGGGGTACGGATTCATCGAGCGTGAGGGCGGCAGCGACGTCTTCGTGCACTTCTCGGCGATTCAGGGCAACGGTTTCCGCACGCTGGAAGAAGGTCAGGCGGTGGAGTTCGAGATCGTCGACGGACCCAAGGGCCCCCAGGCCGGCAGCGTGACCCGAAGCGAATAGCTAGCTACCTCGTGTTGGCCGGCCCGGGCGCACCGCGTCCGGGCCACGCATTTCACCGCTCCCACGCTTCCCCAATTCCGAAACTGCGTCGAGATCACGGCCTGCGAACCGCCGGTGCGATGGTAGACTGGCCGGAGATTCTGGTCGTCCACGCGCGGGAAGCGATGGTACCCGAATCCCGGCGGAGCGGCAAGACACCGGCCCGCCCCGGCGCGCTGGCTCCATGACGACGCCCCGCATTCTGCCGTCCATCGACAGCCTGCGTCAGCGTCCGCTCGTCCGCGACCTCGAGACCGAGTACGGAAGCGACGCCGCCCTGGCCGCGTTGCGCGCGGCCACCGACCGCGTGAGGCGGGACCTGACCGGTGCGGACGCGACGTCCATCGCGGACCGCGAGCAGGCGGCGGCGGTCATCGAGCGGCATGCGGCAACCGAGCTCGCGGCCCGCCTCGAGCCGTCCCTCACGCCGGTCATCAACGCGACCGGGGTCATCGTGCACACCAACCTGGGCCGGGCCCCGATGGCCGCGGCGGCGGCGGCGCGGGTCGCCGGGCTGGCCGCGGGCTACACCAATCTGGAGTACGACCTGAAGGCCGGCCGGCGCGGCGCCCGGCACGTCCACGCCGCCCGGCTCCTGACCCAGGTCACCGGCGCGGCCGCGGCGGTGGTGGTGAACAACAACGCGGCCGCGGTCCTGCTGGTGCTCGCGGCGCTCGCCCAGGGGCGGGAAGCCATCGTGTCGCGGGGCGAGCTGGTCGAGATCGGCGGCGGCTTCCGCATTCCCGACATCCTGCGCCAGTCCGGCGCCGGGCTCCGCGAGGTCGGCACCACCAACCGGACGCGGATCGACGACTACGCAGCCGCCGTCAACGACCGCACCGCGCTCATCCTGCGCGTGCACCCGTCGAACTTCCGCATCGAGGGGTTCACGGCCCGCCCCGGCCTCGCGGAGCTCGTGGCGCTGGGGCGGCGCTTCGGGGTGCCCGTCGTCGAAGACCTCGGGAGCGGTCACCTGACCGACGCGCCCATCGGGGGCGTCGACGAGCCTTCGGTGACCGCGAGCGTCGAGGCGGGGACGGCGGTGTGCTGCTTCAGCGGCGACAAGCTGCTGGGCGGCCCCCAGGCCGGCATCATCGTCGGGGAGGAGCCGGCGCTGTCGCGGGTGCGGAGCCACCCCTTGATGCGGGCCCTGCGCGTCGACAAGATGACCTACGCCGCGCTCGAGGCGACCCTGACGGAGCATGTCCGCGGCCGGGCGCGGGCGACGATACCCGTGGTCCGGATGCTGGCGGCCCCGCTCGAGGAGCTCGACGCGCGGGCGCGGGACCTCGCGAGGCGGCTCGAGGGCCACCCGGTCTTCGGGGCGGACGTCGTCGACGGAGTGTCGACCGTGGGGGGCGGCGGCGCGCCGGGTTCCGCGCTGCCGACGCGGCTGGCCAGGCTCACCCCGCGCGCCGATTCGGCGGCGCGGCTCGAGGCGCGCCTCCGCGGGCTGCATCCGCCGGTCGTCGCGCGCATCGAGCAGGACCGCGTCCTCCTCGACCTGCGGACGGTGCTGCCCGAGCAGGACGATCTGCTGGCCGGTGCCCTGATGGGCATCGTCTGACCCGAACAGGCCTCGGACCGGTGTCCCCCGCTCGAGCGATCCGCCTCGGGCGGCGGTGCGACCTGCCGGGAAGAAGCGTCGAGCCGCGGCTCCGCCGCCCCGACCGGCCCTCCGGCCGTCGGCGCCGCGGACGGCGAGGGTGCCGCCGGCCGGGGCGTCACCCGTCGGTCGCCGACGATTCGCTTCTATGGGGGCAGGCGGCGCAGGCGAGCGAGTCGCCGTCCGGCCCGACCACGTCGGGCCCGCCGCAGGAACCGCGCAGGCAGCGGCCGTCGAGCATCACGCCGATCGCCATGATCGCCATGACGATCGCTATTCCTCCCAACGTCAGCAGGAACACCGCCATCGCCCTCATTGTAACCCGGCGGTCGCCGCCCCCGCGGCCGCGTCGCGCGGGGCGCGGTCCCCGTCCCGAGACCCCGTCCGCCCCCCGCCGGCAGGATGCAGGGCACCTACGGCGCGGTGTCGCTCTCCGACCCCGCAAGCAGGGCGGAGAACGCGGGGGTGGCGCGCTCGCGTATCGCGCCGTCGTCGTCACGGATCAGGAAGAGCGCGGCCCACCCCTGCTCGACGGCCAGCGCATGGCCGTCCTCCGGCCCCAGCACCTCCAGGGCGGTGGCCAGCCCGTCGGCCGTCGCGCACCGGTCCGCGACGACGCTCACCGAGGCGAGCCGATGCTCGACCGGCCGGCCCGTACGGGGATCGATGGTGTGAGAGACCCACCGACCCTCGACCTCGCGCCGGTTGCGGTAGTCGCCCGACGTCGCCATCGCCCGGTCCCGCAGGGGGACGACCCGCTGTATGCCGCCCGCCGCCCCCGGCGACTCGATGCCGATACGCCACGGACGGTTCAGCTGATTCACCCCCGCGGCCACGATCTCGCCGCCGACCTCCACCAGGAACCGTCGAAGGCCCGCCTCGCGCAGGATGCCCGCCACCCGATCGACGCCGTAGCCCTTGGCCACCGCCGACAGGTCGCCCTCGACGGCGGGGTCCGTCTTGCGGAGGGTCGACGCCGCCGCGTCCAGCTCGATGCGCGCGTAACCGACGTGCCCGCGGAGCCGGGACAACAGCTCGTCGTCCGGCGGAAGCCGTTCCGGCTCGACCGGGCCGAAGCCCCACGCACTGACGAGGGGACCGACCGTCACGTCGAGCGCCCCCCCCGTCAGCTCGCCCAGCCGCCGGGCCTCGCGAAAGACCTCGAACGTATCCGCGGACACGGGAAACGGGCCGGTCGTCCGGGCGCGGTTGAACCGCGAGAGCTCGGACGACGCCTCGTAGTGCGACATCTTCGACTCGACGTCGTCGAGCACCGCCTGAATCTCCGCCCCCACCCGGTCCCGCTCGGCCTGCGGCCAGGGCCCCCCCGTCACCACCCGGACCGCCCAGGTGGTTCCCATCGAGGCCCCGTCGAACACGTGAACGGGCAACGCGGGGGGGGGTGGGGCGCACGCGCACGCCGCCAGCAGCCAGCCGGCCGAGGGGAGCGCCGAGCGGAGGCGGCCGCGGCCCGGCGGAAGCGGCCGGCCGGCCGGCGCCGGATCCCGATCGACGGCGGGCGCCGGCCGTGCGCGCGCAGTGGGCATGGAAGGCCCCGGACCGCTAGCCGAAGTCGTCGAAGAGGATGTTCTCCGGCTCGACCCCCAGCGAGTCGAGCATGTCCATGCACGCCTTGAGCATCATCGGCGGGCCGCACAGGTAGTACTCGACGTCCTCCGGGGCCGGATGGGTCTTCAGGTAGTTGTCGAGCACGACCTGATGGATGAAGCCGGTGTGCCCGGCCCAGTTGTCCTCGGGCAGCGGCTCGGACAGGGCGAGGTGCCACTCGAAGTTGTCGTGCTCGGCCGCGATGGCGTCGAAGTCGTCGAGGTAGAACGCCTCGCGCAGGCTGCGCGCCCCGTACCAGAACGAGACCTTCCGGGGCGTGCGCAGCCGGCGGAACTGATCGAAGATGTGCGAGCGCATCGGGGCCATGCCCGCGCCGCCCCCGACGAACAGCATCTCGGCTTCGGTCTCCTTCGCGAAGAACTCGCCGAAGGGCCCCGAGATCGTGACGTCGTCGCCCGGCTCGAGGCTGAAGATGTACGAGCTCATCTTCCCCGGCGGCGTCCCCTCGGGGCACCGCGGCGGCGGCGACGCCACCCGCACGTTGAGCATGATGACGCCGCGTTCCTCGGGATAGTTGGCCATCGAGTAGGCGCGCGTCACCGGCTCCTCGACCGTCGACACGTAGCGCCAGAGATTGAACCTGTCCCAGTCCGCCCGATACTCGTCCTCGATGTCGAAGTCGGCGTACTTGACGGTGCCCGGCGGCGCCTCGATCTGGATGTAGCCGCCGGCCCGGAACGGCACCGACTCGCCCGCCGGCAGCTCGAGCACCAGCTCCTTGATGAACGTGGCCACGTTGGCGTTCGACCGCACCCGGCAGCGCCACTGCCGGACGCTGAACACCTCGGGCGGCAGCTCGACCGCCATGTCCTGCTTCACCTTGACCTGGCAGGACAGCCGCACCCCGCAGCGCGCCTCGCCGCGCGAGACGTGGCTCAGCTCCGTCGGCAGGATGGCGCCGCCGCCGTCGTTCACCGTCACCGTGCACACCCCGCAGCTCCCCTTGCCGCCGCAGGCGGAGGGGATGAAGATGCGGTTGGCCGCGAGGGTGCCGAGCAGGGTGCCGCCGGCCTGGGTGGTGAGCGCCTTCTCCGGATCGCCGTTCACCGTGATCTTCACCTCGCCGGTCGCGACGAGCCGGCGCCGGGCCAGCATGAGCAGCCCCACCAGCGACACGATCGTGCCCGTGAACATCCCCACGCCCAGGAAGACGGTGATCACAGCTGCACCCCCGCGAAGGCCATGAAGCCGATGGCCATCAGGCCCACGATGATGAACGTGAGCCCCAGCCCCCGCAGGCCGGCGGGCGGATTGCTGTAGCGCAGCCGCTCGCGGATGCCGGCCAGGGCCACGATGGCGAGGGCCCAGCCGACCCCCGATCCGAACCCGAACACGGCGCTCTCCACGAGGTTGTAGTTGCGCTCCATCATCCACAGCGAGGCGCCGAGGATGGCGCAGTTGACGGCGATGAGGGGCAGGAAGATGCCGAGGGCGGCGTAGAGGGCCGGCGCGAAGCGGTCGAGGGTCATCTCGACGATCTGGGTCATCGCGGCGATGGTGCCGATGAAGGTGAGGAACCCCAGGAACGACAGGTCGATCTCGGCCAGGCCCGGAGACAGCCACCCCAGCGCCCCCGGCCTCAGGGCATAGGCGTACACCAGGTTGTTCATCGGCACCGTGACCGTCAGCACGAAGATCACGGCGGCGCCGAGGCCGAGGGCGGTCGAGACCCGCTTCGACACGGCGAGGAACGAGCACATGCCCAGGAAGAACGCGAGGGCCATGTTCTCGACGAAGATCGCCTTCACCGCCAGGTTCAGGTAGTACTCCATGGTCGGCTAGTCCTGCTCCACCTGCTCGGGCTTCCAGACCCTGATCGCCCAGATGAAGAACCCGATGATGAAGAACGCCCCCGGGGACAGCACCATCAGTCCGTTCGGGGTGTACCAGCCGCCCTCGCTGGCCAGGGGCAGCAGTTGCACCCCCATCAGCGACCCCGAGCCGAAGAGCTCGCGGATGACGGCGGTGCCGGCCAGTATCACCGCATAGCCGAGCCCGTTGCCGATGCCGTCGATCATGCTCATGCGCGGCGGGTTCTGCATGGCGTAGGCCTCGGCCCGGCCCATGATGATGCAGTTGGTGATGATGAGCCCGACGAACACCGAGAGCTGCTTGGAGATCTCGAACAGGTAGGCCTTCAGCACCTGGTCGACCACGATCACCAGGGACGCGATGATCGTGAGCTGCACGATGATCCGGATGTTGGTCGGAATCTGGTTGCGCAGCAGGCTGACGAACAGGTTCGAGAACAGGAGCACGAAGACGACCGCCGCGCACATCACGAGCGCGGTGTCCATCTGCGTCGTGACCGCGAGGGCCGAGCAGATGCCGAGCACCTGCAACGCGATGGGGTTGTTGTTGAACAGCGGGTCGATCAGGGCCTCGCGTTGTTTCGACATCAGCCCGCGCCTCCCTGGCTCCGCAGCCGCGTCAGGTACGGCCCGAAGCCGTCCGGCCCCAGCCAGAACCGCACCAGGCTGGTGACGCCCCGACTCGTGATGGTCGCGCCGGAGAGCCCGTCGATGGCGTACGGCGCCTCGTCCACGCTTCCCGCCGGCCCCTTGACGACCGCGATGGCGGGGCTCAGGTCGTCGTCGAACGCGAGCCGGCCCGGCCACAGCGCCTTCCACCGCGGGTTGTCCACCTCGCCGCCGAGGCCCGGCGTCTCCTTGTGCTCGTAGAAGGTCAGGCCGCGAATCGTGCGCAGGTCGCCCTCGAGCGCCACGAACCCGTAGAGCGTGCCCCACAGCCCGAGCCCCTCGATGGGCAGCACGACGAGGTCGAGGCGCCCCGCCTCGTCGCGCACCTCGTAGACCATGGCTTCGCTCGGCAGGCGCATGACGCCGGCCGCGTTGTCGGGGGCCGGGGCGCTGCGCGCGGGGTCGAGCGACGCCGCCCGCTGGTCGAACCCGGCCGCATCGACGGCCGCCGCCACCTCGCCGGTGGTCAGGGTCAGGACCACCGGGGCGACCGCGGCGGACCGGGCCGCGACCGCCTCGGCGTCGAGCGACTCGTCGTCGTCCGCGAGCCCCGCCGCCAGCAGCACGTTGCGCTGCCGGTCGAGGGCCGCGTTGCGCTCCTGCCGGTCGGCCAGGGCCACCGCCGCCGACGACACGACGACCGCGCACACGAGGCAGACGGCCGCCGCGAACCCCAGGTTGTATCCGACGCTACCCTGCATGACGAGCCCTCCGCCGCCGCACGTTGGCCTGGACCACGACGTAGTCGATGAGGGGCGCGAAGAGGTTCATGAAGAGAATGGCCAGCATCATGCCTTCGGGGTAGGCCGGGTTCACCACCCGGATCAGCACCACGAGCAGGCCGATCAGGAACCCGTACGCGTAGTGGCCGCTCGGGGTCGACGGCCCCGACACCGGATCGGTGGCCATGTACACCGCCCCGAACGCCCACCCCCCCAGCAGATAGTGCCAGAGCGGGGTCACCTCGAAGAAGGGATTGGTCGCCGACCCCACCGCGTTGAGCAGCCAGGCGGTGGCCAGCGTCCCCGCCGCGACGCTGGCCATGATGCGCCACGACCCCACCCCCGTCCCGATCAGCACCGCGGCGCCGGCCAGGCACGCCAGCGCCGACGTCTCGCCCATCGACCCCGGCATCCACCCCGCGAGCGCCTGCCAGGGGCTCACCGTCCCGGTCACCCCGGACAGCCCGTCCTCGGTCGCCAGCGCGAGGACCGTCGCCCCGCTGACGCCGTCGGGGGCGGTCCCCGCCGCGATCCAGATGGCGTCGCCGGACATGTCGGCCGGATAGGCGAAGAAGAGGAAGGCGCGGGCGGTCAGGGCCGGGTTCAGCACGTTCATGCCGGTGCCGCCGAAGATCTCCTTCCCCACGACGACGCCGAAGGACACGCCCAGGGCCACCTGCCAGAGGGGGATGGTGGCGGGCAGGGTCAAGGGCAGCAGCATCCCGGTGACGAGGAAGCCTTCGTTGAGCTCGTGCCCGCGGACCCCGGCGAAGAGCGCCTCCCAGAGCCCGCCGACGGCGAAGGTCACCGCGAGCACGGGCCCGAAGTAGAGGGCGCCGTGCACCAGGCAGGCCCACGTGTCGTCCGGTGCGAACGCCAGGCCCATCCACCGCATGACGTCGGTCTGCCAGACGTCGAGCGGCGGCGCCCCCGCGGCAATCGCCAGGTGCGCCTGGTACCCGGTGTTGTGGACGGCCATGTAGATGCACCCGGCGAGCGCGACGACCACCGTGATCATCAGGCGCTTCATGTCGAGGGCGTCGCGCACGTGGGGGTTCGACCGTGTCACCTCGCCGGGGGTGAACAGGAAGGTGTCCTGCGCCTCCCAGAGGGGGTACAGGCGCTCGAGGCGCCCCCCCTTCTCGAAGTGATGGGCCTGCCGGTCGAGCAGATCGCGCAGGAGCTTCATGTCAGCCCTCGGCCTCGAGGGTGGTGAGGACGCGGCGGAGGGCGGCGCCGTAGTCGAGCTTGCTCGGGCAGACGAACGTGCACAGGGCGAGGTCGTCCTCCTCGAGCTCCAGGCAGCCCAGCTCCTCGGCCCGCTCGACGTCGTGCATGACCAGCGCCCGCAAGAGCGGCGTCGGCAGCAGGTCCATCGGCATCACGCGCTCGTAGAGGCCGATCGGCACGATGGCCCGGCGCGACCCGTGCGTGGTGGTCGTGAACGGAAACCGCCGCCCCCGCCACAGGGTCGACAGGAAGGCCCGCGACACGGAGAACTTCCGGAGCCCGGGCCGCAGCCAGCCCAGCCACTCGCGCTCGCGGCCCTCCCGGATCAGGCAGACCTGCCGGTGATAGCGGCCGAGGTAGCCGGTCGCCGCGCCCCACGCCAGACGCCCCGCGAGCAGCGACCCCGACACGACCCGCACCCCGTCGTCGAGCGACTCGCCGGCGAGAACGTCCGCGACCGCGGCCCCGAGCCGCGTCCTGACCAGCCGGGGGCGCGACACGGCGGGCCCGGCCAGGGCCGCCACGCGCTCGACCGCCAGCTCGCCGGTCTGGAACAGCCGCCCGATGGCCACGACGTCCTGGTAGCCGACGTGCCAGGCCTGCCGGTTGCGGTTCACCGGCTCCAGCCGGTGGATGTGCAGGCCGGGGGCGCCGGCGGGATGGACCCCGGCGAACTCCTCCCGCCGGAACCGATCGCCGGCCGGCACCGGCGCCCGGCCGTCCGGCGGGGTGCACACGTAGACGACGCCGTCGGTCAGCTGCGCCAGCGCCTTCAACCCGTCCTCGAACGGCCCGTGCGCTCCGTCCAGCACGACGTCGACCCGCGGCGCCAGCGGCTCGGTGTCGATGGCGGTCACGAAGATGGAACGCGGTCTCGCCGCGGGATCGGCCACGCGCCCGAACGGCCGAGCCCGTATCGCCGGCCAGAGTCCCGACTCGAGCAGCAGCTCGCGCACGCCGTCGCCCCCGAGCCCGGCGGGATGCCGGCCGGAGAACGAGGAGAACCCGACCGAGGCGCCGCCGCGGCCCTCCTGCTCGTCCCGCCCGAGGGCGATCACGACCGAACGGAAGCTCCGCCGCTCCCCGCGATGGATCGCCTCGACGCTGCCCGCGGCCGGCGAGGTGAACCTCACGCCGGGCCGCTTCTTGTCCTCGAACAAGAGCTGCCCGCGGCGAACGTCGTCACCCTCCGCGACGTGCATGGTGGGCCGGACGCCGACGTAGTCATCGGCCAGAAGCGCGACCCGCCGCGTCATCCGGGCGGGGCCGATCGTCTGGTCGGGCTCTCCCGAGACCGGCAGCCGCAATCCCTTGCGAATGGTGTGTCGCCCCATACGGTAATCAGGAGAGGAACCCGCGCCAGGCCGCCTCGAACTACCCGGTGCGGTCCCACGCGACTCTTGCACGCGACAACGTCGTCTTCGATCGGGGGCAGGTCCGAGCGGGGAGGCTTTGTGAAGTTTTTCTCAAGCTACCCCGACGAACGGCTGCGACCGTTCCGGGAGCAAGCCGCACTCTCGAGGGCTCCTGCGCGATCAGCATCGTACCAAGAGGGGCTGTACGAAGTCAATTTGCCGGCGACGGCCGGCCCTGTCACGGTCATAACCCCTGATTGGCCAGACATTTACATTTGACTTCACCGGTTGCGGCGGGATACACTCCCGCGCTGATCGTCGGCGGCGCAGCCGGCCGTCGCAACCCCGTCCACCCGTGCACATTACCCTGAACGGCGACCCGTACGAGCTCGACGAACCGATGGCCGTCAGCCGCCTGCTCGAGCGGCTCGGCATCGACCCGCGCCGGGTCGCGGTCGAGCACAACCTCGTCGTCGTGAAGCGGACCGCCTATGCGTCGACGACCGTGCGGGCGGAGGACACCGTCGAGATCGTCAACTTCGTGGGCGGAGGATAGCCGGGCCGTCCGACCCGGTTCCTGTCATACTCATGGACATGGGCAACGATGCGCTGGTCATCGCCGGGAAGGCCTTCTCGTCCCGCTTGATCGTCGGGACCGGCAAGTACGCTTCGAACGAGATCATGCAACGGGCGCACGACGCGTCCGGGGCCGAGCTGGTGACGGTGGCGGTCCGCCGGGTCAACCTCACCGACCGCGGCCGCGAGTCGCTGCTCGACTTCATCGACACCGGCCGCTACTCGCTGCTCCCCAACACCGCCGGCTGCTACACGGCGGAGGAGGCGGTTCGCACCGCGCGGCTGGGGCGCGAGGTCGGGTTGTCGGAGTGGGTCAAGCTCGAGGTCATCGGCGACGAGCGGACGCTGTTCCCCGACAACGACGGCCTGCTCGAGGCGACCCGCGTCCTCGTCAAGGACGGGTTCGTCGTGCTTCCCTACACGAACGACGACCCCGTGGTGTGCCGCAAGCTGGAAGACGCGGGGGCGGCGGCGGTCATGCCCCTCGGCGCCCCCATCGGTTCCGGGCTCGGCATCCAGAACCTCAACAACATCCGGATCATCCGCGAGTTCGCGGGGGTCCCGGTCATCGTGGACGCCGGGGTCGGCACCGCGTCCGACGCAGCCGTCGCGATGGAGCTCGGGGTGGACGGCGTCCTCATGAACACCGCCATCGCCGGCGCCCGCGACCCCGTCGCCATGGCCGACGCCATGAAGCTGGCGGTGGCGGCGGGCCGGCGGGCGTACCTGGCCGGCCGCATCGAGCGGCGCCGCTACGCCACCGCCAGCAGCCCCGTGGACGGCCTGCTCTCCGCGTAGGAGGCTGCGCCGCGGAGCACGAGATCGGAAGGCCGCGGCCGGCGACATCGGCGCGAGACCGCGTCGGGCGGCGCTCAGGGGTCGACGTCCGGTGTCGTCCGCGGGTCCGAAGGGGCATCGTCCGGCGGGTCGCGCAGCACGTCCACCCGGTACACCCGCACCCCCAGGCTCCTGCGGTCGGACGAGAGCCCCAGGGCCTCGGGCCGGAAGGCGTTCGAGCGGATGGTCAGCTCGGTCCATCCCGCGCGCTCGGACTCCGGCAGGTCCAGGGTAACGGCCTGCCGGGCGTTCCCGACGACCAGCCCGTTCGCGATACGGTGGGGTCCGGCCCACACCGACATCTCGGCCGGCGCCGCTTCGGGGGGCCGGGCGCCCGCCACCACCAGGCTGATGCGGTCTCCGCCGGGGACGGCGATCGAGGCGGCCTCCTCGCTCCAGCGGAACGACTCCGCGTTCCCGTCCCGCTCCGGCCCGTGGAAGCCCCGAAGCCCGGCCACGATGTCGTCGACCGGATTGCCGACGTCGACCGCGGTCCTGGCGTTCGCGGCGTCGCCCCGGGCCGCCTGCAGGATGCGCAGGCCGATGGAGAGGTCGACGACCTCCCGCGGCGCCCGGCCCCGGGTCCGCTCCAGGGTGCGGAGGTCGATGCTCGTGTCGCGGACCTCTGACAGCACCAGCTCCGGGGCCGGCACCGAGAACCCGCGCTGACCGACGACGATGAACACCGGCCGGCCCGCCGCCAGCCACTCGAGCATGACGTCCCGAAGGGCCTCTCCGGGCTCGTTCTGCTGCACCAGCACCGCGTCGACGTCGTGCAGGTAGCCCAGGGTGGTCTGGACGTGGGTCCCCGCCAGCTCCGGGCCCACCAGCACCGCCGCGTCCTCGGGGAAGATGCGGGCCACCGCCGCGCTCTGGTCCAGCACGCCATCCCACAGCCCCTCGCCCAGCACGGACCGGCTCGGTCCGCCCACGAACCCGACGAGAATCGCGGCCAGCGCCGCCGTGGCCACCGCCCGAAACTCGAAGTAGACCCACTCGACGAGCCGGCCGGCGCCCATCGCGGCGACCGCGAGCATGCCCGGCAGAACGACGGGCACGAACCGCCGCATCGACCAGATTTGCTCGCCCGGCTCGAGCGGGTCGTACAGGTAGGGCAGGCTGACGACCCCGGTCAGGATGAGCAGGAACGACAGGCCCTGATTCGCCCGTCCCGCCCGCCCCGACCACAGCAGCCACGCCAGCCCCGCCAGGCAGAGGCCGAGCACCGGCCACGACAGGTACCAGCTCAGCCAAAAGAGGGGGGCCGGCCATCGGCCGGGGGTGGTGGTGACGTAGACCGCGGCATAGGCGGCCAGCAGCCCGGCCAGCCCCCAGCCCGCCGCCCGGGGCGCGAGAGGGCCCAGGCGCCGCCACTCGCCCCGCACCGCCAGCAGCGCGGCGCCGGACGCGGCCAGCAGCAACGCGGTCAGACCGGCCGCCGACGCCGTCAGCCAGGGGAGGAGGGACGACCGATCGAGCAGCTGCCGCACGTAGAGCTCGTAGTCCGACGGGTACAGCACGTAGTGGACCAGGTTGTGGGCCAGACCGAGGCCGAACGCGGCGAGCAGGAAGACCACGCACCGGCCGCCCCCCGCCGGCCGGGCGAGGAGCCGCCAGGCGACGAAGGCGGCGAGTGCGACCGACAGGTGGAAGATCAGGTCGATCTTCGCGAAGCAGGCCAGCCCGAAGAACCCGCCGGCCGCCGCCGCCAGCCACGGCCGATCGTCGCGAAACGCCGCGAGCAGGGCCAGCAGGCCGGCCACGACGAAGAACTGCGCCACCGTCTCCGGCACCGGGTATCTCGCGAACCAGACCTGCGGCAGAGACACCGCGAGGAGCAGCGCGGCCAGAAGCCCCGTGCCGATGCCGCCGATGCGCGCGACCACGAGAAACAGGCCGCCGGCGCTCAGCACCGCGAACAGCGGCGCGACGAACAGGGCCCCCCGGGGCGGGAACGCCTGGTGGAACAACGCCGCCTGCACCGGGAACAGGGGCGAGAACCCGGCGCTGACCTCGGGCTCGCCGATGTCCGCGATCGTGAAGCCCCCGGGGAACCTCGCGTACCGACCGAACCCGTAGTCGCCCGGCTGGCGGTTCAGGAACAGGTATTCCCGCGCCTCGACCGGCAGCTCACGGAGCAGCGGATCGTCGAAGGCGAGGGCACCGGTCTCGGCGATCTTCCGGCCCAGGTTGAGGTAGACGGTGGCGTCGCCCCCGTTGACCGCCGTCTCGTAGGGCGGGAAGAACAGGAACCCGGCGACCAGGACGACGGCGCAGAACGCGAGGAGCCCCGACCGGCCCATCCCGGCGGCGGGGGCCGGCCGCACCGGCCGGACGAAACGGGCGTGCGCGGCGAGGGCGACCGCCCCCGCCGCCAGGAGCGCGAGCAGAAGGCCCAGGCTCAGGCGTCCGAGCTCGGCGAGCAGGAGCCCCAACCACGCCGCGACGCCGATGCCCAGGGCGACGCGCAGGAACCAGCGCTCGACCCACGCGGTGCCGCCGGTGTCGGAGGCCGCCATCGACGCGCCCTCTTCCGAAACCGCCCTCGCCGATGCCGGTCGGCGCTCAGTCATGAGTCAGCAACGCGGTCCCCCCCGGGAGACGGACCAGCCCGCTCGTCATGCGTCTCGTCGTGTCGCCGGCGCCAACGTGCAACGCGGTCACCCCTCCAGCGACAGACTAGTCCCGCGGCACGGACGCGTCAAGCACCGGCCCGGGCGCGGGCCCGGGCTTCCAGAACGAGGTCGCAGACCTCGCGAACGGCGCCGTCGCCGCCCCGGCGAGCGGTGACGAATCGCGCCGCGCGCCGGACGGCGGGCCAGGCGTCGGCCACGCAGATCGGCACCCCGACCTGCCGGAGGCACTCGATGTCGTTGACGTCGTTGCCGACGTAGGCCACCGTGACCGGGTCGAGGGCCCGGTCGCTAAGGATCCCCCGCAACGCCTCTCCCTTGGCGTCGCCGAGGCCCTGCACGCACTCGACCCCCAGCTTGGCGGCGCGGGCCGAGACGACCGGGTTCGTTTCCGTCGACAGGACGAGGCAGCCCACGCCGGCGCGCAGCAGCATCTGCACGCCCAGTCCGTCGGCGCGGGAGCAGAACACCGACTCGCGGCCGTCCTCGGCGACGAGCACGCGGTTGTCGGTCATGACGCCGTCGAAGTCGAACACCACGAACGCCACCGAGGCCACGTGCTCGCGGGCCAGTCGCACCGCCATCACCGTCCGCCTCGAGCCTCCGGCGCCGGCCCCGACGCCTGCACCGCGTACTCCGACTCCGGCACCGGCTCGTCCAGCGGCTCGCCGCGGAGGAACGCGACGACGTTCCGGGCCGCGCCGCGCTCCATCAGCCGCCGGCAGTCGGCCGCCATCGACCCCATGTGCGCGGTCATCAGACACGTGTCCACCCCGACGAGCTCCCCGTGGTAGGGCTCGTCGACGAACGTGTCGACGGCGGCGCCGGCGAGCCGGCCGCCGCGCAGCGCTTCGGCGAGGGCCGCCTCGTCGACGACGCCTCCCCGGCAGGTATTCACGAGCAGGGCGTCGGGCCGCATCATCGCGAGCTGCCGGGGGCCCACCAGGCCCACCGTCGTCGGCGTGAGGGGAACGTGCAGGGTCACGACGTCGGCCTCGCGAAACAGCGCGGGCTTGTCGACCCATTCGACCGGCTCCGCGAGCGGGGGCGGGGCGAGGTCGTTGGCGACGATTCGGGCGCCGAACGCGGACAGCAGGCGGACGACGCGGCGCCCGATGCGCCCCACCCCGACGACGCCGGCGGTCACCGCCCCCAGCCGCCGGCCCGGCAGGCGGGTCCACACGCCGGCGCGAATCGCGGCGTCCGCCCGATGGACGCCCCGCAACAGCGACAGCGCCAGTCCGATGGTCAGCTCGGCCACCGCATCGGCTGGCGCCTCCGGCGTATAGGCCACCGCGACCCCGTGTTCGCGCGCGGCCGACAGGTCGACGCTGTCGAGCCCGACGCCCACCCGCGAGATCAGCCGCAGACGCCGGCCGGCCCGGATGACGCGACGGGTAATCGGCTCAGTCCCGGCGATCAGAACGTCGAAGCCGGCGACCAGCGACGCGATCTCGGGCTCGGTCAACCGCCGGCCATGGGGATTGCGGACGCACTCTACGCCGGCCTCGTCGAGCAGATCGAGGCATCCGGGGTCGACCTGTCCGAACGGCACGGCGGTGATGAGGACTCGGGTCCTCACGGCGTGGACACTTCGACCGCGAGGGCGGGCGAGCCGGCCCGGTGACGCGCCAGATCGGCATCCACCATCATGCCGATCAGCCGCTTGAAGCCGACGGCCGGCGACCATCCGAGCTCGGCCCGCGCCCTCGACGCATCGCCGATCAGATGATCGACCTCGGCCGGCCGCAACAGGCCCGGATCGGTGCGCACGTGCTGGCGCCAGTCGAGGCCGGCATGGCCGAAGGCGGTCTCGACCAGCTCTCCGACCGAGCGGCTGACCCCGGTGGCGATGACGTAGTCGCTGGGGGCGTCCTGCTGCAGCATCGCCCACATCGCGCGGACGTAGTCGCCCGCGAAGCCCCAGTCGCGATGCGCGCTCAGATTGCCGAGCGACAGGTGGTCGGCGAGGCCGAGCCTGATGCGGGCCACCCCGTCGGTCACCTTGCGCGACACGAACTCGAGGCCGCGCCGGGGCGACTCGTGGTTGAAGAGAATGCCCGACACCGCGAACAGGCCGTAGCTCTCGCGGTAGTTCACGGTGATGTAGTGGGCGAACGCCTTGGCCGCCCCGTAGGGGCTGCGGGGATGGAACGGCGTCTCCTCGGTCTGGGGCGTCTCCCGCGCCTTGCCGAACATCTCGCTCGACGACGCCTGGTAGAACCGGATCGAGGCATCCACCCGCCGAATCGCGTCCAGGATGCGCGTGACCCCCAGGGCGTTGTACTCGGCGGTGAGCAGGGGCTGCTTCCACGACGCCGGCACGAAGGACATGGCCGCGAGGTTGTAGAGCTCGTGCGGCCGCACCTCGTCGACCAAATTCAGCAGCGACATCGGGTCGAGCAGATCCGCCTCCCGCAGGTCGACCCGCCCGCCCAGGTGCTCGATGCGCTCGCGGTTCGGGGCGCTCAGCCGCCGTGTCACGCCGACCACCTCGTAGCCCTTCTCCAGCAGCAGATCAGCCAGATAGGACCCGTCCTGGCCCGTGATCCCGGTAATGACGGCGCGCCTGGACATGAGTCTTCTCGAGGACGGACGGCTCCGCAGCCCCGCCTGGCCCGGAGAGCGTCGCCTTCGGCTCCGCTCACCGCCCAACCAACCCTGCCAGGAGTCTGCACCGTTCTGCGGCGCAGACTCCTGGCGCCCGCGGAGACCGATCGTATGAGGACCGGCGGGGTCGGATCAACGTCATGGTAGGGTATCGCACCCGAGCGCGGGGGTCCCCGGCGCGCAGGCCGGCCCGCGGGGCGACAGCGATGGAAGCGATCGATCTGGCCGTCGTCGGCGGCGGCGTCGTCGGCTTGGCGTGCGCCCGGGAAGCGGCCCGTCCGGGGCGCAGCGTCTGCCTGATCGAGCGGCACGCGCGATTCGGCACGGAGACCAGCACCCACAACAGCGGCGTGATCCACGCCGGCATCTACTACCCCGCCGGATCCCTCAAGGGACGGCTCTGCGTCGAGGGCCGCGAGGCGCTGTACCGGTTCTGCGCCCGGCACGACGTCCCGCACCGGCGCTGCGGGAAGCTGATCGTGGCCCGCACCGAGGAGGATCTGGCCCGCCTCGAGCGGCTGCGGGCGCGGGGCGAGGCGAACGGCGTCACCGATCTGGAGATCGTGGATGCCGGCGCCGTCGAGCGGATGGAGCCGCACGTGGCGGCCCGCGCCGCCCTGTGGTCGCCGTCGACGGGCATCGTCGACCCCGAGGCCCTCGTCCGCGCGCTGCGGCGCGACGCGGCCGGACGCGAGGTCATCCTGCTCCCGGGCAGCCCGCTCGTCGCCGGCGGGGGCGACCCCGCCGGCATCGAGATCCGAACCCCGGCCGAGGCCATCCGGGCGCGCGCGGTGGTCAACGCGGCGGGGCTCCATGCCGACGTGGTCTCGGCCCGCCTCGACGGGCGCCGCTTCCGCATCCATCCCTGCCGCGGCGAGTACGCCGAGCTGATCGAGGCCGGCCCCGCGCGGGTCGGCCGGCCCGTCTATCCGGTCCCGGCCCCGGCCGGCGAGCACCTCGGCGTGCACCTCACGCCCACGACCTGGGGGAACGTCACCATCGGCCCGACCGTCCGCTACCAGGCGTCGAAGGACGACCACGAGCAGGACCGGCTGCCCGTCGAGGCGTTCCTCGAACCCACCCGGTCGCTCCTGCCCGCGGTGCGGCCCGGCGACCTCCGGCTCGGCGGCACGGGAATCCGCGCCAAGCTCAGTCCCGACCCGGCCGTCTTCTCCGACTTCCTCATCGCCCGCGACCCGGGGCAGCCGAGGCTGATCCACGCCGCCGGCATCGACTCTCCGGGGCTGACCGCCTGCCTCGCCATCGGCCGCCTCGTCGCGCGGCTCGTCGACGAGGTGCTGGCCGGCCCGGGGTGAGCCCCGCGTCCGCCGCGTGCAAGCCGGAGCAGGACGCCCCGGGGAACGAGGCGCCGGTGAGAGCTCAAGCCGACCGCGGGCCGTCACTGCCGCTTGATGGCGGCCCGGGCCTCCCGGTCGGCCTCGCGTCGGCGCAGGGTCTCGCGCTTGTCGTACACCCGCTTCCCCTTGGCCAGGCTCAGCGCGACCTTCACCCGCCCGCGCTTGAAGTACATGCGGACCGGCACCAGGGTCATGCCGCGCTCGACGACCTTCCCGATCAGCTTGCGGATCTCCCGCTTGTGGAGCAGGAGCTTGCGCCGGCGCATCGGCTCGTGGTCGGCGTACCCCCGGTGGCTGTAGGGGCTGATGTGGACGTTGTGAAGAAAGACCTCCCCCTGCTCGAGCCGCCCGTAGCTGTCGCGCAGGTTCACGCGGCCCTCGCGAATCGCCTTCACCTCGGTGCCGAGCAGGGCGACGCCGGCCTCGAAGGTGTCGAAGAGGGTGTAGTCGTGACGCGCCTTGCGGTTGTCCGCGATCAGCTTGTCACCGTTCTGAGGGTCGGCGCCGGCCATTGTCTACCTCGTGCTCTGGCCCGCCGGCGCCCTCGCCGGTCCGCCGGCGCCCCCGGGGCGCGGCGCAACGCGAGGCTCCGCCACGGGCTGCGAAGCCAGCCGGGCCGCGAGCACCACCGCCTGCACCAGGCTGGCGGGGTCGGCGACGCCGCGGCCGGCGATGTCGAACGCGGTCCCGTGGTCGACCGACGTCCGGATGATCGGCAGCCCCAGCGTCACGTTGACCGCCTCGCCGAAGGCGGCCAGCTTGACCGGTATCAGCCCCTGATCGTGGTAGCAGGCCACCACCGCGTCGAAACGGCCCTCGACGGCCTGCCGGAAAACGGTGTCGGCGGGCAGGGGCCCGACGACGTCGATGCCGCGCGCCCGCGCCGCCGCCGCGGCCGGGGCCAGCACGTCGCGATCCTCGGTCCCGAGCAGCCCCCCCTCGCCGGCGTGCGGGTTGAGGCCGGCGAGCGCGAGGCGGGGCGTGGTGACCCCGAAGCGCGGCAGATGGGCCGCGGCCAGCCCGACGACGGTCTCCACCCGTTCCCGCGTCAGCAGCCCGGGCACCGCCGACAGGGGCACGTGCACCGTCGCCAGCACGACGCAGAGCCGGGGCGAATGGAACATCATCGCGACGTCGCCGGCGCCCGTCAGCTCGGCGAGCAGCTCGGTATGGCCGCGCCACGGCGAGCCGGCCAGGGCCAGCGCCTCCTTGTGGATCGGACCCGTCGCGATCGCATCCAACCGACCCGCGAGGGCGTCGGCGGCCGCCCGCTCGACCGCTTCGAGCGCGGCCCGCCCCGCCGCCGCCGACAGCTCCCCGGGCCGGAAACGCGCCCGATCGGCCGCGGTTCGCGGACCGTACAGCACCGGCTCGCAGACCGCGGCGACCCGGGGGTCGGCGGCCGCGGCGAGGGCGATCTCGGGGCCGATGCCGGCCGGGTCGCCCATCGTCACCCCGATCCGCGGCCGATCGCGGCCTCGGCGGGCGGGGTCAGGCGCCGCCGCCACACGCACCGCACCCACCCGACGAGCATCCGTCCCCGCACCCGCCCCCGCACCCGCCGGCGCTGCGGTCGCAGCTCGATTCGTGCGCGCACCCCGCATGCTGCTCGCCCTTGGCGTTGGGAAGCTCGTACCGCAGGCAGCACTTCAGCCGGCCGCACGCCCCCGACAGCCGCGAGGGGTTCAGGCTGAGGTTCTGGCGCTTGGCCATCTTGATGGAGATCGGCTCGAACGACTGCAGCCACGTGGTGCAGCACAACGGCCGCCCGCAGGTGCCGTAGCCGCCCAGCAGCTTGGCCTCGTCCCGCGCCCCGATCTGCCGCATCTCGATCCGCGCCTTGAACTCGCTGGCCAGCTCGCGCACCAGGCCCCGGAAGTCGACGCGCCCCTCCGCCGTGAAGCTGAAGACGAGCTTCGAGTCGTCGAACATCTGCTCGACCTTGACCAGCTTCATCTGCAGGCCGCGCTCGCGGATCTTCAGCAGGCAGATGCGCCGCGCCTCGCGCTCCCGCTGCTCCTGCCGGAACCGGCGCAGGACGTCCTCGCGGGTGGCGCGGCGCACGACCCGCAGGGGCGAGTCGGGAGGCGGCGCGGTGCGCTCCGCGATCGGTCGAATCGTGGGCGCCATCGTGCCGAGCGCGTGCCGCGTGCCCATCTGGACGACCACGTGATCGCCGGGACTCGGCCTCGGATCGAAGTCGACCTCCGGCAGCAGGAACGTGCGGGTCCGGCCGACGGGGTCGAACTTGACGCTCATGCAGCGTGCAGGTTGGCGCTCGCCGGGCGTGTCCATGCTGCTCCTCCACCCGCGGCGTGCCGCGGCTCACGGCCCGAGACCGCCGAACCGCAATGGCGCGCTACGGCCTCCGATTGCCGCCCCCGACCTGCCCTGCCGGGAGTCGGCGAGTCCCGCGGCGCAGGCCCCTAGATCTGCAGGGCCAGCCAATCGACGACGACCCGCGGGCTGGCGTTCCGCGTCAGCGCGCTCACCGCGCGATCGACCGTTTCGAAGGCGCGCCCGACCCGATCCACGTCATAGGACCGCGACAGCGCCTGCAGCTCGTCGGCCATGTCGCCGTTCGCCAGCCAGCCCCCGCCGCCCCCGACCGACACCACCTGCAGGTCGCGAAGCAGCGTGCCGAGCGCGCGCAGCCGGCGAGTCAGCGCCTCCCGCTCGGTCGCCGCCGCCGACCGGGAGCGGCGAGCTCCCATGAGGTCCTTGCCGGCCTCGAGGCGGCCCTTCGGGGGCGGCGCTCCGGCGAGGGCCCGCAGGGCGGCGGCGGCCGACCGCCGCGCCTGCAGGTACTCGTCGGAGCCGGCCTCGAGTGCCCGGGCCACGCTGCCGTCGGCGGCCGCCGCGACCGCCGGCGCGGCGGCCGCCGCGACCCCGCACTCGCCGATCAGGACGTCCACCACCTCGTCCGTCGCCAGGCCGCCGAACCGTATCTCCGGGCACCGCGACCGGACCGTCGGCAGCAACAGGTGCGGCCGGTGCGTCACCAGCAGGAAGACCGACGCCGGCGGCGGCTCTTCGAGGGTCTTGAGCAGCGCGTTCTGCGCCTCGGGCACGAGCCGGTCGGCGTCGTCGACGATGACGGCGCGGCGTCGGCCCTCGAAGGGGCGGAACCCGGCCTGCTCGACCACGCCGCGAACCGCGTCGACCCTGATGGTCCCGCCGTCGCCGGGGGCCACCACGATCACGTCGGCGTGCACTCCGCGGGCGATGCGCCGGCACGTGCGGCACGCCCCGCAGCTCTCCGGCACGCCCGTGGACGCGCCCGGCCCGGAAACCGCCTCGCAGTTCAGCAGCTCGGCCAGACCCAACGCGACCTGACGCTTGCCGACCCCGTCCGGACCGGACAGCACCAGGCTCGGCGGCAGCCGGTCCCGCGCGACCGCCCGGGCCAGCAGGCGACGAACCGTCGCATGCCCCCGGACCGCGCCGAGCCTCACGGCACGCCCCCCAGGTCCATCGTAGCAGTCTACACGCCTTCGCCCGCGTTTCCTGCCCGCACGGACGATTCGTGCCGGGCGAACGGACGAGGGGAAGGGACCTGCGGGTCGCCGAGTGGGCGAACGAAGGGAGAGCGATGAGGAGAATGGCGGGGCCGACGAGACTCGAACTCGCGACCTCCGGCGTGACAGGCCGGCGTTCTAACCAGCTGAACTACGACCCCGCGTCGTATGGAGGCGTCCGGGCCGCACTGTCGCCCCGCCGGCTCGAGGCAGGGCCCGTGCGTGCGGCAACCCACCTGCCCCCTGTCACCGGAGGCGACCGCCGGTCGACCGCGACGTGCGGGCGAACGACGGCTGGTGGGCGGTACAGGGCTCGAACCTGTGACAACCGGCGTGTAAAGCCGGTGCTCTGCCAGCTGAGCTAACCGCCCGGCTTCCGGTTCGTGTCCCGCACCCCGAAACCCACCCATTATAGTACAGAACGGCCGCGTTCGGAAGGGCGGGGGCCATTCAGCCCGCGAGCAGCGCCTTCAGCCCGAGGAAGGCCAGCGCGGCCAGGGCGCCGGCGAGCGCCTGCCCCTCGCGGTTGCGGGCGGCGCGGGCCATCGACCACCGCCGGTCCCCCGCGGCGGCGGCCCCCTCCGCGTAGCGGCGGTAGGCGTCGCCGTGCTCGGCCCGCAACCGCGCCTCCTCGAACCGCGCCGCCGTCGACAGCGACACCGCCAGGTACAGGACGACGAGCCCCGCCGCGACCGGGTGGCGCGCCGCCGCCGCGAAGCCGAGGCCCAGCAGGGTCGACCCCACGTACAGGGGATGCCGCATCCACCGGTACGGCCCCGAGGTCGTCACCTCGACCCCCTTCTCGAGATGGCCGGCGGCCCAGCACCGCAGGCACGCCCCGGCCAGACCGACCGCGGCGCCCAGGCCGAGCGACCACCAGGTCGGACGCGCGAGCCAGAACGCCGCCGCCGCCACCCCGAAGCCGGTGGCCACGCGGGACCGCGCCACCCGGAAGACCCAGCGGGGCGACGCCTCGTCGCGGCGGCGGGGCGCGAGCGGCGCATCGGGCGTCATGATGCGTCGAGCCGCCGGGCGAGGGCGGCGGTCACCTCGCCCACCGTGATGTCGTCGAGGCACCGCCCCGCGGCGCGGCAACGCCGCCGCCACCGGCAGCGGCAGTCGGCGAAGCGCGACACCGCGACGTCCCCCGCCGCCCAGGGCCCGTTGCGCCCCGCGTCGGTCGGACCGTAGAGGCCGACCACCGGCGTCCCCAGCGCCGCGGCCAGGTGCAGCGGCCCGGTGTCGCCGGACACCACCACCGCCGCCGCCCGGAGAATGGCGGCGAGGTCGGCCACGCGGGTCGGCGGGGCCAGCCGCGCGGCGCCGTTCGAGCCGTCGACCACGCCCGCGGCCAGGGCCTCGTCGCCGGGGCCCCACGTCACCAGCGACGGCAGCCCGCGCGCCTCCCGCAACCACTCGGCGACCCGACCCAGCCGGGCCGGGGGCCAGCGCTTGTTCGGCCACGCGGCGCCGGGGTTGAGCACCGCGAACGGCCCCTCGCCCACCCCCGGGGACCGGCGCACGGCGTCGAGGGCGGGGGACGCCGGAGCCTCCAGCGGAAACCGCCGGTCGGCCGCCGGCGCACCCAGCCGCACCGCGAGGGCCAGATTCTTCCCGGTGACGTGCGCCGCGTCCCCCGGGTCGCAGGTCTCGGTGTACAGGAACCGGGCCGCCGGCTCGCGCAGGTGCGGCGCGGCGAAGCCCAGCACCCGGGGCGCCCCGCTCAGCCGCGCGACCGCCGCGGACTTCAAGAGCCCCTGCACGTCGACCGCGGCGTCGTACGCCCCGCCGGCGAGGGCGCGGCGCAGCTCGACGAGCCGCCACCAGACCGGCAGCGACCGGGAACGGAGCACGATGCGCCGGTCCACGACCGGCGCCAGGTCCAGCACCTCCCGGTACCGCTCGTCGACGACCCAGTCGATGCGCGCGGCCGGGAACCGACCGCGGAGCGCCGCCGCCACCGGCAACGCGTGCACGATGTCGCCCAGGGCGCCGAGACGGACGATGAGAATGGCTTGCATGGCTGCTGCGCCGCCGTCGGGCCCGGGATCGCCGGGGGCCCCTACCGCGCAGACTCCCGCGAGCTGCGGATCCGGCCCACGAGGTCGCGGGTCGAGTGCGTCTTGTCGTTCCCGACGATGACGGTGCGCCCGCCCCAGGCGCGGACGACGTCGCGTTCCGGCACCGTGTCGACCGTGTAGTCCGGGCCCTTGCAGTGGATGTCCGGCTCGATCAGCGCCAGCAGTCGTCGGGCCGTGGCGTCGGCGAACACGACGACGTAGTCGACGGCCGCGAACGCGGCCAACAGCTCGGCGCGTTCGGCCGCGGTCTGCACCGGCCGCCCCGGCCCCTTCAGCGCGGCCACCGAGGCGTCGTCGTTGACGGCCACGACCAGCCGATCCGCCAGCGCCGCGGCCGCCGCGAGATAGCGGGCGTGGCCGACGTGCAGCACGTCGAAGCACCCGTTCGCGAACGCGACCGTGCGACCGGCCTCGCGATCGGCGCGCACCCGTTCCACGAGCTCGGCCTCGGTGACCAGCACCCCCGGCGCGTTCCCCTTCTCGGCAGTCACGCCAGGTCGCTCTCGACGGCCCCCAGCAGCTCGGACCCGGTGACGACGGCGGTGCCGCGCTTCATGACCACGAGCCCCCCCGCGTAGTTGGCGAGCAGCGCCGCTTCCAGGCACGAGGCGCCGACGCCGAGGGCAGTCGCCATGGTGGCGATCACGGTGTCGCCGGGCCGGTGACGTCGGTCACCTCGTCGGGGCCGTGAATCGGGATGTGCTGGGTCGGGCGTTCGGGCTCGAACAGGGCCATGCCCCGGCTCCCCCGGGTGATGAGCACCGCTTGCATCCGCGTGCGCTCCAGAAGGGTCCGGCCGGCCCGCTCGAGGGCCTCGGCGTCCTCGCCGACCGCCCAGCCGAGGACGTGCTCGACCTCCGACTCGTTGGGTACCGCCACCGTCAGGCCGCGGTGCTCCAGCACCGCGTATCGCGAGTCGAGCAGCACCGGCACCGCCGGGCCCCGCTTCCGCCGCGGCAGGCGGCGCTTGAGGTCGGCGACGAACCGCGGCGTGATCAACCCGGTGCCGTAGTCGGACACGACCACCGCATCGCATCCCGCCACCGCCGCCGCCGCGGCCTCCGCCACCGCCTCCCGCGCCTCCGGGGCGATCGCCGGCCCGTCGCGGTCGATGCGCACCACCTGCTGCCGGGCCGAGTGAATCCCCCCCGCGAGAATGCGCGTCTTCGTCGGGGTCCGATACCCGGGCCGCCGCACCAGGCCGGTCCTCGCGACGCCCCGCGGGAGGCTCCGGCCGAGCCGGCGGCCGACGTCGTCCCGCCCGACGAGCCCCACGAGCCGGGCCTCCGCCCCGAGGGCGGCCACGTTGTGGGCCGCGTTTCCGGCCCCCCCCGGCAGCACCTCGGTGGCGTCGTACTTGAGAATCAGCACCGGGGCCTCGCGCGACACCCGGTCGATGCGGCCGTAGACGAACTCGTCGGCGATGAGGTCGCCGACGACGACGACGCGGGGTCGCCCGAACGACCCGACGAGGTCGACGAGGCGCGTGCGCAGGGCCTCGTCGCCGGGACCCGGATGAATCGAAGGCAGGATCATCGGACGAACCGGCCGCGGGCGCCGAACGGGCTCATGGCCCATCCCCTCCGGGGTGCGCGACGGCGGCGGCCTCGGCGCCGGCCGCGAGGGGGCGGCCCGCCGCCTGCAGGACCTCGGCCTCGGAGATGCGCGTCATGCACCGGTGGTCGATCGGACAGTCGCGGAAGAAGCAGGGGCGGCACCACACCGGATGCGTCAGCACCGCGTGCCCGCCGATCGGCGCCGTGAGGCGCTCGTCGGTGGGGCCGAAGATGGCGGTCACCGGCACGCCGAGCGCCGCCGCCAGGTGCATCGCCCCGGAGTCGCCGGCAATCAGCGTCCGGCACGCGGCCAGGAGGCCGATGAGCTCCGAGAGACCGGTCCGCCCGATCAGGTTCAGGACCCCGGGGGCCCGCCCCGCCCCGGCCCCGAGGGTGGATTCTATCGCATGCCCGGCATCGCGGTCGTGGGGGCTGCCGAGCAGCACCACGCGCGCGCCGTGGTCGCGAGTCAGCCGGGCCGCGACGCGGGCGTAGCGCGCCGGCGGCCACCGCTTGGCGTGGCCGTAGGCGGCCCCCGGCGCGATGCCCACGAGCGGCCGCCCCTCGCCGCCGCCCGCCGGCGAGAGGAGCGCGCGGGCGCGGGCGCGCATCGAGGCGGGCGCCGCCAGGCGCGGCTCGGCCGCGACCGGCTCGACGCCGAGGCCGCCCACCAGCTCCAGGTAGCGGTCGACCTGATGCAGCGGAACGCGGCGGCGCGGGCGCGGCACCGCCCGGGTAAGCAGGGCGCGCCGCCACTGCCCGGCGAACCCCCAGCGCTCCGGGATGCCGGCCCGGCGGGCGGTCCAGGCCGAGCCGAACGAGTTGGGCAGCAGCACCGCCAGGTCGAACGCCCCGCGCCGCAGCGACTCCGTCTCCGACGACCGCGCCCCCCGCCCGCCGCGGGTCACGCCCACGACCTCGTCGACGCCCGGGACCGCCGCCAGCAGGGGCGCCAGCGGCCCCGGGCCCGCCGCGGCCAGGGCCGCCCCCGGGAAGTGCGCCCGGAGCGCCGCGAGCGCCGGCAACGCCATCACGACGTCGCCCAGCCAGTTCGGTGTCCGTACGAGAACGCGCATCGGTACCCCGCTCCCCGCCCCCTGTGCCCGGGGCCGCCCCGCGGCACGCGGTGCAGGACTCCACCTATCGCCCAAACACTGTACGCACGTGATAACATCGGAACATGGACGTCGTACAGCTGGCCATCGATCTCCTGACCGCACTCGGCGCCTTGGCCGCCGGGGTCGGCACCATCGTGCTCAACAACAAGTTCAACCGCCTGCAAGGCAAGGTCGAGACACTGGAGACCGGTTTCAACGCGCACGTCAACGCCCCGGGCTTGCACAGGAACTGAGCCCGTCGCCCCGACCGGGCCGGTCTCCCACGCGTGCAGTCGGAACGGCGGCGACCGGGCTCAACGAGTCGACCGTCTCCCTCCCGCGGCGCTTGGCGCATCCGAATCCGAGCGAGGCGCGGCATCCGGCGGCGCGTCGGCGAGCCGCCAGCGCCGGTGCATCCACAGGTACAGGTCCGGCCGCCGCCGCACCTGGGACGCCAGCACGTCGGTGCAACGCTGGGTCAGCACCTGCACCGCATCGGCCCGCGCGGGGTCGGGCATCTCGACGGGAGGCTCGTAGACCACGCGGTAGCGATGACCGGGGCGCGGCAGCGTGAACACCGGAATCACCGGCGCCCCGGTGCGCAGCGCCAGGGCCGCGACGGCCGACGTCGTCGAGGCCGGGCGGCCGAGGAACTCCACCGTCACCGCGCTGCGGTCCTGCATGTGCTGGTCGACCATCATTCCGACCGGGCGGCGTTCGCGCAGGCCCCGCAGGAGCCCCCGCACCGCCCCCCGCCGCGGCACCACGCGGGTGCCGACGCGGGTCCGCACCTGCGCGATCATCGCCTCGAGCAGCGGATTGTCCAGCGTGCGCGCCACCATCACGATCGGCTCGAACCGCACCGCGTGGGCCATGACGTGCAGCTCCCAGAACCCGAAGTGCCCGGTGAAGAACATCGCCCCGCGGCCCGCCGCCAGCGCCCGCTCGACGTGCTCGGCGCCCTCGAGCTCCACCCGCGCCATCGTCTCCTCGACCCGCAATGCGTCGAACCGCAGCAGCTCGATCACGTGGCGGCCGACGTTGGCGAAGGCGCTCGCCACGACGGCGCGGCGCTCGTCGTCGGCGAGTCCCGGCAGGGCCGCCCGCACGTTGCCGACGGCGGTGTTCCGGCGGCGGTGATCCCACCGATGGAAGAGCCACCCCAGCCCGCCGCCCAGCGCCGCCCCCCAGCGAAGCGGCATGCCCCTCACCATCGATTGCACCGCCCGCACCGCCAGGTACTCGGCGCGGTGGCGCATCGGCCGCCGCCGCGGCCCTCCCCCCGTCACCCGGCCCCGCCCCGCTCGGCCGCGAGCCGCCCGGCGATGAACGCGCGGAACGGCTCCTCCGGAGTCACCGCGCAGGTCAGCGGCATCGTCGCCAGGGCCGGGTCGAACGGCAGCCACGCCTCGAGGCGGACGAAGTCCTTGTCCGTCGTCACGATCGCCTGCGCCCCCGCGCGCCGGGCCTCGGCCTGCATTCGCTCCACGTCGCGCAACCGGTACCGATGGTGGTCCGGGAAGGCCAGGGCGCGAGCGACGTCCAACCCGGCCGCGCGCAGGTCGTCGAAGAACCGCTCCGGGCGGGCGACCCCGGCCACCGCCGCGACCCGCGCCCCCGGGTCGAGCCGCCCCGCCTCCCCGCCCGGCTCGTGCACCCGGACCGCTCCCACCCGGCGGCGCGCGTGGAACAGGCGGACCGGCCGCAGCTCTGCTTCCACCCGGGCGGCGCGCTCCGCCGGCACGTCCACCATGACCAGGGCGTCGGCGCCGCGTGCGGTGGCGAGGCGCTCGCGCAGGCGCCCCGCCGGCAGCACCCGAGGGTCGTCGAGGTCCACGTCCGACAGCAGGACCAGATCGGTCCCGCGTTCGAGCTGGAAGTGCTGAAACCCGTCGTCGAGCAGATGCACCGTCGCGCCCAGGCGGACCTCGGCGAGGCGGCCGGCGAGGTGACGGTCGGCGGCCACGACGACCGCGACCCCGTCGAGGGCGCGGGCCAGCATCCACGGCTCGTCGCCGGCGATGGCCAGGCTGCCCACCATTCGCTGGAAGTCCCGTATCACCGCCGCCCCCTCGACCGGGTCGGCGCGCCCGTACCCGCGGCTCAGTATCGCCGGCCGCTCCCCCATCTCGACCAGCAGGCGGGCCAGCCACGCGACGAGCGGGGTCTTGCCGCTGCCCCCGGCCGCCAGCGCCCCCACGCTGACGACCGGCCGCGCGAGCCGGCGCCGGGCCTCGGGGCGCCGGCCGTACCAGCGGCGGCGGCGCCACGCCGCTTCGTCGTACAGACGGCCGAGCAACCGCGCGAACTTGCCGTCGCGTCGGAAGTCTCGCCAGCGCGATACTCCTGCGTCGCTGGCTCTTGTCAGGGTCCCGTCCTCGTCAGCGCGGCGCGCCCGGCCCGCGGCGCCTCCGGGGCCGGACCGCCGGGCGGCGGCAGCACCGCCGCGATCTCGGCGAGGCTGCGCTCGGCGGCGCCCCGGTTCGCCGCAACCAGGTTCCGGGCGGCGGCGCCCAGCGCGGCGCGCTGCCGCGGGTCGGACAGCAGCTCCGCCAGCACCGGCTCCAGCTCGTCCGCCCCGGCGATGCGGCGGGCGGCCCGGCTCGCCAGGAACAGCTCGGCGATCTCGGCGAAGTTCTGCATGTGCGGCCCGAACACCACCGGCTTGCCCCACGCGGCGGGCTCGATCACGTTGTGCCCGCCCACCGGCGCCAGGCTTCCCCCCAGAAAGACGACGGTGGCCACCTGGAACAGCGCGGCCAGCTCGCCGACGGTGTCGAGCACGACGACGTCCGGCGGGCCCGCCGCGTCCCCCGGGAGCCGGCTGCGGCGCACCGCCGCGATTCCCCGTTCGGCCGCCAGCGCGGTCACCTCGGCGCCGCGCTCGGGATGCCGCGGCGCGAGCACCAGGACCGGGTCGGCCACGCGGGTCCGCAGCCGCAGCCAGGCGTCGATCACCGGCCCCTCCTCGCCGCGATGCGTGCTCGCCGCCATCAGGACCGGTCGGCCGGGCGCGAGGCGCAACAACCGCAGGGCGTCGTCGCCCCCGGACTCCGGGTTCGGGAGCGGCGCCGGCGGCGCGTCGAACTTCAGGTTGCCGGTCATCGCGACCCGGTCGGCCGGCGCGCCGAGATCGACGAGGCGCCGGGCCGACTCGTCGCTCTGGGCGCAGCACCGGTCCACGTCGGCGAGCACCCGCCGGAAGAACCGCCGCACCAGGCGGTAGCGCGGATACGACCGGTCCGAGATGCGCCCGTTGACCAGCATCGTCCTGACCCCGCGCCGGGCGCAACGCCGCAGCAGATTGGGCCACAGCTCGGTGTCGACGGCGAGGAACAGCACCGGGCGCACGCGGTCGAGCACGCGGTCGACGGCGGCCGGCAGGTCCAGGGGAAAGTAGAACAGCCCGTCGACCCCCTCGATGCCGGCCCCGACCGCCCGGCCCGTCCGGGTGGTGGTCGACAGCCACAGCCGATGGCCGGGGTAGCGGGCGCGCAGCCCGGGCACCAGGGTGCGGGCGGCCTGCACCTCGCCCACCGACACCGCGTGAATCCAGATCGAGGGCCGCCCCCCCGGATCGATGCCGGCCGGCAGATGGCCCCAGCGTTCCCGCAACGTCCCGACGTACTTGCGGTGGCGCACCGCCTCGTACGCGAGGCGCGGAGCCATCAGCAGGGCGTAGCAGATGATGGCCGCGCTGTAGAGGAGGTGCATCGATGCGGGGTGCTTCGGGGTGTTCGGCGGGCCGAGGGCGGGGTCCGCGAGCGCCTCGAGCGGGCGCGCCCCTCCGTTCGATCTCCGCTCTGCGGTTTGACCGGGCCCGCGGTCCATAAACTACAATAGATCGTTTGTGAACCGTGAGCGGGGGCACGGCTGTAGCGGGCGTGCCGAACCCGGAGGCGGGCGTGCCGAACCCGGAGGAAGGTCGAGACAGGGCATGGCGACACGAGTAGGCATCAACGGATTCGGCCGCATCGGCCGCAACATCATGCGGGCGGCCCGGAACGCGAGCGGCATCGACATCGTCGCGGTGAACGACATCACCGACGCGGGGACGCTCGCCCACCTGCTGAAGTACGACTCGGTGATGGGCAACCTCAACGAAGAGGTGGCCGTCGACGGCGACGGCATCCGCATGGGCGACCGGCGCTTCCGCGTCACCGCCGAGCGCGACCCCGCGAACCTGCCCTGGGGCGACCTCGGCGTCGACATCGTGCTCGAGTCGACGGGCATCTTCACGAAGCGCGACGACGCGGCGAAGCACCTCGCGGCCGGGGCCCGGCGGGTCATCGTCACCGCCCCCGCCAGGCAGCCCGATCTGACCGTGGTGCTCGGCGTCAACCACGACCGCTACGACCCCGAGCGGCACCGCATCATCTCGAACGCCTCGTGCACCACCAACTGCCTCGCGCCCGTCGCCAAGGTGCTGCACGAGCAGTTCGGCCTGAAGCGGGGGTGGATGACCACGGTGCACGCGTACACCAACGACCAGAAGTTGCTCGACCTCCCCCACAAGGACCTGCGGCGGGCCCGCTCGGCCGGGCTCTCCATGATTCCCACCACCACCGGCGCCGCCGCCGCGGTGGGCGAGGTCCTGCCCGAGCTGAAGGGCAAGCTCGACGGCATCGCCATGCGGGTACCGACCCCCAACGTGTCGGTGGTCGACCTCGTCGCCCAGGTCGACCGCCCCGCCACCGCCGAGACGGTGAACGCGGCGTTCGCGGCGGCCGCGGCCGGCCCCCTGAGCGGGATTCTCCACGTGGCGACCGCGCCGCTCGTCTCGATCGACTTCAAGGGGAACCCCCACTCGTCCATCGTCGACGCCTCGTACACGAGCGTCATGGAGGGCGACTTCGTGAAGCTGCTGTCGTGGTACGACAACGAGTGGGGCTACTCGTCCCGGTGCGTCGACCTCGTCAGGTTCCTGGCCGACAAGGGGCTGTAGGCTCTTGCGCCGCGGGGGGGCTCGCGTCTGCGAGCTCCAACGCGGCCGCAGGTCGCGACGGCGGCGGCGGAAGCGGTTCCGATTCACGCCACCCCGACCGACCCAGGCATCGCGAACGTGCCCAAGAGAACCATCCGCGACCTCGACCTCGACGGCCGGCGCCTCTTCGTGCGGGTCGACTTCAACGTCCCGCTGCGCGACGGCGTCATCGGCGACGACACCCGTATTCGCGCCGCCCTCCCGACCCTGAAGCTCGCCCTCGACCGGGGGGCGACGCTCCTCGTGGGGTCGCATCTGGGCCGCCCCGGGGGCGCCGCGAATCCCGTCTTCTCCCTGCGGCCGATCGCCGAGCGCCTGTCCGAGCTTCTCGACCGGCGGGTGGTCTTCGCGCCCGGCGCGATCGGCGAGCCGGTGACGGCCGCGCTCTCCGAGGCCGGCCCCGGCGGCATCGTGCTGCTCGAGAACCTGCGGTTCCACGCCGGCGAGGAGACCAACGACCCCGTGTTCGCGGCCGCCCTCGCGGCCCCCAGCGACGCCTACGTCAACGACGCCTTCGGGGCCGCGCACCGCGCCCACGCTTCGACGGTCGGCGTGGTGGGCCACGTGGCCGATACGGCGGCCGGGCTGCTGATGACGAGCGAGCTCGAGCATCTCGGCGCGCTCCTCGAGTCGCCGCCGCGGCCGTTCGTCGGCATCCTCGGCGGCGCCAAGGTCTCGGGCAAGCTCGAGGTCATCGGCAACCTGCTGCCCCGCCTCGACGCCCTGCTCATCGGCGGGGCCATGGCCTACACCTTCCTGAAGGCCCACGGGCATCCGGTGGGCCGATCGCTGGTGGAGGAGGCTCTCGTCGACACCACCCGCGACGTCGAGCGGACCGCGCGCACCCATGGGGTTCGGCTCGAGCTGCCCGTCGACCACGTCGTCGCCGACGGCATCGACGCCGATGCCGCGCATGCCACCCTCGCCATCGACGATCCCTCCATCGGGAGCCGGCTCGGCGTCGACGTCGGCCCCGAGACCGTCGGCCGCTACCGCGACGCCGTGGCCTCGGCCCGGACCGTGCTGTGGAACGGACCGATGGGCGTGTTCGAGGTCGAGCCCTTCGCCCGCGGCACCCTCGCCGTCGCCGAGGCGGTCGCGGCCAGCGCGGCGACCTCGATCGTGGGGGGAGGAGACTCGGTCGCCGCCGTTCGTCGGGCCGGGGTCGCCCGACGCATCACCCACGTCTCGACCGGCGGCGGCGCGTCGCTCGAGTTTCTCGGGGGCCGCGCCCTGCCCGGCGTCGAGGCGCTGCCGGACGCGGCCCGAGGGAGCTGACCCGTGCCCCGACGGCCCTTCGTCGCCGCCAACTGGAAGATGCACAAGACCGTCCGCGAGGCGGTCGACTACGCGGCCGAACTCGTCCCGCGCGTGCGGGACATTCCCGACGTCGACATCGTCCTCGCCCCGCCGTTCCCGGCCCTGCCGGCCCTCTTCGACGCGCTGGCGGGCCTCGCGGCCGGCGGCCGCATCGCGGTGGCGGCGCAGAACGTCCACGCCGAGCCTCTGGGCGCCTTCACCGGCGAGGTCAGCCTGCCCATGCTGCGGGCGGCCGGGGTCACCGCCACCATCATCGGCCACTCGGAGCGCCGCCAGCTGTTCGGCGAGACCGACGCCGGCGTCGACGCCAAGGCCCGGGCCACCGCCGACGCGGGCCTGACGCCGATCGTGTGCGTCGGCGAGACCCTGGCGGAACGCGAGGCCGACCGCACCTTCGACGTGCTCGACCGGCAGATCGGGCAGGGCCTCGCCGGCCTGTCGCCGGCCCGGGCGGGGGCCGCCGTCGTCGCCTACGAGCCGGTGTGGGCCATCGGCACCGGCCGCGTCGCCAGCCCCGAGCAGGCCGACGCCGCCCACCGCCGCATCCGGGCCCGGCTCGCCCTGCAGTTCGGCAACGACGCCGCCGATGCGTGCCGCATCATCTACGGCGGCAGCGTCAACCCCGGCAACGCCGCTTCGCTGCTGTCGCAGCCCGATGTCGACGGCGCCCTCGTCGGCGGCGCCAGCCTCGACGCCACCGCCTTCGCCGAAATCGTGGCCGCCTGCCGGACGGCCGCCCGATAGCCGTATAATGGAAGAACGATGCTGAGCATTCTCCTGACCGCGGCGCACGTGTTCGTCTGCCTGTTCCTGCTCGTCGTGGTCCTGATGCAACAGGGCAAGGGCGGCGGCCTGCAGGCCGCGTTCGGGGGCAGCGGCAGCGACGCCGCCTTCGGCGCCCGCTCGAGCGCCACCCTGCTGACCCGGGCCACGACCGTGCTCGGCGCCCTGTTCATGATCGGGTCGATGACCCTTGCGATCATGGGCCAGCGCGGCACCAGCTCGCTGCTGAGCGGCGTGGACGGCCCCGGCCTCGAGCCGCCGGCCCCGGTGTCGGCGCCGGCGGATGGCGCGCCCGCCGCCCTCGCCGAGGTCGACGAGGCGGAGTCCGACGCCGAGGCCGACGAGCCGGCCGACCCCTCGGAAGAGCCTCAGTAGCGTGGAGCGATCGCACCCACCCATGCGGAAGTGGCGGAACTGGCAGACGCACTAGCTTGAGGGGCTAGCGAGCCTATGGCTCATGGGGGTTCAAATCCCCCCTTCCGCACCACACTCGATTCTCGGACCGCTCCTCGCCACCGGGCGGCTTCACGCACCGGTCGTGCGAGCCATCACCGCCCGGACGCGGGCGAGCGCCGGCCACAGGCTCCACATCAGATTCACTTCCCCCAGCCTCGGACCCACGAGGTCGAGGGTGCTGACCGGGCCAAGACGGCTCGTTTGGCGGAACACTTGGCGGAACAATCGGCTTCAGCGAAGCCGCGGGGCCAGCCCCCACGGAAACGCAGGAGTACGGCGCGTAGACCTGGCCGCCTGCCTTGCTTGCTTCAATGAGGCCGTAGGGGCAAACCCTGCGGATGCCGTGATCCTCGAGAGACTCGACGTCGATCCTCGATCTTCAATGAGGCCGCGGGGGCAGACCCCGCGGATGCACACGGGCGGTGGTTCGCGGAACGGGTCATCGCCGTGCTTCAATGAGGCCGCGGGGGCAGACCCCGCGGATGCCTCTGCCGACCCATGCCGGCGTGCATGCCGGACACGTGCTTCAATGAGGCCGCGGGGGCAGACCCCGCGGATGCACGCCGATGCTCGCCGCCGCTGTCTCGGCCCGGCTGCTTCAATGAGGCCGCGGGGGCAGACCCCGCGGATGCGTCCGCCTCGGCGGCCGTCGGGATGTTGAGCCGGTAGCTGAGGCTTCAATGAGGCCGCGGGGGCAGACCCCGCGGATGCGACCGAACTGAAGTCCGCCAAGACCGTCTTCGGGCGGCTTCAATGAGGCCGCGGGGGCAGACCCCGCGGATGCCACCTGCAGCTCGTCGCCCTTGGTTACGCCGCCCTCGCTTCAATGAGGCCGCGGGGGCAGACCCCGCGGATGCGTAGGCGAGTATGCGGCCTACGTGGATGCGGACCTGCTTCAATGAGGCCGCGGGGGCAGACCCCGCGGATGCTGCGGGCCGTCGAAATCACGCCCGACGGACACCTCGTGGCTTCAATGAGGCCGCGGGGGCAGACCCCGCGGATGCGCACCGAAGGCGGCGAAGCCGGCACCGAAGGCGGCGCTTCAATGAGGCCGCGGGGGCAGACCCCGCGGATGCTGGCCTTCGCCTTGCGCAACCGAGCGCGTCAAACGGCTTCAATGAGGCCGCGGGGGCAGACCCCGCGGATGCTCGAAATTCGGCGCCAGCGTCAGGCCGCCGAGGGTGCTTCAATGAGGCCGCGGGGGCAGACCCCGCGGATGCCGCCCGGCACCATCGTCGGGGAGGGCTCGCGGGTCCAGCTTCAATGAGGCCGCGGGGGCAGACCCCGCGGATGCATCCGACCGTATGTGCACCCTCAGCCCCTCCGGGGCTGCTTCAATGAGGCCGCGGGGGCAGACCCCGCGGATGCTCCTCGTCGACCCCGCCCTCGACATGCACTCTGACCGCTTCAATGAGGCCGCGGGGGCAGACCCCGCGGATGCTGGCACTTGACATTTCCGAGTTCGTCACGATCGACGCGTCGCTTCAATGAGGCCGCGGGGGCAGACCCCGCGGATGCTGGTCTACGTCGACACCAGCGCGTCGGGGACGCCGCGGCTTCAATGAGGCCGCGGGGGCAGACCCCGCGGATGCCTGATGGCTGGAACGAGTGCGGTGTTGGGCACGGTTGCTTCAATGAGGCCGCGGGGGCAGACCCCGCGGATGCTGAAGGGGGCGCAGGAGGTGGGGAACCCATGAGGCTTGCTTCAATGAGGCCGCGGGGGCAGACCCCGCGGATGCCCAAACCCAGATCCCCTCCCCCGCTACTACCTTCACGCTTCAATGAGGCCGCGGGGGCAGACCCCGCGGATGCATGGACTCCGTGCTTGATCCGCCGCCGTGCCGGCCTGCTTCAATGAGGCCGCGGGGGCAGACCCCGCGGATGCCTGATGGTCGATCCGCATCAAGCGGCCGGCGCCTACCGGCTTCAATGAGGCCGCGGGGGCAGACCCCGCGGATGCGCCGCCATAGCCGAGGACTACGACGATGACCCAGAGATCGCTTCAATGAGGCCGCGGGGGCAGACCCCGCGGATGCGCACGCGCACACGTCCCGTCGGCGCACGTCTTGACCGCTTCAATGAGGCCGCGGGGGCAGACCCCGCGGATGCTGACCGTCAACGTGATTCTCAGCCCCGCCGCCGCCCGGCTTCAATGAGGCCGCGGGGGCAGACCCCGCGGATGCATGCGCGACTCCGCTACGGAGACGAACTCGACAAGCTCCGAGCTTCAATGAGGCCGCGGGGGCAGACCCCGCGGATGCGGACCGCTCGCAAGTCCTTGTGCCCGAACGGATTGCCATGGCAATTGCGAGCGGTGGGTCGATGGTGCGGCATGATGGCCGAGGTTGCACCGAAGTCGGTCGAGTTCTGCGGCCGTAACTATCCAGTTTTCAAGGATCTGCGGCCGATGCGAGCCCTCCCCGGGAGTACGGCGGCACCGAAGCGCTCGTTCCATGGCGGCGAAGATGGGCGTCACACGATCACCGGCTCCCGGCGCACGGGCTGAAACGCTTTCCCCAGGCTGACGACGCGAGGCTCTATGCCGTCCGCGACGCCGACGTCGACCAGGACGACATGGTCGGTGTGATGATCGATCAGATCGTCGAGGCGTGCAACCAGCTCGGCATGCCGGCGGCGGCCGAGCCGGCACTGGAACACGGAGAGCTGCACCCACTCGCCGTAGCCCTGCATCAGCTTGAACACGCGCCGCCAGCGCTTGGGCTCGGAGATGTCGTAGACGACGAGGTAGAGGTGCTCCACGGCGTCATCGGGTGGTGAAGTTCGGGTACTCCGGCAGCTCGCCGAGCAGGAACCGGCCGAAGAGCCGGGCCTGCATCTCCATGAGGCGGCGGTAGCTGACGCGGTAGCCGAACAGGGGATGGACGACCTCGTGGCCGAGGCGGCGCTCGTAGGTGGCGATGAACCGGCGGCGACCGTGGGGGGTCAGGTTGACGGCGCCGGCCGCCGACCGGAAGTCGCCCGGCCGGACCTCGCCGTTGTTGATGGCCTGCACCACCACCGAGTCGGCGATCAACGGGCGGAACGGCTCCATCAGGTCGAGCGCGAGGGCGGGCCGCCCGTACCGCGGCTGGTGGTAGAGGCCGCGGAAGGGATCGAACCCCACGGCGGCGAGGGTGACCGTCCACGATCGGACCAGCAGCGAGTAGGCGAACGACAGGAGCGCGTTGACCGGATCGGTCGGAGGGCGGCGGTTCCGGGTCTGGAAGTCGAACCCGAACGCGGCGCTCGGCCCGTCGTCCTGCAGCATGGCGCTGAACGTGCGGAAGTAGCGGGCGGCGGCGGTCCCCTCGACGCCGAGCAGCTCGCCGAGAGACGTCGCCCGGTCGGGGCGGCGGCTGTCGCTCTTCAGATCGACCAGCACCGGCTGACTGCTCTCGGCGCGCTTCCAGTTCCGGCGCAGCAGGGTCCGGCAGTTCTGAATCTTCGCGCTCACCAGTCCCCGGGCGAACCGCAGGCAGGTGGCCTCGTCGAAGCTCGCCCGGTACTGGGCGGTCCGCAGCTCGACGTTCTTGTGGCCGTTGCCGACGGTGTGCCCGAAGAACCACCCGCCGTAGCTGTGCCAGGTCACCGGTATCCCGCGCCACATCAGCTCGTGCAGGCACGGCGCGGTGAGGTGGACGTTCCCCATCACGATGACCTGCGAGGTCTCATCCAGGCGCGCCTTGGCCACCTTCTCGTCGTCGACGGTGACGACCAGGGTCTCGCCCGACTTCCCGACCCTCGCCCGTTGGGCCTGCACGTGGAGCGGCAGCGAGTCGGTGACGGGCACCGCGATGGGCCGCGGGGTCGCGGTCGCCCGCCTCAGGTGGTTGACCTCGTCGGGCATGCAGATCTCGACGAGCGAGCAGCGCGGGCACTTGGGGCTGTCCTCGAGCGGCGGCGGAATCGCGCCGTCGGCGGCGAGTCGGCGCAGCCCCTCGACGGCCCGGTGGGCGCCGGCGACGAGCTCGTCGTCGAAGGGCACGCGGACCCGTTCGCGGCTGCCGACGAAGTAGAGCACCCCCTCGACGCAGTCGTAGCCGTGCTCGACCAGCAGGAGCCCCTGCACGCAGAGCTGCACCCGTTCCGGCTCGTGGGCGCCGCTGCCCACGTGGGGCCGCTTGCCGCGCTTGTAGTCGACCGGCACCACCCGGCCGCCGTCCGACTCGATGAGGTCGAGCTTGGCGATCAGTCCAAGGCGCTCGGACGAGAGCGTGACCGACCGTGCGTGCACCCTGGGAGCCTCATCGACCTCGGCCGGCGGCGGCAGCGCCCCGCCGTCCCGGTTGACTCGACGGTGCCCGTGGCGGCCCTCGACGGTGTCGGACGAGTCGGCCCACTCGCCCTGCACCCATTCCAGGTAGGCCAGGCGCGGGCAGTAGACGTACTCGTTGACCATGCGGGCCGGCACGAGGGGCGTGTCGGCCGGCGGTGCGGAATCGACGGCGGCGCCCGGAGCTGGCACGGCGACCTCCCGCTGTCCGATGTTCGGTATCCGGTTGTTTCGGCCGTTCAGGCCACCGCCCATAGGGCTGGCCCGAATGTTCACGGGCGTGGCGAGACCAGCAGCATGGGACGCCGGCGCCCGGTCGACCTCCGCGAACTCGTCCGAGGGTCCCGTCAGGACGGGTCCGCTGGCGTCACCAGCTTCACCGACGGGAAGTAGGTGCGGTAGCGGCCGACGTCCCGGGTCACGAGGGTCAGGCCGTCAGCCGCGGCATGGGCGCCGATGTAGAAGTCGGGCAGCGGCGACGTCCGCGCGCCGCCCGCGCGACGGTAGCGCAGAAACGCCTGCGCGGCGATGAAAGCGCCGGCGTAGGGCAGCGGCAGCCGCCCGAGCATGAGCGCGTCGAGGCTGCGGTCGAGCAGACCGGCGTCGGTGAACGCCAGCGACGTCTCGGCGTAGACGATCGGGTTGATCCCGACGTCGCCCGCCACGAGGGCGTCGCGGACCGCGGCCTCCGACCACGACCGCCACGTCGCGTCGTCGGTGAAGATGTCGAGCAGGACGTTGGTGTCGACGAGAAACACTCACTCGCCCCCGCGCGTCAGGCGCATCACGTCGTCGGTGCCGGGGCCGTCGGCGGCAACCCCGCGCGCGTCGCGCAGCCGCGCCTCGACGAGCGCCCGCTTGCTCAGCACGGGACGGAGCACGACGCAGCCGTCGGCCTCTTCGAAGACGACGTCGGTGTGGGGCAGCAGGCCGAACTTCAGCCTGAGTCGCTGGGGGATGGTCACCTGGCCCTTGGTGGTGATCTTCATGGTTGTAGTATTATTTTTAGAAGTATTACCAAAACCCTAACCTCTGTCAACGACCTTGGCTGGCTGGGTCGTATCCTTGCCTGAACGCAAGAGAAACATCAGCTCAGACCCAGGCGGACTGACAGAATCTGACAATGCCTGGCCCTACACTATCGGCCAGACGCGCGCGGCCGGGCGGGCAGCACCAACCCTTTTCGCCAGAGTCGCCGCACGGGAAACCGCTTGGACGCAGCCACCCTCTATCGAATAGCGCTCGGAGACGCCAGGCACCCCGACCCGTGGCAACTGGCCCTCGCCACCGACCCGTGGCCGGCGGTCCTGGTCGCGCCGACCGGGTCGGGCAAGACGGCCGCGGTGACGCTGGGATGGGCCGCGCACCGGTTGCGGCGCCCCGAGACCACGCCTCGCCGGCTCGTCTGGTGCCTGCCCATGCGGACGCTCGTCGAGCAGACGGCCGAGGCGGTGAAGGGATGGTTCGGCAGGTTGGCGGCCGAAGCGGACGGCGAGACGCCGCTCCCGGGGCCCGACGACGTGCACGTGCTCATGGGCGGGGTGGACGCCGACGGCTGGCTCGAGACGCCGGAGCGCCCTGGTGTGCTCGTGGGCACCCAGGACATGCTGCTCAGCCGGGCGCTGATGCGCGGCTATCGCCGCAACTGGTTCCGAAGGCCCGCTGCGGTGAAGCCTTGGACCGGCCGACCAACCGTGGGGTGCTGACGGGACCCTGCGGCGGCTCGGACCCTACGGCCCCATGGAATTGCGATGTGCGTCGATGATGAACGAGTCGAACAGCCACGATTCTGATCGGTTCTTCACCAGGTTGGCAGCCGTCAAGGAGCCGCATCGCTGGCAGCGCGAATTCTCGCTCCCGAACACGTGCGGAAACCGACTGATCCGCATACCAACCGGCTTCGGGAAGACTCTCGGCGTGCTTGCCGCCTGGGCTTGGCATCGTCTCTGCCGCCGAGACGACGACTGGCCGCGCCGGCTGGTTTGGTGCCTGCCGATGCGCGTGCTCGTCGAACAGACGGAGAGTGAGGTTCGATCCGCGCTCGCACGCGTCGACCTGCTATGGGACGGCCGGGAAGATCACTCGAACAGGGTGGGCGTCCACCTGCTCATGGGCGGGGCCGACGCCGGCCAATGGCATCTCTACCCCGAACACGACGCGGTGCTCATCGGCACGCAGGACATGCTGCTCTCCCGTGCATTGAACCGTGGCTACGCAAGCCCCCGAGCACGGTGGCCCATGGAGTTCGGGCTGCTGAACCACGATGCCCTTTGGGTAATGGACGAAGTGCAGTTGATGGATGTCGGCCTTGCGACCTCGGGGCAACTTCAGGTATTCCGGGATGATGATCAGACCGGAGGGAAATCGTTGCGGCCCTGTTTCACCTGGTGGATGAGCGCGACACTGCAGCGCGCCTGGTTGGAGAAGAGCCCCGACACAGTTGGTCTAGCCGCAGGTCTCGCCCGCAACACGTTCCGAATCGAGTCCGCGCATCGCGTGGGGCATCTGTGGGACGACGTCACCAAGCCTCTGGAGACTATTCAGGTCGCCAAACCGAACGCGCTTGCTCGGGACATATCTCAGCGCCATGCCGACCATGGTTGCGGAAGGGAGGGCCCGACGCTGGTCGTGCTCAACACGGTCCGGCGTGCGGTCGACGTCTGGACCGCGCTTCGGCGGGACCAGAGTCTGAAGGGCGCACGTACGGACATCCGTTTGGTCCACAGTCGGTTCCGACCGGCCGAACGCGGGGTCTGGCGCGAAGAGTTCCTGAACCGCGCGGCTTGCGGCCCGGGCACGAACCGCATCATCGTTTCCACGCAGGTCGTCGAGGCGGGCGTGGACATCTCCGCGTCCCTGCTAGTCACCGAGCTCGCACCGTGGCCAAGCCTGGTGCAGCGGTTCGGTCGCTGCGCACGATGGGGCGGCACAGCCAAAGTCATCGTTGTCGACTTTGGGCATGACACCGACAGGAAAGCCGCCCCTTACCCCCTGGACGAGCTCGATGCCTCCCGCGAGGCTTGCGGCGCAATTCCGGATGTCGGGCCGACCCATCTGGAGCGGTTCGAGGAAGAGAACGAAGCGCTCCTGCTCCGCCTCTATCCCTACGAACCGGCTCACCTGCTGCTGCGCCACGAGCTGAACGAGCTCTTCGACACTTCACCGGACTTGTCGGGAGCGGACATCGACATCAGCCGCTTCATCCGTTCGGGAGACGAGCGCGACGTTCAAGTGTTCTGGGCCCCCGTGGCCGCAGACGGCCCGCCGTCGAGCATGAAGCCGACGCGAGACGAGCTTTGCAGCGTACCATTCATCGAAGCGCGGGGCTGGCTGTGCAAGCCGGGGTCGGAGAGCCTGAGGCCCGATGTCCGAGCCTGGGCCTGGGATTGGCTGGGCCGTGAATGGCGCACCGTTTCCCGCCGCGACATCTTCCCCGGAAGGACCATTCTCGTCGAGGCCGCCACCGGAGGCTATCGCCATGACTCCGGATGGGATCCTGCGTCCCGGGAGCCGGTTGGACCCAGGGCGATCGACCACGAAATCGGATACGTCAGCCGCCCTTGTTGGACGAAGGACGGCGACGGCTGGCGCCCTTCGGAGCGGCGCGTTCGCTCCCTCCCTCCCGAAGATCACGCCGATGATGCCGAGGACGACGAATCGCTGAGTGCCACCACCGGCTGGCAGACCATCGCCAGTCATGGCCTCCAGGTCGCCTCGGCAGTCGAAGCGATCGCGGCTCCAGTGGCACCGGACAGGGTGGCCCTGCTGCATCTGGCCGCCCGCTGGCACGACGTGGGAAAGGCCCATCCCGCGTTCCAGGCTTCCATTCAAGCTGACGACCGGCCGCAACGAGATGACCTTGCCAAGGCGCCCGACATCGCCTGGCCGTGCAGCGCGACCAACATGTACCGTATCGACGCCACCGACCAGCGGCGCGGCTTCCGCCACGAACTGGCCAGCACCCTCGCGCTCTTCGGCGTGCTCGAACGGCACGAGCCGCAACATCAGGCACTACTCGGCCCCTGGAGCGAGTGGCTCGACGCGCTCCAGGACGACGGCCGGGTTGATGGCGCAGCCGGCGGCGTGGACGCCGGCGAGCCCACCCCCGTCGAACAGGAAGTGCTGAACCTCAGTGCCGACGAGTTCGACCTGCTCGCGTATCTCGTCTGCGCCCACCACGGCAAGGTACGGATGGCTTGGCACGCCAGCCCGGCGGATCAGACGGCCGACGACCGCCTGCTGCGCATCCGCGGCGCACGGGAAGGTGATCTTCTGCCGCCACTGGTGCTGGCCGTCGCTGACGGCAGCTTTCGTCAACTCCCGGCCACCCGCCTTGATCTCTCGCCGTCGCAGGCCGGACTGAGTCCGCGAACCGGCAGAAGCTGGACAGAGCGTATACTGAACCTCGTCGAGCGCCTCGGCCCGTTCACGTTGGCCTGGTTGGAAGCCCTGTTGCGCTCCGCCGACCAGCGCGCTTCGCGCCGGACGATTGCGGATAGACTGCTGCAAGGAGCGGGAAGCGACAATGTCGGACACCCGATGGATGGAAGCCGTCGAGCGCTGGCGCAGGCTGCCGCCGGAAGAGCGGCGCCGCCGCCACCTGGAGGCGATTCCCCGCCACGTCGCCAACTCGATGGCGATGGAGGGCGAGCCGGTGAACGAGGCATGGATCCGGGGACGACTCGCCCGCCGCATTCAGCGACCCGTTATATCGAAACGTCCGCCGGCATCCTGAGCTATCAGCAGCTCGCGCCGCTGTTGGCCGAGCGCGTCGCCGAAACCGAGCTGGCCATCGCCGACCGGAGGTTCGAGGATCTGCCTGTTCACGAACTCCTGCTCGACCTCCACCGCTCCATCTGCGCACACTTGACACCGGACATCGCGGGGCGCTGGCGTCTTCGCGACGTCCGCGTTGGCGGTCATCAAGCCCCACCCTATTGGCAGGTCCCCCAGCTGATGCACGGCTATGCCGCCGACCTCACCGCGCGACTCGCGGGTCCGGACCAACACTCCGATGAACACCTCATCGATGACCTCGCGTTCGCCGAAGGGGGCTTGCTCCACGTTCATCCCTTCGAGGACTTCAACGGCCGTGTTTCCCGCCTGTTCATCATCGAGCTGCTGTACCGGCTGGATCTGCCGGTAATCGACCCGGCAGCTTCGTCCACCGAGGAAACCAGACGCTACTTCGCAGCCTTGCGGGCGTATGACCACCGAGACCCGCGACCTTTGGCCACAATCTGGCGGCACCGTCTCGCGCAGGGGACCCACCGATGATCCACGTCCATCAACTCGACGGCTGCGCACCCACGCCGCTGGCCCACTACCTCAAGGCGCTCGGAATTCTTAGGCTGGTGGCCGAGCAGGCCGACACCGGCGCGCGCGGATGGTGGGAAGAGAACCACTTCTGGTTGGCGACCAAGTTGACCGGGAAGGAGCTCGAGACCTTCTTCCTGGTTGACTATCAGCCTACCCCCCTCGTGTCGCCGTGGAACAAGGGCGCGGGTTTCTTTTCTGAGGCGGACCCAGGATTGTCTCCAGTCGAGGACTCAACAAGTCTTCGATTGACACTATTCCGATCCGGAATCAGCGCCAGCCGATCACGACTCCAAGAACTCTCAAGAGCAGACAGGGACGTCCGCAACATCAAAGCGGAAACCAAAGTACGCGGAATGAGCGCCGCTGAAAGGAGTCGGATCAGGAGCTCCAATGACTACAAAAGCCGCCTTCGAGAAGCGGACAGGCGCTTCAAGCGGCTCAAGGCGCACCTGATACCCAGCTTTCGGTTGCATTGGCGGGGTGGGAATAGAGAGTGGATGGATGCAGCCATGGTGCTGGGTGACGACGGCGTTCCAAAGTACCCCGCCCTGCTCGGCACCGGCGGTAACGACGGCAGGCTCGACTTTACGAACAACTTCATGAAGCGCATCGGTGAGGTATTCGACCTCGACGATGACGCAGGAAGGCCTCGAACGGTCGCGCGGGCTTGGGTCCGCGGAGCCCTTTGGAATACGGCCGTTCCAGGGAGCCTGGCAGGACAACCCGTGGGCCAGTACCTTCCCGGGACCGCCGGTGGCGCGAACAATGGCAACGGGCCTGATTCGAACAGTCTGGTAAATCCGTTCGACTTCATTCTGATGCTCGAAGGGACCGTCGCCTTCGCATCGAGCGCTTCTCGCCGATTCGGATGGTCTGAATCTTCCCGCGCAGCTTCGCCGTTCGCTGTGAACGCGTGCGGCGCAGCATATGCGAGCGCATCTGCGGACGATGAGAGTGCAAGGGGCGAGCAATGGATGCCGCTGTGGTCCCAACCATCAACCTATGGAGAATTGCGGCGACTTCTCTCAGAAGGCCGCGCCCAGGTTGGCGCCAAGGCTGCGCGAGAGCCGCTCGATCTCGCTCGGGCCGTCAAGCGCCTCGGTACCGCTCGTGGTATCCGGGCATTCCAACGATACGCGTATATCGAGCGCAACGGGCAATCGAATCTCGCTGTGCCGCTGGGTCGATTCGACGTGGCGGATCGACCCTCGCAGCACTTGGCCTGCATCGACGATCTCGACCCGTGGCTCCGCCAGATGCGCCGAGTGACACGCGACGCGAACGCACCGGCCCGGCTGGTTGTCGTCGAGCAGCGGCTGGTCGACCGGCTCTTTGCCGTCAGCGAGCATCCTCGGAGTCCGGAGTGCTGGCAGGGCGCCCTCTTGCAGTTGTCAGAAGCCGAGGGCATCATGGCGCGGGGCACTGGATTCGCCGCTCAGCCCGTACCTCGCCTGCGTCCTGAATGGGCGGTCGCCGGCTACGACGGCACTCCGGAGTTCCGACTGGCCCTCGCCTTCGCACTGCAAGCGCGCGGATTCCGCCGAGACACCGGCAAGCCCGTCGATCCGATCCGGCGCCATTGGCTCCCCCTCGACCGAAAGCGGCCTTGGCGCTTCGCCACTACCGGTACCGCCGGCGCCACCAGGCTCGACGCGCAGCCGGATGTGGTCATGCACGGTCGCCGTGGTCGCGACGACGCCGTCGCCCTGGTAGAACGCCGTCTGCTGGAAGGGTCGCAGCGTGAAGGCCGGCACCTGCCGCTCCAGGCCGCGCCGCGCGCCACCACCTGCATCGCCGACCTCACGACCCTGCTGACCGGCGGCGTCGACCTCGATCGTACGCTGGCCGTGGCACGCGCCCTCATGGCGCTAGACCGCAAGGCCTGGGCCGAGCAACACGTCCCCATCGAGTCGCCCCGATCAAGCGGCTGGCCGGACGATGCCTGGTTGGCGATTCGGCTCTGTACACTTCCCTGGCCGGTCAGGACCAGCTCCGGGTTCGAGCTCGACGTTGGAGCCGACCCGGCACTCCTCCGCCGCCTCGCCGCCGGGGATGCCCCGGCGGCCTTCGCCATCGCGTCGCGCCGCCTGGCCGCGGCCGGCTTTCGCTTGACGGTGCGCGCGGCCGCCGCGGCACCTGACACGGCCCGCCTGTGGGCAGCAGCGCTCGCTTTCCCCATCACGCAACGAACCGCCCGGCGGTTTCTGCGCCGCCTCGATCCGAACAAGGAGTGACCATGGCCCTAGATCTCAAACCTCTCGACGACGCCGCTCGGCTGCTGTTCGAGATTCCCTTGAAGCCTCTCCAGGGCAATCGATTTCAACCCACAGGATTCCCGTCTCTGGGAGCCGCGACGTTTCAGACTCGCTCCGGCACGAGTCTCCTCGTCGAGTCGGCCCAGAGCATGGCCAATCGTCTCGAAATGACCCTCTGGGATACCGCCGCCAACGACCTGAAGGACGGGTTCAAGGGTCTTTCGCACGTGCGCGTCACCCGCAGCGGCGAGTTCCTGACCGACACCATTCTGGAGTCTCATCGCTTGAACAGCCCCTATCTGTTGGCCGGCAAGGACAGGACATTCTTCGACACACTCAAAGAGGATGTCGGCGTAATGGAGACCGGGCCCATCGACCGTCGGAAGCTTGCCGAAGCCCTGATAAAGTACGATATCAACTCTCTGCTGCACGGGGTGTTCCTGGCCAAGAAGGAGCTCGCGGGGGGGCGCCTCAGGGTCGCCCGCGCCCTGTCGGCTTTCATCGAGGCAGACGACGTGCAGGTGGCTCCGTCCGGTGGCGTGAAGAACGACCACGTCAATCCGTCCGGGATAACCAAGGACGGATTCGGTAACGTTCCATTTGCCCGAGACGAGTACACGGCCAAGACGATCACCCTGTACGTGAATCTGGATCTGGTACAGATCCGAGGCTATGGATTGGGAGATACGATTGAACGCCTCCTGATCCTCTTGTCACTGTACAAGCTGCGCGCGCTCGCCGATGAAGGCATGCGCATGCGAACCGCATGCGATCTCCACGTAGAGACCGAGGCCATCAACGCCACGAAGCCCCGCGGGTGGCTCCTTCCCGAACTCGGTGACCTGAAGGAGGACGTCAAGACCGCCATTTCCGAATGCGAGGGCCGAATGGTCGTTGCGGAGGTGCCGTTCGAAGACGAACTGAAGAAGGGCAAGGCCCAGGACGGCGCAGGGACGGACGACACACCCGAGACAGGCTCCGACGGAGAGTGAATTCATGTCGATATCCCTCGCGTTTCGCTTTGTTGCGGGGCGCTATCACGCCACTCCATCCGGCCACCATGTCAACGAAGGCCTGATCGAGTGGCCGCCCTCTCCGTGGCGGCTACTGCGCGCGCTGATCTCGGTCGGCTACACCTCCGGTACATGGGACGCCGCCGGCCCGCCGGAGACGGCTCGCAGACTGCTCGGGCATCTGTCCGCCGATCTGCCGCATTATTCTCTTCCGGCCGCGGCTGGGGCCCACAGCCGTCACTACATGCCTGTCGGCGTGCTGGATCCCAAGACGAGGGTCGAGAGGACCACCCTGGTATTCGATACCTGGGCGCGGGTTGCAGATCAGGAGCTGGTAGCTACCTGGCCCACCGTGCTTCTCGACGATGCCGAGCGGGCCATGTTGGTCCTTCTGACGGAACGGCTCAATTACCTGGGCCGCTCGGAAAGCTGGGTCGAGGGTCGCGTGATGGCGCACAGCGAACAGACACCGGAGACCAACTGTTTCCCTGAAGGGCGGCGGAACTCGCCCGGTCGCGGCTGGGAACAGATCGTCCTTCTTGCACCCGAAGGCGTATCCGCCTACACGACCTGGCGGGCGGCGCGGCTCAAGGAGACATTGGCCGACTTGCAGTTGCCAGAGGGAAGGAAGCCCGGCAGGGCGTTGCGCGACAAGCGGGCCAGGGCCGCGGAACCCTATCCTGCCGGCTTGCTGGACTGCCTGCAAAAGGACACGACGTGGTTGCGTTTGCATGGTTGGAACCGGCCTCCCGGCAGCCGGCGAGTCTTCTACTGGCGTCCAGCCGATGCCGTTTCCGTCGGCGCGCCAAAGGCAAGGGCGGCCACTCGGACCACCTCGAGGGTCAAGGCCATGCTTCTGTCTCTCACGAATGCCAAGCGCAACGACCATGCGCTGCCGCCGGTGATCAGGACCTTGCCGCAAGCGGAATTGCTGCACGGTGCGCTCGTCGGCATTGCGGCCCGGAACGGCGTGCCGCCACCCGAGCTGACGGGGCGGGACGTCAACCGTCGGCCGCTTCGGGGACCGCATGGGCACGCCCACATCAATCCTCTGGATCTCGATGGCGACGGGCACCTGGACCATGTCCTGGTCTGGGCGCCGGGCGGCCTCGGCGCCGAGGCCCAAGCTGCCATTCGCGCGGCGCGGAGGACTTTCACCAAGGGAGCCATTGAACCCTTGCGCCTGGGTCTGGCGGCGACGGGTGACTTGACGGATATGGCTCGATTGTCCGGGGTATACGGGCGACGGATCGCCGGCTTGACGCGCGGCGCGTCGAGCTGGCAATCAGTGACACCGTTCGTCCCCCCACGTTACGTCAAGGCACGGGGCAAGAACACCGTGGAAGGGCAGATACGCGCCGAACTGCACTTGCGGGGATTCCCGGACCCCGTGACGGTGGCTGCGCTCGGGTCGATGCTCCGCGGCCAAAACGGCGCGTCGACCACTGGAGCCTCTATCAGTGAAGGAGGCAGGGCGACATGGCGTCAGTTCCGACATTTCAAGCTTGCCCGCCAACGCGGGCCGGATCCCCCGCTCGCATGGGGACTCGCCATTCGGCTCGAATTCGCAGTCCCGGTCGGGGGACCGATCGCAATCGGTTACGGCTCGCACTTCGGTCTGGGGTTGTTCGAATGCGGTTGCGGGTAGCGACGTCGAATAGGGTGTGGCCGTGAATCAGTGTTGCCGCAGCGACCAGTGTCGATACTCCGGCGCTGTGAACCCTTGGCGCGACCGCTCGACAACACGCGGAGGATGTGCCCGCCGTGCGGGAACTTGCCGACGCGCTGCTTGATCGCCGGCTCCCTGGCGCTCTCCGGCGGACCCGAACGCCGGTCGCGACAAGCCGCACGGATCGTGACTGGAAATAGCAACCAGAAAAGGGACCCCTACGGCCACGTGAAAAGGGACCCCCGGGTTGGCCTGTCAGTACATCAATCCTGCTTCGTCTGAGCGAGGCGGGGCACGGGGTCGCCCGCCGCCGGGAACCCACCATCCCCGCCGCCGCCGACTCGAGCCGCGAGCCGGCGGTTCCGGTCGGAAGCCGGCGATCCGCGGCGTCCGGCGGGACGTCGTGGACGGCCAGGACGCCCCCGTCCAGGCCGGCCCGCAGCTACGCACTTCGAAGCGGGGGGCACAACCCAGGGGCATCAACGAGCTCCCTTCTTCCCGGCTGCCGGCGCTTGGTTCTGCTTCGCAGCCGCCAACCTGAAGCTGCCGCCCGTGGTCTGTAGTACCGTCGCGTGGTGTACGACCCGGTCGATCACCGCGGCGGCCGCCGTCGGGTCGAGGAACACCTCGGACCAGCGCGCGAACGGCAGATTCGTCGTCACCACGAGGCTCCGGCGTTCGTAGCGCTCGCTGATGAACCCGAACAGCAAGTCGGCGCCGGCCTTGTCGAGCGGAACGTAGCCAAGCTCATCGACGATGACTAAATCGAACCGGGCGAGCTGGGCGAGCTTTCGGGCCAGCCGGCCCTGCTGCTGCGCCTCCACGAGCAGCGTGACCAGCTCCGCCGCGGTCACGAACCGCACCCGGTAGTCGTGCTGGCAGCAGGCCATCCCCAAGGCGATGGACAGATGCGTCTTCCCCGTGCCGACTCCGCCGACGAACACGACGTTGGCGGCGTCGGCGACGAAACGGCAGTCGAAGACCTGCAGGACCGCGTCGCGGTCGAGGTCCGGCTGCGCCTCGAACGAGAAGGCGTCCAGCGTCTTCAGCATCGGGAAGCGGGCATCCTGGATGCGGCGTTGGATGCGGCGCTCCCGGCGTCCGGTCACCTCCAGGTGCACCAGCTGCGCCAGGTAGTCGGCCGGCGCCTGACGCTGGCGGACGGCCTGCTCGGCCAGGGGACGCCACTGCGACGCGACCGTCGACAGGTACAGCGCCTTCAGGTCCGCCGTGAGATGCGGCGGCTCGGCAATCGCGGTAGCCATCAGCGGGAGCCCTCCACCAGCGCGTCGTACGCCGACAGCGTCGGGGCGGGCACCGCGATCCGCGCCAGCTCCGGACGCACGCTCGCGACCGGCGGGCACACCGGCGGCGGGCCAGCCTCCTGCTGCCGGAGGATGAGCCGCACCGTCTCCAGACGCGGCGAATGGCGCTCGAGGGCGGCCGCCACCGCGCGCTCGACGGCCGCGGCCGGATGGGTCTCCATCAGCCGCAGCATCCGGACCCATTCCTGATCGGGCTTGCGCGTGTGCCTGGCCAGCTCCGCCCGCGCCCGCTGCCACACCGGGGCCAGCCGCCAATCGTGAAGCGCTGTCGCCTCGGCCACGGCCCGGTGCTTGCGCTCCAGCAACGGCAGAACGTGAAGCGCATCGAGGACCTTCGCGCCCCGGACGAACGCCCGGGGATGCTCGGCGACCACCTCGGCGCCGACCGCGAGCGCCACCCGGTCGTGATACAGCTTCGCCCACACCGGCCGGTAGGCGTGGCGGATCGGCACCGAGTACGACACCCGGTCCACGCGGACGTGTCCGAACTTGTCGGCCACCCGCGCGACGACGCGGCAGGTGGCCGGAAGGTGAGCAGGCATCGCCCGCAGGCGACGACGCTCCTCCGCCAACGCTTCCTCGACCGGACGCCCGTCGTCGAGCTGGCGCGTCGGCAGGTCGGCCTTCAGCTCCGTGAGGATCGCCGCGTTGAGCGCCGCCCAGCTCTCGACCGCCAGCCGCGGCCGGAACACGAGGTTTCTGACGAATTTAACGCCCGTCTCGACAGAACCCTTCTCCCAGCCCTTGGCCGGCGCGCAGAACTCGGCCCGGAACGGATACCCGCCCCGGAACGCCTCGAACGCCTCGGTCTGCACCCGGTCCCGGCCCGCCAACACGTCCTTGACGGCCAGTGAGGTGTTATCGAGGACGACGCGATCCACGATGCCGCCGAAGTACCGGAACGCCGACTCGATGCCGTCGAGCAGCGACTCGAGCCGCTCGACCGGGTACGCCTTGGCGAAGTACGCGTTGGAGAACGGCAGCGTCGCCACCAGGTACTTCACCTTGCACGGCACGCCGGCGATGTCGACCCACGACTCGCCGAAGTCGACCTCCATGGTGGTGCCTGGGCGCACGCTACGGTGCACGAAGGCCTCCTTCCTCGTGGCGGCGGCCCGCAGCACCGCGACGTAGCGGCGCACCGTGCGCGCCGGGACCGGTCCCGTCATCGGCAGCAGCAGCCGCCGAATCCGCTTCGCGGTCAACCGCGGCTCCTCGCGCAGCCACTGCCTGATCCGCTCCCGCCACGGGTCAAGGGTGCCGGGTCGTAGCGGCGACACCCGCAGAGGCGGCGTCGACCGGTCGATGGCTCGCCGCACCGTCTTCACGTCCACCTTCAACCGCCGCGCGATCTCCTTCTTCGGCACCCTCTCCACCAGATGCAAGTGCCGGATCTCGGCCCACTGGGACATCCTGATCACCTCCGCGTCCTCCTGGCTGCGTCGACGAGACGACCGTGTCTCGCCCGCGTCGATCATCGCCAGGGAATCGCTGTTTCCGAGTGCTCAGGGGGGTCCCTTTTCACGTGGCCACGGGGTCCCTTTTCATGTTGCCGCTACCATCGTGACTTGGGGATCAACTCGTACGCCCGCTTCCGAAGGCTCCAACGGCATGAGGCGAGCGCTCGGGTTCGGCCCACCTTGTCGCTATCACGATTCTCCGCCGCCGTGCACTGGCTCCACCAGCCCCGCCACGAAATCCGTGAACGGCCCGATGTCCTGCCGCACGCTCGCAGCTTCGAGCGCCGCCATGTACGCATCCCGCCGCTCGACCGGAACGACCGTCCACGGATAGCCGGCGGCCGTCAGCATCAGGTTCATCAGGAACCGGCCGATGCGGCCGTTGCCGTCCGGGTAGGGATGCACGTAGACGAACAGAAAGTGCCCGAGCACGACGCGCACGGCGGCATCCGGCTCTTCGCGCAGCAGGTCGAACAGCGCCGGCATGGCATCGCGGACGGCGCCCGGGCTCGGCGGCACGTGCATCGAGCGCTGGATGTAGACGGGCGCGTTGCGGTAGCCCGCCAGGTCGGCGGTGCGCACCAGGCCGGCCGCCACGCTCGGCGCGAACAGCTCCCGGTACCAGATCCGATGATCCGCTTCCGCAACGGCGCCGGCAGGCTCGCCCGCCACCACTCGGCGGACGCTGTCGCGCACCGCTTGGTGGGCTTGCCAGTAGCCGCGGGCGGCGAGAGCGTCTCGGTGCGCCCGGTCGGCCGGGTGGTCGTCGGGGTTCCAGTCGCCGCCGCGCACGCGGGCAATCAGCGTCGGGCTGACGCGGTAGCCCTCGATGGACAGCGAGTGATACGCATCGGTCACGTAGACGTCCTCGATGCGGGCGAGCACGGCGCCGACGTCGGGCGAACGGGCGGGCGGGCGGGGAAAGCGGTCGAGCACGCGGCCCCGCATGGCCTCCCAGGTCAGGCGCAGCCGCCGCACCACCGGGGCCGCGTCGCGGAGGAACGGACCGGCAGGTGGCGGCGTCGCGAAGGGGCTCGCTTCACGGACGTCGAAATCGGCGGCCCGCATCGTCCCGACGATCTCGTCCGCCATGCGGGCCTGACCGACGTCGCGGAAGGCGGCGGCCAGACGGCCGGCGACCGTGCCGTGCCCGCCGTCGAGAAGGCGGGGCAACAGGTCAGACGCATCGCGCACGAGGGCGAGCGCGGCCCGCCCGTCGACCGGATACCGCTCGAAGAACCGGGCCGGGCATGCGATCAGTGCGGCGGCCGGACTGAACGCGCGCATGCCGTCCACCTCGGCGACGTCTTCGGCGGCAGGCATCGCGGCGCGGACCTCGAGCAGCGACGTCCCGTGCAGCAGCGGCGTGACCCGGTTGCGCCCCCGCGGCGCGCGGACGAGGAGCTGCCCCGGCACCGTTCGATTCCCCGCGTGCAGCAGCAGGGACTGCTCGGGCGACAGGCACCACGCCTCGCCGAGACGGGCGCGCAGGTAGCCGGCGCAGAATCGCCAGAACCAGGCGTACCACGCCGTGCTGTCCCCGGCGGGCCCGTCCGGCGAGGCCGCGACGTACCAACCCTTGATGACCGGCAGCAGGAAGCCGTGACGGACGAGTCGCTCGCGATGCGACCGCGGCAGGTCCGCGGCGCGCACCGCGGCGACGCCGCGCTCCTGGAGCAACCGCAGAGCGTCGAGGGAACCGGCCAGCTTCTCCGAGGGCGGGGTCATCCGGACGTGCTCTTGATTAGCTTTTCGCGTTGCTTGGATTTTAGCTTTTCGCGCTGCGTGAATTTTAGCTTTTCGCGCACGGCGGGCGGAACCAGAGGTCGCCGAGGCCCTCACCCCCGCTCGACCTCGAACCCCACGATGTTCCTCGCCTCCCGGCTGAACTCCACCCCAATCAGGTGGATCGGCTGGCCGAGGCCCCGGTACTTGTCGGCGTAGCCCCGCGCCTTCAGCTGCGCCATCGCCCCGCCCTCGGGCGCCAGCTCCACGACCTTGAGCTCGAACAGGTACACCTGCCCGTTGAAGCGCAGCGCCATGTCGACGCGCCCGCGGCTGCTACCGTCCTCCACCGCGACGTCCAGGCCCAGCGCCGCGAAGTGCGAGTAGAACACGCTGGCGTACCAGCCCTCGTAGCGGGCAATCTCGTTCTTCCGGTGCCAGTCGTGGGGAATGCCCGCGAACAGGGCCTCGAACAACGCCCTCAGCCCGGCGAAGTCGTTGGCGCGCAACAGCTCGTACAGCCGGATCTCGCGTGCTCCCTGGCGCGTCGCATCGGGAGTGACGGCGCGAAGCAGGCGCTCGTTCAGGCTCTGCCGCACCTCGCGGTTCGGATAGCCCAGCCGATAGAGGGTCTTCCCGCCGAGGTCCTCGGTGCCCGTGATCGTGAGGTAGCCGGTCTGGAACAGCAGCGCCTCGGTCGCGATGTCGCCGACGTCGAACGACGACAGCAGGTCGCCGCTGGCGACCATGTCTTCGAGGGCGACGGCGCCGACGCCGCGCTGCAGCAGGGTGTCGACCAGGAACTTCGGGGTCCCCGTCTCGAACCACCACGCGTCGAACTCGCGGCGGTCGAAGAGCAGGAGGATGTCGAACGGGTTGTAGACCCTCTCCACTCCTCGCCAGCTGTAGCCGTTGTACCAGGCGCGGATCTCGTCCCGGTCGAGGCCGGGGAGCTCGGGCGCGAACACGGTGTCCAGGTCCGCGTCGGTGTAGCCGCAGACGGCGGAGTACCGTGGGTCGAGGGTGATGTCGGTCAGGTTGTTGAGGCCCGAGAACAGGCTGACCTTCGAGAACTTGCTGACGCCGGTCAGGAAGACGAAGCCGACGTGAGCGTCGGCGTCCTTGATCACGGCGTAGAGACCGCGCAGCAGGTCACGGTTGGCGCGGGCCACGTCGGGAACGTCCAACGCGTCCAGAATCGGCTTGTCGTACTCGTCCACGAGAACCGCCACCCGCTGCCCGGTGCTTCGATGAAGCAGCGCCAGCAGATCCCGGAACCGCTCGGGCGCGCTCTCGTAATCGGAAGCCACGCCGGCCTCGCGCTCGACCTCGTCGAGCTGCGCCATCACGTTCGCGTGCAGGCGGCCCGATTCCCCGAAGACGCCGCCGCCGAAGCTGAGGCGCAGCACGGGACGGCGCAACGACCAGTCCCAGCGGTCGTGCACCGCCAACCCTTCGAACAGCGACTCCGTTCCCTCGAACAGCTCCTTCAGCGTGTCCAGAAACAGGCTCTTGCCGAACCGACGGGGACGCGACAGGAAGTAGTGTGAGCCCTCGTCGACCAGCCGACGGGCATAAGCGGTCTTGTCGACGTAGTAGCAGTCATCCTCGCGGATCTTCCGCAGGGTCTGGATGCCGATGGGCAGCCTGCGCCTGGTCAAGAACCTGGCCGCTCAGGAGGGCGCCTGAACGCGCCGGCCAGCCACGACATGAGGGCACCGACCCCCAGGCCCGCCATCAGCACCATGTCCAGCGGCAACGCTCCGAGCATTCCATCCGTCCTCTCGGCGGCGCGGGCAGCGCCCAGCCTCAGAAGAACGACGCCAGCGTGGCGAACAGGATCATGGCGATGGCCACCGGACAGATCCAGCGCAGCAGGAACGACCACAGCTCCGGCACCGGCATCCATCCCCCTTCCGCCCGCAGCTCCTCCAGCGCCCGGCCGACGCCCCAGACGCGGCCGATGAAGATCGCCGTGAGGCACCCGCCCACCGGCAGGGCGAACTCGTTCCACACGCTCACCATCAGGTCGAGGAACCCGATGCCGAAACCGGGGACGCTGGTGAACACGCCGACCGCGCCGTTGCCCAGGGCCGAGGGAATGGCGAGCACCGCGACGGCGCCGGCGACGGCGGCCACCGCCTTCTGCCGCGTCCAGCCGAGGGCGTCGACGCAGTGCGACACGGGGACCTCGAGCAGCGAGATGGTCGACGTGATGGCGGCGACGCTGAGCAGCAGGAAGAACGCGCCGCCGAACAGGTGCCCGCCGGGCATCTCGGCGAAGAGCCGCGGCAGCACCGTGAAGATGAGCCCCGGTCCGCTGGCGGTCGGATCGAAGCCGGCGATGGAGAACCCGACCGGGAAGATGATGAACCCCGCGAGGAGCGCGATCGACGTGTCGAGGGCGACGATCCAGAGGGCCGAGGCGGCGATGCCGTCCTGACGGCTGAGGTAGCTGCCGTAGGTGAGGATGCAGCCCATGCCCAGGCTCAGCGAGAAGAACGCCTGGCCGAGCGCCGACGTGAAGACGCTCACGTCGGCGAGCCGGCTGAAGTCCGGGCGCAGGTAGTAGGCGAGGCCCTCCCCCGCCCCCGGCAGCGTGACCGCCCGCACCGCCAGGGCCAGCAGCAGCAGGATGAGCAGCGGCATCAGCAGCTTGGTCACCCGCTCGATGCCGGCCTGCACCCCGCCGAGCAGCACCCCGGCGGTGATGCCGATCACCAGCATGGCGAGCCCCGCGCTGACGAGGCCGTTCCCGGTGAACGCGCCGAAGAAGGCGCCGATGTCGTCGGGGCTCCCGCCGACCGCGCCAGTCGCCGTGAACCAGACGTAGGCGACGGCCCAGCCCGCGATGACCGAGTAGAACGACAGGATGCCGACGCCGGCCAGCACCCCCAGCCCACCGAGCAGCCACCACCGGCGGCCGGGGGCGAGGGCCGAGAACGCGCCGACCGGGCTCAGCCCCGTGCGGCGGCCGATGGCGATCTCGCCGGCCATGATGGGCGCGCAGATCAGGAAGATGCAGGCCAGGTAGATGACCACGAACGTGGCCCCGCCGCCCTGCCCGACCTGGGTCGGGAACCCCCAGACGTTGCCGAGCCCGACGGCCGAGCCGGCCGCCGCCAGGATGAATCCGGCGCGAGAGCTCCACATGCCGCGCGAAGAGGTCGGGCTCATCTGGGTCGCTCCTCCTGTGGATGGTGACGTCCGCAGTCGGCCCGTATTGTACCCGCCGGCCGCCCCGCGCCCCCGGAGCCCTCCGGCAGGTCGAACCGCCGCCGACGGTGCGGTCGGCGGTGGACGAGGAGTGCAGGGTCGAGTGCGCGCTCGTCCATGCGAGTCGAACCGCGGGGACGGTGCGGTCAACGGTGGACCGTCTCGACGGGCCGAGATCCTCCAGGAATCCGCCGAGCCGACCGCGTCGATGTGCGCTCGGTGCGTATCGAGCCGAACCCCCGATCGGGGCCGGCCCCTACGCCCGCTCGACCTCGAACGCCACGACGTTGCGGGTCTCCCGGCTGAACTCCACCCCGACGAGGTGTATCGGCTCGCCCAGGTCGCGGTACTTGTCGGCGTAACGCCTCGCCTTCAGCTGCGCCATCGCCGCACCCCCGGGGGCCAGCTCGACCACCTTGAACTCGAACAGGTACACGTGGCCGGCGCAGCGAACGGCCATGTCGAGCCGCCCGTGGCTGCTGCTGTCCTCCACCGTGACGTCCAGCCGGAGGGCCGCGAAGTACGAGTAGAAGACGCTCGAGTAGTACCCTTCGTAGCGGGCGATGTCGTTGTTCGCGTACCACTCGTGGGGAATACCCGCGAAGAAGGCGTGGAACAACGACCTGAGCCCCTCGGCGTCGTGGCTCTCCAGCAACCGGTAGAGCCGCACGCTGTTCCGGATCTGGGTCGACGAGTCGCGCACGAGATGCCGCAGCAGGCTGCGGTTCAGGCTCTGCCGCACCTCGCGGTTGGGATAGCCCAGTCGATACACCGGCTCGCCGCCCAGGTCCTCCTCGCCCTTGATGGTCAGGTAGCCGGTCTGGAACAACAGCGCCTCGGTCGCCATGTCGTCCACGTCGAACGCCGACAGCAGGTCGCTGCCGGCCACCATCTCGCCCAGGGCGAGAGAACTCACCCGGCGTTCGAACAGCGTCTCGACGAGGAAGGTCGGCGTGCCGGTCTCGAACCAGTAGGCGTCGAACTTGCGGCGGCGAAAGAGCAGCAGGATGTCGAAGGGGTTGTAGACCCCCTCGGCGCCGAGCCAGCTGTAGCCGTTGTACCAGTCCCGGATGGCGTCGCGGTCGAGCCCCGCCAGCTCGGGAGCGAACACCGTATCGAGGTCGCGGTCGGTGTAGCCGCAGACGGCCGAGTAGGCCGGCTCGAGGGTGATGTCGGTGAGGTTGTTGAGGCCGGAGAACAGGCTGACCTTCGAGAACTTGCTGACGCCGGTTAGAAAGGTGAACCGCACGTGCGCGTCTGCGTCCTTGATCACCGCGTATAGCCCGCGCAGGAAGTCGCGGTTGGCGCGGGCGGTCTCGGGAACGTCGAGCGCGTCGAGGATGGGCTTGTCGTACTCGTCCACCAGGACGACGACGCGGCGACCGGCGCGCCGATGCAGCGCCGCCAGCAGGGCCCCGAACCGCTCTGCCGCCGTGGTACAGTCGGACACGATACCGGCCTCTCGCTCGACCTCGTCGAGCTGCGCCATCACGTTCGCGCGCAGGCCGCCCGGCTCCCGAAAGTGCCCGCCGCCGAAGCTCAGTCGCAGCACGGGATGACGCACCGACCAGTCCCAGTGGTCGTGGACGGCCAGCCCCCGGAACAGCGCCTCGTCGCCCCCGAACAGCTCCTTCAGCGTGTCGACGAACAGGCTCTTGCCGAAGCGCCGCGGGCGTGAGAGGAAGTAGTGCTTGCCCTCGTCGACCAGCCGTCGCGCGTAGGCGGTCTTGTCGACGTAATAGCAGCGGCGTTCACGAATCTCGCGGAACGTCTGCATGCCGATCGGGAGCGTGCGTCTGGTCATCGGCCGCTCTGCCCTTCTCTACGCGGCGCCGTAATGTGACCCTTACGTGAAGCACCAGCCGAGTCGGCGCGGGGCGTGGGCGTCTCCGCCTCCGGCTCGCCGATCGACTCGGCCCTCGTGAAGTTCATGAACTTGCCGACCGAGATCCGCCGTGCTCGCCGCAACTCGAAGATACCCAACGCATCCCAGGTGTTCCGCTTGTCGAGTCCCGCGTGACCAAGCAGCGATCGAATCGCGGCAAGACTCACTGGGTGACGCCAGACCGGCCACGTGAAGTCGAAGCCACCCCGCTCACGCTTGCCGCCGATGACCGCGAGTTGAGCGGTTGCGCCACGCAGCCGTGGAACCACGGTCAGGGCCGAGAGGCCGATGGCGGCCAGCCGGTTGGCTCCGTGCTGCGTCGTTTCCTTGGTCTTCGAATCCGTCGGGTCGGTGGCGCGCAGCGCGTAGCGGACGTCTTCGTGCGGATCCCACCGGAACGAAAACGTCGCGTCCGGGCGTGTCCAGGGCTCGAACAACGCTTCACGAAGGCAGTCCGTTTCCCCAATCGTGATCTTCTTGCGGCCGGTACCCCTGGCCGGCGGGACCGATTCCTGCGGAACGGACGCAAGGCGGGACATGAAGTGCATGTGTCCCTGGCCGAACAGAAGACACAGAGGGGTCGGTTCGGTCTCTTGCACCTTGTTCTTGTCACGAACCGCGGCATCGCTGGTCAGAGCCGCCCACAGGTCGGACGTGTACCGATCTCTGGTCACGGCCGTGCGGAGTCTCTCGGCGGCTTCCTTCGGAGACAGCTTCAGGTCCTTGAGCTGGTTGAAGTCGTGGCGGTCGGCCAAGTCCCCCAGCCCCTCTGCAACAGCGGCAACGACCTGGTCCTCCGTCGTCCGCGCGACAGTCAGCGTCGGCCGGACAGGAGGCGTGTCGACCGTCCACGCCACGCGCGGGCGCCACGCCGGTCGCACGTGCTCGAGCGTGCGCAGCGTGCCCAGCAGAGCCAGGAAGGCCAACAGGTTGTCGGGTTCCAGCCCCGCCAGACGAAGCGAGCACCGTTCAGTCATCGCGTTGCTCCGACTCCGATGCACGATGGTCGGCCAGACGCAGGACCGCTTCCAGGTGAGCCAAACCCCAGGTTCCGTACCGTCGCCTGAGTTGCTCGTACATCGCCGGCCAGTCGGCGCCATCGAGATCGAAGGCCATCGACTGCGGTCCGGGTCCCGCAGCAAGCCGCCAGTGCTCGACGCCGAGACAAGTGAACAGACCCTCGTGACTCGATTCGCCCTCGTGTGAATCGACGAAACCGAAGAACGGCCGCCCGAACCCGTGATGCGTACCGATCAACCACAGCACGAGGGCCGGATCGTGGGCTTCCGCGAATCGTGGATGCGCCTGCGCCATTCGCACCGACAGCGCCTCATGACGCCACCCCTTCGGAAGACCTGCCCGCTCCCAGGCGCCTTTCGGAGACGGCCGGCCGCTCTTGGCCATTGCGGAGCCGGCCGGCCGATTCCATGGATCTCCGCCCGACAACAGGCGCTGGAAGCGGGGATCGGCCTTCCCTGCATCATGCAGAAACGCGGCGAGCTTCAGGTCGCTGGCGACCGGTTGGCCCGCGTCGCCGAGCTTCTGCACGAAGTGGTTCACCCTGCCACCTACATGGTCCGTGTGTTCCTCGATGGTCAACGGTCTCCACGCAGTATGCGAGAGTCGGTCGTCTTCTGTCGCCGGGCGCCCACCGGGTGTCGGCGCTTCGCTTGCATCGGGTTCCCGCACTCCGTGCTGTGCAACGAGCACGACTCCTCCGTAGCCATCGTCGCGGTATGGAAAGTGTACGGTGATGTTGCTCCGCCCCCGACCCTTTGCGTGCCGCAACGCCTCCAGCGGTTCGCGTACCGCGCGTGTACGCGAAACCCCGTCGTTCCCTTTATCCGAATCCGACGATGAGTCCGCCGGCAGCGCGTCGAGCAGTCGCTCCACCAGCTCGCGGCCGGCGAGACCGTGATCGGCGAGAATCTCATGGAGGCGGTCCCACTCGGTGTCGCGCGCCACGACATCGCGGGCAACCCGAACTGCGTGGCGCCGGCTCCGGAAAGGGCGGGTCGCGCGGTCGGCTACGTCGGTCACCGGCTCGACCTGATTGGTGGAGGTCGGATACGCGACTTGGTTGCCCGACGTCGGCGCCCAACCGAACTCGTCGCAGCCGCCGTACTCGGCCGGCACCACCAGCAGGTCTCCCGGCCGCAACGCCCCCGGCGACACGCGCCTTGTACGCGGATGGTCGGCTCCGGCCCAACGGAACGCCGGCCGTTCACGCCCGCGCATCTCGTCCGCCGCCTCGTCGCCGCCTCGTTCGGGCACATCCGAGATACTCGTCAGTCGCTCCCGGTTCCCGCTCCGGCTCAGCCACGCTCTCGCCGACCACAGCGGCACTTCGACCATCTCTGCAGCGCGCGGAGGTGCGAGTTGCAGCAATTCCGCCGGATTCCAGTCGTCGGCCCTCAGGTCGTCCTCGGTGATGTCGCTGCGCCAGGTGAGTGACACGCCCGCGGACGTGCGGTCGACGCCATGGAGAAACAGTCCTACGTCCGGGTCCGCGGACGGCGGCGGGGAGGTCTGCGACCAGAGGTCGAAGTAGGCGGGCATCAGTGTGGGCACCGACGCCCGGGGCGCCGCCAAGGCGGTCACGTCTGCCTCGATCTCCTGTAGACTTCGTGTCAGCGCCGTGATGCCGAAGTCCACTTGGTCGTCATGCGCAATCTGTTCGAGAATCTTCCAGGTCTTGGCTATCCGGTCGCCATAGACAGCGTCGTCGGCATTCTTGGCGATGTCCGCGGCGAGGGCGAGAATCACGCCGACGGCGGAGATCGACCGGCCTGCCCGGTTCAGTCGGCCGAAGCGCTGCCGAAGCGCGTCGAACGACGCAGCCTGGGTGACAAGCCCGTCCAGGTCGAGATCGACGCCCACCTCCAGACACTGGGTGGCGACCACGAGCAGTGGTCTCGCGTGCGACTCGCGGGGAGAGTCGAGCGGGAGCGAGGGCTGACGGTCCTCTCCACCCCCGCCGGCTGACGCAGACGCCGATGGTTCGCGCGACTCGCCGGTTCGAAAGGGACCGAGCTTCTTGACGATCCGATCCCGCTCGACAGGGCGCGAGCGACCGATCAGCAACAGCGTGTCGGACCCGGTTTCTCCCTCCAGCGCCTTCAGCTTATCGAAGATCTCGCGTGCCAGACCGACGCGGTTGACGATGACGCCGACGGCCGGGGTCGATACGCCCTGCCGCTGCAACTGATCCAGGATCTTCCGGGCGGCCTTCGCGAAGGTTCCGCCCGGATCGTGGCGAACGACACTCAACGCAGCGGGCTTGCGGGTTTCGAGCCGCGCCTTCAGCGTGTCATTGGCGTAGTCCGCTTGGGCTAAACCGAAGGGATGCCGAGGCTCGGCGCCCGGTGTCGCAGAGAGCAGGACGGTCCGTACGTCTGCCCCGCCGATCTCCCGTACGGCGTGGAGGGTCTGACGAAACGGGTCCGACAAATGAGCCTCGTCGAGCAGTATCAGGCTATGGTTGCCGAACAGTCCAGCATGAACTGGTTTCATGCGATCCGACACGCCGTAACCTCGAAACAGCAAGCGCGAGCCCACCTGATCGACGGTCGAGCAGAGGATCATGGGTTGCGTCGGCGTCCGCGCCCAGTCCGCCTCCAGTGGCGCGCCTCCGCGAAGTCGACTCGCGACGAGCGGAGGGGGTTGGAACCGCTTGGGGTTCACCTTGGTCTCAAACGAGGGGTGTTCTCCATCGCCGGCCAGATGTCGCAGGCGGCGGGCCACCTCGACCAGAACCCCGCGCTCTGCTTCCGCCGCGCATGTCGGATCGTCGAGGAACTTCTCGATGCGCCTCGCGCGTTCGTAGGCATCGTCCACCACCAGCCGTCGATCGACGACCAGGACGATTCTCAGCGCAGCACGCGCCGGGCACTCGAACTGCAATGCCAAGTGAAAAACAGCCGCGTCCAACGCCGCCGTCTTGCCCGAACCCGTGGGCAGATCCAGCACGTCGGGCCATTCGTCGTCGGCCGCCAACTGATCGACCAGACGCTGCTGCCACGGAAACGGCGGGTCGCCGTGGATCGCACTAAAGAAGGCCGTGAAGTCGGCGGCGGCAAGGTCCACTATCAGCTCCCGAGGCGGCGGCACAAGCCCAGACCGGTGAAGCGGCCGGCGCCCAGCAGCACCGGACCGGTCGTCGAGCGTCCGAAATCGATGACCGCATGAACCAGCGAGCGCGAAGCGAGCGACTCCGGCGTCTTCCAGCGGGTCCAGGGCGGCGCGCCGGCCCGTGGCCGCGCCGGCGGCGCTCCTTCGATGGCGGAGTGCTTGCCGACCTGAATCCGATCCGGAGCGGGACGCGGCAAGCCGGCGTTCTCGCAGGCGCCGGCGATGATCTCGCGGACCTCCAGGTCGTCGTTGCGCTTCAAGTGCCTGTCGAGCACGATCGGCGTGACGCTCGCCCAGACCTGCGCCGATTCCAGGTACGGCTCTGGCGAGAGCGAGCTGACCGGCGCCGTCCCCGCGGGCGCGAGATGAAGCGGCTTGCTCAGCGGTGAGCCCTCCAGCGTCAGCACGCGGCGCTCCCTCCCCGGATCGTAGGACGCCACCTCCTCGAAGGCCCGGACGAGTCCGGGAATCGATCGAAGACTCGTGCCCGCGGGCGGCACCAGGGCGAAACCGAACACGCGGCCGTCCGCATGCGGATAGCCGGCGAACGCCAGCGGCACGACCGCCAGATGGGGTCGCCGCGTCGGGCTGCGGTCGGCAGTATGTCCCGAGACGATCTCCGGAATCGCGTCACCCATGTCGGCACGCCGGTAGCCGCTCATCAGCGTCCGACGCAGGGCGCGACAGACTAAGGCGGCGGCGCGGAGATCCGGCGTTTCCCCCTCGATCGCTTCAAGCACGAGCCATTCGCTGGTCGACACGGCCGGTGATGCGACAGTGACCATGGGCACGGAGGCGCCGGGCCGAATCACGGGGCGCACCGGGTTTGCCCGGTGCGCCGCTTCGAGCTCCGCCAAACGCCCGGCGTAGACGGTCCGCCGAGGGGGCGCACCGGGGTGGGAAGGCTTCGCCGACTCATCCCGAAGGAACCGGCAACGCACGAGGCTCGCCGAGTGACCGAGATAGGCGACGTCGCGTGCAACCTCGTCGAGCGACTCGCACACGTCGGAACCCGGAGCCTCCGGCCACACGACGGCGATCGTGGGACTGTCCGGCCGGGCAACGGGAAACCGACGTGGCTGGCGCGGGCGAGCGTCCGGCATCACCTTACGGTAGGTCTTCGACGACTTCGACGACTTCAGGTCGTTCGGCGGAACGAAGACATCCGGCGCCGTTCTGGCGACGTGGCCGCTCGCGTGAACGGTCGGCGCGGGCTGCTCCTCCAGCCACTCGAGCGCCCGTCGTTCATCCTCGCTTTCCCCCCGAGTGGCCCACGCGCAGACCAGCGCCGAGAAAACACGATCGGGTTGGGGAGGCCAATCGGGCGCCTCGCTCGCGGGGCTTCGTGCCGCGCGGCACACGCCGGTCAGAAACTCGATCTCGAGAACGAGACTCATGAGTCGTCCGGCTCCTCGCCGCCGGCGCCCTCCAGCGCCAACTCGCGGCTGCGTCGTACGATTTCCACCAGCTTGTCCTGCGGGGTCAGCACGATTGACTCGAATCGAAAGCCGGCCGACTCGGCGCGGGCATACGCGTCGCTGTACAGGGCCAACGCCCCTTCGCGATGGAGATCGACGGTTTCGGTCGATCCGTCCGCTCGCACCAGCTCCAGGGGCGCGGGGCCATCGCAGACCAGATCGCAACGCGATCGCAACGCGTATCCGCCGACGTCCTGCTCCGCGAGCGCGACGAGGCCGAGAGCGGCGACAAGGGCACGTCCCGCATCGTTCCGCTCATCGCTCCCGAAGCGCAGGCGTCGCAGACCGGCCAGCGTGATGACGGCCCGGTGCTCGGCATACGAACAGGTAACGCCTAGCGGTTGAACCGTGGGGGCGATGTTGCCGTGGTTGATCTCGGAAGGGCGCACCTTCTTCGCGCGCGCTCCAGCTTCCTTCTGATCGGGGCTCCAACCCGCCCCTCCCTTGAACACGTCTACCTTCCTGAGAACGCCCAGAGGATCGATGCGGCTTCCGGTGCGCTGTCCGGCCGTCCTCGGTTCCACCTCGCCGGTGCGCGCGTTCGGGACTTCGTCGACCGGGGTATCGATACCCATGATCTCCGACACGAGCGCACGCGGGAACTTCGCGCCCAGCCCGCCGCCCTCGCCTTGGCTGTGCCAGGCGCCGAACAACAGCGCCGTCGGCGAGAGCTCCAGCAACGCGGTGGCGTCGGCCGGCTTCGCCGCCGCCAAACGCCTGCCCGGCGGGCTCTGCATGAAGGGTTCGTCGCCCATGAGGCTGTCGCGCAGGATGGCATCGTAGACGCGGTGCGGCGCGTCGAGGGACGTGATGCGCTCCAGCGGATCGAGGTCGGCGGCCCGAAAGTCGACCGTCACGTACGGGATCCGGACCTGACCGCTCTCCGCGGCCGCCAGCAGCGCCTCTTCCAGTCTGTTCGCCTGGCTCTGAACGCTGTCGATGAGCACGCACCAGACGTCGCCGCCGTCGACGCGCCGCCTCTCGAACACGTGCCGGGGCGGCGCGTCCCGTCGGGCGCCCGACGGGGGCGGATAGGTCGGCGGGAAGAGCTTGTCCCCGGTCCCACCGACCGGCTGGAGACGTTGGACGCGCCGAAGGGCGGCGTGGCTGGTGATGGCCCCGGTCAGCGACGCGGCGGTCATGTTCATGCGTCGTTCTCCGTTTCGGCGACGGAACCTGGTGCGTCGTGCGGATAGCGACCGACGGCGCCCGCCGCGGGCTGCACCGGCGGGCCGCTCGGGTCTCTGACCGGCGGACCGTCGAGCGACAGCTCGAGTCGGGTCCGCACCGTCTGCGAACGGCTCTCGGAGTACTCTACGGTGAGTCGTCGTCTCATTCCGATCTCCTCATGTTTTGCAGGGTGGGGCGACGCGCCACACCTCTCGACATTCACGGCCAAGAGCCTAGCACAATTCCGACACGCGCCAAGGACCATCGCCGATAACAGAAATGATATACTGTGCCGACGTTCCGCCGACGAGCGGCCGGGTTGAAGATCGGCCATGGTCCTTGGGCTGCCTTGCCCGATGACTCCTTCCGCGACTTCCTGGGTCGCGGCCTCATTGCACAGGCCCTCCCCACGGCGCCCGGTTGTCCGGAATCGGTCACAGAAGGAGCACGGTGCCCCCACCACCGCACCCGCCGCGCACCGTCGCCGCCGACCCCGGCTGGAAGCTGGAAGAAGCCAGGGCGCGGTTCAGCGAAGTCGTCCGGCTCGCGGCGGCCGGCCGGCCCCAACGCGTGACGGTCCGCGGCCGGAGCGCGGTCGTGGTGGTCGCGGCGGACGAGTTCGATCGCCTGCGCGCCAGGAGCGCCGCCCCGAGCCTGCACGATCTCCTGTCGCGGTCGCCGCTCGCCGGCGTGGACTTCGCCAGCGGCTCCGTACGGGCGCCGGTTCGCGAGGTCGATGTCTAGCCCGCGTTGATCATCAACCGCTCCACCCGCCCGCCCCGGCGGCGCCGACCAGGCGGCGCCCGTATCGAGCGCCGTGAGCCCGTCGTCGATGACGTGGCCCGGCCGCGCCACCATCGCGCGGCCCTGGGGTTGCAGTTTCTGCCCCATCAGCCTCTCGTCGAGGTCGTTTCACCGTGCACGCGGCCGTTCCCGCGTTGGCCCCGTTCTTGCTGCTGAACACCCCGTCGGCAGACTGCCGGCCTCCCGCAATCCGGCGGGAGCGCCGCAGGTCCCGCCCGCCACGAGCCCCGTGACGCGGATGCCGCCAGGAGCATGCATGCACGACCCCGCCTACAAGCTGCTGTTCTCGCGCCCGCGCATGGTCCGCGACCTGCTCGACGGCTTCGCCGCCCGCGGCTGGAGCGACGCGCTCGACTTCGATACGCTGGCCCCCCTGCCCGCCGCCTTCGTCAGCGAAGACCTGCAGCGGCGTCGCGGCGACTTGGTCTGGCGCATCCGCTTCCGGGACGAGCGGTGGCTCTACCTGGTGCTGCTCCTGGAGTTCCAGGCCGGCGTGGACCGGACGATGGCGGTGCGCATGCTGGCCTACACCGCGCTGCTCTATCAGCGCGTGATCGCCGACGACGGGCTGCACGAGCACGGCGGGCTGCCGCCGGTGCTGCCGGTGGTCCTCTACAACGGCCGGCGGCGTTGGACGGCGGCGGTGGAGATGACGGCGCTGATTGCGGCGGGGGACGGGGTGTTGGCGCCGTACCAGCCGTCGCAGCGATACTATCTTCTGGACGGGGCACGTGTGCCGGCCGCGGACCTGCCGTCGGACAACTTGGTGGCGGCGCTGGTCCGTCTGGAGATGGCTCGCGACGCGCCGGGCCTAGGCGAAGCGTTGCGGCCGCTGATCGAGCTGTTGCGGGCGGCGGGGGACGAGCACTTGACGCGGGCGTTCGTGGCATGGCTCGACCAGGGGCTGCGGGTGGCGGGTCGGCCGACGCCCGGTGCGGGGGACGCGCTGGCGCAGTTGCAGGAGACGCAGACGATGCTGGAAGAAACCGTGCGGGAATGGACCCGTGAATGGCTCGAGCAGGGCATCGAGCAGGGCCGCGTCCAAGGCATCGAGCAGGGCCGCGACGAGGAGCGGGCGCTGCTCTGTCGTCTCGCAGCCCGGAAGTTCGACGGCGCCGCCGCCGAGGGGCTGGCGGCGGCGCTGGCCGGCGTCACCGACGCGGAGCGGCTCGGGCGGGTCGGCGACTGGATCATCGAGTGCGCGACGGCGTCGGACCTGCTCGCCCGTGTCCGCCGCGACCACGGGTCGGGCGACTGAAGGCGCCGCGCGGGCCGTGGTCGCGGACGCGGACCTGCTGCCGTCGGACGAACCCGGTGTCGGCGCGGCTCGGCCTGGATGAAGACTCGCGACGCACGGGGGTCCGGGCGAAGCGTCGCGGGCGCTTGAGCGAGCCGTTGCGGGCGGCGGCGATCAGGCGGTGACCGCCGCGCCGGTGTCGGACGCCGGAAACGGCGCCCCCGCCGGCAGGGCCGTGACCCGGTCATCGATGACGTACCGGACGTCCCCCGGGTACACGACGTAGAGCGCATCCAGCCGCAGATCGTTCAGGGCGACCGCCATCGAGCGCGTCCGCCGCGGCGCGTCGACGCGCTTGACCTCGACGCCGACCCGCCGGCCGCCGGTCATCAGCAGCAGGTCGAGCTCGGCGCCGTTGTGGGTCGCCCAGAAGTAGGCCTCGTCGGGCGCCGACTCGGCGATCACCTTCTCGATGACGAATCCCTCCCACGACGCGCCGATGCGCGGGTGCAGCTGCAGCGCGTCCATCGTGCCGGCGCCGATCAGGTGATGGTAGACGCCGGAGTCGCGCAGGTAGACCTTGGGGCGCTTGACCTGCCGCTTGCGCAGGTTCTCGTGCCACGGGCGCAGCTGCCGAACGAGGAACAGGCGCTCCAGCAGATCGAGGTAGCGCCGCACGGTGGCCTGGGCGACGCCGAGGGCGGTCGACAGCTCGGCGACGTTGAGGATCTGGCCGTGACCGTGCGCGAGCATGGCCAGGAACCGGTGCAGCGCCGGTGCGCCGAGATCGGCGCCGAACTGGGGCAGGTCGCGTTCGACGAACGTGCGGATGAACGCCTTTCGCCACGCCGCGCTGTCCGCGTCGGTGCCGGCCAGAAACGAACGCGGGAACCCGCCGCGAACCCACAGCCGGTCCATCTCGGCCGAGCCGACCTCGGCGACCTGGAGGCCGGTGAGCTCGATGTACTCGATGCGCCCGGCCAGCGACTCCGCGCTCTGCCGCAGTAGGTCGGGGCCGGCGCTGCCGAGCACGAGGAACCGCGCGGGTACGTCGTCGCGGTCGGCCAGCACCCGCAACACCGGAAACAGGTCGGGCCGGTGCTGCACTTCGTCGATGACGACGGTGCCGGTGAGGTCTCTGAGCGCAGTCAGCCGCTGGTCCAGCCGGGCCAAGCTGACGGGGTCTTCGAGGTCGAAGTAGTTGACCGAGCCGGCCGAGACCAGTTGCCGGGCCAGCGTGGTCTTGCCGCACTGGCGGGGCCCGACGACGGCGACGACGGGCGAGCGCCGGAGCGCCCGCGTCACCAGATTCAACGCCGCACGGGGGACCAGGTGGCTGGTCATCTATCCATGATAATACTCACATGAAGTAGCATTTTTCATGGATCCACGCCGCGCCCCGCCGCCCGCCGCGCGATGCTCCGCAGAAGCCCCCGGAACAGGAGGACGTGAACCGGGTAGAGCGCGTGCCAGTAGGCGCGGCCCGCGAGGCCGGCGGCGTCGAAGACGGCGGTCTGGCGGACCGTCGCCCCCCCGCCTTCGCGCGGCGTGACGTCGAACTGCAGCCAGGCGCGGCCCGGGAGCTTCATCTCGGCCGCGAGCCGCAGCCGGACGTCGGGCTCGCAGGCGTCCACCCGCCAGCAGTCGACGACGTCGCCCGCCGCCAGCCGGTCGGGGTCGCGCCGGCCGCGGCCCATGCCCACCCCGCCCATCAGCCGGTCGACGAGACCGCGCAGCCGCCACATCCAGTCGCCGTAGTACCAGCCGTTCGCGCCGCCGATGCGGCGGATGGGGACGAACGCGGCGGCGGGAGCCACCGGCAGGTCTAGCGAGCACGAGTGGATCAGCCGGGTGCGCACGCGGACGCCGCCCCAGCGCAGCGCCGTCCCGGCCGACAGGCGGGCCTCGGTCCACGGGCCGGCCGCGAACGCCGCGTCCTCTTCGTCGACGGCCCGCGCTATCGCCTGCCGCAGCCCGAGCGGGCGAATCGGGAACGCGGTGCGCGCGGCGTCGTCGCCCGCGACGGTCGCCGTCCGCAGCCCGTCGACGAGCTCGCGGCCGACGCGGGCGTAGACCGGCGTGGTCAGCCCCAGCCACAGGCTCGACAGGCGCGGCGTGAGCAACGGCACCGGGATGAGCCACCGGCGGAGGCCCCGCTGCCGCGCGTACTCGCGCATGATGTCGGCGTACGACACCACGTCGGCCCCGCCGACCTCGAACACGCGGCCCTCGCCGGGGGGCAGGTCGAGCACGGCCACGAGATACGCGACGAGGTCGGCGAGCGCGATGGGCTGGGTCGGCGTGCGGACCCACGCCGGGCACACCATCACCGGCAGCCGCTCGACCAGGGCCCGGATCAGCTCGAACGAGAGGCTGCCGGCCCCGAGCACGATGCCGCTGCGCAGCTCGACGACGGGCACCCCCGACTCGCGTAGCACCTCGCCGGTCTCGTGCCGGCTGCGCAGGTGCCGCGAGAGCCCCGCCTGGGCCCCGAGGCCGCCGACGTAGACGATGCGGCCCACCCCGGCCGCCCGCGCCGCCGCCCCGAAGTTGCGGGCCGCGGCGCGGTCCTGCGCCTCGAAGTCGGCGCCGCCTCCCATCGAGTGGACGAGGTAGTACGCGGTGTCCACGCCGTCGAGCGGGGCCTGCAGCGAGGCCGCGTCGAGGCAGTCGCCGTAGACGGCCTCGGTCCCCGCGCCCACCCGGCCCGCGAGCGTCGCCGGCCGGCGCGTCATGCAGCGTACCGCGCGGCCGCGCGCTTCGAGCGCCGCGAGCAGCCGCCCGCCGATGCAGCCGGTGGCCCCGGTCAGCAGTATCACCGGTCTTTGCCCCTGCCGCCCCCAAGAGCGGCCATCAGTCCAGGCCGTCGGCGACCGTCGCCTCAAGGTCGCACCAGTGCTCACCCTCGGCGGCCATCGCCCGGGCCGTGTCCTCCCGGGAGAGCCGGTTCGCGGCCCCGCGCAGGAAAACACCATTCTCCCTTTCTTCGAGGATGAGAGAGTCGTCCCAACCGTACTTCAGCAGCATCGCCTGCGGCAGGCGGATGCCCCTTGAATCGCCGATGTTCACCAGCTTCAACTCGCGGACCGCGGTCGCGTTTCTCATAGCCTGGTTCCCCCGGGCATCCTACCGTAGTCACGGCTACCCGTTGCGGCGCCACCCGCTCGGCCCACCGGCCCCCTGGCCCTACAGCACCCGAGTCTTCCACCGCCCCCGCCGGAACGCGAGTACCCCGACCGCCGCCATCAGCGTCTGGCAGACGGCCACCGTCGCGAACACCCCGGGCGGGCCGAAGCCGGCCGGCCCCGCCAGCGTCCAGGCGAGCGGAAGCTGCACCACCCAGTAGACGAAGAAGTTGATCCAGGTCGGGGTGGTGGTGTCGCCGGCCCCGTTGAACGCCACCACGGTGACGAGCCCGAACCCCCAGAACACGTAGCTGGCGGCGACGATGCGCAGGCAGGTGGCGGCGACCACAGCCACCTCGACATCGGCGGCCAGCAACCCCACGATGGGCCGGGCGAAGACGAAGAAGACCAGGCCGACGAGGCCCAGGAACACCGTGTTCACCCGCGCCGTGTACCAGACCGCGCGCTCGGCCCGGTCCGGCCGGCCCGCGCCGAGGTTCTGCCCCACCAGCGTCGCCGCCGCGTTGCCGACGCCCCACGCCGGCAGCAGAACGAAGATGATGATGCGGACGGCCACCGTGTAGCCGGCCAGCACCGTGTCGCCGAACGGGGCGAGGATGCGGATGAGGCCGACGAAGCTCGCGGTGCCCACCAGGTACTGCACGATGCCGATGCCGCTGACCCGCAGCAGCCGCAGCAGGGTCTCGAGCTCGAGGCGCGCCCGCCGCCAGTCGACCGCCACCCGGCCGTTCCCGCTGCTGAGGACGCGAAGCTGGTAGGCGACGCCAAGGCCGCGCCCCACCGTGGTAGCGATGGCCGCCCCTTCGAGGCCGAACGCCGGGATCGGTCCGAGGCCGAAGATCAGGATCGGGTCGAGCACGATGTTCACGAGGTTGGCCAGCCACAGCGCCCGCATCGCCAGCGCCGGATCGCCGGCGCCGCGGAAGATGCCGTTGATCATGAACAGCAGCGTCACCGTGATGCAGCCGCCCAGCATGATCGCGGTGAACGTGCGGCCGTTGGCGGCCACCTCGGGCGACGCGCCGAGCAGCATCAGCAGGTCCGACGCCCAGACCACCCCGCCCACGCCCAGCACCGCCGACACCGCGCACCCGCAGGCGATGGCCTGCACCGCCGCGGCCGACGCGCGCTCGGGCTTCCCCTCGCCGATGCGCCGCGCCACCATCGCCGCCGCGCCCATGCTGAGTCCGATCGAGACCGCGAACACGAGCGCGATCAGCGAGTCCGACAGGCCGAGAATGGCCACCGCCTCGGAACCGAGGCGGCCCACGAAGTAGACATCGACGACCGAGAACACCGACTGCATCCCCATCTCGAGGACCATGGGGACGGCGAGCAGCAGCACGGCCCGACCGAGGCTGCCGCTGGTGTAGTCGCGGGGCGCGGAACGGACGGCGTCGCGCACGTCGCGCCACAGGCTGGCGCCGCGCGCGGCCGGCGTGGGCCGGCCGTTGGACAAGACGTTGGAGAGGGACATCGTTGGAACACCGCGGGAGAGACACGAGAGATCACGAGAACGCCGCGCCGACCGGCGGCGGCACCACGAGCCGAAGGAACGGGAAGCGAATCAGCTACGCCGCCGGGCGGGACGACCGGTCACCGCCGCGATCGTGCGGAGGCCGAGCATCCCGACACCGGTATCTGTCGCCTCGGCCCCGAGGTCCGAGCGAACGGCGGTGCTGTCGAGGGAGAGTGGAGGTCAACCGCGCAGGCGCGGCATGAAGAAGAGAATGCGCATCGGCTGGATTCCTGACCCTTCAGCCAGTATAGCGCACTCGGCAGATGCCGTGCGCCCATCTGGACGAGGAGCGGATCGACGTCCAGGCGGGTCAGTCCTGCAGAATCTCGATCACCGACAGGGGGTCGACCCGCGCGCCGCTCATGCGCACGGTCCAGTGCAGGTGGGGGCCGGTCACGCGCCCGGTGGCGCCCGAGCGGGCGACGACGTCGCCCTGCTCCACCAGGTCGCCCTCTTCGACGAGGATTCGGGAGAGGTGCGCCAGGTAGGAGTAGAGGCCCCAGCCGTGGTCGAGGATGACCGACCCGCCCGAGAAGTAGGTGTCGCCGGCGAGCACCACCCGGCCGCGTGCGGGGGCGGCGACGGCGGTGCCCACCCCGGCCAGGAAGTCGGCGCCGCTGTGCGGGTTGCGGGGCTGGCCGTTGAAGACGCTGCGGCTGCCGAACCGGCTGTTCGCGCGCCCCGGCACGGGGCGGATCCAGGGCCCGCGCCAGAGCCGCTCCGGGGTGTCGGCGGCGAAGATCGCGGTCTGCTGCAGGAACTCGCGCTCGATGCGGTCCGCGACCTCGGGGGGCGGCTCGACATAGCGCGGCTCCACCCTCAGATGGCGGGTCGGGTACTGCTTGTCGGTCACGGCGAGCCGGTGGACGCGGGTCAGAGCCTTCCCCCCGGCCGCGGCGATGCGCAGCACGAGGTCGTGGTCGCCGGGCTCGACCATCAGGTCGATGCCCACGAGCCCGCGCCACGACCCGTCGTCGCCGGGGTGGAAGTGGACGGCGCGGTCGAAGACGACCCCCTCGACCGAGCCCAGCCGCACGGGCGACGACACCGAGACGAGGACCGCCTCGCCGGGATGCACCCCGCGGGCGCGATGGGTGACGTCGACCTCGAACGGCTGCCCGGCCGCCGATGCCGTCGCGGCGAGCCACCAGCAGGCTCCCGCCGCCGTCCTCCGAATCACTGACGAGGCCGATTGCATGGTCTCGCCCCCTACCCGCCGAACAGGGTCACCCCGAACACGCGGGCCAGGATGATGACGATGGTCAGCGCGGTGAACACCGCGAGGCTGAACCAGCTGAACCAGATGACCGGCTGCGACGGATAGAAACCCTTCTCGGTCTTCGGAATGATGGTCACGCAGTAGTAGATGTTGAGGAAGAAGATGACCGGGGCGATGAAGAACGCGAGGGCCGACGACACCAGCACCAGGAACACCGGCCGCGGCAGCCCCGCGATGATGAGCACCGCGGTGATGAGCGAGTAGAACATCGTGACGCGGTAAATGTTGTACTCGGACCACCACGACGCCCGGTGGGCCGCCGTCACCCCCTCGGCCGCGACGCCGGACAGCTCGGCCGTCTCGCGGAACAGGTTCCGGCAGCACGCGGCGACCACCCGCGGCCAGCCGTCGAAGTAGTTGAAGGCGGTAGAGAAGGTCGCCGCGAACGCGCCGGCGAGAAACACGAACATCATCGCCGGCCCCGCGGTCTCGGTGAAGATGCGCGCGATGGCGCCGATGACCGCGTTGCCCGCCACGTCGTCCGGGTAGAGCGTGACCGCGGCCAGCAGCAGGAAGATGGTCGCGAGAATGAACGACACGACGTGTCCCATCGTGAAGTCGAGGATGCCGATGCGGAACCAGCGCCGGCAGTACTCCTGCGCGTGGGCCGGCAGCTTCGAGACCTCGACCCGCAGGTCGTCCGCGGTCGACGAGAAGGCGTCGAACGGACGGGCGTAGCCCTCGCGCTCGAGCTGCTCGCGGATGCGCCCCATGCCCACCCGCTTGGCCTTGCCCCACTCCGAGGCCTGCAGCGAGACGTCGATGCCGGTCGGCAGCAGCCCGAGGAACGCCGCGATGATGAGCCACGACCCGCCGGGGATCTCGACCGTGAAGAAGTGCCCCATCTCAGACAACGGTGCCGGGTTGAAAACGTAGACTCCCACCGTCGACACGAACAGGATGCCGGCCAGGATCTTGGTGGCGAGCTCGACCGCGGCGTAACGCCCGTAGAGGATGATGCCCACCGAGAGCACCCCCAGGCCCAGGCCGTACACCCAGCTCTGGAGCCCGAGGCCGAGATACTCCGAGAAGATGAAGAACAGCACCGCGGCCGCCGCCGCGAGCCGGCCCGCCTGTCCCAGCGCGCTCTGGATGATGGTCGTGATCAGCACGTACCAGACCGGCCACTTCCCCGGCGCGGTGGTATAGGCGTCGAGCATGCTGCGCCCGGTGGCGTTGGTGAACCGGAACGCCATCTCGAAGCCGTAGTACTTGAAGACGTAGGCGACGGGGATGCACCACAGCAGCGCGTACTCGAACCGGCCGCCCGCCGCCGGCGCGGTCACCAGGTGGCTCGTGCCGATGCCGGTCATCATCAGGATGAGGCCGGGGCCGAAGTGCCGCATCAGACCGCGGGGGCTGGTCTCGGGCAGGGGCAGCTTGTCGAACGCGTCGGGTTTGTCCGCCATGCGCGCCATCCTATCAGACGCGCCGCGCGGCAGAACATCCGCACGGCGCGCCGCGCAAGGCGTAGAATCGAAGGGACCGGACCCAACCGGGGAGGACGCCATGCCCGCACACCGCACTCGTCATCGCCCCCCGCGGCGAGCCCTCGATGCCGTCGTGGCCGGAATCGCCGCCGGCGTCGTCCTGAACGCGGCGGCATGCTCCTCCCCCCTCTCGCGCAACGTTGAGCCGGGGCGCGACGCCCTCGGCAACGAGGCCGCGGTCACCGCCGGCCATCCCCTCGCGGCCGAGGCGGGCCTGCAGGTGCTGCAGAACGGCGGGCTCGCCATGGACGCGGCGATCACCGCGGCCGCGGTGCTCGCCGTCGCCCGCCCCCACATGAACGGGGTCGGCGGCGACACGTTCCTGCTCTACTGGGACTCGGCCACCCGGATCACCTACGCCCTGAACGGCTCGGGACGCGCGGGCAGCGCCAGGACGCTGGAGGAGCTGAAGGCGGAGGGGCACGAGCGGATGCCGCGCACCGGCCCCCTCAGCGTCTCGGTCCCCGGCACCGTCGGGGCCTGGGCCGAGGGCCTGCGCCGCTTCGGGACCATCCCCCTCGAGCAGGCCCTGCAGCCGGCCGTCGACCTCGCCACGGCGGGGCTGCCCGTCTCCGAGACGCTCGCCGCGGACATCGCCGGCGCCGCCGACAAGCTGCGGCAGGACCCCGAGGCGGCGCGTATCTTCCTGCCCGGCGGCGGCCCGCCGCAGGCCGGCGACGTCCTGCTCCGCCCCGACCTCGCGGCCACCCTCCGGACGCTGCAGGAGATGGGCTGGGAAGAGTTCTACAGCGGAGCCCTCGGCCGGCGCATCGTGGGCTACGTGCAGGAGCGGGGCGGGCTGCTCATGCCCAACGACCTCGCCGACTACCTGGCCGAGTGGACGCTGCCCATCACCACCCGATACCAGAACCTCGAGGTGCACGCGTTCCCCCCGAACACCCAGGGGGTGACCCTGCTCCAGGAGCTGGCCCTGCTGCAGGCGGTCGACGCCGACCTCGCGGCCCTCGGCCACAACTCGGCCGACTACCTGCACACGGTGTCCGAGGCGATACGGCTCGCGTTCGACGACCGCGACCGCGAGGTCGCCGACCCCGCCGCCATGCGCGTCTCCGTCGACGAGCTGCTCGACCCCGCCCGCATCCGGCAGATGGCCGCCGCCATCGACCCCGCCGGTCCCGCGCCGGCCGTCCACGTCGAGCCCGTCGAGGACCATCCGAACACCGTCTACGTCATCGCGGTCGACCAGTACGGCAACGTCGTCTCGCTGATCCAGAGCCTGTTCGCCACCTTCGGGTCGGGGCTCGTGGTGCCCGGCACGGGCATCGTCCTGCACAACCGGGGGTCGCTGTTCCGGTTCGACGAGGACCACCCCAACGTGTTCGCACCGCGGCGGCGCCCCCTCCACACGCTGTGCCCGGTCATCATCCTCGACAACGACCTGCCGTGGCTCGCCGTCGGCACCCCCGGCGGCGACGGCCAGACGCACACGCTGGTACAGGTCATCAACAACATGCAGCTCTTCGGCATGAACCCGCAGGAGGCCATCGACGCCCCGCGGCTGCGGCGCCGGGGCGACGGCTCGCTCGCCATCGAGGACCGGGTGCCGCAGGAAGTGCGCGACGCCCTCGCCGCCCGCGGCTACACCGTGCACGCGCGCAGCGGCTGGACGGCCGAGTTCGGCGGGGCCCAGGCGGTGCTCGTCGACCAGATCGCGGGCCGCCGCCACGCCGGCGCCGACCGCCGCCGCGAGGGGTGGGCGGTGGCGTACTGACCGGCGGCGCGGTCAGGCCCACGATCACGTTTCAGGTCCAGCCCTCGCGTTCGATCAGCCGCTCGACGTGCGCCAGATGATGGCGGCCGTGCCAGGCGTAGGCGCCGACGGTGACGGCCAGCGTGGCCGCGCCCGACTCGGGGTGCACGAACTCGCGCTGCAGCTGAGGCCAGGTCAGGCTCGACAGCAGGTCCGTCCAGCGGCGATGCAGGGCGTCGAGCAGGTCGAGCGAACCGGCGATCGGGCCCCGAGCGTCCGCCAGCCCGGCCCAGCCCTTCTCGTCGTAGGCCTTGATGACCGGGCGGTGCTCGGTCAGCGCCCACTTGAACCGGATCAGGCTGTTCATGTGGCTGTCAGGCAGATGGTGCACGACTTGCCGGACCGTCCAGCCGCCGGGGCGGTACGGCGTGTCGAGCTGACCGTCCGTCAAGGGCGCGACGGTGCGCCGCAGGTCGGCGGGCAGCGCCGCGATGTCGGCGATCCAGGCGTCGACCCGGTCGCGGGTCACCGGGTCCGCGGGCGTGAACTCGCCGATGGGGTAGCGGAGATCGGGTGTCGATGGCGTCATGATCCGGGCATCGTACGATAGCGGCGCGGCCCGGGTGAAGGCCGTTCGCGGCCGGGCATCCGGCCCGAGCCCGCGTTCGCGGCGACCGGCGGAAACCGCGCCCATCGATGGCGACCGAGCCTCGGCGCCGCCGAGGGAAGAGAAGAACGGGCAGCAACGAATCCGGCGCGGCGGCGTCTTGATCATCAGGAGATCGGCCCGTCCCGGTTGCCGACGCACCCCGGCGGCGGATCGTGGCTGAAACGGCAACGCGAGGAAGACCCCGGGGACAAGAGCCCGGGGTTCGGGAGACGACGCGCCATGCAACACTACTTCAGGACGGCAGCAGCCCTGACGCTTCTGTTCGGATGGACCTTGCCGGCGGACGCCCAGCCCGCCGGGGCCGAGCGGTACTGGGGCCAGTGGCGCGGGCCCGAGGCGACCGGCGTCGCCCGGCACGCCGACCCGCCGCTCACGTGGAGCGAGACCGAGAACGTCGCCTGGAAGGTCGAGGTGCCCGGGCGCGGCTCGGCGTCGCCGATCGTGTGGGGCGACCGGGTGTACGTGCTGACCGCGGTGCCCGTCGGCGACCCGGTGCCGGCGGCCGTGCCCGAGGCGGGGCGGCGGCCGCCGCCGGGGGGACAGCGCGCGGGCCGGGGAGGACGGGACGGCCGAGGCGCCCGCGCGGGTCGGCCCGGCCAGGACGCCCGGGGCGGCCGCCAGGGCCGGCGCGGCGGCCGGCCCCGGGGCGCGCTGCAGATCCGGCGACACCAGTTCGTCGTCATGGCGTTCGACCGCGGGACCGGCGACGTGGCGTGGCGGCGGGTCGCGCGCGAGGCCGTGCCGCACGAGGGGTACCAGCAGCCCAACGGGACCTACGCGTCGGGGTCGGCGGTCACCGACGGCGAGCGGCTCTACGCCTTCTTCGGCTCGTGGGGCCTCTTCGCCTACGACATGGACGGCGAGCTGCTGTGGCAGGCCGACCTCGGCACCCGGTTCATGCGCAACGCCTTCGGCGAGGGCACGACCCCGGCCCTCCACGGCGACACCCTCGTCGTCACCTGGGACCACATCGGCGGCCAGTCGTTCGTCGCCGCCCTCGACGCCCGCACCGGGGAGGAGCGATGGCGGTCGAACCGCGACGAGATCGACACCTGGGCCACGCCGCTCATCGTCGAGCACGACGGGCGCGCCCAGGTCGTCACCCCGGCCATGGACCAGGTCTACGGCTACGACCTCGAGACCGGCGAGACGATCTGGCGCAGCCGCGGCACCACCATGAACGCCATCCCCTCGCCGGTGCACGCCGCGGGCATCGTCTACGTCACGAGCGGCTACCGCGGCAACAACCTGCAGGCCATCCGCCTCGCCGACGCCCGGGGCGACGTCGCCGGCACCGGCGCCATCGTCTGGCAGCTCGACCGCGACACCCCCTACGTGCCCTCGCCCCTGCTCTACGACGACGCCCTCTACCTGCTCAAGAGCAACGACGGCATCCTCTCCGTCTTCGACCCCCTGACCGGGGAGCCGCACTACGCGCTGCAGCGCCTCCAGGGCGTCCCCAACGTCTTCGCCTCGCCGGTCGGCGCGGCCGGACGCGTCTACATCCCCGGCCGCGACGGCACGACCCTCGTCATCCGGCACGGCCGTCGCTACGAGGTGCTCGCCGCCAACACCCTCGACGACGGCTTCGACGCCTCGCCGGCCCTCGTCGACGACGAGCTGTACCTGCGCGGCAACCGGCATCTCTACAAGATCGCGGAGGAGTAGCCGACGAAGGTGCGCCTCGTGGACACCGGGACTCAGATAGAGGCGGTAGGCCGGCATCACTCAGGGTCCGGCGCACTCGGGGTCAATCGACACCCGCGGGCCGGTTGCCGGCCCGCGGCAGCGCCCGTCGCTGCTATCCTGTCCGGCAGCCCGGCGTGACGGGCGCTGAACGCGCCGCGAAGGGCGCCGGACCGGAGGATCCATGCGACGAACCTGTGAGCCTGCTCGCGGCGGCGGCCGGCTGGCCCTCGGCCTCGCGGTCGCCCTGGCCGCGGCCGGTCCCGCGGCGGCGCAGCACGGCGCGCCCGCCAACGGCGAGTGGCCGACCTACGGGGGCGACCTCGGCAGCACCAAGTACTCGCCCCTCGATCAGATCGACCGCGACAACTTCGGCGACCTGCGCATCGCGTGGCGCTGGCAGTCGGCAGACGCGGTGCTGAGCCTCACCATGCCCGACGGCTCGGAGTGGCGCGCCGACTCGCGGCTGATCTTCGACGAGCTGAACCGCCGCGATCCCGAGCGGTGGCGCGACGGCCAGCCCCCCACCCTCACCAACCTCAAGGCCACCCCGCTGATGGTCGGCGACCGGCTGTTCATCAACATGCCGACGTCGGCGGCCGCCGCCGTCGACGCCCGGACGGGCGAGACGCTGTGGGTCTTCAACCCCAAGAGCTACGAGGAAGGCACCACCACGATGAGCGCGCGCTGGAACCAGCGCGGCGTCGCGTACTGGTCGAACGGGCCCGACCGGACCGACGAGCGGATATTCTTCGGCACCGGCAACGGCTATCTCGTCTGCGTCGACGCCGCGACCGGCCGGCCGTGCGACGACTTCGGAGACGGCGGCCGGCTCGACCTCATGGAGGACATCCCGCGCGCCACGCGCGGCGACCGCGACTGGCTGAACGCACTGCTCTACTCCGTGCAGTCGCCGCCCATCGTGTTCGGCGACACCGTCGTGACGCCGATGTCCATCTCCAGCTACAACAACCGCAGGGAGATGCCGCCGGGCTGGATGCGCGGCTTCGACGCGCGCAGCGGCCGCACCCGCTGGACGTTCCACACCATTCCGCAGGGCGACGAGTTCGGCAACGACACGTGGGGCGGCGATTCCTGGCGCGAGACCGGCAAGGTCGGCGTCTGGACGATGATGAGCATCGACCCCGAGCTCGGCTACATCTACCTGCCCCTGAACACCGCCGCCCCCGACTACTACGGCGGGCACCGCCCCGGCGCCAACCTGTTCGCCGAGAGCCTCGTCGCCCTCGACCTCGAGACCGGCGAGCGGGTCTGGCACTTCCAGGTCGTCCACCACGGGCTCTGGGACTACGACCTGCCCGCCGCCCCGAACCTGATCGACGTCACGGTGGACGGCCGGCCGATCGAGGCCGTGGCGCAGATCACCAAGCAGGGCTTCACGTTCGTCTTCGACCGGGCGACCGGCGAGCCGGTGTGGCCCATCGAGGAGCGCCCGGTGTCGACCGACACCGACATCGAGGGCGAGCTGCCGTGGCCGACCCAGCCGTTCCCGACCCGGCCGGCGCCGTTCGACTACCAGGGCGTGGCCATCGACGACCTCGTCGACTTCACGCCCGAGATACGGCGGATGGCGATCGAGGCGGTCGCGCCGTACCGCATCGGCCCCCTGTACACCCCGCACAGCCGGCGGGGCACCATCGTGCGGCCCGGGTTCAGCGCCGGCAGCTGGGGCGGCGCCGCCGTCGATCCCGAGACCGGCATCCTGTACGTACCGTCGGGCAACCGCTACACCGTCAAGCACTTCCGCACCCCCGAGCCGGGCGAGGACACCACCCTGGCGGTGCTCGAGGCGCGCGGCGCGCTGACCACCCGCCCCCAGCTCCCGCAGGGCCTGCCGCTGTTCAAGCCGCCCTACTCGCGGATGACGGCCATCGACATGAACACGGGCGAGCACCTGTGGATGCGGCCGATGGGCGACGGCGACCGCATCCGCAACCTCCCCATGCTGCGCCACCTCGACCTGCCGCCGCTGGGCGGCGACAGCGGACGCGCCGGCCCGGTGCTGACGAAGACGCTGCTGATCTACGCGCTGACCACCGGCGGCACCGACGACAGCCCGCGCCTGGTCGCCTTCGACAAGATGACCGGCGAGGAGATCGCGTCCGTCGATTTGCCGGGGGGCGCGATCGGCACGCCGATGACGTACCTGTCGGGCGGGCGCCAGTACATCGCCCTGACCGTCGGCGGCGGGCGCGTGCCGGAGCTGATCGCCCTGGCCCTGCCGGGAGGCGATGCCGACCGTTGACGTCCGGCCGGGACTGACGACGGGGGGGACCCCCTATCACGGAGCAGTTGTTTCGAGCGGGCGGATGGTCCGCAGGGATCGTGCCTCGGCCGACTCGGTCCGTGCGAGCTCGTGGCGGGTCTGAGGGTTCATCCAGCTCTGTGCGTCGGTGAAGTTTGACGCCGGGCTCCGAATCCGTAGTACGCTTACGCTCATGCGTCGGACGGCGGTCGAGCCCGGATTCGGCTGGCAGAGTCGTCCGGCGAAGCGGGGGGATTTCCTGCAAGTTATTGATTCCAAAGCGCGCGCCCGTAGCTCAGCTGGATAGAGCGTCGGCCTCCGGAGCCGAAGGCCACAGGTTCGAATCCTGTCGGGCGCGCCAACTCTCAAGGCCCGTTTTCCCCGAGAAAACGGGCCTTTTCTTTAGGTTTTTCGGAGTGTCTGCACGCGACGACCAACAGCAGGCGGATGCCCTAAATCGGACTGAAATGGACTCAATCGGACCCATCCAGACACCAAAAGTTAGCAGGAAAGTTAGCAGCCCGTCGGTGGGGCCTCGCCCGAGCGGCCCCCGCAGGACCCATGCCCCACCGTCCGGCACGGCTTCCCCCGCCGTCCCCGCCAGCCGCGTTGATGCAGACGTGCCCAAGCCGGCAAGCGAGACGCCCGAGCCCGAACGCCGGCTCGACGAGGCCGCCGTTGATTCTCCCGAGCCGGCGGAAGCCGACCCCCGGTGGGCGTCGGCCACGCCGCCGCCCTGGGAGGCGCTCGATGACGGCTTCCTCCTCGACCGGGCCGCCGTGGCGCGCTTCACGACGCTGCCGCGGCCCTACGCCTGGCCGTTGCCCTGGGCGCAGAGCAGCGTCATCAGCCACACCAACGCAGACGCGCCCCACATCCACATGCTGCAGAGCCCTGACGGACGGCTCTACCACTGGAGTGAGGCCGCACGCTACGTCCGCCAGATCAACATCCCTCACGGCATCCCCTCGACCGAGGTCGCCACCGTCTCGCCCACCGCGTTTCTCGAGCCCCTGCGCGCCGCCGGCCAACGCCTCTGCGTCACGCGAGACACCGACGGGACCGGCGCCGACTGCGTATTTCGGTGAAGTGGAACACCGATTTCGGGGATGTGGAACACGGATTTCAGCGAAGTGGAACGCTCGTCGGAGCGCAGCGACGTTGAGCGGTCGGTCCCTCCCATTCGGCACCTGCGATTCTACCCGTGCCCCCGCCGTGACAGCCGTGTGTTCGAAGAGTACAACGATCCAGATTGCAGACCTGCTCGAGCAACGCCCGGTCGCCGACCCGGCGAGGGATTCCGCGAGCTGCGGTTCGCGGAGACGACACGCTCTTCGTCGTCGGAGCAGCCGAACCGACACCGGTTGGCGCGTAGCGCCGGGCTGCTCTTCGTGGGGGCGTCGTTCTGTGGCCGCGAGACCTCCGGTCCGCCGGCCGCCGGTACCGGACCCGGGACTCGCCAGCCTGCCGCCGCTCCCGGTAGCGCGCCTGCCGCTCCGCGTTCGCCAACGCCACCGGTGCTGTCCCGCGCCGTTACGTAACGGCGCGGGACAGGGCGGCGAAAGGCGGCTTGGGAGCCCGGGACCGGCCGGGCGCTCACGAGGTCGTTGAGCACTTGGCTCACCTGGTTTCCCCCGTGCGAGTCTTCGGAGCGCGGTGCGTCCGTCGCATCGAGCGGCCCTTCAGCTCGATGCGATGTGCGTCGTGGAGCAGGCGGTCGCAGATGGCGTCGGCCTGGTTGGGGTCGCCGATGACGGCGTGCCAGTCGGTGACGGGCAACTGGCTGGCGATGAGGGTGGAGGCCCGCTCGGCCCGGTCCTCGACGACCTCGATGAGGTCGCGGCGTTCGGCGTCGCGGAGCGGTGCGAGCATCCAGTCGTCGATGGCGAGCAGGTCGAATCTGGTCAGCCGGGCGAGCAGCCGGGCGTAGGAGCCGTCGCCGCGACCGACGGCGAGCTCGTGCAGGAGGCTCGGCATGCGGACGTAGCGCGCGGTGAAGCCGCGGCGGCAGGCCCGTTCGACGAAGGCGCACGCGAGGAAACTCTTGCCGATGCCGCACGCCCCGGTGACGATCAAGTTGTGGCGTTCGGCGATCCATGCGCAGGTGCCCAGGGTCAGGACCTGCTGGCGGTTGAGCTGACGGGGATGGGTGAAGTCGACGGCCTCGAGGGTGGCGGGATGACGCAGCTTGGCGGTGCGGAGCCGGCGGTCGAGCTTGCGCTGCTCGCGGGCCGTCCACTCGACGTCGACGAGGAGGCCGAAGCGTTCCTCGAAGCCGAGGACGGCGGCCTCGGCGGTCTGGAGCTGGTGCCGGCAGGCGTCGGCCATGGCGCCGAGCTTCATGGCGTTGAGCTTGTCGAGGGTCTGTTCGATCAGCATGGGTCCTCCTGGGTGGCTGCGGCGTAGTAGTTGGCCCCGCGGATGTTGGTGTGGATGGGCGTCGGGGTCGCCTCACCCGGCGGCTCCAGGGGCAGGCGGTCCTGGCCGGCGGCGAGGATGTTCTTGACGGTGCGGTAGTGGCACGAGCCGATGGCCAGCGCGCGGGCGCTGGCGGCGTTGAGCCGGCCGTCGCCGTACCGCCGCCCCAGCTGCATGATGCCCAGCACGGTCCGGTATCCCTGCTCGGGGTGGGGGCGGCTCTCGAGGATGCGGGTGACGAGTTGGGCGGTCGCGGGTCCGACCTTCTCGGCCCAGCCAATGAGCCTCGAGGGCGTCCACTCGGCGTGGGCGCGATGGGCGCTGGGCATGTGCTCGGCCACGGTGGACGGTCGACGGTCGTGGCGCCGGGGGTGGGACGCCACGCGCCGGCCCTTGAAGAAGACCTCGACGGTTGCGGCGGAGTGGCGGACCTCGACCTGCTCGCGGACCAGTTGGTGGGGCACGCTGTAGAGGTGGCGGTCAATTTCGACGTGGTAGTCGATGTTAAATGTGGTGCACCACATTTAACATCTTCTGTGGCCCTCCTCCTTATGTGGTGCAGTTGCGGCTTCCCGCCGTGGCACCTGGCATTTCTGGCGGCGACACGCCACATAAACAGATCCGGGGCATGATCGAGTCTTCACCCTTCTCAAGGAGATTCGAGCCATGTTCGACCAACTCTTCACCTGTCGGCGGACCGTTCAGCGCTATGTCGCTGCCCCGATGTCCGATCAACGCCTCGGCTATCTCCACCACCGTGCGGATCAAGGTGCGGCGGGAGCCACGCTGAAGAGCGTTGCCGCGTACCAGCTCGCCGTGACTCGGACGATGGACCTGCAACCCTCCGGGGAGATCTGCTTGGAGGAGATCCACGCTGCCGCCGACCGATGGGTGTCTCGCACGCCGTTGCATCACGCCCGGAAAGACGCCGCGCTGGCGCGGGCGATCTTCACGTCGACCGCGGTCCGATGGCTGCGATTCCTGGGGCGGTTACATGAGCCCCGCAAAGCTGACGCCCCGGGCGCGGCTCTGGTCGCGGAGTATGCCCACTACATGCGCGCTGAACAAGGCCTCGCTCCATCGACCGTCTACACGCGATGTAAGTCGATTGGAGAGCTCCTCAGACGCCTCTTCGCTGATGGACATGGTATGCGGGATCTCACCCTGGTGGACCTCGATGATGCCATTGCCCGGAAGGGCATCCGCGATGGCTGCACACGCGCCTCGATCCGAACCTATGTCTACACGCTTCGGTCGTTTGTCCGGTACGCCGAACGCCGACAGTGGTGCGCCCCGGGGCTGGCGGCGGGGATACTGGTGCCCCGCGTCTACGCGAGCGAACAGGTGCCCGCGGGGCCTACCTGGGACCAGGTGCGACGCCTGTGCGCAGACGCGCAGGGTGACACGCCCGCTCAGATCCGGGACCGGGCGCTGCTACTCCTCTTCGCGGTGTATGGCTTGCGGGTCGGCGAAGTGCGCCGGCTGCGCCTCGACGATATCGACTGGCACGCAGAGGTGTTCACCGTCACGCGGTCGAAACAGCGGCCGCGGATGCAACGCTACCCACTGTGCCAACCTGTCGGTGATGCCCTCGTGCGGTACCTGCGAATCAGACCGCACTCGTGTGCCCAGCGCGAGATCTTTCTGTCCCTCAAGGCGCCGATTCGACCGTTGGGAAACAGTGCCCTGTGGCAGGTCGTCAATCGTCGGTTGCGGCCGTTGGACCTGCCCCTCCGCCATCAGGGCCCCCATGCCTTGCGCCATGCGTGTGCCACGCGCCTGCTCCAGCAGGGGCTCTCCCTCTGGCAGATCGGCGAGTATCTCGGACATCGGACACCGGCTGCCACGCGCGTCTACGCAAAGGTGGACCTGGAGAATCTCCGGCGCGTCGCCGATGCCTCGCTGGAGGGACTCGCATGACTCTCCGCGAAGCCATCGATCGGTACGTCGCGCTGCGGCAAGCCACTGGCGCAGACTTCCGCGCCACGGCCAGCGTCTTGGGCACGTTCTGCCGCGCCGTCGGCGAGACCGTTGATTTCGCCGACATCCCGGTCGCCCGCGTCCATGCCTTCGTGAACGGTACCGGCCCGCTCACGCGGTACTGGCATCGGAAGTATTCTGCGCTGCGCGGATTCTATCGCTACGCGGTCGGGCGGCACTGGGTCGCGCAAACCCCGCTGCCCACCACAGTGCCGAAACTGCCGCCGTCGATCGAGCCGTACATCTTCACGCGCGCCGAGATGGGTCGGCTCCTCAACGCGACGACACACTATCGGCGACCGCCCCTCCACATCGAACCGCACACCTTCCGAGCACTCCTCTTGCTGCTGTATGGCGCCGGGGTGCGTGTCGGGGAAGCACGGCGACTCACATGGGGCGATGTCGATCTCTCCGTCGCGCTGCTGACCATCCGCGAGACGAAATTCTACAAGACACGGCTCGTGCCCCTTGGGGCCGACCTCACTCGGGCGCTACAGCATTATGCCGACCGACAGCAGATCGACGGCGCGCCCCAGGACGAGGCGACGGCATTCTTCGTTGATCGCCACGGGGCGCCCCTCCGGGGCCCGACCCTCCGGCACGCGTTTGCGCAGCTGCGGCACTGCGCCGGGGTGGTCCGACGGGACGGTGCTCGATACCAGCCACGGCTGCACGACGTCCGCCACACGTTCGTTGTCCGGCGCCTGACGACGTGGTACCGCGGCGGCGCTGACGTACAAACGCTCCTGCCCCATCTGTCAACGTACCTGGGACATGTCAACGTGGCGGCCACGCAGGCGTACCTCACGATGACCCCGGAGCTCTTGCGCGCCGCCTGTGTCCGGTTCGAACGCTATGCCAGCATGGAGGACGACGATGCGCGATACCATCACCCGACTCGGCCCATGGATCCGTCGCTTCTTGTTGGAGCACCTGGTGCACGAGCGCAACCTCGCGCGCAACACCCAGCGCAGCTACCGCGATACGCTGGCCCTGCTGGTGCCGTTCGCCAGTGACCGCGCTCGCGTGTCCGTCGACCGACTCGCGGTCGACGACCTCAGCGCCGATCGGGTGCGGCAGTTTCTTCACGCAATCACCGTCACCCGAGGCTGCTCCCCAGCGACCTGTAATCAACGCCTCGCCGCGATTCGTGCGTTTGCCGGGTTCGTCGGCCGACACAGTCCGGAGCACATCGAGTGGTCGGGCCACATCCGCGACATCCCGTTTCGGAAATGCGGGCAGACACCCGTAACCTATCTCGAGAAGTCAGAAATCGACGCCCTGTTGGCTGCGCCGGACCGGAACACGCCACAGGGTCGTCGAGACCACGCCGTCCTCCTGTTTCTCTACAACACGGGCGCACGCGCGGATGAGGCCGCCCAGCTCACCGTGGGCCACCTCGAGCTTGGCGACCACGGGTATGCGTCGGTCAGGATCCTCGGCAAGGGGAACAAGGTCCGCCACTGTCCCCTCTGGTCGCGGACCGTCACGGAGCTACGTGCTCTGACCCACGGTCGGGCTCCAACGGAACGCGTGTTTCTCAATCGCTGTAGGCACCCCCTGACGCGATTCGGGATTCACACTCTCGTCACGCGCCATGTGCGCCGGCTCAGCGTGCAGGTCCCGTCGTTGGCTGCCAAACGAGTCAGTCCTCACGTGATTCGACATACCACGGCGACGCACTTGCTGAGGGCCGGCGTTGACATCAACACGATTCGCGCTTGGCTCGGTCATGTGTCGCTCACCACCACGAACATCTACGCAGAGGTCGACCTTGAGATGAAAGCCAAAGCACTCGCGCTCTGCGAAGTGCAAGAGGACAACCCGGCGAAGCGTTGGCGGGAGGACGCAGGGCTCATGGCCTTCCTGCGCGCATTGTAGACACCGCAACCATTATGTGGCCCCGGATCGCCCGCGACATTCGACGGAGCCCCGATCAGTCGCTCGCACACCACATAAGGAGGAAGGCCACAGAAGATGTTGACGCGACAGACCTTCCAGCGCGCGAGGACGTAGCGCGTGACCGGCAGGGGCCGCAGGGCGGGGCGGTCGAGTTGCTCGTAGAGGGCGCGGCGGCTGACGCCGAGCTTCTTCAGCGGCCGGTCGTTGAGCGCGTCGAGGAGGACGCGGACCGCCCGGTTCAGAGCGCCGAGCTCGAAGAAGGTCTGGTCACGGAGCCGGGCGAGTATCCAGCGCTGGACCAGGAGTACGCTGTTCTCCGCGGCGGCCTTGTCCTTGGGTTTCCTCGGCCGCGCGGGCACGACGACGGCGCCGTAGTGGTCGGCGAGGTCCTCGTAGGTGCGGTTGACGTCGGGCTCGTAGCGGCAGGGGCGGGTGATGGCGCTCTTGAGCTGGTCGGGGACCCACAGGGCGGTCGCGCCCCCGAAGTACTCGACCATGCGGACATGGGCGCCGACCCAGTCGGGCAACTGCTGGGTCGCGGTCGCCTCGGCGTAGGTGACGCCGCTCGCCCCGAGCACGGCGACGAACAGCTCGACCCGCCGCAGCTCCCCCGTCTGCCGGTCGACCAGGGCCGGCCGCTTGCCGGAGAAGTCGATGAACGTCTTCTCGCCGGCGCGGTGGACCTGCCGCATCGACGGCCGCAGCCGCCGCGCCCACTGCCGGTAGATCCCGCAGAACCGGGTGTAGCGGTAGCCGTCGGGATGGACCCCGGCGTACTCCTCCCAGAGAAGCTGCAGCGTGACGCCGTCGCGCTTCAGCTCCCGGTGGATGTACGCACAGTCGGGCCGGACCCGGTCCCGCACCGGGGCGGCGCGGGGGAACAGCCGGGCTTCGAGCACCGCGTCGTCCAGGTCGGCCGGCAGCGGCCAGCCGAGCCCGCATTCCGCCGCCCGCCGCAGATAGCGGTTGACGGTCCCCACGCCGACGCCGCAGGCCCGGGCCACCGCCTGGTGGGACAGTCCCTGCCCGTGTGTGAGCCGCAGTACCTCGCGAATCTTCCTCATCAGCAGCCTCCGTGCCGGCATCGCCTCACCCTCCCTTCGGAAAGGTGAAGCGTGCCGCGATCAGGCTACCGACGAGCGTTCACGACTCCGGAACCGGCGTTCCACTTCCCCCGGAATGGATGTTCCACATCCCGAAATCGGTGTTCCACTTCCCGAAATCGATGTTCCACTTCCTCCGAAATCGATGTTCCACTTCGGCTGAAATCGATGTTCCACTTCCTCTGAAATACGCAGCCGACAGTCCCGAGGAGGCCGGCAAGGGCCGCACGCCCGTCTACAGCCCCGCCAACGCCCTGCCCTTCGACCTCCCCCCACCGCCGCGGGCCGGCGCTACTGCTTCGCCAATGCGTCCGTGACTGCCCGTTCGCTGGTAGCGGCAACATGAAAAGGACTCCCCACCATTCTGGCAAGGCCCCAGCGCCGCGGAACGGGACGGTCGGTCGGTCATCGACAGAGGTGCATTCTTGACACTCGACGGATCCCGGCGTAACGCCGCCCGGTCGCTCGTCCGGCAGCCGGGGACGGCCGCGCTGGCGGTCGGCATTCTGGCCTTGGGTCTGGGTGTCAACACCGCCGTGCTCGCCGTCGCCTGGGGCGTGCTCTGGCAGCCGTTGCCGTACCCGAACGCGGACCGGCTGGTCACGGTCGCCCGGGTGTCCCAGGAGGACGGCTCGGAATCGGCCGTAGGGCTCGACCGGATCGACGAGTGGAACCGCCGTCTCGGAGCGATGCGGGTGGCCGGCCACGCAGCGCGGGAGCGCGTGGTGCGCGGCGCGGGTCGGCCCCGCGTGATGGACGTGGCCAGCGTCACCGGCGACTTCTTCGAGGTAGTCGGCATGCCGGCCTCGCTGGGCATCGCGCCCCGTTTCGCGGCGGGGGACAGCCGGGCCGTGATCAGCGCGTCCCTGGCCCGGACGCTCGAGGACCAAACCGGCGGGTCCGCCCTCGGCCGGACGGTGACGGTTGGGGAGGGCCGCTACGACGTCACGGCCGTCATGCCCGCGGGGTTCGGGTTCCCGTCGGCCGATGTCGACGTGTGGCTCGGCGCGCCGGCCGTGGCACCGGCGGGATGGGGGAGATACGGGCTCGTGGGCCGGCTGCGGGACGGCGCCACGCTCGCGCAGGCCCGCGACGACGCGACCCGGGTCGCCCGTGAGACGATCGAGTACCGGCCCGACCGGTACAGCGCGACGGTCAGACCGGTGGACGAGACGTTGCGCGGCGAGCTCCGGCCCGTCCTTCGGCTGTCGGTCGCCGCGGCGCTGCTCGTGCTGGTGGTCGCGTGCGCGAACGCGGCGACGCTCCTAATCGGCCGCTCGGTGGACCGGAGCCGCGAGTTCGCCATCCGCATCGCCCTCGGCTCGGGCCTGGCCCGCCTGGTCAGGGCCGCCCTCGTCGAGGGTCTGGCGATGGCCGCCGGCGGGCTGATTCTGGGCCTCGCGGCGGCCTGGGCCGGTCTTCGGCTGTTCGCGGCGATGGCGGCCGGCGTGATGCCGCGGGTCGAGGCCGTCGCCCTCGACCTTCCGGTCGTGCTCGCCGGTCTCGTCCTGACCCTGCTGGCCGGCGCGGCCTGCGGCGGCGCCTCGGCCGCCGGTGCGGTGCGCGGCGACGGCGGCGTCCTGCGCGGCGTCGCGGCGACGACCGGCTCGCGGACCACCCGGCACCTGCGGGCGGGGCTGGTGGCCGCCCAGATCGCGCTGTCCATCGTGCTGCTGACCGGTGCCGGGCTGCTGGTCCGGACCGTCGACCGGCTGCTCGACGAAGACGGCGGCTTCGAGCCGCGGCAGGCGCTGACGGCGCGGCTGATGCTCGCCGACCGGCCTCTCGTCGGGGGCGACGACCAGAACGCCTTCGTGGAGACGTTGCTCGATCGGGTGCGCGGCCTGCCGGGCGTGCAGGCGGCCGGGGTCGGCAGCCTGCTGCCTCCCGACGATGAGCCCATATCGGTTCAATTCGCCTATGACATCGGAGACGGCTCGCCGACGCGCGAGATCGTCCTGTCGTTCGGCGCGGTCACCCGTGACTACTTCGCGGCGCTGGGCGCGCGACTGCGGGACGGGCGCCGGTTCGACGCCGCCGACGACTTCGCCGACCCGGGCCCCGTGATGCTGAGCGAGACCGCCGCGCGGTTCGTCTATCCGGACGACGAGGCGGTCGGCCGTTCGATGTACTACGGCGCCATCCCCGCCCTCGGCATCGCGCGTCGCGCGCCCATCGTCGGCGTCGTCGACGACATGAAGTACGAGGGGCTCGCCGCCCCGCGCGCGGGCTCGATATACGTCCCGTGGCTGCGGGCGCCCACCGGCGTGTCGTACCTCGTGGTGCGCACCACCGGCGATCCGATGACCCTGGTCCCGGCGGTTCGCCACCTCATCCGGACCCTGAACCCGTCTTTGCCGGTCCCCGACGTACGGACCCTGGAGGACCACGTCGCCGGCTCCATCGCCGACCGGCGGCTGCGCGTCCTGCCCGCGGCCGGCTTCGCGGCCCTCGCGCTCGCCGTCGCGATGGTCGGGCTCTTCGGCGCCCTCGCCCGGGCCGTGGCCGAGCGGCGGCACGAGCTGGCCATACGAGCCGCCGTCGGGGCGTCGCCCGGCCGGCTCGTCCGTCTCGTCCTGCGGAGCGCGCTCGCCGTCACCGGGGCCGGGCTCGCGGCGGGGCTGCTGGCGGCGGCCGCAACCGGCCGCGGCCTCGCTTCCCTGTTGTACGGCGTCGGCCCCTACGACCCCGCCGCGTTCGCGGCAGCGGCGGTCGCTGTCGTCCTCGCCGCGCTGGCCGCCACCGCGATTCCCGCCCGACGGGCCGCCCGGCTCGATCCGATGGCTGTCTTGCGGGCGGACTAGTGGGCTGTCGTGGAGAAGCTGTCGCCGCTTCGGACGTCTTCCGGCAGCCCATGGCGCAACGTCACGGTGCGCGTTAAGCTCGGCCCCGTTGCCGCCGTACGAGAAGACGCTGCTCGGCGGCAGCCCGGCCGCGGCAGTCGGCGACCGGCTCGCGGCGTCAGTCGAGTTGCGTCTTCTCATTACCTCCCTGTTGTCGGAGGCACAGGTCGGCCTCCGGATTCTTGGCGACACCGCCGCCGTATACGACGCGGAGAGCTCTGTCCGGCAGGCGAGGTTTCTGGAAGGCGCCGGGGTGGGTGTTCGTCATGCCTCCTGGATTCGGCTTCCGGGTTGCCATCGATGTGGCGCACGACTTCGTCGGCGGAGTGCGTATGCACGCCAGCGCCGGCTTCGGGTTCTGACGGGCCGACGGGCCGGACCACCGTGGCCACGTGAAAAGGACTCCCCACCATTTGGCAAGGCCCTGGACCGCGTCCCTCGCGCACGGTTGCCCCGCGGCCGTCAACCCGCTGCGCGGGTCCTCCACTTCGTTCCGGCCCTACGGGTGACTGCCGCGACTGACCGTGCGGATTGCTCTTGAGGGCCAGCCAGAAGGCTGGCCCTCGTTCAACGCTGGGAAGCGGCGCATGGTGGCCGCTCCGTTGTCGCGGAGAACCGATCCAGCAGACCGGGAGGACTGGACGAGAGCAACCCCCACCACCGCAGACCAAGCCGGAACGCCGAGACCGAGGGCTCAAGGCTCCGCTCACGTAGTTGCGCTTCGGACACGGTGCGGGTCGAAGCGGTCGCGGTCGCGTAGCATCGCACAGGCGACGCTGAGCAGGCGGTCCGCCACCGAGCGCAGCGCGCGTGCGTGGCCGTGACCGCGAGCCCGGAGCGACTGGTACTTGTCGTGGCTGGCCGGGTCGCGGTGGGCGGCGACGCGGGCCCAGTGATAGGCGGCATCGCGCAGCCGGTTGTGGGCTGCCAGCCTCCGCGTCACGATCATGCTCTTCCCGGAACGGCGGGTGACAGGAGCCACCCCGCAGAGGCAGCGAAGGGCACCGAAGTCCCGCCGTCTTACCGCATCGCCACCCTCGGCAAGCAGCGCGGCCAGCACCTTGGTGCCGATGCCCGGCAGCGACAGCAGGATGGCCGCATCCCGGGGCTCCTGCGACGAGGGCTCGTCCTCCGTCGACGCGCTCGGGTCGTCCGCTGGGGCAGCGCCGGTGAGCTGATCCACCAACCGGCCGAGCTCACGGTGCGCGTGGTCGAGCTGGCGGTTAACCAGGGCCAGGCGTTCGGCGACGAGCCGCACGTGTGCAACGGCGGCCTCGGCCGCGCCCGGGGCGAGCTTGACGGCTGGCGCTCGCAGCCGATCACGTAGGGTGGAGGGGCTGATCCGACGGATGCGGTGCTGCTTCAACACTCTGGTGAGCGTCACCTCGCGAACGCGTCGAGCCGCGCGCGGTGTCGGCAGACGTCGCCAGAGGTTGAGGACCCACGGCGCCGCGACATCGTCGTCAACCGCGTCGAGGAACTGCGGGTAGTAGCGCCAGAGCTGCTGCCGCATGCGATTCGCCAGGCGAACGCGTTCCCGCGTCAAGTCCTCGTCGAGACGGGACCACTCCCGCAACTCGATGATCGCCGGGTCGGTCGGCTCCAGCTGTCGCAGACAGTGCGGGTCGGTGCGCAGCGCCGAGGCGAGCACCCGGGCGTCGCGCCGGTCGTCCTTCGCGCCCGCTGGCGACATGCGGTCCCGGAAACGGTCGAGCTGCTTCGGGTTGATCGAGTGGACGACGAAACCCCGCTCCATCAGACTCTCGACCACGGGACCGCTCGGCGTTTCGACCGCAACGCCGACTTCACTCTCGTCAGCGGCCCCGAATGACAGCAGCCAGTCGGCCATCTGCGACAGCCCCGCGCCGCCGTGCTCAAACTCCCGTTCCCCGAGCACCTTCCCGGCGGCGTCGAGCACGCACGCCTGATGCTTCTGCGATCCCCAGTCGATACCCACGAACCAAGTCAGCTTCAAGTTGAACCTCCGGTCTGCCGAATCGAACGGGCGCGCCCCGATGCCTGCCGTTCCCTGTACTGGCGCTCTACGGCGCAAACTCCCCACGGGGCATCCATCGGTGGCTGGACCGCCGGGGCACAAGTCCTTTTCAGGTGCTCGAAGCACTGGGACCCCTCGGTGCTCCCGGTGGCCTGCCCAACGCCGCGAGACCCTCCCGCGGCGTCATCGGGAAAGGTACAGGGACCGCGTGGCCACTTGAAAAAGGGACCACCTGAGCACCCAGCCTCGGTGGGCGGCCAAAAGCGGCCATTAGTGGACGGCTGAAAACCGGCCATTTCGGATAGCCGCCCGAGACGTTGACACCGGTCGGGAACTGGACGTTCCTGCCCGGCATGAGCAACGTCTTGACTGCAGAAAAACGACAGCAGGTCCTCGCGCTGGGACGCCTCGGCTGGTCGCTGCGGCGGATCGAAGCGGCCACCGGGGTCCGGCGCGAGACCGCCAGCAGCTACCTGAAGGGCGCCGGCCTGACGGTGCGCCGCCGTGGCCGACCTTCCGCTCGACCGGCAAAACCGGCCATTTCGTCGGAGATGTCCACCGACTCTTCGCGGGCGCCGGCGGCCGGCACGGGCACGGATGACGCCGCGCCGGTGTCCGGGGACGGCCCCGGCCGCGCGCCGCAGGCGAGCGCCTGTGAGCCCTACCGCGAGCTGATCGTCGAGGCCGTCGGGCGGCGACGCAACGCCATGGCCATCTGGCAGGACCTGGTCGATGACCATGGCTTCCCGGCTGGCTATACAAGCGTACGGCGCTTCGTCTCGACGCTCCGGCAGCAGCCCACCGTCGAGGCACGGGCTGTCATCACGACCGGCCTGGCCGAAGAAGCTCAAGTCGACTACGGCGAGGGTCCGATGGTCCGGGACCCCGCTTCCGGCAAGTACCGGCGGACACGGCTCTTCGTCCTGACCCTGGGCTACTCGCGCAAGGCCGTCCGCCTGCTGGTCCGTCGGTCGAGTGCACAGGTCTGGGCCGAGCTGCACGAGCGGGCGTTTCGGCGGCTGGGCGGCACCGTCCGCGTCGTCGTGCTCGACAACCTCAAGGAAGGGGTCCTCACGCCCGACATCTACGACCCCACGCTCAATCCGCTCTACCGCGACGTGCTGGCCCACTACGGCGTCGTCGCCCTGCCGTGCCGCGTCCGGGATCCCGATCGGAAGGGCAAGGTCGAAGCCGCCGTCGGCCACGCCCAGAAAACGCCGTTGCGCGGCCTCCGCTTCGAGGACCTCGACGACGCCCAGGCCTACCTCGACCGCTGGGAGCGGCGCTGGGCCGACACCCGCATCCACGGCACGACCAAGCGCCAGGTCGCCGCCATGTTCGCCGAAAAAAAACCGGCCCTCGGTCCGTTGCCGCTCGAGCCGTTCCGCTACTACCAGTACGGCCACCGCACCGTGCGGTTCCGATGGCGCGAGCGCCCGCCGGGGGTCGATGTCTCGCTGATGACCCTTGTCATCCACACCGATCCTCCGCCTCTCGTCACGCACGTGCCGCTCGTCGTCGTGCCTGCGGGTGCGTCAACGTGCACGGTCACCACCCACGACTTCAGGTCGCTGACCACCGGTGTGTGGATCAACGTGAGTGCCGAGCAGACCGGCTCCCGGCTGCTCGGCAGGTGCTAGTCAGACACTGCCGTAGGTGTTCTCGATTACCGCTTGTACTTCGTCCAAGTCGGGTCGGTCATTCACGGCGTACCGGCACATCGCGGCGATCAGGTCCCGGATCGACCCAGGCAGGTCCGGTAGAGGGTAGGCCTGTGCTCCGACCTCTTGTGGGCCCGGGACATCGCCGTTGAGCATCTCGATCCAGGTGACGCCGAGGCTGTATACATCTGCCGCTGCTTCTGCCTCGTGCGCCGAATTCAGCTGTTCCGGCGAGATGTAGTGCCACGACCCCAGTTGCATAGACTGCTTGGTGATCGTGCCCCCGCGGGTCACGATTGGATCGAAATCGCTCCACTTGACGACGCCGAGATCCCCCAGCTTGTACGCCGACTCGAACTCCAGGATGTTCGCTGGCTTGACATCCCTATGGACGTGCTGCCGCTCGTGGATGTAGCGGAGACCTTCGACGCAGCAGAGGATGATCTCGGCCGCCTCCTCTTGCTGAATCGGGCCATCCTCATGGAGACGGTCCGCGACTGAGCGGGCAGCCAGCTCCATCACCACGAACGGGCTACCTTCCTTCTGGCCATGATCCAGGTAGTTCACGACACTCGGGTGATCTAGCCCCATCCCGTATTGGGACTCGCGGCGGAATCGCTCTCGGACATCGGGCATCCGAGACGCCTGCAACAGGCTTGATCGGGGCAGCATGATTTTGGCGGCGTAGCGCTGGTGGTCCTCCGCTCGCACGATCCATACCTTCCCGATCGCTCCTTCACCGATCGGCTCTTCCAGAGTATAGGTCTCTGAGCCGCCCACGAGTTCATCGCCCGGGCCCAAGCTGACTTGGCGTGGGGCCTTCTGAGTGAAGGTCTCGTCGAAGTATTGCTCCGTGATTTCGACGCCGTTCATTGAGACCTTGAACCGGTGACCCTCAATCACAGTGAGGAAAGGAGCGATCTTGTTCTTCTTGATGTACGTGTTCAAAGATGATTCGGACCAGTGCGCGATCTCCTTGATCTCATCGAACGAGACTATTGTGCCCGCTTTCTGCTCCCGAAGCCACTCGAACAGACGGCGTGAACCCCTTGACAACATCTCGACCTCCTATTCCGTCAGTCAACCTGTCCAGGACGTGGTCGACCGCCTTGCGACTCAGGTCGTTGCCCCTAAACGACCTGCCGCACTTCAACGCCGCAGCCCCGACAGACCCCGACCCCATGAACGGGTCGATCACCGTCTCTCCAAGTTCTGTGCTCTGACGAATCAGAACGTCCGCTACCTGCTCAGGCTTCTCGGCCGGGTAGCCCCCGCGGATGCGCGGAGCCTGGATGATGTCGGGGATTCCGAGATTCTTGAGCTTCCGCTTCCCCTTCTCGAAGAACAGGATCAGCTCGTACCGTGCGCGGTAGTGGTAGCCCATGCCCATCTTCATCTTGTCCCAGACCAGCGGCTTCCAGAACCGGAAGCCGGCCTGTTCCGCGAGAGGCTTGGCCACGAACATCGTTTCCTGGTCGCAGAACAGGTAGAAGTGCCGGTGGCGCCTCAGAACGCGGTACAGTTGGGCGAACAGCTCGGCGAAGCGGTTATTCGGGAAAACGTGAAACCAGTCGTTGCTGGATGCCTTGCTGTGCTTTAGGCGCGTCGTAGTTCCGACCGCTCGGTGCTTTTCGAGCGACTCGTAGGGCGGATCCGTCACTACGAGATCGACGGATTCGTCGGGAAATCCCTTGAGCCACTCCACGGCATCGGCATTGGAGAGAATCGTGGGCGGCGCGTCACGTGTATCTGGCATACGCTACATGTTGGCGCGGAAGTGCCTTGCCTGCAACACTTTATATAGATCACGGGATCACGGTCGTAGCCGCTGTCGAGTCGGACCCCCTGAAGCTGTTGGATCCTCCGCCGCACAGTTTCGGCGTGATCGGCTCGACCGGCGCGTGAAGCTGGACCAAGGCATGTCGTGTGCTTCTCGTTGCTGGCCTCGCGGCGGATCAGCCGGAGGACATCCCCGGAGCTCTTGTCGTCGCCCGTGGCGAGCTGTCCGTTCGCCCATGCGGCGCTACGGTTCGGGAGATTGCGCTGGCGTTCGGTCTGGTCATCGACGTCTCTGTCCGGTACGTAAACCCTTCGCACCGTTGTTCGGGTGCTGGTGTACCAGCGGGATCGCTGTGCAGGCCGCTGGCATGGCGGGGGCCAGGGGCGTCATGCTCGCAGTGCTCGCAGTGATCGGCCGCAACTTCGCCGTAGCCTACCACATGGTCGGCAAGGCGATCCGCTGGTTCCGCCAGCGGCGGGTGGTGAGCGGGGCGTCGGTCTCAGGCGGCGTTCCGCGTCCGCTGTGCGGTTTGGGCGTACTTTTTGCTCACGGTCGGCTCGCACGCGATCCGGCGCCGCCACTCGGCGACCACGTCTTCGGACACGTCGAGCGCCTTCGCGGCGGCGCGGTCGCTCACCCGGCGGGCCGAGCACTGCTCGGCCTCGCCCCTTGGCAGCAGCTCGATGTTCTTCACCTGCTCGAAGGTGTCTCGCAGGTCCGTCCAAGCCGGGTTGTCCGGCTTCGGAATGCGGATCTCTCGGAGGTGGGCAACCTGCCACATCCCGTACGTGAGCTTCCGGGCCCGCCGGTTCAGCAGCATGAGCCGCGCCGGTGTCGAGTTCCACCAAGTCGCGAGAGCCTTCGCGGTATCGTCGTCCTCGATGGACACGGGCACCCACCAGCCGAACGATGGCGTCTCGCTCCAGAGTCCGGAGACCCGACCGCTGATGGTGTCCATCTTCATCGCGACGAGAACACGACTTCGCTGAGCGGCGTACCTCCCCGCCAGCGCGTTCTTCCCAGCTCTCGGAGCGTACATCACGTCGCGCTCGCCTTGGAGCGTTCGCCGGAGCTTGCTGCTGACGGCGTTGAATCCGGGTACCGCCCCGCGCCGGTCGTCGTCAGCGATGTCGTACGTCCCGAGTGCGCCTTGACCGACTAGGCCGACCCTGAACCGCTGGCCGACCGGTTCGAGCCCCGCCTTCCGCTCGATCTGGCGGCCTGTCCCCGCGAGCGCCCCGTCATACCACTGCGCTGGCGTCCAGTCGCCCTCCCTCACGCGGTCCGCGGGCCAGTGACACACGTTGCCCCATCCGTCGTGTTGTCCCGAGAGGATCGCGTCGACGGCCTCCAGCGTCTCGGCGATCGCCGCCCGAGGTTCCGCGTTCTGGCCCGGCATCCGGGCGAGAGACACGAACTCTGTAGGCGTCTGCGAGCCTGTGCCCTTCCGCCTCGCGATCAGGAGTGCCTCGTGGATGCCGGTGTTCTCGCTGAAGTTCGGCCGCTTTGGGTCGTGGCTCGTGACGATCCGCTCGATGTGGAGCCGTTCGGCGAGAAAGCGGCGCTCGGTGATCCCGGAAGCGGACGTGCAGCGGTGACCGGCATATCGGTCGCCTACGGCGAGCCCGAGCCCCAGCTGATCCCGGTGCGCGACACCGCCACCGGCGCGGTAGACGAGGCCGAAGTGGTCTGGCACGGCAGCGAAGGCGCCGTCGACCAGGAGCTCGAGGAACTCATGCCCGAGGGTCGCAGCGGACGCGCCTCGACTGGAAGAGCTTGGGCAAGTACGCCCCGGACGTTGACGACCCGCGCACGGCGCGGTTGCCGGCGGATCGGGCAACGCTGAGACGCCCGGGCCGGGTCTCCAGCGGGCGCGGCTATCTGCACCCGCCGCTCCCGGTCGACACCGTCGCGCGCATCTTCGAGCTCCGCGACGAGGGCCTCAGCTTCAAGAAGATCGGCACGGCCCTCGCTATCGCGGGGCGGACCGTCCCACCTCCGCATCTTCGAGGAAAACGACCGATGACGAGGGGAGTGTCGCGGCAAACGGTCAGCCCCGTACTCCTGCTTGTCCGCGATCCCGTCGACGCCGCCAGGTGGTCACTTCGCCCTCAATCGTGTCACGAAGGAGTCCGGAGCGACCTCGAACTCCTTCCCGAAGAACACGCCAATCCACTCCCGCATGATGCGCCACTGTTCCCTAGCATCCCCTTCCGCCAAATCGCTGCGCAACTCGCTCACCAAGGCCACACCCCTGGCGTCGGCCAGTCCTTGAGGCACCTCGTCAACCACCCGTGCCACAGTCGGCACTCGCCGCAGCGCCCTCCCCACCGCATCGATGAATGCACTCTCCGACAACTCACCCGGAAGGCCGAGGTCGCGCAGATCCGCTAGGGCGTCGGCGCGCGTTCCCTCTGCCACGACCTGCGTGTCGGGATTGCGATAGATCTCGTACAGCCGCTCGGGCGCCGCGCACCGCGGCAACCACCGCGGTGACCGCGCCGCCACGTCGTCCAACATCTCCTGCCCCTCCACCCACTTGGATGCCCGGACGGCCGCCGCCGCCTCACCCGCCGCGTCGCGGCCAACCGCTGTCGCCTCGTCCGCCATCTCGAGACTCTTGAGGAGTTCCACCACTTCCGCATCGGCGCTCCGGGAGGGCACGAGTAGCTCCAAGTTGTGACGACGTCCCCAACCAAGCGCTGCAGCGGTCAAATTCGCCGAACCCACCAGACAGTTATCGTCCGCGACATACAGCTTGGCGTGGACATCGTCGAGAATCCACAACGTCGTGCCCGGTCGGTCACGAGCAACCTCGAACACCTCGAGGTCGCTCACGCCTGCGGCGATCTCCTCCGCCCGCCAGCGCGTCACGATCCGCACCGGAACCTCCGGCCGAACCACGGTCAACAACGTTTGAAGAACCCTAGCCTTCACGAACGGGGCACACAGCAACACACGGACCCTAGCGCGGCCTAGAAGTTCCTTTAGGCGCTCGCCCTCGATCATCATCGTCCACTAACCCAAGAAAGCCCTACGGCTCTGGCTCCGGTTCGAGAAACTGTGCCGCCATCTGACCCCAGTCGAAGCGCACTCTACGAAGCAGCTTCGCTCTGTCCACGCCGGCCTCACGTTCGTACCGCGCCCATCCAGCAAAAACGATCTTCGTGGCGTTCACGGCTCTCGTCAGCCGTCCCAACGCTTCTTGCCGAGAGAGCTCGCCAACGTCGGTATCGGCCGTCATGACGGTACCGAATATGTCAGCGAATCCGGGGTGCTCGCGGTTAAAGGTAATCTCTGTAATGCTACCCTTCATCTCTACGTTGAACAGTTGATACGCATCCGGAAAGTCCGCCTCCAAGAACACGACCTTCAACGCAGAGTCCCTAATTAATGACACCAGTGCGTCGGCAGTGTCTGGGTCGTAGTGCTTGTTTTCCGTAAGGTCTTCGTGGATGACCTTTAGATCCTGGGCCGTAGGCGTTGGCTTCTCTCCGGGGACCGGCTTAGATTTAGACTTTTCCTGCCACACGCGATTAGCGGCCTTGGTGGCGGGGTCGACCTGGCCGTGTCGGGTCCGTTTCGACGACCGTCGGCCAGCGGCCTGGGCCTCTACCCGCTTCCGCAGTTGGTCAAGATTCCGATGAATGGCGTCACTGAGCTGCAATAGCCAGCCCCGCGGATCACCGTCCTCTTGCAGCCGTCGTACCACGTCCAGTCGTTCTTCGTCGGGATCCTCGCGCAATTCCTTCCACTCCGTACGCGCTAGCTCCGAAAAATGTGTCGCCGCCTGTTTGTTGTTCGTGACACCAAACACCTCGTCTAACCCCGGCTGAAACTCCACTTCTGCTCCCCACCAGCGCTCTCTGGGGTCGTAGCCGATACACCAACCGCCGTCCAGCATGATTTCGCGACCGGCGCGTAGCACGGACACGCCCATATTGCCCGCAGCGTGTTTCCCATATTGAGTATCGCCGCGGTTACGCGTTCCAGCCAAAGCCACGGTGTCTGCCTTCGCCAAGGAATACCTAGTGCGGACAGTATGAGTCTTTCCCTGAAACTCAACCTTGTGTTCCTCGGGCCATAGGCGCTCGAACATAGGTTGTTCGTCAAACGGAGCTGGCAGGGAGGCGAGAGGGGTCAGGTACAAGGGGTCATTGACGCGCGCCTGTCGGTCCACCAAGAGGTGAGGCACGCCCTGCTCTTGGGCTAGGAGCCGAATCGCCAATCGGTCGCTCTCTATGAACCGACGGTAGATCCTCCCCGCGATGGTCTCCGTATGTTGTAGTGTGCGCTCCGCCCGCTTCCAGGTCAGACGTTCGAAATCGAGCTTGGTCCACACTATCAGGGTGCCGGTTGAACCGACATGGTCGGACAGGTTGGTCCAGGCTTCCGGTACGGGCCGCCGTTCTGGTTGAGGTACCTCACTCAACTCGCCGAGGTCAATGTCGTCGAGGTCGATAAAGGACCACACTGCATTGGCGGGTCCATTCTGCCAGGTCCACACGTCGACGCGCGAGGCCTGGGAAATCGATGCGTTGGGTAGACCCATTCCGAACCGGCCGATACCGCTACGGTCGTCAAGGCGGGTACCGTTGCCGAACTGAAGCGCCATCCGCAATGTTCTGGCGTCCATGCCGATGCCGTTGTCGAGGACGGCGATCTCATGGAGGCGCGACCGCTCTCGCTCGCGCACGAGTTCGCGGCGCTCGACGCAGAGCACCTCAATCATGGTGGCGTTCGCCTGCGCGGCGTTGTCGATTAGCTCGGCAAGCGCATAGGCTGTATTCTTGTAGCCGGAGTCTCGCATGGCCTTGATGGCGAGACGTAGGGGAATAATCTCTGCATCGAACAGGTCCGTCTGTGTCGGCTCAGTGGCCGGAGTCATGTCCACACGTCCTCCCAATTCAAGAACGCTTCGGCGATGTCGCGGAAGCCAGGCAGATCGACATCCACGACGGTAGAAATCGCGCAGGTCTCGTTGCCGCCTGCTCGGGGCCCACGAGTGGCGCGTCCGACCATTTGGCTGAAGAGCACCAGGGACTTCGTGGGCCTAGCGATTACGCAAGCGCTAGTGTTGGGCGAGTCGAATCCGGCGGTGAGCACGCCGTAGTTGCACAGCACCATGGACCGCTGGGAAGTTGAGCGAAAGGCCTTGATGATGCGGCGGCGCCTGGAGGCCCGGGTGGTCGCCGTCACGAGATGGGCGTCGACATCGATGGCGGCGAGAGCAGAGGCGATGAGTCGGGCATGGCGCACGGAGGCGCCAAAAAACATGATTCGCCTGTGCCCATCGTCCATCAAGCGTCGAATCTCGTTGACGATGAGAACGTTGCGGGTGGATTGGTGGGTGAGCGCTGCGAGGATCTCATCGCTATAGTCTGCGGTGTTGCCGCGGGCGTTCAAACGGGGCTTCAACTCCGGATCCGCGTGAACCTCAAGGCGGGTAAATTCGGCGCGGGCCATGTAGCCGAGCTCTACGAGGCCGCGGACGGGATCGGAATAGTCCTCGATTTGGACGGTGACCTTGCGCTCGCCGAAGTACGCGGAAAGGCGCTGGTCGGCTTCGACGTCACTCCAGGTACGTCCGGGTGTGGCTGTTAGACCGAGAAGCGCAGTGCGAGGACCGGTTTCCGCGAGGGCGTCCAGTATTTCGCGGTAGGTCGTGGCGATTGATTGGTGGGCCTCGTCGACCACCACGAGGTGCGTCCTTGCGCCGAGGCGTAGGGTGTCAAGGGGGTCGCGGGAGTGGGCGGCGTTGAGCTTCTGAAAGCCAGCGACCAGAAGTCCGTCGCGTACATCACCCGGGTCCGGGGAATGGGTGCCCCAGAGGCGGATGAGTGCGACTGTGCGGTTGCCGAGGTTCGCCCAGGCAATACGGAATGCGTCGGCTGCCTGCTCGAGCAGCTCGACACTGGAGGCGAGCCACACGACAACGCAGGGTTCGGATTCGGCTAGGACGCGGCTGACGAGATGCATGGCGGTGCGGGTCTTGCCGGTTCCGGTGGGCATGTGGATAACGGCGCGTCCGTGACCTCCAGCTAGAAGGCGGTATGCCTCGTTGACGACGCCACGCTGGTGCGGAAAGAGGGGAAACGCGACGGCGATGCGTTCAGGCTCGGACGGAGCAAGAGATGGAGGGGCCGACTGTTCGGGGTCGAGTCCGAAGAAGCCGAGAAGGTCGCGCCAAAGACGCGCATCGGAGTCGAAGCCGGTCGTACGGAGGAGGTTGAGGTCGCCGATGGCGAGTCGCCGTTGGAGCTCGCGGAGCTTCGGCGAAGACATCGCGTGGAGAAGGAGTTGCAGCGTCGCCGGCTGGCGCATCATGCCCTCGGGGTCGTCCCGCAAGGCCCGGAGTGCGGCCCGACGAAGGGCGGGGACCCTAGCATCCGGGGTGGTGATGGCGTCAATCAGCCGCAGAACATCCGGCCCCAGCAAGAGCTGGAGGTGCTCCGAAGGGAGACTCCCCACGATGGCGGAGAGCTCCTGGCCCGGGCCGGATCCCTCAAAGTCGGGCACGGGGCATCCTCCTCTGTGGTTCGATCGTAGGGGCGGCGGTGGCATCATGCGGGGACACGGACACCCCCGTTCGGTGGAGTCGCTTCAGGTCACCGCCGCGTCCGCAGCCGTAGTCGAAGAACGTGGTCTTCGTAGAGAGTAGGCCGTCCTTAAGGGCCAGGGCGACGGGGCGGGACAGCGGCCACCGCTGGATAGCGTTCTTATGGGGGGCAGCAGGGGCAGCAGTACTCATCTCCTGAACCGCGTTCTCAGAGATGGCAGATCAGGCAGCCTTCCTCGTCGTTCTCCTGATCCAGGGACTCGGCGAACACCTCGATAAGCGGTCGGTCGGGGCGGGTCGCCTTCTCGGCCTGCAGAACCTTGAGGTGCCGGCGCCGGATCTCGTCGGCGCGATCGGGACTTGCGAGTTCGTCGAGGCTCTCGCTCTGCGACCACGTGAAGCGCCGGCCGGTCTCGGGGTTGGTTTTCTCGTATGCCTTGGCGTCCTGGAAGAGTTGAGGATGGTTGTCTTTGAGCCCCAGCCACTCGGTCTTGCGCTGAAAGAAGCAGAAGTAGCAGCCCGAACGGGTCCGCCAGTTGTAGTAGTCGGGCACCCCCAGCCCTGACTGGTCCAGAATCCGGTACACGTCTCGCTCGGTGATGCCGTCTTCCTTGAACGGATAGCGTGGCGTGATGTTCGGCTTCGACGAGATGTAGCCGTCCCTGTGCTCGTCGCCGCGGATGCCGATGTAGCTGATCACCGGGTCGTCGCCGACGAACCGCTCGAAGGGGCGGATCTTGAGTTGCCGGGTGCACCAACGCATCTGAGGGGATGGCAGGTAGTGGCCGTAGACCTCCAGCCAGTGGTCGAAGCCCCGCTCGTCGTTCAGCCGGTGGATCCGCTTTCCGAGATACGCCTCGACCCTGTCGAGGTAGTCGTAGGTCTCCTGGAGCTCCTTCTTGGTGTCGCAGAAGACGTACTCCATGGCGGGCTCGCGGTCGCGCATGTACACGGCGAGCGCGGTGCTGTCCTTGCCGCCGGACATGCTCAGGATGTGGCGTACGCAGTCGCTCACTAGCCGTCCTCTCTGGCTTGCCCTGGCTCGGAAGTGCCGATCAGCGATTCCGCCGCGAGGGCTAGCGCGGCGAGCGCCTGGTCGTCGTCGCAGCCGGCGGTCTTCAAGCCGTTCGCCCTCACAGCATCCAGGATCCAGTCGCGGAGCGCTGCAATCCGGGCTTCATCGGCGGACCGCAACAGAAGCACGCGGTCACGTTCCGGATGGCCACGTCGCGCGACGGCAAGTCTGAGCAGGCCCTGTCCGCCCTCCTCGCCGTCGCCAGCGACCACGAGCGACTCCGCGCTACGGAACGCTCGGGCCACGTGTGCGGCTCTCACCTGGAAGTGGTCCTCATCGGCGTCCGCCCACTCGTGGGGCGGCTTGCTCGCGAGCTGCGTCAGCAGGGAGGTTATCAGATCGTCCGGCGCTAGCGCTTCGTCGGAGGCCCGCAACACGAAGCTCTTGAGCATCGGCTCGACGGTGACGTCTTCGAGGTGGCGAGCCCGACTCCGGAGCTCTGGCGCCAGGTCCGCCAGCCTTCTCGGCAGACTCAGGTGGTCGGCCAACACCGCGCAGGCTCGCTCGATCAGCTCGGGGTAGGCGTTCCGCATCTCCCGGAGTCCCGCTTGGAGAGGCCCAACGAACTCGTCGACGCGCTCCGGGGCTTCTGCCTGATTCAGGCCGAAGGGCGCGCACCCGCACGCCGCCGGCAGTTCGTCGAAAACGAGTTGGGCCGGCTCCCGGGCGCGGACCAGCGCTTCGCGGATATTCCGGGCTCGCTCCGAGATTTTGAGCGTCCGGCGGGCGTAGGGCGTCAGGTTCGCGACGAACCGCACGAGGCCTCGCACCACTTCGAGGAGCGCTGGTTCGCGCTCGTTCGACATCCGCAACGTCTCGGCAAGGCGGGCGAAGACCGCCTGACGCAGACCGTCGATGCGGCACCGCCGGATCTCGAACCCGTTGGGTGACCGTAGCAGCCGTTCGGCGTGCGACGGTGTCCAGGCCGGCATGAAGGACCCGCGCTCGTAGACTGCCACGTCGTCGTCCCGCGCGAGCAGCGCGGCGACCACGATGACCGGCAGCGGACCGTCCTTGATCCCGAACGGTGGACGCCGTAGCCGGTCGTACAGCTCGGCGAGCGGTCGTCGCCCTGCCTCCGTGCCGTCGAGGAAGCTGTCGATTGCCGTCCACAGCGGCTTCAGCGCTCGCTTCGGTTTTCCGAATCTCCACGCTCCCGAGCGGCGGCGGTGCAGCCTGTGCGCCTCGAGCACGGACCGATACATACTGAGCTCGGGGGGATTGCCTTTGAACCCCAACTGCTCGACATCGTTGCGCAGGATCATCGCCTCGATCAGGTTCCGCCGCGCCTTGGCCGCCGATGTCGAGAGCGCTCGACGGTTCAGCAGCTCGTTCCTGATCCGAGGCGCTTGGGCGTAGTGCTCGTCGCACAGGTTTGACAACGCACTCGACGCGTTGCGCCACGACGCGACGATCAACCGCTCGCCGCCGGTGAACCAGGCGCTCCGACGCGGGTCGAACGCCCGTTCGACTTCGGCCGCGATGTGCCGCTGAAGCTCGTCGATGCGGCTGCTCAGCTCGGTTCTCGCCGTAGGGTCGGACTGCAGCTCCGGCGTCGTGGTCTGGACAAGCAGCGAGGCGGCCAACTCGCGGGTGAGCTGGGTCAGGCGCGCCGACGCCTCGGGCACCACCAGCACCACCGGCTTGCCTGCGTCGAGCCGCTCGACGCCGAGCCCCGCGATGCCCTGCTGCTGCGTCAGGTCGTCCGCCTCTTGCTCGGTCCGCGGCAGCGCGAGGATCACGACACCGTCACCTTCGTCGCTCAGGTTCGCTTCCTCACCCGGCGTCAAGCGGCAAGCGTCGGCGAACCGCACGTCGAAAAACCGCAGGGTGCCGGTCTGGAACAGGTGCCGGCGCGCCACGAGCGGCGTCCGCGGCGCCTGACGCTGCAGCGCCTGCGCCACCGAGAAGTCGTTCGGCAGTTGGCCCTCGGCACGGACAACCAGATCGTCGAGATCCAGGTCGCTGCCTTCCCAAATCTGGAACGCATCGCGGAACTGCCGGAAGACGAGGACCGATTGCTGCTTGAGGCGTTCGAGGGCGCGTCCCGCCGCCGCGCCCTCGCCGACACACGCCGCGACGATCTCGGCAGAAGCGCGCAGGCCGACCTGATCGCCCAGCATCCCCAGCAGGCCGATGGTTTTCAGGACCCGCTCGTCGGCGGCCTCCGCCTCGGGAGGCAGCCGCCTGATCGCGGTGTCGATCTCCGCCCACTGCCGGCCATCGCGACCGAGGACGCGGTCTCCGAGCATGCCCGTCGCGTAGTCGTAGAGCCGGTCGACCGTGTACAGACGGTCCGGCCCGTTCGTCCGCAGGAAGTCGCGGAAGCTGAGCGGTTCGCCAGCGGACAGGAACGCGAACAGTGAGCGTTCGTTCTGGGCCAGACGGCCGCGAAACAGCGGACCGAGCAGGGCGGTGGCGACCGGATGGAGCGGCCAGCACCCATCGAGATATCCGGCCAGTCGAGACTCGTCCCAGCCGGTGCCCTCGGCAACCCAGGCTGCGATGGTCGAGACGAGCCGCGTCCAGTCCGCGACATCGCGAGGTTCGCCGATCCGGCGAATCGCCGCTGCCGTGAGACGGATGATCTGATCGCCGCCTTCGCGAAACGCCAGCTCTCCGAAGCGGCCCTGGACCTTCGTCCACTCGTTCCGATCCGACGGCCCCAACTGGTGGGCGTACCGATCGAACGACTGATGCAGGACGGTCAGGATCACGAACGGAAAGCCGTCGCGACGCGCCGCGGCCTCCGCGAGCGCCTGCAGCAGGTAGACGTCGCCACGAGTCGGCTGCTGCGCCGCGTACTCGAGCGCCTTGCCGGCCTCGTCGACGATGAGCAGCAAGCCTGCGCCGGTCTTGCCGCCTATCGTGTCGACCGCTTCCTCGAAGCACTCGACGACATCGGATGTCGCGCACCGGGAGAGCGCCGGGGCCGATCCGTTCAGCAGCCCCTTGATGGTCCTCAGCACCCGTGGCTTCGCACCCCGCTGGGTCGCCCAGATGTCTTCGACCGTCGAGCGCAGGGACCTCAAGAGGAGTGTGTCCAGGGGGGCACGCTCGGCCGTCAGTAGCGCCGGAAGCAGCGATTGTTGCGGCGTCGCGATCCCGCTAGCCCCCTTGAGGAGACTCCTGGCCGCGTCCCCTCCCGGATTACCGCTTCCCGACAGCAGGTCTGCCAGGAAAACGGCGAACGCGCTCTTGCCGGAACCGTAGGGACCTACGAGGCTCCATGCTCGATCGCCGTCCGCGTCGTCGAGCCCTTCCGTGATCTGCGAGAGCGCGCGGCGGACCGCCGGCGTGACGACGTAGCCGTCGAGAGCGTCCGTCGACCCCGCATCGCGGTCGAGGTTGACCGAGCGCCGAAAGCGGCGCTCGACCTCGACGAGGCTCGCGAGATTGGCCGGTGCCTGGCTCGTGTCCATCGTCACGCGGCCTCGACCGCCCACGAGTCGTAGTACCGGCGCAGCAACGCCGTCGGCTCGGGCGCGCTGTGCACGTAGATCTGCTTCAGGCCGGCCGTCTCGTCGAACACGACGCCCCCGCCCGTCAGGGCCTCGATGCGGTCGAGCCGGCCGAGCAGCCCGCGCTCGTCCAGGCAGAACACGCGTCCCGGCGCACCGTCGCCGAACGCGAGCTCCTCGAGCGTGACGGTCTTCGCCCGCGACTGTTGCCGCTGGAGGTACTCGGCCAACGCGTACGCGAAGACTTCGTCGGGCAGCGACTCGTGGTCGCTCCGCACAAGCACGAGCGCCTGTTGCTGGCTCGTCGGGCGGATCACGCCCAGCTCGACGAGCGGACAGTCGAGGGTGTCTTCGAGCAGGGCGTTGCGGCGCCGCACCGGCGCGTAGGTGCGGACGAACACGTCGATGTCGCGCTTCAGCGACGCGCTGGTGAACCGCGTCCACCCGCTCTGCGCCCCCAGCGTCTCCAGCGCCTCCTGGATGTCGCCCCGCGTGAAGATCGTGCCGGGATACCGGTTGAAGACCCACCACCACGTCGTGGCCCGCTCCGGACGGCTCACGAGCCGCCAATGGAGCAGCCAGAGCGTGCCGGGGTCCTCCAGGAACGGGTCCCAGCCCCCGTCGAGGAGCAGCGACCTGCCCAGCTCGCTCGGCGTCAGCGGCCGCTTGCGGCTTCCGCGCTGCCGCGGTGCTTCCTCCAGCATGCCGGTCACCAGGCCCCAGTGGCGGATCGACGTCACCATGTTCTTGCCGACGCCGAGCTTCACCATCGCGTCCTCGGCCTCGAACGCGTGCGGGTTCGCCGCGGCGGCATCCACCGCCTTCTTGAGCCACGGGTACCGGAACGGAAACGTCTCGTGGCCCGAGAACGACACGCGCCCGGATCCCGTCATGTCGCCTGCCCCTCACCTCCGACAGATCTCCTAGCAATCCACGCGCCAAGCTCCGCCCGCAGTACCCGCCAGTGCTTTCCCGCCTTGAATGCGGTGAGATCCCCGGACCGCACCATCTTGTAGGCGGTCTTCTTGGGAATTCTCAGGTACTCCGCTACCTCGCCGAGTGTCAGAATCTCACCAAATCGAGACAGCGGCTCCTGAACACCAGTGGGCACGAACGGGCTAGAACGGAAACCAAGAGGCATAGCTCCGATTACTCTATCAACCCATTCCATTGTAGTCAAGCACACCATAACCCCCAGATATGGTGGGCAATCGCTCGGCCAACCGCCGGGCCAACTCCGTGAGCTCGCGCCGTGTCCGATTGCCGACGCCGCGCATGCGGTTCACCTGGATCAACGGGAACCGCAGCAGGTCCTGAACCGTGCGGACGCCCATCCGCTCGACCGCGTTCATGGCGCGGGCGCTGAGTCCCATGGCCCCGAGCAGGGTGTCGAGACGGGCCTGCTCCAGCGCCCTGAATGGACGCGCCGCATCCCCGGGTTCCGTGTCGGTCTCGGGCCGCGTAGCCGCCAGGAAGAGGTGACGCCAGGCGCGCAGCATCTCCTCGGCGTTGTCGAAGCGCTCGCGATAGTCTCGGCGCAGCGCCTTCTCGAAGAAAGCGGCCAGGTCTTCGCGAATCGCCGGCTCGAAGGCGTCGCCCTCGATCGTCGCTTCGCAGTCGAGGACGGCGGGTTCGCTCTGGCCGTCGCCCCACCGTGGCAGCGATCCGCTGGCCATCTGATACAGCGTCACGGCGGCCGCGAACCGCTCCGCGTGAGTGTCCCAGCGCGGCGGCTTTCGCGTCTGGAGGAACGGGTCGAGGTAGTGGCGCGTCCCGGCCAGGATGTTCTCGGCCGGCGTGCGCGCCAGCGAGAAGTCGAAGAGCATGAGGTGGAGTTGGTTCCCGACCTTGGCCGTGCCCAGATTCTCGGGCTTGATGTCGCGGTGCGGAATGCCCTTCTGCTCCAGCCAGTCGATGGTGGCCAGCAGGTCCTCGCCGAACCGCTCCAGCAGCTCCAGGTGGAGGCGCCCTTCGTCGCGCAGGCGATCGGCGAGCGTGGCCTCGCCCGCCCGCGCCATCAGCAGGCCCACCCGTTCGCTGCCTGTACCGTCATGGAACGTCAGGACGTCGTGCAGCTCCACGATGCACTGATGGCGCAGGCGGCGCATGACGTCCGCCTCCGCGTGAAGGCGGTCGTTGTGCTCCCGAGACAGCGCCACCTTCAGCACGTGCTCTCGTCCGTCGCGTTCGACGAGGAGGGCGAGCGCCGTCGATCCCTTGCCGAGGCGCTGTTTCATGACGAGGCCGTGCTCGAGCTCGTCGCCTGAGCGGGCATCGAGAGGATCAGGGCGGGAACGCTCCTCGCCAGCGCTGTGCCGGGTGAGAGCCGCGACGATCCCGGATCGCTCGTCTCGTCCCGTTCCGGTATCGCGGCGATGCACCCGCTCTCGCAGGTCCGCCGTGAGGCGGCAGTCGATGTCCTCGTGCGACAGGAACACGTGGGCTTCCAGGAACGGACTCGCCGCCCTCTTTCGTAGCGCCGGCTGTCGACGCAGGAGGGAGATCAGCTTCTTCGTCTTGCGATTCGCGAGCAGCAGCGGGTTGTCGACCGTTTGCAGGCGCCCGTCGTGCCGCCACGTCCACGTGCCCTGGTCGCCCTCCACGGTACCGGGGCGGCTCTTGATCTCGACGAGGTAGTAGCCCTTCGGCGACAGCACGAGCAGATCGACCTCGTTGATCGAGCCGTCGTCGGCGATGAACTCGAAGTTCGCCCACGCGCGGTACGGGTCGTGATCGGGCAGCCGGTCCCGCACGAACGCGAGGGCCTCGCGCTCCCAAGGGAACTCCGAGTCCGTGATCGCCTGCCAGCGCGGCGAGGTTGCTCCCATGGTGTAGCGCGGCGGCTGCCGAGGTCGGTCGCGGGCATCCGGCGAAGTGAATTCTAGTTCTAGGCGATGTTCGCCGCTGCCAGCCACGATTCCGGGCGATCCCTGCCGTTCCGCATGGATTCCGATCGCCCTGTCGGGACCGGACGGCCGAACAGACCAACTACCCCCGCGAAGTAGTCGAGCCGCACTCGCCCACGCCGTTCGCAACCACACCGAGACGGCGTACGCCCGATCCGACTTGTTTCGAACGCAGACGCCAGCTCATGCATGACTGGGCCAGTTGCTTGTACAGAGAGCGCAGAACGCCGTCGGGATGAACACAGGCACTATCATCGAGACACAGATGGAATATCAATTGATACTCTCCCGTACCTGCACGCCGTGACCCACACAACCCCGAGTTCAAGGTACCAAAAACGCCCTTGATTTCTCCTCTGAGTGACCCAAACCGTGGAATCCATCGACTTGACCCAATTTCCACGCCTAGTGTGGACCTGATTCCATGCTCCCCACAACTCAAACTACTGAAAAATAGACACTTACGACTGCGACAACAACACAGTTTGGGTCACCGCCTGACTGCTATGCGGAGTTCGGGACTATGCGGAGTCGGTTGAGGGTTCGCTCTCAAGTACCTGTCAAGACGAGGGTTACGTGAGCTGACCGGTTCGGGGTACTCCGCATAGTTTGGGATGCTTCTATCCGGCCAGATTGGCCGGAAAGGAGCACGCCCATGACCGTTCACGGCTCGTGGACCGTCGACCGCCTCGTCGACGAGTACACCCACCACCAACGACGTACGCGCGGCTTGCGCCCTCACACGTTGCGCATCCGCGCCTGGTTCGCCCAGAAGCTCGTCCGGGCCACTCTTGGCGCAGACCCGATCGACCCCAGCCGCCTGACGCCGGCCGCCGTGGTGGCGTTCATCACGTCGCTGCGTCACCGATTCTCTCCCGCGTCGATGCAGACCGCGCGGTCATCGTTGCGGTCGTTCTTCCGGTTCCTGCGCGTCGAGGGATTCTGCGGCGACGCACTTGAAGCGGCTCTCCCGACCGTCGCCCATTGGCGGCTTGCGACGCTCCCTCGTTCCCTGACCGAGCAACAGGTCAAGCAGGTGCTCGCGTCGTTCGACGCCTCCACCCCGTGCGGGCATCGCGACCAGGCAATCGTGCAGTGCTTGGCGACCCTGGGGCTGCGGCCCGGCGAGGTCGCCAACCTGTGTCTGGACGACATCGACTGGCGCGGCGGCACCCTGCAGATACGCACCCGCAAGAACCGTCGAGGCGCCGTGCTGCCGCTGCCCCGCGTGGTGGGGCAGGCGCTGGTCGCCTATCTGAGCCGGGAGCGTCCGGCGACCGACGAACGCCGGGTGTTCGTCGTCCACCTGGGAGATCGTCGCGGCAAGCCGCTCTCGAGCCCTGCCGTGTCACGTGTCGCGACATTCGCGGTTCGCCGGGCGGCAGTCGACGCGCCGCACACCGGCGCCAACGTCTTCCGGCACACCGTCGCCACCAGCATGGTGCGAGCGGGAGCCAGCCTCAAGGAGGTCGCTGACGTGCTCGGCCATCGCAGCCTCGACACCACGATGGTCTACGCCAAGCTCGACCTGCCGCGGTTGCGTGAGGTCGCGCTCCCCTGGCCGGAGGTGCGCCGATGACGCCTCCAAACTTCCATCATCTGGTCGACGAGTACCTCACCGCGCGCCGCGGACTGGGCTTCGGCCTCGAATCGCAGGAGTGGTTCCTGAGGGACTTCGCCCGCCATGCAGAGCGGGTCGGACACAGCGGGCCCGTGACAATCGAGCTCGCGGTCCAGTGGGCACGATCCTCCTCACGCTCAAGCAATCCGGCGCAGGCTGCACGCCGACTGACGATCGTGCGGCAGTTCGCCCGGTACCGCGCACTCGTCGAACCGGCCACCGAAGTGCCGCCGGTCGGGCTCCTGGGACGCATCCCGACGCGCCGCTCCACGCCCCACATCTATACCGAGGCGGAGATCGCCGCGCTCCTGCAGAAGGCACGCTGCTTGCGGCCCCGAGGCGGGTTGCGACCCGCGACCTATGTCGCGTTCTTCGCCCTGTTGGCGTCGACCGGCCTGCGGCTGTCCGAGGCCTGCCGTCTCACGACCGACGACGCCGACCTCGCCGACGGCATCCTGACCATCCGCGAGACCAAGTTCCGCAAGTCCCGGCTCGTCCCGCTCCATCCGACCACGACCCGGGCACTGCGTCGCTACGCCAACCGCCGTGACGCGTGTCTTGCCGCACCCGGGTCTCAGTACTTCTTCCGCACCGAGCATTCGCCCCGGCTCACTCACACCGCTGTGAAGAGGATGTTCCGCAAGCTCAGGCGGCGTCTCGGCTGGACCGCGCAAGGGCGTACGTCCCAACCGCGCATCCACGACCTGCGCCACAGCTTTGTCGTTCGTCGGCTGCTGCGCTGGCACCAGGAAGGCGCAGATGTGGATCGCAAGATCCTGGCTCTCGCAACCTACCTCGGCCACACCGGGGTCGCCCACACCTACTGGTACTGCACCGCCGTCCCCGAGTTGCTCGCCACCACCGGGCAGCGTTTCGAACGCTTCGCCCACCGAGTGTCGGAGCGCCCGTCATGACCTCCGTCGAGCGGGCGTTCCCCGCACTCCTGCAGGAGTTCTTCCACGGGCGCCTCATCGCACAACGGGGCGCCAGCGCGCACACGATCGCCAGCTACCGCGACACCTTCACGTTGTTCCTCGGATACGCCGCAGAGCGCACCGGACGCACCCCCTCGGCGCTGACCCTCTCGGATCTCGGTGCGCCCATGGTCCTCGGCTTCCTCGACCATCTCGAGACCGAACGCGGCAACTCCGTGCGCACCCGCAACCTCCGGCTCACCGCCATCCGGTCCTTCATGCGCTACGCCTCGCTGCGCGAGCCACCCCTGCTGCCCGTCGCGCAACGCGTCCTCGCGATTCCCGTCAAGCGCTTCGACCGGCCCGTCCTCGGCTACCTGTCCCGCGACGAGATCACGGCGATCATCGACGCGCCCGACCGGTCCACCTGGAGCGGGCAGCGCGACGCCGTCCTCTTCGCCGTGCTCTACAACACCGGCGCCCGCGTCTCCGAGATCACCCGGCTGCACGTCGCCGACGTGCTCGTCGACCGGGCGTCCTCGCTGCTTCTGCACGGCAAGGGACGCAAGGAGCGTGTCGTCCCGCTCTGGAAGAGCACCGTAGCGCAACTGCGGAGGTGGCTCCTCCGAATCGATGGAAACCCCGACGCCCCCGTGTTCCCCAATCGCGCGGGCAAGCCCTTGTCGCGCTCCGGGGTCGAACATCAACTGCGCGTCGCCTGCCGAAAGGCCGCGGAGCGTCACCCGTCGCTCGCGACGCGGCGGATCTCGCCCCACACGCTGCGCCACACCACCGCGATGCACCTGCTCCAGTCCGGAGTCGACATCACCGTCATCGCCCTCTGGCTCGGCCACGAGAACACCGCCACCACCCACCAGTACGTCGAAGCCGACCTCGCCATGAAGGAGGCGGCACTCCGGTGCGTCGACGATCCCGCACCTCAGCCACTCCGGTTCACCGCCACCGACCGGCTCCTCAACTTCCTGGAAGGCCTCTGACTATGCGGAGTACCGCTCCACGCAAATGCCCTAGTCAACGCGGCCCGCCGAGCCAACTCCGCATAGTCCCGAACTCCGCATAGCACTGCCTATGCAGAGCTCCGCATAGGCAGTGGAAAGCAACACCTGAGCGACCCCGCTACGTACTACTCGTTCCTGACCCAGAGCGTGAAACCAAGGTGTCACTCCTGGGTCAGCACCGCGGGGGTCGCTCAGGCTGGATTTGTCCGCTCCGCGGAAGTGAGAGAATGCGGCCAATGCCCCAACGCCCCTGGGCGTGGTCCCGAGGCGACCATCGACACCGCACCGCCTGGACGACGGACGACCGGCGCCAGGTCGACGAGCTCACGGTGCGCTGGCGCCACAACGTCCCGGCGATCGAGTGGGAGCGTCTCGCCACGCGCATGGGCCGGACCGCGGCCGCCCTGCGCGCCTGGGTCTGGCGCAACCGGCCGCCGCGCTGGCGACGGCACCCGTGGACGGAGTCGCAGCTGCGCCGGATCCGGGCGCGGTGGCAGATCGGCGTCGAGGCCGGCTGGAGCGACCGGAAGATCGCGAGAGCCGCCGCGCCGGCGTTGAGGCCCCATTCCGTCGGTTCGGTCCACATGCAGGCGTACCGATTGGGCCTGCACGGTCAGCCGCGGCCCCACGACCACGAGGAGAGCCCTCGCGGCCCGCCAGGGCCCGGCCCCCCCCACGGAGTCCTCCGCATGGCCCACCGTCTCCGCGCACCGTCAGGGCCGATCTCCCGGCCGCCGCAGAGCCTCCCGCATGAAAGTCATAGAGCGCATATTCCATCTTAATCAACCATTACAAATACTACACTCATAACCATTGACACTGACAATACACTCTGAACGCCCGTAACGCACTACAGAACAACATCGTGGCCTTCCGTCAACTGCCCTGGTATCATGAAGAGTCATGGAGAGACCATCGTCACCGGATGGCACAACAGTTGCGGATGTTTCCGTTGCTGGCATGCCGTCACTGGTCATCAAGCCCACCAGGCCTCCTGTGCTTGCAGTGCTCTCGCAGAAAGGCGGCACCGGCAAGACCACCCTGTCCTGCGCGATTGCCGCGCTCGCCGAACAGGCCGGGCACCGAGCCGTCCTCCTCGACGTCGACCCCCAGGGCAGCGCCTGCAACTGGCACGACCTCCGCCAGGACGCCGGCCTCGAGCACCCCGACGTCCTCCCGGCTCACGCCAACCGCCTCGAACGAATGCTGGGCCGAATGGCGCCGCTGGGCGCCACGCTCTGCGTGATCGACACCGCTCCGCATTCCGGAGGAGACGCGTTCACGGTGGCCACCGTCGCCGACCACATCCTCATCCCCGTCCAGCCCTCCGCTCCCGACCTCCGGGCCATTCACCAGACCATCCAGATCGCCGAGAGCGCCGGCACACCCGCCACGGTCGTCATCAACCGCGCCATCGTCAACCACCCGACAATCGCGCAGAGCCACCGGATCCTGGCCGCCGCCGACGTCGCGATCTGCCCGGTCACGCTGCATCAACGCATCGCCCACAGCCACGCCTTCAACTCCGGCCGCTGCGCCGCCGAGACCGAGCCCGGCACCAAGGCCGCCGTAGAGCTCGTCGAGCTCTACGACTGGCTCGTCTCCGTCCGGGCGCTACCGCAGGCAGACACCAAGGAGACTGCATGACCGACCGCAAGGACCTCACCGACGCCCTCCAGAAGCTCAACGAAGACGCCGAGAGCGAACCGGCGCCCCCGCCCGCGAAGCCGACACCGATGCCTTCCGGACCGCCATCAACGCCTCCCGCGGCCGCGGCGCCGCAACGCGCGGCCCGACCCGAGCCGCAGCCGGCCGCCCCCGTTACAATGAACATCCTAATGCCGCGCAAGCTCCACCGGCGGCTGCGCCACTACGCGATCGACGCCGACCGCGCGGCCCGAGACATCGTGATCGACGCGATCGTCGAGTACCTGGACGACCACGAGGGCGACCACCAATGACCGAGCACAACCGACCCGACGCACCGGCTCCTGACGAGCCTGCTGCCCCCGCCCGTCGCTTCAAGCTGCGGTTGCCCAAGCTCACCGCGCCGCCCAGACTGCGGCTACGCCTGCCGCCAACGCACTCGCCCGTGGTCTACGCGGCCGTCGCTCTGCTGGCCTTGGCCTTGCTCGTGATCTTCACGCCGCGAGGGCCCGACAACGAGCCGGAACTCGCCGACGAAGTCGTCGAGCCCGGTGAGACGGCCGTCACGACATCGGTGCCCACCGCTCCGCCACCGGCGGCCGCCGAGATCGTTGAACCGGACTCCCCCGCCGTCGTCGCCAGCCGCGTTGACGTAGACGTGCCCGAGCCGGCAAGCGAGACGCCCGAGCCCGAACGCCGGCCCGACGAGGCCGCCCCTGATTCCCATGAGCCGCCGGAAGCGGACCCCCGGCAGGCGTCGGCCACGCCCCCGCCATGGGAGGCACTCGACGACAGCTTGCTCCTCGACCAGACCGCCGTGGCGCGCCTCACATCGCTGCCCCGTCCCTACGCCTGGCCGCTGCCCTGGGCCCGGAGCCGGGTCATCTGCCACACCAACGCGGACGCGCCGCACATCCACATGCTGCAGAGCCCTGACGGCCGCCTCTACCACTGGGGTGACGCCGCACGGTACGTCCGCCAGATCAACACCGCTCACGGCATCGCCTCCACCGAGGTCGCCACCGTCTCGCCTATCGCGTTTCTCGAGCCCCTGCGCGCCGCCGGCCAACGCCTCTGCGTCACGCGAGACACCGACGGGGCCGGCGCCGACAGCCCCGAGGAGGCCGGCCAGGACGGCATGCCCGTCTACAGCCCGGCCAACGCCCTGCCCTTCGAGCTCCCCGCACCGCCCCCGGCCGGCGCTACTGCTTCGCCCATGCGTCCGTGACCGCCCCGTTCACGCGAACGGTCCGGCTGAGCTCGACGGTACGGGGTCGCGGCCGGACCGCTCGCGTCGCCGCCCGCCGGTTCGGCACGCGCCTACCGAGACGCCGTCTCCAGAACGACCCCGAACCCGTCGCACGCCCTTCTGAAGTCGCCCAGCCCCACTCGGAACCCCCACAGCATCCGCGGAAGCTCACCTCCCGACGCACGCTCGAACGACACCGCGGTCAGCTCCGGGAGAGCCATGAGGCGTTGCGTTGCGGCTGACCCGACGTCCGCAGGCCCGGCCACGACCACCCCGCCCGACTCCGAGACCTTCTTGACGCAGTCCACTACCCGCTCGACTACCCCGTCCAGACCGCCCTCCCCGGTCAGCCACACCACGCCGCCCTCGGCAGGCCACGGGGCTCCCTCGCCGATGCTCGACCCCTCCACGGCCCCGTCTCCGCCCAGGGCGGCTTCCGCTCGGCTGCGCAGATCTCCCGGGTTCGGGGCGACGTTCGCCTCACCGGCTGCGAGACCCTCGGCTCCCGAGAACAGCGTCTCCGCTTCCGAACCCAGCGACGTCGGTGGACGCCCCGGACCCGGCTCCTCCGGATCCACGAGCCGCCCGAGCGCGACCCCGCCGCCGCCATCGCCCGTCTCGCCCGACGATTGCCCTGCGTCGGTGGCCGCGGTCTTCGGCTTCCGGCCCCGCGGGTCCTTCTTCCGGGGCTTGTCCGCGATGCCCCGCTGGCGCTTCGCGGCCCTCAGATTCGGCGCCGCGCCGGAGCGAACGTCCTCGACCAGCTGCTCGATGGTCTCCGGCGCCTCGCCGCGCGACTCGTAGGCGTCGCCCACCGACACGACGCCGTCGCGGGCGGCGGCTCTCAGCGGCTCGGGGCCCTTCTCGACCGCGGCCGCCCGTGCCACCGAGGCCCGCGATACGCCCATCAGCTCCCCGGCCTGGATCAACGTCACCTCACCGCTCAGCGCGGACAGGCGGCTCGCCAACAGGGCCCGTTGCGACGCGTCCAGGTGACGCCGGTGCACGTTCACCGACATCACCCACGACGCCACGTCGGTCCCGCGCTCCAGCTCCCGGACCTCCGGGACGACACCGGCAGCCGCGCACGCTCGGACCCGGTTCCGCCCGTCTACCAGCTGGTCGCCCCTGACGACGACCCGCTCGCGCAGCCCGTTGACGCGCACGTCCTCGACCAGCTCGTCGAACTCGCGGCCGAACATGATCGGGAACATCGCCGCCGCCGGATGGACCCGGTACTGCCTGCCGCCGATCTCGACCAGCTCGTCCTGCGCCTCGTGCTCTGAATCCATCTCCCCCACTCCCGCGACAGTCTCACGCGGAACGCCCCGAGGGGCCGAACGTACCACACACGCTCGTGGGGGCCAACCGGTTCCGGAACGACCCGGATCGGCGCGTTTCGAGCGACCCGGCCGCTCGGGTCGGCTCTTCCGTCCGGGTCGGGAGACCGACCAGCACCGGGCGACCCGGCCAAGGATCGAGCTTCGTCGAACGACCCGGCTCGCCGGGTCGGGGCCACGACCAGAGGGCTGTTTCTCACGCGCACCCTGGACGACCCCGCGATGTCCTGCGGGGTCGGAAACGACCGACCATCAACGGCGACCCGCCGACCACGTCGGCGGGTCGAGTTCCGCCTGGACGACCCTGGCCCACCGGGTCGGGACCTCACAATCACGCCATCGGACGACCTGGCCTGCCGGGTCGGGACCACGACCAGAGGGCTGTTTCCTCGCGCGCACCATGGACGACCCCGCGATGTCCTGCGGGGTCGGAAGCGACCGACCATCACGAGCGACCCGCCGGTCACGTCGGCGGGTCGAGTGTCGCCGGACGACCCTGGCCCGCCGGGTCGGGGCCCCACTATCGCGCCGCGAGTTGCAGCCTGCGAGCACAGGGGGGGAGGGGGGGCTAGAGTGGCGTGATGGAGGGAATCCGAACCGCGGAACGACGTGAGGGCCTGGTTCGTTCGTCCGCTCGCTGCGCTCGCGGCCGAACCCGCAACGCCACCGGGTTCACGAGCCTGGGTTCACGAGTGGCACGAGACTGACGAGACCCTGACCGCTTGCGGCCTGCCGACAGCCGACGAACGGCTGGCATCCGACGACGGCCAGGTGGACTGCCCGGGCTGTCTGGAGGTGCCCACCGGCGAGCGTCCGGCCGGGAACGCCGCACGGGCCCGGGAGGCTCGGAGCGGACCGGAGGGAGGCACGGCCCCGATGGGGCGGGCCGTGGTAATGTGAGGCCAAGATGAACCAGACGAACCTGACCATCATCGGAACCGGGCTCGCGATCACGACGATCATCGTGAGCACCATCGCTATCGTCGCAAGCGGAATCAACGACCATCTGGCCACGATCACCGGTCAGATGGACGCCCTGAACGGTCGCGTCGAATCCGTCGACCGTCGGCTCGACACGCTCCGCGGCGACATGCGAGAGGACCATCGCGAAATGCGCGAGGACCATCGCGAGTTCAACACCCGGCTTCGCAACGTCGAGATCGAGTTCGGCAAGGTCGAGCAGCGCCTCGAAACACTCGAACGCGCCGTGCTCCCCCAGGCTCCCGCTGTTCCCTGACAGGCTCCGACCCGATGACTGCTGACGCGCCAGCCCCGGACACGCCGGCCACGACAACAACGACGGGGTCGCCGCCGGCTCCACCGACCCCCAACGTCCAGATCTCCGCGTTCGGACGGCTCGTCGCCGACCCCGTCGAACGCACCTCGAAGGCCGGCGCGAACTACACGACGGCCAGGGTCGCGGTCAACGTCACCGGACCCCGAGCGCCCGAACCGCAGACGTGGTTCCTCGACGTCACCGCCTTCCGGGACGCCGCCGCGCGGCTCGCGAAGTGCAGGAAGGGAAGCGGGGTCTGCCTGATGGGCGACCTCACCAAGACCGTGTGGCCCGGAAGGGATGGCGCAGTCAGGGACTCCTGGAGCCTCGTCGCCAACGACTGCCTTTCGGCGGCGACGACGCGCCGCACGGACCAATGACGCTCATTCAGCCTCGGACGCGGACCCGCTCATCGTCTGCGCCATCCCCGACCACCCCGGCGACCTCGACCCCCGTACGATCGAAGCCGCGTACGAGGACGACGCCCACTACCTCGGAACCCTCCCCGCAGAGTACCACCTGGACATCGAGCAGCACGAGCTCACGAAGCACCCGCCCGCCGTCGACCAGGTCAACGACCTCCTCGCGACCCTGGGCTTCGCGCCGGTGCAGCCCTTTACGGCGATCGCGTGGACGAACCGCCACGAGCAGCCTGTCGTCCTGGTGGTTGCGCAGCAGAGCCGGTTGTCGAATCGTGAACGTCCTCGGATGCTCCGACGAAGTGGCGGTCACCCTCGACGAGGTCGAGGTAGTTCAGCAGCAGGTTCTGAACCTGCTTGAGCAACGGGTAGAGCACGCAGCCTCGACCGCCGCCCAGGCTGAAGCCGCCCGGACCGAAGCCAGATGGCCTTCGACCAAGCCCGGGGCTACTTCAATGACGGCCCCGGAACGTCTCGGCTCTATGACGATACATGGGACGCCTTCGCCCTCGCGAGAACCGGTAACCCCGGCGCGTCGGCCCGCTCCATAGTCATCACCTACCTGAGGGAACTCGAAGACGAGCGGACGCGGCTGGAGAATCTCGCCGGAGAATCCCAACCGTGAATGCGCGGCAGTCACCCCGCGCAAGATCGCCGCGCCCAGGCGATGAACCCGGCCATCCGCTGCTGCGGGATCAGCCGCACCAGCGGGTGGCGATCCTGCCGGTAGTACTGCACCGGCACCCAGAACTCCCCGAAGCTGCTGTCCACGGCCGCGAAGCCGCCGCCTTCCCGGCACAGGAGCGCACCGCGGCGCGCGGGGCCAGGCCGCGATGCCCAGTCCGTGTTCATCCATGGCATCAGGTCGAAGTCGTAGCGCACGAACCGGGCCGGCTCCTCGCAAACGAACTCGGCCGCGCCGGGTCCGAGACCGTGATCGGTCCCGCACTGCTCGGCACGCAGGCGGCGCAGCCCCGCCGCCCACGCCTCCAGTCCGGCTTCCGGACCGCACGCCTCCGGGCGGACCTGGCAGGCCCGCTGTTCGCTCACCTGCTCCATCTCGGCCGCGCGAGGCCCCCTCGATGCGCAACCGGCCAGCGCCGCCCCGACCGCGACAACCAGCGCGGCCGTGTCGAGCGAACTCCATCTCATGTAGGCCCCCCTCCGATTGGACGAGTGATTCGCTCCGGCGCGCACAGGACGGGATATCATGCCGGACAGCAGGGTGCCGGCTTCGGACAGCCCCACGGTCGTCACTCCGGGCTCGAGCGCCCTGCAGGCCCGATCGAAACGGAACCAAGTCATGCCCACGGTCCACGACTGGATCGATGCGTGCCGCCGGCAGGGCATCACGCTCCGCCGCCGCGGGCAGGAGCACTGCGGCCCCTGCCCGATCTGCCAGACCGGCGACGACCGCTTCTGGATCAAGCCCGGGCGCGTCCAACCCGTGCTCGCGCGATGCCGGCACGGACACACGTACCGGCAACTGCACCGCGCGTTGCTCGGCGACTCGTTCGACACCCGGGTTCGGCCGCGGCGCCGGCGCCCGGCCACCGTCGCGGTCGAGCTCGCCGACCCGACACTCTCCGACCAGGCCCGCCGCGCCCGGCGGCTCTTCGCCGTCGCCCACCGCGGCCAGCCGACGTACTTCCGCCGGAAGTTCCCCGACTCCGAGCGGCTCGTCTGGACGCACCGCGACATGTGGCTCGTGCCGCTGAAGCCCTTCGCCGGCGGGCAGCTGCTTCCCGGCATCGCCGGCGCCCAGTTCATCCTACCCGACGGCGCCAAGCGGTTTCAGCGCGACCTGCGGCTCTCTGGACTCGCGACGTCGCCCCGCTGGCGCGCGGCGGGACCGCTCCTGCTCACCGAGGGGGTGGCCTCCGCCCTCGCGGTCGCCCTCTGCATCACCGACCCGCCGCTCGGCGTCGCGGCCTGCCTCTCCCGAAACGGACTCCTCGAGACGGCCAGACGGCTCGGCCGGCGCCCGGCCGCCGTCATCGCGGACCACGACCATCCGGACGAGAACGGCGTCCGTCCCGGCATCGACGCCGCCGTGAGGACGGGCCTCCCCTGGTGGGCGCCGGCGACCGAGGGATTCGACGCCTGGGACGCCTGGGCCGCCGACGACGTCGCGCCCCTCGTCGAGTGGGTGCGGAGCGAGAGCAACCTGGTCACGGCAGCAGGCCCCTCATGACCATCCTCCGCTGGCGGGTCCTGGCCACCGACGAGGCAGGAGTAGTTCGAGTCGATGTCGACACGGGCAACGGCTTCAGGGCCGCCACCGTCGCCGAAGTCGACCAGGCGCTCCGCCAGCTCCCGCTCTTCGGCGCCGGCGACGTCGGCGCACACGTGGGCGACGTCGAGACGACGGCTCCCCGCCGAGGGGGTGGAATCGCACGGGTGACGACCGGGCGCGCGTGAGAGCAGCCGGCGGAACGACAGAGCACGAACGCATGAAGCTGACACCGAGACACGAGCCGGGCAAGAACGGCCGGCGAGAGTACCGCACCCCCGACGGCCGCTGGCGGCTCGTACGAACGAAGTCCGGACCGCAACCGGACTCCGCCCGCTGGGAGGTTCACGAGGCAACCGATCAGCCCGAAGAGTGGCGCCCCTCGGCCGCGTTCGCGAAGCGGCGCGACGCCAAGCTGTTCCTCGAGGAGCGCATCACCCAAGGCACCGCATCCCGGCCGGACGCTCTCGACGTGGCTGGGCTCGGTTGACAGCCGCCTCGCGTCCGCCAGCGGCAGTCGTCCTCGGGAGCAAAGCGGGGCGCGCACCCACGGCTCCCCAAGGGCCCACCGCCTCCCTCCCGGCAGCCATTCCCAGACGCGAGTCGCCTGAGCCCATTCGACGATGCCTCATCCCAGGAGTGGCGGGCGCAATGCATCGAGCGCATCCGGCCTACAATTCCCGCGGACCCATGCGAACACGCGAACAACCCGCGCGACCTCGCCCCCGCCCGGCATCGCGACCGACGAGCCCCGACCGACCCGCCGCCGGCGCCGGCGTCCTCGCGCATTAGACCGCCCGGAGACGGGCAAGAAGCCCAGCCCGAGCGGCCCGCCCGGGCCACCGACGAATCGGCAGATGCTCGACCTCCCGGTCGAGTGGACCGGAAAACGCCCCAACGTCGCCCCGGCTTCGCCGCCGAGTACGTCTCCATCGGCTCGCTCCCCGGCATCCTCCACCGCCACCTCGCGAAGGCGAACCGCTTGCGCAAGGTGCTGTGCCAGACGCTCGTGCTGTCGAATTCCAGCCGGTCGCTCGAAGGCACGACGGACGCCCGGTTCACGAGCAGCCTGCTGATCAAGATCCTCCGCCGAGGGCGGACCCCGCTCGCGACGCTCGGGGTCGAGCGCGCGGCGCTCAAGGCCGGTGCCTTGACCGACCAGGTCGCCGAACTCGGCGAGGACTCGCATGAGGTCGGCTGGAACCGCGAGAAGCTGAACGACGCTCTCAGCGCCAGGGCGGACACGATCCTGGCGCAAGCGCTCAGGAAGCGCGTGTTCACGCTCGACCCGTCTTTCGACGGCACGCCCGGCGACACCGACGCGCTCGTCGATAGCGACGCCGAGGCGGTGTTCCTGAAAAGGTGGGTGCCGGAGGCCCTCGGACCCGAGGGGGGACACTGGTTCACGCCGCAGGCGCCGCTCGACACGCTCCTTGAGGCCGCCGGCCTCGGAGACGGCTCCGGCGCCCGCCGGAGCGACTTCCTGTTCTGCCATCCGGCCGGCCGGCCGTTCACGGTCGAGCTCGACGGCCCCGAGCACGACCCCGACGCCGACCGCGTCCGAGACAAGGAGCTGCACGACGTTGGGATCGACGTCGTCCGCGTCACCAACGACGAGGTGATGCGCGGCCGCGGCCCGGCGCTCGACCGCATCCAGGAGCGGTCCCGGGCCGCGCTCGAAGCGTTCCCGCCGGCCGGCCACAGCGAACCCGCCGCGCTGGCCATCGAGTGCGCCAAGGCATCCAAGGTCCAGTTCGCGCTCGCGCGGGCCGTCGAGTACGGCTGGCTTACCCGCGGCGCCGACTGGCGTGTCACCGTTACCGGCGCCGGCGCAGCCGCCGCGGGAGGCGTCACCGACGCTCTCGACATGATCGCGGCGCTCGACGCACTCTACGGCACCCGGACAGCGCCGAGAGCCTGCACCGTGCACGCCGGCGACAACCCGCCCGTCACCTGGCCGCCCGATGCGGCCGACAGGTCTGAAGGAGGCGAGCCGGCCGCCCCGGCCAACGCCTGCGACAAACTCCGCATCGCCGTGGAATTCGACTCAAGCCCGTTCGACGCCATCGACCGAACCGGAGAACCCGACTTCATCATCCGTCCCGCGTCGATCCCGCCGCCGATGGCGACTCGACAGTCCTACGACCGGAACCGCCGCCCGGCGGTGGCCGAAACGTACGCTGACGCGCGCCCGGCGCTGACGCTGTTCCTTCGGAACATCTTCCGGAAACGGGATTTCCGCCCGTTCCAGGGCGAGGCGATCCTGAGCGCGCTGAAGCAGAACGACTCCGTCGTGGTGCCGGCGCCGTCCGGTGGTCTGCCGGATGCTCGCCACCGCTCTGCTGTGCGGCACGGGCTTCCTCGAGTCGAAGCGCCTGCCCGAGCAACACGACGTGGTACCATCTCGGGTTGCGCGCCAGCCGCCGTGCCCTATGCACGGGAACGCCGTGCCCTATGCACGGGAAGGCACCGCCAGCCGCGATTGCTGGCCCCGCCTGCGAACTCAGCGAGGCTGCGGGAGGAAGAGTCCGACTCATGGTAATTCAACGGTACTCGGTGACGCCCCATCCCATCGAAACGCTGCTCACCTGGGTGAAGTCCGGCGAGATCGCGATTCCGGAGATCCAACGTCCGTTCGTCTGGGATGCGACCAAAGTTCGCAATCTCCTCGATTCACTCTATCGCGGCTACCCCGTCGGCTACCTGATCGCTTGGCGGAATCCGACCGTCAAGCTGAAGGACGGGACACCCTCGGCCGGGAAGCGGATCTTGATCGACGGTCAGCAACGCGTCACCGCTCTGATGGCGGCGCTTCTCGGTCAAGAGGTCTTGACCAAGGACTACGAGATCGTTCGCATCAGCATCGCCTTCCACCCCGTTGAGGAGCGGTTCGAAGTTGCCAACCCGGCGATTCGCAAGGACGCGTCCTGGATCGAGGACGTGGCCGACGTTTTCGCGCCTCACGCCAACCTGGTTGAGTTGACCGATGCCTACACAGCCAAGAACGTCCACGCCGACCGACGGCGCGTGTCGCTCGTGCTGGAGAAACTCCGGAAGATCGTCAACAACTCCGTTGGCATCATTGAGCTGGCCGAGGATCTCGACATTGAGACGGTGACCGAGATCTTCATCCGCGTGAACTCAGCGGGCGCGGAACTCTCCCAAGCCGATTTCGTCATGTCGAAAATCGCGGCCAGCGAAAAGTACGGGGGCAACCTTCTCCGGAAGGCCATCGACTACTTCTGCCATCTTGCCGTGGCGCCCGAGTTTCTGTCACGCATCGAGCAGGGAGACACGGCCTTCGCGACATCCGAGTTTCTCCCCCGCATGCGCTGGCTGAGCGACGTCAACGACGACATCTACGACCCGACCTACACGGACATGCTGCGGGTCGCGTTCACGTCCGAGTTCGGGCGCGGCCGGTTGCAGGACTTGGTGGCGCTGCTCTCGGGCCGCAACTTCGAGACCAAGGAGTACGAGGAGGCCATCGCCGAGGCGTCGTTCGCGCGGTTGAAAAAGGGCATCCTGGCCTTCGTCAACAAGACCCACTTCGATCGCATCACGATGATCCTGCGCTCGGGGGGCTTCGTGAGCAGCGCACTGATCGGTGGACTCAACGCCGTCAATTTCGCGTACATCATCTATCTTCGCGGTCGGGCGGAAAAGATGCCGGCTGCCGACCTCGAACGACTCGTCAGGCGATGGTACGTGATGGCAACCCTACGGAGGCGCTACACAGGAAACCCTGAGACGACCTTCGACACGGATATCCGACAGATCGAGTCCCGGGGCTTGGCGGCGTATGCCGGCATGCTGATCGATAATGAGCTTTCCGAGAGCTTTTGGACCGGCATGCTCCCGCAGTTGATGGAAACGTCATCGTCGAACAGTCCGTACTTCTTGGCGTACCAGGCCGCGCAGGTGAAGCAGGGCGACAGAGGATTCCTGTCCAGGGACATCACCGTGAACGACCTGCTGACGTACAGAAGCGATCGGCATCATGTCTTTCCCAGGAACTACCTCAAGAAGACGATGCATCTGCCGGCCGGCCGCTACAACCAGATTGCGAATCTGGTGATCGCGCAGAGCGAGATCAATATCGCCATCGGTGACGACCCACCAGCCACGTACTTTCCCGAGGTCGCGGCCCAGTGCAACGGCGGAAGCAAGAGGTACGGCGGCATAACAGACGCACAAAACCTGCGCGAGAACCTGTCAGATCATTGTCTTCCGGCGTCGCTGCTTGACGGTGTCATCCCTGCCTACGATGAGTTCCTGGAAGAGCGGCGCAGACTCATGGCGTTGAAGATGAAGGCGTGGTTTGAGACGCTCTGACGCTTGTCTAGGGCGCGGTTCAGGGCATCAGGCGAACTAGAGCAGCGAATGCCCCGAGGGCGAGCACGATTCGCCAAGTGATTCGCGCCTCCAGAGTACCGATGCGGGCGTCGAGCGCTGCGATTTCGGCTCTGATGTCCGACTTGAAGGCGTCCAGGTCCGTTCTCGTTATGGGTTCGCCGATGGCATTGCTGAATACGTCTACCAACGCTTCGGCCTGCCGCTCGCTCAAGTCCGCGTCCTGCAGGAAGGCCTAGGATCAGAGTATATTCGCGAACTCCTCGCGGCCGAAACCGTCAAGTTTCCACCGTGGTGGGATCTCGTCCGCAAGGTCAAGAACGAGATGGAAGCCGGCGAGCTGCGCGGCCTGTGTATCCGCGCCCTCGAATCGCAGGCCGACCACCCGGGGCTGCTCCTGGCCCGCGCCGTCGCCGAGACGATGTGCTCCGACCACGACCACGCGACCACTCGCCAGAGCATCGCCGCGGCCCTGGGCGCGGCGAAACACAAGTACGCCATCCCCGAACGCGAGATCGACGCCGCCGTAGAGACGCTCTTCGACCTGAGCGCCGAGTACGCCCCCGAACTCGGGCCACCGCTCACCGCCGAACTCCTGGAGCTGCGCCAAGAGCGACCCGAGTTCGATCCGTTGACGAAGAGAGCCATCGTCCGTGTACACGATCACCCCGACGACCGTGTCCGCGCCATACTCGGGGCCCGCAGACTCGGACGGCTGGTCGAGAACATCGGGCGAGCCCACACGCGCCGCGCCGACGAGTATACAACGCTGATCTCGGAGAACGCATTCTGAGGAAAGCAGATGGACACGATGGAGCAAGTGATCGAGCGCCTTGACGAGACCGAGAAGAAAGCCGGCGAGGTCATCCGCCAGCTGGAAGAGGGAGTCGCTCCACAAGTCCCTCGACGAGACCCGGAAGGGGCTCGAAGCTCTCGCCCGCGAAGTCAAGAAGCTCATCACGACCACCCGAAAGGGAGTCGACGAGCTCAGCGAGGCCGTCACGGCGTTCAAGACGGCAACCGAGACGATTCAATAGTCCGAGCCCGGCGTAATCACGGCCGCGCTCAGAGCCATGGAGACCCGGATCGCGGCGATCGCCAACGAAGTCTCCGCGATCACGGAGATCAAGGCGGAGGTGACCGGACTCAAGGAAACGGTAGCCCGAACCGCCTCGGTGAACGAGGAGCGGACGCGGGCCATGATCGACAACGCCGTCGACGAGGTGTCGGGGCAATCGTTGATGAACCGCGTGCTCGGCACGCGGCGAAACGCCAAGGCCAAGCCGAACACCTAGCTGGCTGGCGGACCGCAAGAGGTCCGGCTCATTCTCCAGGGGGGTGAGCAAAGCTCTCCCCTGCAACCCCTCCAGTTTCCACGGGGAGGACGACCCTCCCCGAGCCCCACCCGCCGGATGCTGACCAGGGCGGGCCGGACAGGGCCCGCGAGCGACGCGGGCCGCGCTGTATCCGATCCGTCCGCCGCGGCCCGCGTGCGGGTCTGCCGGCCCGCCGCTTCGGGGCGGGCCGCCCCGTCCTCCCCTGCTTCACGCCGTGCCAGGTCGAGAGGTTGGCTTGCACGCACAGTCGTCCCATCCGCCCCCGGAGCGGGTTGGACGTCACCCGCTCCGAACGCCGGCTCCGCCGGCGGGGCGGACGCCGCCCCCGGCCGGACCTGGGACTGCGGTCCGGCCTCCATCCCGAGGCCGTGAAGGGCGACGGCCACGGGATGGGCGGCGAACCCCTGCCCTTGCGACGGCGCACCCGGCCGGCCTGAAGAGCGGGCCGGCCAGACGGGTGCGCCTCTCGCAGATTCCGGCGTCAAGGACGGCGGAAGCGAAGAGCGACCGCCGCCGCTGAACGCCCGGGCCGTCGAATCTCCGCTCCTTCACCTTGACGGCGCCGGCAAGAAACGCGGCTTCGCCGCAGGCCGGCTCCTCCCCCCCACCACCACCGCCCTCCCCACCACCACCGCCGTGTCCGACGAGGGGCCGCTCTCCCGGGCCGGCCGGCCTGAACGCCGGCGCCGAAAAGCATCGGCCGGTCGATTAGACACCCCGGGCAGCGGTCCCCTCCGGGGCTCCCTGACCCCGGAATCGCGGGCAGGGGTCCTGCGGCGCGACGTGTGCGCACCGAGCGCGGGTCGGCATGAGGCCGGACGCGACTCGCCGCAGGAGGAGTGAACGATGGCCAGCACTCGCGTCCGCAATTCGAGGAGGGACCGGTTCCGCGACGGCGGCGGGAATCCGTTCCGGGAGCGCCGGCCGCTCCGGGTCGGCTCCGAGATCGTCGTCCGCTCGATCGACGGCGCCGGCTCGACGATCCGCGCCTTGCGCGTGGCGACGAAGCTGCGCCTCCAGGGCTCCGCGCTGGCCGCGGCGCTGGCGAGTCCGGCCGTGAGCTCGGCTCTCGCCGACGTGTCGTATCGCACCGGCGCCGGCCACACGACGGGGCTGTCGGTCGTCTACCACCGGGTCGAGCCGCTGACGACGGTTGTCCGCGAGTCGGTCGTGGGCCCCGAGCAGGAGTTCGAGGTCGCGTGGCGCGGCGGCGACGGCCTCCTCGACCAGATGCCGGACCCCGAGCCCGTCAACGGCGGTCCGACGCGCGCCGCCGTCGACTGGCACGAGGTGGCGAAGCACGCACCCGAGGTTGACGACGACGAGCGCTCGATGCCGGCCCTCGCCGACCGGAGGGTCCTGCGCCGGCGCGGCCGCGTGACGGTCAGGCGCGGGTTCCTGCGCCCGCCGATGTCGGCCGAGGCCGTCGCGCGGATGGTCGAGCTTCGGGCCCAGGGCCTCGGCTTCAGGCGCATCGCGAAGGCGATCGGCTGCGCGCCGATCACCGTGTCCCGTTACCTGCGCAGCTTCGAGGAGGAGAGCCGGTAACCGTTACCGAGACGCGGCGCCGCGCGTCCTGCCGGACCGGCCGAGCCGCCGGGCTTCGCTGACGCCGTTACCCGTTACACGCCCCGGCCATGGCGCCGGGGCGTGATCTCCCGGGTCGGCTCGTCCAGCGCTTGTGGGAGGCGGAACGACGGGCTGACCTCGCGAAATGGCGCGCCACGACGCCCGGACAGTCGAAGCCCACCCGCTCGTCGAATCCGGCATCAACGCGCCGGCGCCGACGTCACATTGTTCCCGTGCACGGTCGTCACCGACGGCGCGGCCCGGGGCGGCCGAGCTTCCGGCCTCCGGCCCTGGTCCGAGCGAGGCCCTCGCGGGTGCGCTCCGAGATCAGCTCGCGCTCAACCTCGGCCATGACCTTCGTCTGGATGTCGCGACTGCCCTCGACCCGGATGTTCTCCTTGAGCGTCCACACACACCACGAAGGCGACCCCGGAGCTTGCTTAGCTAATTCATCTAGCTAAGCCAAGCTAGTGGGCGTCCGGCAGCCCGGACATGAGGGGCCGGGTTCGCGCCACCCACTCACAAGGCCTCCAAGCGAAAACAGATTCGGTAGCCATCGACTTGACCCACGACCATCAGGACGGTCACCCTTGTCGAGCCCGACTCCCTTGTCGGCATCCGAGTCTCGTAGGGAGAGTGAGATCGAACCGAGACTGTTCGGTTAGAACGCTCGTTTGTTCCTGACCGAGCCGCACCGGTCTCGCCGCCGCTCTAGCGGTATCCTGCGCCCCGGAGGCCGGCTCGCAAGCACCCGAGGGCGTGAGTTGAACCCTTGGGGTGCATTTCAGCACGGATCTGGTCGGTACCCTATTTTGCACTGGTTCTTGTCTCGGGAATTAGGATCCGTGCTGTAAATATGGGCTCGCCTCCCAGTTTTGACGGATGAATCCGATCTTCCAGATTGTACCGCTTTGCAACGGCTTGCACCAGTTCGACGCACCATCGTTCACTGGACGGAGCGACGTAAATCTCTTTGATCAGCTTGTCAAGATCTACCTCGCAGTAGCAGCCCCGACTTCTCGTTGCGTCCTCACTCTCGTCCAGCAGCAATGCTCTCACTTCTCGTTCGTGCTCGAAGCTCTTCCGCTTCTGCGTCAGCAGCACCATTGGATTACTGAATGCAAGGGGTTCCGTCTCGTAGTCATAGTACACAACCTCTGTCACTGACACTTCTTGTGCGCCGATCAGTGCGTCCTTCAGATCTTCAAAGCGCGTTCTGATGGCGAGTCCAAGCTCCTCGCGTGCATACAGATTCCACATTGCCACCGATTCGTGTGTGTTCTTGTACCAGCAACTCACTCGTACATGCCTAGTTACATCCCGCAAATCGATTTCAACTGTTTTGGCCGGTTTCCTATCCGCGATCCGAAGGTTCGAGTCGGCTACTGTTGCTGTCAATGCGGGTGTTGCTCTTGATATTGAACCCTCAAACGGGTCACCAAGCACCTCGGGCGCGCAGAAGAAGAGCGCCCTCCTCTCTAGTAGCGACACAAACTTTGGGAAGCTCATGTACCTCCAAAGGGACGCGCTGTCGCTTGGTGGTTTGAGTAGCGGGTGTTCTTTGTACATCTTTACCTCTATCCCATTTCGTTGCCCTTTCTTGCGAGACAGGGACTACTCTCAAGCTCGTCAGGGTGTCCTTTTGCGTCTGGCAACGAGTTCCCGTAGTTCAGTTATCAGATTACGGAATACGCCAGACCGGTCCGGTATGAGAAATACGGAAAGAAAGCGCAGTGCGATGACTCCAAAGATCAGAGTTACGCCAAATAGTAGCTGGGCGCCTAGAAACCCGAGTCGCCCGAAGACCTCCAGCTTGAACAGGTCTGGTTTAGTGGCGAACGAGAACATCAGTACCAACAGCGTGGACATAACCCAGAGCGCTCTGGCTAATTCTGGACGTATACCGACGGGCTGGCGACCATGCTCCGCTTCGGAAATTCTGACGCCGTCAGAGTAGATTGAATAGGTCAAATACAAGGCCGGCCGCCTGGTGGAATGATCTCGGTCCTGGAAAAAAAACGGCACATGCAGTTGTTGCCACACGAACAATCGAGCCAGGACGACGGAAAAGCACAAGCCCACAATCGTTGTCGTGACCGTCCAGTCGGTCGCGCTGAAGAACACAGCTCCAAATATTATCCAAAACATGCCTATCGCGAAAATAGACTCTGCATTCTCCGCCAAAAAACTGGGCCTTCGGGGATTCAAAACTCGAATCACGCGCGAGCCCACTCTCAGCCAAATCTCCGGTTCGCCGTCCATGTGCCCTACTTCCTGACCAACCGCGTCGCATAGGTGTTTCGCTGTTTTGCTCTGATCCGACCGTTGTAGGTGTCGTTAGCCTTCACCGTGTGATTCCATTGCATAAGGTTGAAAGTTTCATTCCGAATTTCCCTTTCTAGCAATTTCAAGAACAACGTGTGCCACTCAACCCATATGGTGTTGTCGTCCTCGTTCTGAGGTACCGGGTCGATTCTAGGCATGGTGACGCCATAGCGCTCGAGTTGTGGATAAACGTCTCTCAACTTAATCTGGAACAGAAAAGGGTCGTCCTCCCTGAGCAGGTACTCGATGTCGTCACAGTGCCCCTGGATGTGCCACATGGCCTTCCGTTCCTGCGAAAAGGGGAGGGCCATACGCACCCTCTTCCACATCTGAACGGCTGATCTGACAAGACCCAGGAGGAATCCGCCATCAATCATCCGCGCACGGTAGCCGCCCGCGTCAAGCGGTGTCAAGTGTATAGTCACCTCTGGGAGTGCGACCACAACTTGGCGATGGCGGTCTTGGAGACGTTCCAGATCGAGGAAGCGCCCCGGATCTCGTCCTCCTTGCCGTCGAGCCGTGAGACGCCCAGTGAGTCCTTCGGGCGACCGAGCTTCCGACCTCGCCCGGGCGAGGCCCTCGCGGGCGCGCTCGGAGATCAGCTCGCGCTCGACCTCGGCGAACAGCGCCAAGAGCCGTCGTCATGACCTTTGGGTCTGGATGTCGCGCTTGCCCGCGACGCGGATGTTGCCTCCAGGGCCACGAAGGCGACGCTTGCCTTGGCGAAAGCGTCGAGCACGGCGACGACCTGACCCAGCGACCGGCCTGCTACCGAAGGGAGGGCACGATGTCGGCGATCAAGTCCGCAAGCGCGGCAGGAGTGGGTGACGGCGGTGACGGAGCGGTATCAGCGGAGCACGCCAGCCCAGAGGGGGCGGATCCTGGACGAGTTCGTCGCGCTCACCGGGTACCACCGCAAGCACGCCATCCGAGTCCTGAACGGAAGCTCGGCAATGCCGGCAGTACGGCGGGGGGCGCCGGTCTGTGTACGACGAGGCCGTGACGGAGGGGCCGGTCGTGCTGTGGGAGGCATCGGACCGCGTGTGCGGGAAGCGCCTGAAGGCGCTGCTGCCGACCCTGGTGCCGGCACTCGAGCGGCACGGGCACGTGACCCTGGACCCGCGGGTGCGCGAGCAACTGATGGCGGTGAGCGCCGCCACGATCGACCGCCGCTTGGCGTCCGCGAGGGCGGTGACGGCCGGTCAGGGTCGGCACCGTCGTTCCGGGGGCGACCGCGTACGGGGCAGGGTTCCGGTGTGCACGTTCGGCGATTGGCAGGATCCGGTACCGGGCTTCGTGGTGTGGATCGTCGATGGCTGGCAGCTTCGTCTGGACGCTGGTGCTGACCGATATCGCCAGCGGCTGGACGGAATGCGTACCGCTGCTCGTGCGTGGAGCAGGCGTCGTGGTCGACGCGGTGGATCGGCTCCGCGGCGCCCTTCCGTTTCCGTTGCGGGGGATCGACTCGGACAACGGCAGCGAGTTTCTCAACGAGGTGTTGATCGGCTTCTGCCAGGAGCACGGCATCGAGCTGACGCGGTCCAGGCCGTATCGGAAGAACGACCAGGCCTGGGAGAGCGGACCCGTGCGAACTGCGGACGCCGAACGCGCTATCGCCACCATCTCGCAAAAGGACCCTACCGATTCCCGATAGGAGCGGTATCCGTTCGAGACGAGGGTTCCGGGCTCGATCACCGCCTGCAGGAACCCGTCGAGGTCGTCACCCGCGAGCCGGGGGCTGTGGAACCCGCTCGCGGCGTCAGCGCGGAACGCCTCCCCGAATCGGGTCACCGCGCCGACGGAGGTGCGAGTCGTCAGCTGCAGGGCCTGGAGTCGCGCCGGGAACGGTCCCAGGTACACGGTCATCAGCGGGCGTGCGCCGTCGCAGGACAGGGCGAAGCCAACGACCGTCCCGCACCGCTTCGAGATTGCCGACGGTCGGGATCGAAACCTGGGCAGCGGGCGCACACGCCATCGCGACGGCGGCTACGATTGCGGCGGTCATGGGTTTCACGATTCCTCCACCTCGTTGAGTGACGATGCCCGCTCCAACACCGGGCCGCGAAGGCGCGGTGGAGATCCCTTCCGAACGGCCCGCCTACACACAGACCTCGCCCACGGTGGCCACGTAGCGGCGCAGGCGGCGCAGATCGAACGCGCCCTGCACGAGTACCTCACCCTCCCTCGATGAGATCTGCGCGAGGAAGACGTTCACGTCCAGCGCGTCGAGCACCCGCGCGTAGAGCGACCGCTCCGCGAGCTCCTTCACGACGTGGTGCCCCTGGTCGGTCAGCACCCGTCCCGCCTCGAGGCGCCACTGGACGAGCAGCGCGTCCTCCGGCGCCATCCCCGACCAGCCCCAGGAGACCTCCACCGGGCCCGGCAGCGCACGCTCGAGCCCGTCCGCCCCGAACTCCACGGCCCAGGCGCCCCGCAGGCACGACATGCCGATCCACAGCCCCGAGAACCGGCCCTGGACGTCGGCCGCGTCGAAGACCCCGACGTACGCCTGTCCCCCGTCCGGCAGGTCCGGACACTCGACGCCATCGAGCGCGCACGGGTCCGCGGGAACACCGGCTGCCCGGGCAAACAGCTCGGGCGCCGAGGCTCCCTCCGACCTCACGTACCGCACCCCCATGAACAGGATGACGCCCATCACCACGAACACCGCGATGCGACCCACGACCTTCTCTCCGCCCGTCATGCTCCCACTCCCTCGGCCGCCTCGCCCGGCGCGGCCGACAGCCGCTTCCGCAGCTCGCTGTCGAAGACGTCCAGCAGCCGCTTCCAGTCCGCGCCGCCCGCCGCTATCCGGTCGAGCTGCTCCTCGAGGCGCGCCGTGAAGCCGTAGTCGAGCAGCTCGGGGAAGGCCCGTCCGAGCCAGTCCACGACCGAGCACCCCTTCTCCGTCGCCAGCAGGTCGCGCCGACGGGCGACCACGTACTCGCGGAGGGCCAGTGTCTTCAGCGTCGCCGCGTACGTCGACGGCCGGCCGATCCCCCGCTTCTCGAGCTCGCGCACCAGCGACGCCTCCGTGAAGTGCTTCGGGGCCTTCGTGCGCTTCCGCACCGACCTCACGGCCTCGACCACCATCTCGTCGCCCTCCCCGATCGGCGGCAGCAGCCGTTCTTCCTCTTCGTCCGGCGGCCACGCCGCGTACCACCCCGAGCGGACCACCACGGTTCCGCGCGTCCGAAGGCCAACACCAGCGGACTCCGCCCCGACGCGAGTGCGGCGCAGCACGACGTCGCTCATCTGGGAGGCGAGCGCCCGACGGCGGACCAGGTCGTAGACCCGCTCCGCGACGTCGCTCTCGCCGGCGACGCACCGCGTCACGTCCGCCGGCCGGATGGCCTCGTGGGCCTCCTGCGCCTGCGCGGCCGACGCATGCGCGACCGGGCCCGGCGGCAACGCCTCCTCGCCCCACTTCGCGGCGATCTCCCCGCGCAGCGCCTCGACCGCCTCGGCCGACAACGCCGTCGAGTCCGTCCGCATGTAGGTGATCCGGCCCGCCTCGTACAGCTTCTGCGCCACCTCCATCGTCTCCGCGACGCCGAGCTTGAGCCGGGCGGACGCGGCCTGCTGCAGCGTCGACGTCGTGAACGGCGCCGGCGGCTTCCGGACCTCCTCGGCCGACCGCACGGAACGCACCGCCACGCGGCCGGCCTCGCGGACCCGCTCCACCACCCGCGACGCCGCCGCCTCCTCCAGGAACCGCAGCGCCCGGTCTCGGCCCCCGCGCGGGGCCGCGGCGGACCCGTCTCCGTCGACCACTTCGAACTCGACGAGCTCTCCGTCCGACGACCGCGCGGCCACGACCACCTCCCAGTACGCCTGCGGCTTGAACGCCTGGATCTCCCGCTCCCGCTCGACCACGAGCCGGAGCGCCGGAGACTGCACCCGCCCCGCCGACAGCCCCGCGCCCAGCCGGCGGCCCAGGTGCGGGCTCACCCGGTAGCCCACCACCCGGTCCAGGAAGCGCCGCGCGTTCTGCGCGTCGACCAGCCGCCCGTCGATGCGCCGCGGCCGCGCGAACGCCCGCTCGATCGCTGACCGCGTGATCTCGTTGAAGGTCACCCGCCGGAACCGTTCCCGCCTGCCGCCCAGGAGCTCGCAGAGATGCCAGGCGATGGCCTCGCCCTCGCGGTCCTGGTCCGTCGCCAGCACCACGACGCGCGTGCGCCCGGCCAGCTTCTTCAGCCGCGCGACCGTGTCGCGCTTCCCGTCGAGGACCTCCCAACGCGCCGCCCAGCCGTTCTCCGGATCGAGACCGGGGAGCTCCTCCCACGGCCCGCCACGCTTCCCCTTCGCGGGCAGGTCCCGGACGTGCCCGAGGCTCGCCTGCACGACGTACGACGACCCGAGGTACTGCTGGATCGTCCGGCACTTCGCCGGCGACTCCACCACGACCAGGACCCGGCCCTCTGACGCCACCCTCAGTCCCCCGCGTTCCCGGCGAAGGCCTCCGGCACCCGGTAGCGGTACACCGGGGTCCGGCCCCAGCGCCGGTCGACCTCCACCATCGTCACCGACTCCGGCCGCCACCCCGGGACCGCGAACGTGTTCGAGACGACGACCGTGCCCGGGCGCAACACCTCGGCCAGGTACGGCCCGACCACCGTCAGCCCCGCGATGGTCAGGAACACCGCGACGACGTCGGCGCGCTCGACGATCGAGGGGACGTCGAGCGCGTCGGCGTGCACGAACCGCGCGCGGTCCGCCACCCCCGCCATCGCCGCGTTGTCGCGGGCGCGCTCGACGAGGAGCTCCTGCCGGTCGATGCCGATGGCCTCCGCCCCCGCGCGGGCCGCGAGCACGACGAGGCGGCCGTCGCCCGAGCCGATGTCCAGGAACACCTGGTCCGGACCGACGCCGGCGACCTCGAGCATGCGCTCGGCGGTCTCGATCCGCGACGGCATATAATCCGAGAGGTTCGCGCCGACGGCGCCCTGGCCCTGGACCCACGCCAGGAAGTCCGCGAGGCGGCTCGACCCGCCGGGCGTAACCGTCCACCGGAGGAAGACGATGACCACGACCAGCCCGAGAAGCCAGAAGGCGGTATCGATCCTCGTGCGCCTGTCGATGCTGCCCTTCAGCGCCGCCATGATCCTCGTTGCCATGAGCACCCTCCCCGTCCAGGTCATCGGCACGTCCCGCATCGTCGCCCCCGACGACGCCGTCGCGCTCGTCCGCGTCTACATCGAGGGCTCCCACCCCGAGGCTCCGAGCGAGGCCTGGACCGACCCCGCCGGACACTTCACCCTCATGGCCCCGATGGACGACGACTTCGACCTGCTCGTCCAGCGGCCGGGATGCCACGACCACACGGCGCGCGACGTCCGATGGTCCGTCTCCACGCCGCCGCCGATCCGCATTCCGGCCTGCGTCCCGGTCCCGGGCGCGGACCGTTCGCAACCCGCAGCCGAACAAGCCCCTCAGGCCGGCGAGAACGGCCTGTAGCGTCTTCGCCGGAACCTCGGAATGGGCACCTTGACCGCACCGAGCCCCGTACAGCGCGTCTGAGAACAGCTCCTCTGGAGAGGCATCGATGCTCGACACGCACGCCGTCGCCCGGTCGCTGACCAACGCCGAGTTCACACCGGCGCAGGCCGACGCCATCACTGATGCAGTGCGGCTGGCCGCCGAACGCGGCGACCACGTCACGTCCGACCAGTTCAAGACCGGCCTCGCGGAATTACGGACCGAGATGGCCGGGCAGCGGGCTGAGCTGACGGGGCAGATCGCCGAGCTCGCCGGGCAAGTTGCGGAGCAACGCGCCGAGGTCGCCGACCTGCGTGCCGAGCAGCGGACGGACATCGCCGGCGTGCGCACCGAGATCGCGAACCTCGAGACCCGCCTCATCAAGTGGATGGTCGGCACCGTCCTCACGACGGCGGCCCTGACCTTTGCGATCTTGAGATTCATCACGCCCATGCCGTAGCGCTCGCGAGCTCGACGAGCGCCCACTCAACGTCGCCGAGCACGACGTCGCCGGCGAGCCAGAGCCATGTCCAGCACCATGACCAAGTGCGCGACCAACAGGAAGCCGACCACCAGCACGACCGCCAGGGCCGTCTCGCACGTCTCGACAGCCGTACCCATCGAGTTGACCTCTCCCCGTCGACGCCGACGGACGCCGCCTCGGCCGCGTCCGGATCCGCGCCGAGCCCGTCAGCAGTCCACCGCGGGATCGAACTTCCCCTCAGGCACCCAGCCGCCCGCGCGCGTCCGGAACCCCCACAGCCTGCGCCGCGGCCCCGTCAGGACCAGCGTCCACGTCCGGCCCGGCCGGCACGCCACCACCCGGTGGCAGTGCAGCGCGTCGCGCGACGCGAGCGACAGCAGCCCACGCCGGACGCGCTCCGCCGCGGCGGAACCGCCGTCCGGCCAGACCTCCTCGACGTAGCCGCCCCACAGCACCAGCGACACGAACGGCCACGGATGGTCGTGCGCGCATTCGGACTGGTCGGGCGCCATGAAGCGGTGGAGGTAGACCGAGAAGAACCTCCCGCGCCACAGGCGCCAGCGCCGGAGGTACTCCCGCCCGTCCGCGCGGGTGATCACCTCGAAGCGCGGCGGCTTCCGCCGTCTGTTCACAGATACCCCTGCTCGATGACCCGCACCCGGCTCCACGGGCCCAGCATCATGCGGCCTGTCCCGCCCGTGATGCCCGCCAGTGTCAGACCGCCAGCGAGACCGACGTGGTTCCAGGCCGAGCGCGCCCGGCCGCCGCCCCCGACCACGCGGCCGGCTTCCTGCCGGTGCCACCGAACGCTCTCGTAGGCCACGTAGCCCGCGGCCGCGACGAGCACCACGCCGGCCACCGTGCGCCACACCGAGCGACGACCCACCGACAGACGGTCGATGGACTGCGGCGACAGCGGTTCGAAGCGCCGCTGCCAGTCCGTCGCCCAGTCGACCAGGGCCTCGTCCTCGACCATCGGCACCGCGGGGCCGAGCTCCTGAAGCCGCGGCGCGCGGCGCACGTCCTCGAGGGTCACCGCGGCCGCGGCCTCGCCGGCCGACGTCAACAACAGCACACACGCCCCGGCCGCAGCCGCGTCGAGCCGTACGGACCGACCCGCCGCTCTGCGCACATGAACCAGCTCGCGCAAGCCCGCCCCGGCCGGCCGGCGCCCGTCCGGAGCGCGCCGAGCCGCGCGGACCCGGACGACGGCCGTCCACCACGCCAGCAACCAGACCGTCACCAGGAGGGCACCCACCGGACTGCCGCACACTCCAACGAGATCCATCCCCCACCCCTTTCGATTTCAATCCGCCCCGTTCACCGGACCGCCGCCGGGTCCCGTCCCGCCGCGGTCCCGGCGAAGGCGCTTCACCATCGGCTTGAACCCCAGGTCGATGGCCTCCCGTAGCAGCTGCGCCCGAGACACCCGGAACTCCTGGCTCAACCGATCCAGCTCCTCCAGCTGCTCCCGCGTCAGCCGCACCGACATCGCGCAGGGATACCGGCCCCGGAACCCCCCGGTCACCCGCAGATGCCTCGGGTGTCGCCCCGGGCTTCGAGATAGCGCTCGGCGACCGCCGCCTCGAACGCCGCCCGCGCACCCGCGCGCGCCGCCTCCGTCTCCGCCGCGACCACCGCGTCGGCCAGCGGCTGCACGGCCGCCACGAACGCCAGCTGCTCGTCCTGCAGGTTCGCGCCGCGCCCCTTCCACCAGCTCATCAGCGAGTCCGAGTCGCCGAACATCGTGCCCTTGAGGCTCCCGCACCCGAACCACGGACCCGCCAGCACGCGGGACTCGCTGCTCGTCGCCGACCCGAAGTCGCCGACGGCGTCGACGTGGTCCGTCTCGAGGGCGAGGACGCGGTCCACGCCGTCCACGTGCGGCCGATTGAACGTGTCCGCGAGCCGCCAGTCGAACGCCACGACCTCCGCGTCCTTCCCCACCGACCAGGAACGGGTGTTGCCCCGCGACTCCTCCACCCCGATCAGCCGCTCGGCCTCGGCCAGGCGCTGCCGGCGGGCGTCGCTCGACGCGAAGGCCTCGCCGCAGCCCGTCGCGCCCTCGGGATGGTCGGCGCAGGGGCGCATCGACCGATAGTCGGCCTGCGGTCGGTCCTCGTCGAGCCCGGGCTGCCCGACGGCCGGCGCGTGATCGACCGAGACCCGGACATCGAACCGCGCATCGGCCGCACCGAACGTCCCGGCGCCGGCGACCGCCACCGAGGCGCCGAAGGAGTCCTCCTGCGGCGGGCACACCGCCGCGACGCTCCCGCGGAAGGGCTCCGCCCAGACACCGGCGAGGTACCGCGACACCGACGGCACGACGCCGGGCAGGGCGGGGTTCCGGACGAGCCCCTGCCGGAGGAGGCAATAGCCGCTGCCGTCCTGGCCCATCACGACCGCGCCGGCCCCGTCCGACCCGAACGGCCCGCCCATCTCCGACGGCAGGCCCTCCCAGAACACCCGCGCCCAGGGGACGTTCTCGGGGCCGCGAATCCGCGCCCAGTAGAGCTCGCGCCGCGACTCCTCCCGCTGCAGATTGCCGTTCGCGTCGAAGCCCCTGAGGTCGCACGACGGGTCCCTGAGTCCGTTCCCGCCGAGGTCGCAGCTCGGGTCGTAGACGTCCACCGTCTCCACGACGACCCGCTCCCTCACCTCCCACGCGTTCAGCTCGAGACACGCCAGGTTGTGGCGGACGGCCACGACGCCGGCGCCGTCCTGGTAGTCGATGCCGTCCCCGGTATCGCCCACTCCGCCGCCCGGCGACCCATCCCCGCCCGACAGGGGATCGTCGACCCCGCCGTTCCCGGTCTCCGGCCCATCGCCGAGGTTGCCTTCCCCGCCTTCCGAGTCCTCCTCCTGGTCGTCCAGGCAGCCTTCGTTGACGGCGTTGTTCTCACCGCCCTCCATGCAGTTGTCGTTGTCGTCCTCGTCGCCCCCCCCGTCGGGGTCGCCGTCGTTCCCTTCATCGTCGTCTTCGTCCGCTCCGCCGTCGTCGTCCTCTCCCTCCTCCTCGTCGTCGTCCTCCTCCCCGCCGTCCTGTCCGCGCGGGCGGTAGCGCGCCTCCCCCCGCAACCGGCCGCCGTCGTGGATCCAGTGCTCGCCGGCGGGGCTCCCCGCCATGCAACCGCCCAGGAGCCGCCCCGCCGTCACCAACCGATTCACGAGCAGGCCGTCCTCGGGGCAGCTCGCGCCCGGAGAGCCCGCCGCCAGGCCGTCGCGCCCGCCGGCGGCGGTACCGTCCGACTCCCCGTCCTCGTCAGGGTCCGGACCCGCGCCCTCCACCTCCCAGGTCTCCGCCTCCCAGCGGCCACCCTCGCGGTCGTACCGGCTGCGCCGAGTCCACCGCCGCGTGTCGGTCCGCCCGCCCCAGAACGTCTCCACCAGCCGGTCGGAGTCAGCCGGAGCCTGAACGCGGCCGTAGTCCAGCTCACCGATCCGGATCGCGCCCCCCATCGCTTCCGCGCGCCAAGGCGGCTCCGGGCCACGCACCGGCGTCGACGCCGAGCAGTAGAGGAGCGGCAAGCCGCCCCGGCGGCGGACGCGGTAGTCCCAGTACTGGGCCCCGGCCTGGAAGTTGCCGACGTTCGTAGCGCTCCCGCCCGGCGGAGGGACCGGATGACGACGCCGCAGCCGCCGCCCCCGGCCGGCGCTGTCGACGAAGCAGTTCACGCGGCCCTTGACCGCCGTGCTCCAGTCCTGGTCGCAGACGACGGCCAGCTGCTGCGCCCGCACCACGGCCGCCTCGTCCGACTCTCCCCACACGAGCGCCGCGGCCGCCGCCAGGACCACCGCCGCGCCCGCACGCCGAAACGCCCTCGAGAAACTCATGGCCCCCTCCCTGGTCGTTCACCCCTCACCTCGCCGGCGCCACCGCCGGCGCGGGCAGGTTCAAGGTCTGCGTCGTCGGCAGGTCGCGCGCCTGCGCCTGGACGCGGCCCCGGTCGAGCTCGCGGCCGGCAACCCGATCGTGCGCGCTGTCGATGGCCGCCCGCCGGACCGCGGCGTGAGCCTCGTCGATCCGCGACTGCGCCTCCGGAGACGGCCGGTCCCGGCCGTCCAGCCGGCTCGCCACCAGATCGGCGGCCGCCCGCGCGTGCCGGCTCCCCTCGGCCACGGCCTTCTCCGACCACCGGTCCACCGAGAGCTCCCTCAACACCCTCGGCGGCTGGTAGTCGAGGCCCTGCTCGCACGCGACTCTCGACGCGACCATGCCCGCCGCCGTCAGGCCGTCCCCCCGGTCGACACGCGCCCCGTCACTCCGCGCCGCGACGAACGCCGACGCGGCCGCGACCAGCAGGACCGAGCCGGCGTCCGGTCCCTTCAGCGCCTCGCGGTCGACCACCACCCGACGCTTGCTCGGCTCGACCACGATCCGGCCGTCGCCCTGGTCAGAGACCGCCAGCTCACAGCCGGACTGCTGCAGCAGCTGCGCGAAGACCTCACGCGTCTTCGGCTCGACACCCGCTTTCGCCGTGAAGACCACGCGGCCGCCGTCGGCGTCCGGCACGTCCGCCCGCGTGAAGAGCTCCGAGAAGGACTTCCTCTCCGTCTTCTCCGTCCTCGCCACGCTCGGCTGCGCCCACAGCTTCTCGCCGTTCCTGACCCGGCCGACGTCGTCGTGGACCTCGGCGTCCCTGCCCGCCCGGGCGCGGGCCGCATCGGCCTGACGGTCCCCGAACTCGCACCACTCGTGGTTCTTCCGCCGGTCCCAACCGGCATGGACCTCCCGGAGCTCCTTCGCAACCCCAGATGACACGCCGGCCCGCCAGGCGCCGAAGCGCTCCTCGCGGGCCTCCCTCTCCCCGGGCGCGCCGCCCGACTCCCGCCGGTCGTGCCGCTCGAACGCCTCCACCGCCAGCTGGCTCAGGCGCCGGTTGTCGCCCGCCCGAGGCGTCCAGCCCTTCCCTTCCGCGAGCGACGTCGCGCACTGCCGCGACACCGCCACCGCGACGAGTGCCGGGTCCACCCGCGCCGCGACCACACCGGCCGAGAGCCACTTCGAGCGGCCGATGACCGCCCCAACGCGCTTCAGCCGCGTGACGTCCCCCCGCGCCGCCCAGGTCACCAGCCTGCGCGACACCGGCGCCATCAGCCGCCCGGGCAAGCCGTCCGCCAGCTGCCGCACCCGGTTGAAGCCCTCCGCCCGCCGGCCCGCGAGGCTGCGGACCGAACCCCGGCCCGTGCCCTCGACGACCGGCCCCGCCGCGGCGTCGTGCTGCCGGAGCGCTGCCGAGTCCTTCTTCCGCGCGACGCCCACCGCCGCCCGGCCCCGGTCCGACAACGCCAGGCCCTCCATGCCGGGACCCGGCTTCCAGTCCGCCGGCGGCGTCTTCTCCACGCGGCCGCCGCGGGCCGCGGCGATCTCCACCGCGCACGCCGCTCCCCACGTGCGCGAGCCCCGCGCGGCCGACTCCGCCGCCGGGCCCGCCGCCAGCGTCCGCCGCCCGCGCTCCCAGACCTCCTCCTTCGCCGCCGCCCGGTCCGGGAACTCGGAGCACTCCCGACGGTGCGCGTGGAGCATGTCCACGGCCAGGATCGCCGTCTTCGTCCGAACCGGCTCCGCCGTCCGCCCCTCGAGCACGTCGGCGACCTGAGACGAGCCGTCGCCGCGCTTGCGCGCCATCGCGTCGGCCGCGGCCGCCACCAGGAGCGGGTCCGCGCCCACCGTGCGCAGCCCGGCCTGCGCGCGTGTCGAGGCCTCGATCCGCTCTCCCATCCGCGCCAGCGCGTCCTCGCCGCGCGCCGCGGCGACCTGGAGGCCGAGGCGGTAGGTGACGCCGGCCGCGAACGCGCGGGGGCCGCCCTCCATGTCCGCCTGCGCCTCGCGGGTGCGTTCCGCGTCGAGGGACCGACGACCCAGGCCCCTCTCCCCTGTGCCGACGCGCTCACGCATCGCGCCCGCGGGCCCGGCCGGCGACGGCTCGCGCGCCGCCGACTGGCGCTCCGGCTGCTCCTTGAGGTCCTGCTTCACGCCCGCCGCCTGAACGACCACCGTCCGCTCCGTCTCCCGGAACTCCCGCTTCGCCGCGTCGCACTCCGCCAGCGCCTTGGCGGCGGGCGTGCGCAGACTCGCGTCGAGGGCCTTCTCGAGCCGCTCCAGGTACTTTGAGCCGGCCTCCTCGAGGTACTCGTGCACGGCCTGCTTGATGACCGTTTCGGGGTGCTCGGGGTTCGCCACGAGCCGCTCGGCGAGCGACCTCCTGTACGGACCCGGCTCCGGAGATCGATCGCCCTTCCCCTTCTCGCCGCCCACCGCGGCCGGCGTTCCGTCCACCTGCAGCGCCGCGGCCGCGCGACCCGTGCCCGCGGTGGAGACGGTTGCGGTCGCCGCCTCCCGCTCCGCCGCGCCGCCGCGCCTCTCCGCGAACGGGTCGTACTCCGGCGACTTGAGCGCCGCGACCTCTTGCCGCAGCCAGGCGCGGTCCTTGCCCCGGTCGGCCTGAGCGAACTCCTCGAGCGCCCCCGCCACCGACTTCGCCTGGAGCCGCCACTCGCGACCGACCTCCGCCTCCTTCTGCTCGATCCCGTTGGCGAGCGTCCACCAGTCCGGCGGCGGGTTCTCCTTCTCGCGCCGCGCCCGCGCCTCCGCCACGCCCGACCGGAGGGCGTCCAGCTTCGCCCCACGGGCGGCCGCGGACAGCTCCGCGAGGTACTGGCCGACCGCCTTCCGCTCGGCGCGCTCGTCGCCACCGGCTCCCGTCAACCGGCGGACGAGGTCCTCGCCGTCGAACGCCGTCGCGGACCGCGCAGTACCGTCCCTCTGAGCCATCACAGCCCCGCCAGCGCCCTCTGGATGAGACCGGCGAACGCGCCGCTCATGACCCCGCCCATGACCCCGCCCACGAGCGCCCACCACCACACGCCGCGGCCCAGCGTCCCCGCGTTCTCCACCCAGCCCTCGGCCGCCGTCGCCGCCGCCTGGACCTCGACCTTCGCGGCGCCGACCCTGGACCCCAGGCCCTCCGTCGTCCGCTTGACCTCGTCGAAACGCACGATCAACTTCCGGCTGTTCGCCTCCACCTGGTCGAGCACCGCCTGCGCCATCAGCGCCGATGTGACCACGCCCTGGGCGCGCTCGTCGAAGCCGCTCAGATGCGCGCCCACGCGCGACGACGTCGCCGCCGCCATCCGGTGCACGAGGGCGATAACGTCCTTCAGGCCTTCCTGCAGCTCACCCGCCACCACCGCCGTGCGGTCCCGGGCCGAGACCTCCGCGATCGCCGCGAGCATCTTGCCGACGTCGACCCCCGCGCGCGCCAGCTCCCGGATGACCAGCGCCGCGTTCTCCCGCACCGACATCCCGCCCGGCGCCGAGAAGAGCGCGCCGACCGCTTCCGCCGCCAGCAGCGCGCGGTCCGGGCCGAGGCTACGGTCACCCGACTCCAAGTCACGCAGCAGCCTTATCAGCTCACCCGAATCGTCCGACGCCGACGTCGCCGTCGACGCCAGGCTTCGCTCCTGCCCGCCGCCCTTCCCCGACCCCGCCGAGTCCCCCGCGCCCTGCCCGGCACTCTCTCTCCCCCGTGCAGAACTCCCCTCGCCCTGCTGCTCGGCCGGCGCATTCTCAGCAGGGGGCGTACCGTTCCCGTCTCCGTCCCCCTTCGTGTCGGAGATCCAATCCTCTTCCTTGGCGGGAACCCGGGCGCCTTCTTTCAGACCGGGCACACTCGTCGCGGCCTGCCCCGCATCTACCGCCTCCGTAGCCATCACCACCTCTCCTTCACGCCAGCCCGGCCCCCACGGTCACCTCGAGCAGCCGCCCCGCGGTCCTCACCGTTCGCATCCAGGGTCATTGCCCTGCTCACAGCAGGCTCTCTCCTGCAACAGCAGGTACAGCCCCGCGCAGAACAACGTCCACCCCATCCCGAACCCGAACAACACCATCCACCTGTCGTCGTCCTCGACCAGGATCTCCCTCACCAAGCGCCAGAAGACGGTTGCGTCGCCGACGCCGATGATGCCGATAATCAACCACAAGCTCGCGCCCTCCATTCAGGCCTCCGCCTCCTCTTCCTCCCCAGCCGTCCCGTCCGAGTTCGCCGCGCCGGCCGCCCGTTGCGGACGGACCACCGGGACCGCGGCCAGCCCGCGGCTGCCCCTGCCCGTTGCCCGCCGGCGGCGGGCACGCCACAACTTCTTCCCGGCCGACGACCCTCCCAGCGCCAACAACAGGGAAGCCACCGTCACCTCCTCCCGAGGACCCGCCTTCACCCCGCGCAGGCCTTCGACGGGACGCCACCCCGGACCGTCCGTGCCCAGCTCCGCCGCCCGCGGCGAACGCCACGCCTCCCGCAGCACCCACCGCCGCTCGACGGCGTCGTAGCCGTCCACGTACAGCACTTCCCGAACGCCCCGGGCGCCGCCCACCCGCGCTTGGCGCACCACCATCGAGAACGCCTGGGCCACGTTCCCGCACGTCACGTCCCACGGCAGTCCGTCACCGGCCTGCATCGCGCAGTTCGCCATCCGCGACAGCGCGCTCTCGCACGTCGACGCATGGATCGTCGTCATCGAGCCGCCGTGGCCGGTGTTCAGCGCCTGGAGGACGTCCCCCGCCTCCGCCCCGCGGACCTCGCCGATCACGATGTGGTCGGGACGGTGCCGCAGGGTGTGCCTGACCAGGTCCCGGACCGCCACCCCGCCCCCCGACGCGCCGCGCGCCTCAAGGCGGACGCAGTTCGGGTGGTTGCAACGGATCTCCATCGTGTCCTCGATCACGACGATGCGGTCCTCCCGCGGGAGCAGGCCCACGACCGCGTTCAGCAGCGTCGTCTTCCCGCTGCCCGTCCCCCCGGCGATCAGGATGTTCCCGTCCGAGGACGCCACCCGCGCCATCGCCTCGAGCACCGAACGCGGCAGCGAGCCCATCCCCACCAGGTCGTCCGCCGTCAGGAACTTCCTCCCGAACCGCCGGATCGTGATCGCCACCTCCGGCGTCGCCGGCGGATACGCCACCGCCACCCGGGAACCGTCCTCGAGCCGCGCGTCCACGATCGGCGAGTCGCGCAGCAGGTCGAACCCCAACGGCCGCGTGACCTGCATCGCCGCCGACCGGAGCGACGCCGCCGTCAACGTCTCCGAGACCCCCTCGACGCGCGCCAGCTTGCCGGCGCGCTCCACATAGAGCGAGCCCGGCCCGTTGATCATGATCTCCGTCACCGAGTCGTCCGCCACCAGCGGACCGAGCTCCGGCAGGAAGTCCACCAGGTCCCCGAGCGAGAGCTGCCGTTCCATCAGAGCCTCCCCTCCATCAGAGCTTCCCCGCTTCCCGAGCCCGCCAGTACGTCAGGTCCTTGGCCACGTAGTCGGGCTTCAGATACACCCGGGTCGCGTCGTGGACCTCGTTCCCGTCGAAGATCTGCGCGATGCCCGAGTAGTTCTCCAGCACCGTGAACTCCCGCGCGCCGAAGAGCGCTTCCTTCCGGTCCTGGAACGACTTCGTGATGCCCGCCGACGTCCCCGCCCCGCCAATCCTCCCCGACAGCAGGCTCGCTCCGGCCCGGCCCGTCTGCTCCTGCACCGACCAGCTCTCGCGCATCCGCGACACCTGGCCGCACAGGTCGCTCGCGATCTTGGCCGACTGGTCGTCCGCCTGAGACAGGTAGATGCGGCTCCGCAGCGTCTGAAGCAACGTCCGCCACGCCTCCGAGCTCCCCAGCACGGAGCGCAGGCTCGACAACGACTGCGTCGCCACGATCGGGATGCACCGCGACTGCCGCGTCAACGAGAACGCCTTGTCGTCGCCGCCGTCGCCGCCCTCGCCCGCCGTGACGAACGCCTGGTACTCGTCGCAGATGAACACCGCCGGACGCGGCTCCCAGCCGGGCCGCTTCGCCATCCTCTCCGGCCGCAGCAGCAGAGTGCCGAGCCACCCCTGCTTGAGCATCACCCCGATCACCCGACCGAGGTTCGGGTTCTTCCCCGCCGGCAGGTTCAGGGCGACGACCCTGCCCTGCTCGATCAATTCATCCAGAGAAGGCAGCGGCTTCAGGCGCGCGGCCGCCCTCGCCCTGGCCCCGCCGCCGACCGGGACTCCCTTCTTCCCCGCCGGGTCCGGGCACGGCGGGCAGAACTTCGCCTTCACTTCCGGCAGGTCGAACATCCCCAGGAACACCGACAGACCCGTCGCCACGTTCGTGCGCGTCTGCTCCGCCAGCTGCTTCCAGTCCTTCTCCAGCCACAGCTCGACCGACGCGAGCTCGCCGCGCTGGGTCAGCTCCATGTGTTCGTACTCTTCCTTCGTGTGCCCGGGCTCGGCGTCGCTGTAGCCCACCGGGTAGACATCAGGCTCGACCCCGAGGTGGTGCCGGCAGTCCTCGGCCGCGCGCTCGACCTGGTCCTCGCGGCCCGCCGCGATCCGCGCCGCCATCCGGCCGTTGCTGGCCGGCTCCCACACCCAGTTCGCGAGCTCCTCCGAGTGAGCCTCGTACAGCTCGGCGTCGACGCACACGTCGACCCTGTCCGGCTTCGCCCACCGCTCGTCGAGGCGCTTCTTCATCGCCGCGATGTCCTCGGTGATCCTCTCCTCCTCGAGCACGTAGTGGTACAGGTCCGCCATCGTCACCCACGACGGATACTCCAGCCGTTTCAAGACGATCACCCACTGCGCGAACGCCGTGTACGCCTGCTGCCAGAACGGCTCCTTCCCCTTGCCGTAGAGCTGGTTGATGAGCGAGGCGATCGTGCCGGCCAGCGACGAGGGATCCAGCCACGGCGCCGCCAGCGGGTTCCACGCGTAGCCGGCCGGCTCCATGTTCAGCTCGATGTAGTCCTCCGACCGGCCGCAGTCGTCCAGCATCTTCTTCACGTCGAAGCAGAAGTCGCCCTTGACCTCCAGGCAGAGCGCCGCCGCGCGCTTCGCCCTGTCGCGGGCCTGCCACGTCAGGAGCTGGCGCACGAAGGGGCGCATGCAGCCGGCCGTCTTCCCCGTGCCGACCGCCCCCAGGATCAGAAGCCCGGTGAACAGGCCCTTCTTCGGTATCACCAGCCAGCGGGGGTTCCGGACCTCCTCGAACCGCGTCCGGTGGTGCTGCTCGCCGATCACGAGCGACGGGTCGGGGTCGTCCGGCGACTGCGGCCAGGCCGGCAGCTCCCCGCGTCCGAAGACCTCGGAGACCTGCGACTCGAACCACACCCGCTTCACCGACTCCGCGATGAGCGCGAGAATCAGCACGATGACGCCCGGGCTCACCAGAGACCACGCCCAGAGCGCCTGGTACCACATCGGCGACTGCAACCGCACGAGGCGCACCGCCGGGTCCTCCGCCGGCCACGGCAAGTACCAGCACCACGCCGCCGTCACCCCGACCGCGGCGTTGAACTTCCAGGTCAGCAGCCGCCCCAGATGCGTCATCATGCCGGCACCTCCTCCAGCACGAGCTCCTCGGTCTTCGCCACCCCGCGGACCACTTCCGTCCGCGCCGCCTCGATCGCCGCCGCCAGCTCGCGGCGCCGGCGGGCGACGCCCTCCGGCCCGCCGTGCGCCTCGAGCACGGCCGGGGCGTTCCCCGCGAGCACGTAGTCGAGCTGGGTATCGAACCAGATGCCCCGCACCGCCCGGTGGCTCTCGCCGCCCGCCTCCCAGCCGCTCATCACGTCCGCGACCGGCACCGACAGGGTCTGCGCGCTCCGCGCGACAACGACCGTCGTCTGCACGCCCACGCGGCCCAGGGCCTGCCACAGGGGGGCGTAGCTTCGGCCCCACTTGCGGAGCCCCCTGCTCTCGTCCCTCTCCTCGACCACCAGCGGGCAGACGAAGAGACAGAGGTTGCCCTCCGCGGCGTGCGGCGAGCGGTCCGCGAAGTAGCTCGGCTTCTTCTTGCCACCCGTCCCGTAGCGAGTCTGCGGAAGCACCGCGCGGTCGATCCCGAGGGCGTCGCACCACCCCACCGATGCCTCCACCGTGCCGAGCCACGGATACCACCAGCGGGACAGGACCGCACCGACACTCACCAGCCGGCGCTTGATCTCCACGATTGTCGCCTTCCTCTGCGCCGGGCGCCGCCAGCGGCTCTCATCCATCCCAAGCTCCGCATAGACCTTCCGGCCCACGAACTGAAGTAATTGCACGCTACGCGTGCCCTCGCGCTCCAGAGGGCACGTTGTGAAACCCGCGCCCAACTTGTCGCGAAGGCCATTGATCCATCTCGAAACCGCCGGGGGCGATGCCGCCAACTTGCGAGCCCGGCACCACGCAGCCACCTGTCCTACTAGACACACCCCCCCGTTCCGCCCGACGAGCACGACGAACTCAGCCTCCTCCTGGTCCAGCCCGAACTTCTCCCGGAGCCGACCGGCCATCTCTTCCGACCGCGCCCGCGCCTCCCCACTCTCCATCACCGCACCACCTCGCTGGCCTCAAGGAAGCTGATCACGAGCCCGATCGGGTTGTCGAAGATGAGAGTCCGGTCCACCGCCGTGAACGAGAACTGCAACCCTAGCGTGACGCTGGCGCGCGCAGTCTCTCGTCCTCTCAAGTAGGTCACCCGGTCGAACCGCACCTCCGCGCCGTAAGGAGGCTCGAGGCCCGGGACCACCCGGATCGCCACGTCCTCCACCCGCACCTCGTCGGTCAACCGGCCCGACAGGTAACCCGTCACCTCACCGGAGTGGTCCGCGACGAGAGCGTCCGCCACCTCCTGCGACACGAAGTGGAACGACCGGCCCCAGCGCTCCTCCACCACCGCCGCGCGCCGCTCGTACTGGTCGACCACGAACCGGCGGATGAAGAACAGCGTCTCCGGCGACGTGGGCGCGACCGCCTCCGGCAGGTAGTCCACCACCTCGGCGCGCCCCACCTCGTCGACGCGCACCACGAGCGGCGGCGGCTCGGGCTCCAGAGCGGCCGCGCAGTGCCCCGCCCCCGATGCCGTCAGCCCCAACGTCAACAGCAACACCACCGCGCGGTACTGGCGGGCACGGTGCATCTCCTCGCCCCAGATCTCCGCGAACTCCCGCGCACCGGCCATCCGTCAGACTCCCGCCCTCGTGAAGCGCTTCGCCGCCATCGCCCCGGCCCGCAGCGCCACGCTCTTGCCCGCCGTCATCGCCGCCAACGCCACGCCCGCCATGCCCGAGGTGGGCGCCCCCATGCCCGACACCAGCGCCGCCGTGAACTCGCCCACCTTCAGCGACATGAAGAGGCAGCACACCATGATGGGGAACCACTGGAGCGTCGGCAGAATGAGATCGTCCCAGAGCCGGCCGACCTGGAGGTTCACACCGCCGTCTCCGGGCACCGGGCTGATAGCCGCAACCAGCGCCGCCATGTTCGTGATCGGTCCCAGCGCCAACTCGCCGATCAGCGCCATCATCATGCCCCCCACGAACGCCTGCAACGAGTAATGGAGGATCGCCTTGAACCACGACCAGAACATGAAGCTGAGCTGCTCGACCAGGAGAAAGGGCACGAACACCGGGCCGGCCAGCGACATCATCCCCACCGCGACCTCGGCCCAGAGCGTCTGCACATACACCAGGACCAGCGCCACAAGAACGAACACCAACCCGAGGACGGTGACAATCATCAATACGACGTACATCAACGCCAGCTGCGCCAGCACGGCGAGCCCGCTGAACAGACCGGCATCCCCGAATACCGAGATCTGCAGCACCTTTCCGAGCATCTGACCCACCGCGGTCAGCACCGCATTCATCGCTTCCGTCCAGGGCCCCCCTCCGGGATTGAGCGCCGACGCCATCGCCGGCCCCTGGTTCGTCACCATGGCCACGAACGTCTGGTTCCCGAACAGCTCGTAGTCCGTGTAGAACCCCTCGAGGATCATCCTCGGGACGGCGAGCCAGAAGAGGAACTTCACCAGGTCACCTATCTCGAACCGCCCCCCGAGCGCGACCTGAATCCCCTGCCAGGCCACCATGCTCAACGCCAGCGCCCCCCACAGCGAGAGACCGAGGTTGTAGAACCAGTCGCGCAAGCTGACGCCGCCCCCGACAATCCGGTCGCCCACCGCCTCCAGGGCATCGTCGATCTGCGTCGACCCCGGATCCGTCGGCTGCGCCAATGCCGGCGCAACGCCCAGGACCACCAGGCTCAGCGCAACTACCGCGACGAGGTGCCGGCGGCGGGCAGCATTCGCCACGTCAGTCCTCGTCGTCCGACGCCCCGAACGGGGCCGGCGTGCCTGTCACGGTGAAGTCGAGCTCCGCAATGCGCTGGAGGCCGCGCGCCATCTCCGAACGCCGCTGCGCGGCCTCCCACAGCTTGCGGTCGCGTTCCTCGATCGCCCCCTTGAACCGCGCCGCCGCGACCCCCAGCGTGCCCGCCGCCGTCGACGCCAGGCCCGCCACGACCATCGTCTGCCCGCTGCTCTGCTCGGCGTCGCTGGCCGTCTCGGCCGAGCTCACCTCCACCGCCTCCTCGACGACCTCCTCCAGCGCCTCGAGCATCCCTTCGTCGGGGCCCAGCGCCTGCGCGCCGTCGGCCGCGGTCGAGCCCAACAGCGCCGCGGACGCCAGCCGGCTCTCCAGCGAACGCGCATACCGCATCCCGTGAATCACAGACTCCGCCTCGACCGCGCTCCGGAACGCCCTCAGCGTCTCGGCGTCGACCACGTCGAGGCTCTCCAACGCGCCCATCGTGCTCCCGATGCCGCCCGTCCACGACAACGGACCGCTCTCGAGGAAGCCGTTCCACCCCGCCAGCGACTTGAAGTCGTACGCCGACCAGCCATCGCCTCCCGCGAGCTGCGCCGCCGTCCGGTAGTCCCCGAGACCCTCCGCGACCAGCTCCGCGCTCTTCGGCGCCAGCTCCCACACCTCCGGCACCTCCAGGAACTGCCGGTAGAGCCCGCGCCAGTCAGACAGGCTCTGGATTCCACTCACGACCCCACCGGGGTCGAGCAGCCCCCGGAACTCGGCCGTCGCGTTCGCCGTCATCTCCTCCGCGGTCTGAACGATCCGGCGCAGGTTCTCGAGGACCGAGACCATCTGGACGAGCATCCCCGCCCAGCCCGCATCGCTGCGCGCCGGCACGGTGAGGAACAACACGCACACGAGCCCCACCGCGACCGCCCCGCGCATCAGCCGGGAACTCCTCGGACGTCGCCGACGCACCTCGATGTCCTGGCCGCTGTCAGTCATCACTCACCTCCGAAACCGGGGAACACGCGTCACCAGCCGGCCAGGGGGCCGCCAGCGAACGCCGGACTCGACACGTCGGCGTCGAAGAGCGCCTCGATGCCTTCGAGGCTCTCGACCGCCTCCTGACGGCGGAGCGCCTCCTGGAGCAGCCGCGCCTCCTCGTCCCGCCGCGCGATGTCGAGCTCCGCCGCCTCGATCTCGGCTTCCGCCGCCGCGAACGCCGCCATCGACTGCAACCCCGTCACCATCAGCGACCGCAGCTGCGCCATCGACGGGCAGGCGCCGCCCGACCCGTCGCCGCCGGCCGCCTCGCAGTCGGCCGACGAGAGCGCATCCAGCGCGTCGAGCAGCTGCGCCCGGCCACCCTCCGTCTCCGCCACCCCGTCGGGACAACGCATGGCGCTCGACCCCGCCCCCGGGTCCGTCTCGCACCCGTGCCAGTTGGCGATCTTCACGGCCGCCGCATCGACCAGCTGCCGCGCGTACTCGCTCTCCGACCGCAGCCGGTCGTGCTCCGCCTCGACCAGAGCCTGCCTCAGCCGGAACGCCTCCGCGGCCTCCGCGGGCACGCCGTCACCGGCCATGTTCGCCGTCAGCTCGGGCAGGTCGTCCGGGACGCACACTCGTTCCGCCGCCGACCCCGTCTGGGGCAGCGTGCCGCCGGGGCAGGCCCCGATCTCGGTGTCCTCGGGATGCGGGACGTCGCCGGCGTTGAACGCCGACCAGTCGCCGCCCTTGAGCGCGGACCTCAGCTCACCCGCGAAGTCGTCCACCGGCTCGATCAAGCCCCGCGCGTGGCTGAGCGCCTCGTCGCGGAGCCGCATCATGCTGTCCCGCACCGCCACCATCTGCGACACCACCGACGCCATCTGCCCCACCACGATCCACGAGGCCGGGTCGAGGCCCAGGAACGCCTGCGCAGGCCGGCGCGTGCCGACCAGCATCACCGCCAGCATCAACGCCACCGCCCACGCCAGCCGCGCCCTCCTCGTCATCTCGCCCTCCTCGGGAAAAACCAGACAAACGCCACCGCCCCCGCCACGAACGCCGCGCCGAACACATGACCCGTCTCCATGAGCCGCTCCGCCAGCGCCAGCATCAACACATCGTCCAACCGCATTCTCGTCATCGGAGCCCCCTCTCCCGGCCCGCGTCGCCGCGAGGCACGATCAGGTCCTGCGTCAGCCAGATCCGCATCGGATGCCCGGCCCGGACCGTGATCTCCGGCAGCCGGTTCATGTAGCGGTCGAACAGCTGCGTCGCCGTCAACGCGAACTGCTGGCTCACCGGGTCGTAGAACGAATCGCTCCCGCCGCCGCGCACCAGGCCCGCCAGAAGCCCCACCGCGCCCACCGCACCGAACGTCGAGACGTAGTGCCGGTTGACCTCGTCGGCGAGCCCCGCCTCCCCGATGGCGTTGAGCCCCGCGAAGGACATCCGCACGGTGCGCCCGTCGGGGAAGACGAGCCGGTCGAAGCCCACCGCCAGCCGGCCCTGGAACGCCCCCGTCACCTGCTGCGCCTCGCCCAGCGCAAGCGTGCCGCGCGGGACCACGACGTGCCGCCGGTCGCGGGACCACACCGGGATCGACACCAGCGCCCGCACCGGACCCGTGAACTCGCCCGAGAGCTGCGTCTGGAGCGTCGCCTGGAGCATCCGGCCCTGGTAGACCAGGTCGGCACCCTCCGGGACCTCGCCCCACCGCGCCACCGCGGCCGAGCTCGCGCCCGACTGCTCCGTCACCTCCGCGGCACCCAGGGGCGGATAGACGTCGACCGGGGCCGCGGCCAGCCCGCCCGCCGCCGCCTGGACCGTCATCATCGATCCCCCGGGAGGAGGCGAGTCGCCGCGCAGAGGCGGCGCACCGGGCGGCGCCCCGCCGGACGACGGCGCGGCGGCACCTTCCACCGACTCGGCCTCCTGGGCGAGCCGGACGAGGCGTTCCAGGTCGCTCTCCCGAGACGCCGGGGCCGGCGGCGGAACGGGAGCCGCCTGCGCCATCACCGCACCGACCATCGCCGGCGCCCGCATCGAGTTCGCGAACCGCTCCATCTCCGCCAGCCGCATCGCCTCCCGCAGCTGCTCCTCCTCGACCGACCCGACCGCCCCCAGGAGCTCCAGCCGCCGGTTCGGGGACAGGTCCTGCTGCTGCGACTCCGCGCGGAGCTGCGTCGCACGCTCCAGCGCCTCACGCGCCGCCTGAAGCTCCACCCGGTCCTGCTCACGCTCCGCCGCCAGGCGGCGGTCCTCCTCCTCCCGCCGCAGGAGCTCCGCCTCCTCCCGCTCGCGCTCCAGCTCCGCCAGCGCCTGACGCGCCCGCTCCGCCTCTACCGAGAGCGCCGCCATCACCCCCTCGGCGTCGGACCCGGTGACCAGCGGCAAATCCGCCAGAGGAGCGTCCTCCGACGGGACTCCGGTCCCCGTGTCCGTCGTCAGCAGCATCGCGATGATCACGAACGCCGACAGCCCGAGCCCCACGTACACCGGCAGGTTCTTCGGGATCCCCTTCGGGATGCGGTCCGTCACCGTCCACTTCGCCATGGCTCCTCCCGGCCCCGCATGCGCCACGGCACGCCGGCGCCCAGGCTCCCCACACCGAGGATCCCCGCCTCGACCACCCCCGCCACGCGGATCACCTGGCCCACGCCCAGGACCTCGTGCGCCAGGACCCGCGCCGAACGGTCCTCGAGGAACCCCGCCACCACCACGTCCTCGGCCAGCACCTGCCGGAAGCGGATGTAGGTGAACTCCGTGTCGTGCCACATCCCTTCCACGAAGTACGGGGCCCCGCCCACGTCGACCTCCGGGTTGAACTCGAAGACGAAGTGCAGCTGCGTCGGATAGGCCGTCTCGAACGCCTCCGCCTCCGCGTTCGCGGCCCGCACCGCGTCCGCCAGGCGGTCGGCCGCCTCGCTCCGGATGCGCTCCACCGACTCCCGCGCCCGCGCCTCCCGCTCCCGGATGCCCTCCACGTCGACGGCCGAGACGAACACCGCCGCGTCCTCCTCGCCCGACGTGCCGGCCACGACGTCCTCCCGGAACGCCTCCGCACCGGCCCCCGCGCCATCCTCGGCGAACACGCCGCCGGCGACGTCGAGGTGCACCACCGTGTGCACGGGCAGCACCTGGTTCTCCCGCAGGCCCACCGACACCACCCGGCCCGAGGCGAGCACGAGGTTCAGGTTCGTCTTCGCATCGGCGACCAGCGGCCGCACCATCGTCAGATGCCCCTCCCCGGTCACCACCCAACGCCGCGGGTCGCCGACCCGGCGCTCCACTACCCGCCACGCGCGCGGCAGCACCACCGTCGTCTCGAACCCCACCCGGGTGATGACCTCGAGGAGCGCGACCCCCGACCGCACCCCCGCCATCGCCGCGCCCTGCGGCACCTGAGCACTCGCCGGCGCGCCCGCCGCCAGGGCCGACGCCATGACGGCCGCCGCCGACGCCCGCCGCAACCCTCTCCGCATAGCCGCTCTCTCCCCCGGCTCGGCCGCGCCCCGCTCACTGCATGAGCAGGACGAAGCCGCCCAGCACCGCGCCCCAGCTCCAGAACATCCGCGGTGGCTCCCCGAACTGCCGGCGCCACCAGCCGGGACGCTCCTGCGGCATCCAACCTCCCTCGGACGCCAGCCCGAAGTACGCCTCCCGGCCGCCCAGCGACAGAATCCCGTGACGCAGCACCTGGTCCGCCACCAGCAGGCCCTCCGGCTCGACGTCCAACTCCACCAGCTCCCGCTCGCCGCCCCGGTAGCTGAACAACGCCGGCAGCTCCTGGCCCTCCGACCGCAGATACGTGAACCGCCCGTCCGTCCACATGTCCCGCACCTGGAACGGCACGTCGAACGCCTCGACCGTCAGCCGGTACGGCAGCCGCACCCGCAGCGCGAAGTCGCGCCGGTACTCCTCCCGCCGCGCCTCGGCGCGCTCCCACACCGCCGCCACGTCCCGCGCCGAGGACGCGATGACCGCCCGCCGGTCGGCCTCGAACGCCGACATCCGCTCGTCGTGGCCGCGGGCGAGCCCGGCCGCGCGGTACGCGGTCGGGACGAGCGCCAGGGCGGCGTCGTCCAGCTCCGGCGCGAACGCGTCCTCCCGCGCCTCGACCGTCACGACGTAGTCCGTCACGGCGTTGCTGTCCTCGACCATCGTGAACGTGAACACCCGGCCCGTGGCAGAACGCACCGTCAGGTTGCTCACCATCCCGACCAGGAGCGGCTTCACGTACAGCACGGCCCCGGCCGGCGTGACGTCCCAGTTCTCCGCGTCCCCCGAGGCCGTCTCCACCACCGACTCGCCCTCCGGGAGCACGATCGCGGTCACCGTCCGCACCCGCGTCCAGATCCGCACCGGCTGCGTCTCGCTCGCCTGCACCGTGCGGATGGGCGTTCGGCCATCGTCGACGCCCGCACCGCCCAACCCCGGCGTCCCGTCGTCGGACCGGCCCGGCTGCGCCGCCACAGGGAGCGCGAACCCGGCACCCAGGCCCAGCACCAGCACCGCCGTCATCACCGTCTCGGCCCTCATCACGCCACGACCTCCTTCGCCCCCACCTCGCCCTCGTCGACCCCCGCCGCCAGACGCATGAGCGCCCCTTCGAGACCCCAACGCGCGATCGCCTTCTCGCGACGCACCGCCTCAACCGGGTCCGACGTGTAGAGCCAGTAGCTCTCCGGGTCGACCGTCAGCGTCACCACCGACGTCTCGTCGGCGCGCCGGATGAACAGCTCCCGCTTCGGCTCCAGCTCGCGGATCGTGCGGACGTCGGCCGCCGACAGCTCCAGCACCCGCGCCGCCTCGTCCGGAAACTCCGGGTTCGCGAGGAACACCTTCGTCGGCAGCGATTCCAGCAGCTGACGCCCGCCTTTCAGGACGTCCCCGACCGACTGCGTCGCCAGGACCAGCGCCCCGTTCCGCTTCCGCCACGTCTTCGCCGCCTCGAGGAGCTGGCCCGCCACCATCGGGTCCGACAGGTAGCGCCACGCCTCGTCCACCACCATCACCTTCAGCCGGCTCCGCTCCCCCTCGTCGTCCATCACCAGCCGCAGGCGTTCCAGGAAGAACCACAGCGCCGCCTCGCACCAGTCCTCGTACCGGTCCGCGCCCTCGAGATCGATCACCTGCCACCACCCGAACCCAGCGTCGCCCGCCGCCGGCGGACCGTCGAACCACCGCGCCCACGGCCCGCCCTCGACCCACCGCGACAGCGCCGGCCACATCGTCCGCGGGAGGCTCTGCCGCAACGCCCCCAGCGTCCGGCGCTCACGCGGCAGCCGGTAGATCTCCTCGATCCGCTCGCCCACGTCCGTCGAGTCCTCACCCTCGGCCTCGTAGCCCCCGATCGCCAGCAGCGACACCACCCACCGGACGAGGAACTGCGTCGTCCGCACCGAGTGCGGCAGCCCGAACGGCTGGAGGCCGAACCCCGCCGTCCCCCCAGACCCCGCCTCCAGGCTCGCGCCCCGGTCGAGCCCCATGTACTCGCCCCCCACGAACTGCGTGAGGTGCCGGTAGGAGCCCCCGAGGTCCAGGATGAGGATGCGCGGGTCGTAGCCGAGCGCCTGCATGAGCAGGAAGTTGAGGACGAACGACTTCCCCGACCCCGTCGCCCCGAGGATGAGGGTGTGGCCGACGTCGCCCCCGCCGAACAGGTCGAAGCCGTAGCGCGTCCGCCACGACGTCTCGAACTCGGCCAGGCACGGCGCGTCGAGGTGCTCGCACCGCGCGTGCCCCACCGCAGGGCCCGCCAGCGGCGCGACCGACGCGGCCAGGGCCGACGACACCATCAGCGTCCGCCCCGACAGCCCCCGCGGCTGACCCGGCATCCGCCCGAACCACACCGGCGCGGTCCCGTACGTCTCCCGGATCATCTTTCCGTCGATCGAGCCCATGATCCGCCCGATCTCGGCGCCGGCCGTCTCGAACTCCCGCTGCGAGTCCCCCCAGACCGCCACCGACATCACCACCTCGCCGAACGACAGCCCGCCCTGCTGCAGGTCGACCAGGGCCTCGCCGATCCACTCCACCTCGGCCGACGCCCCCACGTCCTCGAGCGCCTCGGTCGTCCCCGCCGCGTCCTGCATGTGGGCCTGCATCGAGTAGCGACCCTGGAAGTAGTGGCGCCGGGTGTTCTGGATGACCGCCCGCGCCATCGCCTTCTCCATCGGACGCCACTCCAGGACCACCGACAGGTCCGCGTCGAGCGAGTACAGCTCGTCGAGGCAGTTCGCCACCGCCAGCGTCGGCACCGAGACCAGCGAGTAGAGCTGCGCGCGCCGCTCGCCCACCCGCAGACCCTTCCGCACCGTGATCTCGACCTCCCGCATCCCCAGGCGCCAGTTCAGGCCGTGCCCGAGGACGGCCGGGGGCGACCAGGGCTCCGACACCCCGTTCACGATCCGGTAGAGGACGCCGGCAGCCTCCGCGGCCGGCACCGCAGACACCCGCGTCAGGTCCGACAGCCGCGCCTCCAGGCTCGCCAGTTCGTCGCGGACCTCGCCGACCGCCTCCTCCAACACCCGGCGGACCACCACCGACAGGTGCGGCTGCCGGCGACGCCGCAGCAGCTCCCGCGCCAGGCCGAGGAGACGCGCTCCGACCGCCGCGTCGGGGTCCTCGTTCATCTTCCGCAGGACACCCCGGTCGAACTCCCAGACCACGTACACCGCATGGCGGCGGGCCCGCTCCGCCACGTACGCCGCGCGCTTGCTCCGCGCCAGCCCCGCGATGTCCAGCGCCCCCGAAGCCGCCGGCGTCTCCAGCCGCGAGCGCTCCACCACCCACCACAGGCGCCCGGACGACGGGAGGGAGGCCAGCGTCCGCGACCAGCTGGTCACCACCCGGTCGAGCGTCTCCGCATCGCTCCCGTCCGCCACGAAGGGCTCCACGCGCGACACCGCCAGCAGGCGCCCCGACCGCAGCAGGCACACCCGGTCGTCGCAGAACCCCCACCATGGCAGCTCCTCCGACAGCGGCCGCCCCCGGAACGCGTCCGCGGCCAAGACCTGCTTCACGGCTTCTCCTCCTCCCGCTCCGCCGCCGAACGCACCTCCATCGCCCAGGGGTTGTCCGGCAGCCGGCCGGGGTCGTACCAGCCCCCGGGATGCTTCACGGCGTCCCGGAACATCTCCATGAACCGCGTGTCGTACTTCATCGCGCCCCACACGAGGCACCAGAGCCCGGCGAATACGACCGCCCCGAACATCAGCGAGTCCAGGGAGGCGAAGAGCACCACGGAGAACATCGCCGCCAGCCCGCACGCCTTCCGCTCGATGCCCAGGACCGTGAGGACCTGGTTCAATCCGCCGTAGGCGTCCCGGACCTTCGCACCTCTCGGCACTCGCTCACCTCCCTCCGGGCCGCGTGACGATCACCCGCGCCAAGTCGTCAACCGCGGCTCACCGCCAGAACGAACAGCGGTTCGCCTCGGCCCAGACCGCGACCCCGGCGACGGCCGCTCCGAACATCCACGACACCCGCGCCGCGACCGCGACCGCCGACAAGATCACCGCCAGTTGGACGGCTCGACGCGCGATGCTCATCGGAACCACTCTCGCCGGCACGAATCCCCGGCCGCACAACGAAAGGCATCCGCGAGCCGCAGCCTCACGCCACCCCGCACATCACGTCGACCCCGAAGAAGAACGAGATCGCCTCGGGTCCGAGAAGCACCATGCCCGCCCCGAACGCGACCGCCCCGAGCATGGCCTTGCTCGCGCCCTCACCCATCGCATATGCGATCCCCGCGACCACCACCGCGACGATCGCCAGCGACTTCCCGACGATGCCCGTCAGCAGGACGCAGATCTGCTTGGCAGCCAGGCCCCACGGCGTCATGTCCGCTGCGGTGGTGGCCTCCGCCGCCGTCGAGCCGACCAGCAGCAGGGACACCACGCACAGCAACAGAGAACCGTGCCGGTCCACGAACTCGCCAGCCCGCCGCGCGGTCCGGGCCGCCCAATCCCTGCAGGAGCTTCCCCTCAACGCCATCGTTCACCTCCAGCCACCGGACAGACGTTCCCCCGCCCCGGTCACTCGACGTAGTCCCCCGACTCCTCGCGGGCCAACGCCTCCCGAAGCTCCGGGTCGCCGCCCTTGCCGCGCCGCATCGTGCGTTCCAGGAGCTCCACGCGCTCGCCCACCTCGCCCAGCGCCAGGACCCTCGCCAACTGGTACGTCCCGCTCGCCACCGCGAGGAACACCGCCGACGCCATCACGCCGAGCCGCAGGCCGTGCTCCCCGACCACGTAGGGCCGGAACACCGACAGGTACCCGAACTCCACCGCGGCCGCCGTGCCCCCGAGGACGAGAATCACCAGCGTCATCCCCAACGAGAACCGCCCCGGCGTCATCGCACCCGCCCCACCTCGAACAACCGCTCCGCGAACTCGCCCGGGCGGCGCCCGGGGATCCGCTTCGACGACATCGCCATGCTCAGGACCGCCCGCTCCATCCGGCGTGCGAAGCTCCGCGTCGCGCCCGCGAACGCCACCACCATCCCGGCCTGCAGCTTCGCCTGCACCTGCGCCGCGGAGTACTGGCCGGTGGCCACCTCCAGCTGGATGCCCGTCTCGCGGCCGGCGTCGTCGGTCACCTCCACCACCGCGTCCGGCAGGTGGATCTCGCCGTCCACCTCCGGCACCCCCAGCGCCGCCGCCGCGCCGACCCGCGCCTTCCGACGGGCGCCCCGGTCCTCGCCGGCCGCTTCCTCCGCCCGGGCCAGGGCGCCCTTCAGCTCCGCCTCCGTGCGCACGCCGCGCACCGCGCCGCCGCACGCCTCCACCCGCTCCCAAACCGCGAGCACGAGGTCCGAGACCGCCGCGTCGTGCGCGAGCTCCCGCGGCCGCACGAAGCCCGACCACACCCGGCCACCCGGGTCCCCCGTCTCCCGGCGATTCCGCTCGCACACCTCCGCGCCCTTCGCGGTCAGCGCCAGGACCTGGAACGACTTCGCATCGCCGTTCCGCTTCGACCCGATCGGCTTGACCGACCGGCGCTCGATCAACCCCTGCTGCTCGAGCACGCCGATGCCGCGCCGCGCCGTGTGCGGATGCCCGTCGAACGCCGCGTCGACCACGCTCCGGTACGAGACCACCCGGAGCTGCGCGAGGAGCTCCAGCACCTCGCGCATGCGTTCCGACTGCGAGCGACGCCGCACCCGCTCGCGATCGCGGTCACGCCGGCCCGCGTCCCGCCGCGCGCCGGGCTCCCTGCGCAACAGCGAGGGGTCGACGACCCGCCCGATCCAGGCCGTCCGCTCCCGCCGGCGCTCCGGCGCCTCCCGGTCGCGCACGACGGGCACCGCGCGCACGGACCGCTCCACGCCCGTCGTCCGGGACACCCGCCGCACTTCACCCACGCTCCGCGCGTCCATCACCGGCCTGCCCGTTCCCGGGACCTGGAGACGGCCGCCTCGAGCCACTCGCCGAGCCAGCCCTCCCCGTCCGACTCCGCATCGAGCCACAGCTCGCGCGCCTCGGCCGCCACCGAGGGCTCGCGGCCCGCCGCCCCGCGCAACCGCTCCACCCACGGCGCATCCGCGGCCGCCTCCGGACCAACCACCGAGACGACCTGCGAACCGTCCGGGAGCACCCCGTCCGACGCGCCGGCGACCACGTCCCCGAGGCCCTCCTCACCGGTTTCTTCCCGCGCCGGGACGCCGTCGCCGGCTGCGTCACCGCCACCATCAACAGCCGTGTCTCTGGCCGCCCCCGGGGGAAGCTGCTCGTCGAGCACAAGGCTGCCCGCCGTGCCGCCCGCACCCGTCGCCTCACTTCCCGTCCCGCCGCCCGTCGGCGGCGCCGACTCCACGGCCCTCGCTGGCGACGGGCGCCTGCCCGCTTTCCCGTTCTCGCCCGCGGCCGCGGCCACGAAAGCCGACCCCGCCCGGGTGCAGGCGTCGGCCGCCGAGCCGGCAAGCGCCGGCGCGGGAGCGCCCACCGCCGCCAGCAGCTCCCCGTACGCCCGCGCCCGGCCGCCGTCCTGCCACCGGTCCCGTAGCACCCGCCACTCCCGCCGCACGCGCCGGTACTCCCGCGGGAAGCAACCGCCCCAGTTGCCGTAGAACACCACCAGCGCACGCGCGACCTCCACCCGCGCCGGCGCCGGCAGCGCCGCCACCGCCAGCAGCGGGTCGACCCGCGTCCGTATCGCCTCACGCGCCCAGTCCCGCCAGCCCACCTGCTTCACCTCTTCGGCGACCGAGCGCACCGAGGCGCCGTCGCCCTCCGCCGCGCGCACCAGCACCTCAAGCGCCAGCATCGTCCGCCGCCGACACGCTGCCGCCCCGACGGCCCGAGACCCCGTCCACGAGCCACGTCGCGAGGTTCCCTGCCTCCGTCACCACCGACGCCCACCCTTCGCGCTCCGCCAGCGCCCTGAGCCCCACGTCGACCTCCACGTCGCAGGCCGCCTCGTACCGGACGCCGCACAGCTCGGACAGCCGCTTCGCCGCGAACGCCCCAACCACCCGGGCGCGCGCCGCCCACGCCGGGCCCGAGAAGTCCGCCGGACGCGCCAGGACGCCGCCCAGGCCCAACTCCCGCAGAAGACCGACGACGTCGCGACGCCGCGCCATCTCCGCCCACGCCGGCCGGCCCGAGACCAGCGCCGCCTCGAAGAGCGCCCGCGCCGCCGTCCCCTCCCCGGAACCGGCAACCTCCACCGGGATCAGCGTCCGCGTCACCGCCTCCCACAGCACGCGGTCCCCGGGCTCCCGCACCACCGTCAGCCCGCAGGCCTCCGACAGCCGGCCGACCGCCGCCCAGTAGCAGCCCGCGAGCCCCGCGCGGACCGTGCCCGCCGAACGCGCGCCGCCGAGGCTCGCCGCCTTCCGCACCAGCGCCCACGACGCCGCCTCGACCGTCACCGGATAGGAGCCGGCCAGCTCGGCCATGAACTTCCGCAGCCAAGTCGAGAACCCGATCTCGGACGGCGTCCACAACGCGGCGACCCGCGAGCACCGGATCCGTTCCGACACTCGAACGTCGGCGGCAACTTCACCGGACCAGCCGGAGCGGCCGCCGGCCTGAAGACCCGCCGCCCGAACCAGCTTGTCCGCCATCGGCGACGCCTCGCCGCCGCCAGCCAAACAACCCGCCGGCGACGCTTCCACGCCCGCCTCCTCGCAGTGGAACACCGGGATCGCCTCCCCGTCCCCGGCCTCGAACCACCAGCGCGCCGCCGGCAGCCACACCGGCTCAAGACACGTTTCCCGCCGACCCGGCCCCTCCTGCAGCACGAACTGCGGAACCCGCCAGCCCCGGTCCGCCATCGCCTGCCGGAGCACCACCTCGTGAACCAGCGAGACCACGTTCCGCTTCCGCTCCCCGTCCCGAAACCGGACCCGGCACGGACCCTCGTCATCGCTCGACAACTGGTGCCAGGCCCGGCCCGCCGCCGCGTCCGACAGCAGCCGCGCGCCCGCCGTCTCCAGGACGAGGCCGCTCGTCGCGTGCTCCGAGCCCGAACATGTGCGCGCCATCGTCACCCCGCACCGTCCTCGCGACGCGGAAGAATAAGCAGGGGAGCACTCCCGTCTACCGCGTGTCTCTTCTCCGTCTCCGTGCTCCCCACCGTGACCTGACGCCACGCCTCCGCCAGGTCGGGGTGCTCCTCCAGAACCCATGAAGCGATGTCGGTCACGTCCCCGAGACACCACCAGCGCCAGTCCACGATCTCCCAGCGTCGAGCGCCGACGCCACGGTTGAGCAGAAGCGACGAACCCACCTTCACCGTGTATGCGTAGCGACCGTCCACGTACAGGCGGACCGTCTTCTCCCCGGTCACGAACACGACCTGCTTCCACTCCTCGGACCCCACCCACCTGAACGCCGCCGCGGCTTCCGGGTCAACGGCTTCCAGCGCCGTAATGCTCTCCGGAGTGAGATCCCACTCAATGCCCAGTTCAGGATGCTCATCGACCGCCAGGGCGAACCAAGCGCAAGCCTCGAGGCGCCGGCGACGCTCCCTCTGGATGCGCTCGCGGTGATCGGACGGGATTGCCAAGACCTCGATCACCGCACACTCCTCGGACCAGCCGATTCGCTCCAGATCGTCAAGCACTGCCCAAAGCCGTGTGACCGCTGACATCACCATCCAGCCCTCCAATCGTCACCCCGCGCCATCCAGACGAGCCGAGCCCGCGCCCCAGCGCCTCACCACGCGGCTCAGCGCCCCCAGGAACCGGATCACGCGGCCCAACGTCCACAGCAGAGCCAACACCGGAACCAGCAACGTCAACGCCGCCACGCACCGCGCATACCTCATCGGCGGAACATCCCCTGGTCGAACGCCGCGGCCGGGAGAGACCGCCTCCCCCGGCCGCGTGAACGCCGCCGTCAGCGACTCCGCGGCTGCTCCTTCTGCTGCGCGCGCTCCTGCGCAGGCGGCTGCGCCGCCGGCCGCGCCTGCGCCATCTCCAGCGTCTGGCTCGACGCCGAGTGCGCGATCGACGCCTGACGCTCCGGCGTCCGCGGCCGGTCCTTCACGTCCAGCAGGTAGTTCTTCGTCTGCTCCGCCTGCGCGCACAACGACCGGTACCCCAACTTCTCCGCCACCGCCGCCTGACGGTCGCGGTCCGCCTGCGTCGCCACGCCGGGCTCGTAGCGGATCCCGACCTGCTCCGCCAGACGCTTCGCCGCGAGCCCGCCGACCAGGTCCGCGCGCGCCTTCTCCTCCGCCGTCCCCAGCGTCGGCTCCGGCCGGAAGTTCCCGGCGCCCACCGCCTTCACCACCGCGTAACGGTCCCCGCGCCGCACCTCGTCGACCGCCTTCGCCATCCCCTTGCCGCCGACCGCCTTCGCCAGGTCCGACAGCGCCCGCTGCTTCCAATCCGCGTTCCTCGCCGGCCCCCGGAACTCGCCGCGGCCCGCCGCCGTGAACGTCTTCGTCTTCGCGTCGTACGACGCCTCCCCGTTGCGGCCCTCCAGGTCCAGGGTCACGCCCCGCTCCTTCGCGAGCTTCGTCAGCGCCTCAGTGAACACCGCCGCCGACGCGTCGCTCCGTACCCGCAGATAGCCGTTCAGGTCCGTCTGAGGACCGACCCGCGCCTGGCCCCGGCCCGGCTCGCCGCCCTGGTCCCGCGCCGCCTCACGCCGCTGGTAGTTCGACCTCCCGCGGCGGTTGTTCTCCAACCGGACTGCCGCCATCTCGACCGCGTCGACCTCGACCTCGCTCCGGAGCCGCGGGCTCCGCTGCACCGCCGACGCCACCCCCGTCAGCGCCGCCGACGCCCACGCGTCGCGGCTCCCGAACTTGTCCGGCGTCGGGACCACCACCGTCGGACCCGCCTTCCCGTCCTTGTGGACCAGACGGTCGTCCTTCGCGTACTGGAGCTTCACCCCCGAGAGCTTCGCCACCGTCTCGACCGCCGTGGCCACGCCCTTCTCATCCAGCTTGCCCTTCAGCGGGAACGCCTTCGTCGGCAGCGTCGTCTGCGTCTCGACGTGCAGGTACGCGTGCGGCGTGCCCGTCGTCTTCACCGTCCCGCCGCCCACCGCCGCCATCCGCGAGCCGTTCGGCGCCACCCAGTACTGCTTCTCGAACCGCGTGTCCTCCTTCCGCTCGTGCCCCAGCTCCCGGAGCACCGCCGACTTCACGAACTCCGGCGACTCCAAGCCCCGCTCCGCGACCTGCGTGTGCAGGACCGAGGCGTTGTAGGCCGAGAACAGATTCCCCTCGTGCTGCGGGTTCACCGGACCGAGCACGCGGGACCGGTACGGACCGTTCTCGAGTGTAGGCGACTGGTGGAACGCAGTCCCCTCCCGGATGCCCATCACGATCTGCTGGTCCACGTCCTTGATCTGCTCGTTCGGATCGACCCTGCTTCCGCCCTGGAATGCCATGTCGTCTCTCCTTCACGCCACCGAATGACCCCTTCGGGGCCGGACACCGGGCCTGCGGCCCCGGCACCCACGCGAATACACACGGACTCGAACCTTCACCGCCCTTCTCCCGCCGCCGTCTTCTCTCCTCCGGGACCCGCACCTCCCTTCTCCGCTCCTCACCGTCGATCCCCGTCATCGCGACAGGCCGCCAACGTCCCGGCGCGCCTCTCCCGCCCGTGCCCGTCCGGCCGGCGCCCGGTCCTCGCCGCGCCGCGCCAGCTCCGCCTGCCGCGCCTCGTTGTGCTTGCCGAACCTCGCCACCGCCGAGTACGACACCGCGATCTCGGCCCGCCCGACCGCCACGTCGCGCTTCATCACCCCGCTGACGCCCTCGGCGTGTCCCCGCTCATAGCCGCGGGCGCGCACGTCGCGCATCAAGTCCCACGCCGCATCGAGGCCCCGCGCGCCGCCCGGCAAATCCCGCGCCTGCGGCCGCGCCGGCCCGCCCGCCGCTCCCTCGTCGTAACCCTGCACATACGCGGCGCCGCCGTGCTCGCGCTGCAACTCGCGCAGCTGCTCCCACAGGGCCCGCGCCCGATCCCCGACCTCCGGCGCAGCCTTCGACCGCGGCGTCGCCCGCGCCGGCCTTCCCGCCATCCGGTCGCCGAACCCCAGCTCGTAGCCCGCCGCGTGCGCGCGCTCGAGGACGAACCGCACCTCGACGCCCGGCGGGGTCCTCTCGCCGGCGAACTGGCCCACCGACTCCCGCGCCGAGCTCCACGGCTCCCGCCGATGCGGCACGGCCCCGGCCAGGTAGCCCTGGTCGTACCCGCGGGCGCCCATCGCCCGAAGCGTGTCCGTCAGCTCCCTCGACATCCCCGCCACAAGGTCATCCCCGCGGCCCAGGGCCGGCTCCTCACGCCGAACCATCACCGGGCCTCGACGCCGGCGCCCTCGTCCCCGCAGCCGATGCTCCACGGCTCCACGTCGTCACCGCCGGGCTTCGGCTCCCCCTGGAGGATCCCCGTCTCCCGGAGCATCCGCCCCAGCTCCTCGTCCGTCAGGTTCAGGAGGTCCGTGTCCGACACCACCGGCTCCAGGTTGTCCAGCAGCGCGTGGAACGCGTCGCCCCCGGCGAAGACCGCATCCGCCGCGGCCTCCCCCGTCAACGGCACCAGCTCGACGTCGAGCCCCCACGCCCGGACCTCCTCCTCGGTCAGATTCACGTGGCTCGCGCCCGCCGTCATCGCCGCCCGGTAGTCTTCAAGCGAACCCGGCCACAGGGTCACAATCCTCTTCCCGCCGCGCGTGATCTCCTGCTTCTCCATTGCTTCACTCCCTCAGCGACGTGCGCACCACCACCACCGGATGCGACAGCTTCCCGGCGCGGCAGTCGCCCATCAGCGCCCTCACCGACTCGTCCCCACTGGCGCCCAGGTCCAGACCGGAGGCGCCTCACCTCCGACACGCTCCTATCCCGCGAACTCCGGTCGACGGGGTTGACCGGACACGTACATGTCCGAGACCCGCTCGTTGCATCGCGTCAGCTCGGCGAGAAAGCGCCCGGAGCCACCCGCGCGGTCCGTTGCCAGTTCATATCCGCCGACTCGGCCCCGATGCGATTCACGGCCAGCACCGCTACGGACTCCTCCGGGGTGTAGGAGATCGTTCAACCAGGCCGCCGCGGGGTGCTCGCTCGCCATCGGCGTCTCGACGGCCATCAGGCCCTCGTGCTGGTCAGGTCGACGAAATCCACATTCGCGAAGCGAAACAACTACCTGTACGTGGACTACCTGTTCGTGAACTACCTGACGTACTACTTGGCGGCCAGCCGACCTGTCGGCCTAAAACAAGTCGATGCAATGACTTGCATCGCAGTCCCGTCTTGCGCATGGTGACCAGTTCGCCCACATGAAGGTGACCAGTTCGCCCACGACACTTGCCACGTTGGTGACCAGTTCGCCCACGGCCAAGGTGACCACTTCGCCCATCCAAGACTCCCGTTTTCCACAGGCATTCTGTGGAAAACTCAGAACCCCTGCTCCGGGTCAGCAACCCATCGCGGGGCTACCTGACGCTCCGACGGCATCAGCACTAGCCCACCCCGCACGAACGAAATCCTGACTTCCGGCCATACCTCGACCACCCGACACAATCGCCCTCGCATCCTCGCCGCGAACCTCTTCGCCGCTTCTCCGCTGAGGCCCTCGGTCTCCGAGAACTGCTTGCACAACTGCGCCCAGCTCAGACGCAGAGGACGCCGCACCCCCTTCATCCGGAACGTCAGCCAGAGGTACAGGTCAATGGCCAGCGGCGACTTCCGCAACGCCTTGATCGCGTTCAGGTTGATCGGGAACGGCCGCTCGATGATCGCCTCGTACAGAGGTTCGCTCAGCTCGACCGACGCCACGGTCCAGCCGCCTGCTGTAAGCCCTCGGCGACTCGTCCACAGGCGCACCCGCTTCGAGACCGGCCAGATCTCGACGTTGCGCTCCCACTTGTCCTCGCCCGCCCACTTGTCGACATCCATGTAGAACGCGGCCGAGAACAGCCGCTCGACATGGGTCTTGATGTTGCGATGATTGCGCCCGCCCATCCGGAGCGGATAGCCGAGCTCGGTGAAGAACTGCTCGAACGACGATCCCAGCTCGACAACCCGGGACCGCTTCCGCACCACGTTCGTGCAAAGCCAAGCCAGCGCCAAGCGCGGGATCGAACCCCAGGGCAGCCCCTGGTCGCCCAGCGCCACCACGACGAGTCGATATGGCCCGTTTACGCGCTTGTACCTGCTAAGGTCGCCCGGATCTCGACGTGGCAACGCGCAGAGTGCCAGCACTCGCGCAGCGAACCCGATGTCAAGAGGGAAGACACCCGTCACCCCACACCCGCCTTCCACGGCGTCACAGCTCGATCACCTCGGGTTCCTGGCGAAAACCGGCCGCCGCCCCCGGCTGTGTCCACTTCCGCCACCCAACGCGCGCCGCATCGTCCGGGCGGCCTGTGCCTAGGCGGCGTAGAGCGCGAAGCCGGCCTTGCCCTTCGCCCGGATCGTCTGGCCGCGGTGTGTTCCGACGCGACCTCGACGTTGCACCGCCCGTTGCGACCGGCCGCGTCGACGTACTGGATCTGTGCACCGGGGCGCCCGTTCCCGCGTCCACGTCCGCTTACTTCACCGTCGACCACATCGTCGAACCGCAGGCGCGGCTGCTCACCCTCGAACGGCGGGCGGCGGGAACCTCCACCCGTCTCTCGTCCACATCGCGGCACCCTCATCGACGCCTCCGGGCGGGCTTGCCGGCCGCCCCGCGAGCGGCGATCCACTTCAGCACGGCCGCCTTGCTCCATCGCGGCCGGCTGTCGATCCCCGGGATCGGCGCCACCGGGAGGTCGCCCGCCTCCAGCCGGCGCTTGATCGTCTTCGGGTGGCAGCGCATCAGCTTCGCCAGGTCCTTCACAAACAAGATGTCGGGCAGCTCGTTCGACGCCGCGTCCGGGTCGCCCGGATACCCATGGCCGCCGCCGTCCACGAGGCCACGGGGGCGTGATCCCATCAAGAACGGCTGTAGTTCAGGCGCGCGTGAGAGCACCTTCTTCCACGCCGCGGTCGCGGCGCGTTCCGCCTCCTCCAACACGTCCAGGATCTCGGTGGCCCGTCCGACGACTCTCATCGGCGGCTCGGTGTAGCCGTTGAGCCACCCGTTCAAGGCGGGCTGACTGACCCGGAGCATCGCCGCGAACCGGCGCTGCGAAAGCCCCAGCGCCATCAGGCGGCCGGCGATCGCCCGTGCGGTAGTGATCATGCGAGCCTCCAAATCCTTAGAGACACCGCAGAACACGTCAACTGTAATCAGTGATTATCATGAGGGCATGAACATCATCGGACAGCGCCTGCGCGCGGCCCGCGCGCTCCGGGGCTTCAACCAGGCCCAGCTCGCCGTCAAGATAGGGCTTACCCGAGAGGCGATCTCCATGATCGAGGCCGGCCGCTCCCGGATCCGGGTCGACAGGTTGGGCACCGTCGCGAGGATGCTCGGCGTGTCGACCGACTACCTCGAAGGGCTCACCGAGGACCCGGCCCCTGCCGAACAGCTCTCGCGCGCCCTTGCCGCCGCCACGGGCGGCGAGCCGCACGATGACCGGCACGAACGCGGCGCAGCCCCCGCCGACGGCGACTACGTCGGTGTCCACGTACTGGCGATGTCGGCGGGCGGCGGCGATGGCGCGGACGACCGGCGCGTGACCGGCCGCCTCAAGTTCCGAAGAAGGTGGCTCGACCGCCACGGGCTCGTCGCTCGCAGTTGCCGGGTCATCGCCGTCGTCGGAGAGTCCATGGAGCCGACCGTGGCGGACGGCTCCTCAATCCTCGTCAACCACGCCAGCCGCCGCAGGCGACTCGGCCACATCTACGTCGTGCGTACCCGGGAGGGCTTGGTCGTCACGCGCGCGGGCAGGGACCCGGCGGGCGTCTGGCAGCTCGTCAGCGACAACCCCGACAAGCTGACTTGGCCGAACCGTCCTTGGCCACCCGACGCCGATATCGTCGGGGAGGTCAGGTGGACGGCCAGAACGTTCACGTGACGACAAGCCGCATCGAAGGCGGCCGGCGCCATCGGCTCTGGTTCCTGCCGCGTGGCGTGACCGCATGCATTGTTAGCGTTCTGATTCCAACGATGGCTTCGCATGCTAAGATGCTGGGCGAACGGAGCGCGTGACGGATGGCGAGCATCACGATTCGCAACCTTGACGAGGACATCAAGACGCGGCTGCGCGTGCGGGCGGCGGACAACGGCCGCTCCATGGAAGAGGAGGTGCGCCGGATCCTGCGCGATGTCGTCGGGCGCAAGCCGAGTGCCCGGAATCTGACGAGCATCATCGGCTCGCACTTCGGACCGGCCCACGGCGTGGATCTGGAGTTGCCGCCGCGCGAGGCCGGACGCGAGCCGCCTTCCTTCGAGTGAGCCTGCGGCGATGGCTGTGCTGCTGGACACCAACGTCGTCTCCGAGTTGATGCGCAAGGTGCCCGACTCGGCTGTCGCCGTGTGGGCCGCCGGCCGGTCCCTCGAAGACCTGTTCTTCTCCGCGGTCGGCGAGGCCGAGTTGCGCTACGGCGCCGCCGTCCTGCCGGCCGGTCGGGGACGGGAAATGCTGGTCTCGGACATCGAGAGGATGCTGAGCGAGGCTTTCGGGAATCGCGTGCTGCCGTTCGACAGCGGCGCGGCGAGCGCGTACGCCGACATCGCCGCCATGCGCCGTTCCGCCGGCCGCCCCGTCACAACCCCCGACTGCCAGATAGCAGCAATCGCTCGCTCCCGCCGCATGGCGGTGGCGACGCGCAACGTTCGGGACTTCGAGGACGCCGACATCGAGGTCGTCGATCCTTGGGCGGCAGCATGATCGTGACGCTCGACGCAACCCGGATCCCCGTGCCCGATGCGGGACGGCTTCAGCGAATCATGCCGGTGACCGGGAACCGATCGAACGCGATAGAATCGAGTTGCGAGGAGGACGCACTATGGCCGTGATGCACATCGAAGCCGAGATCCCATGGCGCATCGACCGAGCCGACAGTGAGCTCTGGGTCGGGATCTGCGATCCGCTCGGCCTCACGGTCGAGTCCGAGACGTGGGCGGAGTTGATGGAGGACATTGCGCTGACCCTGGACGCGATGCTGAACGACCTGCTCTCCAGCAACGAGCTGGACCAGTTCTTGCGGGAGCGCGGATGGACAGCACACGGTCCTGCGCGAGACAGCGCCGAATCCGTCCGGTTCGACGTCCCGTTCATCCCCGCGTTGGTCCGGTCGCATGATTCCACGACAGCGGTTCATCGCTAGGATCCGTTCGCTCGGGTACGCGTACAAGTCGACGCAGAAGCGGACCTATCTGTACCGGAAGGCCGGCGGAACCCACTACCTCTCTGTACCGATGCGAGACAGGCTCAGCGAGACCTACGTGCGGTCGGCGCTCACCCAGGCCGGGTGCTCCGAGAGCGACATCCGGGCGTTCCTCGACGATGCGGCCTCACAGTGAACCCGGCATTCGGCGTGACTCGAAGGGGCGGATCCAAGCGTACGTCCGCGTCAACGGGACGTTGCGCTTCAAGCGGTTCCCGCCCGGCACCTCGCTGGATGTGGTTCGCCGGTGGCGCCTGGATACTCGCGTCTCATTGGAGCTGACGAAGCGCGCGCCAGCGACACTCGGCGCCGACATCGAGCCTTTCTTGCGGCAGATCGCGGATCGTCCGCGGCTCGTCGCCGAGCGCCGCCAGCAACTCGAGTGGTGGGCAGCGCGCCTCGGTCACCTTCAGCGCCACGCCATCACGCCGTCCGATGTCCGGGCCGCGCTCGCCGAGCTTCGGCAGACGCATGCCGCGTCGACGTGCAATCACTACCGTCAGGCGCTTTTCTCGCTATACAAGACCCTCGACGGACGCGACGCCCCGAATCCGGTGCGGGATGTCGCACCGTTTCCGAACCCAGCCCCGCAGGCGCGCGGGCTCTCGTACGACGCGATCCTCAGCATCCTGGCGTCCATGTCGGACCAGGGCAGCGCGACCGTCAAGGGACGCCCGCGCGTCGACGGATCCGCGGCGAAGGCGCGGTGCCGCGTGCTCGCGTTCACGGGAATGCGGCCCAGCGAGCTGATGCGCTATCGTCCCGAGCACTGGGATCGGAAGACCCAGACGCTCGTCGTGTTCACCGGGAAGGGCGGCCGGACGCGGACGATACCCCTGAGCACGCCCGCCGTCGAGGCGCTGGAGAATCTCGAGTCGCTCGGAGCGATCGGCCCCTTCTCGACCTCGTCCGTCCGGCGCGCGTTCGTCCGCGCGGCCGAGCGGCTCGGATTCCACGGCGTGCGGCCCTACGACCTCCGCCACAGCTTCGGCACGGCGCTGTACCGCGCCGGTGGGGACACTCGGCTCGTCAAGGACCTGCTCGGCCACTCGGATTCACGGATGACGGAGCGGTACACTCTGGGCCATGTGCCGGAGGCGATGCGGGCGGCGACGGCGGTCTTCGAGTCCCAGTTGGGGGGTCGCGAAATGCTGCGGATCGTGCCTGATAACCAATCTGGCCCATCAAAGTTGGCACGAAAAGTTATCACAAGCCGCAAGTAGTTGCAAATAAAGGGTTAATGCGTAAGGCGTTCGGCCTCCGGAGCCGAAGGCCACAGGTTCGGATCCTGTCGGGCGCGCCATTCTCGTCAGGCCCTCTACTCCGACAAGGGGCCTTCCATCGAGGCCGTCAGGTGATTTCCGACGAACGAGAGCCGGAAGGCGCGGGTGACCCCCTGCTCGACCCGGCCGCGTTTCGCGCCGCCTGTCGTGAGGGTCGGTTCACCGGGACGACCTCCGGCGTCTGCCCCGGCTTCGCGCAGGCTAACCTGATCGTGCTGCCGGGTTCGCTCGCCGGCGACTTCCGGTCGTTCTGCGAGCGGAACCCGCGCCCGTGTCCGCTGCTCGCAGTGAGCGATCACCCGGTGCTCGACTCGCTCGCGGCGGGCGCCGACCTACGCACCGATCTGCCCCGATACCGGGTCGCCCGGGGCGGGACGCCGGACCTGGAATGCCGGGACGTCCGGGAGGTCTGGGAACCCCATCTCACCGCCTTCCTGCTCGGCTGCAGCTTCGGGTTCGAGGCGGGCCTGGTCGAGGCCGGAATACGGCTTCGTCATCAGGACGAGGAACGCGTCGTCCCCATGTACGTCACCCATCGCGACTGCGAGCCGGCCGGCCCGTTCCGGGGGCGCCTCGTGGTCAGCATGAGGCCCATTCCCGCATCGCGGTTGGATGACGCCGTCCGCATCAGCGGCGAGCAGCCGCTCGCCCACGGCGCCCCGGTGCACGTCGGCGACCCGGCGGCGCTGGGCATCGGCGATCTCGCCCGGCCCGACTGGGGGGAGGACGGAGGCCTGCTCCCGGGAGAGGTGCCGGCCTTCTGGGCCTGCGGCGTGACCTCGCAGGTCGTGGCGCGAAACGCCCGGCCCGAGCTGATGATCTCCCACGCGCCGGGCTTCATGTTCGTCACCGATATCCCGGTGGCCGAGCAGAACGTCAGGCGCTCGGCAGGGTGATTGCCGTCACCCTCCCGAATCCAGGCGACATCGGGCGGCGATACCGCTATGATGGCCGCGTCGAGGAGGTGCAGCATGAGGTACGTCATCGCGATTCTGTCCGTCGTCGTCCTGCTTCCGACGCTGGCCGACGCCCAGGCGCCGGGGCGCACGCCGTGGGGCGACCCCGATCTCCAGGGAATCTGGACGAACCGGACCACGACGCCGCTCGAGCGGCCGAGTGAGCTCGGCGAGCGGGCGGTGCTCTCGGACGAGGAGCGCGCGGCCCTCGACGCCGAGGCCGACGCCGCCCGCGACCAGCCGCCGCCCCCCGGCCAAACCGGCGGCTACAACGACTTCTGGCTCGACCGCGGCGTGCGGACGAATCAGACGTCGCTCATCGTCGACCCGCCCGACGGGCGGTACCCGGCCAGGACCGAGCGCGTGCGCGAGAGCGACGCGGCGTTCGCGGCGCTGCGCGACGGCACGCGGTTCGACACGTGGGAAGACCTGAACCTCTACGACCGGTGCATCACGCGCGGCATGCCGGGCGCCATGATTCCCGGGTTCTACAACCACAACTACCAGATCATGCAGACGCCCGACCACGTCGTGATCTTCGTCGAGATGATTCACGACGCGCGCATCATCCCGCTCGACGGGCGCGCCCACCTGACCTCGCGGGTCGGCCAGTGGATGGGCGACTCGCGCGCCCGCTGGGAAGGCGACACGCTGGTGGTCGAGACGACCAACCTGACCCCGCGGGGCGACGAGCGGGTGCGCTACCTGGTGCACGCGGGCAGCGAGCAGGCGCAGGTGGTCGAGCGTTTCACGCGCGTCGCCCACGACCGCATCGACTACAGCTTCACCGTCAACGACCCCGCGACCTACGCCGGCCCGTGGACGGCCGAGATTCCGATGGTGCCGCTCGGGGGCGAGCTCTTCGAGTACGCCTGCCACGAGGGGAACTACGGGCTGGTGAACATCCTGGCCGGCGCCCGCCAGGCCGAGCTGCAGGCGGCCGGCTCGAGCCAGCAGTAGGGGCGCGCGTGCGCTTTGACGGGCGGCGACGGCGGGCGTATATTCGACCTGATTCGAGGGGTGCGGACGCCGGGCGGAGGAACCCGATGCCCGGGCTCGCTCCCGTGAGCAGGCCGTACTGTCAGGAGGTACGGACATGAGGCGACGACTGATCGAGTCGCTCGGCGTGGCCGCGGCGATCGCGACCGTCATGGTGCTGCTGCAGCCCGCCGCCGGCGGGCAGGGTCCGGGTGACACCCCGTGGGGGCATCCGGACCTGGAGGGCATCTGGCTCGACGTGTACGCGACGCCCTTCGAGCGGCCCGCCGAGCTCGGCGACCGCGAGCTCTTCACCCCCGAGGAGCGGGCCGCGCGCGACCAGGCCCGAATGGTCAACCCGGGGCGCGACCGGCGCGGGACCGACGGCCGGACGGACGTGGCCGGAGCCTACAACGCCGTCTACACGTCGGCGAGGCCGGCCGGTCCGCGCACGTCGCTCGTGGTCGACCCGCCCGACGGGCGCATCCCCGCCCTCACGCCGGAGGCGCAGCGGGAGAACGAGGTCCGGCGCGACTGGCGCCTCATGCTGCTGCGCAGCACCGAGACCTGCCGGGTCGGGGGCAGCGGCTGTGCCGGCGGCGAGTACGGGCCGGCGTCGGAGCGCCGCTTCGACGTCGTTCCCTTCTACAACACCGGCCGCATGAACCGCCACTTCGGGCCCGAAGACCAGAGCCTGGGCGACCGGTGCATGTCGGGGCGCACGCCCGACTTCAACGGGTTCCGCCGCATCGTGCAGGGCTCGGACTCCATCGCCATCGGCTACGACACGGGCCAGGGCCAGGGGTATCAGCGCGTCGTCAACCTGGGCGGAAACCATCCGCCGAGCGCGGTCCGCCTGCGGCACGGCGACTCGCGCGGCCGCTGGGAGGGCCGGACGCTGGTCGTCGAGACCACCAACTTCTCGCCCAAGTTCACCTACCGCGAGTCGGGCGGGAACCGGCGCCTCGTCGAACGGTACACGCGCATCGACGAGGACACCCTCGAGTACGAGGCGACCATCGAGGACCCGACGGTGTGGGAGGCGCCGTGGACGATCCGGCAGGAGCTGAAGCGTCAGGACGGCGTGCAGAACCGCATCTACTACGAGCCGCGGTGCCACGAAGGGAACTACGGCCTGCCGGCGCTGCTCATCGGCGCCCGCGTGGACGAGCAGGCGTTCGCGGAAGGGCGGGGTCCGGATCCGTTCTCGCTGGACACCGCCACGTGCGTGACGGGCTTGCAGGACTGAGCGACGTCGGCCATGAGCCGGCGGCCGCCCGCGGGCGCCGCCGGCCGTGCCGGTAGCGAACCGGCCGCGCCCCGCATTCGCCGGGGCGAGGCCGCGCTTCGCTGCCAGGGAGCATCGATGATGGGAAACCGTTTCAGAGTCTCGAGCGTTGTCACCGCCCTCACCGCCTTCAGCATCGGCGCCGTCGTCGCCGTCGGGGTGACCGGCACGGCCAGCCAGGGTCAGGACGAGGCGGCGCGGCCGGCGCAGACCCCCGACGGACGCCCGAACTTCAACGGCGTCTGGCAGGCCAACAACGAGGCCCACTGGGACCTGGAGGCGCACGAGGCGCTGCCGGGCATGGTGATGCAGGAGGGCGTCTATCCGTACGAGTACGCCCGCGTGCCGGCGGCGCCGGTGGTGGCCCTGGGCGCCGCGGCCGGCGTGCCCGGGTCGCTCGGGGTCGTGCAGGGAGACGGCCGCATCCCCTACCGGCCGGAAGCGCTCGAGGTCAAGCAGGAGAACGGCGCGAACTGGATCGACCGCGACCCCGAGCTCAAGTGCTACCTGCCGGGCACGCCCCGCGCGATGTACATGCCCTATCCGTTCCAGATCGTGCAGGGCGACGACAAGATCCACATGACGTTCGCGTTCTCGAACGCGGCGCGGGTCATCCACCTCGACGAAGTCGATCTGCCGCCCGACTACACCTACATGGGGCACTCGCTCGGACGGTGGGAAGGGGACACGCTGGTGGTCGAGGTGACGGAGTTCAACGGCAAGAACTGGTTCGACCGGGCCGGGAACTTCCACGGCGAGGCCATGCGGCTCACCGAGCGCTACTCGCCGATGTCGGCCGACGCCATCTGGTACGAGGCGACGATCACCGATCCGGAGAACTTCACCGAGCCGTGGACGATCGCCATGCCGCTCTACCGCCGGCTGGAGCCGAACGCCACGGCCCTGGATTACCCCTGCATCGAGTTCGCCGAAGAGTTCATGTACGGGCACCTGCGCCGCGAGCAGCTGGTCGAGCGCTGGGAAGGCGAGACGATGATCGTCGAGATTACGCGCAAGATTCCGCCCGGCGATGCGCTGCACGAGTGGTATCGGCGGTAGGGAACCGGTACGCGGACCGGGGCGGAGGCCAGGGAACCAGTGGACCGCCCTTGCATGAAGGCTGTCCATGCCGCTGCCCCATCGACTCGGCGGCTATCGGGTGTGCGACGGCGGCCGGAAGAGCTCGTTCCGGGAACCGTCAACGTGGTCGGATGCGAAACCGCATGTAAACAGCAGGCAGGGAGGCCGAAGCCCATGAGGACGAAACTACTGATCGGGGGCTTGAGCGCGGTCGTCGGAATCGGTTTGGGGCTGGCGGGAACGGCCGAGCCCGTGGCGGCGCATCACGCGTTCGCGGCGGAGTTCGACGCGGACCGGCCGGTCGAGTTCGGCGGCAAGGTCACGAGAGTCGAGTGGGTCAACCCCCACGTCTGGATCCACATCGACGTCGAGCTGGACGACGGCACGACGGAGGTGTGGGCGTTCGAAGGGGGCACGCCGAACGTGCTGTTCAGGAGGGGCTTCACGAGACGCTCGCTCCTGCCCGGCACCGAGGTTCGCGTCGACGGCTATCAGGCGAAGGACGGGACGAACCGGGCGAACGGCCGGGACATCACGTTCACCGACGGGACGAGGCTGTTCCTCGGGTCGTCCGGCACCGGCGCGCCCTACGAGCTGGCGCGGCCCGGCGTCGACACCGTGGCGCCTCCCAGGTAGCGACTGCCCGGCCGCCGTCGGACGTCTCGACGGCGACAGGCGGTGATGGCAGAGTCCGGCCCCGCGGTCGCCGGGGGCCGGACTCTGCGGGCGGGTCAGCGCTCGAGGCGGTCGATGTCGTAGATGGAGAGGGAGGCCGGGTCCGGACCGCGCCCCTCCGCAAACGCCTGATCGTCCAGGCGATAGCCGCGGAGCAACGCCGGCAGGCCGTAGTTGCCTTCGTGGCACCGCGGCTCGTAGTAGATTCGGTTCTGCTCGTCGCTCTGACGCCTCAGCTCCTGCCGGATGGTCCACGGCGCCACCCACACCGTCGGGTCCTCGATCGTCATTTCGTAGGCGAGGGTGTCCTCGTCGATGCGCGTGTACCGTTCGACGAGCCGGCGGTTCTCGGCCGAGCCCTGGTACGGGAACTTGTGCGAGAAGTTCGTGGTCTCGACGACCAGCGTCTGGCCCTCCCAGCGGCCGCGCGAGTCGCCGTGCCGCAGGCGGATGTGGCCCGGCGGATGGCTTCCGCCCAGGTTGACGAGGCGCTGGAACCCCTGGCCCTGCCCGGTGTCGTAGGCGATGGCGACGGCGTTCTCGCCCTGCACGATGCGGCGGTGCCCGTTCAGGTCGGGGGTGCGCCCCGACATGCACCGGTCGCCCAGGCTCTGGTCCTCGGGACCGTCGTGGCGGTTCATGCGGCCCCGCGTGTTGTAGTAGGGCGTGGTTTCGTACCGGCGCGGCGACACGGGCCCGTACTCGCCCCCCGCGCACTGCGGCGCCTGGTTCCGGCAGGTCTCGGTGTTGCGCAGGAGCATGACGCGCCACTCCTGCTCGATCTCGTTCCGCCTGACCTGCTCCGGCGTCAGGGCGGGAATGCGCCCGTCCGGCGGGTCGACGACCAGCGACGTGCGCGGGCCGGCCGGCCTCGCAGACGTGTAGACGGTGTTGTAGGCCCCGCTGGGAAGTATCGGCGGGCGAGCGAGCGCGGCCTGGTCGCGTGCGGCCCGCTCCTCCTCGGTGGCGAACTCGCGCTCGCCGATGCCGGGCGCCCGCTCGAGGGGCGTGGAGTACACGTCGAGCCAGATGCCCTCGAGGTCGGGATGCCCCCACGCGGTCGTGGCCGGCTCCTGGCCCTGCACGGAAACGGGTGTCACCTGCAGCAACACCGCGACGGTCGCGATTGCCGTCGCCACCCCGAGCAACTCAAGCAGTCGTCGCCTCATTGCATACCCCCTGAGAATCGGCCGTCCGCTCTTCAAGGCCGATCCTTGCGCGCCGTCCGCCCGGCGTCAACTGTTTTCCTCGGGCCGGTCCGGCCCGAGGATCCGTCGCCCCAGGAGCTTCGCGCCGGAGACCCGGCGCGACCCCGGTTCGCGCCGCGGCCTCCGCCCGGCGCCCAACCAACCGCCCAGGAGTCCTCGCCGCTCCACGGCGCGGACGCTTGGCCCTCCTACAGCCCCGCCAGTTCACGCAGCACGGTCTGCCGGCCCGGGTGAAGCCGGCCGTGCCGCCGCAGCTCCAGGCTGGCGTTGAGGGCGGTCAGCACGTCGTCGTCGGCGGGTCCCGCCTCCTTCTCCAGATGCATCGCGAGCCAGCGCCTCACGTCGGACCAGCGCCAGAGCCGGTAACGGCTGCGCGGATCGGTGACCGGCGAAGGGAACCCGCCCGGTCCCCGCGCGCCCGCGACCAGCAGACGGACCCCCTCGCGGGTACGCCCCAGGCGCGCGGCGATGTCGGCCATCGACACCAGGCCGGCGTCGGCGATTCGGGCCACCGTCAAACCGGGGACCTTTTCGACATCGGCCACCGCCGACAGAACCGCGTCGTCCAGTCGGGCCGCCTCGCGGTCGAACTCGACGTACTGGATACCCTCTGCGCGACCGACCAGCGCATCGTCGCAGCCCGCCTCGAACAGGGCGTCGATCGACGCCTCGTCCTGCACGTCCGGGCCGTCGACGATCAGGGTGAAATGGTGGACAGGCATCCCCGCTTCCTGCCGCCTCAAGCGTGCGGGCAGCGGTCGAGCGCGCGCCGCAACTGGCGGGCGTGCAGCCCGGCGTTGCGAGGCGTCGACCAGACCGAGACCTGACAGCCCGAACGGCTCGCCTCGCCGCACCGCATGACGCCCCACCGATGCCCCGAGCGAGTGAGCACGACGCTCCATCCCGCCCTCTCGGCTGCGGCCAAGGCTTCCTCGACATCCTTCTTCGGATGTCGGCGGCCTCGCCATGTTGACACGATACAACTGTCATCGCGCGGGCGTCAACTGCCCTCGGGCGCCGTCGCAACGGGCACCGGTGCGCGCCGTCCGGCGTTCCGCGGCGCTCAAGATACAATCGCTCCACGAGCCTCCGGACAGCTGCAGCCGGATTGAGGCGGCACATCCATCAGGAACGGCCCAAAGCGATGGCGGCGTTCATGACGGCGTCCGCCGGCGCCCCGAGAAAACGCGGTGGTTGACCGGCGATGATCGCCCTCTTCGCAGTGCACGTCGCGCTCCCGATGCCGACCATCGTCCTGTGGCGCGGCCTCGCCACGTCGCCGTAGCGTTTTTCCTACACCTGGTCGGGCCCCTCCGGCCCGAGTCTGCGCGGAGGCCGGACGGTACTGAACGTAGTCAGGTACAGGATCTACTATGCCGTCATGGTCAAGAGCAACATCGGCGAGGCCAGGGCCCGTCTCCTCGGCGGTTCTGGCGAGCGTCGAACGGGGGAAGACGGTGGCGCTGTGCCGGCGCAACCTGCCGTAGCCGAGATCCGGGCTGCCCAGCCTGCCGGCCAGGGAGCGGCCCGGCGGCATCGACCGCGGCATGAAGATACCCGACAGCTTCTTCGAGCCACTGCCCGACGAGATGCTGTGCGCGTTCGGAGCTCAGGGCGGACCCTCGTGAGGCTCCTCGTCGGCCTCTTCGCCGTGCACCTCGCGGTCGCGGTGCCGACGTTCGTCGCCTGCTGCTGGCTCGCCGCACCCTCGTGGCGGCGCTTACCCGCACCTTGCCGGGATCTTTCGGCCGCCGCCACCGCCTCTGGGGCAGGCTCGCGTTCGTGGGCCTGCGCCTCTTTGGCCACCGGCATCGCGACGTACGCCACGGGGTTCGCGTGCTGACCGGATGGCGGGTGGCGGCGCCCGCCCGTGGGGTCCATCCTGCCATGAGGGGGTTCACGGGCGGAGGGCCGACGACCGGCGAGCGGCCGATGATCGGCGATCAGGTCTCCAGCGACACGCACACCCTTCGGCCGATGGCGGAGAGCGCCTCGTCGATGCGCTTCATGCTCGATGCCCGACCCGGATCGAGAAGCCGGCGCACCTGAAGGGGTTGTCCCTTGAGCGTCCTGGCCATCCCGCTCAGGCTGACGCCCTCCTGCTTCATGGCCACGTAGAGCGCGGCCTTGACCGCGACGTGCACCGGAACCGTGATGCGTACCTGTCCTCGCTTCAGTGAACTCGGGAGCGGAATGTCCGCGCGCTCCGCGATGCGGGCGCCGATGGTCTCAGCGAGGCAGTCGGCCGCCATTTCCATGGCGTCGTCCCGGTCTTCGCCTTGCGTAATCGCATCCGGCAAGTCGGGGAACGTCACCGTGTAGCGCCCATCGGGCTCGCTGCCGAAGCGCGCGGGGTAGGCAAAATCCATGTAATACACCGTCAATTCGCTCAAGGGCCAGCCGGGAGGCGCCCCCTGGCACCTTCCGAAACTCACCCGTCTCATTGGACCGTCGCATCAGAAGAAATCATCTATTTTCAGTTGCTTGAGCACGCCGTGCACTACGCCCGTCGTCAAGCTCTTCGTCCATGGCACGGTCGTATTCCGATCACCCAGGTAGACCCGGCGGTGCGAACCCTTGCTCTCGTGTTTCTTCACCTCCCAGGAAACGTCGTGCTCGTGCGCCCATTTGCTTGAGCCTTCGGAAGAACTCCGAAGTGCTCAATGCCGGATTCCCCTGCAAGTCGTCGTGGCTGGTCGCATCATCCGCATCCTCCTCACCGACGTCCGCGTTCCGAGTTGCAGCGCTCCGCGTGATTGCCGCCCACTATACAGTACAAATATGTACCAGGTCAAGTCGCCCGGTGCGCTCCCGGAGCTGCCCCCGCGGGCACGTGACCGCCGATTGGGCCTCATGCATTCTGAAGCGGCGCCGCCTCGCCCGAGTTCCGCCGACGGCATGAGATCACGACGACCCTCAGGGGTGGCGAGTCTCATGTCTCCTGAAACGCGGTCTCGCTGGGCGCCGGGGGGGCGGTTCCGCAGCTCGACAGCAAACGCCTGCTCATCTACCCGGTGGATCTCGACTGAGGCCCCCCCCGCGTGCTCACGAGCCGCGCCGCTTCCGCCGCCGGCCTTCCCGGGCCGGTACTCGCCGGAGTGCGCGGTCATCCCACGAACGGTGAATCGCCCGCACGAGCGACGCCCGGTTCGAGCACGATCTCGTACGAGCCGCCAAGCCTCGTCGCTCGCCGGTCCGGATCCGCCATTCACCGAGAAGCGCTGGCGCCGTTGCGGAGTGGGCGCCAGGATGGACGCACGAGGGAGGTGCACGTTGACCGAGCAACGACATCGCCATCGTCTTCGGCGTCGTCGCGCCGTTCCTCATGGCCTGCGCGATGCGGCCGGCCGCGCGGCGCCGGCGCCACGCGCACCGCAACCTGCAGGCGGGTCTCCTGCTGGCCGCCGTGGTCGCGGTGCCGATGCTCGAAATCGGCATCCGGTGCGGATAACGCCGGAGAGGCGTGAGCCATGAGCTCGCCGTCCTGGTTGCCGAGGGTCGCCCGGTTCCGGCATAATTCGCGTTTGGCGTCGAAGATCCGGCATCCGGCGCGAAGCTCCATGGCACGAAGCTCCGTAGTGATCATCGAACAGGTGCAATGATGAATCGTACGCTTTCCGTGTGTCTCGCGGCGCTGCTCGCGGGGCCCGCGTCCGGCGCCGCCGCCCAGTCGTTCAAGGCGGACGTGGCGCCGCTCGTCGAGACGTCGTGCCTGACGTGCCACGGCGCGCGGACCGCGACCCCCCTCGACATCTCCGGCCTGGGCCACGACCTGAGCGATCGCGCCACCTTCCGCGCGTGGGAGCGCATCTACGAGCGGGTGGAGAACGGCGAGATGCCGCCCCGCGGCGTCCGCCGGCCGGACCCGGCGGTGGTCGAGAACGCCCTCGGGCCACTGAAGCGGGCCCTCGTCGAGGCGAACCTCGCGGCGCGGAATGGCCCGCGCACCCCGCTCCGCCGGCTCACGCGCCTCGAGTACGCCTACACCATCCAGGACCTGCTGCACGTCGACGAGGCGGTCGGCCTCGACCTGTCCCAGACCCTGCCGGCCGAGGCCGACTCGGGCGGGTTCGACACGGTGGCGGCCAACCAGAGCATGTCGCCGCTGCACGTGCGCTCGTACCTCGAGGCGGCCGACCGGGCCCTGGACGCGGCCCTCCCCGCCGGCCCCCGCCCCGGTCCGTTCGAGCACCGCATCGAGTACGTGAAGTCGCAGTACCTGCCGATCATCGAGCACGCGGAGGCCCTGGGCCTCGGCATCGTCAAGAAGCTCGACGACGCCTTCGCGGCGTTCTTCGACTTCGGCTCGACCTACACGTTCCACAGCGCGACCGAGGGCTTCGTGGCGTCGGCGCCGGGCCGCTACCGCGTCGCCGTCGACGCCTATCCCTACCAGGCCGACACGCCGGTGACGGTCATGGTGTACCGCGGGAAGATGGCGGGGGTGGCGGCGTCGCTCGACGAGCTGATGGGCACTTTCGACCTGACCGGGCCGCGGTCGGTCGAGTTCACGCCGTACCTACGCCCCGGCGACCTCATCGGGCTCTCGGTGGCCGATCTCGACGTGCCGCCCGAGGCCGCGCCCTTCCTGCAGCTCGCCGATCCCTCCAAGGGCTTCGGCGGCATGAAGGACTACCCGGGCGAGGGCATCGCGTTCCGGAGCCTGACCATCGAGGGGCCGCTGCTCGATCCCGAGGTGTGGCCGCCGGCGAGCGCGCACGAGCTGCTGCCCGGCGTCGAGCTCGACGAGTTCGGCGACGTCCGGCTCACGAAGGCGCCCTACGAGCATGTCGTCGACGTCGTCGCCCGGTTCGCGCCGCGCGCCTTCCGCCGGCCCCTCGAGGAGGGCGAGCTCGAGGCGTACGCCAGCCTCGCCGAGCCTCTGCTCGACGCGGGGCGGCCGTTCATCGAGGCGGTCCGCGTGCCCCTGCGGGCCATTCTCAGCGCCCCGGCGTTCCTCTACCAGATGGGCGACGCGGGCGCCCTCGACGACTTCGCGCTGGCGTCGCGTCTGTCCTACTTCCTGTGGCGCAGCATGCCCGACGCGCGGCTGTTCGACGCGGCCCGGGCGGGCCGGCTGTCGGACCCCGCGGTGCTCGCCGGGCACGTCGACCGGATGCTCGACGACGCGAAGGCCGACCGCTTCGTGCGCGACTTCGCGGGACAGGCGTTCCGCCTCTACGAGCTGCGGGCGACCAGTCCCGACGCCGGGCTCTACCCCGAGTACGACGACCGGCTCGGCCAGGCGATGGCGCGCGAGACCGAGCTGTTCCTGCGCGAGCTGGTCGGCGAGAACCACGGGGTCGACCACCTGATTGCGGCCGACTTCGCCTTCGTCAACCGACGGCTCGCCGAGCACTACGGCCTGTCGGGCGTGGCAGGACAGCAGATGCGCCGGGTGGCCCTGCCCGAGGGCAGCCCCCGCGGCGGGCTGATGACCCACGCCAGCGTGCTCAAGGTGACCGCCAACGGCACGACGACCTCGCCGGTGCCGCGCGGCAACTTCGTGCTCGCCAACCTGCTCGGCAAGCCCCCGGCCCCGCCCCCGCCCGGCATCGAGGGGCTCGAGCCCGACACCCGGGGCACCACGACGATCCGCGAGCAGCTGACCGCGCACCGCGGAAACCCCGTCTGCGCGAGCTGCCACCGGGTCATCGACCCCCCGGGCTTCGCCCTCGAGTCGTTCGACCCGATCGGCGGCTTCCGGACGAACTACCGGGCGACGGGCGGTCAGGCGGAGTTCGGCGGCTTCACGGTGTCCCTGCCGTTCACCCAGGGCCCGCCGGTCGATGCGAGCGGCGTCACCCCGGGCGGCGACGCCTTCGCGGGCATCGAGGAGTACAAGGATCTGATGCTGCGGGACGATCTCGAGCAGGTGGCGCGCAACCTCGCCTCGCAGCTCCTCGTCTACTCGACCGGGGCCGAGATCGAGTTCGCCGACCGCGACGCGGTGGAGGCCATCGTGGCCCGCCTCGGCGACCGCGGATACCCCGTCAGAAGCATGATTCACGAGGTCGCGCAGAGCGATCTCTTCAGGAGCCGCTAGCATGATCCTCACGCGACCCGTCGTCGATCGACGCACGTTCCTCCGGGCCTCGGGCGTGGCCATGGGCCTGCCCCTGCTCGAGTCGATGGCCCCGGCCCTGGCCCGCGCCGCCGCGGTCGAGGCGCCCCGGCGGATGGTCACCATCTGCTCGACCCTCGGGCTCTACTCGTCGTCGTGGTTCCCCAAGGCGGCCGGTGCCGGCTACGAGGCGACGGAGTACCTGCGCCTCATCGACGGGCACCGCTCGCGGTACACGCTGTTCTCGGGCTTCTCTCACGAGGAGCAGTCCGGCCGCCAGCCGCACAACTCGGAAATCACCTGGCTGACGGCGGCGCGGCGCCCCGGCCTCGACGGGTTCCGCAACAGCGTCTCGCTCGACCAGGTGGCCGCCAACGAGCTCGGCTACGTGACGCGCTTCCCCTCGGTGGTGCTCGGGACGTTGAGCGCGCAGAGCCAGTCTTTCACCACGAGCGGCGCCATGGTGCCGGCCGAGACGAGCCCCGCCGACCTGTTCAGGAAGCTGTTCCTGCAGGGCACCCCCGACGAGGTCGAGCGCGAGGCGCAGAGCCTGAACGACGGCGGCAGCATCCTCGATCGCCTGAAGTCTCAGACGACGGCCCTGCGCGGCCGCGTCAGCGCCGCCGACCGGCGGAAGCTCGACGCCTACTTCGACGCGGTGCGGGCGGCCGAGCAGGAGCTCACCGAGGTGCAGGCGTGGCTCGACCGGCCGAAGCCGGCGGTCGACGCCGAGCCGCCCACCGACATCCCGAACCCCGCCGACCTCGTCGGCCGCATCCGGCTCATGTTCCGCATGATCCCGCTGATTCTCGAGACGGACTCGTCGCGCGTGGTCAGCATGATGATTCACGACCACGGCGTCGTGCCGCAGGTGCAGGGCGTGAGCGGCGACCAGCACAGCCTGTCGCACCACGGGCAGGACGATGCGAAGATCGCGCAGCTGAAGAGGGTCGAGACCCAGATCGTCAGCGCCTTCGGCGAGCTCCTCACGGAGCTCCAGGCGCGCGGCGACGCCAGCGGCTCGCTGCTCGACAAGACCTCGGTCCTGTTCGGCAGCAACCTCGGCAACGCCAACGCCCACACTTCGGTAGACCTGCCGATTCTCGTCGCCGGCGGCGACTTCGCGCACGGAAGGCACGTCCTGCACGAGGGCGAGCACAACGCGCCGCTGTGCAACCTGTTCGTGACCCTGCTGCAGGCGATGGGGGTAGAGGCCGACGCGTTCGCGCAGAGCACCGGCACGCTGACCTGGTCGTGACCACCCCCGTGGCGGAAGCCCACGAGGCCGGGCCTGTCCTTCGCGGCGGAGGACGGCCCGCCTCGCCTGCCCGCCCCGCGGCTGCGATCGCCGTCGCGAGCCCGCTCCCGCAGAGTTCTCGGGTACGCATCGCTCGTCGAGCACCTGACCTCGCCTCCGCGAGCCGGCCCGCGTTCGACATGACCGACAGGCTCGTCGGGAGCACCGGGGTCGGGTAGGGGGAAGCCGTGTTGCCGTACATCGTCGCCGGACTCACCGCGGCCGTACTGGTCACGGCTGCCGCGTGGTTCTCGAAACGGTGGTTCGAGGATCTGGACCCGGCCGACGGCGGAGCGCACCTCGACGGGACGCCGCAGGATGAACCGGCCGGCGGCGGGACGCCCCTCGACGGGACGCCGCAGAATGAACCGGCCGGCGGCGGGACGTCCCTCGACGAGACGCCGCAGGATGAACCGGCGGAGACCCCGCCGCCCCTCGACACAACGCTGCAGGATGAACCGGCGGAGACCCCGCCGCCCCTCGATGAAACGCCGCAGGCTCGAGAGGCAGCGGCTCCCGCCGCGACGCTCGGGGTGCGCTGGAGCTGGCGCCGTCACCGGTCCGGGCTGCAGTTCCTCCGCGTCACCGTCGCCAACGCGGGGCCGAATACGGCGACGGCGACCCGCATTCGGCTCAAGATGGGCGACGAGCTGGCTCGGCACGCCGACCCGCCCGCCGGCCTCCTGGAGGCGTCGGCCTACGCCGTCGAGCTGTTCGGACCGGACCCCGAAACGGCCCCGCTGCCGCGCACGCTTGAGCCGGGAGGCAGCACCGAGGCCTACTTCCCGGGCCGTGACGTTGCGGATTGGCTGTACGGCGTCGCGGAGGGCGACAACCTCGACCGCAGCGAGTGCCATCTGACCCCCGAGTGCGTGGACGATGCCGGAGTCGGCCATCCCGCGAGACGGAAGGTGGACTACGAGAGGTGGTTGAGCCACGGGCACGGGCCGTCGCTGCAGCAGTACGCTGACGGGCGGGACCCGCGGTCCGCCGGTGGCGCTGATTGACGTGCGTTCACGTGGCGGTGGGCGGATCGCGGCTCCAGGGAACGGCCTGGAGGTCGGCGGGAAGGCTCGGCATCGCAGCATGAAGGAATGGGGGCGAGCATGAAGACGCAGACTTGGCGCGGAACGGCCCGGGCATGGACCGTCGCGATGGCGCTGGCGGTCGCCGCCTCGGGCAGCGCACCCGCGGCGGCGCAGGACCGCGACTTCGAGCCGGTCACCGACGCCATGCTCGCCGACCCCGATCCGGCCGACTGGCTGCACTGGCGGCGGACGCTCGACGGCTGGGGCTACAGCCCCCTCGACCAGATCGACCGGGACAACGTGCACCAGCTCGGGCTGGTCTGGTCGTGGACGATGGCGCCCGGCATCGCCCAGGCGACCCCCATCGTCCACGACGGGGTCATGTACCTCCCCAGCCCCCTGAACGTGGTGCAGGCCCTCGACGCCGTCACCGGGGACCCGGTCTGGGAGTACCGCAAGACCTTCGAGGGGTCGCCGGACGACTCGTTCCGCGCCCGCACCCGGTCGATCGCGATCTACGACGACAAGATCTACGTGAACACCAACGACGCCCACATCGTCGCCCTCGACGCCCGGACGGGCGAGGTGGTCTGGGACCACACCGTCGCCGACACCCGGCTCGGCTACCGCTACACGAGCGGGCCAATCGTCGTCGACGGGCGCATCATCGCGGGCATGACCGGCTGCGAGCGCTACAAGGACGGCACCTGCTTCATCTCGGCCCACGACGCGCAGACCGGGGCCGAGCTGTGGCGCACGTCGACCATCGCCCAGCCCGGGGACCCCGGCGGCGACACCTGGGGCGACCTGCCGGCGACGTTCCGATCCGGCGGCGACGCGTGGATTCCCGGCAGCTACGACCCCGCCACCGGCCTCACCTACTGGTCGACCTCGCAGGCCAAGCCGTGGGCGCGGCTGTCGCGGGGCACCGAGGGCGACGCCCTCTACACGAACAGCGCCCTGGCCCTCGACCCCGAGACCGGGCGCCTCGCCTGGTACTACCAGTTCGTGCCCGGCGAGACCCACGACCTCGACGAGGTGTTCGAGAGCGTCCTCATCGACCACCGCGGGCGGCAGTCGCTGTTCAAGATGGGCAAGCTGGGCATCCTGTGGGAGCTCGACCGGGCCACCGGCGCGTTCGTCGCCGCCCACGACCTCGGCTACCAGACCCTGGTCGACGTCGACCCCGCGACGGGGCGGGCCACCTACCGGCCGGGCACCATTCCGAACCCGGGCGAAGAGCTCGAGTTCTGCCCCGACTTCCAGGGCATCCGCAACTGGCGCGCGTCGGCGTACCACCCCGGCACGGGGATGCTCTACATCCCCATCCACCCGACCTGCGTCCGGGGCACCTTCAGCGAGGTGGCGCGCGAGCCGCATCCGACCGGCGACTTCTACTACTACGGCAACCCGCGGTGGACGGGCTGGCAGTCGGCGGGACGGCTCCCCCACCCGAAGAGCCCCGACCACGACGGCCACCTCGTGGCCATCGACATCGACACCGGCGAGGTCCGCTGGCGCCACTCGTCCCGGCTGCGCTCGCTCGCCGCCGCCCTCACCACCGGCGGCGGCCTCGTGGTCACCGCCGACGGCGACCGCTATCTCCATATCATGGACGTCGAGACCGGCGACGTGCTGTTCCGGACCCGGTTCCCGTCGCCGCCGCAGGGCTTCCCCATCACCTACGCCGTCGACGGCCGGCAGTACCTGGCGGTCCCCGTCGGCGGGGGGCGGGTGCCGGGGGCGACGAACACGCTGTACGTCTTCGCCCTGCCGGAGCCGGCGCGGTAGCGCGTGCGGCCCGGGCGGGCCGATCAGGTCGTCAAGACGATCTTGCCGACGACCTCGCGGCGCTCGAGAAGGCGCAGGGCCTCGGGAGCCCGCTCGAGAGGGAGGGTGCGCGACACGAGCGGCCGCAGCCGGCCCGCCTCGAACCAGCCGAAGAGCCGGTCGAAGTTGGCGCGGTTCGCCTCGGGCTCGCGCCGCACGAAGGCGCCCCAGAACACCCCCACGATCTGGCACCCCTTGAGGAGCACCAGGTTCGCGCGCACGCTCGGAATGGCGCCGCCTGCGAAGCCCACCACGAGGAGGCGGCCGTCCCAGTTGATGCAGCGCATCGACTGCTCGAAGACCTCGCCGCCCACGGGGTCGTAGATCACGTCGGCCCCGGCCCCGCCGGTCAGCGCCTTGACGCGGTCCTTCCACGCCGGGTCCGTCCGATAGTTGACGAGGTCGGCGACGCCGTAGCGCTCCTGCACGGCTCGCAGCTTGTCGTCGCTGCCGCCCGACGCGATGACCCGGGCGCCGAGGCAGCCGCCGATCTCGACCGCGGCGGTGCCCACGCCGCCCGACGCGCCGTGGACGAGCAGCGTCTCCCCCGCCTGCAGCCGGGCACGCTGCACGAGCGCGTGACAGCTCGTCCCGTAGGTCATCGGGAAGCCGGCCCCGATCTCGAAGGACATGCCCACCGGCAGGCCGAGGCACCGCTCCTCGGGCACCACGGCCTCCTCGGCGTAGCCGTTCCAGCGGGTCATCCCGATCACCCGGTCGCCGGGCGCGAACCGCGTCACCGCGGCCCCGACCTCGACCACCTCGCCGGCGACCTCCGCCCCCGGCGCGAACGGCATGTCCGGCTTGAACTGGTACTTGCCCTCGATGATCAGCAGGTCGGGGAAGTTGACGCCGGCCGCCCGGACGCGGATGCGCACCCCGTCGCGGTCGAGCGCCGGCGGCTCGACCTCCTCCCACACGAGGCTCTCCGGCGGCCCCCAAGCCTTGCACAGCATCGCTCTCATGGCGGAATTGTAGAACGGGCCGCAACGCGCCCGAGGCCTTCGCAGCGACCGGGCCCGGTCCACCAGGCGGGCGCGCGCTACCCCTCGGGCCGGCAGGACCGAGGCAATCGCCGCCGCGGCGAGGGAGCAGACTCCAGCCTGGGAGTCTGCGCCGTAGAACGGTGCAGACTCCCAGCAGGGTTGGTTGGGCGCCCAGCGGAGCCGAAGGCGACGATGGGCGGGCTACCGGTACACGTTCTTCCGATGGCCGATCTTGAGGATGAGGATGGTGAGGGTCGACGCGGCGGCGCTGTACAGCACGCGGCATGCGCGACGTTGGGGCGCTGGCCGCCATCCCCCGCAGATAGTACGATGGGTGGTCGACCACGGTAGTGCCGTGGCGATCCGCGCGGATGTGGCCGCCCCTGACCAGCGAGCGCCGCGGGATACGACGCCGGTTCGAGCCGACCAGAATGACCAGCATGACCGTGACCCGGCGGATCGCGGCGCCGGTGGGCGTCGTCTTCCGGACGGTGGCCGATATCCGACAGTTTTCTCAGGTGGTCCCGCAAATCGTCCGGATCGAGTTCCTCTCGGACGTTCGGTCGGGCATCGGGACCCGTTTCCGCGAGACCCGCCTGATGAACGGGCAGGAAATGGCGACGGAGCTGGCGGTCACCGAGTACGTCGAGAACAACCGGGTGCGCATCGTGTCCGACGCCGGTGGCACGGTATGGGATACGGTCTTCACGGTCGCGCCGGCAGAAGGCTCGACCGAGTTGACGATGGTGATGGAAGCGCGGCCGTACGAGCTGCGCGCCCGGATCACGACACCGCTCATCGCCGGCGCCGTCCGAAAGGCGGTCGAACAGGACATGGACGCGGTGAAGGCCTTCTGCGAACGGACAGCGGGGCCGGCGGCCGCGCAGTGACTCAGCGGCCGTGCGGCAGGCTCGCATCATGACCGAACCCCTCATCGCCCTCCGCAACATCGAGAAGAGCTTCAGCCACGGCGTCAGCCGGACGTTCGTCCTGCGGCGCATCACGCTGGACATCGCCCCCGGCGAGTTCGTCTCCGTCATGGGGCCGTCCGGGGCCGGCAAGTCGACCCTGCTGCACATTCTCGGCATGCACGACGCGGCGTGGACCGGCGAGTACGACTTCCTCGGCCAGCCCGTCCACGGCCTGCGGGCGAAGCACCGGCAGGCCCTCGGGCGCAGCCACATCGGGTTCGTCTTCCAGAGCTACCACCTGCTCGACGACCTCACCGTCGCCGAGAACCTCGACGTCCCCCTGTCGTACCGGAACGTGCCCCGGTCCGAGCGCCAGGGCCTGGTGGCCGACACCCTCGACCGGTTCCAGATCGTGGGCAAGAAGGACCTCTACCCGAGCCAGCTCTCGGGGGGGCAGCAGCAGCTCGTGGGGGTGGCCCGCGCCCTCATCGCCAAGCCGAAGCTGTTGTTGGCCGACGAGCCGACCGGCAACCTGCACTCGAGCCAGGGCCGCGAGATCATGGAGCTGTTCACCAAGCTCAACGCCGAGGGGACGACCATCGTGCAGGTCACCCACTCGGACGTCAACGCCGCCTACGGCAGCCGCATCATCCAGCTCCGCGACGGCTGGCTGGTGGACGACTGACCTGGAACCACTGCTCCATCCGGGTTGTTTCACGCTGCGACTCGGGCGGTGGCGACCAGCCTGGAGTCGGCGGGTGTGGGGTCAGGTTGCCGCCAACCCTGCCGGAAGCCCGCACCTCCTCGCGGAAGCCGCACCCGTTCCTGCGGGCCAGCTTCCTGCGCCGGGGAACAGCGGTGCGAGCGCAGCCTTGGCGCCGCTTCGGCTGTCGTCGACGAGGGCAGGTTCAGGTCAGGCGGGCCATGCACACGACGTCGTCGGCCTGCCCGTCGAGGAGACGCGCCCCGCGCTTGACGCCCTCGCGCACGAAGCCCGCCCGCTCGAAGAGGCGGATCGCGCGCGTGTTCGTCGCGAAGACCTCGAGCTCGATCCGGGTCATGCCGGCCGTGGCCGCCGCCTCGAGGGTGCGTGCGAGAAGCGCCGCGCCCACGCCCCGCGCCCGCCACGCCGGCAGCAGGCCGATGCCGAGCACCCCGCCGTGCCGGAACCCCTCGAAGGGGTGGCGCTGCACGTCGCACCAGCCGACCACCCGCCCCGCCGACCGCGCCACGAGCTGCACGCCGCCGCCGCGCGCCAGGGCCTCGACGAACGACCGGGTCCCGTCGACGCCGAAGCCGTCGACGGCGGCCAGGTAGCGCCGTTCCTGCGCCACCGCCTCGACCGCGGCGCAGAGGCCCTCGACATCGCCGGGCGCGATCGGCTCCAGGCTGAAGGGTTCGGTCATGAGATGTCCCTGGGGCGGCGGTTCGTTCGCGGGCGGGATGACGGCAACCGCAATGGCACCGACGAGAATCACCTCGCCGTCCGCCAGGCGCGCGAAACGCGCATAACGCGGGTTGCGCCCGGGTGCAGTTGGCAACCTTGTATCGATCACGTGACGGAACCGAACGCGCAGCTCGTGCGTCCCATTGTACGGCTCCCGCGGGGCACAGAAGCCAAAGAGCGCTGATCTCCGCCCACCCCGCTCATGCCGACCTTGACCGCCCTGGTCGGGGGGAAGAGTGGCGAGCTCTGCCCATCGTGACATGGACAATCGCAAACATGGATAATCGGGACATGACAGCACACACGGTCCGTCGTCGGCTCGTCGGATTCGCAGTTGCGGTCGGCCTCGTCGCGGGCGGAGCCCCGTGGGGCGGAGCCCGGGCGGCGGCGGCGCAGGAGCAGTCGCTCTACATCGCCTTCACCGACTTCAACGGCGCCCCGGTTACCGACATGACCCTCGACGACGTCGTCATCCAGTGGGACGGCGTGCCGTGCGAGATCGTCGAGCTCGAGCCCATCCAGTGGCCGGTGCGGGTGACGGTGTACGTCGACAACGCGACGGAGAGCCAGGCGGCCCTGCCGGACATGCGCGAGGGGCTGAGGCTCTTCCTGGAGGCGCTCCCGCCGGACATCGAGGTGGCGATAGCCACCACGGCCGGACGCCCGCAGTTCCGCGTGCGGCATACCCGGGACCGCGGAGACCTCCTCGACGCGGTCGGCGTGCTCGCGAGCGAGGGCTCCGCGGCGACCTTCTTCGACGCGCTCTACGAAGAAGCCGAGAGGCTCGAGGACGACCGGGAGCGCGAGTACCTCTCCGCCATCGTGATGGTCGCGGTCGCCGGGTCGGAGGGCAGCCGTAGGGCCCGGGGCGACGCGATCCAGCGAACCATGGACCGCCTGTACGACAACGCGGCGGTCGTGCACACGCTGTTGTTCACGGCCCCCTACGGCGTCGGGCGGACGCTGGGCCGGGCCCAGGCCACCTGGGGAAGCGACTTCGCCGCGTCGACCCGGGGCCGCTACGAGGAGATGGTCGTCTCCACCCGCTACCGCACGCTGCTGCCGGAGATCGCGGCGGACCTCGCCCGCAGGCACCGGATGACCCGCAGTCAGTACCGGGTGACCTTCCGGCCGCCGGAGGACGCGTCCGACCAGCCGCGCCTCCAGGTGGGGTCGGCGCGCGTCGGCGTCGTGGCGATACCGACGGACAACGGCAACGTTCCCTGATACCACCTCGCGGCTCACCGCCTGGACGCGCGAGCGTTCAGAACGGGGGAGGCGGGTCCAGCAGTCCCGGCTCCACGACCGGCCCGGGGCGGTGCTCCGGATCGTCGTCTCGCCAGGGCGTGCGACAGGGGCGACCCAGCCGGTAGAGCGCCAGGTTGGCGGCCATGCGCTGCGAGGCCCCGGCCTGCCCCGCCGCCGCCGCGCCCGACATCGCCACCCGCTGCCACTCGACCGCCTCGGCGAACCGGCCCAGCTCGGCGAGGGCCATGGCCATCGTCACGGCGACGGCCGTGGTCTTGTGCTCCGCCTCCACCGCGCGCGCCAGGGCCAGTGCCTCCCGGCCGTCGCGGCCCTGCGGGTCGGGGGACGCGGCCAGGAGGCGCGCGATCGCAAGCGGGAACGCCGGCTCGCCGGGATGAAGGTCCATCGCCGCGCGCAGGCGCCGCAGGGCCTCGGGGTAGCGCGCCAGACGCACCAGGGCCATCGCCTCGCCGAACCGCGCCTCCTTCCAATCCGGTTCGATCTCCAGCACCCTTCGGTAGGGCGTCAGCGACGCTTCGAGGCGGTCGTTTCGGCGGAGCGTGTCGGCCAGCCTCAGATGCGCCTCGGCGTGGCCGGGGTCGTGCGTCACGGCCCGGGTGTACCGGTCGATCGCATCCCGGTCGCGACCACTCCGCTCGTAGAGGGTGCCCACCGCGAAGTACGCGGCGGCCAGCCGGGGATCGAGCCGCACCGCCTCTTCGAGCTGGTCGAGCGCGGCGCGGGCGTCACCCGTGCGGTTCAGGGCCAGTCCGAGGTTCAGCCGCACGACGGGCAGTTCGGGCGCCAGTCGAGCCGCCTCCCGGAACTGCCGCACCGCCTCGGCCCAGTCGTCCCTCCCGCCGGCGTACAGCCCGAGGTCCCAGTGGACCTGCGGGCTCTGCAGCGCCGTGTTGACCTCCGCCATCAGCGGATCCGGCAGGGTGACGCCGCCCCCGGCGCCGGCGCGGTCGCCGCCGCCGTCCAGGTTGGACCGCGCCCTCTCCAGATCGCCGAGGCCCCGGTAGGCCATGGCGAGGGGATAGCGGATCGCCGTCGCCGCGGGGTCCAGCCGCAGCGCGTCTTCCAGAAGCGCCGCCGCGCTCGCATGGTCGCGCGTCGTGGCGGCGGCCCGGCCCAGCTGGAACAGCACCGCCGGGGTGTCGGGATGGAGGGCGCGGGCCCTCGTCAGCAGCGGCTCGGCCGCTTCCGGCCGCCCCGCGTCGATGTGGATCTGACCCAGCCACGTGAGGGCCGCGAGATCGTCGGGGCGCAGCCGCAGGGCGCGCTCGAAGTGGTCGACGGCCTCCGACAGCCGCCCCGTGCTCCTGTAGACGTGCCCCAGGTAGTAGGGCCAGGGGAAGTCGTCGGGGGCGAGCGCCTGGGCATTCCTGAAGCAGCGCTCCGCTTCGTCGAGGTACTCGCCGGCCATCAAGAGCTTGCCCAGCTCGCCCCAGGCCCCGCCGCGACGCCCGGGCCCGGCCGCGGTCACCGCCGCGTACGCCTCGCGAAGCTGCGCCCGAACCGACGCGTGCACGCGGCCGAGGTCGGGAAGGACGACCGGCAGGAGGGTCGGCTCGGTCTGGCCCGCCTGCAACGAGGCAACCGTCACGCTCCTCGGGCCACCAGCGGCATTGGCGCTCGCCGCGCCCAGTAGCAAGCACACCGACACGAGGCCGCTCGAGAGCTTCTGTTCCACCGTCACTCCCGGCTCTCGCCCGTGCCCTCTTCGAGCGTGAGCCATCGGTCCACCGCCAGGTCCGTCCAGTCTTCCTCGCGGCCGCCTGGCCAGACGACGCGAACACGCGACACCGCGGCGGCCTGACCCAGGCCCACCAGGACCCTGGGGTCGTTTGCCGACGCATAGCTGCCGTCGGCCCTCGCGCGGCGCCACAGCGGGAGGCCATCGTCGCGGAAGACGCCGACTCGCGCGCCCGGCATGTCGCGGCGGCCGGGGCCGCCGATCAGCCGCAACCCGATCCACCGGTTGCGGTGGCCTACCTCGTTGATCAGCAGCCGCGCCCGACCGTTGTTGTTGGCGACGAGCACGTCCACGTCGCCGTCGTTGTCGACGTCGCCGAAGGCCGCGCCCCGGCTCACCTCCGACAGCTCGAACACCGCGCCGGCCCGCCGAGTGACGTCGTCGAACCGCCCGTTCCCCAAGTTGCGGAAGAGCTGGTTGGGCTGGTCGAGCGGCAGCGGCTCCCCCGCCCGCGCGGACGAGCCCCTGCCGCGCATGGCGAACCGCTGGTGACTGGCCTGGACGGCCCCGTTGACGGCCAGCAGGTCCGGCCGGCCGTCGTTGTCGAAGTCGAGCCACGCCGTCCCGAAGCCGGTGTAGGCGAGGCTCGGGGCCCCGAGGCCGATGGTCGCGGTCCGGTCCTCGAAGAGCCCGCGGCCGTCGTTGACGTAGAGGGTGTTGGTCTCCCGTGTGAGGTGGGTCATGAACAGGTCGTCGTCGCCGTCGCCGTCGAAGTCGCCGGCGTCGACCCCCATGCTGCCCTCGGTCCGACCGCTGTCGTTGAGGGCCGCCCCCGCGAGCAGGGCGCCGTTCATGAAGGTCCCGTCGCGCCGGTTCATCCACAGCTGGTTGGGCTCGCCGTCGTTGGCGACGTAGACGTCCGTCCACCCGTCCCCGTCGGCGTCGAAGGCGGTGACCCCGAGGGCGGCACCGTACTCGCGCGCCACTCCTGCCTCAGCGGTGACGTCGACGAACGTCCCGTCGCCGCGATTGCGGTACAGCCGGTCGGGGACCGGCGCCCAGGCGCTCGGCCCGCAGTAGTCCCGTTCTCCGGTGCGGGTGAAGCACTCGGGCTGCGGGGTGCCCGGGCGGTGGTCGAGGTAGTTGCCGACGTACAGGTCGAGCCAGCCATCGCGGTCGAAGTCGACGAACGACGCCGACACGCTCCACCGGGGGTCTCCGGCGCCTGACTCGTCAGTGACGTCGGTGAAGGTCCCGTCGCCGTCGTTGCGGAAGAGCTGGTTCGGCCCGAGGGCAGTGCGGTACAGGTCGACCCGGCCATCGTTGTCGACGTCGCCCGCCGCGACGCCCATGCCGTACGCGCCGCCGCCCAGTCCGCTCCCCTCGGTGACGTCGGTGAAGCGCAGGGTGCGGGTCCCGTCGGCGTGCACCACGAGGTCGTTCCGGTACAGGCGGTCCGCGGGCGGATGAGCCCGCGGCGGGGACTCGGAGCCGTCCGGCGTGCCGCCGGGGCCGAGCACGCGGCCCTGCACGAGATAGACGTCGAGGTCGCCGTCGTCGTCGAAGTCGAACAGGGCGGCGCCCGGAGCGAGAGTCTCGCTGATGTAGAGCTCGCCCGACGCGCCGTTCAGGTGCACGAAGTCGATGCCCACCTCTTCGGCCCGGTCGGTGAACCACGCCACGCCCGCGGGGGGTTCCGGAGACTGCGGCGCCGCATGGAGGCCGCCGGACGGGACGCCGGCCCCGGCCGAGAGCAGGTTCGCAAGGAGCAGCCCGGCGGCCGTGCCGCCGCCGAGGGGCCGAGACATCACGCGCACCCGGCGATTATCACACGGCGAAAGCACGTTGTCGGTGAGGGGTCTTCAGGCCCAACGAAGTCGCCAAAGCCCGAGGCGCGGCCGAAGATCAACCATCGGGTCGTACTCGATGTCGGACTTCAACGGCTTCGACTTCTCGCCCTTCTACCAGCACGATGACCCGCGGAAGGTCACAGCGTGCGGCATCGCGCGTCGAACGACGGCATCACCCGTGGCCCCTGCTACGGAATCTTGCCGTCGCGGGTCGGCGTCATCCGGATGCCGGCCCGCGTGGTCAGCAGCCTGATGACCGACTGCGCGGTCGCGTTCTCGGGCGGCGTGTAGGTCAGGAGGTACTGGTTGCTCATCAGCCGGTGCTTCCGCCCGAGGTCCTCGGCCAGGTCCGGCAGCTGGGTGCGGAACCCGATGGCCGAGCTCAGCCCGTCGTAGCTGCCTGCCGTGACCCGGCCGATGTCCATGGCCCACCGCATCTGGTCGCCGCCCTGCTTTACGCCGGTGATCGACGTGAAGGTGTACATGCGGGTGTGAAGGGCGGCCCGGTTGGCGATCAGGCGCTCCATCATCTCCTGGAAGGGCCTCTCCCGCACCCGGCTGCTCCCCTCGGGGCCGTTGGTGGCGACCATCACGATGGCGGGGAAGTACTCGCCTGCCTCGTCCTCGTGCAGCCGCTCCGCCTCCTCGTACAGCGCGTCCAGGAAGCTGGCCGCGCCGTCCATCTCGGGCGCGATCACGCCGACGGCGTCCTCGAGCTCCCGCCGGTCGGTGGTGTGCCGGACCCAGAACTGGGGCCGTCCCCCGATGGTGGCTATCGCCACCTCGATGTCCGCGGGCAGCGCGTCCACGAAGCGCCGCAGGCCCTCGCGCATGTGGTCGAGCACCGGCGGGCTCGCCAGCCCGTTGTCGACGAAGACCGTCACCCGCAGCGGCCAGCGGATCGGCTCGAGGCTGAGGGCCTCGCTGCGCTCGCCGTCGGTCTCGACGAACACCTCCGCGCGGTTCATGTCGGTGACCGGAGCGCCGGCGCCGTCGGTGAAGCTGACGAAGAACGACTGGGTCTGCGCCCACGCGGCCTGGCCCGTCCAGGGCGCGCCGGAGGCGATGAGGGCGAGGGCGACGAGAACGCCGACGACGGAGCAACGTGGCGTGGCTTCGGCCGTCATGTCGAACCTCCGGTTTAGAGCTCCGGCCGGTGACAAATGCTCGAACCGATCATCAGGGCAGCGCCGACAGTATCCCCCGGGCCTGCGCCGCCTCCTCCGAGTCGGGGGCGACGTCGACGACCTGCTGGAACAGGGCCTTGGCGCCCTCGATGTCGCCCCGGTTCAAGGCCACCATGCCGAGCTTGAAGACGGGGGGCGCCCACTCGGGGTCGGCGGCGGCCGACTTCTCGTACCAGCCGGCGGCGGCGGCGACGTCGCCCTCGCTGAACGCCACCTCGCCGAGGTTGTAGAGGTCCTCGGGCGACGCGTCGCCCCCCGCGCCGGCGAGGTCCCGGGCCGCGGCGAGGTCGCCCATCAACAGCTGCGCCCGGGCGATCTTCCGCTCGATGGCCGCGTCGTCCGGCGCGGCCGCCCGATAGCGCTCGTAGGCCGCGATCGCCGCGTCGAACTCGGCCAGGGCGCGGTGTGCATCGCCGATGTCCTGGTGCAGGGTGGTCATCTGCGGCCACCGCGCGAGCAGCCCCGAGTAGCCGTCGATGGCGGTGCGGTAGTCCTGACGGTTGTAGGCGGCGTCGGCCGCGGTGAGGTCGGCGACGGTCCGATCCAGCTCCGTCTCCTCGACATCCAGCTCGGCCAGTATCGACTCCACCTGGACTGCCGCGTCCACCTTCAGCGGGACCATGTAGAACTCGATGGGCTGCACGCAGTTCTGCATCTTGGTCGGCGTGCACGCGTTCGACTGGGCCTGCGTCACCTCGATGCGGAGCATGGCGTCCTCGTAACCCTCGGCCATGACCATCGCGTTCCAGATGCCGCTCCGCATCCACGTCAGCGCGAAGCGGCCGTCGTCGTCGGTGGCGGTCTCCAGCGGCTCGGCCAGCGTCAGCCGGTCGCCGTTGGGGCTGAATAAGGGGGGGTCGACCCGGACGAAGGCCCCGACGACAGGATCGCGGGTGCCCTCGATGAACACCCGGCCCTGGATGCGCCCTTCTTCCTGCGCGAACCCCTCAGGCGGTCCGAGCAGGAGGAGCGCGACGGCGAACACGCCGTGGAGGAACCGGCGGGAGACAGGCATGGCAACCTCGGCAGGACACGCTTGGAGCACTGCTCGCTACGGATGCTACGGACTTGACCGACTCTCAGGAAACAAGTGTTCGACAGGGAACACGTGTTCGACATGCCGAGCGCCGGCCGATTTCGAGCGAAACGCGGCCCGCAGCCCTTCGCCGGCGCGCTCCGACCACGGCAAGGCGGTTTCTCCGTCACCGTTCGTGCCGCTCACGGAAGACCCACCCCGGCGCCGGTTGCGAACGGTGCGAGCGACGCGTGGTCGAAACGCGGAGAACGCCGGGCAACCAGCAGGCGCCCGGCGTTCCCCGTGGATTCACCCGACCTCTAGAAGTACATCTGCATGCCGAACGACAACCTCCGGCCTGGCTCGATCTGGTTGATCCGGAGGAAGTCCGGGTTCTTGACGCCGTCGCCGCCGTAGTACCGGTTCCGGGCGGTGACGCGGGCCCGGTTGGTGATGTTGGTCGCGTCCATGTAGAACCGCGTGCGGATGTCGTTGATCGTCACCACCTTCGAGAACCGAAGCTGCATCTCCGTGGTGTAGTCCTCGAACACCGTGCCCGGCTCGATCAGGTCGACGGTGAGGCTCCGGTTGGCGTTGTCGGCCGCCCCGAGGTTCACGAGACCGGGAAAATCGACCGCGGTGAGCGCGTAGGTGGCCTGGATGGGCGCTCCCGGAAACACCTGGACCAGCCCCGAGATCATGGTGTCGAACGGCAGCGGCAACGCCCCCGACAGCTTGCCCATGGGCCGGTACGGCATCCGGGTCTCGCAGAAACGCAGGTCATTCGGCCGGTCCTGTTCGGCCCCGTGACAGAAGCGGTTCGTGTTCGTGCCCGCGGTGACGCTCGCGGTCATGAAGCCGCCGCGGGGAAGCTCGCCGTCGAGAATCACCTCGAACCCGTTCCAGGTCCGGGAGTCCTCCGAAGCCAGGGTCTGGCGGTCGTTACCGGTCTGGATGTCGAAGTCGGGGTCGGTGACGTAGATCGGCACCTGCACGCCGCGGGCGACCGCCGGCAGCTCGGGGTCGTCCGGCCCGGTCCACATGCCCGCAAGGCTCCAGTCGTCCGCCGAGGTGTTCAGGTTGTCGAACCAGTCGAAGTTCGAATAGACGCGCCGGTGCCACATCGCGCTGAGCGCCCAGCCGTTGCCGAGCTGGCGCTCGACGCCGCCCGAGTACTCCCAGTTGCTGGCGCGCGGCAGGTCCGGGTCGAGCTGGGTCGTGATGTTCGACAAGCCGTAATTGGGGTTGAACGAAGATCCGATCTCGTCGAGCTGGGGCGTCCCGTCCGGGTCGAGCGCGGTCAGGTCCCCGTTGAGGTCGGTCCAGATCCGCCAGTCGATCAGGTTGTAGGGATAGATGGGGTTGTATCTCTGGGTGACGCCGGTCCCCTCGTTCGCCACGTACCGCCCCGCCGAGAACTTCACCGCCGTCGAGCCGTCGCCCAACAGGTCGAACGCCGCGCCGAACCGCCCGTTGAAGTCCTGCCAGTTCGGAACGTTCTCGAGGAGGGGGTCGGGCAGGGTCAGCTCCGGCGCGAACCAGCCGGCTTCCCGAGTACCCCCCGGCACCGAGTTCTGGAACCAGTCGTACCGGACGCCGGCGTTGAGGGTCAGGCGGTCCATCGTCCAGGCGTCCTGCGCGTAGATGCCGCAGTCGCAGTCCTGGACTATCCCCTGACGCTGGTTGCCGTTCCCCGTCACCAGGAGCGCGGACGGGACCCCGTTGTTGAACCAGCCACGGAAGATGTCCCCCGGCCCCTTGTACGCCAGGGCGGTCCGGTTGTTCGCGAAGTTGACGCCGGCCTTGAAGTTGTGCGAGCCGGTCACGTAGGAGAGCGACGCGTTCAGGCGGCGGTGGAAGTCGTGGTTGTGGTGGTTCTGGAACGAGCTGTGGTAGAAGGTGCCCAGCACACGGTCTTCCTTGGGCATCCGGAATTCGCCGTGGTCCACCGGGCTGGTGTTGACGTCCGCCTGCATGAACGAGCCGTGCGCCTCGAGGAGCAGCCGGTTCGTCAGCGGCGCCGTCCAGCGGCCGGTCAACATGCGCGTCGGGTTCCCGTTGAACAGGTACCAGGCCTCGGGGGTCTGGCGGCCGAAGGCCCCGCCCCCGGTGGAGAGCGACGACTTCGGCTCCTGGAAGTAGCTCCACGTGAACTTGTTGCGCTGGGTGGCCTGGTGGGTGAGGCGAATGTTGTAGTTGCCGGTCTTGCCCCAGGTGTACCCCCGCAGGTCGTCCTCGGTGACGTCGCCAGGCGTCGACGGCTCGTTCAGGTCCCAGAACCGGTCGAGGACGTACTGGCGGTTGCGGTTCTCGATCATCGAGGCGAAGAACCACAGCTTGTCCTCGACGATCGGCCCGCCCACCGCCGGGTTGAAGCTGTAGCGGTAGGCGATCGGCGCGAACGCGAAGCCCCGGTCCTTCAGCTCCTGGCTGAGGTTGTCCGACTGGAACCCCCCCGACGTGCCGCTCATGAAGAAGTTGTACGAGAACTCGTTGCCGCCCGCCTTGGGCACCACGTTGGTCCGCACGCCGCTCTGGGCGTACTCGGCCGACTGCGACGAGGTGTCGAAGACGACCTCGGTGACCATCGCCTCGTTCGTGACGGTGCCGACGCCGGCCGACCACTCGTTCCGCCCCTGCAGCTGGCCCCCCGTCTTGACGCCGTCGATGGCGGGCTGGCCGTCGAGGGGGTCGGAGCCGTGCAGGCTGGGCAGGTTGTTGTAGTTGTTGTCGCCCGGGACGAGGGTCTCGCCGAGGGTCGTCCCCGGCACGTAGGCGGCGGCGCTGGTGATGCCCGCCGCCCCCGGCAGCACGTTGACGCGCTCGGCCGGCATGACCGTCTGCTGCCGCGTCGTCCTGACGTCGACGAGGGGCACGATGCCCTCCACCATCACCGTCTCTTCCAGGCCGCCGACCGCCATCGAGGCGTCGACGTCGGCCACGAACGCGCCCTGCAGCACGATGCCCTCGCGCACCACGCTGGTGAAGCCCGGCAGCGAGAACCTCACCGAGTAGGTGCCCGACGGCAGGTTGGTGATGCGGTAGTTCCCGGCGCCGTCCGAGAAGACCGTGCGCACCTGCTCGATCAGGGCCGGGCTGCTGGCCTCGACGGTCACGCCGGGCAGGACGCCCCCGACGTCGTCGGCGACGGTGCCGGCGATGCCGGCCTCACCCTGGGCGAGGGCGGGGGCGGGCGCCGAGAGCGCCAGCGCGAAGCCGGCCAAGCACAGAAGAACAAGGGAACACCGCGACTTGTGCGCCTGCATTTCCGGGCACCTCCTCTTGCCGGCCGCGACGGGCGGCCCAGCACTCCAGAGACAAGAAAGCGATCAATAACATACACCATTGCTGCCCGTGGCGCGCCGCTGCGCGCCGCCCCGGGTCCCGCTCCCGGACCCGGACCCGCGTAGGCCTCCATGCGCGGCTCGAACGGTTACCGGTTGAACGCCCGCATCGTCTCCCGCGCCCAACGCCGCCCTTCCAGGAAGTCGCGCTCCGTCATCCGCGGCCGGTCGCGAAACGCGATCCGTGACACGGGCTTCTTCGTGCCGGCGGGAGCCCGTTCATGGCCGATGACCAAACGGAAGATGCTGCCGACGTCGACGGTGGCAACGTCACCCTCGGAGATCGCCGCCAGGGGGATGACCGCCTCTTCATCTTCATGCGTCGAGCCGGCGGTCAGGTCGACCAGCCGCGCCACGAACTCGTCGCCACGCATCTCCACGATGTAACCCTCCCACTCCTGTACAAGATGCAGCGTCGCCCTCGGCTCGGGCTCGGGTCGCGGTGGAAAACTGGTGCTCATGGCCAATCGAACACATCACGACGCGGAGGGAGGGCGCGTGACAGCCGACGGCGGAGTCTCGGCGCCGGTGTTCAGTCGCCACCTGATCTCCCCGCCGCACTTCCGGCACCGCGCGCCGTGCCGCAGCCGGCGGCTCAGCCGCTGGCGCCGCCACTGCTTGCCGCAGCCGCACTCGCCCAGCCAGCGGGCCGCCGTGTGGGCGACGTCGTGGCAGCGCTCGGCGGTGCAGCCGAGGGCCTGGGCGACGGCCTTCCAGACGTCGTCGTGATGGTGCCGGTGGCCGGCGATGGCGTGGGCGATCTCGTGCAGCAGGGTGTCCTCGATCTCGGCCCGGGTGGCCCGCAGGCAGTAGCTCACCGCGAGATCGATGCGCTTGTCGGCGGAGCGGCAGACGCCGGCGCGGGACGTGGACAGGTCGAAGCCGAAGCCCCAGTCCGCGTCGAGCCGGCTCCGGGCCTTGTGCCGGGCGAGGAGGTCGCCGGCCAGCGTCTCGACCTCGGCCAGCGTGCACTCCCGCTCGGGCGCCCGTTCGACCACGGTGAGGAGGGTGTAGGGCACCTTCCACAGGGCGTCGTCGCCGGCCGCCACCACGGCGCGGGAGCGCTGCAGCTCGGCGACGGCGCCCTCGATCGCCTGGCCGCGCCACCGGAACCGCACGCGGCTGCCGACGGGACAGGCGGCGCCGGGAAAGTCGGCGGTGATGGCGCCGGCCGGACGCGGCGGTGAGGCCGGACGCGGCGGCGAGGCCGGACGCGGCGGCGAGGCCGGACGCGGCGGCGAGGCCGGACGCGGCGGCGAGGCCGGACGCGGTGGCGAGGCCGGACGCGGCGGCGAGGCCGGACGCGGCGGCGGAAAGAGCGGCAACTGGAAACCTGAACGCATCGGAGGTACTGGCAACGGGCTATCTCCCGGCGCTCTCCACCTGCGCGGCCATCTCGCGCATCATCTCGGCCGGGGAGATGCCGGTCCAGCAGTGGCCGCGGCCCGGGCCGTAGACGATGCGGACCCCGATCGAAGGCCGGGCCTGCAGGAAGGCGTCGAGCCGATGCACCGCGCCCTCGAGGAAATAGTCGTCCATCTCGCCGACCCAGATGTTCAGCCGGCCCCGCAGCTTCGGGGCCAGCGTGTCCCAGGCCCGCTCGAGGACGAGGCGCAGGTCGTACCGCTCCCAGTGGGCGGCGACATCGGTGTCGATGTCGCCGGAAGCCGGGTCCCACAGAGGCACGGGAAGGCCGTCGGCGCCGCGGGGGCCGTAGACCGCGTTCCACGCCCCCCACTGGCCGCCCGACCGGGTCCAGCCGTCGCCGTGGCCCAGCACGTTCTCCATCCGCAGCTCGTGCCGCATCGTGAACCGCGTGCTCCCGTCGAGGTTCCGGGCGCTGGGCCGCTCGCGCCCCGCCCCGTCCACGTAGGCGTTGCCGCCCCCGTAGACGTCGACGAGCTGGAAGGCGCGGAAGTCGACGCTGTCGGGGCACGAGGCCCAGGCCCCGCCGAAGAAGTCGGGATAGAAGATCTGCAGGGCCAGCGCCACCCAGCCCCCGGTCGACGCGCCGTCGAGGACGCGGGTGCCCGCCGAGCCGCCGGCCCGGAACCGCTCCTCGATATAGGGAATCAGCTCTTCGGTGACCGCGGCGCCGTAGGGGCCGTTGTTGGCCGAGTCGACCTGGTAGGGGTCTCCGTACGGCCCCGCCCCGTCGAGGTGGAGGAGCACGAAGCGCGGGGCGTCGGGGTCGAGCCACGCCGTCCGGAACGGGGACCCCGGCCGCATCATCCGCCGCACGCCGGTGTACCGCGCGCCGTAGCCGCCGATACGGATCCGCAACGGGTAACGACGCGCCGGGTCCTCGTCGTGGCCCGGCGGCAGGATGACGCCGGCCCGCAGGTGAATGGGGCGGCCGTGGAACGCGGACAGGCGCTCGGACCGGATGCTCACGAAGCGCAGGAGCTCGGTATCCTCGGGCAGCCGCTCGTCGGGAACACGTTGCGTCAGGCGGAGCTGGACGGGGTCCGGCCGGCCGGGGTCGAGGTCGACCCGCCGGACGTCGCCGTAAAGGTTGCCCGGCGCGCCGGTCCGGCGGATATCGGGGTTGGTGGCCAGCACCGCCTGCACGCGGTACTCGCCGGCCGGCAGATCGCGCAGGGTCTCGAGGGGAAACGCGGCCCCGGAAGCTCCGACGGTCACGCGGTCTCCCGGCTCGAGCGGGGGGGCGTCGACCCCGAGGGTGGGCACGGCGCGGGACCCGGCCCGGCCGATGAGGAACCGCGGCTCCGTCGCCGGCCGGCCGGCCGGAACCATGACCACGAGCAGCCGCCCCGGCGGCTGGGCGGGCAACGACGGGTCGAGCGTGACCACGAAGCGCAGGCCGGGGTCGGCTTGGCCGGCCGAAACAGGCCCCGCGGACGCGGCGGCAAGTACCGCCGCAGCGAGCAGGCAACCTGCCACGCGCGCGTGCATCACGGCTCGCATGGGTGAACCTGCGGTCCAGACGCGCGAGCCCGAGGACAGCCAGGATCCGGACCGCCGACGACCAACGCGACGCCACCGCAAGGGTGACCTCCGGTGGACCATGAGCGGGGATAAGAGATAGGGAGGGTCAGTGGCTGGCGTTCACGTGACTGTTGAACGCGCGGCTCAACTCGTCCACGCGACCGGTCAGCCTGTCCACCTTGCCGTTGACCACCAGCACGCCAATGGCCGCAACGAGGCCAGCGCACGCCGCGATCACGGCCGCGATTTCCGCCACGACGTCGAGGGCTTCCATGAGTCGAGGATACCCCGTTGCGGGGGATGGCTGCAACCGGGCAGGACCCTCGACGGCAGGACCTGAGAACCCTGCCACCGCACACGGCCCCCGGCTGCTAGAATAGGGGACTCTGTCCCGGCAGCCAGGGGTGCCACTGTGATGATGAACCGATCGACGACCGTGTCCCGCTCCGTATTGCGCGTGCTCGCCGCGCTGGCCGTGGTCGCCGGCGCCGCCATGGTCGCCTGCAGCCCGCAGGGCGGCGGCCTGACCGAACGGCTGTCGGTCGCCACCGGCGGCACCGGCGGGGTCTACTATCCCTACGGCGGCGGCGTCGCCAAGGTCATCAGCGACCACCTCGAGGGGGTGGAAGCGACGGCCGAGGTCACCGCGGGGACCGTCGACAACCTGAAGTTCATCTCGAACCGCGGCGCCGACCTCGCGTTCGTCCTCGCCGACTCGCTCGACGACGCGGCCCTGGGCCGGGGCGCGTTCGCCGACTTCGGCACGGTGCCGGCGCGGGCCCTCGCGGTGCTCTACGACAACCTGAACCAGCTCGTGACCCTCGAGGGCAAGGGCATCGAGAACGTCGCCGACCTCCGCGACCGCATCGTGTCGACGGGGGCGCCGGGCAGCGGCACCGAGATCACCGCGCTGCGCGTGCTCGAGGCGATGGGCCTCGACCCGGACGCGGACATCCGGAAGCAGAGCCTGGGCGCCGCGCAGTCGGTCGACGCCATCAAGGACGACAAGATCGACGCGTTCTTCTGGAGCGGCGGCATCCCGACGGGGTCCGTCCTCGACCTCGCCTCGACCCCCGGCCGGACCGTCAAGCTCGTGACCAACACCGACACCCTGCCGTTCCTGCACGAGCACTACGGCGACGCGGTGTATCACGCGGTCACCATTCCCAGCACGACCTACCCCGGCATGAGCGGGGACGTCGAGGCCGTCGGGGTGGCCAACGTGCTCGTCGTGCACGAAGAGATGTCCGACGATCTGGCCTACCGCATCACGCAGGCGCTGTTCGAGCACCAGGACGAGCTGGCGGCCATTCATCCCGAAGCCGAGAAGCTGTCGGTGGAGAGCGCGGTAACGGGTTCGACGGTCCCGTTCCACCCGGGCGCCGTCCGGTACTATCAGGAACTGGGAGCCTGGCCCGGATCGTAGGACATGCGCCGCGCCGGCCGCCGATCCGGCTCCTTCGTACACGCGAGCACCGTGAGGATGAGACTTGTGGTGCACCCGCCCACCGCCGCCGATCCGGCGGGCGCCCCAGGAGCCCGCGGCGGAAGAACGCCGCGTCGCACGGAACCGGGAGGCGCCGACGGGACGACGCAGGCGCCAGCGGGCCGTAGAACACCCCGCCGACGCAGCCTGAGGCCGGGGCGAAACCCCGGGCGCCCCCCTTTTCAGCAGCCGCGTTAGCGAGTACGCTTGCCCGTCGCGCAAGCTCCTGCGGCCAAGCGTGCGGAACCGCACGTCGCGGAGGCGCGCCACCGACGACTCGAAACCGGGAGATCCCCCTGGCCGATCCAGCCGCCCCGCCGGCCGCCCTGCGCGACGACCCCGACGCCGAGGTCCCGACCCGGCAGTTGAGCGGCATCCCGGCGCGCCTCGTGACGGTGCTGGCCGCGGGCCTGTCGCTCTACGCCCTGTACTGGGTCGTCGGCATCGTCCAGCCGCAGATCTACCGGGTCAGCTTCCTGCTGATCACCCTGGTCCTCACGTTCGTGCTCTACCCCGCCATTCCCGCGTGGCGCGGCCGGGTGGCGGCGGCCGACTGGGCCCTCGCGGCGGCGGCCGTCCTCGTGCTGGCCTGGCCCATCTTCGACTTCGACCAGTTCGTCTACCGCGCGGCGACCCCCAGCGGGCTCGACATCCTGTTCGGCACGGTCACCACCCTGCTGGTGCTCGAGGCGACCCGGCGCACGGTGGGGTGGATTCTGCCCGTCACCGCCGTCGCCTTCCTGCTCTACGGCTACTACGGCCCCGTGCTCGAGCTCATGGGGCTCGAGATCTTCGCCCACCGCGGGTACTCGATCGAACGGCTGGTCGGCACCCTCTACATGACCCTGGAGGGCATCTTCGGGGTGCCCCTGAACGTCGCCTCCAGCTACATCGTGCTGTTCACCATCTTCGGGGCGATGCTGCAGCACTCGGGGGCCGGCCAGTTCTTCATCACCTGGACGATGTCCGCGTTCGGACGCTCGTCGAGCGGGGCGGGGCCGGGGCGCACCGTCACCATGTCCGGCTTCCTGCTCGGCACCGTCTCGGGCAGCGGCGTGGCGACCACCGTCACCCTGGGGGCGGTGGCGTGGCCGATGCTGCGGCGGGCCGGCTTCTCGCCCGAGATCGGCGGCGGCATCCTGTCGGCGAGCGGCATCGGCGCGATTCTCGCCCCCCCGACGATGGGGGCGGCGGCGTTCCTCATCGCCGAGTTCCTGCAGATCACCTACCTGCAGGTCATCGCGATGGCCATCGTGCCGGCGGTGCTCTACTACCTGTCGATCGTGCTGATGATCGAGGCCGACGCGCGGCGGCTGGGGACGAAGGCGGTCGAGGTGGACCTGCCGTCGGTGTGGGCCCTCACCCGGCAGTCGGGCTACCAGTTCCTGCCGCTCCTCGCCATCGTCGTGTTCCTGGTGTCGGGCATGACCCCGTTCCGGGCGGTGTTCCTGGCCACGATGCTCGCCATCGTGCTGAGCTTCACGCAGCACGTCCTCGATTTTCTCGGAGTCGCCGGTTCCGACAGCTCGGTGCGCGAGCTGCGGCGCGAGACGGCGCTGCGGCCGGCGCGGCTGGTCACCGCCCTCGAGACCGGCGGCCGGGCGGTGCTCGCGGTCGCCGCCACCACCGCCACGGCGGGCATCATCGTCGGCGTGGTCACCCTGACCGGGCTCGGCCTGAAGATATCGAGCATCATCGTCGACCTGGCCGGGGGCAACCTGTTCTTCACCGTGGTCTACGCGGCGGTGGCGGTGTGGATGCTGGGCCTCGCGGTCCCGGTCACCGCGTCCTACATCATCGCGGCGGTGATGATCGCGCCGGCCCTGACCCTGGTCGGGGTGCCCGACGTCGCCGCCCACATGTTCATCTTCTACTACGCGGTGCTCTCCGAGGTCAGCCCGCCGACGGCGCTGTCGCCGTTCGCGGCGGCCGCCATCACCGGCGGCAACCCGTTCAAGACGATGATGCTGACCTGGAAGTACACCCTGCCCGCCTTCCTGGTCCCGTTCGCGTTCACTCTCAGCCCCGAGGGGCTGGGCGTGCTGCTGCAGGCGCCGCTGGCCGACATCGCCCGCACCGTCCTCACCGCGGCGATCGGCATCCTCGCCCTCGCCATGGGCCTCGGCGGCTGGCTGCGGCAGGCGGCGACGACGCCCGAGCGCACCCTCGCCGTCGCCGGCGGCCTGCTGCTGTTCTACGCCACCACCGCCACCGACCTCGTCGGCGCCGCCTGCTTCGCCGCGGCGATCGCCATGCACGTCGTTCGGACCCGCGCCTGACTCGGCGGCGCCACCAGGCCGAGTTCCCGCGTGGACGTCAGCGGGCCGCGATAGTTTTATGCGTCCAAGCATAATGCTTGGACGCATAATACAGAGATGCGCTTTCTGAACCGCGTCGAAGAGCTTCGGCGTCTCGACGACGCGCTTCAGGAGCCGGGCGCCTTCGCCGTCATCTGGGGCCGGCGGCGGGTCGGCAAGACCAGGCTCCTCATCGAGTGGTCGCGGCGCCACGACGGCCTCTACGCGGCGGCCGACCGCTCGGTGCCGGCCGTGCAGCGGCGCTACCTCGCGGCGGCGGTGGCCCGGCGTTTTCCCGGATTCGACGACGTCGAGTACCCGGACTGGCGGTCGTTCCTGGTGCGCCTCGCCGCCGAGTCGGGCCGGAGCGCCTGGTCCGGTCCGTTCGTGCTCGACGAGCTGCCGTACCTGATCGCCGCCGACCCGACCCTGACCGGCGTCCTCCAGACCTGGATCGACGGCACGCCGGGGCGGCCCACCGTCGTGGTGAGCGGGTCGAGCCAGCGCATGATGCACGGCGCGGTCCTCGACGCCGCCGCGCCGCTCTACGGCCGCGCGCGCGAGGCCTTCGCGGTGCGCCCCCTGAAGCCGGGGTACCTCGCCGAGCTCGTCTCCGGCGCCGACGCCCGCGACCTCGTCGCCCTCTACGCGCTCTGGGGCGGCATGCCGCGCTACTGGGAGCTCGCCGAACGCTTCGGCCGCAACGTCGACCGGGCGGTCGACGCCCTCGTGCTCGACCCCGCCGGTCCGCTGCACCTGGAGCCCGACCGGCTGCTGATGGAGGAAGTGCCGCCGGCCACCGCCCTCCGCCCCCTGCTCGACGTCATCGGCGGCGGCGCCCACCGCGTCAGCGAGATCGCCGGCCGCCTCGGCCGCCCCGCCTCCAGCCTCGCCCGACCCCTCGCCGCCCTCGGCGAGATGGGCCTCGTGCGCCGGGAGACGCCCTTCGGCAGCGATCCCCGCTCCGGCCGCCGCAGCCTCTACAGCATCGACGACCCGTTCCTGCGGCTGTGGTTCCGCGTCGTGGCGCCGCACCGGACCGCACTGGCCCAAGCGCCCCCCGAGACGCGGCTCGAGTACTGGCGCCGCCATCGGCCGCGGCTCGAGGCCCTGGCGTGGGAGGAGCTGTGCCGCATGGCCGTCCCGTTCCTGCACCGAACCGACTGCACCCTCGCCGCGCTCGGCCCATGGGAGCCTGCGCAGCGCTACTGGCGCGGCAACGAGCCGGAGTACGACGTGGTGGCGCGCTCGGTGGACGGCCGCCGGCTGCTCGTCGGCGAGGCCAAGTGGCGATCGCGACCGGCGGCACCGGAGGCCCTTCGGCCTCCCGCGGGCCCGCCGCCGGTGCCCGGCATCGGCGGCCTCGAGGTCGTCCGCGCGACGTTCACGCCTCGAACGACCGGCGCAACGTCAGCGGCCGCCTACCTGCACGTGGTGGACGGGCGCGCGGTCTTCAGCGCGCTGCGATGACCCGTGGGCACCCCCGGGGCCTGCTCGGCGGGCTCGGCGTTGTCGATGCGCGCGGCCGTCTCCGAGCCCGACCATTTCGATGCCGTCGCATTCCGGTCGTGACCATTCCACGATGGCCCGTCTTCCGGTCGGGATGATTCGGCGTGCTCGCCACCCACCGTCGAGAGCCCGGGAATCGCACTTCGACCTGCCCCACGAGGATCGATCCGGCTCGCCGGATCCACACCCCGCCACCATCGAGCCCGGGAGCGGTACTTCGACGCGCCGTGCACCCGAAACGACTCACGCCCGCACGAGGCGGCGGTACTTGATGCGATGCGGCCGGTCGGCGGCCGAGCCGAGGCGGCGGCGGCGGTCGGCCTCGTAGTCCTGGTAGTTGCCCTGGAACCAGACCACCTGGCTGTCGCCCTCGAACGCGAGGATGTGGGTGGCGATGCGGTCGAGGAACCAGCGGTCGTGGCTGATGACGACCGCGCAGCCGGCGAACGCGACGAGCGCGTCCTCGAGGGCGCGCAGGGTGTCGACGTCGAGGTCGTTGGTGGGCTCGTCGAGCAGCAGCAGGTTGGCCCCGCCGCGCAGCAGGCGGGCGAGGTGCACGCGGTTGCGCTCGCCCCCCGAGAGGGCGCCCACGGTGCGCTGCTGGTCGCGGCCCTTGAAGTTGAACCACGAGCAGTACGCGCGCGAGGCGACCCGCCGCGACCCGAGCTGAATCTCGTCGTCGCCGTCCGAGACGGTCTCCCAGACGGTCTTGTCGGCGTCGAGCTCGCGGCCCTGGTCGACGTGGCCGAGCTTGACGGTGTCGCCGAGGGTCAGGGCGCCGGCGTCGGGGGCCTCCTCGCCGGTGATCATGCGGAACAGGGTGGTCTTGCCGGCCCCGTTGGCCCCGATCACGCCGACGATGCCGGCCGGGGGCAGGGTGAACGTCAGGTCCTGGATGAGGCACGCGTCGCCGTAGCTCTTGCGCAGGTTCCGCGCCTCGACGACGACGTCCCCGAGCCGGGGGCCGGGGGGGATGTAGATCTGGGCCGACTCGATGCGCTCGGCCGCGTCCTGGTTCAGCAGCTCCTCGTAGGCGTTGAGCCGCGCCTTGCCCTTCGCCTGGCGGGCGCGCGGCGACATGCGTATCCACTCGAGCTCGCGGGCGAGGGTGCGCCGGCGCCGCGTCTCCTGCTTCTGCTCGACGTCGAGCCGCCGCTGCTTCTGGTCGAGCCACGACGAGTAGTTGCCCTCCCACGGGATGCCCGCCCCGCGGTCGAGCTCGAGAATCCAGCCGGCCACGTTGTCGAGGAAGTAGCGGTCGTGGGTAATCGCCACCACCGTGCCCTTGTACTGCTGCAGGTGCCGCTCGAGCCACGCCACCGTCTCGGCGTCGAGGTGGTTCGTCGGCTCGTCGAGCAGCAGCAGGTCGGGGGCCTGCAGCATCAGCCGGCACAGGGCGACGCGGCGCCGCTCGCCCCCCGACAGGTGAGCGACGGCGCTCCGCGGCGGCGGCAGGCGTAGCGCGTCCATCGCCTGCTCGACCCGCGAGTCGACGTCCCAGGCCCCGGCCGCCTCTATCTGGTCCTGCAGGCGCCCCTGCTCGTCCATCGCGTCCTGCAGCTCGTCGCCGGTCAGCCCCTCGTTGAAGCTCGCGGTCACCGCGTCGTAGCGCTTCAGCAGGCCCTTGTGCTCGGCCACCCCCTCTTCCACGTTGCCCTTGACGGTCTTGTCGGGATTGAGCCGCGGCTCCTGGGGCAGATAGCCGACGCGGATGCCGTCCGAGACGAAGGCGTCGCCGGTGAAGTCGTCGAGCTCGCCGGCCATCACCCGCAGCAGGGTGCTCTTGCCCGCCCCGTTCAGCCCCAGCACGCCGATCTTGGCGCCGGGCAGAAACGCCAGCGAGATGTCCTTCAGCACCTCCTGCCCGGGGCCGTAGGCCTTGCCGAGCCGGTGCATCGTGTAGACGTATTGGTGGGCCATGCTGAGGTTCCCTTTCCGGTGCCAGCCTCCGTGGACGCCTCGGGTGGCCGCGTCAGGGCCTTGGTCCCTCCTCCAGGGCGGAAGTTGCACGGCGCGGCGGCAAGCGGACGTACTTGCGGCCGGAAGCCTCCTGCTGAGCCTGGATGTCCCGGAAGATCGCCTCGACATCGTAGTTGAAACGAGCGGCGTGCTCGTCACGCGCAGCCCGCAGCTCATCGATGATCGGGTCGGTCAGCGTCTCTCGCATGGCGTGTCTCCACAAGTTCGCTGGGGGTGCATATGACCGGCGGTCCATAGCCCGACCGCCGACAAACGTCCTCGATTCGGGATCGCATGGTCGCATTGGCGATGTGCCGGAAGTTCCACGTGACCAGGTAATGGACGCCGTTCGCAGCGGCGACCGCGATGTGGGCCGCATCTTCCGCCGCGTTGCGCGGTACGGCCCCCCGGTCCAGCAGCTTCCCGGTCAGCTCGACTGCCGGCCCCGTCGCGTCGAGCAGGGGAAGCGCTTCCAGGATTTCCAGACGAGCGCGCGCGGCCTCCGGGTCGCCGGTTCGGGCCTCGGACATCACAAGGGCCGAGGCGTAAAGCACGAATCTGTCGCGAGCAGTGCGCCACCACTCGCGCGTGACCTCCTGATAGGCCGCGACCACTACATCCCGAGAGGGCCTTGCTGCGAGGTAGCTGACGACCGATGTTTCGACGTATACCGTGGGGTTCATCTCCGGGCGAGGGCAATCGCGACCTCGGTCGTCTCCCCGACGCGGACGGTCACCGTCCGCGGCGCCGCGCCGAGCCGCTCGTGCCAGATCGTCAACTCGTGGTCGCCGGCCGGCACGTCCTCGAGCACGAAGACGCCGTCGAGCCCGCTCACCGCGCCGCGGTCGTTGCTGACGACGATCCAGCCCCGCATCCAGCCGTGCGAGTCGCACTCGACCCGCACCACCCCGGGGCGGCGCAGGGGGCGGTTGACCTCGAGGCCGGGGAACGGCATGGCGATGTTGAAGCCGGTGCGGTTGCGGTCGTCGTAGGTGTGGGTCGAGTGCAGGGTGTCGTCCCGGCTCGTCACCAGCACCTGGCTGCGGGTGGGGGCGATCTGCACGCGCGGCACGAAGAGGCAGCCGGCGTTGTCGATGTGCGGCGAGGGCCGCTCCGCCGGCCACGGCACGCCGGTCAGCCGCACCACGGCGTTCGCCACGTGGCCGGCCGCGTCGGCGACGATCGTCTCGTCGGGCACGCTGTCGCCGCAGACCGCCTGATCCGTGTTCACCGCGAGGGTCGCGGGCGGCGGCGGGTCGGCCATCATCACCACCCCGCGGATCGTCCCCGTCCCCTGCGCGCGGCCGGGGGTCCCGACCGCCACGGCCAGCCCCAGCGCGACGAGGCCGGCGACGCTCCCGGCAAGCATTCGTCTCGTCATCGCTCTACTGTACCCCACGCGGAAGCCGCCCCACTCAGGCCCGGCCGCCCGACGCCCCGCCGCTCCCGTGCCCCCCGGACGCCCCCACCAGCTCGAGCTCGGGCGTGAAGTCCTCGCCGGGGTTGATGAAGCGGTCCTCCTCGAGCCGGTACTGCGTGTCGTGCAGCTCGCGGTAGCGGCCGCCGGCCGCGTACAGCTCGGCGTGGGTCCCCCGCTCGACAATCTCGCCCTGCTCGAGCACGAGAATCTGGTCGGCGCTGCGGATGGTCGACAGCCGGTGGGCGATGACGAACGTGGTGCGGCCCTTGCGCAGGGCCCGCAGCCCGTCCTGGATCAGCGCCTCGCTCTCGCTGTCGAGGCTCGAGGTCGCCTCGTCGAGGATCAGGATGCGGGGGTCGGCGAGAATCGCGCGGGCGATGGCCACCCGCTGGCGCTGCCCCCCCGACAGCTTGATGCCGCGCTCGCCGACGATGGTGTCGTAGCCGTCGGGAAAGCCGCGGATGAACTCGTCGCAGTGGGCGATGCGGCTCACCGCCTCGATCTCGGCCCGGGTGGCGTGGCGGCGGACGAAGCTGATGTTCGAGGCCACCGACCCGTCGAAGAGGAAGTTCTCCTGCAGCACGACCCCGAGCTGCCGACGGTAGTCGGCCAGCCTCAGGCCGGCGAGGTCGCGGCCGTCGACGAGCACCCGCCCCGCCTGGGGGCGGTTGAACGCGATGATCAGGCTGACCAGGGTGCTCTTCCCCGACCCGCTCGACCCCACGAGGGCGGTGGTGCTGCCCGCCGGCGCCTCGAGCGAGACGTCCCGGAGCACCGGCACCCCCTCGGTGTAGGAGAACGTGACCCGGTCAAGGGCGACGTCGCCGGCGACCCGCCCCACCGGCTCGCGTTCGGCGTCCTCGTCGATCTCGGTCGGGGTGCCGAGAATCTCGCGAATGCGGTCGAGCCCCGCGAACGCCTCGGTGATCTGGGTGCCGATGGACGCGATCTGCATGACCGGCGCCACCACCACCCCCGTGAACAGCAGGTACCGCAGCAGGTCGCCGACGGTCCAGTCGCCGGCGATGATCGCGCGCCCCCCCATGACGATCATCAGGGCCCCGATGCCGCCGATGGAGAGCGAGGCGGCCGACGTGGTGGCCGACACGCCCGTCACCGTCCTCGCCACGTTCCGCAGCAGCCGGTGGACGCCCTGGGCGAACACCCGCTGCTCGCGCTTCTCGACGTTGTAGGCCTTGACGATGCGCACCCCCCCGAGGGTCTCGGCGAGCCGCCCCGTCACCTCGGCGTTGATCTTGCCGCGCTCGCGGAAGAGCGGCCGCAGCCGCGAGAACGCCATCGCCATCGCCACCCCGAAGACGGCGAGGATGCACACGGTGACCGCGGTCAGGCGCCAGTTCAGGTAGAACAGCACCCCGAGGCCGAGCACCGCGGTCATGAACCCGCCCGCGAGCTGGGTCAGCCCGGTGCCGACGAGGTTGCGGATGCCCTCGGCGTCGGTCATCACCCGCGAGATGAGGACGCCGGTCTGCGTGGCGTCGAAGTAGCCGACGGGCAGCCGCGTCACGTGCCGCTGCACCCGCTTGCGCATCTCGGTGATGGCGCGCTGCGCCGCCACCCCCAGCACCTGCGACAGGGCGAACCCGGTGCCGGACTGGACCACGGTGGCCCCGGCCGCGGCGAGGGCCAGGGGCACGAGGAGATCGGCCCGGCCCTGGGCGATGACGTCGTCGACGACGTAGCCGGACATCCACGGCAGCACCAGGCCGGCGAGCCGGCTGATCGTCATCAGCCCCAGCCCGAGCGCGAGCCGGTAGCGATGGGCGTGCACCAGCGCCCGCGCCTCGTGCCAGGCGCCGGGCGAGGCGAGGAACTTCTTTCGGGTCTTCTGCGGTTTGTCTTCTGCCATGATGAAGAGATCAAGTATAGACTTTCGCCGTGGCTTCTCCCGGGCGCCGCATCCTCCACCTCGACATGGATGCGTTCTACGCGTCGGTGGAGCAGCGCGACGACCCGTCGCTACGGGGCCGGCCGGTGGCGGTCGGGGGGCGGCCCGACCGGCGCGGGGTGGTCGCGGCCGCGAGCTACGAGGCCCGGAAGTTCGGGGTGCGCTCGGCGATGTCGATGGCGCGGGCGGTGCGCCTGTGCCCCGAGCTGGCCGTGGTGCCCCCCGACTTCGGCCGGTACCGGGACATATCAACCCGCATCTTCGACATGTACCGCTCGGTCACCCCCCTCGTCGAGCCGCTCTCGCTCGACGAGGCATACCTCGACGTCACCCGGAACAGTTGGGGCGAGCCGCTCGCCACCACGGTGGCGCGGCGCCTGAAGCAGTGGATGCGCGACGAGGTCGGGCTGACCGTCTCGGCCGGGGCCGCGCCCAACAAGTTCCTCGCCAAGATCGCCTCCGACTGGGACAAGCCCGACGGCCTGACGGTCATCCCCGCCGAGCGGGTGGACGCCTTCCTGCGGAAGCTGCCGGTCGAGGCGCTCTGGGGCGTCGGCCCCGTCACCGCGAAGCGGCTCCGGGCGGCGGGGGTCGTCCGGCTCGTCGACGTGCGCACCGCCGAACCCGGCGTGCTCCAGCGCGCGGTCGGCAGCCGGACCGACTGGCTGCGCCGGCTCGCCGACGGCATCGACGACCGCGCCGTCACCCCGAACCGCACCGTGAAGTCGTCGGGCTCGGAGCACACCTACCCCGCCGACCTCACCGATCCGAACGAGATCCGCTGCGAGCTCGACCAGCTGGCCCGGAGCGGGGCGGCGTGGCTCGAGCGCAAGCGGCTCGTGGCCCGAACCGTCACCGTCAAGGTGCGCTACTCCGACTTCACCACCATCACCCGCAGCCACAGCGTGCGGCCCGCCACCCGCGGCGCCGAGGGGATCGTCGCGCGGGCGAGGCGGCTGCTGGAGCGCACCGAGGCGGGCGCCCGTCCGGTGCGGCTGCTCGGGGTGACCATGCACAACCTGTCGCCCGAGGAGGATGCCGGGCTCGCCCCCGAGCATCCCGTCCTGCCGCTCCACGAAGCGGCGCCGACGGCCGGAATCCGCGATTCCACGCAGGAAACGGGCTCTGCCGGTGACCATCGAGACCCCTAGCCGGGGTAAGATGCAGCCATGTTGAAGGGAACACGCCCCGGCATCCTCCGGAAGATCCAGCCCATCAGCGTGCACGGCCAGGTGTCGTGGGACGTCTTCTTCAACGACGCGGGAGATCCGGACGGCCAGGTGCTGATGGCGCGGGTGGGGCCCGAGGCGGTCGATCAGACGCTGGAGCCGGGCGACCGCATCACCCTGGAGTACCTCCTCGGCAGCGTGACCAGCGTCACGCGCGACACCGGAGGCGCGTAGCGCGTGGCGTGACTGGCTGCCGGGCATCGCGGCGCGGGGCGGCGTTGCGGCCGTGGGCTGGCGGACTGCCCATGCCGCCGCACGGTTTTCCCGCGGTTGCGGGGTGCGGGTCGATCGGCGGACGGAGAGGTTTCGTTCCAGGACGGTGAGAGAGCGGGGGCCTGAAGCCGGCCGCGCCACGCGGGGGGCCGACCCCAGCCCCCGGAATCCGGGACGGCCGAAACCGGCGCCGGCCACAAGAAGCGTAACGATGTGCTGACGCTCGAGACACTGGGGTGGGACGACCGGTTCGAGGCCGAGCTTCGGGCCCGCGGCGACGGCCTGCGGCCGGCCCGCGTCGCCGTCGCCCACAACGCCTTCTATCAGCTCCGTACCGCCGACGGCGAGGTGATGGCCGAGGTCGCGGGCCGGCTGCGGCACCGCTCGGCCGGGGCCGGGGCCCGCCCGGTGGTCGGCGACTGGGTCGCCATCCGCCCCGGCGCGAACGGGAGCACGACCATCGAGGCGGTGCTCCCGCGCCGCCACTACTTTTCGCGCAAGGCGGCGGGCGAGCCGACCCGCCGGCAGATCGTCGCCGCCAACATCGACACGGTGCTCGTGGTCTGCGGTCTCGACGACGACTTCAACCTGCGGCGCATCGAGCGATACCTCGTCGCCATCCGGAACAGCGGCGCCGCCCCGGTGCTCGTCCTCAACAAGGCCGACCTCTGCCCCGACCCCGAGGCCCGCCGCGCCGCCGCCGCGGCCCTCGCCCCCGAGGCCCCCCTGCACGTCATCGAGGCGCCGCGCACGGGCGGGGCCGAACCCCTGCGGCCGCACCTGCCGCGGGGGCGGACCGGCGCGCTGATCGGGTCGTCCGGCGTCGGCAAGTCGACCATCATCAACGCCCTGCTGGGCCGTGAACGGCAACGGACGGCGGAGGTACGGCGCCGCGACGGCCGCGGCCGGCACACCACGACGCAGCGCGAGCTGATTCTCCTGCCGGACGGCGGCCTGATCATCGACACGCCCGGCATGCGCGAGCTCCAGCTGTGGGAAGACTCGAACGCCCTCGACGACGCGTTCGACGACATCCGGGCGCTGGCCGCCGACTGCCGGTTCCGCGACTGCGGGCACGAGGGCGAGCCGCGCTGCGCGGTGCTGCGCGCGGTCGAGAAGGGACGCCTGAGCGCGGCCCGCCTCGACAGCTACCGCCGCCTGCGGCGCGAGCGGCAGGCGGTGCGGCAACGCCGCGACGAGCTGGCGCGGCTCGAAGAGCACCGGCGGGTCAAGCCGACGCATCGCGCCATGCGGGCGCTGCGCTCGAACCGGCTGACGGACGAGGGGTAGGGCCTCGTTGCGGGACGCGCGGATTCCTGTAGGATTGGCCGGGGGCGGCACGTGGGAACGCACGGAGGAGGTCGCATGAGAACGGCACTGGCGGCAATCGGACTGACCCTGGCGACGGCCACCGCGCAGGCGCAAGACGACACCGTGACCATCCGGGCCGGCCGGCTCCTCGACGGGCTCGGCAACGTGCGCGAGAACGTCACGCTACGCGTCACCGGATCGCGGATCGAGGCGGTCGACGAGGCCCCCGCGGGCGGCCCCGTCACCCACGACCTGTCGGGGCTCACCCTGATGCCGGGGCTCATCGACACTCACGTGCACCTGACCGCGCACTTCGACCCCGACGGGCGCAACCACCACGACGCGGACGAGACGCCGACCCAGACCATCCTCTATGCGGCCGAGAACGCCTGGGCCACCCTGATGGCCGGCTTCACCACCGTGCAGAGCCTCGGCAGCCCCGCCGACCGCGACCTGCGCGACGCCATCGCGCGCGGGGTCCTGCCCGGCCCCCGGGTGCTCACCTCGCTCAGCGCCGTCCGGGCCGGCACGGGGTCGCCCGACGACATCCGCGCGTTCGTGCGCCGGCTCGCCGAGGACGGGGCCGACGTCGTCAAGGTGTTCGCCTCGGCGAGCATCCGCGAAGGGGGCGGGCTGGTGATGACCCCGGAGCAGCTCGAGGCGGTCTGCACCGAGGCGACGGCGGTCGGGCTGCGCACCGTCGTCCACGCCTACGGCACCGACGGGCTGACCGCGACGATCGAGGCGGGCTGCGGCGGCATCGAGCACGGCAACCGCTACGACGACGCGGTCATCGACCTGATGGCGGCGCGCGGCACGTACCTCGACCCCCACGTCGGGTCGCTGTGGGCCAACTACTTCGAGCACCGGGACCGCTTCATGGGCCGCGGCAACTACACCGAGGAGGGCTTCGCCCTGATGGAGGAGGCGCGCACCACCGGCTACGAGACGTTCCGGCGCACCCTCGCCCACGGCGGCGTGAAGGTGGTCTACGGCACCGACGCGGTAGCCGGCGCCCACGGCCGCAACGCCGACGAGCTCGTCTACCGCGTCCGCGACGGCGGCCAGGCCCCGATGGACGCCATCGTCTCCGCGACCTCCCTCGCCGCCGAGTCGCTGGGCCTCGCCGACACCATCGGCCGGATCGCGCCGGGATACCAGGCCGACCTCGTGGCGGTGGCCGGCAACCCCCTCGACGACGTCACCGCGATACGCGACGTGCGGTTCGTGATGAAGGGCGGCGTCGTCTACCGGAACGCCGCGCCCTGAGCGCGGCCGACCCGGAGCCCGCGCGGCAGAAGCGCGCGGGCCCCGGGCAGGCGATTAGCGCCACAGGCCCAGCACCACCGACATCACCGCGATCGACGCCACCTGGTACCCGCCGTCGATGGCCCACAGGCTGAGCGGCTTGTCCGAGAAGCGGTTGTTGGTCAGGCCGACGGTGGCCGAGAAGCCGAGCCAGAGGTGCAGGCCGACGTGGAACGTCGGGGCGACGCCCTCGCCGAAGTGGCTGGCGATCACGGCCAGGATGGTCGCCATCACGAACCAGCAGACGAACGAGAGCGCGTAGGTCGGCCCCATGCCGCTCTGCATGCGTTGGAGGTCCGCCTCGGTATAGCCCTGGCCCGCCATCCAGGCCTTCGCGAACAGCAGGGGCGAGTACCACAGCATGCCGAGTGCGAACGACAGCACCGCCGCCAGCCCGACCGCGAGATAGTTGACGTCTGCGAATCCCATTCCATCCTCCCGGCCGCCGGAACCCCGATTCCCGATACTCGGGCGGGGTTCCGGTCTCGCTGGCGGTGTGCCCCTTGAACGAGTTGACGCATGATCCCTCGGAGCATCTCGACGGTACGGGCCGAGAATCGGCGTTCGACGACCCTTCGGCTATCCGCGAGCACCGCAAGGTCGTTTCCCGGGGGACATGCCGCCGGGCCTCCCGGCCCGGAAACCGCCGCCCGCGGTCCACCCTGCCGCGCCGGCCTCATGGCCACCGTGCACCGCTCCGTGGGGCGGACGCCCAGTGTGGCGGGTAGAGCGTGGATCGTCAACGCGTGAGCGGCCAGGTCCGAAGCCGACGAACCGGCCGCCCCTCCCGCGACTCGAGCGGGACGTTGACGGTGCTCGTGCAACGGCCGTAGCATGCGCGCGTAGGGTACGAATGCCAGGGTGCCGAACCTCGCCGGCGATGCCGGCGCCTCTGGCGGTCTTCCGGCCACCCGGTCATCGCCGTGGCCCGCGGTCGGGTCGCGAGGGCTCACTGAAAGCAGGTTCACCATGCGCCTCTCCGTGCTCACGGCGTTCACCGCGGCGTTGCTGATCGCCGCCACCGCGTCGGCGCAGTCGTCGGACCGCATCGCGGCCGACGGCGGCGACGTCGTCATCACCCCCATCCTCCACTCGAGCGTGCAGCTCGAGCATGCCGGCACCGTCGTCCACATCGACCCGTGGACGGCCGGCGACCTGTCCGAGGCCAGGCCCGCCGACCTGATCCTCGTGACCGACGACCCGGCCCACCACCTCGACCCGGCCGCCATCGAGCGGCTCCGCAAGCCCGGCGCCCCGGTGGTGCTGACCGCGACCGCCCACGCGCGATTCGGCGACGGCGTGGTGCTCGCGAACGGCGAGCAGGGCGTGTTCGCCGGCGTCCCCGTGGAGGCGGTCCCCGCCTACGACATGACGCCGGGGCAGCCGTGGCACCCCAAGGGCGAGGCGAACGGCTACGTCGTCACCATGGGGGGCCGGCGGCTCTTCTTCTCCGGGGTGGGCGAGTGCGTGCCCGAGATACAGGCCCTCGAGGGCATCGACGTGGCGTTCATGCCGATGAACCTGCCCGTCGACCGCATGCGCCCGATACCGGTGGCGGAGTGCGTGAAGACCTTCGGGCCGTCGCTCGTCTACCTCATCCACTACGACAACGCGACCGCCCGCTGGTTCGGCGCTCCCGACCAGCCGCGGCCCGACAACGCGGCGGAGATCGCGGCCACGGTCCAGGCCCTGCGGGACGCCCTCGAGGGCGAGCCCATCGAGGTGCGCGACGGCGACTGGTACCCGGCCCGGTAGTCTGCGCCGCAGAACGGCGCTGCCCGATCGCCCGCCGTCGGCATCCTGGCCTGCCAGGGGAGTTACGCGATGGAGGGCATCCTGGCCGGGGCGGGCGCCGAGGAGCGCCGAGCGGCGTCAGTGCACGCCGCTGCTCATCTGCAGCATGGTGGGGTCGGCGCCGAGGCGGCGGATGGCCGTCTCCCACATCTGCGCGGCCTGGATCTCGAAGATCAGGTCGAGCTGCACGTCGGCGATCAGCCAGGCCGAGGCCGACAGCTCAGCGTCGAGCTGGCCGGCTGCCCAGCCGGCGTAGCCGGTCAGCAGGCGGGTCCGGTCGGGCGGGCGATCTTCGAGGAGCCGCCGCAGCAGGTTCGGCGACGTGGACAGGTAGAGGCCGTCGCAGACCTCGACGGACTCGGCGTCGGCCGGCTCCTGCCCCATCAGAATCCAGCCCCGCTCGGGCTCGACGGGGCCGCCGATCCAGAGCTGCAGGCCGTTGTCGACCTCGACGGGCGGGGTCAGCCGCACCACCGACGAGACCGGGGTGTCGGTCTTCCGGTTCAGCACCAGGCCGAAGGCGCCCTCCTCGCCGTGCTCGCAGAGCAGCACCACCGTTCGCCGGAAGTTCGGGTCGTGAAGCTGAGGCATCGAGAGCAGCAGCCTCGGCGCCAGCGACTTGTCCTTGCCCTTCTCCTTGTCCTTGCCCTTCGTCACTCGCTGATCATAGTGCATGTCTCCGCTTCCGCCCCCCGCGGGCAGCGCCGGCGCCCCGGCCGGGGCAGCATCCAGGTCGGGACCCTGCGCGCTGACCCGTGCGGCGGCAAGACCCGTGTGCGGACGCAAACCGGCCGGCGCCGGAGACTCGAGGGACGGTGTGCGGGAACCTCCGTTCTCGCGCCGGCGTCCGGTCGGGAGCCGTCGTCCTGGAGCCTCTCGCAACAGCCCTCGCGGCGGCGCCGCCTCTACCTGCCCTGCTACCCGCGCCGCCGATCGAGCTCGCCCCGCGCCCACTCGACGTGCTCCTCCACCAGCGGGTCGCGGACCGAGTCGGCGTCGGCCCGGGTCTTGCACCGCTCCGGCGCCAGCGCGGCGCGGGCGCCGGCGGCGCCGCTGTTGCCCATCGCCACCGCCGCGTTCCGGCGCAGCCGCTTCACGCGGGCCCGGGTCATCGGCCCCTTGCGGATGGCGTCCCGCAGCTCGGCGTCCGACCGGGACCACAGCTCGACCAGGGCGGGCCGGTCGAGGGCGGGCCGGGGCTGCCACGCCGGGTCGTCGCTGACCGGCGCGACCGCGTTGTAGGGGCACACGTCCTGGCAGATGTCGCACCCGTAGACGTGGGCCCCCAGATCGGCGCGGTGCGCGGGAGGAATCGGCCCCTTCGCCTCGATCGTCAGGTAGGACAGGCAGCGGGTCGAGTCGAGCACGCCCGGCTCGGGAAGGGCGCCGGTGGGACAGGCCTCGAGGCACAGCGTGCACGCGCCGCACTGGTCGAGGGCCGGCGCGTCCGGCGCGAGGGCCACGCTGCACAGCACCTCCGACAGGAAGAGCCACGACCCGACGTCGGGATTGATGAGGCAGGTGTTCTTGCCGATCCACCCGAGGCCCGCGTGCTGCGCGTACACGCGCTCCTGCACGGGGCCGGTGTCGACGTAGGCGCGGGTCTCGCAAGGCCCGCCGTGCGCCTCGCCCATCCACGCGCCCAGGGCCCGGGTGCGCTCGCCGACGACGTCGTGGTAGTCGTCGCCCCACGCGTACCGGGAGATGAGGGCCGCGCCCGGCTCGTCGACCTCCGTCGAGCAGGGCCGGTCGGTGTTGTAGAGCGTCCCCAGCGCCACGACCGACCGCGCCGACGGCATCACCGCCCGGACGTCGGCCCGGCGGTCGGCGGTGCGGGCCATGTACGCCATCTCGCCCGCGTAGCCCCGGTCGAGCCAGTCGCGCAGCGCGGCCAGCTCGGGGAACGCGCCGGCGGGGGCGACCCCGCACAAATCGAACCCGAGCTCGCGGGCCCTCGTCTTGACGGCGTCCGAGGTCAGCATGGGTGGAACGCCCTGCGGCCGGGGAGCGGACGCCGGCACGCGGGAACGCACCATCCGCCGCTCCGATCCGCCTCAGTTGGAGCGAAGTGGCCTACACTGGGCACATGATGCCACGACGATCGCTGTCGGCACTCGCGATACTGGCCCTGCCGCTCGTGTTCGGAGAGCGCATCGGCGACACGGCGGTCCCCGGCGCGGCGGTGGCGAGCGCCCAGGCCCCCGCGCCGGCGTTCGAGGTCGATCCCTACTGGCCGCGGCCCCTTCCCGACGACTGGCTGCTCGGCAACGTCGTCGGCGTGGCCACCGACTCGCGCGACAACGTGTGGATCATCCACCGGCCGAACAGCCAGCGGGGCGCGGAGACGACGCCGCCGGTCATCGCCTTCGACCCCGACGGCCGCATCGTGCACGGCTGGGGGGGGCCCGGCGACGGCTATGCGTGGGGCACCCAGACCCACGGCATCCACGTCGACCACGAGGACAACGTGTGGGTCGGCTTCGGCGGCGGGCTCCCCTACGACCTGACGACCCGGGCCACCACCGACAACGCCCACGTGCTCAAGTTCACCCCCGAAGGCGACTTCCTGCTTCAGCTCGGCGAGTTCGGCCGCGGCACCGCGGGCAGCGGCAGCACCCGCTTCCTCGGCCAGCCGACCGGCATCTTCGTCGACCCCGGGGCCGACGAGGTCTACGTCAGCGACGGCTACACCAACCGGCGGGTGATCGTCTTCGACGCGAACACCGGCGAGTACCGGCGCCACTGGGGCGCCTACGGCGACCCGCCCGACGACGCCCCGCAGCCGGCGTTCACGCGGGACGGGCCGCCGTCGCGGCAGTTCAACACGCCGCATTGCGTGGGGCGGGCGGCCGACGGCCGCGTCTACGTCTGCGACCGCGGCAACCAGCGCCTGCAGGTGTTCGAGCCCGACGGGGCGTTCGTGACCGAGGCGCTGATCTCGGCCACGCGGCGGGACGGCACCGTCGGCGGGGCGCCCTGGGACCTCGCGTTCTCGCGCGACCCCGGCCAGGCGTTCGTGTTCGTCGCCGACGGCGGGGCGCACGCCGTCCACGTGCTGCGCCGCGACACCCTCGAGGTGGCGGCGACGTTCGGCCGACGCGGGCGGTGGGCCGGCCAGTTCGAGTCGCCCCACAGCCTCGCCCTCGACTCGCGGGGCAACCTGTTCGTGGGCGAGACGCTGGACGGGCGCCGCGTGCAGAAGTTCGTGCCCGCCGAGTAGCAGCCGCGCCCGGCTCCCGGCTGGAACTTGCGCGGGCGGTGCAGTAGCATTCACGAGATCCCATGTACATGTGGCCCCACGCGTCGGCGGCGGCGCTCAGCTTGCTCGTCTCTCTGGCGATCGCCCCGACGCCCGCACTCTCGGCGACCCCAGGTGCCCAGGCCGGCGCGCGAACCGCGCCGGACGAGCCGCGGCTCGCCGATGCCGCCCAGCGTCGCGACCTCGACGCCGTCCGCACCCTTCTCGCCGAGGGGCACGTGGTCGACGCGCCGCAGGCCGACGGCGCGACCGCCCTCGCGTGGGCGGCCCACCGCGACGATGCGGCGATGGTCGACCTGCTGCTCGGGGCGGGCGCCGACCCGAACGCCGCGAACGACCTGGGCGTGACTCCGTTGATGCTCGCGGCCGAGAACGGCAGCGCCCCGATGGTCGAGCGGCTGCTGCAGGCGGGGGCCGACCCGAACCGCGCCCGTCCGTCCGGCGGCACCGCCCTCATGATGGCCTCGCGCGCCGGCGGCGTCGCGGTGGTGCGACGGCTGATCGCGGCCGGCGCCGACGTCGACGCCGTGGCCGAGGGCGGCCAGTCGGCGCTGATGTGGGCGGCGGCGGAGGGGCACCCCCGCGTCGTGACGGTGCTGGCGGAGGTCGGCGCAGACGTCGACGCGCGCACCGCGATCCTGACCCGCCCGGGGCGCACGATCGTCCGCGAGGCGAGGGTGCTGAGCCGTTTCGAGGCCGTCAACCCCGCATCGCTGCCCCGCGACGGCGATCGGGACCCGCCGCGGCCCGAGGGCGGGTTCACGCCCCTGCTCTACGCGATCCTGGCCGGCGACGCGGAGTCGGTGGGAATCCTCCTCTCGGCGGGGGCCGACGTCGACGACGCGGCCCCCGACGGGGTGACCGCCCTGATGCTCGCCCTGACCAAGCGCCACACCGCGATCGCGCTGCGGCTGCTGGAAGCGGGGGCGGACCCGCATCCCGCCGGGGCGGGGTACACGGCGCTGCACCTGGCCGCCGCCACCGGCCAGCCGGCCGTCGCGGAAGCCCTCCTCGCCCGGGGGGCCGACCCGAACGCCCGCCTCGAGCGGCCGCAACGGCTGACCAACGCGTTCGAGATCGGCGTCTTCACGTCGCCCGGCTCGGGCCGGCTGACCCAGATCGGGTCAACCCCGTTCCTCGTCGCCGCCAAGTCAGCCGACGCCGGCATGATGCGGCGGCTCGCCGAGGCCGGCGCCGACCCCCGGGCGACGACCGACGACGGTACCACCGCCCTCATGCTGGCGGCGGGGCTGGGCAAGCGCGCGGCCACCGACATCACCTACTACGACTGGACCGAGGAGAAGGCGGTCGAGGCCCTCGCGGCGGGCCTGGAGCTCGGCCTCGACGTCGACGCCGCCAACGCGCACGGCGAGACCGCCCTGCACGCGGCGGCGTACCACAACGCGAACCGGGTCATCCGGTTCCTCGTCGGCCGGGGCGCGAACCTCGACGCCCTGAACGCGGCCGGACAGTCGCCGTTGCGCATCGCCGAGGGGCACCTCATCTGCTGCACGACGTTCGTGCGCCACGACGACGCGGCGGCGCGGCTGCGCGGCCTCGGCGCCGACCCGGACGCGGGCATCCAGCTGACCTTCGGGCTGACGAGCTACGGCGACGAGGCGGCGGCCGCGCCGCGGCCCTGACGCCGGGGATGACGGGATGACGGAATGACGTGCAGCGCAGGACGGATCGTCGACATCGCGGGCCTCGGCGCCCTCGCGCTGGCGGTGTCTGGCGCCAGCGTCGCGGCACAACCGCAACTCGGCGCCCCCGCCGGGGTGGTCCCGCACAACAACAGGGCCGTGCATCGCGAGGTCTTCGCCGCCGCCCAACCGCGGTCCGGCACCCCCGCCGGGGCGGTCCCGCACATCGGAGCCGGGCATCCTCAGGGCTCCGCGGCGGCGCCCCCGCCAGCCGTCGCCGCCGCGGACGCAGCCACCACCCGCGCGGCCCTCGATCGCTACTGCGTCGCCTGCCACAACGCCCGCAGCCTCACCGCCGGGCTCGCCCTCGACGGGGTCGACCCGGCGCGCGTCGCGGACGACGCCGCGGTCTGGGAGAAGGTGCTGCGGAAGCTCCGGACGAGAATGATGCCGCCGTCCCCGCGGCCGCGCCCCGACGCCGCGACCTACGCGGCGCTCGTCACCTATCTCGAGACCGCCCTCGATCGCGCGGCCGAGGCCGATCCCGACCCCGGCCGACCCGCCGTGCAGCGGCTGAACCGCGCCGAGTACGCCAACGCCGTCCGCGACCTGCTGGCCCTCGACGTCGACGCCCAGACCCTGCTGCCGGCCGACGATTCGGGGTACGGCTTCGACAACATCGGCGACGTCCTCAGCGTCTCGCCGGGGCTGCTGGAACGCTACCTGCTGGCCGCCGCCAAGATCAGCCGGCAGGCCGTCGGCGACCCGACCCTGCGCCCCACCACCGCGGTGTACAGGACGTCGCCGCTGCTCGCCCAGGACGGGCGGGCGAGCGAGGACCTGCCGTTCGGGTCGCGGGGCGGGCTGGCCGTCCGCCACCACTTCCCGCTCGACGCCGAGTACGTCATCCGGGTCGCCCTCCGGGGCCGGGCGCGGGCCGGGCACGCCCTCGAGGTCCGGCTCGATCGCGAGCGGGTGCAGCGTTTCGACCTCGGCGAGCGCGCGCCGCTCGATGTGCGCGTCACCGTCGCGGCCGGGACCCGGCTGCTGGGGGTCTCGTTCGTCGAGGCGCTCGAGCGGTCGCTGCCGCGGGACGGGCGCCCGCCGCCGCCGCCCATCACCAGCTTCGCCTTCACCCTGTACCCGAACGACCCGTCGGTGGAGCGCGTCGAGGTCGTCGGACCGTACGCGGGCCGGACCCCGGCCGACACCGCGAGCCGCCGGGCCATCTTCACCTGCCATCCCGACACGCCCGAGGACGAGACGGCGTGCGCCGGGCGCATCGTCTCCTCGCTCGCGCGGCGCGCCTACCGGCGGCCGGTGACCGACGCCGACACCGCTCCCCTGCTCGCCGCCTGGGAGGCGGGGCGGCGGGAGGGCGGGTTCGAGGATGGCGTCCGCTGGGCGATCGAGGCGCTGCTGGTGTCGCCGAAGTTCCTGTTCCGGGTCGAGCAGGCCCCCGCCGAGGCCGCCCCCGGCGCGCCGTATCGCATCCGCGACCTCGACCTCGCGTCGCGGCTCTCGTTCTTTCTCTGGAGCAGCATTCCCGACGACGAGCTCGTCGACCTCGCGGCGCGCGGCCGGCTGCGCGAGCCGGGCGTCCTCGAGCGGCAGGTCCGCCGGATGCTCGACGATGCGCGCGCCGGAGCGCTCGTGGAGAACTTCGCCGGGCAGTGGCTCTATCTGCGCAACCTGCGCAGCATCGCTCCCGACGCGACGCGGTTCCCCGAATTCGACGACAACCTCCGGGACGCGCTCCGGCAGGAGACCGAGCTGTTCGTCGGCAGCCAGATCCGCGAGGACCGCGGCGTGCTCGACCTGCTCGGCGCCGACTACACGTTCGTCAACGAGCGCCTGGCCCGCCACTACGGCATGCCCGACGTCTACGGCAGCCACTTCCGGCGGGTGTCGTACCGCGACGACCGGCGCGCCGGCCTGCTGGGGCACGGCAGCCTGCTGACGGTGACCTCCTATCCCCACCGCACCTCGCCGGTGCTGCGGGGCAAGTGGCTGCTCGAGAACCTGCTGGGGGCGCCGCCGCCCCCGCCGCCGCCGGACATCCCCGAGCTCGACGAGCCCGGCGGCCGCGCGGCCCCGGCGACGATGCGCGAGCGGATGGCGCAGCATCGGGCTAGCCCGGCCTGCGCGACCTGCCACGCAAAGATAGACCCGCTGGGGTTCGCGCTCGAGAACTTCGACGCGGTGGGGCGCTGGCGCGCGCGCGAGGACGGCGCCGGCGCGCCGATAGACGCCTCGGGCGCGCTGCCCGACGGCGCCCCCTTCGACGGCCCGGCCGCGTTCCGCGACGCCCTGCTGCGCGAGCCCTGGGCCACCGAGCTCGCGACCACCGTCACCGAGAAGCTGCTGACCTATGCGCTCGGCCGGGGGCTCGAGCACTATGACGCGCCGGCCGTGCGCCGCATTCTGCGCGACGCCGAGCCCGGCGGCTACCGCTGGTCGTCGCTGCTGTTGGGAATCGTCGAGAGCGTGCCGTTTCAGATGCAGCGCGCGCCCGATGCGGGCGACGCGCGCGCGCAGTAGCCCGCGCGCGGCCGTCGTCCGCGCCGCTGACGCCGGCAGGGGTGGTTGGGCGGGGGGGGGCCGCCGCGCGGCCTTTCGGTCGCCGTGGGAGTTTCGCGGCGTTGCGCCGTACAGCGCGGACGGCAGGGATTGAGCCGGCGGGTCGAGCCGGCGGCGGCATGGCTGCCTTGGCGATTTCCGGACGAGGGAGACTGGACCGATGATGATTACGAAGAAGACGCTGCCCCGCCGCACCGTGCTCCGCGGTCTCGGCGCTTCCCTCTCGCTGCCGCTGCTCGACGGCATGGTGCCGGCCCTCGCCGCGACCCGCAACACCGCGGCCAACCCGGTGCGGCGCTTCGGCGCCGTCTACGTCCCCAACGGGGTCGAGATGCGCGCATGGACCCCGCCGGGAGCGGGGGGCGCGCTCGAGCTGACCCCGGTCCTCGAACCGCTGGCCCCGGTGCGCGGGCACGTGAACGTGCTGAGCGGCCTCGCCGACAAGGTCGCCATCCCCCGCGAGGGCGAGGGGGTCGGCGACCACGCGCGCGCCGCGTCGACGTGGCTGACCGGGGTGCACGTCAAGAAGACCGAGGGCGCCGACATCCAGGCCGGCACCTCGGTGGACCAGATAGCGGCGCGCGCGTTCGGGCAAGAGACCCAGCTCACCTCGCTCGAGCTCGCCATCGACTCGGTCGAGGTGCTCGGGGCCTGCGACCAGGGCTACAGCTGCGCCTACGTCAACACCATCGCCTGGCGCACCCCGACCACCCCGCTGCCGATGGAGAACAACCCGCGCGCGGTGTTCGAGCGCCTGTTCGGGGCCACCGACAGCACCGACGTCGAGGCCCGGCTCGCGCGCCTGCGGCAGGACCGCAGCATCCTCGACTTCGTCACCGGCGAGGCCGACGCCATCCGGCGCACCCTCGGGGCCGGCGACCGGCGGAAGCTGGCCCAGTACCTCGACGCGGTGCGCGACGTCGAGCGGCGCATCCAGATGGCGGAGGAGCAGAGCGACCGCGAGATCCCCGTCGTCGAGCAGCCGGTGGGCATCCCCGACACGTTCGAGGAGCACTGCCGGCTGATGTTCGACCTGCTGCTGCTCGCCTACCAGACCGACCTGACGCGCGTGAGCACGTTCATGTTCGGCAAGGAGGTCAGCGGCCGGTCGTTCCCCGAGATCGGGGTCCCCGGCGGCCACCACGGGTACTCGCACCACCAGAACGACCCCGAGAACCTGGCGATGCTGGCCCGCATCAACACCTACCACATCCGGCAGTTCGCGTACTTCCTGGAGCGGATGCAGGCGACCCCCGACGGCGACGGCTCGCTGCTCGACCACTCGCTGTTCATCTACGGGTCGGGCATCAGCGACGGCAACCTCCACTTCCACCTCGACCTGCCGACCCTGCTCGCGGGCGGCGCGGCGGGGCGCATCGAGGGCGGGCGGCACCTGCGCTACGCGTCGGACACCCCCATCGCGAACCTCCACGTCGCGGTGCTCGACAAGCTCGGGCTGCCGGTCGAGACCTTCGGCGACAGCACCGGCGCCCTGGGCTATCTGTCGGACGTGTGACGCTCGGCGGGTGATACGGAAGGACTCCGCTGAAGACCGAGGAGAGGCCCGAACACGGGGCGCGCCTTCGATGAATGGGTCGATGTCCGCCCAGGAGTCGGTCACCGTCACTCGCGGCGCCACCGTCTTCACCGGCGACGAGGTGCACGAGACGGCGACGATGACCGCCCGGGGCCTCACGATCGAGGCGGTCACGCGACTCCAGCAGCGACGAAGAGGAGCCCGCGCCGCCACTACGGCGCGGACTCCCGGCCGGGCTCACGCCAGGTCGAAGCGATCGAGGTTCATCACCTTGTTCCACGCCGCCACGAAGTCGCGCACGAACGCCGGCTGCGCGTCGTCGCAGGCGTAGACCTCCGCGACGGCGCGGAGCTGGGAGTTGGAGCCGAAGACGAGATCGACGGCGGTGCCCGTCCACTTGAGCTCGCCCGTCCCGCGGTCGCGCCCCTCGAACACGTGCTCGGACGCCGACGACGCCTGCCACGCCGTGTTCATGTCGAGCAGGTTGACGAAGAAGTCGTTGGTCAGCGTCCCCGCCCGCTTCGTGAAGACGCCGCATTCCGACTGCCCGACGTTCGCGTCGAGGACGCGCAGGCCCCCGACGAGCACCGTCATCTCGGGCGCGGACAAGGTCAACAGCTGCGCGCGGTCCACCAGCAGCTCTTCGGCCGAGCGGCGGTGTCCGTTCCCGAGGTGGTTGCGGAACCCGTCGGCGGTCGGCTCGAGCACCGCGAACGACTCCACGTCCGTCTGTTCCTGCACCGCGTCGGTGCGCCCCGGCGAGAAGGGAACCTCCACGTCGTGCCCGGCGTTCTTCGCGGCCCGCTCGACGGCCGCGCACCCGCCCAGGACGATCACGTCCGCGAGCGAGACCCGCTTCCCGTCGGACTGCGCGCGGTTGAAGTCGCCCTGGATTCTCTCCAGCACGCCCAGCACGGCCCGCAGATGGGCCGGCTGGTTCACGGCCCAGTCCTTCTGCGGCGCGAGGCGAATGCGCGCCCCGTTCGCCCCGCCGCGCTTGTCGCTGCCGCGGAACGTCGAGGCCGACGCCCAGGCGGTCGAGACGAGCTGCGAGACGGACAGCCCCGATTCGAGAAGGCTGCTCTTGAGCGCGGCGACGTCCTCTGCATCGATCAGCTCGTGATCGACGGCGGGCACCGGGTCCTGCCACAGGAGGGGCTCGTCGGGGACCTCGGGGCCGAGGTAGCGCGAGACCGGCCCCATGTCGCGGTGCGTCAACTTGAACCACGCTCTCGCGAAGGCGTCGGCGAAGGCGTCGGGGTTCTCGAGGAAGCGCCTCGCAATCGGTTCGTAGATCGGGTCCAGCCTCAGGGCGAGGTCCGTCGTCAGCATGACCGGGGTGTGCTTCTTCGACGGGTCGTGGGCATCGGGCACGGTGTCCGTGCCCCCGGCGCCCGACGGAATCCACTGATACGCCCCCGCGGGGCTCTTGGTCAGCTCCCACTCGTAGCCGAACAGGGTCTCGAAGAAGCTGTTGTCCCAGGTGACCGGGGTGGGTGTCCAGGTGCCCTCCAGCCCGCTGGTGATCGCGTCGCCGGCCTTGCCGCTGCCGAAGGCGTTCTTCCAGCCGAGGCCCTGCTCGGCGAGGGCGGCGCCCTCGGGCTCGGGGCCGACGTGGGTGTCCGGGGCGGCGCCGTGGGTCTTGCCGAACGTGTGCCCGCCGGCGATGAGGGCCACCGTCTCCTCGTCGTCCATCGCCATCCGGGCGAACGTCTCCCGAATGTCCCTGCCCGCGGCGACCGGATTGGGCTCGCCGTCGGGACCCTCGGGATTCACGTAGATCAGGCCCATCTGAACCGCGCCGAGAGGGTTCGCGAGATCCCGGTCGCCGCTGTAGCGCTCGTCGGCGAGCCACTCGGTCTCGGGGCCCCAGTAGATGTCCTCCTCGGGCTCCCAGACGTCCGCGCGCCCGCCCGCGAAACCGAACGTCTCGAGCCCCATCGACTCCAGGGCGCAGTTGCCCGCGAGAATCATCAGGTCGGCCCACGAGATCTTCCGGCCGTACTTCTGCCTGACGGGCCAGAGCAGCCGGCGCGCCTTGTCGAGGTTCCCGTTGTCGGGCCAGCTGTTGAGGGGAGCGAAGCGTTGCGTGCCGGAGGCGCCGCCGCCGCGGCCGTCGTGGATGCGGTACGTGCCCGCGCTGTGCCACGCCATGCGGATGAACAGCGGCCCGTAATGGCCGTAGTCCGCGGGCCACCAGTCCTGCGACGTCGTCATCACCGCCTCGACGTCCTTCTTGAGGGCGGCCAGGTCGAGCGTCCTGAACTCCTCGGCGTAGTCGAACTCCCCGCCCATGGGATCGGACGACGGGGGGTTCTGGTGGAGCATCTTCAGGTTCAGCTGGTTCGGCCACCAGTGCTGGTTCGCGGCGGCGCCGACCGCGATATGCCGGTGGCCCAATACGGGGCACTTGCCCTCGCTCGCCGTCTTGTTGTCTTCAGCCGTGTCGTGCATGTCCTTCAACCCTTTCTGTTCTTGTCCGTTCCGTGCTTCCCCGCGCCCCGATTGCGGCAGCCGGGGCAGTAACCCCAGTAGATGACCTCGGCCTCGTCGATCTCGAAGCCGTGATCGCCGGCGGCGGCGAGGCAGGGCGCCTCGCCGACGGCGCAGTCGATGTCGACCATGGCGCCGCAGGCGCGGCAGACGAGGTGATGGTGATTGTCGCCGACCCTGTCCTCGTACCGCGCGGGCGACCCCGCGGGCTGAATCCGGCGGGCCAGGCCCCTCGCGACCAGCGTACCCAGGGTGTCGTACACCGCCTGCCGGGAGATCGAGCCGATGCTCGCCCGCACGTCGTCGGCGAGCTCGTCCGCGGTGGCATGCGCATGGGTCGAAACCGCCCGCAGCACGGCCAGCCGCTGTGCGGTGACCTGCAGACCGTGCCGCCTCAGGAGCCGCTCCGCGTCCTCGTTCACCCCTCAGAGTGAATCATTTATTCTGGATTGAGTCAAGTATTGGGAGAGGTCGAATATCATGAGCAACTCACGCCCCGGCGCCGGTTTCCGCAGAGCCTCGAGGGTGGAATGGCGGGGGGACCGCATGGCAGGATGAACTTGGCAGCCTGACCGCGTGGCGGGACGGTGAACTCCCCCCCACTACTCATGCACTTGAGTAGTATTACTCATGACACTGAGCAAATGAGCCCGGCAACCCGCAGGACCGGCGACCCTCACTCGATGGCGTCGAGCAGCGCGGCGGTGTCGTCGGCGTCGTTGTACAGGTGGGGCGCGACGCGGACGGCGTCGCCGCGGAACGACACCGCAACCTGCCGCTCGTGAAGGCGCTCGGCGAGCCGCGCCCGGTCGACCGACTCGCGCACCCGCACCCCGAACAGGTGGCCGCCGCGCCAGCGCGGCTCCTCGACCCGGTGCCCGCGCTCGCGCAGGGTGCGGGCCAGGGGATCCGTCAGGGCGCGGCAGTAGTCCTGGATGGCGGGGACCGTCCACTCGAGCACGAGCTCGAGGGCCGCCGCGAGCATGGGCAGGAGCACGAAGTTCGAGCGCTCGCCGACGTCGTAGCGCAGGGCCGCCGGCTGGTACTCGTCGCGGTAGCGGACGAGCTCGGCGAACGCCTCGCTGCCGCGCCGGGTTATCCAGTTCTCCTCGATCGGCGTACCATGGTCGAAGGCGGGGCCGTACCAGGCCAGCCCCGTCGAGTAAGGGCCCAGCAGCCACTTGTAGCCGGCGCAGACGAGGGCGTCGGGGCGGACGCGCTGGACGTCGAACGGCATGGCCCCGACCGACTGGGTCCCGTCGACGGCGAGGAGGGCGTCGCAGTCGCGGGCGCGCTCGCCGACCCGCTCGAGGTCGAACCGCGTTCCGTCGGCCCAGTGGACGTGGGGCACGGAGACGAGGGCGGTGCGCCGGTCGATGCTCGAGAGCAGCCGGATGTTCCACTCGAGGGCCCGGCCGCGGGCGTCCCGCGGCGGCGCCTCGATGGTGCGCAGCTCGAGCCCGCGCTCGGCGCACAGGCGGCGCCAGACGTAGACGTTGCTGGGGAACTGCTCTTCGAGGACGACGACGTTGTCGCCGCGCGCGGCGGGGACGTTGCGGGCGACGGCGGCCAGCCCGTAGGACACCGACGGGACGATGGCCACGCGTTTCGGGTCGGGGGCGTTGACGACCCGCGAGAACAGGCAGCGCAGGTGGTCGCTCTCGTCGAAGAAGTCCTCGGGACGGATGAGGTGCGGGGCCGTCCGCCGGTCGATGCCCCGGATGCCGGCGGCGCGGACGGCGACCGCGAGCGGCGCCATGTACGCGCAGTTCAGGTAGTGGACGCCGTCGGGCAACGTGAACGCGGAGCGCTGGCAGGAGAGCATGGCGTAGCCCGGAACACGTCGCCCGTCGGCGCCGCTCGCCGCCCGACCGGGCCGCCGGGCGTCCCCACCGTTCCGCTGGGTAGACGCCTGACCGGCCGGCGGCGGCGAGGACGGCTGTCGACGTCGACTCGCCGACCGCGACGAGACGGGCCCGTTGTTCCCTTCCTGGACACGGCAGGGTATTGTCGTCGGAGCCCTGATCCGAGTATAGACAGGGCCGGCTGACACCCACAAGGGCGGGGCGGGGCCGGCCCGAGAAGGAGGAGGCGTCGATGACCACGCTCGCGGCTAGGTTCATTCGCCGGGAACGCGGCGCGCGGTACGGCTGGGCGGTGCTTGCGGGGCTGGTGGTGCTCGGCACCATGGCCGCCCCGCACTCGGCCGCAGTCCAGGCTCAGGAGACCGAGGCGGCCCTGGTCGAGCGGGCGCGCGCGATCCACGAGCGGGTGTTGACCATCGACACCCACGACGACATTCCCCTCGACTTCGCCACCGGGGACGTCGACCCGGGGGTCCGCGGAGGCCGCCAGGTCGACCTGCCGAAGATGGAGGAGGGCGGCCTCGACGCCGGCTTCTTCGTCGTCTACGTCGGGCAGACCGAGCGAACGCCCGAGAACGAGGCGCAGGCCAAGGCCGACGCGATGACCAAGTTCGAGGCCATCCGCCGCATGGCCGAGCAGATGTATCCGGACCGCATCGCCATCGCCTACACCGCCGACGACTTCGAGCGCATCGCCGGCAGCGGCAGGTCCATCGCGGCCATCGGCATCGAGAACGGCTACGTCATCGGGCGCGACCTCTCGCTCATGCAGACCTACTACGACCTCGGCGCCCGCTACTTCGGCCTCGTCCACAACGGGCACAACGACATCGCCGACTCGGCCAACCCGCGGCCGAACCTCGGCGACGCCCCGGCCGAGCACGGCGGCCTCAGCGCCTTCGGGGCCGAGGTCGTCGCCGAGACGAACCGGCTAGGCATGATGCTCGACGTCTCGCACGCCTCGAGGGCGGCGATGCTCGACACGCTACGGCTGTCGCGGGCGCCGGTCATCGCCTCGCACTCCAGCGTCCGGGCCCTCGCCGACAACTCCCGCAACCTCGACGACGAGCAGCTCCTGGCCCTGCGCGACAACGGCGGAGTCTTGCAGACCGTCGCCCTCGGCGCCTTCGTCAGCAACACCGCGGCGGCCCGCGGCGACGCCATCCGGACCCTGCGGGCGGACGTCGGGCTGCCGCGGTTCGGCCCGGCGGACCCGGCCGGCCTCGGCGGGGCGGCCCGCAGCGAGTACGACCGCCGCATGGCCGAGATCAACCGACAGTGGCCGGCCGCCGACGTCGCCGACTTCGTCGACCACATCGACTACGCGGTCAAGCTGATCGGCCTCGACCACGTCGGCATCAGCTCCGACTTCGACGGCGGAGGCGGCGTCGTGGGGTGGAACCACGCCGGCGAGACCTTCAACGTCACTCTCGAGCTGGTGCGGCGCGGCTACACCGAGGCCGAGATCGCCCAGCTCTGGGGCGGCAACCTGCTGCGGGTGCTGCGCGAGGTCGAGCGGGTGGCGGCGGCCAGCCGATGAGGGCCGCTGTCACGTCGTCCGTCAGCTCCGGCCGATGCCACGCCCACACCGCGAGTCGCAGCGGACCGACGATGAGCCCGCTCTCGCGGCGAGGGCGAGCGGGGCGCGGCGGCCGAGGCTTCCGATGATCGAGAATCGCGAGCCGCGTCCCGAAGCCGCCGGCGGGCCGGACCGCGGCGACTCATCCGATCATGCGACCGGTTGCCGCGAGACCTTCGACGCGCGTACCGCGCCGTTGAGGGCCGGCGACCGCCGGCTGCTCGCCCTCGTCGATGCCGCGCTGGACCGGGCCCGGGCGGTAGCCGGCACCCACCTCGTCTGCCAATCAGGGTGCACGCCCTGCTGCTTCGGCCCGTTCGCCATCACCCAGCTCGACGCCTGGCGGCTGCGCGACGGGTTGCGCGCGCTGGCGGAGACCGAGCCCGAGCGGGCCGACTCGGTTCGCTGGCGGGCGGCGGCCGCGGTGGCGCGGCAGGCACCCGCATTCGGCATCCGCGAGAAGGGCATCTTCGCGACGGAAGCCGAGGAGGAACGGTTCTACCAGACCTTCGCGTCGGACCCCTGCCCCGCCCTCCACCCCGACTCGGGCGCCTGCACCCTCTACGCGTGGCGCCCGGTCGCCTGCCGCACCTACGGCCCCCCGGTGCGGATGCACGGCGACGACCTGCCCCCGTGTCCGCTCTGCTTCAAGCGAGCGGCGCGGGAAGAGATCGAAGCGGCGCGCCAGACCATCGATGTGGGCCACGTGCAGGACGCCCTGACTGATCGGGTGGAGCAGGAGACCGGCCGGCGGGGCATGACCACAATCGCCTTCGCCATCGCCGGCACGCCCGCCGGGGACCGGATATAGCTCTTGCCCGCTCGCTGGCCCTCCCATCATCTGATCGAGCAAGTGGATCACGGACCCCGCCGCTACGCTACGCTTCCCAGCGCCCCAGCCAGACCCTCCCGCACGGGTTGACTCCCCTCGCGCACTCCACCCCACCGTTGGGCCCACGCGTTTCTCCGACCCGCCGCGTCCGCCGCTCCCGACACTCGCTCGTAGTACAATTGCCCCGCCTGCCGGTGATGCCGTGCACAACACGACCAAACCCAGCTCCCTTCGTTGCGACCCTTACCAGACCGCCGCGGATGCGTGCGCCGTCCGCCCGAGCCCTGCAAGAACGGTTCGCTCCCAACCCGGAATGGCACCATGCTGACCCGACTGCAGGTCTCCGGCTTCAAGAACCTCGTCGACGTCGATGTACGCTTCGGCCCGTTCACCTGCGTCGTGGGACCCAATGGCGCCGGCAAATCGAATCTATTCGACGCGATCCGGTTCTTGCACGCACTAGCCGGCCACACGCTGATGGAGGCAGCCGCCTCCGTCCGCGACCAGGACAGTCGCAACGCCGATGTGCGTAGTCTCTTTCATCACGCCGCGGGACACCATGCCGACAGGATGTCCTTCGCCGCCGAGATGATCGTGCCGGCAAGAGCCGTCGACGACCTGGGTCAGGAAGCCAAGGCCAGCATCACTTTCCTCCGATATTCGCTGGAGCTGGCGTACCGAGACACCGGTGACAGTCCAACGCCCGGATCTCTGGAAATCACCAAGGAAGAGCTGGTCCACATCCCCCAAGGCGTCGCCGGTAAACACCTGCTGTTTCCTCATCGCGCCAAGGACTGGCGCCGGTCCGTCGTGCACGGTGAGCGTCGCGTGCCCTTCTTCATTTCCACCGAAGAAAACGGCGGCCATCGCGTCATCAAGCTGCATCAGGACGGCGGCAGCAGCGGACGCCCGTTGCGCCGATCTGCGACCAACCTCCCGCGCACTGTGCTGTCGGTTGCGAACGCCGCCGAGAGCCCCACGGTAGTAGTTGCGCGGCGAGAAATGGAAGCTTGGCGAATGCTGCAGCTCGAGCCGTCGTCCCTCCGAAGGCCGGACGAATTCTCTGCGCCCACGCGCTTGGGAACCGATGGCAGCCATCTGGCTGCGACGTTGTACCGTTTGGCCCGGCATGCCGGAGTTCATGGCTACAACACTTCGATGGAGGAGAACACGTCTCGCACCTGCAGCCAGATAGCCATTCGCCTGAGCGAGCTCATCGACGACGTGCGCGACATCAGCATCGACAGAGACGAAAAGCGGGAACTGCTGACCCTGTATGCGCAAGATGGAGAGGGTACCCGTCATCCCGCCCGCGCACTGTCAGATGGCACCCTGCGCTTCCTGGCGCTGGCCGTCCTCGAGATGGACCCGGAGACTCAGGGCGTCCTCTGCCTCGAGGAACCCGAGAACGGCATCCATCCGGCGCGGATTCCCGCTATCCTGCAACTCTTGCGTGACATTGCCGTCGATGCGTCTGAGCCCCCGGGACCCGAGAATCCGTTGCGCCAGGTTATCGTCAACACACATTCACCAGCTGTCTTTCAGGAGGTGCCAGACGATAGCGTGGTTTTCGTGAAGACACAGGAAGCCATGGACACGCAGCAACACTTGTTCCGGAAGGCCCAATTCTACTGCCTGTCGGACACATGGAGAGCCAAGGGCGATGGTGAACTGAGCGTCGTACCCCGCGGCGATCTGCTCGCGTACCTGAATCCCGTGCTGCGGAGTGTACCGAGGGAAGCCACGGCAAGGGAACGTCGTGTCGTCGACCGTGAAGACCTGATGCCTCTCTTGCCTTTTCCTTCGTCCTTGTAGCTTCGTCGACGGAATGCACGTGATTAGCTTTACGCTTGTGGCTGATGGCTCATCGGATCGGGCGCTTCTTCCGGTCCTCGTATGGCTGTTGCGGGAGCACTTCGGGAACATCCCCATTCAACCGGAGTTTTCAGACCTGCGTCACCTTCGGAGTCCGCCCGGGCAGCTCTTTGAGCGCATCGCCAAGGGTTTGGAGTTGTATCCTTGCGACCTGCTCTTCGTGCACCGCGACGCCGAACGTGAAACGATGGACAAGCGTGAGGAGGAGATTCGCGAGTCCCTGGAAAGGGCCGCAATCGACGCGACGCTGCCGGTTGTTCGCGTGATTCCGGTGCGGATGCAGGAAGCGTGGTTGCTCATCGACGAATCCGCATTGAGGAGGGCCGCGGGGAATCCTCTGGGTCGCCGGCCTCTGCCCGTACCGGACGCGAAGAGACTCGAAGACCTGCCGGACCCCAAACAGACCCTCCATGAACTTCTGCGCCAAGCGAGCGGCCTTCACGGCAGACGGTTGGCCCACTTCAACCGTGACGTGAGGCGCCACGTGCATCGCCTGGCCCAGCAGATCAAGGACTTCCGTCCGCTGCGTGGATTGTCGGCGTTCCAGAAGTTGGAACACGAAGTGGCCGCCGTTCGCCAGAGCGGCGTTTTCCCTGACCTCGACAGTGTCCGCTAGTTGGGGCTGGGGACCCGCCGAGCGCCTGCTCCAGGACGTCCGGTCGGCCATCCGCGGCATGCGGCGCAACCCCGGCCACACCTTGGCCGTGGTCCTCGCTCTCGCCTTCGGGCATCGGCCTCAACGCCGCGATGTACGGGATGCTGTCCCGGCTGTTCCTCCAGGGACGCGCCTTCACCGGGCAGGACCGCGCGGGGGCGCGGAAGGTCGTGGTCGTCAACGCGCCTCTCGCCGACGGGCTCTGGCCCGGGCAGCGCGCCGTCGGTCGCTGTGTGTTCCTGGGAGAGGCGCCGGACTGCACGACGGTGGTCGGTGTCGTGGAGTCCGCTCTGGAATTCGGCCTGCGGAACACCAACCGGTCCCTCACTGGTACGTGCCGCTCGCGCAGGCGGCGGCCGACCCCGAGACGGCGGAGGGAATTGGTGAGAGCCGCAGCCTGGTCGTCCGTACCCGGGGGAGACCCCGGACGCACGGCACCCCCCGTCCTCGCCGACGCTCGCCGAGCTCTTTCCCGACCTGCCGGCGAGCCGCGTCCGAAGCCTGACCGACGTCCACGCCGGACGGATCCGCTCGTGGACGGTCGGTACCGGCCTGTTCTCCGCCGCCAGCTCAGGTCTCGGTTGCCCGGTCGCCGAACGGATCGAGCGTCCGCACGCCGAACGGCTGAAAATCGCGGACGTTCCGGGTCACCACGGTCATCCGCTGGACGATGGCGACGGCCGCGATCATCGCGTCCTGCATCTGCGTATCCGACCGCCGATGCATCAGCTTCGCCCACGTCCTGAATGCGGCGGCGTCCATCGACAGCACGCTGTAGCTCGCGAGCACCTCGTCGAGCCACGCCTCCAGCTCTGCCGCCTTGGCGGCGTCGCGCTCGCGGGTGATTTCTATCCCCGCCTGAATCTCGCCGACGGTGACCGCGGACAGGTGAAGCCGGTCGGGAGACACGCGCCGAATCCATGACAGCACGCCGAGGTGCGGACGGCGACGCCGCAGCTCCGAGACGACATTCGTGTCGAGCAGGAACACCGGTCTACTCGAAGTGGGGCGCGGTCCGGCGGCGAAGGGTGGGACGCGGCGGCGTCAGGGCGTCGGTGCGCGCCTCCGGCGCCAGCAACAGCTCCTTGAGGCTCCGTCTCGCCGTCCGTTCGAGCCGCCGCCACTGATCGATGGGAACGAGCACCGCCATCTCGACGCCGCGCCGGGTCACGATCTGCGGCCCGTCGGAGAGGCTCGTCTCGAGAAGCTCGCTGAACCGGGCCTTCGCGTCCTGCACTTGCCATCTGTTGGACATTACGCCCCTGCGCTCCTGACCAGACAGAAGACTAGTCATACATCGTCCCCACAGTCAACCGGTCATCATGCTGGTGGACCGCGGCCCTCGCCGCCTTGTGCTTCCCGGTGCGCCGGGCCGCACCGGCGCGATGGGGCCTCCTGCGCCTCGTGCTCGGGCGCGGCCTCTCGCTGGCGGTAGTCGGCGTCGTCGCCGGCGGGCTGGCCGCGCGCTGGGCCGACCGCTCGTGGCGCCGCTTCTCTTCGAGGGCCGGAGCTCCCGCGACCCGCTCGCCCCACCGCCGCCGCCCTCGTGCCGGTGACGACGACCCTCGCCGCCTCGTTCTTCCCCGCCCGCCGGGCCGCGCAGGCGGATCCCCGCCAAGCCCTGCAGGCGGAATAGCCGCCCCGGGGAACCGAGGGGTACCGCACTTGACGTGAGCGGTATCAATTGATACCGTTCACGTATTCGGGCCGTGCGGATGCTCCCGAGGATCCAGGTGTCGATCACGCTTTCGTGCGGCCCATGGCGGACGAGTCCAAGCCCGGCGCTCAAGGTGATCCCGGTCCGGTACTCGAACAGGCTCGCCGCTGCATTCGTCGCGGGGACGGCTGGGAGCCAGAGAACTACGACCGGCTTCGTCGAGACTGTGAAGCGATCGGCATTCGCGGCGAACCTGCCATTACGGTTTCCCTCCGCAAGGGTCTTGCAGAAATCACGGCGGAGGATCTCCATGCGCGCGACGATCCGGGTTACGGCGGTCTCTGCGCCGGCCACGATCTGTACGAGGCCGCGTGGTTCTCCGCGCACCTCCGGCGCCAGATGTACCTCAAGTTCTCGCTGTTCGACGGGCGGCTGATCATCGTGAGCTTCCACGAGTCCACCAAGTCGTAGGCTCATGAAACCAGGTATCCCAATGAAGTGCATCAAGTGTGGACATGTCGTTGAGCCCGAAGCTCTCCGAACCGTTGAAACCGAGCTGAAGGGTGAGCGAGTCTCGGTGACCCTGAATGCTCCTCAGTGCATGAACTGTGGTCGAGTCGTCATCCTGGGCAAGAATGTCCGTGCGTATCACCGGGCGGTATCCGATGCGTACCGCCGCAAGGCCGGCTTGCTGACTATCGACGAGATTGACCGCCTGCGCCGCGACCTGAACATGACATGGCCCGAGTTCGCCAGCTACGTGTTCGTCGGCATTGCCACGCTCAAACGCTGGAGGAGAGGAGAGATCCAGACGCAGGCACTGGACCGTCTGGTTCGATTGAGAGCGGACCCTCGATTCCTCGAAATGGCCGCGAACGAGCTGCACGCTCGACTGGCAACCGCGGCGGTGCGGCATCCGGTCCGGCGACGCCCCACTCTTGAATGGGCAGGCATGACCAGCGTCGAGCGACCGCTGGTTGTCCGGGCAAACAGCTCGGATCCATGGAAGGACGCTTCATTCGCCCAATTGGGCGTCGCGGCGTGATGGCAAAGAAGCGCCGGAGAACCGAGGACGGCGGGCGGGAGAAACCGCCGGCGACAACCCTGGATCCGCCACGTCGAGATCAGACTCCGATCGAAGTGGCGAATGAAGTGGTGACTCGTACGCGTCTGACGCGCGTTCGGTTCTCGAGGTTCTCTGCACAGGCGAGCCTGGCAACGGATTTGGAGAACGAGGTACATCTGAAGGCATCGACCCACTTCAGCCGCCCCAGGGTTGACTCCGGCGACGACGGGACCGACGCGGGCTTTTCCGCCACGAGTATGCTGGAGTTTCGACTGAGCAAGCCGGCGCCTTCGTCGGATCCGAACGACGAAGATGAACCGTGCGTTGTCGTCAGAGCGACGCTCGAAGCTTCGTACGCGTTCAAGGATGATTCGCCGGACTTCAGCGAGGAGCAATTGAAGACCTTTGCGCTGCACTACTGTCCGTTTCACGTGTGGGGATACTGGCGAGAATTCGTACACTCGTCGCTGGCTCGCTTGGAGTTCCCGGCCCTCACGGTTCCGCTGTTCCAGATCGGCATGGCCCAGGCACTCGTCGTCGATGAGATGGACTGAGACCAGAAGTGCACCGAGGGAGGCTCGAAGAACGGGTCTGGTTCAGAGGAGCGTTGACTCCGGAGGCAGTGTCTTTCGGCGCCATCCATCCACGTTTATGTCGAGCATGACGAGAGAGGGGTGGCCGTAAGGGAAGACTCAGGCGCCGACAGCGCGCTGCCCTGGTCGAGCCCCGAGCGCCCCATAGAAAGACGCCTCGTTCGCCGATCCCGTTGCTGGTCTGCCGACGGTCAGCGCGGCCGGCGCCCCACGAACATCTCGTGCCGGCCCGGCTCCACGCCCTCGACCACGAGCGGGACGCAGCGGGGCTCGAACCCGACCTCGGTCAGGAGGACCAGCCAGCGCTCGCGCGCGAACAGGCCCTCGACGTGCCGCTCGTGCACGGAGCGGACCGACCCGTCGCGCTCGCGCAGCAGGAACGCGAAGTCGGCGAGGTACTGCGTATCACCGGGATCGGGATCCCAGACCCACTCCAGGTAGCGCAGCCCGCGCGCGCACCCCCCGCCGGATCCGGAAGGCGGCGGCTCGTCGCAGCCGCCCGCGGACGCCCCGGCCCGGAAGCTCTCGCGCACGTAGTCCGGCTGGAACAGCACGGCGCCGCCGGGTCGGCAGTGCGCCCACGCCGTCTCCATGGCGCGCCGCAGGTCGGCCTCGGTCGTCATGTAGCAGACGGCGTCGTGAACGAAGACGGCGTCGAAGGCCCGGCCCAGGCGGAGGGTGCGCATGTCGCCGAGCCGATGCTCGCACTCGGGGTTGAGGGCGCGGCTGACCGCGAGCATCTCCGGCGACAGGTCGGTGAGCAGCAGGCGGGGGAACCGCCGCTTCAGGTGCAGCGCGGTGTTGCCGCCGCCGCAGCCCAACTCCAGCAGGGACTCGATCGGTCCGTCGCACGCCTCCTGCAGCGTGTCGGCGTAGACGCCGGCCTCCTCGGCGTAGTCCGCCGGGTCGTCGACGAGAGGCCACCACGCCGCGAGCTCGGTGTAGAGACGCATCGAACCGCGTCAGTCGACGCCGAAGGCCAGCAGCACGTTGCCGGGCCGGCCGCCGAACGCGGCGTAGCCCGAGTTGACGTAGACCATGCCGCCGACGACGACCGGGCCGGGGCCGTTGATCGACCCGCCCCGGGCCTCGACGCCGTTCACCGTCTCGTGCTCGCCGTTGGTGTCGAACTCCCAGAGGACCGATCCGTCCCCGGTGTCGTAGGCGCGGAACAGGCCGTCGTAGGCGCCCGAGAAGACCGCCCCCGGAATGGCGGTGATCGCGGCCAGCAGCGCGGGGCTGCACCCCTCGCAGACCGGCTCGTGGGGCTCGGCGAACCAGACCAGCTCGCCGGTCGTCAGGCGCACCGCGGCGAGGCCCCCCGGCTCGGGCGTCAGGTAGTCCGAGTTGGCGAAGTAGGCCTTCTCGCCGTCGACCGCGAAGCCCCACTCGATGCCGCCGAGGGCGCTGCCGGCCCCGACCTGGTAGCGCCAGACGACGGCGCCGCCGCGGTCCGGGTCGAGGGCGTAGCCCGTCCCGGCCTTCTGGCCGATGACGAGGAGATCGCGGCCGTCGGCCGCCGTCACCAGCACCGGGGAGGCGCCGAAGTCGAAGTCGGGGCCGTCCTCCTCCGGGCAGTTGGGGTTGTCGCCGCCGCAGTTGAGGATGAACGCGTCGGCCGGCGTGAGCTGGTTGGTCCACCGGACCGCGCCGGTGTCGAGGTCGAACGCGATGATCGCGTCGCTCGTGGCCGCGGCGGGCTCGGTATAGGCGTTCCCGGTCGCGGCGTAGACGACCCCGCGCCTCGCGTCGACGGTCGGCGCCGACCACACCGCCGCGCCGGACGGCCCCATGAGGTCGGCGCCGGCGGGGTTGCGCCCGCGCGGCGCCGGCGCCTCCTCGATGGTGTAGCTCTGCCAGACCAACTCGCCGGTCGCCGCGTCGAGGGCGGCGATGCTGCCGCGGAACGTGCAGCAGAGATAGCGGGGGTTGGCGGCGAGCAGCTCCTCCAGGGACGACACCGGTACGTACAGCCGGCCGTCGTGCTCGACCGGCGCCCCGGTGATGCGGGCTCCCGGGTGCGCCTCGACGTCCCGGCGCCAGATCTCGGCCCCGGTCGCGGCGTCGAGGGCGTAGACGTTCGCACCGAAGTCGCCGAAGAAGAGCGCTTGCCGCCCGGCCGGGAGGCGGGTCACGGTCATCGCGCTGCGGACACCGCTCTCGGCCGCGAACGACCAATGGGTGCAGCCGGTCGCGGCGTCGAGCGCGAAGACCTCGCCGCGCTCGCTGGCCACGAACAGGCGTCCGCCGACCACCGTCGGCTGCGACTGCGCGGTGGCCGAGCGCGGGTAGCCGAACGCCCACTTCAGCCGCAGCCGCGGGACGTCGGCCGCCGCGAGACCGGCCTGGTCCGCCGGCTGGAAGCGGGCGTTGGTCACCCCGGCGCCCCAGCCGTTCCACCCGGGACCGCCGTCCAGCCCGGGCCACTCCGCCGGCGAAGAGGCGGAGCAGGCGCCGTCCGGACCCACCGCGCGGGGCGCCTGGCCGGCGGCCGGCCCGGCGGCGGCCATGAGGGTCCATGCCCCTGCGAACAACGAGACGGCCACTAGACACTTGCGCATCGGGACTCCTGGAGGCATGGCGTGAGAAAGTCGAGTCGGGGGAATCTGACCGGTATTCTCCCACGACGCCCCTCGTCGGCGGGGCGCCTCGCGGCTCCCGGCGCCACGCGGGGCCTCGGCGCGGGCTGCTAGAATGGCGCGAGACCCGCGTTCCGTGGCCGGCCGGATCCCGGCGCCCAACGAGAGAGACCCGACCCATGCGCGACTTCCTGGCCCAGACGCTCCAGGAGAGCCCGACCCGCGAGCTGATGGTGTACCTGCTCGGCAACGTGCCGGGCCTGCCCCCGATCGCCCAGTCGTTCCACATCATGGGCATCGCGGCGGTGGTCGGCTCGATCGTGATGGTCGACCTGCGGTTCCTGGGCCTCGCGCTGCGCGGCCACGACGTCAGCGAGATGATCCGGCGGCTGCTGCCGTGGACGTGGTGCGCCCTCGGCGTCAACTTCGTCACCGGCATGCTCTTCGTCCTCGCGCGGCCCGTGCGCTACGTCTACAACCCCATCGCCGTCTCCAAGTTCTCGCTGCTGCTGGTGGCCGTCGGGCTCGCCTTTTTCATCTACTGGAAGAACCGCAAGGAGCACGGCTACTGGGAGGAGTCGGAGGACCGCCTGCTCGTGGCCCGGCTCATCGCCGGCGTGTCGCTCCTGGCCTGGATCGGCATCATGCTCGCGGGGCGCTGGATCGCGTACTCCGAGTACATCACCGACCCCTTCCCCGTGCCCTTCCCCTGGGAGAGCCTCGAGGCGTACCCGTCCATCTGGCAGTGGCTGCAGGACCACCCGCTCTCGCAGCACATCGGCTTCACCTGGTGGTTCCCGGCGCTGGAGTCGATCCACGTGATCGGGCTTGCCCTGGTCCTCGGCACGATCGTGACCGTCGACCTGCGGCTGCTCGGCCTCGCGGCGACGCGGTACCCGGTCAGCCAGATCACCGGCAAGCTGCTCCCCTGGACCTGGGCCGCCTTCGTCGTGGCCGCCATCACCGGCTTCGGCATGTTCATGACCCGCGCGCCCGGGTACCTGGAGAACACCGCCTTTCAGATCAAGCTCCTGCTGCTGCCGCTCGCGTTCATCAACATGGCCGTCTTCCATCTCCGGACGTTCCGCGGCGTCGGCGCGTGGGACACGGCCGAGGAGCTGCCCCCGGCCGCACGCTTCGCCGGGGGCGCGTCGCTGCTGATCTGGGCCGGCATCGTGCTCGCCGGCCGCTGGACCGGCCACCTCATCTGAACACCACGGCCCGGGGCCGGCAGGGTCCGGGTCCCCGCGTGATGGACGGCCCGGCAGGTTGGCAGCGGGGCGTACTCGACGGCGACCATCACGGCCGCGCCAGTCAAGGCGAGGCGAGCTGCGCGAGAAGCTGAACGACCGCCCGCGGTCCGGACCTCGTGTTCGGGGACGCACGACGCCGGCATCGGGCGCGCGGCCGCCGCATTCCGAGGTTCGAGGGGAAACCGACAGACTGCGGCCGGCCCGGCCGGGCTGGCCGCCAGCCTCACGGGGCATGACCGATTCGGGCCGAAGCCCCGCCAGTCCCGAATGTTCGGTAACTTTAGTTCTGGACCGACTCGACAAACCCAAATGTGTTCGGTAACTTTATTTCGTCATGAACGAACACTTTGCGCCGGGTCGCGGCCGGCCTCGACGCGCCGACGTCTACCGTCGCCTCGACGTTCAGATCGAGGAGCTCAGGGAGCGCATGGGCGGCCTCCCGACTCCGGTCGAGGCCGCCGACATCTGGCGCGACATCTGGTACGAGGAGGCCCACCACTCCACCGCCATCGAGGGCAACACCCTGGTCCTGAAGCAAGTGGAGCGGCTCCTCGCCGAAGGCAGGGCCGTCGGCAACAAGGAGCTCCGCGAGTACATGGAGGTGCGCGGCTACGCCGATGCCGCGGATTGGGTCTACCGTCAGGCAACCAGCCCGAATGGACTCGCACATCCCGAACGGATCCTGAGTCTGGAGGAAGTGCGGCACGTCCACCACGTCGCGCTGACTCCCGTCTGGCAGGTGGCGCCGCATCCGAGCGCGACTCCGCGCGAAGCCCCCGGCCGCTTCCGGGAACATGAGATCCACGCCTTTCCCGGCGGCATGACGCCGATCACATGGCCGCTCGTCCCCGCGGAAATGACGACCTGGATCGACCAGGTGAACGCCCTCGACGCGACGGACGCGATGTTCCCCGAGGCGCTCGCGGCGGCTCACTGCCGATTCGAGCAGCTCCACCCCTTCCTCGACGGCAACGGCCGGGCCGGACGGCTGATTCTCAATCTCGTCCTCATCCGGCTCGGTTACCCCCCGGTGATCATCTACAAGCGCGATCGCGCCAGGTACCTGCAGGCGCTGCGCCGCGCGGACGCCGGCGAGTCGAGCCCCCTGGGCGAGATGCTCGCCCGCGCCATCCTGAACAGCCTCCACCGGTTCGTCATCCCGGCCGTGGCCGGGCCGGCGAGGCTCGTGCCCCTGGCCGCGCTGGAGACGCCCGACGTCAAGGCGGCGGCCCTGCGCGCGGCGGCGGAACGGGGCCGACTCCGGGCCACCAGAGGACCTGACGGCCAGTGGCGAAGCTCCCGACGCTGGGTCGACGAGTACCTGGCGAGCCGTTACCGGCGCGACTCGACCACCCGCCGGGGCAAGGGCAGTTGATGCCGCGCACCCGCGGCGGCGCGATGCTCCCGGCGCCCGAGCGGGTCCCGGCGGGCGCTCATTCGCTGCGCAGCGCGGCGGCGGTGTCGAGGCGTGCGGCCCGCCGCGCCGGCAGATCGCTGGCGAGAGCACCGGCCGCGAGCAGCCCGATCAGGCCCGCGGCCAGGGTCGCGGCGTCGTGGGGAGCGATGCCGTAGAGCTGGCTCTCGAGCAGCCGCGTCAGCGGCACCGCCGCGGCGAGGCCGACCAGCGCCCCCGCCGCCACGAGCCGCAACCCCTCGGCGAGCACCATCCAGCGCAACGAGGCCTCGCGGGCGCCGATGGCGACGCGAATCGCCAGCTCGCGCGTCCGCTGACCCACCGCCATCGTCAGCACCGCGTACAGCCCCCCCATCGTCAGCACCAGGGTGACCAGCGCGAGGAGTCCGGCGAGCAGGGCCGGCGCCCGCCAGCGGGCGAGCGCCTCGTCGACCTTCGCCCTCAGCGTGCCCGCGCCGCTCAGCGGCGCCCCCGGATCGAGGTCGGCGAGCACCCGCCGGACGTGCTGCAGGGTGTCGCCCGCACCGGCGGGCGACCGGGCGTGGAGAAACGCCCGGGGGTAGAAACGCTGGGCCAGGGGCAGGTAGGCGAGCGGCCGGGTCGCCTCGGCCAGCGCGTAGTAGCGCACGTCGTCGACCACGCCGATCACGGTCCGGTCCCCGCCGCTGCGGGGGAACGTGAGGACCTGCCCGACGGCGGGGCGTTCGGGCCAGAGACGCTCGGCCAGCGTGCGGTTGACTATCGCCACGAGCGGGGAATCGGCATGGTCGGCGGCGGTGAACTCGCGCCCCTCCAGCACCGCGACGCCGAGGGTGCGGAAGTAGTCGGCGGACACCGCGTTCCCCAGGACCTGCAGGGAGGTCCCGGGAACCTCCACCGAGATGGACAGGGTGAACTCGCTGAACGGGGTGTGCCAGGCGAGCGCCGCGGACGTGACCGGCCCGCCGTCGCGTAGTGTTTCGAGGAGGCGCCGGTAGAAGACGTGCCCCTCGGCGTCGGAATAGCCCGCCGTGTGGAGCTGGGCGACGACGATTCCTTCGGGGACGAAGCCCCGCGGGATGGACGCGACGCCGTGGGCGCTGCGCAGCAGGAGCCCCGCCGTGACGACGAGGACCGCCGACACCGCGACCTGCGCCGCCACCAGCACCCGCTGGCGTCCGCCGCGGCCCGTCACTCTGGGCCCGGACGCCCCCGCGAGGGCCGGCGGCCGGATCGACGTCACGAGCAGCAGCCCGAGGCAGACGGCCGCCCACGTCGCCCCGGCGATGGCCAGCGTCCACAGCGCGGCGCCGGCACCCGGGCCCGCCGCCTCGCCGAGCGGCGCCAGCTGCGGCAGCGCCGACAGCACGGAACCTACCCCGCCCAGGGCCGCGAGCGCGGCCAGCCCTCCGGCCGCGAACAGCACCGCCAGCTCCGCCGCAAGAGGACGGACGAGGTCCCGGCGCGACGCCCCCAGCGCACGCCGAACCGCCAGCTCGTGCGCCTGCTCGGCCCCGCGCGTCAGCACCAGCAGAACCATGGTGCTGCACGCGGCCAACAGGAAGATGCCCGTGATCACGGCCAGCACGGCCAGGAAACGGGCGGCCTCGCGGTGATACTCGAAACCGAGTCGAAGGTGATTGACGGGCCGGGCGACGAAGCGCCAGTCCCCGGTCCGCACCTCCTCCGACTCGGCCGGCAACCGATCCCGGGCCAGCGCCGACAGCACCGTGACATCGCCGAGCGACGTCGATGCGCCCAGCCGCCCGATCGTTTCCAGCCACACGCCGAAGGGACCGTTCAGGTCGACGCGTTCGGGCAGGAGCTGGTGGAGGGCTGCCATCGGCACCCAGAAGTCCGGGTCGTGGCCGGGGCCGGGGAGCGGATTGGCGGCGACGCCGACGACCGTGAACGCCTGCGGTCCCAGGCGCACGGTGCGCCCGACGAGGTCGGAGTCCCGGCCGAAGCGTGTCGTCCAGGCGCGGTGGGAAACGACGGCCACCGACGGCGAGCCGGCCGGGTCGTCGTCCGACGGCCCCAGCAGCCGGCCCTGCGTCGGCACGGCCCCCAACAGCGTGAAGAAGTCGCCGGAGACCAGGGTGACGTCGACCCGCGTGGGAGCGTCCCCGCCGACCATCGTGAAGTCGAGGCTCCCGAAGGCCGCGAGAGAGAACGCCTCGGCTTCTGCCCCCACCTCGCGCAGCCGGACGTACTCGGGAGGGGTGAGGGGCGAGAAGTAGTCGTCCTCGACCCAGATGCTGAGCGTGAAGAGCCGGTCCGACCCGGGCAGGTCGAGCGGCCGCCAGAAGTGCCGATCCAGCGTCGACAGCACCACCGCCGGGATGCTGAACGCGAGGGCCAGGGTCAGCGCCGCGGTCGCCGCGAAGGTGCGGCGGCGGGCCAGCGATCGCAGCGCGCGGCGGAGAATGGCCGGCACAGGCACGCATCGATCATGCACATCGCACCAGAATCTGCAACGAGTCCGCCAACCAGAGCATGTCGCCAGCTTGACAAACTACCCGCCGCAACGTACTAATTCAATAGTAGTCATGCCGCGACAACGTCCTCCCCTCGCCGACCAGGAGCTCGAGATCATGCAGGCCGTCTGGGACCGCGGCGAGGTCACCGTGCGCGAGGTCTACGAGGCGTTTCGAGAGCGCCGGCCCGTCGCTTACACCACCGTGCTGACGACGATGCGGATTCTCGAGCAGAAGGGGCACCTGGAAGTCAGCCGGGCGGCGCGGGCGCACGTCTATCGGGCGCGGTCGACCCGCGAGGGCGTGCTCCGGGCCATGGTGCGCCACTTCGTCGACCGGGTGTTCGGCGGCGCGGCCGAGCCGCTCGTGCAGCACCTCGTCCGCGACAAGCGACTCAGCGCAGACGACCTGCGCGACATCGCGAGCCGGCTGAACGGGCCGGACAAGGACGATGACAGCTGAGCTGCTGGCGCAGAACGTCGTGGCGCACTGGATGCAGGCCGCCGGCGTGGCCGGAGCCGCCTGGCTGGGGGTCTCCGTCTTGCAGCTTCGCGAGCCCCGCTTCCTGCTGAGGTACTGGCAGGCGGTCCTCCTCGTCCTGCTGCTCGCGCCGTGGGTCCAGCCCTGGCACCCTGCTTCAGCGATACCCGCCTACGGACTGCCCCTGGTCGAACCCGTGCGGGAGTCCGCGGGCGTCGCCGGTGCCTCGATTGCCGAGAGGGTCGTCGCCCTGCCCGCCGATCGATGGAGCGTCGACCCGTGGACGTGGGTTCTGGGGTTCCTGGCCGCGGTCGCCGTCTTCCGGCTGGCGCGGCTGGGGCTGGGCCTCGTGCGGCTCGGCCGTCTCGCCCGCTCGGCCGACCGGGTCGCGCCGCCGGCACCGGCGCGGGAGCTCCTGGCGCGGTTCCGAACCTCGGCCGCCTTCATTCGGCCTCCGGACGTCCGGATGCCCTGCAGCTTCGGGCTGTTCCGCCCGACGGTGGTGCTGCCGGCCGCTTTCGACCGGCTCGAGCCGGCGTTCCAGCGCGGCATCGTCTGCCACGAGCTGCTCCACCTCGAACGGCGCGACTTCGCCGCGGCGGTGGCCGAGGAGGCAGCGGCGGCGCTTCTGTGGTTCCACCCCTGGGCGTGGCTGATCCGCGGGCGCATCCGGCTGCACCGGGAGCAGGCCGTCGACGCCGCGGTCGTGCGCCGCACCGGCGATCGGCGCGCCTACGTACGGTGTCTGGTCGCGCTGGCGGGGCACCCGCGTGCGTTGCCGCTCGCGGCGCCGATGCTGCGGCCGACGGAGCTGCGCGCCAGGGCCGATGCCCTGTTCGAGAAGGACGAGACGATGTCCGGGCGAGTAGTGGTGGCGCTCGCGATCGGGCTGGGGGCGGCGCTGGGCGCGGCGGTCTGGACGGCGGCGGCGACGGTTCCGCTGAGCGCCGCCGCACCGCCGGTGCCGCCGGACGCCGCCGCGCGGGGGCAGACGGCGCGCGCCGGGCCGCCCCCCATCCGAGTGATGGTTGCGCTGCTCGTCGACCCGCGCCGGCCAGAGGCGCCGGTCGCGGGGCCGCCAGCAGCCTCCGCCGGCAGTCGGGCGCCGCGGTCGGCCGACGCGAACCAGGCGAGGCAGCGGACCACGGCGGTCCTGCAGGAGCTGCAACAAGCGCTTGCCGCCATGTCCGACCGGTTGCGGAACGACGCGAAGGACACTGACGGGAAGTACCTTGCCACGTGCCGAACGCAGGAACCCGCAGTAGACGGACTGCGTCTGGGTGCAGGCGGCAAGTCCATATCGATCACCGTCCTACGGCGGGCGGGCTGGCGCAACAGGTCGCCCGGCTGCAAGGACGACTCGCCGAGCTGAACGAGGAGCGGACGGGCCAGTGACTCGGGGCGTGCATCCTCCCCCCGGGCACCGCCCGACGAGCGGAGTGGGCGTCGACGTGAACCGCGGGCGTGCGCAAGGCGCCGCCGTCGCATCCGACGGCGGGAGGCGCCGCACGGCGGGGCGAGGCGGCGGCCAGGCATCGGGAATCGCGCGGAGAGAAGACCATGACCCAGTCGATTCGTCCGTTCCCCCGGCGTGACTCACGGCTCGCACACCGACGGGCGCGGCGCAACTTCCCGCGGGAGCCGGCCATGCGCTCACGAGTGCTCGCCCCCGGCACAACCGCGATGGCGTTGGCGCTGGGGCTGGGGCTGACCGGTTGCGAGGCGACGGGCCAGCCACCGCAACAGGCGAGCGGCCAGCCACCGCAACAGGCGACGGGCCAGCCACCGCAAGAGGCGAGCGGCCAGCCACCGCAAGACGTCCAGCCCGAGGAACGCGACGACGACGACCGCCAGCTGCGCGGGCTGCCGGCCTTCCGCGCCCTCGACACCGACGACGACGGCGAGATCTCGGCCGGCGAGATCGACGCGGCCCCGGCATCGCTTGCCTCGCTCGACGACGACGGCGACGGACGGCTCTCGCGCGACGAGCTGGGGCCCCGACGGGACGGCCCGCGCGTCTTCTTCGGCAGTCCGGCGAACCTCCCCGAGGGGACTCGGTTCACGACCCTGGGCGCCGACGAAGAGCTGGATATCGCGGATCTGCCGCCGCAGCTCCGGAGCCTCCTGTCTCCCGCCGACGGCGACGGGGACGGCAAGGCTTCAGGGATGGAGCTCCTCGCCGCGATGATGGCGGCGCAGGTTGGCGAGCCGGGCGATCGGGAGCCCGGGAGCGCAGAAGAGCCGGCAGCGGCGTCGCAGGGCACCGGGACCGGTGGCGGGGGTCCGCAGGCACGGATGCCCCTCATGGCGGCGCTCGACGCGGACCAGGACGGCACGATCTCCGGGACGGAGATCGAATCGGCGGCGCAGTCGTTACGCATGCTCGACACCGACGGCGACGGGCGCATCTCGACGGACGAGCTGCGGCCCGTTTCGAGCAGCGATTCCGGCGGCGCCGCTCTGCCCGAGTGACAGCGCTCTGCCCCCAGTGATTGAGGCAGCCCGCCAGCCGAGGCGTCGTCGGCGTTGGTCGCGGGACCGGGTGATAGCGCTCTGCCCAAGTGACAAGGCAGCAGGCGCCTGTCTCCCCCCCTCGACTCGCGGTCGCCGTCGGCCGCCGGACCGCGGCTTTGCATCCACATGGACACGTTGCTTCGGGATGTCGTCTCAGCGGCGCGGCGGCTCGCCGCCCATCGCGGATTCACCCTCGCCGCGCTGCTGACCCTCGCCCTCGGCATCGGCGCCAACATCGCGATGTTCAGCATCGTCCACGGCCTGCTCCTGCGGCCCCTGCCCTATCCGGACCCCGGGCGCATCGTGCGGGTGGGAGAGTCCAGGAGCGTCGGCGGAGAAATGCTCACGAATCGGTCGATGCCCCTCCTACAGAACGCCGAGGCGTTCGAGCACCTCGCGGCCTACCGGGAGAGCTCGCTGGAGTGGACCGGTCCCGACGGCTCGGTCACCCTGAGCGGCGCCACCGTCTCGCCCTCGCTGTTCCCCCTGCTGCGGGCGACGCCCCACCTCGGTCGACTCTTTGCGGAGGACGAGGCGCGAGAGGGCGCGAACCGCGTGGCGCTGCTGAGCCACCGCGCCTGGACCGACCACTTCGCATCGGATCCGGGCATCGTCGGGGCCCCGGTGGCTCTCGACGGCGAACCGCACACCGTGGTCGGCGTGCTGCCCGAGGGGTTCTATTTCCCGCACCCCGACAGCGATTTCTGGACACCCTTCGTCGTTCCGCCGTTCACGCCGCCGCCGGCCGCCGACGCGGGTCAACCGCGCATGATGCTCATGATGGCTTTCAACGCCCTCGGGCGCCTCGCGCCGGGGGTGTCGCCGGAACAGGCGGCGGCAGAAGCCGGCGCTCGCCTGAGCGCCAGCGGGTTGCGCACGCTGGCCATCGGCGGCGGGGAGGGAGAACGCTCGTCCGGGAACGAGGTGCGGGTCGTGCCGTTGCTGGAGGAGATGGTCGGGGCGTATCGGCCGGCGCTTCTGGCCCTGACCCTGGCCACCGCCCTCGTGCTGCTGATCGCCTGCATCAACGTGGCGGGGCTGCTGCTCGCGCGGGGGGTTGCGCGCCAGCGGGCGCTGGCGGTGTGCGCCGCGCTCGGCGCGAGCCGCTGGCGTCTCGTCCGGCAGCTCCTGACCGAGAGCTTGATGCTGGGTGCGGGCGGCGGCGTGCTCGGGCTCGCCGCGGCGTCGGTGGTGCTGCGCGCGGTGCCGGCGCTCGTTCCCGGCGACGTCGCGCGGCTCGACGAGGTGGGCATCGACCCCGTAACGCTCGCGTTCACGTTCGGACTGTCGATAGCAGCCGGGCTGCTGTTCGGCGCCGCGCCGGCCCTCCAGTGGTCGCGGCTCGATCTGGCGCGTACCCTCAGCGAAGGGAACCAGCAGTCGACCGGGGGGTTCCGACTGCTCCGTTCGAACCGGGCGCGCGCCACGCTCGCCGTGGCCCAGGTAGCCCTGGCCCTCGTGCTGCTGACGGGGGCGGGGCTGCTCCTGCGCAGCTTCGTGCGGCTCATCACCGTCGATCGCGGCTACGATCCGGCCAACGTGATCGCCGCCGTCATCCCGATCCCCGACGTCACCTTCCGACCGGACATGACCCCGGAGTCGATGACCGACCTCCTGGCGGCCGGCCGCCGCTTCCAGGAATCGCTGGTGGAAGAGATGGACCGGCTGGCCGGACTCTCCGACGTCGAAGCGGTGGGGGTCTCGTCGCGCCTGCCCCTCACGTCCGGCGGCGGGAGCGCAGCCGTCTTCCGGGTGGCCGGCACCGCGCCTCCGGCCGACCCGCTGGACCTCCCGCGGGCCCGGGTCAACGTCGTCAGCCCGGGCTACTTCGACGCGATGCGCCTGCGTCTCCGGAGCGGGCGCGCGTTCACCCGGGTGGACGGGGCCGAGAGTCCGCTGGTGCTGGTGGTGAACGAGACGCTCGCACGCGAGCTCTTCGGCGGCGAGCCGGCCGGCGGCCGGCGCCTGCTGCCGGTCGGCGCCGGCCCCGAACCCTGGGAGGTGATCGGGGTCGTGGCCGACGTCCGCTACACCGGGCTGGCCATCACCGAGTCGCAAGCCGAGGCATACATTCCCCTGCACCAGCTCGAACACGCAGGGATGCTGGCCGGCATGTCGTCCTTCTTCACCTCGGTGGTCGCGGTGCGGACGGCCGGCGACCCGGTGGCCGTCGTTCCGTTTCTTCGCGAGGCGGTGGCCGCCGCGAGTCCGACCGCGCGCATCGACGACCTGATGACGATGAACGCGAGACTGTCGGCGGCGGTGGCGCAACCCCGCTTCTATGCCGTCTGCGTCGGGTTCTTCGCGGTCCTCGCGCTGTTCCTCGCCGCCTTCGGCCTCTATGCGCTGCTCAGCTACACGGTGTCGCAACGCCGCCGCGAGATCGGGGTCCGCATGGCCCTCGGCGCGCAGCCCGGCGCTGTCGTGGCCCTCGTCGTCCGCCAGGGAGCCGGGCTCGTCGCGGTCGGGACGCTCCTCGGCCTGCTCGCGTCCGCCGGGTCGCTCCGCCTCCTCGACAGCTTCGTGTTCGGCGTCGCGACGGACGACCCGTGGCCCCTCGTCGCGGCCCCCCTCGTGCTGGCCGGCGTCGCGCTCCTCGCCTGCTGGCTGCCGGGCCGCCGGGCTGCCCGCACCGACCCGATGGACGCGCTTCGGGTGGAATAGGTTGTGCGGTTGCGAGGGGCTCGACAGACAGAGGCCCCGGAGCCCGAGGGCCTTGTCGACCCGCACTACCGCGGCGGCCTGCAGGGTCCCTGCGAGCGTCTCAGGCAACATTGTTTTCTCGGCAGACTCGACAATTCGCTGACGCGACCGGCACGGCCTCGAGCCCGTCAATGGCCGCGGCCGGAGCCGGAGTCGAACTTGCCGCGGCGCGGAGCCCAGGTCTCCCTCGTTACCGGCGCCGTCACGTCGCGGCAGGCGCCGCGGGTTCGAACTTCCGCCGGTAGTAGCGGGTCCAGACGATGATGGCGGGAATGCCGATGACCGTCGGCAGGAGCCACGGCACGACGGCGAGGGGTCCCGCGAGCTCGTAGGCCCAGAGGCGCTGCGCCCCGAAGACGGCGAACGCGGTGTGGAAGGCGATGCCGCCCCCGAGCATCGACCCCAGGTGGCTGTAGAACCACGCCATGCGCCGCGCGCCGGGACGGCGCATCAGCCGCAGCATGCCCGGCCCCGTGAAGAGGCCGATGGGGCTCAGCCCAAGCAGGATCGGGGAGGCGTCGGACCACACCCGCAGCGCGAACGCGATGACGACGACGCTGCCGGCGATCGAGGCCCAGGCGAGGGCCTCGTGGAACGGCGTCCGCAACGTCTCCGGCGACCGCCTGGTCGCGACCACGCGCACCGCGTGCCGCACCGTGGCGAAGGTCACCACCCCGAGATAGCCGAGAAAGAGCGCGAAGCCGTAGGATTCGGGCCGGTCCGCGGGGCCGATGCCCTGCACCTGGTACGCGACGATGCGTCCCGCCGCCGCGGTGACCGCGGACAGCGTCACGACGTACGCGCAGTACGTGAAGACGCGGCCGGCCTGCACGTGCATCCGGCCGCCCTTCCTGGCGAATACCGGGACCCAGAAGGCCGCGAGGCCGACGAACCCGGTGGCGACGTGGGCCAGGACCAGGGCGTCCATGGCCAGGCTCCCGATGTTCGTCATAGCAGATGCTCCATCTCTTTCCAGGGTTCATCGTGCGCCGCGCCTCCCGCGTCCCGCGGGGGCGCCAGGCGCCGGTCGAGAGCGGCGAGCGTCTCGTCGCACCAGGCCACCTTCGACCCGATGGAGTGAATGCCCATCCGGAGCGCCGCGAAGTGGTGGAAGCCCGCGTCGCCGTACCGGGCGGGGTCGTCGCCGTGGGTGGCGACGACCTCCTGCTCCAACGCCCGGAGCTGCGCCAGCCAGCGGGCCAGGTGGTCCCGGAGCCCGGCCATGAACGCGCGGGTCTCGTGCAGGTCGCCGAGCGCGTCCATGAAGTAGAGCTGGGCGAGGTACGCGAACCGCTCCGTCCCCACCGCGGGGCCGCCGCGCAGCCAGCGCCGCAGCTCGTCCCGGCCCTCCTCCGTCAGCGCGTAGACCCGGCGGTTCGGCCCCTTGGGCGACGGCTCGATCCGGCTGCTGAGCATCCCCCGCTGCTCGAGGCGCTTGAGGGTGGGATAGATCTGGCTCAGCTCGGCCGACCAGAAGTGCCGGACGTTCTCGCTGAACGCATTCCCGAGGTCGTACCCGGTGGCGGGCTCGCGCAGCAGGCCGAGCAGGATGTGGTCGAGGCTCACAGCTATACCTATAATGACATAGCAACTATATTGAGACTGGCATAGCCAGTCAACCGCCCGGCGGCACGGGACGGACTACGCGTCGGAGCCGCACGACGTGCCCGCCGATGAATCGAGACGCGTCGACCCCGTGCCGCTGACACGCAGGCCCGAAGCGGCAGCAGTCCGACGACCCCGCCGAACGTCGGGCATGCCGGCGGCGCGTCCCGCACCGCCCGACGGCCCCCCACGGGCGGGAGGGTCGAGTAGGATCAAGGGAGAATTCGAGCCCGACCACTCTGTAGCCATCCCCGTTGCCGGGACGCCGCACCGAGACTCGAGGCGCCCTGCGCGAGGCCCCCGGCTCCGAACCATCGACGCCGCCCCATGCCGAGACTCCTCACGATTCCCGCGCTCGTGCTGTGCCTCGGGGCCGGCGCCGGCGCCAACCTCCACGGCCAGTCCGGCGCCGGCTTCCCGATGGGCCCCCACGGGCCGGACCGGCCGCGCACGGACTCCACGGTCGCCGCGTCCGGGGCCGGCTACGCGGCCCTCATCGGCCGCCCCCGGGTCCGGGCCACCCGCACCGACACGCCGCCGACCATCGACGGCCGCCTCGACGACGAGGTGTGGCGCACCGCCGCCATGCTCTCCGAGTTCGTGCAGCAGTCGCCCCTCGACGGCGCGCCCGCGACCGAGGACACCGAGGTCTACATCGCCTACGACCGCGACCACGTCTACTTCGCGTTCTACCTGCACTACGCCGACCCCGGCATCATGCGGGCCAGCCGCGCCGACCGCGACACCACGTGGCAGGACGACCTGATCACCGTCTACCTCGACCCGTTCCTCGACCAGCAGCGCTGCTACGACTTCGACCTGAACGGCTACAACGTGCAGGGCGACGGGGTGATCAACGCCGGCCAGACCCAGGGCGGCCCGATTCCCATCGCCGACCGGTCCTGGGACGCCCTGTTCTACAGCGGGGCGCAGATCGTGGAGGACGGCTACACGGCGGAGATGGCCATCCCGTTCAAGAGCTTCCGCTACCCCGAGCAGCCGCCCGGCGCGGAGCACCGCTGGGGGTTCCAGATCGTGCGGGAGATCAAGGGGAAGGACCAGGAGAACGTGGTCTGGGCTCCGATGTCGCGCGACGTCCAGAGCTTCATGGGGCAGATGGGCGTGCTCGAGGGCATGACCGACCTCTCCACCAGCCGCAACCTCGAGATCCTGCCGTCGTTCACGGCCATCGGCTACGAGCTGTTCGATCGGGGCACGGGCGCCCTCGCCGACCGGGGCACGGACCCCGAGATGGGCCTGAACGTCAAGTACGGCATCACGTCGAACCTGACCGCCGACTTCACCGGCAACCCCGACTTCTCGCAGATCGAGTCGGACCTGCCGCAGATCGAGGTCAACCAGCGGTTCCCCCTCTTCTTCCCCGAGCTGCGGCCGTTCTTCCTGGAGGGGGCCGAGATCTTCGAGTTCCCCTCGCCCGTCGACCTCGTGCACACGCGCACCCTCGTCGACCCGAACGTGGGGGCGAAGCTGACCGGCAAGGTCGGGAACACCACCCTCGGGGTGATGGCGACCGACGACGAGGCGCCGGGAAGGCGGGGCGACCCCGACGAGCGGGGGTACGGCGAGAACGCCCGGGTGCTGATAGGCCGGGCGCGCTACGACCTCTACTCGGAGTCGCACGTCGGGACGCTCGTCACCGACCGCGAGTTCCTCGACGTGCACAGCCGCGTGGCCGGCGCCGACGCGCAGTTCCGGCTCGGCCGGGCCAGCCGGTTGAACCTGGTCGCGTTCCGGTCGCAGCACCGGGACGAGCAGGGGGTCGAGCGGGAGGGCCCCATGATGGGCGCCTTCTTCCAGCACGAGGGGCGCCACCTGACGGGTTCCCTGTTCGCGGCGCGCATCGATCCCGACTTCCGCACCGACGTGGGGTTCCTTCAGCGCGTGGACCAACAGATCGGGAGCACCAACGTGGGATACCGCTGGTGGCCGGAGAGCTGGATCATCGACTGGGGCCCGAGCCTCCGCTACCGGGTCAGCTACACCCACGCCGGCGTCCGCGAGGACGAGGACGTCGACATCGGGCTGAACATGAACTTCAGCCGGAACGTCAACGTCACCGCGAACGCCGTCCAGGCCCACGAGCGGTTCGGGGGCGTCGACTTCGACCGCCGCAACTACAGCCTGTCGACGTTCATCAGCACGAGCCGGCTGTTCTCCCTGGGCGGCAGCCTGCGGTGGGGCGATGAGATCTACTACGTCGACCGCGAGAACCCGTATCTCGGGCGCGGCAACAGCGCGACGCTCTCGGCGACCATCCGGCCCGCCCCGCGGTTCACCTCGCAGCTCAACCTCGTCACCAGCCGGTTCTTCGACGTCCGCGGCGGCGGCGACCACCGGGTGTTCGACGTGCGCGTGCTGCGGGCGCTCTCGACGTTCACGTTCACCGACCGCCTGCTGCTGCGGAACATCACCGAGGTCGACTCGTTCCGCGGCACTCGGGGCACGAACCTCCTCCTGACCTACCGCATCAACGCCCTGACGGTGTTCTACTTCGGCTACGACGACCACTTCCGGCAGGAGGACGCGCTCGACGTCCACGATCCGCGGTACTTCGAGCCGACCGCCTTCCGGCGCACGAACCGCGCGCTGTTCACCAAGCTGCGGGTGCTGTTCCGCTACTGACGCCGGGGCGGCGGTGACCGCGCCGCGGACGACCGACGCCGGCACGCGTCGGCTTGCCCCCGGGACGGCATGCCGCGGTCGCCGCAGGCCGCCCTACCTGCGCGACCGCCGTCACGGCTATCATTGAAGCAGGAATCCGCGTTCCGGAACTCTACCCGTCGAGACTGACGAAGACAGAGGAAACGCCATGAGATCACGCATTCGCCTGACGGCGCTCGCCGTCTTGTTCGCGCTGCTGCTCGTTCCCCAGACCGGAGCCGCCCAGGGGCTGGTCCGGGTCGAGCCGGAAGAGGTGGGCATGTCGTCGGAGCGGCTCGACCGCCTGAGCCTCGCCCTCGAGAGCATGGTCGACGAGGGCCGGCTCGCCGGGGCCGTCACCATCGTCGTCCGCCGCGGCCAGATCGCCTACCGCGAGGGCATCGGCTACCGCGACGTCGAGGCCGAGGCGCCGATGCCGTCGGACGGCATCTTCCGCATCGCCTCGCAGACGAAGGCGCTGGCCAGCGTCGGGGTCATGCTGCTGCAGGAGGAGGGCAAGCTGCTCATCACCGACCCCGTCGGCAAGTACCTCCCCGCGTTCGCGGAGACGACGGTGGCCCAGCCCAACGACGAGGGCGGCTACGACGTGGTGCCGGCGCGCCGGCCCGTCACCATCCGCGACCTCCTGACCCACACCGCCGGCATCAGCTACGGCATGGGCCTGCTCGCGAGCCGCGGGCCGGTCGCCGACGCGTGGGAAGAGGCGGGCATCACCGGCTGGTACTTCGCCGACCGCGACGAGCCGGTGGGCGACACGATGGCGCGCCTCGCCGAGCTGCCGATGGACGCCCACCCCGGCGAGCGGTGGATCTACGGCTACAACACCGACATCCTCGGCGCGATGATCGAGAAGATCAGCGGCCAGACCCTCGGCGACTTCCTGACCGAGCGCGTGTTCGAGCCGCTGGGGATGAACGACACCCACTTCTTCCTGCCCGACGGCAAGCTGGGCCGGCTCGCCACCGTCTACTCGTCGGTCGGCGACGGCGGCAGCTTCGAGCGGGCCCCCGACCCCGGCCACATGGTGGGCCAGGGACACTACGTCGAGGGTCCCCGCAAGGCCTTCTCGGCCGGCGCGGGGCTGCTGTCGACGGCCACCGACTACGCCACGTTCCTGCAGATGATGCTGAACGGCGGCGAGCTCGACGGCACGCGCATCCTGTCGCGCAAGACCGTCGAGTCGATGCTGAGCGACCACCTCGGCGGCATCCCGTTCCGCCCCGGCCAGGGCTTCGGCCTCGGCTTCTCGATTACCCACGACCCCGCCGCCGCCGGCCTGCCCGGCTCGGCCGGCGAGTTCGGCTGGGGCGGCGCCTACCACTCGACATACTGGGCCGACCCCGAGGAGGAGATGGTGGTGGTCTACCTGACGCAGATCATCCCCGCCATCGGCCTCGACGACCAGCAGAAGGTGCGGTCGCTGGTCTACCAGGCGATCGTCGACTGACGACATCGACGCCCCGGGGCGCCCGCTGCACCGGCGCCTCGGGGCCGCACCCCGGGGCGCCGTCCGTGCCCCCAAGGAGGCGCCGCCCGCCAGGGAGAGGCCGCGTCCGTCGACTGACGAGGCGCCGCCCGCCAGGGAGACCGTTGGCCAGAGACGACCGACGAGGCGCCAACCGCCCAGGAAAGGCCGGGTCCAGCGACTGACGAGGCGCCGCCGCAAAGGAGAGACCGTTGACCAAGGAAGAACTGATCGGGAAGCTCAACCAGGACCTCGCCGACGAGCTCGGCGCGATGATCCAGTACATCCTCTACGCCGCCCGCGCCACCGGCCCCTACCGGCCCCAGCTCTCGCAGTTCTTCCTGGCCGAGGTCGCCGACGAGCAGATGCACGCCCAGTTCCTCGCCAACAAGATCGTGTCGCTGGGCGGAAAGCCGACCACCGTGCCGCGCGAGGTCGCGCTGCCCGACGGCAACCGCGCCATGCTCGAAGCCGTCGTCGAGGCCGAGGCGCATGCAATGCGGGGTTACACCACGCGCGCGCAGGAGGCCGAGGCCTACGGCGACAAGGGCCTCGCGGTGCAGCTCGAAGACTTCATCCGCGACGAGAGCACCCACCTGGAGGAGACCGAGCGCATCCTCCGCGACTGGCCGCTGTAGCGGTTCGTCCGCGGCTCTGTCGTGGCGGCAGCCGCGTCCCCCTGGCATCGTCCGTGGAGCCTGCGCTCGTCGCAGTCACGTTGGCGATCTCCGGCCACCGACGGCTCCCACGACACTCACAGGACGCACGACAGCCGGTCACCGACGACTCCGAGAACCACGTCATGTCCAGCGCCATTCCCACGGACCGAACGCCGCTCGTTTTCACCTTCCGCAACATCGGTCCCATCGAGAATGCTGAACTGGAGCTCGGTGACCTCACGGTAATCGCCGGCCGCAACAACACCGGCAAGACCTACCTCGTCTACACGCTCTACGGCTTCCTGAAGACGTGGGAAGACTGGCCTGGACCCTCCAGGACTGCGGGCTCCACCGCCTCCCGTTCGGCGGCCCGCTATCCCGCGTTCGAGGAGCTGAGCGAACAGATCGCCGAGAGCGGCCAGGCTGAATTCTCCGTGGCTCCGGATGTCCTGATCCGCGAGCGCAAGACCGCGATGGTCGCGCTGACCAAACGCTTCTCCGAGAGTGTCTTGCCCGGTGTCTTCAGCTCCCCACCTGAGAAGTTCGACAACGCTTCCATGAGTGTATGCCTGGGCACGGAGTTCCCCGGAAGCGAGATCTTCTCGGAACCCGAACATGCGCCATCGATCCGCTACGACGGAACGACCCTCTTCGCCATGGGCGTTCAGTCCAGGAGCAAGCGAATCCATCCTGCGGTTCTACGACGTCGTCTCTGGCGCCGTTATCTCCCTTTCATGTTCCCTGAGCTGCCGTCGGACCCCTTCGTGCTCTCCGCCGAACGCTTCGGGATCTCGCTCTTTTACCGGGAGCTCGACTTCCGCAAGAGCCAGCTCGTCGATCTGCTGCAGAAGTACGGCGACCGCCAGAGCAAGGATCCTGATTTTCCGTTCGATTTGCTCGATGAGACAGTCAGTCGTTACGCGCTTCCCATCAAGGAGAACATCGACTACACGCGTAGCATTCCCGATCTCCGCAAACAAAAGAGCGAAGTCTACGATGACGCTTTCTTCAAGGACATCCGGGAACTGATGGACGGCTATTATTCGGTTTCCGGTGATGCGATCGAGTTTCGATCCGTCGCACGCGGCGACCGCCGTTTCGCCATTCCGCTTCATCTTGCGTCCTCATCCGCCCGTGGACTCTCCGATTTCTATTTCTTCTTGCGTCATGTAGCGCGAAGGAACCACCTGCTGATCATCGACGAGCCCGAGAGCCATCTCGACACGGCCAACCAGATACTGCTGGCACGATTGCTGGCGAGACTCGTGCGCGCCGGAATGAAGGTGTTGCTGACCACTCACAGCGATTATCTCATCAAGGAACTCAACAACCTGGTCATGTTGAGTTCCAAGTTCGACAAGAGAGCGAGCGTGATGAGGAGGCTGAGGTATGCCAAGGATGACTGCATCGCGCCGGAACGGATCCGGGCGTACATAGCGCAAGAAAACGGCTTGACCCGATGCCAGGTCGACGAACTCGGCATCGATATGCCGAACTTCGATGAGACCATCAACAAGATAAATGACGTGGCCAACGAGTTGGCCACGCGCCTGGCACAACAATCGCACGATTGACATGTCACTCGTCTCCGAACTGCCGGGAACCGTGGAGGACCTCGTGCTCGCGCCCTCGAATGCCGACGGCGTACTCCTGACGGACGAGCAATCCGGAATGCAGGTGCAGGTCCTGGCCAGAGTACCGATCACTGCAATACGTCTGGGACCTGGCGGGGTAGGCCACGTTCCGCGGCTCAACCTGCACGCCGGCTTGAACCTGATCTGCGACTACCTGCTGGTCGCGGAGGTGAGCGGTCGCACGCACGCGATTCTCGTAGAGCTCAAGGCTACCTGGGACCCGAGGGCACGAGAACAGGTACGTCGTTCGCTGCCGCTGTTGGCGTACCTCCGCACCGTGTGCGAGGTCGAGCGTGAGGCTCCGTTCAATGATGGCGGGATAGAGACCGGCTATCTGATCATCTGCGAGAATCGCCGGCTGAACAAACAGACCTTGAGGGCCAAGCCGGCCGGGACGGTCGACAGTGAAGGCTACAAGGATGTCAGAGTTCGAACCTATATCGGCACGACGGTCTCAATTGAAGTTCTGACTGGCGCATCTCCACGTTGATTCATCGTCCGGCGGCCTCTTCCGGGACGCCCTTGCTCCCACGGTGTCGCACGGCTCACGCCGACGCCACGGCGAGCACTGGCCGATCAACGAACGGCCGGAACGCCCGCATCTCCGACAGCACACGCCTTCCTGAACGGTCCCCATGAGCCTCATCCGCCTGCGGCAGGTGTCCAAACGGTACGGGCGGAAGCAGGTGCTCCGCGATGTCTTCTACCGCCTCGCCCCCGGCGACCGGACCGGACTGCTCGGGCGCAACGGCTCCGGCAAGACGACGGTGCTGAGACTGATTCTGGGGCGGGAGGAACCGTCCGGGGGCGAGATCGAGGTGGGGGCCGACCTCCGCATCGGGTACTTCTCGCAGTTCTCGGAGCTGAGCGGCGAATCATCGATAGAGTCGGTGCTGCGGGAGGTTTTCGAGCCGATCCGGCGGATCGAGGCGGACATGGCAGACGTCGCCCGCGCGCTCGAGGAGGGCGCCGCCGGAGACCATCAGGACGGGCTGCTGAAGCGGTACGAAGCCCTGACGGCCGAGATGGAGCACCGTGACGGGTGGACGTACGAGCACCGCATCGACACCGCGCTCAGCCGGCTGGGGTTCAGCCGTCGGCACCGGACGATGCCGATCGATCACCTGTCCGGAGGATGGCGGAACCGGGCGGCGCTGGCCAAGATCCTGCTCGAGACGCCGGATGTCCTGCTGCTCGACGAGCCCACGAATTTCCTCGACTTCGACGGGCTCGCGTGGCTCGAGAGCTGGCTCGCCCAGTTCAGGGGCGCCGCCCTCGTGGTCTCGCACGACCGGCACTTCCTGGACCGCGCCGTCGACCGGGTCGTCGAGATCCAGAACCACCGGTTTCACGAGTACGACTGCGGGTTCGTCGAGTTCGTACGCCGCAAGCGGGGAAAGACCCGTCACCTCGAGCGGGAGTTCCGGCACGAGGAGGAGCTGCTCGCGTTCGAGGCCGAGGCCATTCAGGACCGGCGCGAGGCGGCCCGGAACCCGAGCCGGGCCCTCGCCCGCCGGCTCACGAACATCCGCAAGCAGCAGGCGCCGCGCGAGGTCGACACCATCGTGACGGGCATCTACCGGGGCATGCGCACCGCCGACGAGCTCTGCGAGGTGACGCAGCTCTCGAAGCGCTACGGCGGGCAGACGCTCTTCGACGGTCTCGACTTCACGCTGCACCGGGGAGACCGGCTGGTGGTCGTCGGACCCAACGGCTGCGGCAAAACGACGCTGCTGCGCGTGCTGCGGAACGAGGTGGCGCCCGACGCGGGCCGCGTGCACTGGAAGCTCGGCGACCCCTGGGTCGACTACAACGTCGTCCTCGACGGCCTCGATCCGAAGGCCACGGTGACCCGGAAGGTCAACTTCGAGGGGCTCGCGCACCGGGCCCCGCGCAAGCAGGTCCACCGGTTCCTCGAGCTCCTGCAGTTCTCCGAGATGGACCTGCAGCAGGAGATCGGGACCCTCTCGGGCGGCCAGCGGGCCCGCGTCGCCCTGGCCCTGTCGCTGCTGTCGGGGGCGCCGGTGGTGATTCTCGACGAGCCGACCAACCACCTCGACGTCACCGCCACGCAGGTGATGGAACGGGCCCTGGTGCACTTCCCCGGGGCCGTCATCGTGGTCAGCCACGACCGCTTCTTCATCGACAGGGTGGCCACCCGGCTGCTCGTGTTCGAGGGCGGCGGGCGCGCGTCGACGGTCAACGCCAACTGGACCCTCTGGCAGGCGGGCGTCGGCGCCCGCGCCACGCCCTGATGCCGCCCCTCGGGGAGACTGCCCGGGCCAATCTCCGAGGCGTGGGGTCCTGCCCGGACAGGGCGCTCAGCCGAGCGTCGGGCAACAACCGTTCTCGCCCCGAGGCGAGAGGTCCAGATCCGGGCAGGTGCTCGGCCGAGCGTCGGGCGCCAGCCCGCGGTTCGACGCCGCATGTGTGGATTGAGCGCCTCTGTCAACCGTGACCGCCGGAGCGCCCCGATTCGCAGGCTCAGAAGCCCAGCGACAACGAGACGCCCTGGCGTTCCGGCGACACCACGGGAGAAACCGCGAGGCGCCGGTCGGAGGACGAGGCGCGGTAGACGATCCGCGAACCCTGATGCAGGGAGTCCAGGCCGGCCCCGATGCCGGCGCCGGCGGCTCCGAACAACGCGTACCACCGCATGTTGTCGGCGTCGCCGGCGCAGCCGCTGCACTCCACGGAAACGAGCATCACGGCGAGGGCCACGCCCGATGCGAACCCGACGAGAGCCCCGTTCGTGAGCGAGTCGCGCTCGCGGCGCTGGATGGCGGAGATGTCGCCTCGGTTCAACTCGCGGCGAAGTCCGTCGGTCTGCAGGGCGAGCGCCGACGCGGACAGATCGACGATGCGCCCGCGCAGCCTCCGGCCGTCGCTGTCGGTGACCGTGACGGAGTCTCCCTGATTGAGCTGGAGCGCGAGCCGGTCGAACGACACGGGCTGGGCCTCGGCGAGCGATGCCGTAGCCGCTACCGCCGCCAGAATGAAAGTGATGGTCCGGGTCATTCTGCTTCCCTCCCGGGAGCCCGCGGCCACCGCCGCCGTTTCACCGCGGGCTCCCTGCTGTGGACGTCGGAGTCGCTCGAGCCGCATGCTTCCGCGCCGACGACGCCCTGGTGTTCCGCCGCATCTGACCGGATATGCGTCAGGCGGTTCGAAGCGGGCTCATCGGGCGGCCGTCGCACGGCGCCCGGACAAGGACAAGGAGGAAAGTCGTGCTGGCGGCCGTGTTTCGCTCGACGAACGGAGGAAGTGGTCCAGACGTGGCCCGCTCGACGAACGGAGGAAGTGGTCCAGGCGCCGTGGCTCGCCCGACCGGAGTCCGACCGCTCGGCCGCGCCCTCAGTCGGCCGTCCCCCACCGGTAGTCGAGGCGGGTGTAGTAGAACCCGCCGTCGAAGCCGAAGGGGGTGGAGGGCGGATAGCGGTTTCCGAGCCGGCCGGCGTTGGGGTTCATGTCCGGGTAGGTGTTGAGGACGTTGCTGGCGCCGACGGCGAGCGCGACGGCGTCGCCGAGGGGCCAGGCCAGCTCGAGGTCCACGACGGGCTTGCCGCGGTAGCGTTGCGTGTCGCGCCGGCCACGGCGCCGACGCTGAGGTTGACGGAGCGCTCGGGCGTGAGGGGGCGGCCGCCGCGCAGCCCGGCGACGGCGGAGGTCGAGGGGATGGTGCCGTTGTTGACCAGGTCGTCGAGCGCCAGCACGTACTGGGTCGAGACGTTGAACGCGTTCTGCTGGCCGGGGGTCGGCGCCCGGAACCCGGTGCCGAGGCTGCCGCGCAGGGCGACGCGCTCCGACACCGGACCCGGGCCGGTGTTGCGCATGGAGAAGTCGGCGGTGTTGGCCCCGGCGGTGACGCTCGCGTCCCAGAGGACGCCACCGGCGAGCTGCCCGCGCAGGCCGCCGACCACCGAGGCGTCCTGCGCGACACCGCCGAAGCGCGGCGTGAACCCCCCCGGGAACCGCTCGTGGAACGAGAAGCAGTGCGGGTCGTCGAGGACGGCGCGGAGGGCGCCCGGGTCCGGCACGTCGCCGGTAACCGCCACCGTGGGGCAGCCCGCCGAGCCCTTGCCGCGCGCGGCCAGCACGTCGCCGACGAGCAGGGTGCGGCCGCCGTCGCCGCTGAACACGCCGCCGCGGGTGTTCGGGTTCCGGAAGTAGAAGAACGTCAGCACGTCGCGGCGCGCGTAGCCGACGTGGCCGTAGGCCTGCACGCCGTTGGCGAACAGGTGGCCGAGGTTGGCGAAGAGCTTGACGTCGTCGTCGACCTCGGGCGACCCCCACTGCTGCGCGGGGTCGCCGACGTCGCGGTTGCCGGCCGCGACGAGGCGCGCCGCGTCGGCCCGCTGCACGCTGCGGTCGGTCGAGGCGGTGTTGCCGTACTCGAGGCTGAGGTTGGCGAAGCCGGTCCGGCCCAGCGGCAGGCCCGCGTTGGCGGCGACCGCGTACTGCCGGCCGTCGCCGGCGCCGTGCGTCCCGCTGCGCACCTCGACGCTGCCGCCCGAGCGGTCGTCCCTGAGCAGGAAGTTCAGCACCCCGTAAGTCACGACCCACAGGACCAGGCCCAGCGAGAGCACGACCCGCAGGGCGGGTCGGGTCGATGCGCCTGCAATCGACGGGTCCGCGGCTCTCGTGCCTGCGGTAACTCGTCCGGATCGGATTCGCGGGAGTCCACCTCGGGATCGAACGGAGCATCCGGCCCCGGGGCTCGAGTCCTGCCCGACCCCCGTTCGACCCCCTCCGGATCGAATTCCCCCCGGCCGGCCCGCGCAAGAGCTCTTGGCGCACCCCCGCGACGGTCACAGCTGCCACATCAGCCAGAGCTGCGCGACGTTGTCGCCCGCGTCCACCCCGAGCTTGTTCCGCCAGTACTGGTACTCCACGCCGAGGAAGAGCTCGCCGGCGTGGCCGGTCATCGCCTTGCCGACGTCCCAGCCGAGCTGCGGCTGGGCCAGGAGGGAAGCCCTGACGGCGTGGCCCAGCTCGTTGGTCGAGGCGCCCTCGTACTTCGCGTGGCCGGCGAAGAGGAACGACTGTGAACCGACGTCGAACGCGGCGCCCCAGTTGACGTCCATGATGAAGGCGACGCCGGTCCGGGGGGCCCCGCCTCGCGCCACCCCGCTGCTCTTGTCGAAGGCGGCGCCGAAGTCGGTGTTGAGGAAGAAGAAGCCCGGCACGTCCCACGAGAGCCGCCCCCCGGGCACGACCTTGAAGATGTCGGCCTCGTTGCCGAAGTTGAGTCCGCCGATGAGGGCCACGTCCCGGAGGGGCCCGGCGCCGATGGTCCGGCCCGACACCCGGCCCAGGCTCAGGGTCGGATACCACTCGCCGTACATGGTCTTCTCGTTGAACCCGTCGGCGCCGTGGTCGTCGGTCCAGTCGAGGAAGATGAAGCTGTCGCCGAGCGACCAGCGCGACGCGTTCTGGAAGGTGAGGACCGACGCGTAGTGCCGCTCTCCCGTGAACGGGTTGACGAAGTTGCCGTACTGGTACTGGAGCTCGGTCTGGGCCGCCGCCCCGGCCGGCGCGGCCAGCAGGAGCGCGAACGCGGCCGCCGCGCGGCGCGAAGCGATGCGGACGAGGTCCATCGGGCAAATGATACCCTCGCCGGGCACCGTCGGGCGTCCGCTCGACCGGGCGGCAGGCGCGGATGGCGCCACCCTGGGCATGGCCGGTCGGGCGCCAGCTTCCTGGAAACGGATGAAGGGCGGGGGTGGCTCCTCCGGTCAGATCCGGATTCTCTCGATGTCCTCGACTCTCGGAGTCAGGGAAGCAGATCGTCGACGACGATCTGGGCGTCGGGGCGAGCGAGCGGTGCGACCTTGTCCCCGGCCGCATGGTTGGTGACGCTCCGGTAGCCGTCTCCAGCCGGATCGCGGTAGACCTCGAGACGGGCCTCGGGGAGGGCGAGGATCCAGTACTCGGGAATCCCGCACCGCGCGTACAGGCGCCGCTTGACCGTCCGGTCGTACCGCAGTGATTCGTTCGAGACCTCGACGACCAGCACCGCCGACGTTGGATGGCCCTTGTCGTAGTCGCGGATCGCGCCCCTCACGACGGCCACGTCCGGCTCGGGCTCGGAGTAGTCGTCGGCCGCCAGCGGGTGCTGTATCCGTAAGTAGAACCCGGGGCCGAAGACCCGTCGCAGGCAGTCGGCCACGAGGTCTATGCCGATCGTGTGGCCGACTCCCTCCGGCGTCATGGCGTTCAGGTCTCCGTCGACGAGCTCCAGCCTGGCGTCCGGCTGGAACGCGCCGGCTTCCACGGCACGGTCGTACTCGACCCGGCTCAGGCGGTAGTGGCAGACGGGGGCGTCGGACACGGCGGCTCTCATGACGGCGCCTCTATCGTAGCGTGGAAGCCGGCACCGTGCGGCCCGCATCGTGACCGCGGCGACCCCGGGCCGGAGATCGGTTGACCCCTCGTGAGCCCAGCCGGGAACGAACGGCCCCCGGGCAACGCCGACGTCGAGCCCAATGCCCCCTTCACGGCTGGCAAGAGCACGAGGCCGTGCGATCGGTCGACCGCACGGCCCCCTGGCCACACGCGGAGATGCTGCGGGCGGTCCTACTGCTGCTGCGTCGTCTCCGCCGCCGCCTCGTCGTCGATCAGGTACGACAGCGCGGTGAACATCATCTCCTCGTCGGTCTGCTCGCCCCAGCGCACCTCGGCCGTCGGGTCCGGGTTGGACCGGTTGGCGGCCGAGTTGTCGTACCAGGCCGAGGCATGGATCTTCGACCCGCCGAGCAGGGCCAGCGGCTCATCGAAGATGTAGTCGATCTGCCAGTTGAAGTCGTAGTCGGGCACCGAGAGAATCGTCTCGCGCCGGCCGTCGGGATACTCCGCCTCGTACTGCCAGCGCACCCCGCGCAGGTGCGAGTGCGGCAGCAGGTTCAGCAGCTTGACGTCCTTGGTGAAGGTCAGGTCCGCCTCGATCCGGTAGTCGGCGGCGCCGGGGGGAATCACGAACTGCCCATGGGTGATGGCCCCGTCCCAGACCTGCCGCTCGGGCGGGGTGTCGGTGAAGACGAGGCCGATGCGCGTCTCGTCGACGTGGGGCTCGCCGGTCGGCGTGTAGTGCATCTCGAACACCAGCGTCGTGCCCGCCTCGAGCAGGCGCGCGGTGCCGGGCTCGAACAGCGAGACGCCGTCGTTCCCGACGGTGGTGCCGCCGAGGGGGTCGCCCTTCCCCCGCCCCTCGAGCTGCGCCACCCCCGGGTTCCACTCGATCTCCCGCCCCGGCAGGATGTCGTAGTCGAGGCGGAAACCGGGATCGACCCGGCGCCGGGCCTCCTGCTCCTCGGCGGTCCGTTCGGCCCGCGCGGTGACGATGACGTGGTGCACGGCGGCCGGCGCACCCGGCCGCACCTGCACCGCGGTCACCCACTTGTCCTCGGTCAGGTTCGTGGGCACCTCGAAGTAGGTGTAGTCGACGGTCCCCTCCGGCGGCACCTCGAACGGGGGAATGGCGAAGACCGCGTCCGGCTCGCCGATGGTCCACTCGCTGTCCGCGTAGGCGGGCAGGGGCGGCTGCAGGGCGCGGTCGCCGCGCGGCCACCAAGTAGTGCGGCACGGTGGATGGGTCCACCAGCGCCGGATAGACCGGCCAACCCAACTTCGCCACCCAAGAGCACTCCTCCGGGTCGTCGATGGAACTCTCCGTCCTCGCGTCGTTCGCACTGGCGCTCGTCGCCTTCGGCGCCGTTTCCCGGAGAATGGAGCGTGGAGTCGTCTCGCCACCGATGGTCTTTCTCGGGCTCGGGATCGCGCTGGGAAAGCTCGGGTGGCTCGATTCCGGCGCCGGTCTGCTCGACGGTCTCACCGAGCTCACCCTGGTGCTGGTGCTTTTCACCGATGCCGCGCGAATCGACCTCGCGCACCTCCGCCTGCAGGAGAGCCTGCCCGCCCGGTTGCTGGGAATCGGCCTTCCCCTGACCGTTGCGGCGGGAGCCTTCGCGGCGTGGGTGATCCTGCCGGGCCTCGAGCCCTGGGAGGCGGTTCTCCTGGGGGCGGTACTCGCGCCCACGGACGCCGCGCTCGGGCAGGCGGTGGTGAGCAACCCGCTGGTCCCGGTCCGGGTTCGCCAGGGCCTCAACGTCGAGAGCGGCCTCAACGACGGCATCGCCCTGCCCGTCGTCCTCGTCGCCGTCGCCTTCGCGGGCGCGACGGGCGAGAGCGGCGGCCTCGGCCACTGGCTCTCCTTCGCGATCCTGCAGGTGACGCTGGGCCCGCTGGCGGGGGCGGCGGTCGGATACGCGGGTGGCCGCGGCGTGGCGCGGTCCGTTCGCGCGGGATGGATGAACGAGCCCTTCCAGCGACTGTCGCTCCTCGGCCTCGCGGGCCTGGCCTTCGCGGGCGCCGAGCTCGTGGGGGGCAACGGCTTCATCGCCGCGTTCATCGCCGGCCTCACCCTCGGCAACACCCAGCGCGAGCTGTGCACGCGCGTCTACGAGTTCGGCGAGGCCGAGGGGCAGCTGCTCACCCTCGTCGTCTTCCTCATCGTCGGCGCCGTCCTGGTGCCCGAAGCGCTCCCCCTCTGGGACCATCGGGGGTGGCTGTACGCCCTGTCGAGCCTCACCGTCGTGCGCATGGCGCCGGTCGCCCTGAGCCTGGCCGGAACGCGGCTTCGGCCGGCGACGCTGGCGTTCGTCGGCTGGTTCGGTCCGCGCGGCCTCGCCTCGATCCTCTACGCGCGGATCGTGGTCGGCGAAGGGCTGCCCGTCGCGGGGCTCCTGGAATCGATCGTCACCCTCGCCGTCCTGCTCAGCACCGTCCTGCACGGCGTCACCGCGTACCCGCTGGCGCGCCGCTACGGAGAGCGGCTGGCCGCCACGCGTGAGGGAGCCGGAGAGGAGCACCGCCGTGTGCCCGAGCTCCCGGTGCGTATCCGCTACGCCAAGCGCGGCGGCTGAGCTCGCTCGGTGTGCGGGGCCGGAGCCCGCATCGATCGTTGTGTTCCGGCCGGCATCGACGACTCGCCTGCGCTTCGATCACCCATCGCTTCCGCCTCCGCTCAACTCCAGGAGCTCCAGTACACCGACTGGCGCTAGAATCCGGATTCCCCGGTAAGGATCCAACGCGAGTAGATGTCTGTCGCCCGTCGCGATGGCTTCGGCTCCAGCGCCCAAGGCCGCCGCGACCACGTGATCGTCGTCCGCATCGGCAGGCACAACCCGATCCACTCGCGCCGGATGCACCACCGTCGTGATCCTCCGGTATCGCCGAATCAGGTACTCTGCCGTGAGGCCGCGTGAAGCCAGGCGCGCGTTGAACTTCCGCCGCCGCAATACGTTGGCGAGTTCGTCGAGCAGCACGGTACTCGAAAACAGCGCAACATCGTTGCCAACCGCCAGGTCCAGTAGTCGTCTCGGCGGACCGTCCCACATCAGCCCCGACACCGCCACATTGGTATCAAGCACCAGTCCCACGCCGCCGCCTTTCCGCGCGGACCGCGTCCACCTCCTCCTGAATCTCTGCCATCGTCATCCGCGGGAACTTCGCCGCCGCCAGCTTGTCCGCCGCCTCCAACAGCTCCCTTCCCGCCCGCCGACGAAGCGCCTCCCGAATCATCGCCTCGACAGCGGCAGGTCCAAGCATCCCCTGGCTCCTCGCTTCTTCAGCCAACTCGTCCGGCACTTCAATGGTAATAGTCGTCATGACTCCCTCCCGCAACACACCCGCCGCCCATCATGTCCTGCACGCTCCCCGGCCGGAATCACCGCAACGAACCGTCGACAATCGCGCGGACCTTGACGCCCGGCGGCATAGGTGACGAACGGCGTTCCCTGTTTCTCCAGCCCCAGGTGCTCGACCACGTCTGCCGCAGGACCAGGGTTACGGCTCCGGTGTCGACCCACAGTGTTCTCGAGCTCGACGCTCGAGCGCATCTCTCCCATCGGCTTGGTCTCTCGATTGTTGCCCCGTCGATGCCCCGGCTGCAACCGGTCGCCAGGCGGCTCCATGCCTGCGGAGCGCCCCAACGACCGTGGACAACACGCTGACCATCCACGGATGTCGCTGTTGAGTTTCGCTGATTCTTCGACCGCGACCAGGGGCGGCCTCGGGATGGGCGCGTTCTCGTGGTTCCCGCGTCCCTGGGGTCGGCAGTTGGCCCTCGACCCCTCAGTCGCGGTTGACTATCTCGGCCGGCGTGCCGGGGGTCAGGGTGACCCGTCGCATCTCGTGGACCTCGATCATCAGCGTGCTCTTCATCTGGGCGCGCTGCTCGTCGACCAGCTCGGCCAGCTCCGCTTCGAACTCGTCGCGAGTGAGCTGCTCGTCGACGAACAGGGCGAGCGAGTCCAGGAGAAGCCAGACACCGGTTCCGCCCGCAACGCCGACCACTCGGGCCAGCTGCGGCACGAGTCGCCGGCCCTGCCGTTGCGCCAGTCGCTTCAGGATCCTCGTTCCAGCTCTGGCGCTCCGGGCGGTCGCGACGCTGGCGAGGAAGCCGGTCGGTACGGCTGTCGTGATCATGCGGCGGACCCCGTCCGGAATCGCGGCGTCGAGCATCGCTTCGTACGCGTCCTGGTCGATCTGCGACCTGTCCGGTCCGCAGCCCGGGGCTCCCCCCGGTGTCTCTGTTCGGGGCACGAGGTCCAGCTCGGCCTGGAGGCTCCGGGTCACGACGTCCCTCAGCTCGCGTTGCATCACAGCCTCGACCCTGCTCGCGATGTTCCCCATTCGTTCGGGGAGGCCCTCGAAGATCCCGCCATCGAGGCGGTCGCGGAAGTCGTCGAGGTGTTGGCGTGCCGCTGTGACGACTTCGAGGCCCGCCAGCCGCCCGAGGGCCTGCCGGGTGGGGCTCCACTGCCGGAGCCAGTCCAGGAGCGCGGTGACGAGTTCCGCCACCTGGGCGACGATCGCCTGGACGAATCCCCACTGCTCGAGGGTCCGGGCAATCAGTATCGCGACCTCGGTGTACTGGCCCGCCATGGAGTAGTGCCAGTCGAGGAACTCGGGGATCCGGTCGTACGCCGGGGCGAATGCCTCGTCGACGCTGTCGCTCATCGTCGTCTGCGTGTCGGTGAGTGGCGCGTTGCGCAGGCTGGCCTCCACGGCGCCCCACCACCTGGCGGCGCGCTGCTGGAGGTCGATCTCGCGGACCCAGTCACAGGGCCGGACCGGCAGGGGAGCCGGCGCGGGATGCTCGATCGCCCGGTCCGGCTTGAGGCCCTCGTAGTAGCTGGCCCCGGCGACCAGTCCGATGATTGCGATCCCTGCGCCCAGCATCATGAGCTGGCGGACTTGCCGGCCGGCCCTTGCGCTCCCGGTGGTGTCTGACGCGGGTGTCGGTCCGGCTCCCGCGCTACGCAGGGGTGGGTCGCCGTCTGGTCGGCGGCTGTCCGGTCCTGCCCAGCCGTCGTCCGTGACTTCGGGTCCCCGGTCGTCGCCGTTCGTGGTGGTCTCCAGGTGGTCTGACGCGGGTGTTGGTCCGGCTCCCGCGCTACGTATGGGTGGGTGGTCGCCTGGCCGACGGCTGTCGGGTCCCGCCCGGCCGTCGTCCATGACTTCGGGGTTCCCGGTCGTCGCCGTTCGTGGTGGTCTCCGGGTCGTCTGACATCGCTACCTCTCGTCGAGTCGTTCCGTCAGCCGGTCGGTGAGCCGCATGGCGCCCTCGACGCTGCGCGCCATGGCGCCGAAGGCCATGGCGGCGTTCACCAGGAACGCGATCCACAGGAACGGCCGTAGGCTGGTTGCGAGCCATGGCGCGTCCGACAACCAGGTCACCACGTACCATGACAGACCCTCGGCCTGAGCTGCCCATCGGAGCGTCCGTTCCACGGTCGCACATGTGGAGTGTGCTGTTCCCGCGAACGCGGCGAGGGTTTGCTCCATGGACTGCGGGTAGATCAGCTCGTGGGGCACCGGGCTGTGGTAGCCGTAATACACGCAGCCGGTCAGGCCGACCGCCAGGCATGTCGACCCCGCGATCCGGGTCGTGAGGATGTTCCTGGGCGCCGCCGCGCGGCCGACGTCAGTCGAGCGGTCCCGGAAGTGCGAGCCGGGCCACGCTCTGGCGGCCACGGCCAGCACCGGGACGAGCACTCCCGTGGCGAGCAGCATGTACCACTCGGCCTGGTCTGCGAACGCGACGAATACTGCGAGCACGACCGTGAGCGGGAGTGCCGTGAGGAGACATCGGGCCGTCGTGAGCCACGGCCGCCAGAGCAGCCGTCTGAGGCCCGACATGTCGGTGAGGTAGCACGACAGCAGCCACCGACGCCGCTGGAGGTGGTACTGCATCAGTCCGTACGTCGTCGTCATCCCGAGCGCGGACGGCATCGTCAGCGCCAGACACGACGTGTCGTGGAGCATCTTCCAGAGCCAGAGGGCCATGACCACCAGGCTGGCCGCCAGGAGATGGCCTGGAAGCTGTTGTTTTCTCGGCATCTCCCCCCTGAGCCGGTCGCTCACGTACCGGCGCACCCGAAGCGATCAGCCAGCGAGGTCGTCGGTGCTGTTTCGTGCGGGTGCGCACGATCTGTCGGGGTGCCTTCCCCGGATGCTGCCGGCTATCGGTGTGATGGTCAGCACTTGGCCGTCTTCGAGCGCGGTCGTCGATTCGTCCAGGATCCGTCTCGGGTTCCATCCCCGGGCCTTCAGGGCGCTGTTCAGTCCATCGGCTTCGAAGCGTTCGCACGCCTCCGCGGAGGTCCTGTACACGGCCTGCCGTTCGAACGTGTCGCTGCCGTACCGTACGGCGATGGTTCCCGGAGTCACGTCAATCGTCATGAACTCGTACCGGGTTTCCGTGACGGCGGTCTCCGCGTGGAACCCGGGGTTCTCCTGGATGTGCCTGTACTCCGCGGGCACGTCTCTCAACTCCGCTTCAGCATCCTTCCGGTAGTCGTCGTTCTGCGCGCTCCACGTCCAGGCGGCGGTTCTGACGAGCCGGTCCGGCCGCGCGTTGACGGCGATTGCGAGCGCGCCCCGCGCGCAGCGGTAGGCGACGGCCATGTCGTACAGGTCGCGCACCGGGGCACCGAAGCCGCGGTGGTGAAGTTTCGAGTGGAGGATCTGCGCGGTGCTGAGCATGGTCGCCCGCACGACGGTGTCGCCGCAGGTGAGCTCGGTCAGCTCCTGGCCGGTCGCCGGCGTGAGCTCGTCACCCAGAACCTCGACCTGCCGCTCGCCGAACTTGAACCGCAGGGTGCCTTCGGATTCGATCGTCGTGGCCCCGGCCGCCCGCATCTCACGCCAGAGGTCGGGGTTCTCGGATTCCGTGAGCCGGGCGAACTCCGTCTCACGTCCGACGATGATGTCGAGGTCCTTGCTCCAGCGGTGCTGCCAACGTGCTGCGAGGGCGCTACCGCCCCCGATCGCCCAGCCCGCCTCGCCCGGCGTGTGGGGTGTCACGTGGCGGTCGAGAATCTCGTGGCTTCTCGCGAGCAGGTCCGCGGCGGGTTCCGGGAAGGTCAGCCGTGTCATCGCGCTCGCGCCAGCCGGTTCAGTTCCCGGTTCCGGGCCGGGTGTCGGTGGGCGTTCCCCGTCCGGTGGATGGCCGCGATCAGTTCGCGCAGGGTGTAGGCCTCCTCGGCGCAAGCTAACAGGATCTCGTCGATCGGTGCTTCGCGCAGCCACATGCCGATGATCGTGGCTTGGCGGTCGGTGGGGTCGGTTGCGCGCACCGCCTCGAAGAACTCCCGCGTCATCGGCGGCCACCGCCAGCCGGCGCAGCTCTTCGTGATTCGCCGCCCGACGGCGGCGCTCGCCGGTCCGGTCTGCTCTGCCGGGGTCGGCATTCCGAATCGTGCCCGGTCGTCGGCGGTGCCGCGTATGTCCGTGAAGGCTTCGGGGGGGGCGAGGACCCCGGGTTCGTCGTCGCGGTCCTCGACCTTCACGCGAGCTCGCAGACGGCGCCATTCCTCGAGCCTGGATCCGTCGTTCATCCTCGTTGCTGCGGTGTGCTGTCGGCGCGTATCTCCCGCGTGTCTCCGTTGATTCTACGTCCGCCCGCGGACCGGGTGCCGGTGAATGTGCCTCCCGTGGGTTCTCGTGGATGGCGGCGACGACAACACCTGGTCGACCACGGCGGGCGCGGACAGACGCCCTCCGGCTGGCGGGGCTGCAGGCGTTCCCGGGGACGACGGTCAGGAGAGCGGTCGTGCCGGCCGCAGCCGTCCGCTCGCCGCAGTCGACAGCGACCAGACTACTCGGTACACGGCCGGCCGGACTTGGTCCAGCCGGACCAGCTCGGGTGTCCCGCCGAGGAGCACGCCGCACCGTTCGGCGTCACCACGCTCCGCGTGCAGATGACACACGTCGCCGCGGGTCAGGAGGTCACCAAGCCGGCATTCCGTCGTCGAGATGCCCCACGTCACGGTCGGCGATTCTACTCCAATCGCGGCCTCGGTGCTTGACTCCTGTGATCTTCAGGGTCACGAACGGGTCCGCCCGCGAGGCGCGCCGGGCGGGGACGCAGCTGGCGAGGAGGGCGATGCCCAGAAGCAGCACCGTCGCGGTGCCGAACGACCCGGGATCGGTGGGGCCGATCTCGAACAGGAGGCTGTCGAGCACGCGCCCCGAGGCGAACGCGGCGCCGACGCCCAGCAGCGCCCCGATGAGGACCGGCCTCAGGGCCTGGCCGACCACCAGGGTCACCAGCTGCCGGGCGGTGGCGCCCAGGGCCAGGCGCACACCCAGCTCGTAGCGCCGTTGCGCGGCGACGTGGGCGGCGATGCTGTAGACGCCGACCCCCGCGAGCAGCAGGGCGAGGGCCACGAACGCGCCGGCCACGAGGGTGTTCAGCCGTTCCGAGCCGACCGACTGCGCCACCCGGTCGTCGACCGTGGCCATGTCGAACAGCGGGACGTCGGCGTGCAGGTCTCCGAGCTCGGCGCGGATCGCCGGCGCGAGGGCGAGGGGATCGGCGCTCGTCCGGACCAGGAACCCCGGCACGCCCCCGTAGAACTGCGCATAGGGCTTGAAGACGTGCGGCGCCGGCTCGTCCGCGAGGCCGACGGTCCGGGCGTCCGCCACGATGCCGGCGATGGACACCCCTTCGCGGTTGAAGCTGCGAACAGGCATCTCGAGCTGCGGGCGATCGAGGATTCGCGCGTCGGGCTCGCCGGGGAAGAAGCGCCGCGTGAAGGCCCGGTTGACGATGACGACCGGCGGCGCGTCCACGCCATCGCGCGCGGTGAGGTCGCGCCCCGCCTCGAGGCGCATGCCCAGCGTGGCCACGTAGCCGGGGCTGACGGTATCGCCGAGAACCCTCGGCGGTTCTTCCTCGGAAGCGTCGCGGCCGATGAAACCGACGCTGGTGCCGATCCCCATCGTCGGCGTCAATTCGATCCCTAGTGAAGCCCGGCGGTACGGCTGTCGTCCTTCGGGCGGGCTCGGCGATCGTGCTCATCCTGCCTGGAGCGAGCGCATGAGGTTCGTGCGCGTGGCGCGCCACGCCGGGCAGGCGCCGGCCGCCGCCGTCGTGGTCAACAGCGCGAGCGCGGCCGACGCCAGCGTGGCGGGGTCGTGGGGTGACACGCCGTAGAGCAACGCGGTCAGGACGCGGGCCGCCCCCAGCGCGACGACCAGGCCGAGCACGACGCCGGCCACAACCGGCGCCAGGGCCTGTCGCATGACCAGCCGCACGATGGCCGTCCGCGAGCTGCCGAGCGCCAATCGCACGCTCAGCTCGCGCAGCCGAAGTCTGACGGACAGCGATACCGTTCCATACAATCCGAGCACGACCAGGCCCAGCGCGAGAACGCCTGTCCCGCCAAGGACCGTCGCGGCATACCGGGGCAACAGGAGGACGCCGCCGATGCGCGCGGTCAGCGGTTGCACGTCGAACACGGGCACCGCCGGATCGGTCGCGCGCATCGCGTCGACGAGATGCTCCATCTGCGGCAGGCCGGCGGGGGACCGTAGCATGACCAGCGATGCGGCCTGCCAACCCAGCGGATCCTGCAGGATTGACGTAAACACCATGGGTCGCGTGACGTCCCCGAGCGTGCGGTTCTTGAAATCGCCCACGACGCCCACGACCTCCACTGTCCGGGTCTCCGGAAAGCCCACCCCGATGTGCCGACCGACGGCCTGTCGCCGGTCGGGCCAGAAGCGGCGGACGAACGCCTCGTTCACCAGTGAGACCTCAACCGCGCCCGAGCGGTCCGACGCGTCGAATTCGCGTCCTTCGATCACCGGCACTCGAAGCGCTCTGAAGGCGCCGGGGCCGGCTATCCCGGCGTCGACGAGCGGAAGCTCGTGCGACGCTGCGCCGTCGTGACCGGACAGGCGGAGTCGAGTGAGCCGAACACTCAACGACAGCGGGATCGGCTGAATCCATCCTGCGGCCTCGACATCTGGAAGCTCCCGGACGGCGGCGGCCGTGCGCGACAGATAGCGATAGGCCTCGTCCCGGTCGTGGCCGACCAGCGCCGGGGCGACGCTCGCGACCGCGACTTGCATATGCACTCTCCATGGCGGGCTCCTGTTGGCCATTACGCTGCATCTGTCCGGTCCATTCGCGTCGGGCTCCGAACGCGCGCCTGTCGGAGGGTGGCGGCGGCCGAGCGTCGCTCGCATCACATTTGTTGCATATAACCACAGGTGTTGTTAAGCTGTGGGTCCCGTGCCCATGACGCCTCGCCAGTTCAAGCGGTGGTTGAGCCGGCACGGATGCACGTTCGAACCCGGTGACGGCGGCCACCTGGTCGTTCTTCGCGGCGACAGAAAGTCCACGCTGCCCATGCATGGAAAGCGGGACATGCCGGTGGGCACGATGGAAGCGATCAAGAAGGACCTCGGCCTGAAGGGGCGGACGTAGGAGGGCGGTTCCGATGTGGCGCTACCCCGTATCCCTGACCACGGAGGGCGGCCAGGTTCTCGTCGACTTCCTCGATCTGCCGGCGCACACGTACGGCGACGACGAAGACGAGGCCCTCGCACGCGCAGTCGATGCGTTGACGAGCATCATCGGGGCGTACATGCGGCATCGGCAGCCGATTCCGTCACCTTCCGCGCCCAAACACGGGGCGATAGCGCCAACCGTCTCGCTGCCGCCGCTTCTGGTCGCAAAGGTCGAGCTCTACAACACGATGCTGGTGCAGCAGGTCAACAAGGCCGAGCTCGGCCGGCGGCTCCACTGGCACCTGCCGCAGGTCGACCGGGTGCTCGACGTGCGCCATGCCTCGCGCCTCGATCAATTGGAGCAGGCGCTCGCTGCCGTCGGCAAGCGGCTCGAGCTGCGCGTTGTCGAGGAGACAGCACGCAGCGTCCCGTAATCACGGGAACGCCTCATGGCGACCGACTCGACGCCGGGCAGGGCGCCGACGCGTTCGAGGACCCCGTCGATGAACGCGCCCTGCCGGGGCATCTCGTGCAGGTGGGACACCGCCGGAACGTCAGCAGGTACCAGCGATCGACGCGGACGTCAGCTGCCTTCCACCGGCGATCAGGCACCCTCGCCGCCACCGAGCGCGGCGGGGGTGTCTGACGCCTTCACCGGTCTCCGGGGTGGTCGCGCAGTTGCAGCCCGTTGGCCCGGCTGGGCTAGCGTGGGAATCTGGCGATCCCGTAACTGCCCCTGATGCCGCCAATCCAGATCTCGTCATTCGCCTCGATGGCCACGGTGCCGAGCTGGAAGAATTCGTTTCCCTTGTAGTCCACCAGCTGCCCGACTTCGAACGTCGTCGGATCGACCTCGGCCACGCGAGCGGCGGACAGCTCACAAGGATCGACGCCTTCACACTGGGTCACGTGACCGGCCACGATGACCTTGCCAGCGGGTCCCCAGCGCACGTTGTCGACGTTGAAGCCAACCGGAATCCGGTCGACGCGCACCGGACTCTGGCCGCGCGACAGCCGCACCAGCGCCCGATCGCTCCAGCCCCCGATGTAGAACCACTGCCCGTCGTCCGAGGACACGAGACCGTTGGGACCGGGCATCCGGCTGCCGGGCACTTCGATCCAGCCGGTAGTGGGATGCCATTCCCAGAGCTCCCCACCTTCGCGGTCGAAGTTCGTCGCGCCGAGATAGCCGTCCGGCAGCGCCGTAATGGAGTTGATGCGGGCGGTGCCCTCCGGGGCCGGGATGCATCCGATCCACTTCATCGTGGGCACGGTGCCGCCGACGTCCAGCGCAAAGACCTCGATGGCCTCGCGCGCGCCATGACCGACGACATAGAGCGTATGCACATCGCCGCCGCCCTCCCGCAGCGTCAGTCCATGCGGCTGGAACACGTTGTTCGGACCGGGGCAGGCGGCATAGGTATCGCGGTCGTGCTCTGGCGGCAACGCTCCCGCGGGAAAGATCTCCTGGACGCCGTGATCACGAAGGCTCACCGCGTAGACGGGACCTTCCGAAGCGGAGTATCGTCCCGATGCGATTACCCACGGGGCGTCCGGAACCTGGTAGAGATCTTCCGGATTGGTCGTCCCGCAGACGAACTCCACATCTCCGGCGGGGTCGCAGGTCTGGGCGGTCTGGGCACCAAGAGGGTGCCCGCCGACAAGACCCAACACCGACACCGACACAAGGAACACGAGCACTCGCAACATGGCGCACCTCCACACTTTCGTGACGCCTCGAAGTATAACAGCGCTGGCCAGCGCCCCGGCGTGGAGAACTCGCGACGGGTTCGATTCAGGTGCAGAAAGGACCCCTGCCTGGTACAAGTGCAGTGTCAGCAACAACTTGCGCCACGACGGAGGGTCCCGCCGATACCCACCCCATCCCCTTGACCCGCAAGGGTTGCGACCGTCAACGCACCACGGTCGCGAAACAGATTCACCGCCTCTCGTCGCGTGAGTCGACCTCGACGGATGCCCCCGTACGGCCGCGCCTGACCACAGCCGCGGACCGCGACCGCCGCCTCCCGCGGACCCATCACACGGACCACGCATGACGGCGCTCGCCCGCTTTCGGGTGCAGGCGACGCCCGTCGTGCCTGCAACGACCGCCTGTCGAGCTCCGAACGCGCGCCTGTCGGAGCGTGCCGGCGGTCGAGCCCGGCCTCCGCTCTCGCCGGGTGGTGGTGCCCACGGCGCTCGGCTTGGGTCGGACGACGGGGGCTGATGTTAATATATGAGGCGTCAGGCACTGACTTCCCGTTGTGGCTAGCACGTTGCCCATACGGCCGAACGAGGAGAGAACGAAATGTTCAACAGGACCACACCCGTGCCCGCCGCCGGCGCCTCGATCACGCTGCCGGCAACGTCGCGCCGAGCCTTTGGGCGACGTCTTGGCCTATCGGCCGCCGGACTGGCCATGGCGGGATGCTCCGCGTCCGGGCCCGAGTCCTCGACCGACTCGGCGCCGGCCGAAGGGGCAGTCGACCAGGAGTTCGTGCCGGCCCAGGATGCCGCGTCGCAGGCTGCCGTCACTCCCGACGCCGCCCTCACGCTCCTTGCCGACGGCAACGCGAGATTCGTAGCCGGCACTCCTGCCCGTCGCGACTACAGCGACCAGATTCGAGCGACCGCCGCCGCGCAGTACCCGTTCGCCGTCGTGCTCGGGTGCATAGATTCCCGGGTCCCCATCGAGACGGTCTTCGATCAGGGGATCGGCGACATCTTTTCGGCCAGGGTCGCCGGCAACATCGTGAACACCGAGCTGCTCGGCAGCATGGAGTTCGCCTGTCGACTCGCCGGGTCGAAGCTCGTGGTCGTCCTCGGACACACCTCGTGCGGCGCCGTGAAGGGGGCCATCAGCAGCGCCCGGCTCGGCAATCTCACGCAGCTCGTGCAGAAGATCGACCCGGCCGTGGAGGCGATTGAAGGCGAGCGCGATGTCGACAACGCCGACTACGTCGACGGGGTTGCCGAAGAGAACGTGCGCATGGTGATGGCGGAGATTCGCCGAGAGAGCTCCGTACTGGCCACGATGGAGGAGGAGCGAGAGATCCGAATCGTGGGCGCGATGTATGACGTCGGCACCGGCGTCGTGCGCTTCATCTGACCCCATGCTGCGCGTATTCATCGGCGCCCTCGTTCTCGCCGGCGCGATGCTGTTGCCCGGTGCGGCCCGGGCGCAGACGCCGGTCGATTGGGACCAGCTCGGCGCCTGGTACATGCTGTTCTGGTCGACTCGCTTCGACGACACGGCGGTGGGATTGCAGGGCGACGTGCAGCACCGCAACTGGAATATGGGAACCGACCTGGAGCAGCTGCTGATCCGGGGTGGCCTGACCTACGCCCTGCCCGGGTCCCCGGTGCTGGTAACTGGTGGCGTGGCGCACATCACGAGCGGCGCCTTCGGCGACAGCGACGAGACCAGCGGAGAGCGACGCGTGTATCAGGAGGCGTTGATTCGCCAGTCTTTGGGACGGGTCGTTTCTCTGCGCCACCGCTACCGGTACGAACAGCGTTGGGTCGACGGCCAGGACTTCCGGACGCGGTTTCGCTACGCCCTGTTCGGCGATGTCGCGCTGAATGGACGAGGGACCGGAAACGGCTCCGTTTACCTGGCGCTGTACAACGAAGTCTTCATCAACGGGGAGCTCGGAATCGGGCCAGGCAGGACGGTAGAGCGCTTCGACCGAAACCGGTTCTACACCGCACTTGGCTTCGGAGTCGCCGACCGGTCCCAGGTCCAGGCCGGCTACATGATCCAGACGGTCCCAGGCGGCTCGAAGGGACAGCTCCAGGTCAGTCTCCACACGTCCTTCTGAATCGGTCAGCCGACCGCTTGCCACGGTCACCCGACGGAGTGTGGGTTCTCATCCCGCTTGGCGCGAGCGCATGAGGTTGGTGCGCGTGGCGCGCCACGCCGGACAGGCGCCGACCGCCGCCGTCGTGGTCAACAGCGTGAGGGCGGCCGCCGCCAACGTGGCGGGGCGGTCTCCGCCCGGCGCCGGTTCAGGTGCCGGCGGTCAACGAGAGAGCGCGCGGGGGCCAGGTAACGCTCGCGGCCCCTCGCCGGCCCTTGAGGGGAGGGCAGGTGCTTCTCAGTCCATGGCCATCGCTTCGTGACGCTCCGCCAGGTTGCGCAATGCGTCGGCGACTTCGCTCGAATGCGCGGCGTAGTGACGCAATGCGTCGGCCAAGGGAGAAGCCGCATCTGCTTCGGCCAACTGCTCGTGAAGTATCGCATCGGCCTCGTGGTCGGCCGCGTGAGCGCTGTAATGGCGTGCGAGCGTCGTGTGGTCTTCCCGACGTCTGCCTGTCCCAGTCCTCGGTCTCCCCATCTGCGACGCCTCCCCGTGTCTGACTGCATGTCTCGACAGGCTGGGCGCAAGCTACCCGTCTGCGCCTGGTCCACCGCACCCGGAGGGCCAGAGCGCGAACCTCACGCTGCGCTGCCGATGCCACCGTTGTCTCCCGTTCCTCCTCGTCGGTGCCAACTCCTGGGAGTGAAGACGCCGGCGAGCTTGCGCCCAGTGAACATTACGATGAAGTCTGTCGCGACGAGCCTGAAATTTTCCTGAAGATTCCGTGAAGCGCTCTTCAGACAGGGTCTCGTGCCGGAGGATGTTCCCGACGTCGCGCCGGGCTCGGCGCAGCGGCGAGACGGCCCCGGAGACGAACCTCTGATCTCGTTCTCCTCCGCGTCCCGCTCGCGCTCTGCCCGCTTCCCCGGGTCGTCGATCACTTGTCGCATGTCCGGCCGGCGCTCAGTCGGTACGGAGCGCCACGACGGGGCTGACCCGGCTGGCGCGGCGGGCCGGCAGCCAGGCCGCGAGGAGGGCCGCGGCGCCGAGGACCAGCGGCACGCCGGCGAACGTCAGCGGGTCGAGCGCGTCGACCTCGAACAGCAGCCCGCCCAGCAGGCGGGTCGCGACGACGGCGAGGGCCAGCCCGAGCGCGCCGCCCGCGACCACCAGCTTCAGGCCGCCCGCAACCAGCTGCCGCACGACGCGGGGGCCGTCGGCGCCCAGCGCCTTCCGGATGCCGATCTCGCGCGTCCGCCGGGCGACGCCGTAGCTGACCACCCCCCAGAGGCCGACCGAGGCGAGGGCCAGCGCCAGCACCCCGAACGCCGACAGGACAAAGGCGGAGAGCTGCTGGGGCAGCCGCATCAGGGCCAGGTGGCGGTCCATCGTCTTCGTCTCGACGACCCGCAGGTCGGGATCGAGCTCGCGGCCGGCGGTCAGGAGGGCGAGCGCGGTCCGCTCCGGGTCGACGGACGTCCTCGCCACGACCGTCAGCGACGGCGTGAACCGTTGCGAGTACGGGAGATAGACCATGTCGCGGGGAGGCTCGCCGAGCTGCCGCACCTTCGCGTCGCTCGCCACGCCGACGACGAGCAAGGGGGGATCGGGGTCGTGCCGCCGGACGAGCCGGCCGACCGCGTCGCCGTCGGTCCAGAAGCGCCGGGCCATCGCTTCGCTGACGATGACCACGGGCCGGGTGTCCGGCCGGTCGGCGTCGTTGAAGTTGCGCCCGCGGACGATATCGATGCCGGCGGCCTCGAAGAACCCCGGCTCGACCTCGACCCGGTCCGCGATGAAGGCGCCGTGGTCGGTCGGCGGCTCGAACCCGTCGACGTTGAAGTCGATGGTTCGCTGGCTGAGCGGGTTCAGGTGCAGGTTGCTGATGGCGCCGACCGCCTCGACGCCGGGGAGCGCCCGAAAGCGATCGAGGAGGCGCCGCGTGTAGACGCGCGCCTCGTCGGGCGCGAACCGGGTCGCCGGAGCCAGGAACGTCATCAGGGCGGTCGGCTCGCGGCCGAAGCCCGGGTCGACCGACTGCGCCCGCTGAAAGCTGCGGAGGAACAGGCCGGCGCCGACGAGCAGCACCAGCGAGATGGCGAGCTGCGCGACGACCAGCGCGTTGCGCCACCGGAGCTGACCGGGCTGGCCGCCCCCGGCGTTCTCGCTTCGGAGGGCGCCGGCCAGGTCCGGCCGGGTGCACTGCAGCGCCGGCAGCAGGCCAAGCAGGGCGCCGGACGCGACCGACACGGCGAACGTGAACCCGAGGACGTTCCCGTCGAGACGCAGATCGAGCGTGACCGGCGTCGGCAGGGGAAGGTCCGCGGTGGCCAGCAGGCCGAGCAGCCAGACCGCCAGCCCGGCGCCGGCGGCCCCGGCCAGCAGGCTCAGCAGCGTCGTCTCGATCAGGAGACACCGCACGAGCGCCCCCCGCGACGCGCCCAACGCCAGGCGCACCGCCACCTCCTTGCGCCGGTCGAGGGCGCGCGCGAGCAGGAAGCTGGCGAGGTTGGTGCACGCCAGCAACAGCACCAGCCCCACGACCACCATCAACAGCCACGCCGCCGCCCGGATGAAGTCGTCCATCGGCGGGAAGAGCAGCACGTCGGTGAGCGGGAGGAGCGCGAACTGCCCGGCCGGATCCCAGTTTTCCATGCGGTCCCGGGTGAGCTGCGCGGCCACCGCCCCGACGGCAGCGTCGGCCTGGGGCAGGGTGACGCCCGGCCGGAGACGCGCCTTGGCGAAGAGCGAGGTGTGGCTCCGATCGTCGAACAGAGGGAATCCGTTCAGCTCCTCGGCCATCATGAACGGAACGTAGAACGTCGGCGCAAGGCCGCGGACGGTGCCCGCGAACTCGGGCGGCCCCACCCCGACCACCGTGTACGCGCGGCCGCCGACGCGCATCTCGTGTCCGACGACGTCGGGGTCGCCGGCGAATGCGCTCTGCCAGTATCGATGGTCGAGCATCACGACCCGACGCCCTCCGCGCGAGACGTCGTCGCTCGGCAGCAGGGTGCGCCCGACCGCCGCCTCGATGCCCAGCATCGGGAAGTAGCTGCCGGTCACCGCCTCCGCCGGCGCCAGGCCGACGCCTCCACCCTCGCCGCGGTCGATCGTCAACGGCACGAAATGAGAGGCCGCGATGTCGCTGAACACCTCGGCGGCGCCGTCGCGGACATCCTCGAAATCGGGGTAGGACAACGTGCCGAACTCGAACGACGCCTGGTGCAGGTAGAGGTTGACCACCTCTTCCGGCCGCTCGATCGGCGAATCGCGGAGGATCACCGCGTTGACGAGGCTGAAGATGGCGGTGTTGGCCCCGATGCCGAGCGCCAGCGAGAGAACGGCGACCGCCGTGAACGCCGGGCGCCTGGCCAGCGACCGCATGCCGTCGCGGAGGTCGCGGCCGAGCCAGGCCCAGCCGCCGCGGCCGTCACGCACCGCCTCCTTGTGCGCTTCGACCCCGCCGAAGGCGGCGCGCGCCCGTCGACGCGCTTCCCGCGGGTCGACGCCCGCCTCGCGCACCAGTCGCTCCGTCTCCATGTCGAGATGGAAGCGGAACTCCTCGTCCATCCGCTGCTCGACCTCTTCACGGAACAGCAGGAGGCGGAGACGGGACCGGGCCGCGTATACCCATCGCATCACGTGCTCCGCAACACCGCGCCGAGCCCTTCGGCGAAGCGCTCCCAACGGTCGATTTCATCGCCGAGGCCCCGCCGGCCCGACGGCGTCAGCCGGTAGTAGCGCGCCCGCCGGTGGTTGTCGGTCGTTCCCCAGTCGCTGCCAATCAGCCCCTGCTTCTCGAGGCGCTGGAGGGCCGGATACAGCGAGCCCTGGTTGACCTCGAGCACCCCCGAGGACATCTGCCGAATCCGTTGGCCGATGCCCCAACCGTGCATCGGCGCCAGCGAGAGCGTCTTCAGAATCACCAGATCGAGCGAGCCTCGAAGGTCGTCCGGTCTTCTAGCCATCTAGAGGAACGGTAGCTCATGGCTTCTCTAGATGTCAAGAGGACATAGGGGAACGCGGCGATTTCGGCGGCCAGCGGCGTACCCAGGACGGGGCCAATGAGAGTCGCGGCTTGGCGAGGTCCTGACCGGGGTCGCCTCGGCGACCGGCAGGAATTGTTGTCGTCGATCACCGGGTGGCCGGAATGCGCCACTCCCGGGCGTCGAGGTCGATCGCCCAAGAAACCCAACGATTACGGGTCGAATCGAGGTCTCGAAAACGAATGAAGGCGGGGGTGGCTCCTCAGGTTGGACTCGAACCAACAACCCTCCGGTTAACAGCCGGATGCTCTGCCAATTGAGCTACTGAGGAACACGTGGCAGCCGCGTGCGGCCCGGCGCCCCATGGGGGCGCGAGGTACCGGACGAATCTCGTATCATAGGAGACTGGCGCCCGCGGCGTCAAATCTCGGCCTCCGGCGGGGGCGGAGGCGGGGGCGCCGCCCGCGCCCCCAGCAGCTGCCACAACGCCGCGAGAAACCCCAGGCTCAGCCACCCCACCGCGAACGGGACCTGCCCGCTCGCCGGAGCCAGGGGGTACATCTGCCACAGGTCGCCGCCGGCCACGGCCTGCGCGCCGGGGTGCCCCACGAGCGCGAGCGCCCCCACGAGCGCCGTCCACGCGCCGCCGAAGGCGGTCCCCGCGATGATGACGTAGCGCTGCAGGACGACTGCGAGGCTCGCGCCGACGAGGCACGCGAGAATGACCATCCACGCCTCGGGCTCGCCGCGGACCGCGGGCCAGGACAGGTTGAGGACCAGCACCCCGACGCCGGCCCCCGCCACCGCCACCGCCGCCAGATAGAGCACCAGCAGCACCGCCGCCCCGGCCAGGCCGCCCACGATGACCACCCCGGCCGCCGCCCACGGCGACAGCGTGCCGACGAACAGGGACGTCACCCAGGCGCCGCCGGCGAACCCGTACAGCACCAGCAGCCACCGAAACAACCTGTAGCCCAGGAAGCAGGCGACCAGGCCGGCCGCAAGTAGAATGATCGCCGCCACGACCTGCGGCGACAGGAAGGCCATCTCCGCATTATGCCGGCGCGTGTCGAAGCGCCGCAACACGCGATGCTCGCCCCCCCAACCACCGGCCCACCGAGACCGTTCTCACCGGCGGGGCTGGCCGCGGCGGCGGAAGACGCGGAGCAGGAGGCACGCGGCACGGTGGCGCCGAGCGGCCCGGAGGCGCCCGAGCCCGGCGGGGCCGCGGTGGTGGTGATGGCGCGCTCGCCGAGCGGCGGGCGGGCGCCGAAGACGCGGCTGGCCGGGGCGCTGCCTGACGAGGAGGACCGGCGGCGGCTGTACTCCGCGTTCCTGACCGACGTCGTCGCGGCGTGCCGGAGCGTGGAGGGGGCCGCCCTCCGGGTCGCGTACACCCCGGACGGGGGACCGCACGGGTTCGCCGCGGCCGGGGTCGCCGACAGCGAGCTGATGCCGCAACGGGGCGACGGGCTCGGCGACCGCGAGCGCGGTGTCTTCGAGGACCTGTTCCGGGGCGGGTTCTCGACGGTGGTGGTAATCGGCTCCGACCTGCCGGGGCTGCCCGCGGAGCGGATCGGCGAGGCGCTCGACCGGCTGGCCGCGGGGCGCGGCGCCGTGGTGCTGGGTCCCACCCCGGACGGCGGCTACTACCTGATCGGCCTCGCCCGCCCCCGGGCCGGAGAACCGGTGCCGGACCTCTTCACCGGCATTCGCTGGAGCAGCGCCCGCACCCGGGACGACACCATGGCCGCGGCCGCACGGTGCGGGCTGGCGGTCGGGTTGCTCGACCCTTGGCGTGACGTCGACGACGCGGGCGACCTCGCCGAGCTCCGCGCCACGCTGGCCGGCGCCGCGGCCGGGCGGGCCCCCGCCACCGCGGCCGTGTTGCGGGAGTTCGCGGCCCGGACGCCGGGGCTCACATCTCGCGGCGGCCCTCCATCGCCTTGAGCATGGTGATCTCGTCGGCGTACTCGAGGTCGCTGCCCACCGGCACCCCCATCGCGATGCGGCTGGCCCGGACCCCCAGCGGCTTGAGCAGCTTGGCGAGGTAGATGGCCGTCGCCTCTCCCTCGACGTTGGGGTTGGTGGCCAATATCACCTCGGCGACCTCGCCGCCGCCGACCCGCTCGAGCAGCCCCGCGATGCGCAGGTCGTCGGGTCCGATGCCCTTCAGGGGCGACAGGGCCCCCATCAGCACGTGGTAGGTGCCCCTGAACTCGCCGGTCTTCTCGATCGCGTCGACGTTGTGGGGGTCCTCGACCACGCACAGCAGCCGCCGGTCGCGGCCCGCGTCGGTGCAGTAGAAGCAGGGGTCGCAGTCGGTGATGTTCGAGCAGACCGAGCAGTGGACGACCTGCTCCTTGACGTCGCGAATGGCGTCGCAGAGCTGATCGGCCTCCTCGCGCGACCGCTTGAGGAGGTGGAAGGCCAGCCGCTGGGCGCTCTTGGCCCCGATGCCCGGCAGCTTCTGCAGCTCGCCGGTCAGCCGCGCGAGGGGCTCGATGCGTGTCATGGCGCGCCTGGAAGCCGGCTCAGGACAGCCCGGGAATCCTGAGCCCGCCCATCATGCCGCCCATCCGCTGGGAGGCGAGCTCGTCGGCGCGGCGCTGGGCGTCGCTCACGGCGGCCACGATGAGGTCCTGCAGCATCTCCACGTCGTCGGGCGACACCACCTCGGGGTCTATGCGCAGGCCCTGAATCTCCTTGACCCCGTTCATGACGACGGTCACCATGCCGCCGCCCGCGGTCGCCTCGACCGTGGCCTCCTTCAGCTGCTTCTGCAGGTTCTCCTGCATCTGCTGCGCCTGCTGCATCATCTTCTGAATGTTCATGGCGGTCACATCTCTTCGACTTCCTTGATCTCGGCCGGGAACACGTCGAGCATGGTCTGGACGGCGGGGTCTTCCATGGCCTGCGACAGCAGGTCGTCGCCCTTCTTCGGCCCCGGCGCCGAGGTTCCGGACGGCGCCGGGGGCGCGGGGTCGCGCCGGGCCCGCCCCGAGGCCCCGGTCGGCGCCGGCGAACCCGGCGAGGCGGCGCGTCCGCCCCGCGGCTCGGCCGGTGGCGGCGGCGCCCCGGGCTGCACCGGCGAACCCGGCGGCGCGGGCGGCGGATCTGCCGGCGGCGCCACCGGCGGCGCCGCCGTCTCGGACGGGGGCAGGAAGGCGGACTGCATCGGCGAGCCCGCCGGCGACGAGACGCGATCCGGCGGCTCGGGCTCGACCGGCGGCCCCAGCGGCGGCGCCTCGGGCTCGGGCGGGGACGCGAGGTCCGGCTGAGGCCCGGGCCCGGCCGAAGACGCGAGGTCCGGCGGAGGCTCGGTCGGGGGCGGCGGCTCCGGGGGCGGCTCGGTCAGCACCGGTTGACGAAGGTCGGGCTCCGCGTCCGGCTCCCCGGACGCAGCCTCGGCGCCGGGAGACGCCGCTTCGGCCGCCTGCCTGACGGCCACCGACATCTTCCGCCCCGCCACTTCGCCGGCCAACGGCTCGAGCCACGAGCGGCCCTTCTCCACCTGTTGCGCCAGGGTGCGTTGGCCGGTCGCGAAGACGAACGTGATCTGCCCGCCCTCGACCGTGATCTCCCGGGCCTGGGCCGCCACCGTCCCGTGAAAGAACTTCCGCTTGCGCTGCAGCTCGGCCAGGAGCCGCTCCTTGAGACCGCCCGCCGGGCCGGCGCCCGACGCCGGCGCGGGCGCCGCGGTTCCGCCCGGGGCGGCCGCGGCCGGCGGGGTCCCGGCCCGGGCCGGCGAGCCCGCGGCGGGGTCGGGGCGAGGCTCGGTACGCGGCGCAGCCTCGGCGGTCACGGCCGGAACCGGCGACGGGCCGGAACGAGGCTCGGCACGCGGCGGGACCTCGGCCCCGCGCCCCTCCCCGGCCGACGTGGCGCGCCGGGGCGGAGACCCGGTCGCCGCCGGACGGCGCCGCGACGGCGCGCCCGGCCGCGGCGGCGCGAGCCCGCCGGCCCCGCCGAGCAGCTCCGTCAGCGGCACGAGGCGGCGCAGGTGGATCCAGCGCAGCATCGCCATTTCGAAGTGGTAGCGCGGCTGCGTGGCGTTGCGGATGTCGAGCTCGGCTCGCGACAGCACGTCGAATCCGCGCAGCAGGTCCTCCTGCGAGAACCGTTTCGCCAGGGCCTGCACGCGGTCGCGCTCGGCGTCGAGGGCGATCTCCGGGTCGGCGATGCGCCCCGGGTCCACCTTCACCACGAGCAGGTCGCGCACCAGCCGGGCGAGCTCGCGGCACACCGAGCGCAGGTCGTACCCCGCCTCGACGAACCGGCCGGCCAGATCGAAGACCCGGTCCGCCGCCTCGGCCGCCACCGTCTCCGTCATCTCGAGGACCGCGTCGCGGCCCACGAGGCCCAGCACCGCCGACACGTCCTCGGCGCCGGCCGAGTCTCCGGCGAAGGCGATCACCTGGTCGAGGGCGCTCTGGGCATCGCGCATGCTGCCGTTGGCGGTTCGGGCCACGAGGGCGAGGCCCGCCTCGTCGACGGCGACCCCCTCGGCCTCGACAATGCGCTGGAGCTGCTCGACGATCGCCGCGGTCCCGATGGTGCGGAACTCGAAGACCTGCGAGCGCGAGAGAATCGTGTCGGGAATCTTGTCGAGCAGGGTCGTGGCCATGATGAAGACCACGTGCGGCGGCGGCTCCTCGACCGACTTCAGCAGGGCGTTGAACGAGCTGGACGAGAGCTGGTGCACCTCGTCGATGATGAACACCTTGTGGCGGTCGCGCACCGGGACGATGGACAGCCCCGAGATGATCACCTCGCGGACGTTGTCGACCTGGGTATGGGTGGCGGCATCGATCTCCAGCACGTCGATGTCGCGGCCCTCGGCCACCTCGCGGCACGCGTCGCACTCGCCGCAGGGGTCGGCCGTCGGCCCCTCGACGCAGTTCAGGGCGCGGGCGAGAATGCGCGCCGTCGTCGTCTTGCCGACCCCGCGCGGCCCCGCGAACACGAACGCCTGGGCGACCCGCTCGCGGGCGATGGCGTTGCGCAGGGTCCGGGTGACGCCCTGCTGGCCGATGACGTCATCGAACCGTTGCGGCCGCCACTTGCGGGCGAGAACCTGATAGGCCATGCGGTGAGGGGGCGGCGGGCCCCAGCCGCGACCCGGAAGAGCCTGCGGCACACCTCAGTGACTGCTTAGCGCTGCTGCCTTCCGGCCCTGACGCGGTTCGCAGGCTGAGATTGCACAGGGTCCGAGCCGCGCTGCGGCCCGCCATCCTGGACGGCGGCCACCGACCCGATCGGCCGGCGGCAGGTTCAGTGTACCGCCAGCCCCGAGACCGATCAAGCCGCCGGACCCGCCGCGTGGCGGGCCGTCAGCCGCCGCCGATCGAGCGGGCCGGCGCCCTCCCCCGGCCTGCTGTCGGCCCGTGGCTGATCGGCCAGCCGACGCCCCCCACGGCCGCCGCCAGCCGCCGCCCGGCACCGAAAATACCCGTGGTAGACTGTTCGCGAGACCGTGCGAGCCTCGTTCCCGGAGAGATGTCCGAGCGGTTGAAGGAGCACGCTTGGAAAGCGTGTGTAGGGGAAACTCTACCGTGGGTTCGAATCCCACTCTCTCCGCCACCCCATCACCTTGACTCGCTGCCGACCAAGCGCTCGTGATGGGCAGGAGGGCGCTCGTCCGCCCTTGCACCCCCTTCCGGATGGTTCGCGTCGGCCCTCGCGGCCCGGAGCCGCCACGGCGGCTCCGGGGAGGCCGGCGCGCACAACATGGAAATGCTCTTCGCCGACATCGCCCTCGCGGCTCGCATCGAGCTGGCCGAATGCCGCCTGCTCGCCGACTGCGGCGGGGCCGCGGCGCGGCGGCGCCCGGACTCGCGGGCCTTCGTGCAGGAGATCGCCGGCGGCGTCGCCACCTACACCGGACCCGACTCGCCGTTCAACAAGCTCGCCGGCCTCGGCTTCGGGGACGCGGTCGACCAGGAGGGCCTCGCCCACGTGGAGCGCGCCTTCGCGGAGCGCGGCGCGGCGGTGCAGGCCGAGGTCGCGAGCCTCGCCGACCCTTCGGCCGCCGCGCGGTTGACGGGGCGCGGCTACGTGCTGCAGAACTTCGAGAACGTGCTCGGCCTCCGGCTGCCCGCGGACCTGCCGGCCGCCGGGGACGGCATCGACGTCTCTATCGGCGACGAGACGGAACATGAAGCCTGGCTCGACGTCATCGCCGCCGGCTTCGCCAGCCCCGACTCGCAGGGCGTCCCGTCACACGAGGAGTTCTCGCGCGAGGTCCTGGACCGGACCGTCGGGGACATGGCCGCGGGCTCGGGGTTCGCCCGCTACCTCGCGCACCGGAGCGGCGTCCTGGCCGGCGGCGCGAGCCTGCGCGTCTGCGAGGGCGTCGCGCAGCTCTGCGGGGCCGCCACCGCGCCCGCCCATCGCCGCCGCGGCGTGCAGGGCGCGCTGCTCGCGGCCCGGCTGGCCGACGGGGCGCGCCAGGGCTGCGACGTGGCCGTCGTCACCACCCAGCCGGGCTCGAAGTCTCAGCAGAACGTGCAGCGGCAGGGCTTCCAGCTGCTCTACACGCGCGCCATCCTGGTGCGGGAGGGATAGACGGCAAGACCGGACTGGACGCCCCCGATGGAGCCGGGGAGGTCAGGGCTTCGCGTTCACGAGGACGGCGGCGGAGCGGATCGCCGCCCCGCCCCGCGAGCCGCCGGCCGCGACCGCGCCTCCAGGCGGGCCAGCAGGTCCGCCTCGTCGCGGCAGGCCAGCGCCTCGGCCGCGAGCACGGCGGGGTCTTCTCCGGCAATCCGGGCGGCCAGACGCTCGGAAACGGCCAGACCGCGGCTCCGCAGTATCGAGACCACCATCTCCATGTGTCCTTCCGCCCGCCCCGCCGCACGTCCGTCCGCCCGCCCCGCCGTACGTCCTTCCGCCCGCCCCGCCGCACGCGCCTCGCGGCGCTGCGCGCCGAGCCACAAATCGTCGTCGGGGCCGGTTCCCCCGGCGTCGCCCAGCGCACGGCCGACACGCTCCAGCACGGCGCGCGTCGCCTCCGACAGCGCCGGCTCGTTCAGGGCGGCGTGAATCTCTGCCGCCGTCCAGCCCGGCAGGGCGACGCTCGCCGCGACCGCCCGATAGCCGTCCGCCGACCGGCGGTGAATCGTCAGGCCCGGCCGGCGCCGGGGCGAGCCGCTCGCCGGCACCTCGACCCACACCTCGGGAAAGCCCCACGCCTCGTACAACCCCAGCTTGCCCCGCCGCACGTCGGTCGAATAATCCACCTCGAGCACGACGTCGGGCAGGTGGTCGGTCCCCACCTCGACCCAGGGGCCCGGCGGCTGCGTCCCGAGCGGGTCGAGATAGACCATCTGGTCGGCCTGCATGATGCGCCGCCGCTCGCCCCGCGCGTCGCGCAGCGCCAGGTCGGCCGTGCCGAGGGTCAGGATGGGCGCCCCCCGCACCGCCGCGATGCGCGTCAGCAAGGCCGCGAGCCGCTGGCCGGGGCCTTCGTGATAGACGGTGACGGGCTCGCGCACCACCCAGGCCGTCTCGGTGTCGCCGTCCCAGTACTCGAAGCGGCCCTCGTAGTCGTCGAGGTCGGCGCGGGTGATGCGCACGGAGCGGCAGCCCGGGAACTCGGGAGGATGTTCGGCGGAAGCGGGCCGGACGGCCTCCGACCGCGCTTCGGGGGCGGGCGCCGCGGCGGGGGGAGAAGCCATGAAAGCCATCCTACCACCCGGCCCGGCGTGGCGGCGCGAACGCTCTCGAGCGAGACGTGGCGAAGCCGATTGAGGAGCGGGATGATCGCCGGAAGTGCCGCAGCATCCGGAGGCAGGCGCTCGAGGCGGACCAACCGCGGCCCGGTTCACGCTTGCCGCTTCCCTTCCGCCGCCAGCAGCGCCCGCAGGCCCGGCGTCGCACGGCGCTCCGGGCGAGCCTGCACCAACGGGCCCCGTGGGTAGCTCCGCGACGCCGCGAACCGCGGGCGGCCCGGGGCGGCGAGGTCAGGCCGAGGCTGACGATATGGTACCCGAGACTCCGGGTACGCCCCGACCGCGCGTCTCGACAGATCAGGTCTCCAGGGTGTTGACCGCGACGCGATTCCTGCGGATGCTCCACCCTCTCGAAGCCGTTGCCCGCGACTGCTCTACCCCCCGAACCGCCAGCTGATGGCCGCCTTGATGCGCCGCCCTTTCGGGTCGTGCGTGAAGCCGTCGTAGGACTGCTCGACGTTGGCCCACGGCGGGATCTGCCCGGTCAGGTTCATCCCGTAGACGGTGAGGTTCATGCCGGTGCCGGGGAAGCGCCACAGGAAGCTCATGTCCCACGCGAGGAACGGGTCGATGACAGGCGCGGTGGTGTTGTCGCCCCGGTCCTCGTAGGCGGAGATGTAGCTGACGTAGTTCGCCCAGCTGTAGCGGCTCCAGTCGTAGGAGGCCGACCAGCGGCTCTTCCAGCGGGGCAGGGGCACCGCGATGGGATGAGCGAAGTTCAGGTAGCCGGCCGCTTCCCGATCGGCGTAGAGGGTCAGGTCGGTGCCCTCCAGCAGCAGCTCCTTGGTGTCGTAGCCCACCGTGTAGGTCGAGTCCCAGCTGAGCGAGAGCCGGCCCGGCCCCGCCTCGGCCCGCGCCGCGAGGTGGGTGTCGATGCCCTGGGTGGTGAGCCCCGGCCAGTTCACGAGGTCGATCTGGATGCGCTGCAGGTTCTGGGCGACGCAGCGGTCGGCCGCCGCCAGCTCCGAGGCCCGGCCGGCGGGGCAGATGATGAACGGCGAGACCGCGTCCCGGGTCACCGCGTCGCCGCTGGCGTAGAGGCTGGTGATGGCGTCGTAGGGCATCGACCCGATCACGTTCTCGAAGTCGTAGTGCCAGTAGTCGACGGTCGCCTCGACCCCCCCTTCGAGGAACAGCACGACGCCCGCGTTGTAGGTGAAGGCCCGCTCCGGGAGCAGATCTTCGCGCCCGTAACGGTCGACGGCCTGATAGGCGCCGGTCTCGTTGATCCACTCCAGCGTCGTCAGGGGGCTGGTGTTGAGGTCGTCGAGCGACGGGGTCCGGAACGTGGTCTGCACCGAGCCGCGGAACGACAGCGAGGCGTGCTCGTTCTCGGCCGCCTGGATACGCCAGCCGATCTTCGGGTCGAAGCTGTTCACGCGGCGGCCGGCCACGTTGTAGTACTCGTAGTTGGCGGCGAGCTGGGTGTCGACGCGGGGGCCCATGGCGAGGGCCAGCTCGCCGAACAGCCGCTGCACCTGCTGGTCGGCGGCATAGGGCCGGTGGACGTTGGTGAACAGGTACGGCCCGAACCGCTTGCCCGGCGAGCAGCCCATGTCGCCGGTCACCGGGCACGGGTTCACGGTGACGTCGCCGGGATCATTGGGGTTGCCGTCGGCGTTCACCCCGCGGTACTGGTAGCCGACCGCGAAGTCGGCCACGTTCGGGACGAGATTGCCGCTCAGCGTCCCTTCCGCCACGAACATGTCGGTGGTGCTGAAGAGGTCGACCTCTTCGTTGAGCCACATCCGCAGCTCCTCGGAGTTCTCGAGGCCGGCCACGTAGTCCGGATTGTCGACGCTCGCGAACGGCGAGTTCGGCTGGTCGGAGCGCTGGATACCGTTGCTGAACGGGTTGTAGTACATGCACGGCCCCTGGCCCGGGACCGCGCCGCCCAGGGGCCCCAGGGCCATGCCCGCGGGCGAGGTCGGGTCCGCCATGACGCCGACGCCGCAGTCGGGTCCGCCGAAGCCGCGGAACGCGCGGAAGATCCGGTCGGTGTAGACGGCCGGCAGGTTCAGGTTTCCCCGCGACCGCGAGTAGCTGACGCCGACGTCCCAGTTGGCGTCGCGCCCGCCGAGGAGGATGTCGCCGTCGACGGAGGCAGCGACCCGCTGGGTGCGCGACTCGCGGCGCAGGCGGCGCCCGGGGCCGGAGTTGCCGAAGGGGCGGCCGTTCAAGTACCAGGAAGCGTCACCCGCGCAGGCGGCCATGGGATCGGCCTTCGGGTCGCCGGCATAGCTGCCGCAGAACGCCTGCCGGCCCGGGTGGTTCGCCCCAACCTCCATGACCGTGGTGCTCGTCAGCGGGAACGGCGGATACGACGGCGTCGTGTACCAGTTCGGGATCACGGCGTCGGACCAGAGCCCCTCGATGTGGTAGTTGGTCCGGTCGTTCAGGGGGCCGTTGAGCTCGAGGAAGGCACGGGTCTGCTGCTGCTCGTCGATCAGGTTGTCGTACGGCGCGTAGCGGAACCGGCACGTCCAGCCTTCGTCCTGGCCCCCGAAGTCCGTGCAGCGGGGGTCGAAGACGTCAGCTGTCCACGGCGCCGGCGCCCCCACCGCGAAGGTGCCGGGGTTGCCGAGGCTCGACCACCCGGCGCGGTTCCCCCCGACGTGGGTGCTCAGGCGGTCGAGGGCCCACGGGCGCTCCGCCATCTGCAGCTCCTGGCGGCCGACCCGCTCCATGGAGAGGACGGCGCTCGAGGCCCCGATGCGGCCGCCCCAGATGCCCGCGATGGTGGTGTCGCCCCCGCCGTCGAAGTAGTCGTGGGCCACGTTCATCTCGAAGCCCCGGAAGTCGTTGCGGGTGACGAAGTTGGCGACGCCGCCGACCGCGTCCGACCCGTAGGTCGCCGACGCGCCCTCCTTCAGCACCTCGAGCCGGCCCACGGCGATGGCGGGGATGGTGTTGACGTCGACGAAGCGCCCCCCGATGAGGCGGGCGGGCACCGGCACGTGGCGGCGGCCGTTGATCAGCACGAGGGTGCGCGAGGCGCCGAGGCCGCGCAGGTTCACGTTGGCCACGTTCTCGGTGAGGGTCGACGGCTGGTTCGAGTTGTACCAGCTGTTCCGCTCGCCGACGACGCCGTGGCTGACGTTGAGGTTGCGGAACAGGTCGACGAGCTGGGTGGCCCCCTGCTGCTCCAGCATCTCGCGGCTGACCACGGTGACGGCGTGGGGCATGTTGATGGCCGGAGCGTCGATGGCGGTCCCGGTCACCGCCACCGTGACCTCCTCGAAGAGGCCGCCGAGGGCCAGATCGGCGTCGACCATGGCGGTGAGCCCGTCGGCCAGCTCGACGTCGCGCTCGAGGCGCTCGAAGCCGGCCAGCGAGAACGTGACGAGGTAGCCGCCGGCGGGGAGCCCGGCGATGGCGTAGCGGCCGTCGCCGTCGGTCACCGCCACCCGGGGGGAGGGCAGCGCGGAGCCGGAAGCCTCGACCGTCACGCCCGGGAGGACGCCCCCGGTGTCGTCGGTGACGGTGCCCGTGATGCCGCCGTCCTGCGCCGCGGCGGCCCACGGCGCTGCCAGCATGAATGCCGCGATCAGCGCTGTTCTCATCGGCTTCCCCCCCGGAATGTAGAGCTATGCGCCAGCGCACAGCCCGCGTTCGTGCCGATTATGGTAGCAGCACGGACGAGAATGCACGATGTAGGGAGACTAGGAGTCCGCCCCGTAGAACGCCGGGAGTCCGCCCCGTAGAACGGCGCAGACTGCGTTAGGATTGGTTGGGCGGGCAGCGGCGCCAAGCGACGTTGTCCGGCCGGGACGGTCGCAGATCCGGATTGGGAATGCGGACAATCGGTCTCGCGGAATGCACGGGCAGAGCCCGGCGCCCGTCAGTCGGAGTGCATGCCGGGCGTCGTCACGTGCGTGACGAGCAGCTCCTGGAGGGCCTGGACCTGGACGGTCAGTCGGTCGACCTTGCTGTTGACGATCAGGACGCCGATTGCGCTGACGAACGAGACGAGAAGCGTGAGCGCCTGCAGCACGGTCCAGAGGGTCGCGTTGCGCTCCATGTTCTGATGTTAACATGCCGGATTTTGAATCCGGCCATCGGACTTCGATCAGCTTCCAGATCACTGCGGCAGTCTCGCGGCCGGCCGGGCGGCAGGAGCGACAGACGGAGGAGGAACCTCGGATGACATCGGAATTCGGGACCAGGCAGATCGAGGCGCAGCCCATGGTGGGCATCCGGAAGAAGACCACCATGGACAAGATCGCGCATACCATGGGGCCGCTCTTCGGCGAGGTTCACGGGTACATCCAGCAGAGCGGTCAGGCGCCGGCGGGGATGCCCTTCGCGATCTACCACTCGATGGACGGCGGCGCCGTCGATCTCGAGTGCGGGATTCCCGTCGCCTCCCCGCTGGCCGGCACGGACCGCATCCGGGCCGGTGAGCTGCCCGGCGGGAAGGCGGCGACCGTCACCCACACCGGCCCCTACGACCAGCTCGGCCGCACGTGGGAGGCGCTGACGGCGTGGATGAAGTCGGAGGGCCTCGAGCCCGCCGGGGCCCCCTGGGAGGTCTACGTCACCGATCCGGGACGCGAGCCGGACCCCTCGAAGTGGCGCACCGACATCTTTTTCCCGGTCCGCTGACCCCGCGGGGGCCGGATCCCCTCGGCGGCGCGTCCGGACGGTCCCCGGGACGCACCGCCGGCCATTCTCGCTCGCGGATCGTCTGACAGACGGACGGCCGCCGGTGGCGCGTGCGAGACGCGCTCGCGCCTCTCCCGGTGCCCCGGGGGCCGACCCCCGGCCGGCGATTGCGGGAGCGGCGGGCCGGTTTCCTACAATAGAGGGTCGATCGGAGAACAAGGCCGATCGGAGAACGCGCGCGCAGACACATGCATCACGACATCGAAGCGATCCAGCAACGCATCCACGCCGAGAGCGCCTTCGTCGAGCGGCTGCTCGACGCGGTGGGCCGGGTCATCGTCGGCCAGCGGACCATGATCGAGCGGCTGCTCGTCGGACTGCTCGCGGACGGGCACGTGCTGATGGAGGGGGTGCCCGGCCTCGCCAAGACGATGACCGTCCGGACCCTCGCCGACGCCGTCGCCACGACGTTCCGGCGCATCCAGTTCACCCCCGACCTGCTGCCCGCCGACCTCATCGGCACCCTCGTGTACGACCCGCGGCAGTCGGAGTTCAAGACCCGCAAGGGCCCCATCTTCGCGAACATCATCCTCGCCGACGAGATCAACCGGTCGCCGGCGAAGGTGCAGTCGGCGCTGCTGGAAGCGATGCAGGAGCGGACCGTCACCATCGGCGACGCCAGCTACGCCCTCGACACGCCGTTCCTCGTCCTCGCCACGCAGAACCCCATCGAGCAGGAGGGCACCTATCCCCTGCCCGAGGCGCAGGTCGACCGGTTCATGCTGAAGCTGGCCGTCACCTACCCCGACAAGGACGAGGAGCTCGAGATACTGCGGCGGATGGCCGGGGGCCCGGCGCCGGAGGTCGAGGCGGTGGTCGAGCCCGACGAGATCCTGCGGGCCCGGAAGGCGGTGAACCTGATCTACATGGACCCGCAGGTCGAGCGGTACATCGTCGATCTGGTCTTCGCAACGCGGTCGCCGAAGGACTACGACCTCGCCGACCTGGCCGACCTCATCGCGTTCGGCGCCTCGCCGCGGGCGACCATCAACCTCGCCCGGGCGGCGCGCGCCCACGCGTTCCTGCGCCGGCGCGGCTACGTCACCCCCGAGGACGTGCGCTCGATCGGCCCCGACGTGCTGCGGCACCGGGTGCTGCTGACCTACGAGGCCGAGGCGGAGGAGGTGACGGCGGAGACGGTGGTCGACCGGGTCCTGAACAGCATCGAAGTGCCGTGATACCGCGAGAGATCCTCAAGCAGGTGCGCCGGGTCGAGATCGCCACGCGGGGGCTCGTGAACGAGGTCTTCTCGGGCGAGTACCACTCGGTGTTCAAGGGCCGCGGCATGAACTTCGCCGAGGTGCGCGAGTACCACTACGGCGACGACATCCGCAACATCGACTGGAACGTCACCGCGCGCACCGGCGCGCCGTTCGTCAAGGTGTTCGACGAGGAGCGCGAGCTGACGGTGATGCTCGTCGTCGACGTCAGCGCCTCCGGCGACTTCGGCTCGTCGGGCCGCATGAAGGGCGAGGTGGCGGTGGAGATCTGCGCGGTGCTCGCGTTCTCGGCCATCACCAACAACGACAAGGTCGGCCTGATCATCTTCAGCGACCGCATCGAGAAGTTCGTGCCGCCCCGCAAGGGGCGCCGCCACGTGCTGCGGGTGCTGCGCGAGCTGCTCTACTTCGAGCCGGCGGGGCGCGGCACCGACGTCGCCGGGGCGCTGGAGTACCTGGCCCGGGTGGTGCGGCGGCGGGCGGTGACGTTCGTGGTCTCCGACTTCCTCGCCGGCGGCTACCGGCGGGCCCTGGCGGTGGCCGGCCGCCGGCACGATACCGTCGTCATACGTATCAGCGACCCCCGCGAGCACGAGCTGCCGCCGGTGGGCTACCTCGATCTGGAGGACGCCGAGACCGGCGACCGGCTCACGGTGAACGTCTCGGACCCGGCGTTCCGCCGGGCGTTCGAGCGCGAGGTGGCGGAGACCCGCGAGGCGCGCGGTCGCGAGTTCCGGCAGACGGGGGTCGACGTGGTGGAGATCACGACCGACCGGCCCTATGTCGACCGGCTGATGCGGTTCTTCCGGCAACGGGCGAAGCGGTTCCGATGACGAACCGGGTGTTGGCAGCGGCGCTCACGGCTTCCCTGGCAGCGGCCCCGACTGCCGCGCGGGAATCGGCGCCCACCGTCCAGGCCGTGGCGCCCGCCGTCCAGGCGGCTGCGGCCGGCGTCCAGGCCGTCGAACCCGCCGTCGAGACCACCGTCTCGGCCGCGGCGGCGGCGGTGGGCGATCCGATCACGGTCGTGGTGACGGTGCGCCACGGCCCGGACGCCGAGGTGCGGTGGCCCGATCCTGTCGACGCCGGGCCGTTCGAGCTGCTCGACCCGCCGGTCCCGCGGTCGGCGGCGGCCGACGGGGTGGTGGAATCGAGTCTCGAGCTGCGGGTCGCCGCGTTCGAGCTCGGCGAGCTGTCCTTTCCGTCCCTCGACCTGGAGGTGGTGGACGCCGGCGGCGAGGCGACGGCCCTCGCGGCCGAGGCGGTCACGGTCACCATCGAGAGCGTCGGGCGGGACGAGGGCGGCGACATCCGCGACATCAAGGGGCCGCTCGCCATTCCGTTCGCGGTCGTCACCCTGCTGCCGTGGATCGCGGCCCTGCTCGCGGCCGCGGCGGCCGCGGCCTGGATCTACCGGCGCTACCGGCGGCGGTCCCGGCCTCAGGCCCTGGTACCGACGCTCCCCCCGAGACCCGCCCACGAGGTCGCCCGCGAGGCCCTCGACGCCCTTGAGGCGGCGGGGCTGCTGGAGCGCGGCGAGATCAAGACGTACCACATCCGGCTGTCGGACATCCTGCGCGTCTACCTCGAGGGCCGCTTCGGCGTCGATGCGATGGAGATGACCACCGGCGAGGTCCTCGACGGCCTGCACCGGACCGACATCGACCGCGGGGCCGTCGCCGACGTGCGGCGGGTGCTCGACCGATGCGACCTCGTGAAGTTCGCGAAGCTGCGGCCCGCGATTCCCGAGTGCCGCGAGCTGTTCCCCCTCGCCCGCCACGTCGTGGACGTCACCGCGATCGTCGAGCCGGCCCCCGCCCCGCCGGCCGCGCTCCCCGCGGAGCAGACGGCATGACCCTCCTCAGGTTCGCGGACCCGACGTTCGCCCCAGGGTCCTGCACCGCCATCGGGACGATGGAGCGGGCGACATGATTCTCAGGTTCGCGGACCCGGCCTATCTCGTGCTGCTGCTCGGGGTTCCGCTGCTCGCCTGGTGGTACGTCGCGCGGGGCCGGAGCCGGACGGGGTCGCTGCGCTACTCGTCGCTGGCGGCGGTCGCCCGCGCCGACCGGCGGCGCACCGGGCGCTACCGCCACGCCATCTTCGTCCTGCGCGGCCTCGGGCTCGCCGCCCTCGTGGTCGCCTTCGCCCGGCCCCAGACCGGGGTCACGGCCGAGAACGTGACCACCGAGGGCATCGACATCGTGCTCGCCCTCGACCTGTCGACCTCGATGCTCGCCGAGGACCTCGAGCCGAACCGCATCGAGGCGGCGAAGGCGGTGGCCGCCGACTTCGTCGCGGGCCGCCGCAACGACCGCATCGGCCTCGTGGTCTTCGCCGGCGACGCGTTCACGCAGGTGCCCCTGACCCTGGACTACGGCATCGTGACCGCCGTGCTCGGCGAGCTCGAGACCGGCATCCTCGAGGACGGCACGGCCATCGGCATGGGGCTGGCCACCGCTGTCAAGCGGCTGCAAGGCTCGGACGCCGAGTCGAAGATCGTCGTGCTGCTGACCGACGGCCAGAACAACCGGGGCGAGATCGACCCCGTCACCGCGGCCCAGATGGCGGCGGCGCTCGATGTCCGCATCTACGCCGTCGGGGCGGGCACCCGCGGGGTGGCCCGGGTGCCGGTCGACGACCCCCTGTTCGGCCGCCGCTACGCCCGGATGCAGGTGGACATCGACGAGCCGACGCTGCAGGAAGTGGCGGACCTGACCGACGGCCGCTACTTCCGGGCCACCGACCGGGAGAGCCTGGAGGCCGTCTACGCCGAGATCGACGTACTGGAGACGACCGAGATCGAGGTGGAGCAGTTCACCCGCTACGGCGAGCTGTTCCACGTGCCGCTGGCCGCGGGCCTGGTGCTTCTCCTTCTGGAGATGACGCTGGCCCGCACCGCGCTGAGGAAGATACCCTGATGTTCAGGTTCGCCGCCGCCGACGTGCTGCTCGCGTATCTGCTGGTGCCGGCCCTCGCGGGGCTGGCGTGGTGGGCGCGCGCGCGCACGCGCCGGGCGCTGGCCCTCGTCGGCGAGCGCCACCTCCTCGACCGGCTGACGGCCACCGTCGACCGGCGGGGCCGGATCGCGAAGCAGGCGGCCCTCCTGGCGGCGGTGGCGCTGCTCGTCACCGCCCTGGCCCGGCCGCAGTTCGGTAGCCGGGTCGAGACGGTGCGGCGCGAGGGGCAGGACATCGTAGTGGCCCTCGACCTGTCGGCGTCGATGACGGCCGAGGATATCGCGCCGAGCCGGCTCGACCGGGCCAGGTTCGCCGTCGCCGACCTGATCGCCCGGCTGGAGGGCGACCGCGTCGGGCTCGTCGCATTCGCGGGCGAGGCGTTCGTGCAGAGCCCCCTGACGAGCGACTACGGGGCCGCCGCCCTCTTCCTCAACGCGATGGATCCGGACATGATGTCGGTGCAGGGCACCAACCTCGGCCAGGCCGTCGCGGTGGCCCTCGACGCGTTCGCGGAGACCGACCGGCGCCACCGCGTGCTGGTGCTGATCACCGACGGCGAGGACCACGAGGGCGAGGTGGAGGAAGCCGTCGGACGGGCCGTCGAGGCGGGGGTCCGCATCTACACCGTCGGCATCGGCTCGACCGAGGGGGTGCCGATTCCCGAGCTCGACGAGGCCGGCCGGGCCAGCGGCTTCAGGCGGGACGACGACGGGACGGTGGTGACGACGCAGCTCGACGAGGCCACGCTGCAGGCGATGGCCGAGCGCACCGGCGGCCTCTACTACCGCGCCTCGCCGGCCGGGGCCGAGCTCGAGGCGCTGGCCGTCGAGGTGACGGGCGGCGAGGGGCAGGAGCTCGAGGCCGAGCAGGTGACCCTGTTCGACGAGCAGTATCAGATCTTTCTCGGCTTCGCGCTGGCGTTGCTGGCCGCCGAGGTCCTGATTCCGGACCGCCGGCGGGTGCGGGCCGAGTGGTCGGGGAGGTTCAAGTGAGACGCGAGCACGCCGGCGGCGACGCGCCGGGCGTCCACAGGGTGCGGGCCGGATGGCCGGGGAGGTTCGAGTGAGACGCGAGCACGCCGGCGGCGATGCGCGGGTCGTCCGCGAGTTGCGAGCCGAATGGCCGGGGAGGTTCGAGTGAGCCGCGGGCGGGTCGCAGCCGGGCTCGCCGGTCTGGCCGTCTTGCTGTCGCCGACCCTCGCCGCCGCGCAGCCGGGCCGCGGCGCGGTCGAGGCGGGCAACCAGCTCTATTCCGAGGGCCGGTTCGAGGAGGCCCACGAGCAGTACCTGGAGGCCCTGCGAGCGGCGCCGGACTCGGCGGTGGTCCCGTTCAACAACGGGAACGCGCTGTACCGGACCGACGAGTTCCAGCGCGCGATGGAGGCCTACCAGCAGGCCGCCGAGAGCGGCGACCCCGCCGTCGAGGCGCAGGCCTGGTACAACCTCGGCAACACCCTCTACCGCCAGCAGCAGCTCCAGCCGGCCCTCGAAGCCTACAAGCAGGCGCTGCGGCGTAACCCGACGGACCTCGATGCCAAGCACAACCTCGAGATGACCCTCGAGCAGTTGCAGGAGCAACAGCAGCAACAGTCGTCGGACCAGCAGGACGAGAGCGACGACGAGAACCAGGAAGAGCAGGAAAATCAACCGCGGGAGCAGCAGCAGAACGAGCAGGAGCAGCAGGAGCAGCAGAATCCGCAGGAGCAGGACGAGCAGGACCAGCAGGAACGGAATCAGCAGCAGGAGCAGCCGCAGCAGCAACAGGACCAGCAGGAACAGCCGCAACAGCCGGAACAGGACCAGCAGGAGCAGCCGCAACAGCAGGAGCCGGAACAGGACCGGCAGGAGCAGCCGCAGGCCGGCGAGGAGCCGCAGCCCGGCGAGCTGAGCCGCGAGGACGCCGAGCGCCTGCTCGAAGCGATCAACGAGGACCCCGACCGGATTCAGCGCCGGCGTCGGACCACCGCGCCGGCCCGGCCGCCGAGGAGGCCCTGGTGACGGCGGCACGCGGGCTCGCGGCGGCGTTGCTGCTCCTGGCGACGCCGGCGGCCGGCGCGGCCCAGTCCGCGCGCACCTTCCTGAGCCAGAACCCGGTGCCCCTCAACGGTCAGTTCGTCCTGAATCTGGAGGTGTCCGGCAGCCAGAACGTTGACGCGGACCCCGCCCTGCCCGAGCTGTCGGCGTTCGCCGTCTACCTCGGCTCGGGCACGTCGACGTCGATGCAGTTCGTCAACGGCCGGATGTCGACCACGTTCACGATCCAGTACCGGTTCCAGGCGACGCAGGAGGGCACGTTCGACATCGGTCCGGTGACGGTGACGGTCGGCGGACAGAGCCTGCGCACGGATCCCCTGACCGTCGAGGTCTCCGCCGCCCCGGCGGGCAGCGCGGGCGGGCGCGGCGGCGCGGGGGGCCGAACGGGGGCCGACGGCGGTGTCTCCCCCGACGACCTCTTCGTCACCGCCGCCCCGAGCGAGGAGCAGGTCTACGTCAACCAGCCGGTCGTGGTGGAGTACCGCATCTTCACCCGGGTAGACGTCGAGGGCGTCAGCGTCGTCCGGCAGCCCGGCACGGCCGGTTTCTGGGTGGAGGAGCTGGACACCCCGCGGCGGCAGGAACAGGTCGTGCGGGACGGCGTGCAGTACGCCAGCCAGGTCATCCGGCGCGTCGCCCTGTTCCCCACCAGCGCCGGCGCGAAGCGGCTCGAGCCGCTCGTGCTGGAAGCCCAGGTCCGCGTGCAACGGCGGTCCCGCGGGCGCGACCCGTTCGGCGGCCTCTTCGGCGACAGCCTGTTCGGGCGGCGCGTGCCGGTCTCGGTCGCGTCGAACGCCCTCGACCTCGAAGTGCTGCCGGCGCCGCCCGGCGCCCCCGCGTCGTACTCCGGATTCGTCGGCTCGCTCGCGGTCTCGGCCGACGTGGACCGCACCGAGGCCGAAACCAACGACGCCCTGACCCTGCGCCTCGACGTCAGCGGCACCGGCAACATCCGGACCCTGCCCGAGCCGAGTCTGAACCTTTCCTCCGTATTCGAGGTCTACCCCCCGGAGATGCGCGAGGAGGTGGAGCCGACCGCGGACGGGGTCCGCGGCAGCCGGGCCTACGAGTACGTCATCGTGCCGCGCGAGCCGGGCCGCATGACGATTCCCCCCGTCGAGCTCGCGTACTTCGACCCCGACCGCGGCGCCTACGCGGTGGCGTCCTCCGACCCGATCGACCTGGCCGTCACCGGCGACCCCGGCCCCGCGCCGGTCCTGCCCGGCGGGCGCGCCCGCGCCGGGGTGGACCTCCAGCGCGCGGACATCCGCTTCATCCGCATCGCGGCCCCGTCGTTCCGGGCGCGGGGAGGCTCGCTCTTCCGCTCGGCCGGGTTCTGGTCGGTCGCGTTGCTGCCCCTCGTCGCGTTCGCGGGGGCCGTGGCGGTGCGCCGACATCGGGACCGGCTCGCCGGCGACGTCGCCTGGGCGCGCAGCCGGCGCGCCTCGAAGGTGGCTCGAGGCCGGCTCGCCCGCGCCGAGACGCTGTGCTCGCCCGAGCGGCACCGCGAGTTCCACGCCGAGGTAGGCCGCGCCATGCAGGGGTTCCTCGGCGACAAGCTCAACGTGGCCGAGGCCGGCCTGATCCACGGCGAGATACGTGCCGCCCTCGCCGCCCGCGGGGTGGAGGCGGCCGTCGTCGAGGCCTGTCTCGACTGTCTCGAACGCTGCGACCGCCAGCGCTTCGCCCCCACCGAGCCGGACCCCGCCGCGATGCAGGCGATGCTCGCGGAGGCGGGGCGGGCGATGACCGAGCTCGACGCGGCCCTGACCGCCTCATGACCGAGAAGCACCCGACATCTCCTGGCCCGCCAATCGTCGCCTTCGGCCTCTGCCTGCTCCTGCTCGCCCCAGCGTTGGCGGGAGCCCAGAGCGCGTTCTTCGACGAGGGCAACCGGCTCTACCAGGCCGGCGACTTCGAGGGCGCCCTCGACCGCTACCGGCGCATCCTCGACGAGGGTCTCGAGAGCGGCGAGCTCTACTACAACATCGGCAACGCCCACTTCCGGCTGGGAGAGCTCGCCCCCGCCATCCTCTACTACGAACGCGCCCGACGCCTGATGCCGGGCGACGACGACCTCCTCGCCAACCTCGCCCTCGCCCGGTCGATGACCGCCGACGACATCACCCCGCGGCCCCGATTCTGGCTCTTCCGCGCCGCCGACTGGTGGGTCGGGCTGCTGCCGCGCGCCGCCCTGATCTGGCTCGTCGCGCTCGCCTGGGTGACGGCAATCGCGGGCGCCGGCGTCGTGGTGCTCCGACCGGCCGCGCTCCTGGTGGCGTGGGCGCGACGCACCGCGCTGGCCGCGGCGGCCCTGACCCTCGTCTTCGGGGTCAACCTCGTCGTCCGGGAGCTCGGGCTCGGCGCCCCCGACGAAGCCGTCGTCATGGTCGACGAGGCGCTGGTGCAGAGCGCGCCCTCGGACGATCCCGCCCTGCAGATCTTCGCGGTGCACGCCGGCACGAAGGTCGTGGTGGACCGTCGCTCGGACGACTGGGTGGAGATCGTGCTCGAGGACGGCGTGGTGGGATGGATGCGGGCCGCGCAGGTGGAGCCGATCCGAGGGGCTGCGCCCTAGCCCGCCAATCGTCGCCTTCGGCTCCGCTGGGCGCCCAACCAACCCTGCGAGGAGCCTGCACCGTTCTACGGCGCACGCTCCCAGCCCGCCCATCGTCGCCTGACGGCTCCGCCGGGCGCCCAACCAACCCTGCTGGGAGCCTGCACCGTTCTACGGCGAACACTCCCAGGCAAGGCGACCCCGCGTGCGTGCCCTCGGCCACAAGGCCGGGTCCGTCGGACCGGAGAGGCCGGTGCGGGGAGGGTGCACCCATCGCCCCCGTCCGGGACGAGGGGAACCGAACCGGCGCGCCCCCGGGCACGTCCTATCCTGTAGCCCTCGTTCATCCTCGCCGGGAGCGCCCGGCACACGAGCCCCACTGGGAACCCCGGCCATGGACACACTCCTGCAGGATCTCCGGCACACCCTCCGTGCGCTCTTCCGCAGCCCGGGCTTCACGCTCGCCGCGGTGGCCGCGCTGGCCCTCGGCATCGCGGCGACGACCGCCGTCTTCTCCATCGTCAACACCGTGCTGCTGCGGCCGACCCCGTTCCCCGATCCGGATCGGATCGTCTGGCTGCAGGTCGTCTCGCCGCAGGGCCGGAACCCCGGCGGCTCGCCGGCGAAGCTCGCCTGGTGGCGCGCGCAGACCGAGGTCCTGCGCGACGTCGCCGCCTTCCGGGGCGGCCGCATCAACGACACGGGCGGCGACGTGCCCGAGCAGCTTCGATGGGCGCAGGTGTCGGCCGACTACTTCCGGCTGTTCGGCGCGCCGATCGTCGCGGGGCGCGCCTTCACGCCGGACGAGGACGTGCCCAACGGGCCGAAGGTGGCCCTGATCAGCGAACGCCTGTGGGAGCGGCGATTCGATCGCGACCCCGGGGTCGTCGGCCGCGCCCTCTCCCTGAGCGCCGAGCCGCACACGGTCGTCGGCGTGGTGGGCGACGCGTTCGACTTCCGGGACTTCGGGGCGGCGCCCGACGTCTGGACCTCGTTCCAGCTCGACCCGAACGCCACCGACCAGGGGCACTACTTCACCGTTGCCGGCCGGCTCGCCCCCGGCGTCTCGCTGGCCCGGGCGCAGACCGTGCTGGAGCATTCGACCGAGGCGTATCGACAGCGGTTCCCCGACGTCATCCCGGCCGCGGCCGGCTTCGGCGCCGAGCCCGTCCGGGACATGCTGGTCCAGAACGCACGAACCCTGCTGCTGGTGCTGCTCGGCGCGGTCGGGTTCGTGCTGCTGATCGCTTGCACCAACGTGGCCAACCTGCAGCTCGTGCGCGCAATCGGCCGCAGGCGGGAGATCGCGTTGAGGACCGCCCTCGGCGCCGGGCGCGGGCGCATCGTCCGGCAGCTGCTGACCGAGAGCGTCGTCCTCTCGCTGGCCGGCGGCGCGCTCGGGTTCGCCCTCGGCGTCGCCGGCATCCGGGCCCTGCTGTCGGTCAGCACCGTCGGGCTGCCGCGAATCGGTCCCGAGGGAGCCCTGGTCGCCGTCGACTGGCGCGTGGTGCTGTTCGCCTTCGCCGTCTCCGTCGGCACGGGAGTCCTGTTCGGGTTGATCCCGGCCCTGCAGGGGTCGCGCACCGACCCCGGCGCGACCCTCAAGGAGGGCGGTGGGCGGGCGGGCACCGGCGCCGGTCAGAACCGGATGCGCGCAGTGCTCGTGGTGGGCGAGGTCGCCCTGGCGTCGATCCTGCTGATCGGCTCGGCGTTGCTGATACGCACGTCGGTCGCGCTGGGCGCCGTGGACCCCGGCTTCGACGCCGCCAACGTGCTGACGATGCGGACATCGCTCACCGGCCCGCGCTTCGCGACGGCCGGCGGGGTCGAGGCGCTGCTGCGCCAGGGCGTCGACCGGGTGCGGGCGCTGCCCGGCGTCGAGCACGCCGCCGCGACGTGCTGCGTGCCGCTCGAGGGCGGGTTCGGGCTGCCGTTCGTCATCGCGGGACGGCCCCTCGACGACGGCCCCTTCCACGGCGGCGGCGGATGGACGACGGTGTCGGACGGCTTCTTCGAGGTGTTCCGTATTCCGACGCGGCGCGGACGGGTCTTCACCGATCGGGACGGCAGCGCGGCGCCGCCGGTGGTCGTCATCAACGAGACGATGGCGAACCGGTTCTGGGCCGACGGCGACCCCCTCGCCGACCGCCTCGTGATCGGTCGCGGGGTCATGCAGCAGTTCGCCGACGAGCCGGAGCGGCAGATTATCGGGGTGGTGGCCGACGTGCGCGACGGGGCGCTCAACGCCGACCCGCAGCCCCGGATGTACGTCCCTCAGGCGCAGCTGCCGGACGCCGTCAGCGCCCTCAGCCTCGAGATCGCTCCGATGGGCTGGACCGTCCGGACGCGGACCAGCCCGGGGGGGCTCAGCGCGGCCATCCAGGACGAGCTGCGCCTCGCCACCGGACTGCCGGTCTCGGACGTGCGGACCATGGGCGAGGTGGTGTCGCGCTCCACCGCCCGGCAGCGGTTCAACATGCTGCTCATGACGATCTTCGGCGCCGCCGCGCTGGTGCTCGCCGCCATCGGCGTGTACGGGCTGACGGCGTACTCGGTCGAGCAGCGCACCCAGGAGATCGGCGTGCGCCTGGCCCTCGGCGCCGGGACCGCCCGGGTCTGGCGCATGGTGTCGTTCCAGGGGATGCGGCTGGTGGCGGTCGGCGTGGTCGTGGGGTTGGCCTCGGCCTCGGGACTCACCCGCATCATCGCCAGCTTCCTCTTCGGGGTCGAGGCCCTGGATCCGGCCACCTTCGTCGCCGTGCCGGTGACGCTCGCCGCCGTGGCGCTGTGCGCGGTGGCCGTCCCGGCACGCCGCGCGAGCCGAGTCGACCCGGTGCTCGCCCTGCGCGGGGACTAGAGTACCAGGGCGCTTGCCGTGGAGAGTGGCTACGGCAACGTGAAGACTTCTACAACAGGGAAGGTCAGGTCAGGGAGCAGAACCGAGCGCATGGTGTCTCCGGGCGACGCCGCCTTGGCCTGTTCGCTCGATCGACCTCCTCACGGCGTCACCGGCGCGTCGATCGCGTAGAGCGCGGCGAGCCGGTGGTCGGGGTGGGCGTCGAGGTACGCGGCGATGCGGTCGCGGCGGGTCACGGCCTCGGCGATGAACGACACCGCCTCGACGAGCCGTTCGTCGGGCTGCGCGCAGCTCAGCCGCAGGAAGCCGCCGCCGGCCTCGCCGAAGCACTCCCCGCCCAGACAGGCGACGCCGACGGCGTCGTCGGCCCCCTCGAGCAGGTACATCGCCAGCCCGTGCGACGTGATGCCGGCGCGGTTGCAGATCTCGGCCACCGACGGGAAGGCGTAGAAGGTGCCGCCGGGCATGAGGCAGCTCACGCCGTCGACGGTGTTCAGGCCGGCGACCAGCAGCTCGACCTTGCGGTGGAACTCGCGCATCCGCTCGTCGCGGTACTGCCGGCCGCGGCCAAGGGCGGCCGCCCCCGCGAGCTGCGTGAACGGCGGCACGCACGACAGCGCGACGTTCGTCAGCAGGTCGAAGACCTTGATCGTGTCCGGGCTCGACACCGCGTAGCCGAGGCGCCAGCCGCTCATGCTGAACGACTTGCTGAACGTGTAGGCGGCGACGGTCTGCTCGAGCATGCCCGGCTGGGCCAGCAGCGACCGGTGCCGGCCCTCCCACACCATGCAGTCGTAGGGCTCGTCGGCGAACACCGCCACGTTGCGGCCGCGGATCAGGTCGGCGAGCTCGCGCAGGTCGTCCTCGGTCGCGACCCCGCCGGTGGGGTTGTGGGGGCTGTTCAGGAAGATGGCCTTGGGCCGGGGATCCTCGTCGAGGAACCGGCGCACATCGTCGAGGTTGGGGCGGAACGCCCGCGACGCCCGCAGGTTCGACAGCACCATGCGCGCCTCGCGGCGCCGGATGTTCGCCGCGTAGGTCGGGAAGTACGGGCTGAACACGAGCACGCCGTCGTCGGGCTCGACGAACGCATCGCAGAAGAGCTGCTCGAACGTCTTGGCGCCGGGTCCCGCGATGACGTGGTCGGCGGTCACCGACAGCCCGTGCTCCTCGTTCACGTAGGCGGCGGCGGCGGCGCGAAGCTCGGGCAGCCCGCCCGACGGGCCGTAGGTGGTGCGGCCGGCCCGAATCGCCTCGACGCCGGCGTCGACGGCGGCGTCCGGGGAAGCGAACGGGCTGTCGCCGATCTCGAGCTCGATGACGTCCTTGCCCGCGGCGGCGACGCGCCGGGCGGCGGCCAGCACCGTGAACGCCCCCTCGGGCTGCACGGTGGAAGAGAATCGCGTGAGGGACGGCGGCATGCGACGAAGCTCCTTTCAAGGTGGGGCCGTCGGTGGAGACGGCCGGCGGCCGCCGGATCGACGGCGACGAGCGCCCGACAATCGGCCGCTGAACGCGACCGCAACGTCGCGCGGCGGCCTCCGCCTCGCCCACATCCAGCCATCCAGGTTTCGCGCCTGCCAACGGCGCACGCTCCCGGCCGGCGGCCTCTTCTGAGTGTCGCACACTCGGCGCGGCCCTGTCTCCCGCTCGGACCGCGGCGGAATCCGGAGCCTGCCGGCTCACGCGCGAGCCCGGCGGCGACCCGCGCGGCCCTGCCGCGGCTCGCGGCCGGAGGGGGCGTCAGGCGCTTCATGAATTGGGTTGCGAAACCCGCCCGGGGACACTAGGATGCACGCGGTAATCCAAGGGTCGGCGCCGGTCCCTCGCCGACGGCGGGGCGGCGCTTCGATCGGCCGGATCGTCATTTCCCAGTCATCAAGGAGCAGTACGTGTTGAACATGAAGGATCGGAAGACGAGAGTGCTCGGGGCGGCGGCGCTGGCCGGGGCGGCGGTGCTGGCGGCGTGGTCTATGACGGGCGAGGCGCAGGAGGGACCGCGCGTGTTCTTCGTGTCGCCGGCCGACGGCGCCACCGTGTCGAGCCCCGTGCAGTTCGAGTTCGGCAGCGAGGGCTTCTCGCTGCTGCCGGTCCCCGAGGAGGTCGAGACGCCCCGATGGGGAGTCGGCCACTACCACATCGGCATCGCCACCGAGTGCCTCCCGGCCGGCGAGATCATCCCCCAGTCGGCCCCGTGGGTCCACTTCGGCGACGGCTCCTCCGTCTTCGAGAGCCTGATGCCGGCGGGCGAGCACACCTTCGCCGTCCAGCTCGGCGACGACGAGCACCGCACCATCGAGGGGCTCTGTTCCACGATCACGGTCACCGTCGAGTGAAGAACCAGCCGGGGGTCTGCGCCGCAAGAGGCGGTGCGGCCCCCTGGCACGCCCGGTCGGGGACAACCGGAGGCCGCAGAGCGACCTTGCGGTTGCGTCGGCAGCTTCGCTGACGCGAGGCTCCTGCGGCGACGATTCCCGCTTGGCCGGCGCGACCTGCGCTGGTCACTCCCCTCCCCCTCCCGCCACCGCCTCGGAAGTCGACACCGCGTCCGACCCGCTCTCCTTCTCCCCGCGTGGCTGGCTCGCCGGCACGATGATCTCGGCCACGACCGTGAACGGTCCCTTGGGGTTCGCCCGGCCCATGAAGTACGCCTCGCCCAGGGTCAGGCCCTCACTCTCGAGAAAGTCCCGCAGGGTCCGCTCCCAGTCCGCCCCGAAGTCCAGCGTGAAGACGATCCCTTCGTCCGTGTAGTCGAGGGTCTTGCTGGCGGCCTTCCCGCGGGCCAGCCGCGCGAACCGCTCCGCGTAGACGTCCGCGACCAGCACGCTGCCCGGCGCCGACTGCGCCCGAGCGCCCCGCAGCGTCTTCCGCACGTCCTCCTCGCCCAGATACAGGGTCACCCCCTCCCAGAGGAACGCCGTCTTCCGCCCCGGGTCGTAGCCGCTCGCGGCCAGCTTCTCGAACGCATCCTCCCGGCTGAAGTCGACGGGGACGAAGGTGACGCCCGATGTCTCGATGCCCGCCTCGGCCAGCTTCGACCGCTTCAGCGCCTGGACCCGCGGGTGGTCGACCTCGAAGCAGGCCACGCCGTCGGGCACGAGCGGACCGCAGGCCCGGGTGTCGTGACCGGCCCCCAGCAGCACGAGCTGGTCGACCCGGGGCAGGACCCGCTCGAGGAGCCTGTCGAAGTAGAGCGTGCGGGCGATCACCAGGTCCGCCAGGCTCTCGGCCCCGTCCGGCGGCGGCAGGCGGGGATACGCGAAGTAGTCGCCGCTGAGCTTGTGCTTGACCCACAGCGGGAACAGGAACAGCTGCAGCCCCAGGATCGACGCGTTGGGCAGGACGCCGAGGAGCCGCACCGTCGCCGGGTCCGGCCGCATGCCGAACCAGTCCATGGTCCAGCGCCCGTTGATGACCTCGATGGCCGTCTGCGAGCTGCCCAGCCGCCGGCTGACGACGAGCTGCCGGTAAGCGACCATCAGCGTCCCGAGCACCGCCAGGGGCAGGAAGACGACCTGGAGGACGACGAAGACGACCCACGCGATGAGGCGCATGAACATCGCTGGAGCATACTGCATGGGCCGGACCGCCCGGCTCGGGGCCGCGGCGGGCGCGGCGGTCTCACCACGGATCCCAGACCACGCCGGGCCGGGGGACCGCGCCGCCCCGCCTCGTCGTGGGTGGACGCGGAATTATCGACGGCGGAAGACGACTCCAGGCGGGTTCGTCGGGACGGGGCTCGAGCCCGCGGCGGGCGAGCCTCGACAGAATCTCGCCGACGCTGACGCGCTCGTCGGCGGCGATGCACCGCGCCGCCTCCAGGACGTCGTCGTCGATCTGCAGGGTGGTGCGCACGAGCCGCACGTAGCGGCGGTCGGATGCGCCGTTCGGATGGCGTGTGGGCATGGTCGTCCTCCGGCCACGCCTCCATTGCATCGCGCGTGCCAGCGCCACGCGCCCGCGCTGCCGCCGAGCGCATCGCCCGGGAGGAATCCGTCCGGGCAGTCGTTGCCGGCCGCGGCCGGCCAATGGCACGCAGATCCTGCAACCCTCTGCGTCGAAGGCCCCCGGGGCCGCAACCCGAGAAGCCGGACGGCGCCGCGCCCGGACAAGAAAAAAGCCGGACCCCCCACTGGAGGGCCCGGCCATCCGGTTTCACGCCGACCGGCGCCGCGGCACCGGTTAGCCCGCCAATCGTCGCCTACGGCTCCGCTTGGCGCCCAACCAATCCTGCTGGGAGTCTGCCCGTTCTACGGCGCAGACTCCTAGTCGTCGTTCGCCAGCCCCTCGCGCTCGGCGACCAGCTGGTCGTACTCTCCCTGCTCGAGGTAGGTCACGTCGACCCACGCGTGGGCCATCTCGTCGACGGTGCGCGACCCGTTGCCCACCCACTGGCGCGGGTCCGGGTTCTCGCGGTTGCCGGTCGAGTTGTCGTGCCACGCGGTGACCACGATCATCGTGCCGCCGGGCAGCAGCGGCGCCGCCTCCTCGTCGTAGATGTAGTTGATGTGCCAGTTCCACCGGAAGTTGCTCACGTTGTTGAGCATCCGGCGCGAGCCGTCGGGCAGCACCGCCTCCATCGACATCGCCTTGCCGCGCATGTGCATGTGGGGCTGGTAGTTCTCGAGGCGGGCGGGCCCCTTGAGCATCGTGAAGCCCTGGCTCATGCCGATCTCGCCGGGGGGAATGTCGATGCCGCCCTGGTGCCCGCGGAAGCCGTGCAGGATGGTCCGGTACTTCGGCGTGTAGTCCTGCTCGTGGAAGTAGACCCCCAGCTCGACCACGTCGCCCGCGACCTCTTCGCCGATCGCGTGGTAGTGGATGTCCCACTGGATCCGGGCCCCCGGCAGCATCAGCTTGCCGGCGTCGTCGGGGAAGATCTCGCCCTCCTTGCCGACCGCCCACTCCATGAACGTGCCGGGGCCGATGTCGTCGTCGAAGTCCACGCTGTTGGCGAGGCCCGTCACCCCCTCCTCTTCCTGGAGGAGCCGCGCGATGGCGTGGTGGACGACCTTGCGGCCGCCGGGGAACGACGGCTTGATCTCGATCGCCTTCACCCAGCGCTCGTCGGCGAGGCCGGTCTCGGCCAGCGGCCGCCACCACTTGTCCTGACCGTCGGCAGGCACGTCAAAGGGGGCCGAGGGCACGACGAGGTCGGGCTCGCCGAAGCGGTCGGACAGGCGCCACGCCTCGGGGTCGGGCCACTCGACGGCGGGCGGCAGGTCGGCGCGGTCGCCCAGGGGGGCGCCGCCGTCCACCCACTTCACGACGGTGTCGATCTGCTCCTGGCTCAGCGACCGGTCGTTCTTGAACGACTGGATGCCGACGGTCCGATCGATGTGCCAGGGCGGCATCTCGAGCGAGACCACGCGGTCCTTGATCGCCCGCGCCCAGGGCCGCACCTCGCCGTAGGTCAGCAGCGACATCGGCGCGATGGAGTTGGGCTGATGGCACTCCTGGCACTTCTGCTGCAGAATCGGCGCGACGTCCTTCGCGAACGTCGGCTGGTAGTCGGCCTCGTTGGCCGCGGCCAGGCCGGGCGCGGCGACGAGCGCGGCGAGCGCCCCGATTCCGAGCCACCGCCGGTACGACTTCGCATGCATGGGCTTGCTCCTTCCCTCGCGCGGACCCCGCGCGAGGTTCATGTGACGTTTGGCGGACGGTTGTATCACGGCCGGCCCGGCCGGTCCAGCGGGAAGGGCCGGCCGCGGCCCCCCGACGCGAATCAGTCGCCGATGACGGCCTGATAGACGAGGCTGCGCGACAGCCGCTGCACCTCGTTGATGGCGCCGCCGTTGTTCTGAATCATGCCCACGAACGTCAGGTCCTCCTCGGGATCGACCCAGAACCACGTCCCCGCGATGCCGATCCAGTAGTAGGAGCCGGTAGACCACGACTCGCCCGACGCGGGGCCGTCGGTCACCACCGAGAAGTTCAGCCCCCACCCCTGGCCCGGCCGCCGATAGGTCGCCTGCTGGGCGTCGGTGAGGTGGTTGGCGGCCATCAGCTCCACCGAGCGGGGGGCGAGCAGGCGCACGCCGCCGAGCTCGCCGCCGTTCAGCAGCATCTGGGCGAACCGGATGTAGTCGGGCGCCGTCCCGTACAGCCCGCCGCCGCCCGACGGTCCCGCGAGCGGCGCGTCAGGCGCCTGCGCGCCCCCCGGCGGGGCCATGAGCTTGCCGTCGGGGCCCGGCGTGTGCCGCGCGGCCAGCCGGTGCATCTTGTCCGGAGGCACGTGGAACGCGGTGTCGACCATGCCCAGCGGCCCGAAGATGCGCTCCTGGAGGAAATCGCCCAGCGGCTGGCCGGAGATCACCTCGACGAGATGGCCCTGCACGTCGACCGAGATGCTGTACGCCCACGCCGTCCCCGGCTGCGACAACAGGGGAATCTGCACGAGCTTGTCGATCATCGCCTGCAGCGGGGCCCCGGTGTCGAGGACCCGGCCGTCGATGATGGCCCGGTTCACGGGGTGACGCGGGTTGAGCACGTAGCCCAGGCCCGCGGTGTGCCGCATGAGGTCGCGCATGGTGATGCGCCGCCCCCGCTCGACGGGCTCGACCTGCATGGCGCCGTCTTCATCCACGCCGGTGTAGACCTGCAGGTCGGCGAACTCGGGGATGAACCTCGAGACGGGGTCGTCGAGCTGCCACCGGCCCTCCTCGTGCAGCATCATGAGGGCGGTGCCGACGACCGGCTTCGTCATCGAGAAGATGCGGAAGATGGAGTCGAGCTCGACCGGGTGGTCCTTGCCGGCGTCGAGCCTGCCCACCTTGTCGGTGAAGACGACCTTCCCGTACCGCGCCAGCATCGTCACGATGCCGGCGAGCTTCCCGTCGTCGACCATCGCCTGCATGCCCGCGTCGAGCCGCTCGAGGCGCTTCGCGGACACCCCGACGGACGCGGGGTCGGCGACGGCGAGGTCGCGCGCCGCCTCGGCCTCGACCGCGGCGGCCGGCGCGACGTGAAGCGACTGGTACCCGACGACGAGGGCCGCCACCGCGGCGAGCCCGAACAGGAACGACCGCCACCGATTCAACCTGTCATGCACCGTGCTGCTCCTCCCCGGTCCTGGAAACCTGCCGCGTACGACGGACGGCGCGCCGGGCTCGACCCCGACCGGCGCCGTCACCCGAGCCACGCGGGCGCGATGCCGTTCCCGGCGCCTGGCGAACGGGCTGCGAACCTCAGTAGACGATCACGAACGAGCCGTCGGCCCGGGCGACGACGGTGGGCACGCTGCGGGCCGGAATCGGCGCCTCCGCGCGTCCCGTCTCGCCGCGGGGGCGGCCGCGCGCATCGAACCCCTGCCAGTGCAGGTTGCCCCCCGACTGCCAGCCGGGACCGTCCCCCCACGCCAGCAGGACGTCGCCGGCGGCGCTGACGGCCACCGTCGCGTTCTTGCGCCGGAACTGCGCCTCTCCGGGCGGGGACCACGGCTCGTCGAGCCGCTCGGCGTTCGCGACGAAGACCTGCCCCTCGGTCTCCCACGCCACCAGCGTGCCGTCCGCGCCGCTGGCCAGGGCGGTGGTCGCGACCGGGCACGCGCCGATGTCCCACGGCTGGATCAGCCGGTCGCTGAAGGTATGGCCGCGATCGGTGCTGGTGAGCAGCCGCATGCCCCGGCGCACGTTGCCGCCGGCCCCGCGGTAGGACACGTGGACGGCGCCCGCCCCGTCGGCCGCCGCCCGCAGCCCGCAGCATCCGCACGCCCCCTCGGCGGCCGGACCGACGGGCCGGGGCGGGTCGAAGTGCTTCCCGTTGTCGCGCGACGCCGCGAGGTAGACGCGGCGGTGGGCATCCGCGACCGGATCGGCGTGCCAGAAGACGTAGACCTCGCCGCCGGCGCCGACCGCAACCGTCGAGCCGGTCTCGACGCCGCCTTCCTCGTGGGCCGACAGCGTCTGTTGGGGCTCGAACGCGCCGGCCTCGTCGGTGCGCGCGTAGAAGAACCACGTGGGGTCGCGGTGGAACCAGGTCGCGTGCAGGCGCCCGTCGGGTCCGACCGCGAGCTGCCCGCCGTCGACGGGCCCGAGGCCGGTGACCGAATGCGGCCGGCTGTTCACCCGCCGCGGCGCCGACCAGTCGGCCGCCTCCGCCGTTCGGGTGACGTGCCACAGGTCGCCGCTGCTCATCGACCCCGTGTAGTAGATCAGGTGCAGCCGCCCCTCGCCGTCGATCGCCGCCTGCGGCAGGCTGGCCCCGTCGGGGGCGCGCAGCACCTCGACGGCGGGCGCACCGCCGCCGCAGGACGCTCCCAGGACCGCGGCGAGCGCGAGCCCGAGGAGCCGGTTGCGAAGCCCCGCGTTGCCGGAAGGTCTCATGGTCCGATCCTGTCCGCTTCCGAGGGTACATCCCGCCTCCCGGAACCCCGCGACCGGATACGCGCTTGTCGGTCCAGGCCCGTCGAGGCCCGGTTTCCTGGAGTTGAGCAGGACGGCCCCAGTGTAACGGATTTCGCCGGCTCTACTGGAGGCGAGCGCCGCGACCCTGCCACCCGCGCCCTTCGCACCGACCAGCGGCGGGACGGGCCGACCGCTGGCGCAAGCGTCGTTCAGCCCGCGGCGAGGCGCCCCCGGCGCTTCCGGACCCACTTCACCGCGAGGTACAGGAACACCGCCAGCGCCAGCGCCGCGCCGATGGTCGGATAGTGCTGCTGCAGGGTCTCGAACGCCCGGTCGCCGAGCCGGACGGCCAGGTACGCCTCGCCGGTGAAGCGGATCAGGCGTCCCACGAACACCGCACCCGCGAACCGAGTCCAGGGCATGCCGGCGATGCCGGCGACCAGCACGAACACCTTCGTCGGGAACGGCGGGGGGGCGAGGACCGCGACGAGCATGGCCGCGACGTCGTTCTCGTGGACCTTCCGGGTGACCCACCGCCGTCTCTCGGGGTCGAGGCGGCGCACGGCGCGGTCTCCGCCGGTGCGCCCGATGCGGTAAAGCACGAGGCACCCCAGCGTCGACCCCGCCGCCGCAACCAGGGCCATGAGGAAGAACTGCGCCGGCTGCTGCCAGGCCAGCAGCAGCAGCACGACGTCGACGCCGCCGGGCAGGGGGATGCCGGCCGAGTCGAGAAGGGCGATGAGGAACAGCCCCGGGACCCCCAGGGCGAGGAGACTGTCGCGGAGTCCGTCCATGAGTGGCGCCGCGGGATTATAGCCCCGCCCGCGCGGCCGGCGACGCTCCGCGGCGGCCTTTTTTGCCTTTCGGCCCCGGCGCTGTTAAACTTCAGGAACGGATCTTGATACTAGACCGGCCCGTGGTGGGTTCCCCATCCGTTGAGCCGACAGGTCTTTAGCCGCTATTCCTGCAGCGTGTAACTCTCGACAGACCTGTTCGTCTGCGCAGGCCGGTTCGCCCCCCCAAGGAGGTGACGATTGGCAACGCGTGGACGACCGACACAGCAGAAGCGGCAGCGTGAACGCGCCCGGCAGGAGCAGCGCAAGATGAAGGACGCGCGGCGTCAGGAAGCGAAGGAACGCCGCGCGCAGACCACGACGCAGGCCCCCAGCGGCGGCGATCCCGATCTGGACGGGATCGTTGCGGGTCCCCAGCCGCTGGCCGAGTGGCAGGTGGAAGGCCTCGCGACATTCGAGGAGGCCGAGGAGTCTGCCGAAGAGCCGGGGCAGAACGGCTGAGACCGGCCGCGCGCGCGGGGCCGACGGCCTTGCGGGGGGCGACCGGCGCGGACCGCCGCCAGCCGCGGCGCCGACGGTCCGGATGGGACGGGGACGCCGGAGCCCGGCATGCCGGGAGGTTGTATGCTGGAGGCAAGGGTCCCGGCCCCGACCCCCGGCGGGTGAGTTCCCGGATACGGCCCGTGCCGGAGAAAGACGAGGAAAGACAGCAACGATGGCCTCGCAAAACACGAAGACCCTCACGGACGGCGATTTCCAGCAGGCGGTGCTGCAGTCGGACCAACCGGTGCTGGTGGACTTCTGGGCGGAGTGGTGCGGCCCCTGCCGCATGATCGCCCCCGCCGTCGACGCCCTGGCCGACGAGTACACCGGCCGCGTCGTCGTGGGCAAGCTGAACATCGACGACAACCCCGACACGCCCATGAAGTACAACGTCCGCTCGATTCCCACGCTGCTGCTGTTCAAGGGCGGCGAGGTGGTGGAGGCGACGGTCGGCGTGGCCGGCAAGGACCAGCTCGCCGATCTGCTCGACCGGCACGTCGAGCCGAAGATCGCCCAGGAGTCTGCGCCGTAGCACGGCGCCGCCTCCGGAGGAGGCGCGGCCTCCCTGGAGGATTGGTCGAGCGCCAATCGGAGGCCGCAGCACAACCGGGCGGTCGCGTCGGGAGCTTCGCCGACCCGAAGCTCCCACGACGGCGATTGGCGGGCCACGACGCGGCCGCGCGCATCCGCGTGGACGACCGGATCGCGGACCGGTCCTCGGAGGCCGGCCCCTGCTCTGCAGGATGTCGTCATGGCACACAGGTTCAACCCGCACGACTCGGCTACCCGAACCCCCTCGGCAACCGCCCTGCCCGCCCTCGTGGCGACCGCCCTGCTCGTCGCGGCGGCGAGCGGATGCACGTTCGAGCTGGTCCCGGCCAATGCCGCGGGCGAGCCCGCCGAGGCCCGGCCGATGCTCGTGGCGCAACGCGGGCCGGCCCCCGAGCCCTACGCCGACCTGCGGCCGGACGAGCAGGCGATCGTCGATCTCTTCGAGAACACCAGCCCGTCGGTGGTGTACATCAGCACCGTCACCCGCCGCCGCGATTTCTTCGGCCGCGCCACCGGCGAGGTGCCGCTGGGCACCGGGACCGGCTTCGTCTGGGACCGGGACGGCCACGTCGTCACCAACTTCCACGTCCTCGAAGGGGCGTCATCGGCCCGGGTGGTCATGCACGACCAGACCGGCTACCAGGCCGAGTACATCGGGGGCTCGGCCCGGCACGATCTGGCCGTGCTCCGCATCGACGCCGCGACCGAGTCGCTGCGTCAGGTCCAGCTGGGCGACAGCGACCGCGTGCGCGTCGGGCAGAGCGTGTACGCCATCGGGAACCCCTTCGGCTACAGCTCCACCCTGACCACCGGGATCATCTCGGCCCTCAGCCGCCAGATAGCGGGCCTGACCGGCGACATCATCGAGGACGTCATCCAGATCGACGCGGCCATCAACACCGGGAACTCCGGCGGGCCCCTCCTCGACAGCCGCGGCCGGCTGATCGGCATCAACAGCCAGATCGCGAGCCCGTCGGGCACCTCGGCCGGCATCGGCTTCGCCATCCCCGTCAACACCGTCATGCGGGTCGTGCCGCAGCTGATCGCCCACGGCGAGTACACCCCGGCCCGACTCGGCATCTATCCGATGGACGGGCGGATGAACCGGATCGTCGCGAACCGACTGGGGGTCAACGGGGTCGTCATCGAGCAGGTCGACCCGCGCTCGGGGGCGGCCCGGGCCGGCCTGCGCGGCACCGAGCCGAGCGCCAACCGCCTCGGCGACATCATCGGAGACATCATCGTCCGCATCGACGGCGAGCCGGTGCAGTCGTTCCGCGAGCTGCGCCTCGTGCTCGATCGGTACCAGCCGGGCGACGAGGTCGAGGTGACGGTCTCGCGCGACGGCGACCTGCACGACGTCGTCGTCCCGCTGATGTAGCGCGGCTCCCCCGCCGACCTGCGGTCCCTCCCCATGTCCGAGTTCGTCACGATCCCGCGGGGCTGGTTCCTGATGGGGAGCGACGAGGGCCAGCCGTCGGAGCGCCCCGCCCACCGGGTATGGGTGGACGGGTTCAGGATGGCCGTGCATCCCGTGACGCGGGCCGATTACGCGGGGTTTGTCGACGCCACCGGCCACGAGCCGCCGCGCGAGTGGGACAACCCCGCGTTCCGGGGAGAAGACCTGCCGGCGGTGGGGGTCAGCTGGCACGACGCGGTCGCGTTCTGCGCCTGGCGCTCGCGCCGCGGTCCCGCCGTGCGGCTGCCGACCGAGGCGGAGTGGGAGCGGGCGGCCCGCGGCGGCCCCCACGGCCGGCGCTATCCCTGGGGCGACGAGATTCCCGACTGGGTGCCCAACCGCGGCCGGGGCCCCCTCGACGGCCCCTGGCCGGTCACCCTGGGTACGCCCAACGGGTACGGGCTCTACGGCATCGGCGCCAACATCCACGAGTGGTGCTCGAACTGGCACGCGCGCGACTTCTACGAGCGGGCGCCGGCCGTCAACCCGGTGGGCCCGGACGAAGGCCGGCGGCGGGCCTCTCGCGGGGGCGCGTGGCGCCACGCGCTGACCCTGAACCGGACCGCCGCCCGCAGCAGCCTCGACCCGTCGCTGCGCTACACCGACTACGGGTTCCGGCTCGCGCGATCGCTCTGACGGGCGTTCTCCGGTCCCGCTGGCGCCGTCAGGGACCGCACGTGGCGAGGTAGTTTCCAGCGCCGTCCGTACGCTCGGTGAAACCCATGACCAATGAACGAACCATCGCGCCGTACGGCGCATGGGAGTCGCCCGTCACCACGGAGATGCTGACGGCGGGGGCGCTGCGCTTCGAAGGGCTCGCCGTCGACGGCGACGACGTGTACTGGGTCGAGTCGCGCCCGGACGAGGGGGGCCGCTGCGCCGCGATGCGGCTGACCGCGGACGGCGCGATGACGGAGTTGACGACGCCCGCCCACAACGCCCGGACCCGGGTCCACGAGTACGGGGGCGGGGCGCTGGCGGTGTCGAACGGGGTGGCGTACTTCTCGAACTTCGCCGACCAGCGCCTGTACCGGCGGCCCGTGGACGGTTCCGGGGCGCCGGCCGCGATCACGCCGGAGATCGCCGTCCGCTACGCCGACGCCACGGTGGACGATGCCCGGGGCCGGTTGATCTGCGTGGCCGAGGACCACCGCGGCGCGGGCCGCGAGGCCGAGAACCTCCTGGTCGCGGTGCCCGCCCGCGGGGGCGAGCCCGCGCCGGTGCACCGGGGCTTCGACTTCTACGCATCGCCGCGGCTAGGCCCCGACGGGAACCGGGTGGCGTGGGTGTGCTGGAACCACCCGAACATGCCGTGGGACGCGACCGAGCTGTGGGTCGCCGACGTGGCCGCCGACGGCGCCCTCTCGTCGCCCCGCCGCATCGCCGGCGGCGAGGTGTCCGTGCTCCAGCCGGCGTGGGGTCCGGACGGGACGCTGTACTGCGTCTCGGACGCCTCCGGCTGGTGGAACCTCCACCGCTGGGATGGGGAGCGGCTGGTTCCCGTGCTGCCGATGGAGGCCGAGTTCGGGTTGCCCCCGTGGCTGTTCGGCATGAGCCGGTACGCGGTGCTGGACGCGGACCGCATCGTCGCGCACTACGGGAACGCCGACGGCACCCGGCTGGGAGTGATCGACGTGTCGGCGGGGAGGCTGCGCGAGGTCGCCACGCCGTTCACGACGTTCGGGTTCTGCGCCGCCGCGTCGCGGGGCCGGCTGCTGTGCGTCGCCGCGAGCGCGGAGGCCGGCTCGGCCCTCGTCGCCATCGACGCCGACAGCGGAGCGGTCGAGACGCTGCGCCGGGGCTCGAAGCCGAAGCTCGACCCGTCGTACGTGTCGCGCGCCGAGCCGATCGCCTGTCCGAGCGCGGGGGGACGCACGGCGCACGCCTACTACCATCCGCCGCGCAACCCCGCGTTCCGCGCCCCCGACGGCGAGCGGCCGCCGCTGCTCACGTTCATCCACGGCGGGCCCACCGGCGCCGCCGACCCCGGCTTCAAGCTGGCCGTCCAGTACTGGACGACGCGCGGGTTCGCGGTCGTCGACGTGGACTACGGCGGGTCGACGGGGTACGGCACCGCCTACCGCCGCCTCCTGCGCGGCGCCTGGGGCATCGTCGACCGCGAGGACTGCGAGGCGGCGGCCCGGTACCTGGTCGCGCGAGGGGACGTCGACCCCGCCCGGCTCGCGATCCGCGGCGGCTCGGCCGGCGGCTACACCACGTTGTGCGCCCTCGCGTTCGGCGGCGTGTTCACGGCCGGCGCCTCGTACTACGGCGTCTCCGACGCGGCGGCCCTCGCGCGGGACACCCACAAGTTCGAGTCGCGCTACCTCGACGCGCTCATAGGCCCCTGGCCCGAGCGCGCCGACCTCTACGAGCAGCGCTCGCCGATCCACGCCGTCGACCGCCTCTCCTGCCCCGTCATCTTCCTGCAGGGCCTCGAGGACGCCGTCGTACCTCCCGACCAGACCGAGCGCATGGTCGACGCCCTGCGCCGGAAGGGGCTCCCCGTCGCCTGCCTGATGTTCGAGGGCGAGCAGCACGGGTTCCGCCGGGCCGCGAACATCCGGCGCGCCGCCGAGGCCGAGCTGTACTTCTACGGCCGCATCTTCGGCTTCCGTCCGGCCGGAGAGATCGAGCCGGTCGAGATAGAGAACCTCGCCCCATGAGCGACGCCCGCCACGATGGCGCCGGCCGCCGGTCGCGTTGCGACGGGGCACCTCGCGGCACGACCGTTTCCGTCCTCGACGCGACGACGGCGCCGACCGCCAATCGCGTCACGGCAGTGGGCCTCGCGCCATGACCGACGCCCGGCTTGCCGAAGCGATCGCAGACCGGGTGCGCGACGCCGGCGGCCGTGCCCTGTACGTCGGCGGATGGGCGCGCGACCGCCTGCTCGGCCGCAAGTCGAAGGACATCGACCTCGAGGTCTACGGCATCGAGGCCGACCGCCTTCGCGAGCTGCTCGCCGAGATCGGCCCCGTCAACACCGTCGGCCAGAGCTTCACCGTCTACAAGGTCGGGGGCGTCGACGTCTCGCTGCCCCGCACCGAGTCGAAGCAGGGCCGCGGCCACCGCGGCTTCGTCGTCACCGGCGACCCCTGGATGTCCGAGGAAGAGGCGGCGCGCCGGCGCGACTTCACCGTCAACGCTATCGCCTGGGACCCCGGGCGCAGCGAGTACATCGACCCCTTCGGCGGCCGCGACGACCTCGACCGCGGGCGCCTGCGCGTGGTCGACCCCGCCACCTTCGGCGACGACAGCCTGCGGGTGCTGCGCGGCCTGCAGCTCGCCGCGCGGTTCGAGCTCGCGCCCGACGACGCCACCGCGCGCATCTGCCGCGGCATCGCCCTCGACGACCTCCCCGCCGAACGCATCCGCGGCGAAATGGAGAAGCTGCTGCTGCAGGCCCGGCGACCGTCGCTCGGCTTCGAGCTGGCCCGGGACCTTGGCGTCATCGCGCAACTCTTCCCCGAGCTGGAGGTACTGGACGGCTGCGAGCAGGAGCCCGAGTGGCATCCCGAGGGCGACGTCTGGGTGCACACGCTCATGGTCATCGACGAGGCCCGGAAGCTCATCGACGACCTCGACCACCCCCAGCAGCTCACCCTGATGCTCGCCGCCCTCTGCCACGACCTCGGCAAGCCCGCCACCACCGAGTTCGTCGACGGCCGCATCCGCTCGCGCGGCCACGAGGAGGCCGGCGTGCCGCCCGCCCGCGCGTTCCTCGACCGCCTCGACGTCCACACCCTCGCCGGCTACGACGTCCGCGCGCAGGTGCTCGGGCTCGTGGCCCACCACCTGAAGCCGGGCATGTGGCACCGGGGCACCGACTCGGTCGGCGACGGCGCCTTCCGCCGCCTCGCGCGGAAGGTAGACCTGGAGCTGCTCGCCCGGCTGTCCGCGGCCGACTGCCTCGGCCGTACCGGCGACTTCGACTGCGCGGCGACGCTGGACTGGTTCCTCGACCGCGCGCGGGCACTCGGCGTCGAGCACGAGGCGCCCGCCCCGCTCCTGCTCGGGCGGCATCTGCTGCAGCTCGGGCTCGCGCCCGGGCCGGAAATCGGACGGATTCTGAAGGCCGTCTATGAGCGGCAGCTCGACGGGGAGGTCACGTCGCTGGAGCAGGCGACGGAGGCGGCGGCTCGGCTTCTCGCGGATCGCGGGTGATGCTCCTGGCCCAGGTTCCGACCCTGCGGCGTAAACGACCGCTCCATTCGCGAGACGCCGCACACCTCTATCATCAGACCGCAACCGTGTAGTGGCTCACGACGACCGACTCCGATCCACGATCGTCACCCCGTTCCAGCTCATCGAGATACAGCCTGATCGCTTCCGCGACCAAGGCACGCACTTCATCCTCGGTCTCCCCCGCCACGCCTATGCCGGGAAGCTCCGGCACATAGGCCCCGCACGCGCCATCCTCGTATCTCTCCACGATGACCAGATACTCACTCTGCGCCATCTTCACGCTCCCTGTCCTTCAAGCCGGCCTGCTTGAGCACCTGACCGAGCGTGCCCGCCTTCATGTCCGCGTTCGGATTCCCGGCCACCACGACTATGCCACGCTTGGCAGGGTGCCGCATCACCCTGTGGCTGCCTCTGCGACGGACCTCGTACCAGCCGTCCTGCTGCAACCGTCTCAACAGCTCCCGGGTCTTCACGATCCAAGCATACCGCGGTCGACGTCGCCTTCTCGTCCCTCGCCTCCACCACTTGGGGGTAGTCCTCGTACAGCCGGGTTCGTTGTCCTGCACGCCACCCGGTGCGGCCCGATGCGACCTCGTGCGTCAGCCGCCGCGCCGCACCGACGCCCCGCCACGGATGACCGCCGCTATTCCCGTCAGCAACCCAGCGGACTCCCGGCCAAACCCTCCTGACAGACGTTGGTCGGTACACGCGCCATCCAGCCGTCCCAGTCAGGCGCCCCAGAAGTCGTCGATCGCAACGCGCGCGATCCGCTACGCGACGCCAGCCCCGAAACGTGGCGTGGATTCCGGAACGTCCCAACGGCCGCTTCCGGCGCCCCTACGCTACGCATCGCCCCGTCACCGAAGCCGCAGTTCTGGTCGCCACTGAGCCCGATACACACTCCACCCGCAGCGACCACTGACTCTCTAACTAAGAGCCAGTCTCCCGGCAACACCAGCTCCCTGCCCCACGACAACAACACCCCCGTCGCTCGCGCCACCTACTTGTCACCCAGAACCCTGCGAAACTCCTCCAGCCTACACAGCAACATCGCCAAGTCTTCCGGAATCTCATCCACTCTGTAGCAATCCACTATTTTCCAATCCGTCAACGTTATGCCGTGACTCTCCTGCAAGCGCTCCCGCACGGCCCGTAGCACGGTCTTGCCCCCTACGATCTCCATTCTTGAGGCCATGCAATTCCACTTGCTCTCGAATATGTTCAGCGCATCGGTAGCCAATGTTGCGCGATCTCTACCACTCGATTTGAAGTATTCATAATACTTGCCTATATATTGCCCGCTGCACTCGGCCTTAAGCTCATCCGTAATGGATTTCAGAACACCCAAAATATCAACACCCGCCGAATGGGATTCTCCGGTCCGGCGCTCCCGCTCGTCCAACGCCTTCTGCGCTGCGCGATCGAGAACCGCCGGCGTCAAGAGGTAGTTCTCCACCTCTTTGCGATTGTGAAAGTGCGCAAAGTCGATCTCCCTCTCCAATTCCCCCTTGAGCTGAGTCACTTCTTCCTCAGAGCGGTAGTCCCGATCGAAAACGGCGCCAATGCTGAGCTCAGCTTTGAGCGTGTTCCTGAACCCCCAAGCCAACGCCTGAATCCTCGACCAAGAATCGAACCCCCCCGACTCAAATGGGGTTAGTCCGCTGCCAGCGGCAAGCCTGGAAAGACCAAGAACGCCTGCAAAACGCCTGAGTATCTTGTAGTCACGCAATCCCTCCACAAATAGAATGCGTCCATTCCTGGCCAGCTCCGTCAGCGTCAGGTTCTGAACCGAACCAATGTTGTCGAGCGCTTGCTGAACGCCCTCAACGTCACGCAGCCGGCGTGCGGCCCGCCGAGACTTGTCTACCAACAGAATCTCGCCAGGGTCCGCCTCACCCAGGATCTCTACCGAATGAGTGGCAAGCACGATATCAGGACGCACTTCCCGGAGAATTCCGAGGAGTTGCCTCTGAACTTCTGGATGCAAATAGACCTCAGGCTCGTCAACGACGAGCAGATCCGACCCGCTGCACCGCGAGATATGCGTGAGCAATTGACACCAGATTTGAAACCCTAGACCCGCCCAGTACAGTTCGCGGTCGAAGCGGTTTTCCGAAACAAACATAGTCAGCCGATCTTCTAAAGGGTCTGGCCTCTCCGGCTTCCGAATGGTCATACCGGGCCAGGTATTCTCAACGAGGCGCTGGAATCTCTCGAACCCCTCTGGATTCTTCCTCCAGTAGTTTCTAAAATGGCGGCTGGCAACCGGCGTACCGGCAGCCCGTCTCACTCTGTCATCAGTAACAATAGGCTCGCGTTGCTCAACCGGACCGAGCACTGGAATCGTCTGTACGATATCAGGGAAGGCCTTGTGAAAGGCCCCAGGCGTAGTGGGCAGCCTCTGCGCTGTTTCCCAATACATCGTTACGCCGCCATCCGCTGGGAAAAGCAGATAGATCTTGTTCCCGCGGGAGTACCGAACCTCAATGCTGCTATCCGAATCTGCGTAATCGGAATGAACATTCTCCAGGGAGATAGGTACGGTGTTGACGGGTAGATTGTGCCCCCACGACATCCTGCCTGTATGTATTCTCACACGGGAAGCGCTACGCGATCTTGCTCTGCGTAGGGCTTGTTCCAGGACACGGAAGGCACTGAGAACAGTGGACTTGCCGCTGTTGTTCGGCCCGACAAGTACGTTCATGCGCTGTAGGGAGACCGAGTAGTTCCGTAGCGCCTTGAAGTTTCTGAACTTAAGAGAAGTAATCGGCATTGTACACCTTACGGTGAGCCCGCTTGCTCGCAAGCCAGCTCGAACACCCGGTCGGTCATCCAGCGCTTGAAGCCCTCATTGTCCATGAACTGCTTGAACAGCTCGGCATCGTCCTTGACCATGCCGGTCACGATGCGGGCCAGCACCCTGTCGTGCTCGATGCGGGCGTTGGCGTCGTCCGAGTTCTGACGGGCGTTCTGGAACGCGACGTCCGCTGCCACCTGGGCGGGGATGGTCTTGGTGATGAGCTCGCCCACGCGGTCGCGGTCCTGCCACGCGACGTCGCCGAACAGGTCGTTGAACGCCTTGAGGATGTTCGAGAGGCGGTCCAGCTCGGGCTCGGGCCGTTGGCCGCCGCCGCTGGCCGGCACGGGCTCGATCTCGGCATCGGCGTCGGGCAACGGGATCTTCTGCACCGCCCGCTTCTCGACCCGGTAGCTGTCCATGTCGATGGCGTCGAGGATACCCTTGGACAGGTCCTCGTCGTCGGGCGCCGGGAGCCGGGAGATCAGGAAGATCAGGAAGATCGAGCGCTTCTCCCAGCCGGCGTTCGTGTAGGGCAGAACGCACGACAGGAAGCCGTACGTCCGCACGAACGCCTTCGCCTTGCCCTTGAAGTCGACCTGTGCATCCTCGTCGAGCTCGTGCACGTAGACGGCCACGCAGGCGTCGAGAATCGGGTCGAGCTCGTCGCGCTCGGCCCCACCGAGGTAGCGCTGGACGAGGTCGTCGACCTGCTCGGGCGAGTAGATCTGCGCGGCGTCGAGATCTGCCTGCAGGTCGTGAAGCTTGTCGGGGTCGGTCTCGCCGGCCAGGATCGTCGCCCGGTAGAAGTCGGCGAAGGCGTCGCGGATGGTGTCGGCGTCGTTCAGGAAGTCGAGCACGAAGACGTCGTGCTTCTTCGGGTGGGCCCGGTTGAGGCGCGACAGCGTCTGCACCGCCTTGATGCCGGACAGCGTCTTGTCGACGTACATCGTGTGCAGCAGCGGCTCGTCGTAGCCGGTCTGGAACTTGTCGGCGCAGACGAGGAAGCGGTACGGGTCTTCCCGGATCTTCTCGGCGATCCGGCCGGACGGGAAGCCGTTCAACGACGCCTCGGTCACCCTCCGGCCGCCGAACTCGGGCTCGCCGGAGAATGCCACGACGGCCCGGTACGGGCTCTTGCGCTCCTGCAGGTAGTCGCGGATGGCGTGGAAGTACTGGATCGCGCGCTCGATGCCGTTCGTGACCACCATCGCCCGCGCCGCGCCCCCGATCTTGTTCCTGGCGATGACCTGCTCGTGGAAGTGGTCGACCATGATCTCGGCCTTGAGGCGGATCGCGTGGTCGTGGCCCTCGACGAAGCGCCGCAGCTTCTTCTGCGCCTTCTTGACGTCGAACTCGGGGTCGTCCTCCACGGTCTTGGCGAGCCGGTAGTAGCTGGCCACCGGCGTGTAGTGCGCCAGCACGTCCAGGATGAAGCCCTCCTGGACCGCCTGCTTCATGGTGTAGCTGTGGAAGGCGCGGTGCCGGACGGCGCCGTCGGGCTGCGGATCGGGCGCGCCGAAGATTTCCAGCGTCTTGTTCTTCGGGGTCGCAGTGAACGCGAAGTAGCTGGCGTTGGGGAGCAACCTGCGCGACTCCATCACGCGGTTGATGCGATCCTCGAACGTCTCGTCCTCGCCCTCCTCGCCGGCCGTCCCGAGCGCCGCCGAGATGGACGCCGACGTCCGACCGCCCTGGCTGGAGTGGGCCTCGTCGATGATGATGGCGAAGCGCCGGCTGCGCTGCTCGTTGCCGATCTCGTCGAGGATGAAGGGGAACTTCTGGACGGTCGAGATGATGATCTTCTTGCCCGCCACGATGAACCGCCGCAGGTCGCCGGACTGCTGCGCGCGCCCCACGGTAGCGCCGACTTGGGCGTACTGCCGGATGGTGTCGCCGATCTGCCGGTCGAGGATGAGCCGGTCGGTGACGACGACGATCGAGTCGAAGACCGGGGCGTCGTCCCTCTCCAGGCCGATGAGCTGGTGAGCCAGCCAGGCGATGGAGTTGCTCTTGCCGCTGCCCGCCGAGTGCTGGATCAGGTAGCGCCGGCCCGCCCCGTCCGCCGCGGCGTCGGCCAGCAGCCGGCGCACGACGTCGAGCTGGTGGTAGCGGGGCCAGACCTGGGTCCGCTTCTTCTTGCGGGTCTTCTCGTCCTTCGCCTCCACCACCTGGGCGTAGTTCTCCAGGATGTTGGTCAGGCTCTCGCGGGCCAGCACCTCGCGCCACAGGTAGTCGGTCTTGATGCCGCTTGGGTTGGGCGGGTTGCCGGCCCCGTCGCTCCAGCCCCGGTTGAACGGCAGGAACCACGACGCCTTCCCCTTCAGGTGCGTGCAGAAGCGCACCTCGCTCTCGTCGACGGCGAAGTGAGCCACGCAGCGGCCGAGCTCGAACAGCTTCTCGCGCGGGTTGCGATCCCGCCGATACTGCTCGACCGCGTCGTCCACCGTCTGCTTGGTCAGGCTGTTCTTCAGCTCGAACGTGAAGACCGGCAGGCCGTTGATGAACAGGCCGATGTCGAGCGCCCGCTGCGCCTCGTCACGGCTGTAGCGGAACTGCCGGACGACGGTGAAGCGGTTCCGCTCGAACTGTTCCTGTGCCTCCGGGTTCCCGGCCGACGGCGCGCCGTAGAACAGCTCCAGGTCGTGTGCGCCGTGCCGGACGCCGTGGCGCAGCACGTCGATGGTGCCCCGCTTGGCAATCTCGCCCTGAAGACGGGCCAGGAACTTCCGCCGCGTCGGGCCGTCCTCGTCCAGCCCCAGCGCGTCGGCGGTCTCCGGTTGCGTGCCGTGCAGAAACGCTCCGAGCTGGACCCGATCGACGCAGAACTCGCGGTCGTAGTCCCCCGAATTGCCGCCGCTCCAGCCGACGCCGCCGTACCCTGCGCGCGCCTCTGCAATCATGCCCTCCTTCGGCGGCTCACACGGATGGCCGGCCAGCGCCGTGCAGATGAGGCGTTCGAGGCCGCGTTCGGACGTATCCGAGGCCTCAGCCATCGTCCTGCTCGCCGAATCCCGTCGTCCGTATCCCCACCCACCTTCTCGTCACCACGATGGACCCCGCCCGCATCAGGCACTTCGCGAACCCTCTCGAACCGGTAGCCGGTCATACACATGCTCGCCGGCCATCGAACGATGCGCGAATTGCAGGCAGGCCTGGATGTCCTCGGGTTCCAGTTCCGCGTACTCCCGCACGATCGTCTCCGCCGTGTCTCCCGCCGCCAGCATCCCGAGAACATGCTCCACCGCAATCCGCATGTCCCGGATGATCGGCTTTCCCCCGAAGACGTCCGCCCGCACGGTGATGCGATCGAGCGGTTCCGATTCGTCGCTCATGGTTCTCCCCGGACCCGGCCCGGCCAGCGCCGTGCAGATCGCCCGTTCCAGGCCGCGCTCCGTCGTGTCAGAGGTCACGCTGTTCCCACCCAACTCTCCGAATCAGATCGGCACTTCTCTCACGTCGCCAGGCCGGATGTCGACCAGCGACGCCCGTATCTCTTCAATGCGCAGCCGAACATCGGGCCACGCCGTGGAGAGCAGCACCACGATTGCGAGCCGTCGGTCGCCCAGGTTCTGTTGGTAGCGCATGTTCTCGTCCGTGGCGATCAGGACTTCGTAGCCGTTCTTCTCCGCCTTGCCGAGCAAGTTACCGTTGTCCAGCTCGGACCAACCCCGGTCCGCTACCGTGGCCACCGAATGGCCGCCCCGGCGCCGCCCCAGCGGAACGGGCGTCCCCTGATCGAAGAGCAGCCTCATCGCAGTACCGATGCCTTCAGCGTTTTCGCCTCGTACTCGAGGACCTCCCTGACCTGACGCTCCTCGACCCCGGGAAACCACTCCAGGAACTGCTCGACTGTCGCGCCGCTGGCAAGATTCTCGAAGAGGGCGTAACACCGGCACTCTGGTCCCACTGAAGACCCAGGCACCGCTGACCTTGCGGGGAATGCGTTCCACTGCCGAACAGGACTCCAGTGCATCGGTTCACCTCCCTTCCGCCATCGACTCCCCTGCCTCCGCCTCAGCCCCCTCGGCATGGACGATATCCCGCAACGGACCCCCTTCCTCCGCGTCCTCGCCGGCCTCCGAGCCGAGGTGACGATTGAAGTTGTCATCCGTATCCCCTTCAGCGGCACCCGGATCCAGTTCCGGGAGCCCCGCAACGGACTCGCGAACATCGAGCTTGCCCGTGACGACATCGGCGATCAAGCGCGCGCGGTATTCGCGCAATGAACCAATCTGCCGGCGCAATCGCTCTATACTCGACGCGATGCGATCCGTCCCTCTACCGACAGCGTGCGCGATCTGCTGCTGCTCTTCGATGGGCGGAAACGGCACGTCGATCCGGCAGAAGTTCTCGAAGTTCAGATCCTGCCCGTCCCGAATGAAGTTCGCCGTCGATTGCAGCGCCGCGATATAGCCAGCCGACTTGAACAGATGACCGAAGTACCCCACAGTCAACGCTGTAACGGCACGAAGAACAATGTAAGAGGATCGAATGCAGCCGCTCGTCCAAGCTCGTTCGAGGCCTCCCTGAAAACTCCGCATGCTAATCACGAAGTCGTCGATCTCCACATGACGGCGTTGGTCCAGGTGTCGCAGAATCTTGGTCACCTTTCGACCAATCTTCTCCTCATAGTCCGCCTGCGCGATCACACCGTAGGCCTGAGTAGCTGATAGTTGAGTATCGCCAGGGTGGGCGAGTTCTGTGCGTGGCCTGAACACACGCTTGCTCCGCTGCACGTCCCAATGTGCAGGCACAGCCCCCAACCACTCGACGCCGGACTCCTTGTAGTCCGGGTATGGCCGCCCGGTCCTCACGTCGATCCGCCCGGTGACGGCCTCGTGAATGATGGCCTGCTTCTGCTCCTCCAGCAGCGCGATCAGCTTCTGCTTGGCGCGGATGTAGCGCCGGATGTGCCGGTCGGCGTGGTCGAGGAAGCGGACGATGGCGGCTTGTTCGGGCGGCGGCGGGAGGGGTACCCATATGGACTTGATCGCGTTGTGCGTGAGACCGTACCGCGTCACCCCGTTGGCGCGTACGTGAAACTGGTAGGCAACCGTCGAACTCTGCACCGCTCGGAACAGAAAATCGCCGCTGACGCAGTCTGAGAACGGCCGTAGCAGTGCCAGATGGTAGCCGCAGATCGCGTTGTCTGCGGCTCCCTCGACAAGAGCCGGTACACCGATGTCGTTCCACGCCTCCGAGTCCTTCGTGATGAGCACGTCACCCGAGCGTAGCCGGAACCTCGCGATCTCTTCTGGCGCTGCCGTGGCAGCCATGAGCTGCCTTTCCGCGCGGATGCGGTCAGCCCTGTAGACATCCACGTAGTTGCAGAGGCGTATCGGCCGTTCGCCGTCTCTCGAGTGTTTGTCGACGTTGCTGACTCGCATCTCCGAGATCGTGCGGAGCCGCCGCACCTCCCAATGCGCCGGCACCTCCCGCAACCACTCCAGCCCGGAGTCCTTGCAGGTCGGATACGGCTTCAGTTCGGCGACCATCACATCAACCGAAGAGGGTCCCGCGTACTGCCTGCTTGGGCAGACCGAGAAATGCCGCCACATCGACGATGATCGCGTCCAGGGTCCCGACCCGCACGTCCCTGTGCCGAGGTACGGTCACCTGATGCTGGTCGCCTCCAGCCGTCAGCGTCACGGTCATGTGGCTGCCTCGGCTCCGAGTCATGCGGTAGCCGTAGTGACGCGCGAGCCGCCGGACGACCTCGGTGCCCGAGAGGTCGCGGGGCAGCTTCATACCGCGATGGCCTCCTCCCGGACGAGGTGCAGCCGGATCACGCGCGGCGCTGCGTCCTCATCGAAGTGACAGAGCACGGCGTCTCTCACCATCTCCTTCAGGTCGTCCCAGCTCTCTCCCTGCGTGTAGATGCTGTAGCCGAGCGCCCTCGCGTCGTACCCGCCTTCGACCGCTTCCGTGACCTCGAAGATGATCTCCGCTGGCCGCGCCCGCGTCTCCGCCGATGGATTGTCGGTCATTGCCCGCTCCCGTTGCACTCGTCCTCATCGCGTCGTGGCCGGTTCACCGTGGCCCAGAATCTCCGCCAACAGCCCGTCCGTCTCCTGCTCCAGCGCCAGAATGTCCGCCCGAATGTCGGCCAGCGTGCGCATCGGCTTCGGCTTGTAGAAGTAACGCGTGAAGCTGATCTCGTAGCCGACCTTCACGCTCTCGGCCTGGCACCAGGCATCCGCCGCATACGGCAGCACCTCGCGGCGCAGGAACGCCTCGATGCCACCGTCTTCCTGCAGCGGGATCTGCTCGGTGTCGCGCAGGTCAGCGTCGGGCTCGTACTCCACGACGGCCGCTCCACCGTCGGCGGTGGCCGCGAACAGGCCGCATAGCGGATCGGCCTCCGTACCCCGCTTGTGGATCTTCCGGATGATCGGCGGCGCGGCCTCGTTCCGCTCGCCGTTCTCTTTCAGCTCCTTGATCTCGGCCGCCCTGTAGACGCGGGTCGGGTCGGCGCCCTCGATGCGCAACGGCCGCTCGACCGTCACCTTCCAGTAGCCGAACGCGGCGTTGTCGAAGATCCTGCTCTGTTCGGTCTCCTCGAAGGCAAGGAACGTGTCGCAGATGCGTGCGATGTCCTCCTCGCCGAGCTCGCAGTTCTTCTTGCCGAGGTTCTTGCGGAGCGGGCGGTGCCACTTCGTGGCGTCGATCAACTGCACCCTGCCGCGGCGGTGCTCGGGCTTGCGGTTGGTGAGCACCCACACGTAGGTCGCGATGCCGGTGTTGTAGAACATGTTGAGCGGAAGGGCCACGACCGCCTCCAGCCAGTCGTTCTCGATGATCCAGCGGCGGATGTTGCTCTCGCCCTGGCCGGCGTCCCCGGTGAACAGCGAGCTGCCGTTGTGGACCTCGGCGATGCGGCTGCCGAGCGGGGTGTCCTGCTTCATCTTCGAGAGCTTGTTGGCGAGGAAGAGCATCTGGCCGTCGCTGGAGCGGGTGACCAGCGAGTAATCGGGGTCGCCGGCGTGCTCGATGACGAAGCGCGGGTCGCGCATGGCCTTCTTGCCGCCCATGCGCTCGAGGTCGGTCTTCCAGCTCTTGCCGTAGGGCGGGTTCGAGAGCATGAAGTCGAACTCGCGCGACGGGAAGGCGTCGTTCGCAAGGGTGGAGTGCTCCGGCCCGCCGACGATGTTGTCGGCGGCGTCGCCCTCGCCCTTCAGCAGGAGGTCGGCCTTGCAGATGGCGTAGGTTTCGGCGTTGATCTCCTGGCCGAAGAGGTGCGTGGACACGTCCTTGCCGTGCTCGGCCGCGAGTTGCCGCAGCGTCTCCTCGGCCACCGTCAGCATGCCGCCGGTGCCGCAAGCGCCGTCGTAGAGCAGGTAGGTGGCGGGCTTGATCTCGTCGGCGACGGGCTGGAAGACGAGCTTCGCCATCAGCCGCACCGCGTCGCGCGGCGTCCAGTGCTCGCCTGCCTCTTCGTTGTTCTCCTCGTTGAAGCGCCGAACCAGCTCCTCGAAGATCGAGCCCATGCCGTGGTTGTCGAGGCCGGGATGCCGGACCGAGCCGTCGTCGTTCTTCACCGGGGCGGGGCTGAGGTTGATGTCGGGCGATGTGAGCTTCTCGATGAGGGTGCCGAGGGCGTCAGCCTTCGAGAGCCGCGGAATCTGGTTGCGAAACTCGAAGCTCTCGAGGATGTCCTGCACGTTGGGCGAGAACCCGTCGAGCCAGGCTCGGAAGTCGGCCTCGAGCCGCTGCCGGCTGGCCCGGGCGCGCAGGTCGCGAAGCGTGAACTTCGAGGTGTTGTAGAACGCCTGCCCCGCCGCCGCCCGCAGAGCGGTCTTCTGCTCGACGTTCCCGACCTTGTCGAGCAACGTCTTCATGTCGAGCACCGCCTGCTTGGTGTCCTCCAGGACCGCGTCCAGCCTGCGCAGGACGGTCATGGGGAGGATGACGTCGCGGTACTTGCCGCGGACGTACAGATCGCGCAGGACGTCGTCGGCGATGCCCCAGATGTAGTTCGCGATCCAGTTCAAGTCGGCGTTGCTCGTCGTCATCGCGCTTCGGGCCGTCAGTCGTGGCGCCAAGGCTCGACGCCCGGTTGTGCTGCCGATCGTACACGGGACGCGGCTCGGGATCGATTCGACGCTGGTGTGATGGCGACCGACGGCAACCATCGGTCCTCGCGGGACCGGGAAGGCGGATGAAACGCCGGAGCTGCCGGCCCGGTTCTCGGCGGCGACGACGGCTGCGCCCGCCTACATCGGCCGCGCCTGCTCCACGAACGGATTGATCACGCGCAAGCCCCCATAGTCCTGCTGGGCGCTCAAGTCCTCGGAGTACACCACGTCGCAGCCGCAGGCGCGCGCCGACGCCAGGATCGCTCCGTCCCAATAGGACAGCTTGAAGCGTCGGCTCATGGCGACGGCATCTCGGAAGACCGCGAGGGTGACGTCCTGGACCGGACACTTGAGGAGGGTTCCGAGAAAAGCGATCGCGTCGCCGTCAGACAGCCGCCCGGGGCGCGTTGGGCGCGTCGCCTGATGGTAGAACTCCTGGAATACCTGTACGGATACCGCCAAGTCCGGCTCCCTCAACAACTCGCGAGCACGGCGGCGCTTGCCGGCGTCCTCCGGCAGAGGGCTGACCGCGTAGAGCAGCACGTTGGTGTCAACGAAGCGCATCGGGCCCGCCGCCGGTCGCTTCGTCGTAGAGCTCGTCGCGCGTCAGGTTGTCGCACGAGCGCAGCCCCACCCCGCGTGCGTCGAAGTCTGCGAGCACTTCGTCCAATTCGCGCCGTCGCAACTCCAATGGTGTCTCGCTCTCGCCTGCCTTGGCGGCCGATTCGCCACTGGAGTCAACCAGACTCTGGAGATAGGTGCGCACCAGCGCCGAGACCGACGTATCCAGCTCTGCCGCCCGGATGCGCGCCCGCCGGTGCGTCTCGTCGTCAACGGATACCGTGATGTTTCTCATTGCCACAGTCTAACAGTTCCACAGCCCCAGCGTATCACAGCCCGGGATAATGCGAGGTCCCCCGGGGCATTCCCCACTCGATGGCGCCGACCTGGTCGAGCACGGCGGCAAACCGGACAGGGCTGAGCGGGAGCCGACGCCCGCGAGCAGCGGGAGGCTCGGATCGCCGAGGCGTTTCGGTCATCCACCGGCCGCCACGAACCGGCGACCGGCAGCGGTCGCGTAGACCGGCGCCGCAGCGCTCGCCGGTGCGGGGCGAGCGACCCGGCCCGCCGGGAGGAGGCGCCATTCGGCGAGCTCGGATCGCCACGCCTCGACCTCATCCGGGGCCAGCGGGAACCGGCCGTAGTCGCGCAGGGGGCGGTCGGTGTTGAAGCGGCGCTTGTAGGCGGCGATCCAGTCGTTGGCGAGCTCCCGCTGGGCGGTGGCCAAGTCCAGCGTACCCCGACAGACGAGGTCCTGGAGCTCGCGCTCGAGCTCGTCCTTGACGTAGGCGTTCCAGAGGCCGGTCCGGTACGGCTGCGGCCACAGGTTGCTGGGGTCGGGCGCGCCCCCGAGCTCGGGGGTGATGAGGAAGTCGAGCTCGTACTCGGCCGCCCGCCCGTAGTCGACGCCGTACGCCTCGAACACCTGGCGGGGCACCTGGGCGGCGACCGGCGGCAAGCCGGTGACACCGGGGCCGCAGATTTCGTCGACGCCCACGGGGAGGACGCTGCCGGGAGTGAGGTCCTGCCTCGGACGATCGGGACCGGACGACGCGGGCGCGGCGTCGGCGGCGAGCCCCGGCGTCCCGGCGGACAGCTGGCCGGGAACGCCCGGCCCGTCGGGAGCGCCCGGCCCCCGGGCGTTCGGCCAGGACAGGACCACGACGACCGCCGCAACGGCGACGGCCGTGGCGGCCAGCCGAGACCACCAGCCGGCGGGCGACCAGCCGGCCGGCGGCCAACCCGTGAGCGACCAGTCGGCGAGCGGCCAGCCGGCCCGAGGGCGGCCCGCGAAGGACCAGCGCGACGGCGGCAGCGCCTCGATCGCCGCGCGCAGCCGGGCGCGGGCGACATGCGACGGTGACGCCCCGGCCGGCGTCTCGCGGCAGCCGGCGGCGGCGTCGGCCAGCGCCGCGCCGAGCTCGGCCCGGCGCGCGGCGCACCGCGGGCAGGCCGCGACGTGCCGGCTCACCGCCGAGCGCCGGCGGCGGGCGGACAGCGCCCCGTCTTCGTCCAGCAACAGCAGCTCGCCGTCGGAGACGTGTCTCTTCGTGCGCCACATGGTGCTACCTCTCGTCGATCCGTCGCAGCCGCGCGAGCGCCCGGGCCATGGTGTTGGCCACCGTCCCGAGCGACAGCCCGAGAACGCGGGCGATCTCCCGGTACCGCAGTCCCTCCGCCCGAAGCTGGAGACAACGCCGCTCGCGGGCCGGCAGCGCGTTCAGCGCCGCGGCCAGCCGCGCCCGCCGCTCGCGGCTCGCGTAGCGGTCCTCCGGGGTCGGCCCCGCCGCGGCGGCCCAACCCGACGCGAGCTCGGCGCGGACCCGGCGCCGCCGCGCCTCCCGCGCCAGATGCCTGAGGGCCAGGTTGTGGGCCACGCGGAAGATCCAGCCCCGGAGATTGGTACGGGGCCGGCCTCGGGCCACGTGGTGGAACAGGGCCAGGAACACGTCCTGGACGAGGTCCTCGCCGTCCCCGTCGGCGATGCCGAGGGCGCGGACGTAGCGGTGCACGCCGTCGCGGTGCAGGTCGAAGAGCCGCAGCACCGCCTCGTGCGCCTCGGCCCGCCCGGCCGGGGCGACGGCCTCGTCGAGGCCGAGCCCGAGATCGAGGGCCCGGTCGTGGATGTAAGGCGCCATTGCGTCTTGGGTCAGTCTATACCCGCGGCGCCGCGGTTGTCCGCCCGCCTCGCGCGGGCGCGACTCCTGCCGGCGGAGAGACCGGCGGTCCTCGCAGAATGCGACTCGATCGCCCCCCACTCGTGCGGGACCTGCCCTGAGGAACAAGAAGGACGGACGCAGGCCACCGCAGGCCCCGCGCGTGCTCGATTCCTCTGAACGGATCGGAGTCGCGGGGAATGTACCTGTATGGAACAACCGCCTCCTCCTCTCCGGCCCGATGTCTTCACTCCACCGCATGGCCGATACGCGGTTCTCGTCCGCTTCCTCGCCGCCGCCCTCTACCTGAGCCTCGCGAGCCCGCCGGCCGCCGAGGCCCAGACGGCGGAGCTCACCGGACGGGTCACCGACGCGCAGGGCGCGGTCCTGCCCGGCGTGACGGTCACCGCCGTCGCGCCGGGGCTGGCGGCGCCGGCCACCGCCGCCAGCGACGACACCGGCGACTACGCCCTGGGCCTGGCGCCGGGCGTCTACACCGTGACCTTCACGCTGACCGGGTTCGACACGCGCCGCGAGGAGGTGACGCTGACGGCGGGAAGCCCGCTGGTCCTCGACGTGACGCTGAGCCTCGCGACGATCGCGGAGGAGGTCGACGTGGTGGCGATCACTCCCATCCGCGGTGCCGGGATCCCCCGCGAGCGCCTGCCCGCGGCGGTCTCGGTGATCGACGGGGGCGATCTGGCGGCGCGCGGGGCGTCCTCGATGGCCGACGCCCTCAACGAGCGCCTCGGGTCGGTGACCCTGGAGGGCACGACCACCAACATCTTCCAGCCGACGCTGCGCTTCCGCGGCTTCACCGCCTCGCCGCTGCTCGGCCTGCCCCAGGGCATCGCCGTCTACCAGAACGGGGTGCGCATCAACGAGCCGTTCGGCGACACCGTGCAGTTCGACCTGTTCCCGCAGTTCGCCGTCGACCGGGTGCAGCTCAGCGCCGGCGCCGACCCCACCTACGGGCTGAACGCCCTCGGCGGCGCCCTCGCCCTCGAGCTCAAGAACGGGTTCGACCACACCGGGTTCCGGGGCGAGGTCTCGGGCGGATCGTTCGGGCGCTACACCGCCACCGCCGAGTACGGCGCCAACCGCGGCGCCTGGGCCTTCTATACCGGCGCGACGCACTTCTCGGAGACGGGGTGGCGCGTCGCCTCGCCGTCCGAGGTGACGCAGGCCTTCGCCGACATCGCGTACCGCGACGAGGGGGTGGACGCCGGCCTCAGCTTCACCTGGGCCGACACCAGCCTGAACGGCAACGCCCCCGCCCCGTTGGAGCTGCTCGACGCGGACCGGTCGGCGGTGTTCACCTTCCCGGACACGACCGAGAACCGGCTCGCCTTCGTGCAGGGCCGCGCGAGCGTCGCGGCCTCGGACACCTGGTCGGTGCAGGTGACCGGCTACTACCGCGACCTCGACCGCCGCACCCTGAACGGCGACGAGGCGGAGTTCGGGGTGTGCGACGACGACGCCCTGCCGGAGGGGGCCCCTGCGCAGACGCTCTGTTTCGGGGCCGACGACGATGACGACGACGGGGACGACGACCACGGAGACGACGGGGACGACGACGACAACGGAGGCGACGAGGACGACCGGGACGATGACGACCACGACGGCGATGACGACGACGGGGACGATGACGACGACGGGGACGATGACGACGAAGAAGAAGCGACCCCCCTCGTCGACCTGGAGTCGGGACGCTTCATCACCCTGCTGGACGCGGCGGGCGACGCCGCCTACAACCGCACGAGGACGCTGGCGACGGGGTACGGCGCCACTCTGCAGGCGACCGCGGCCGGTGTCGTCGGCGGCCGCGACAACGTGTTCGTGATGGGAGCGTCGGCCGATCTGGCGGACGTCGACTTCACGACGAGCAGCGAGGTGGGCTCGCTGACCCCCGAGCGCGGCGTGACCGGGTCGAGCCTCCTGGCCAGCCTCCACGGCCTCGGCGGCGACGACCTGTTCAACACCGCCATCGACACCGGAAACCGGGCCCTGGGCCTGTACCTCAGCAACACGCTGTCGGCGACCGACCGCGTGCATCTGACCGTGTCGGGGCGCTACAACCGGGCGCACATCGACATCGCCGACCGTCTCGGGACATCGCTCGACGGCGCGCACGCGTTCGCGCGCTTCAACCCCGCGGTCGGCGCCGTCTTCCAGGCGGGCCGCGCCGTGTCCCTGTTCGCGCGGTACTCCGAGTCGAACCGCGCCCCGACGGCGGCCGAGCTGAGCTGCGCCGACCCCGCCGAGCCGTGCCGGGTGCCGAACGCGTTCGTCTCCGACCCGCCGCTGGAACAGGCGGTGGCGCGATCCGTGGAGACGGGGCTCCGCGGCCGGTGGGCCGAAGGCGACTGGTCCGTCACGGCTTATCGGACCGGCATCGGCGACGACATCCTGTTCGTCGCCTCGCCCGAGCTCATCGGCACCGGGTACTTCCAGAACGCCGGCGATACCCTGCGCGTCGGGCTCGACCTCGAGCTGAACGGGCGCCGCGGCGGGACGGGTTGGTACGTCGGCTACGGGCTGCTCGACGCCACCTTCCAGTCGCCGCTCGAGCTGCCGGGCGACGACGAGGTCAACGACGCCGCCTCCGAGGCGGGGACGATTGCGGTCGAGCCGGGCGACCGGCTGCCCGGCATCCCGCGCCACAGCCTGAAGGCGGGCATCCGGCGGGCCATCACCGATGCCTGGGACGCCGCCGTCGAGACGGTGGTGGCGTCGGACCGGGTCTTCGTCGGCGACGAGGGCAACGACCAGGCGCGGCTGGACGGCTACGGGGTGGTGAACCTGCGCTCGTCGTACCGGCTCGACGAGGGCGTCGAGCTGTTCGTGCGGGTCGAGAACCTGCTCGACGCGCGGTACGCGACGGCCGGCGTGCTCGCCGAGCTCGAGGTCTTCCTGCACGAGGTGCCCGACGCCGGCGACCCGCGGTTCATCGGGCCGGGACAGCCGCGCAGCGCCTTCGCCGGGGTCCGCGTGCAGTTCTGAGCCGGCGGACGGATGGCGCCGCCGCGCTCAAACAGGGTGCATCGCCGGTGGAAGCAGCGCGCGACCTCCCCGGACCGCCTAGGAGTCTGCGCCGTAGAACGGTGCAGACTCCTAGCAGGGTTGGTTGGGCGCCAAGCGGAGCCGTAGGCGACGATTGGCGGGCTAGCCCTGCCGCCGGTCATCCGGCGGGCGGCGGACGGCGAGCTGCGTCAGCGTCTCGAGGCCGAGGTTGCCGCCGCTGAGCACGACAACGGTGGCGCCCCCGCCCGCTGGCGGATCGGCGGCCCTCGGGAGAGCGGCCAGGCTCGCGGCGCCGCTGGTCTCCACCACGAGCTTGGCCCGGCGGAACAGCCAGAGCACGGCGTCGGCGATCGGCTCGTCGTCGACGGTGACCATCTCGTCCACGAAACGCTGGACGTGGTGGAAGGTCAGGTCGCCGGGCCGCACCGGCAGCAGCCCGTCGGCGAGGCTCGCGACCCGATCGAGGGCGACCGGCCGGCCCGCCGCGAGCGACGCGGTCATCTTGGCCGCGCCGGCGGGCTCGACCCCGACCACCCGCACCTCGGGACGCTGCTGCTTGACCGCGGCGGCGACGCCGGCCACGAGCCCGCCGCCCCCCACCGGCACGAGGATGCGTTCGACCTCCGGGCGGTCCTGCAGGATCTCCAGGCCGACGGTGCCCTGGCCCGCGATGATCCAGGGGTGGTCGAACGGCGGCACCATCTGCAAATGCCGGTCCTGCGCCACCGCCTCTGCCCGCCGCTTCCGCTCGACCGACGTCGTCCCCTCGAAGAGGATCTCGGCCCCGAGCTCCCGGGCCCCCTCGACCTTGACGGCGGGGGCGCTAGTCGGCATGACCACCACCGCGGGCACCCCGACCCGGCGGGCGGCCATCGCCACCGCCTGCGCGTGGTTGCCCGACGAATAGGTGATGACCCCCTGCCGGCGCGCCTCGGGGTCGAGCTGCGCGATGAAGTTGGTGGCGCCCCGGATCTTGAACGCCCCGGCCGCCTGCAGGTTCTCGCACTTCGCGTAGACCGGCGCTCCGTCCACCGGCAACCGCAGCAGCGGGGTGCGGCGTACGGCGCCGGCGATGCGCCGCGCGGCCTCCTCGAAGGCGCTCACGGGAACGTCGCTGGGCATGCGACGGAGTATACCGGCAGCCGTCCAGGCCCCCGGTATACTGGGCGGAGGATGTCGAGCGCCCACGTGCGGACCGCGTTGCGGGTCGCGTTCCTGCTCGCAGTGACCGCCTCCGGCGTGGCCGCGCAGGACGACGAGCCGATCGGCCGCTACGTCATCGACATTCGGGGCTCGACGGTCAGCCTCGGCCGGAACGAGGAGCTGGCCGGCCTGCGGAGGCTCCGGGCGGACCAGCTCCCCCCCCGCGGCCTCGCCGTCGACCTCGGCGGGCACTTCTACTTCTTCCGATGGAGGGCGGTCACCTTCGGCGTCGGGGCCTCGATGCTGTCCTCGGCGGCGCACCTCCCACCGGTGGAGCCCATGCCGGGAGCCCCCGCGCCGAGTCAGCCCCCGCCGAGACAGCCCACGCCGGGAGAGCCCACGCCGGGAGACGAGGAGATGGAACCGCTCATCGAGGGAGTCCCCGTCACCTCGCGGTTCACCGCCATGTCGCCGCAGATCTCGTTCAACTTCGGGCACCGCAACGGCTGGAGCTACCTGAGCGGGGGACTGGGCACGTCGCGGCTGAACGTGTACCCGGAGCAGCCGACGACCCCGGTGCAACGGGGGTCCCGCACCCTCAACTACGGCGGAGGCGCCCGGTGGTTCCTCACCCCGAACGTGGCGCTGTCGCTCGATCTGCGGTTCTTCGCCATCAGCCCGATCGAGCAGCTGGGAGAGGAGCCCGGCTCGCCGCGCCAGACCTTGACGGCGGCCAACATCGGCGTCTCCATCCGATGACCGGCGCCGGGCGGGGCGCCCGCCGGCGGCGACCATGAGGCCGGGCGGGGCGCCCGCCGGCTTCGACCATAATGCGCGCATGAAACGGGACACCCTGCTCGACTACTTCGACGAACGCCTGCGCGGGGACACCGAGTTCCTGGTCCACGACGACGGCTACAGGGTGCGGCGGCACGGCTACGACGCGGTGCGGCGGGCCGCGACGGCCTTCGCGGGGCGCCTCGCCGGGGCCGGGGTCGGCGCCGGCGACGCGGTGCTCTTCTGGGGCGAGAACCGCCCGGAGTGGATCGCCGCCTTCTGGGGGTGCCTGCTGCGGGGCGCGGTGGTGGTGCCGATAGACTACCGGGCCTCGTCCGCCTTTCTCGAGACCGTCGCCCGGCGGGTCGACGCCCGGCTCCTGCTGGTCGGCGACGATGTCGCCGAGGCCCCGCTCGACGGGGTCGAGGCCTGGCGATTCCGCGAGCTGAGCACGCCGGGGGCCGGGGGGCCGCCTCCGCCCCCCCACGCCCCGGCACCGGGAGACACCGCCGAGATCGTCTTCACGTCCGGCGCGACGTCCGAGCCCAAGGGGGTCGTCATCACCCATCGGAACGTGCTCGCGAACATCGTCCCGGTCGAGCGCGAGGTGCTGAAGTACCGCCGCTACGCGCGCCCCTTCCGGCCCTTGCGCTTTCTCAACCTGCTGCCCCTGAGCCACATGTTCGGGCAGGCCCTGGCCACGTTCATCCCCCCGATGCTGCCGGGCACCTGCGTGTTCATGAAGGGCTTCAACCCGCAGGCCATCGTCCGCCAGATTCACAGCCGGCGCATCTCGGTGCTCGTCTGCGTCCCGAAGATCCTGGACGTCCTGAAGGACCACGTGATGCAGGTCGCCCCGGAGACGGCCGAGCCCCCCGACGGGCTGGGGGTGGCCCACCGGTGGTGGCGCTACCGCCGCGTGCACCGGCTGTTCGGGCTCAAGTTCTGGTGCTTCATCGTCGGCGCGGCGCCCCTCGACCCCGACCTCGAGACGTTCTGGCGGCGCCTGGGCTTCCTCGTCATCCAGGGCTACGGGCTGACCGAGACGGCGCCCATCGTGACCCTGAACCACCCGTTCCGGACCCGGCGCGGCTCGGTCGGCACCCCCATCGCGGGCATGCAGGTCAGGATTGCCGGCGACGGCGAGATCCTCGTGAAGGGCGACAACGTCACCACCGGCTACTTCCGGGGGACGGCCGAGGACGACGCGGTCTTCGAGGACGGCTGGTTCCACACCGGCGACCTGGGGGCCCTCGACGACGCCGGCCGCCTGCAGGTGCACGGCCGCAAGAAGGAGATGATCGTCACCGCGGAGGGGCTCAACGTGTTCCCCGAGGACGTCGAGCGGGTCGTCGACGCCGTGCCGGGAGTCGAAGAGTCGGCCGTCGTCGGCCTGACCCGCGACGGGAGCGAGCGCGTGTACGCGGTCGCGGTGCTCGGCCCCGCGACGCCGCCCGGCGACGTCGCGCGCGCCGCCAACCGCCGGCTCGCCGACCACCAGAAGGTCCGCGACGTCCTCGTGTGGCCCGGCGACCGGCTTCCGCGCACCGAGGGCACGCGGAAGCTCAAGCGCCGCGCCGTGAAGGCCTGGGCGGAGGAGGGCGGGGCGGCGGCCCCCGCCCCCGCGGCCGGGGGGGAGCGCTCGGTCTCGTCGATCCTCGCGCGCATCGCCGGCGGCGCGGTGGAAGGCGGCACCCGCCTCGACGAGCTGGGGCTGAGCTCGCTCGAGCGCGTCGAGCTGCTGATGACCCTCGAGAGCGAGCTCGACGCCGCGGTCGACGAGCGGGGAGTGGCCGGCGCCGCGACGGTCGCCGACCTCGAGGCGCTCGTCGCCGCGTCGGCCGGCCCGTCGCGGCCCGCCGGGCCGCCGTTCCCCGCCCCGCGATGGAACCAGGCGTGGCCGGTCCGGCAGCTGCGCCGGGCCGCGCTCGCGGTGTGGCTGCTGCCCATGACCCGCCTCTTCGCGTGGATCCGGGTCGAGGGGCTCGAGCACGTGGCCGCCCTCGACGGCCCGGTGGTCTTCGCCGCCAACCACCAGAGCTTCATCGACCCCTCGGTGATTCTCGCCGCGCTGCCGCGGGCGAAGCGCTACCGCGTGGTGACGGCGATGTCCAAGGAGTTCTTCGCCGGCCACTTCGACCCCCGCAACCATACGCCGCCGCAGCGGTTCACGAGCAGCCTCAACTACTATCTGGCCACCGGCTTCTTCAACGCGTTCCCGCTGCCCCAGCGCGAGGCCGGCGCGCGCGACGCCCTGCGCTACGCGGGCGAGCTCGTCAGCGCCGGCAACTCGCTGCTCATCTTCCCCGAGGGGCTGCGCGTGACCGGCGACGCCGTCGGCCGCTTCCAGCCCGGCGCGACGATGCTCGCGGCCCGGCTGGACGTGCCGGTCGTCCCCGTGCGGCTGCGCGGGGTCGACCGCGTGCTGGGACGCGAGCTCCGGATGGCGCGCCCCGGCAGGGTGCGCGTGCGCTTCGGCCCGCCGCGGCGCCTGGCGGGCTCGGACTACGCCGCGATGGCCGCGGATCTGGAGGCGGCGGTCAAGGCCCTCTAGAGCCGCCGCCCGGTGGGCGGCTTTGCATGCGCCGGGCCGATGTGCAAGACTTGGAGAGAAGGCGGCGCGGTCCGGTCATCCGGACTGCCGCCGGGCGACCCCGGCCCACCGCCGGGGCGAGGAATGTACCGTCCCCGAGTTCGGTACCGCAGGCTGCGCGGCCTGGTGGTCGCGTTGAAGTTTCGCCGGCGCGAAACCTGGCGGCGCGACTTGGTGGTTGCGCTCGGAGTTTCGCCCGCGCGAGACTCGGGCTGAGCGGCTCGTCGGTCGCGTTCGGAGCTTCGCCGGCGCGAGGCTTCCGCGGCGCAAGCCCTCGGCGTCTGCCAGGCCGGACGGTGACAAGGAGGCGTGTGGCAAAGGACGACCTCATCGACGTACAAGGCACGGTCATGGCAGTGCACAGCGGCGGGCTGTACAGGGTGCAGTGCGACGCCGGCCATGAAGTTCTGGCCCAGTTGAGCGGCCGCATGCGGAGGTTCCGCATCAAGGTCGTTCCGGGCGACCGGGTCACGGTCGGCGTCTCTCCCTACGATCCGGTCCGGGGCATCATCACCTTCCGGGCTCGCTGATATTTTGGATTCCCAAACGAAACGTAGACGACCCCGGCGGGGGCGCGGCCCCGCGGCCGGGCCCAAGAGACGCTCCGTGCCGACCGCGAAGGACTTCGCGGCTCCGACCGCCGAGCTGACGCTGCCGGCGACGGTGGTCGACGCGGCGCCGATCTCCTTTGACGAGCTGCATCTCGACCCGGCCCTCGCGGAGGGCGTCCGGGACCGCGGCTTCGCCACCACCACCCCCGTCCAGTCCGCCGTCTTTCCCATCGTGGCGAGCGGGCGCGACCTGATCGCCAGCGCGGAAACGGGAAGCGGCAAGACGGCGGCCTATCTGCTGCCGGTGCTCGACCGCCTCATCAAGGAGCCGCGCGCTCCCGCCGAAGCCGGCGCGGGCGGCACCCGGGTGCTCGTCCTGGGGCCGACCCGGGAGCTCGTGGTGCAGATAGAGGACGACCTGCAGGGGTTGGTCTACCACACCGGGCTCACGAGCGCGGCGGTCTTCGGGGGCACCCCGATGTCTCCGCAGTCGCAGGCCCTCGAGGCCGGCGTCGACATCGTCGTCGCGACCCCGGGACGCCTCATCGATCACCTGCGCGGCGGCATCCCCGGCTTCGACCGCATCGACACCCTGATTCTCGACGAAGCCGACCGCATGCTGGACATGGGGTTCTGGCCCGACGTCCGCCGCATCGTCTCCGGCCTGCCCCCCGGTCCCCGTTCGGGCGGATCCGGACGCCAGACCCTGCTCTTCTCGGCCACGATCCCCGACTGGGTGCTGCACCCGCTGTCGGAGCTGGCCCGCGATCCGGCCTACGTGCAGATCGGCCAGCGCGGGAAGCCGGCCGAGGGCATCTCCCACGCGGTGGAACGGATGCCGGCGGCCCGGAAGACCGCCTGGCTGACGTCGTTCCTGGGCAGGTCCTCGGGATCGGTCCTCGTCTTCGTCAACACCAAGCGCGGGACGGAACGGCTGGCGCGGGCCCTGGCGAGCGCAGGCATCAAGGCCACCTCCCTGCACGCGGACCGGTCGCAGGCCCTGCGGCTCGCGGCGGTGGGCGGGTTCCGCAGCGGCCGCTACCGGGTGCTCGTCGCCACCGACGTCGCGGCGCGGGGACTCGACATCGACGGCATCAAGCACGTCGTGAACTTCGAGGTGCCGCCCAACCGCGACACCTACGTGCACCGCGTGGGGCGGACCGCCCGGCTCGACGCCACGGGCAGCGCGCTGACCCTCGCGGCCCCGGCCGAGTTGCAGGCGGTCAGGGCGCTGCAGACCTCGATCGACCTGCAGTTGCGGGAGCCCGCGCATGTGGACTGACGACTCGGGCAGGCCCGAGGACCCCGAGGCGGCCCCGACCAGGGCAGAACCATCCCCCACCCTTACCGCCGCCGAGCCGGCGCCGACACCGGCCGAGGCCCGCTTTCAGAGCTGCCGATGGTCGGTCAGCGAAGGCGGGCCGGCGTACTGCTCGAATCCCGAGGTGCTGCCCTACGCGGGCAAGGGCGGCTTCAACGCCGAGTCGTGGTGCCTCGACTGCACCCTTTACAAGGTACGGCGGAAGGCCCCGAAACGGCGGCGGGTCGACGACGACTTCCTGTACTGAGTGCTTGCGCGGCAGGAGCTTCCCGCCAGCGAGGCTCCCGCCACGCCTGTACTTGCGGCGCGGCAGGCCACAGACCCTCTACGGCTCGACGTGGACCTCGGCGAGGGCGATGCCGCGCTCGCCGGCGACGGTGTAGAGGAGCCAGGTCCGGCCGTCCTCCTCGTAGATGGCGGGGTCGCGCAGCTGGTTCACGGGCACGTCGATGGCCCCGCCCCGCGAGGGCTCCACCGGGAGCCCCGCCCCCTCCCAGTCCCGCACCGGGCGCAGCACCTCCACCGGCGGGGTCTCGGTCCAGCTCCTCCAGTCGCCGGCGAGGTCGATTCGCGACTGCAGGATGTGCTCGGGGGCGTCGCCCCGCTGCGTATAGAACACGATCAGCGACTCGCCCCGCTTCAGCAGCGCCGAGTGCCGCATGTTCGGGTTGAACAGCGTCGGCCCTTCCTCGAAGCCGGAGAGGCCGTCCCGGGACCGGTAGACGACGCCGGGCATCGCCAGGGCGTACCAGTAGCCGTCGTGCCGGAAGGCGCGGAAGTACGGCCGCCCGAGAATCTCCGGCCGGGCCTCGAAGCGCAGGCCGTCGCGGGACACGGCGGCCCGGGTCACCTGCCGGCCGGCGTCGCGGCCGTGGACGTACATCACGATCTCCCGCCGTTCCTCGACGACATGCACGTCCGGCGAGGCGATGTGCACGTAGGCGCCGGGGGGCGCGCACGGCGGGCAGGTGGTCGGGAAGTGCGAGTCGGCGAGGTCGAGGACGCCGGGCTCGTGGGTCGTCCAGGGCCCCTCCAGGGCGTCGGCCCAGGCGAGCCGGATGTAGGTGCCGCGGTGATCGGCGAAGTAGAGGTAGTAGCGCCCCAGGGGGTCCTCCGCCCAGTCCGGCACGCGGATGAGGGACGGCCCGGCGATGTTGCCGCCCATCGAGGCGTCCATGTCGGGCCGGATGATGGGGCCGTCCAGGAGCCGCTCGATGCGGACCGTCTGCGCGGCGCCCTGCCCCGCCGACCCGACCAGCACCAGGACCAGGCCGAGCCGGAGGAGCGTGCGGCGCCTGTCCCGCCGCATCGGAGCCGCGCTGACGGTTTCGCCGAGGGTTGCCGAAGGATGCGAGCGAGGATGCATGATGCCTACTCCGTGAACTCCCGGGCCAGCTCTATCCACTCGCCGTGCGGGGCCAGCTCCCGGTAGGCCCGCCAGTGCGGCTTGGCCTCGGCCGGGCGGCCGGTCTTCTCGAGGGTCACGGCAAGATAGAAATGGGCGTCGGGATAGGTGGGGTCGATCTCGATCGCGCGGCGGTAATGGCGGAGCGAATCGCCGTGGCGGCCGAGATCGTGGTGGATGTTCCCCAGGTTGAACTGGGCCTCGAAGCACTCGCCGTCCAGATGCATGGCCCGCTCGTACAGGGCCTGGGCCTCGACCAGCTCGTCGCGGGCGTAGTGGACGTTGGCGAGGTTGATGAGGGCGGGAACCAGGTTCGGATCGAGCATCAGCGCCTTGCGATAGGCGATGCCGGCCAGAATCTGGTCGCGCTCGTTGCCCTCGTCGAGGGCCGCCCCCTCCTGGAAGCAGGAGATCGCCAGCGAGGCCTCGACGGACGACGGCGGCTGGCCCCCGGTCTCCCCCGGCGCCCCCTGGTCCATCGACAGCTGGCGGCGCGCGGGCAGGGCCACGATGGTGGCCGGCGGCAGAGCCTGCCCGTTCTGTTCGAAGTCGAGGGTCAACTGCCCGTTGCGGGCCGCCTCCAGCTCCCGCAGCACCGCCCGGAACGGCGCCCCGCGCGCGAGGTCGTCGCTGACGCCGCGGACGGTCCGCAGGCCCTGGAATCCGTAGTAGCGGTCGACGTCGGTGCGGGCCGCGAGGCGGACCAGCGACCGCTTCTCGAGGCAGCGGAGATGGTCTTCCCGAATCCGCGGGTAGCGGCGGCGGATTCGTCGCAGGCTGTAGTATCGGCGATCGAGGGCTTCCGCCGTCGGCAGGCCGCCGAGCCGGCAGAACTCGTCCTCGGCCACGATTCGCACGCTGCCGGGGGCCGTCGCGTTGACCTCCTCCGCCTGCTGCAGCTTCAGGCTGCGCACGGCGGATCGCGAGGCGGAGCCCCGCGGCGCCGCCGGCCCCCCGCCCACGACCAGCATCGTCGTCCGCGCCGTCACGTCGTCGGCCGCCACGCCGCCCAGCCGCTCGACGAGCTGCCGCGCGGCCCGGTGATGCACCGAGGCCAGTCGCCCCGCGAACACCACGACCTGGTCGCGAAACGCGGAATCGGAGGGGTACGGCACTATGCCACCGTGGGGAAGATGAATGAGAATAGTCCCGAAGTCAAGCTGCCGGCACGGCCGGTGGAGGGGCCGGCCGCAACCGGCCGGCGCGGCCGCCGCCGGCACGAAGACCGGGACATGCGCCGCGGATGATGCCACGAACCATTCTCGCGGGTGACGTCGGGGGCACCAAGACCTGGCTGGGGCTCTTCGACGCGGGCGCACCGCGCCCCGAAGCGATCGAGACGGCGCGTTACGCGACGCTCGATTTCGACGGGTTGGCGGGCCTCGTGGCCCGCTTCCTCGACGACGCGGGCGCCCGCCCGACCCCGGCCGCGGCCTGCTTCGGGGTGGCGGGACCGGTGCGGGACGGGGTCTCGCAGCTCACCAACGTCCCCTGGGCGGCCGATGCCCGCGAGATCCGCGAGCGCTTCGGGATGGCGTCGGTCCACCTGCTCAACGACCTCGAGGCGATGGGCTGGGCGGTGCCGCGGCTCGCCGCGCACGAGCTGGCCGTCGTGCACGCGGGGGCCCCGGCCGCCGGCGGCAACGCGGCCCTGATCGCCCCCGGCACCGGGCTCGGCGAGGCCGGCCTCTACCGGGTCGGCGGCCGCCTGGTGCCGATGCCCTCGGAGGGGGGCCACGCCGACTTCGCGGCCCGCACGCCGCGCGAGATCGAGCTCGCGGCGGCGTTCGCGGCCGAGCGGGGAAGGGTCTCCCTCGAGGACGTGGTCTCGGGGCCGGGACTCGTCAACCTGCACGCGTTCACCCATCGCGGGACCCCCTGCACCGGCCGGCCGTTGCCCGACGATCCGCGGGACCGGCCCGCCGCGGTCACCGCGGGGGCCCTCGGCGGCGCCTGCGCGGCCTGCGCGGAGGCCCTGCGCCTGTTCGTGTCCGCGCTGGGGGCGGCGGCGGGGAACCTCGCGCTGCGGACCCTGGCCACCGCCGGCGTCTACATCGGGGGCGGCATCGTGCCCAACCTCCTGCCCGCCGTGCAGGCCGGCGACCTCGTCGAAGCCTTCCTGGACAAGCCCCCGATGCGCGACCTCCTCGAGCGGGTGCCGGTGCGGGTGATCCTGGAGGGGCGCCCGGCCCTGCTCGGGGCCGCCGTCGCCGCCCGCGAGCTCTCGGAGTAGACCATGCCGGCAACCGGAAAGGACGGTAATCACGTGCGCAGCCTCACGCTCCCGATCCTGATGATGGCTCTCGCGCCGGCGGCGGCCTCCGCGCAGCCCGCCGAGCCGATCGCCTACACGCTGCGGTTCCCCGAGCCGCACACCCACTACGTCACCGTCGACGCCCGGGTCCCGACCGGCGGCCGGCCCGAGGTCGAGCTGATGATGGCGGTGTGGACCCCGGGGTCCTACCTGGTCCGGGAGTACGCCCGGCACGTCGAGGCGGTCAGCGCCCGCACGCCGGGCGGCGAGCCGCTGCGGGTGGCGAAGTCGCGCAAGAACCGGTGGCGGGCGGACACCGACGGCGCCGACGCCGTCGTGGTCTCCTACCGGGTCTACGGCCGCGAGATGTCGGTGCGCACGAACTGGATCGAGGCCGACTTCGCGATGCTGAACGGCGCGCCGACGTTCCTGACGCTGGCCGACGACGACGGCCCGCGGCCCCACGACATCGTGCTCGAGCTCCCGGACGGCTGGGGCGGAACCGCGACGGGGCTCGCCCCGCACCCCGCCGGCGCCCCCCACGCCTGGCGCGCCCCCGACTTCGACACCCTCGTCGACTCGCCGATCGTGGCCGGCAACCCCGCCGTCCATCCGTTCACGGTGGCGGGAGTGCCCCACGAGCTCGTCAACGTCGGCGAGTCGGGCACCTGGGACGGCCCGCGGTCGGCGGAGGACGCCGAGCGGATCACCCGCGAGCTGCACCGGATGTGGGGGCTGATGCCCTACGAACGCTACCGGTTCCTGAACATGATCACCGAGGCGGGGGGCGGCCTCGAGCATCGCAACTCGACGCTGCTCATGACCAGCCGCTGGGCGACGTCTTCCCGCCCCCGGTATCTGCGCTGGCTCGGCCTCGTCAGCCACGAGCTGTTCCACGCCTGGAACGGGAAGCGCCTGCGGCCCGTCGAGCTCGGGCCGTTCGACTACGAGGCCGAGGTCCACACGGAGAGCCTGTGGGTGGTCGAGGGGCTGACCAGCTACTACGCCGACCTCGTCGTGCACCGGGCGGGGCTGTCCGACGAGGACGAGTACCTGGCCGCGCTGTCCCGCCAGATCCGCGGGCTGCAGACCACCCCGGGACGCGGGGTGCAGCCGGTCTCGCTGGCCTCGTACGACGCCTGGATCAAGTTCTACCGCACCGACGAGAACTCGCGGAACACCTCGGTCAGCTACTACACCAAGGGGGCGGTGGCCGGCTTCCTGCTCGACATGCGGATACGCGCCGCGTCCGCGGGGGCGAGGAGCCTCGACGACGTCCTGCGGCGCGCCTGGGCGCGCTACTCCGGAGCCCGCGGGTTCATGCCGAACGAGTTCAGGGCCACCGCCGAGGCGGTGGCCGGCGAGCCGCTGTCGGGCTGGTTCGCGCACGTCCTCGACTCGACCGGCGAGCTCGACTACGCGGAGGCCCTCGACTGGCTGGGGCTGACCTTCGGCGACGACCCCGAGCCCGACGAGGCCGAGGACGGCTGGATCGGCGTCGTCACCCGCGCCGCCGGCGGCCGCCTCCTGGTGGCCCGGGTGCCCCGCGACACCCCCGCCCACGCGGCCGGCTTCAACGTCGACGACGAGATTCTCGCCATCGGCGGCCACCGGGTGCTGCCGTCCGAGTGGAGCGCGCGGGTCGCCGAGGCCGGGGCGGGCGCCGGCCTCGACGTCCTGGTGGCGCGGCGGGGGGCGCTTCGCCGCATTCCGGTCGAGACCGCGGCGCCGCCGGCCCGCCGCTGGGAGCTGAGGCCGGTCGACGAGCCGACCCCGGCCCAGAAGCGGAACCGCGAGGCGTGGCTGTCGGGCGGCGGGGAGCCTGCGCCGTAGAGCCGCGGGGCCTCCTCAGCAGACGGTACCGAACGCGAACCCCGCCTCGCGCAGCACCGGCACGAGGCCGGCGGTGGCCTCGACGGCGTAGCGGCGGTCGGGGCGCGGGTCCTCGTGGTGACCGTCGTGCATCACGATGATGTCGCCGTCGGACACCCGCCCCGCGAACCGCCGCACCAGCCGGGCCGGGTCGCGGGTGCGGAACCAGTCCCAGTCCCAGAGAAACCAGCCCCAGCCGATCAGGGTGTGGTCGATCCGACTGAGCCCCTCGTACATCTGCCCGCTGCGCCATCCCCCGTGGGGCCGGAACGCCGGGCAGGGGCGGTGGCCGGCGAGCCGCTCGATGCGGTCGGCGGCGGCGAGCAGGGTCCGGCCGAGGTCGTCCGGGGACAGCCACATCAGCCGCCGCGTATGGGAGTGGAGGGCCACCGCGTGCCCCTCCCGGAACATCCGCTCGACGAGGGGCGCGGTCTCCGGAGTGAGGTGACGGTCGAGCACGAAGAACGTGGCGACCGCCCCCTCGCGGGCGAGCACGTCGAGGAGGTCGGGGGTCGCGGTGGGGTTCGGACCGTCGTCGTAGGTGAGGTAGATTGTGGGTGCGCCGACGACGACCGGCATGCTCCAGCGCGAGGGCGCCGGGGTCAGCGCGTCCAGCAGGAACGGAAAGGGAGCGATATGGGAGAGCGCCAGCAGACCGGCCCCGGCGGCGACGAACAGCAGGAACATCGGCGTCATCCGGGTCGTGGCGGGTGCAGGCCGAACGGCGTGGCGGGGGCCGCGATGGCCCTGGGCCTGACGCTCCTCGCCTGCGCGGGGCCGGCCGACACCGCGGTCGACGCCTCGTCGGTGGCCGCGAACGCTTCGGCCCAGCCTCCGTCCGACCGGGAGAACGACCGAATGGCCATGGTCGAGCGCCAGCTCATTGCCCGCGACATCACCGATCCCCGCGTGCTCGAGGTCATGCGGCGCGTGCCGCGCCACCGCTTCGTCCCCGAGGACATCCGCCCCCGGGCCTACGACGACCGGCCGTTGCCCATCGGCTACGAGCAGACCATCTCGCAGCCCTACGTCGTCGCCTACATGACCCAGGCCCTGCAGCTGGCGCCGGACGCGCGGGTCCTCGAGATCGGCACCGGGTCGGGCTATCAGACGGCGGTGCTCGCGGAGCTGGCCGCCACCGTCTACTCCATCGAGATCGTTCCGCCGCTGGCCGAACGCGCCGCCGCCACCCTCGCCGAGCTCGGCTACGACAACGTCGAGGTCCGGGAAGGGGACGGCTACGCCGGGTGGCCCGAGGCGGCGCCGTTCGACGCCATCATGGTCACCGCGGCGCCCGACCACGTCCCGCAGCCGCTCGTCGACCAGCTCGCGGTCGGCGGGCGGATGATCATCCCGGTGGGCGAGTACCGCCAGACGCTGACGGTGCTCGTGCGCACCGACGACGGCGTCTCCGAGGACGCGGTGCTCCCGGTGCTCTTCGTGCCCATGACCGGCGAGGCCGAGCGCCGCTGACCGCGCCGTCGGGGGCCAAGGCTCGGCGCGGCGGACGCCCGTGGACTCCCGGGAGTCTGCGCCGTAGAACGGTGCAGACTCCCGGCAGGGTTGGTCGGGCGGCAATCGGAGCCGTTGGCGACGATTTCCGGGCTACGCCACGCCGGCCGGAGCGGGAGCGCCGCCGGGGACGGCGGCGCCGAGGGCGGCGATCGACACCTCGGCCGCGGTCCGCTCGGCCACGTCGCGGAACGCCTGCGCCGCCGGCGACTCCGGCTCCGACGTGACGATCGGGTTCCCCGAGTCGCCCCCTTCGCGAATCGGCTGATAGATCGGAATCCGCCCGAGGAACGGGATTCCCGCCGCCTCGGCCGCCGCCTCGCCGCCGCCCTTGCCGAAGATGTCGCTCTCGTGGTCGCAGGTCGGGCACACGAAGTAGCTCATGTTCTCGACGAGGCCGAGGACCGGCACGTTCAGCTTCCGGTACATCGCCACCGCCCGGCGCGAGTCGGCGATGGAGACGGCCTGCGGGGTCGTCACCACCACCGCCCCCGACACCGGCACCGTCTGGCTCAGGCTGAGCGCGACGTCGCCCGTCCCGGGAGGCATGTCGACCACCAGGTAGTCCAGCTCGTCCCACCGCACCTCGCGGAAGAACTGCTGCACGACGCCGTGCAGCATGGGGCCGCGCCAGATGATGGGGGTCTCGTCCTGGGTCAGGAAGCCCATCGACACCACGGGGATCCCGTGGCTCCGGGCCGGCTTGATCTTCTTGCCGTCGGTCTCGAGCTGCGCGCGGACGCCCAGCATGATGGGGATGTTGGGCCCGTAGACGTCGGCGTCGATCAGGCCGACGCGGCCGCCGTACCGGGACAGCGCGATGGCGAGGTTCACGGCCACCGTGCTCTTGCCGACGCCGCCCTTGCCGGCCCCGACCGCGATGACGTTCTTCACGCCGGGGATGGGGGCGCGGCCCGCGTCGGGCGAGGCCACCGCGCGCACGTTGGCGGTCATCTCGACGGAGACGCCGGTCACCCCGTCGAGGGCGGAGACCGCGGCCACCGCCTGATCGTGCATCTGCTCCTTCACCGGACACGCCGGGGTCGTCAGCTCGACGGCGAATGACACCTGACCGCCGTCGACGTGCAGGTCCTTGACGAATCCGAGGCTGACGATGTCGCGACCCAGGTCGGGGTCCCGTACGACACGAAGCGCTTCCATCACAGCGGACGGTTCGACTGGCTGCATGATCCTCAACACTTCCCGGTCACGACGAGGTGACCACGATGGAACTCTCAGCTTAGTCAGATCGTAGAAACTCTGGCAAGTGCATCCGTATGGACGGCGGGACGCGCACGCCCCGGAGCCGTGTCCGAAGCTGCCGGTTCATGCCCCGGAGATGATGATGACCGACGATCAGACACCCGATCCGGCGCCGCCGCCGCCGCCGTACACGCCGGCGACGCCGCCCTCCGAGCCGCCGCCGACCGCGGCGCCGCCACCGCCGTCACCGCCGGGCACCACATCGCCGGAAACGCCGCCACCGGGAACGCCGCCGCCGCAGGCACCGCCGCCCCGCACGCCGCCGGGGAGGGTGTCGCCGAACCGGGGACTGATGGTGGTGCTGGCCTATCTGTGGCTGCTGGCGATCGTCCCGCTCCTCGTGGAAGAGCAGGACGAAGAGGTGCGGTGGCACGCCAAGCACGGGCTGGTGCTGTTCGGGGCCGAGGTCGTGGCCTTCATCGCCCTGACGATCGTGGCCGGCATCGCGTGGTGGCTGAGCCTGTTGCTGGTCCCGCTGGTCCAGCTGGGAATCCTCGTGCTGCACGTGGTCTGCATCGCGAAGGGGCTGCAAGACGACCGATTCCTGGTACCGGGGGTCAGCGAGTACACCGACAGGTTCTAGCCCGCCAATCGTCGCCTTCGGCTCCGCTTGGCGCCCAACCAACCCTGCCGGGAGCTGCACCGTTCTACGGCGCAGACTCCCGGCCCGGGCGCTCAGGGCACGGAGATGCGCATCCGGACGCGGGCGGCCGGCGCGTAGGGCGGGGTCACGTCGAAACGCAGGCAGGTGCCGTCCCGCACTCCCGGCGGCACCACCAGCTGAAGCTGGTGCGGCAGCAGCCCCGCCCCACTGCCGTCGCACGCGCCGCAGGGGTCCAGCCACACCTCGCCGCGCCCGCCGCAGGCGGGGCAGGTGTGACGCAGGGACACGTCGAAGGGCACGCTGACGCCGCTGTCCGCCTGCGACGGGGTGAGCTGCACGTCGGCCGACAGGGCGCGCGGGGCGCGCTCGCCGAAGAACGACCGGCGCATGCGGTCGACGAGCCTGGACATCGACGGGAAGTCGACGTCGACCTCGTCCAGAAAGGCCTCGTCGCATCCCGGCCGGGACGAGCCGGGGCGGGCCTCGGCCCCATCGCCTTGCGACGCGGTCACGGCGTACGCCACGTGCCACGAGCCGAGCCGGCCGCCGCTCCCCGGCTCGCTGCGCCTCGCCCGGCACTGCCGTGCGAGCTCGCGATACGCACGCCGAATCTCGTGGAGAGCGGGCGAGTGCGGCAACCCGAGCCTCCGGTGGTAGTCGGACATCGGCCACCTACCTTAGGAGTGGCCCTCCGGCCTTGTCAATAGAGGATCCAGGTGCTACCGTTGTGCCTCCGATGCCCGATCCGGCCACGCCGGGGCCGAACCCCGGCGGTCCCAGCCTGCCGACCTGTCCCGACTGCGGCGGGATTCTCGAGCCCACCACGCCGCCCTGGCAGACGCTGATGGACTCGCTTCCCTGGGGCGGGACGAGCCGCCCGGAGCGGGAGGCCGGCCGCTGGCAGTGCCTGATCTGCGGGTATCGGAAGTCGTAGCGGCAGTACGTTAGGATCTCGGGCGGCCATGACCACCGACAGCATCCAGTTGGACATCAGAACCGAGTCCCGCGGCGCGCATTGGATCTCCTGGGTCACCCGGGACGGCGGCGAAGAGCCGCTCGACTCGGTCATCCTCGTCGGCCGCACCCAGGCCGAGGCCGAGGAAGAGGCCCGGACCTGGGCGGGCCGGCTGGTCGCCGATCCGGTCCTCATCCGGAGCTGATCGCGCCGGTTCGCGGTCCGATGGCGGCGGTCGTCACGCGGGTCTCCGCCGCCGTCACGCCGCGGGAGCCCGTCACGTCAGGTAGAGCAGCCGGCCGTCTACCCGGCGGCCGCGAAACAGGGCGCGCGCCGCCTCGAGATAGAGCCCGAGCTGCGCCTCGTGCTCGGGCCGGGGGGCGCCGGTCTTGACCTCGATCACCGTCACCCGCCCGTCGGACCACCGGCGCAGGCAGTCGATCGCTCCCCGGACGAAGACGGGCCCGCCCGCGCCCCCGGGGTCCCCCCCCCGGCGAAGCGTGAACGGAACCTCGAAGAGACACTCGCCGTCGAGGAGGGCGGCCACGTCCGCGCGCCGGACGGCCCGCCGGTAGATGCCCGCGGCCTCGTCGGCCAACCCGAGGTAGTCGGCCCTCGCCCGCTCCTCGCGATCCATCAGCCCCACGACCCGGTCGCACACATCCGACGGGCCGGATCCGAATCCGGCGGCCTCCCCGTCGTCCCGCAGGAGCCGGTGCACGAGGCGCCCCACGACGGGGTCGACGCCCCGGCTCCGCTCCGGTGCGCCCGCCGCCGCGCCGCCGCCCGCGACCGTCGTGGCCCCGACCGGGGGCGCGCCCGCCGACGGGCCGCCGTCCGCGAGCGAGGTGGCCGAGACCCGGAGCACACTCCCCGAGGGGCGCCACGGCTCGAACCGGTCCGGCCCGGCGGGGGCGGGCGCACCGGGCGGGCGGAAGGAGGCCCGGACGGCCTCGGGCTCGACGACGGCGAAGCCGTGGGCGCGGCCCGACGGGCCGGTCCAGGTCGCCCGGCGCCCGTCGGCGGCGCCCGCCGCGAGCTGCGCGAGCAGCCCCGGCGGCACGACCGCGGCCAGGCTGCCGACCCCGGCCCTGATCGCCCCCCCGGTCAGGGTGGCGGAGAGGTACAAGCGATCGCGGGCGCGGGTCGCGGCGACGTAGAGCAGCCGCTTGGTCTCCTCCAGCTCGCGGCCCCGCTGGTCGCGGTCGGCGGCCGACCGGAACGGCGCCACCGAGACCGAGGGCTCGCCGTCGCCCCGGTCGGGTACGACCCGTATCGGCGGCGGCGGGCCGCCCGCGCCCCGCGCCAGCTCGACCAGGAAGACCACCGGGAACTCGAGCCCCTTCGCCGCGTGCACGGTCATCAGGTTGACCGCGTCGAACGCGTCGACGACCGCGTTCGACACGTCGCCGGAGAGCCGGTCGACGTGCTCGGCGATGCGGGCCAGGGTGGCGAACCCGCGGTTCTGCACCCGGCGGACCAGCCCCCGCAGCTTCTTCAGGTTCTCTCGCGCCTGCACCAGGCGCGGACCCCGCAGCTCGAACGCGTAGGCGCAGTCGGCGAGGACGCGGTCGACCAGCTCGGCGGGAGGAACGCGGTCGACGGCGGCCAGCCATCGAGGCACGCTCGCCCGCAGGCGCAGCAGGAGGTCCCGGTCGAGCGGGTCCAGCCGTTCGAGCCGCGGCTCGGGCCCCGCCGGCCGGAGCGACTCGGCGAGACGACCGGACAGCTCGGCGAGCGCGCGGTCGGAGAGCCCCACCAGCCGCGACCGCAGCAGGGCGGCGGCCCGGAGCTCGGAGGCGGGGTCGGCGAGGAACCGGAGCAGGGCGCGGCAGTCCTTGATCTCGTCGGCGTCGAAGAACCCCAGGCCCTTGTAGACGCAGGCGGGAATCTGCCGCGACTCCAGCGCCGCCTGGAACTCGCGATGAGTGTCGCGCGACCGGAACAGTATCGCGACGTCGCTCGGGGCGGCCCGGCGCACCGTCCCCGCGCCGCGGTCCCTCACCGTCGCGCCGTCGAGCAGCCGGGCCACCTCGCCCGCGACCCGGTCCGCGCACGTCTCGGGGCTGTCGCCGGGCACCAGCCCGAGCGGCCGGCCCCCGGCCGCGGCCCCACCCTCGACGGCCTGCGCCGGCCCCGCCGACCCGGGCTCGACGGGAAACCGGTCCCCGGCGTCGTACCGGAAGCCGTCGCGAGGGCGGTCGGCCTTCTCGACGGCCGCGAACAGGTCGTTGACGAACGCGAGCAGGGCCGGGACCGCCCGAAAGCTGTGGGCGATCGACCGGCGCACGCCGCCCTCCGGCCGCAGGGCGGCGATGGTGCCGGCGGCGTCGTCGATGACCGCCGCCTCAGCGTCCCGAAACCCGTAGATCGACTGCTTGCGGTCGCCGACGACGAAGACCGAGGGCGGTACCGGGGCGTCGTGCACGAGGCCGAACCCCTCCCCCCACGACCGCACCAGCAGCGACACCAGCTCCCACTGGGCGCGGCTGGTGTCCTGGAACTCGTCGACGAGCACGTGGTGATAGCGCGACTCCAGCCGGTATCGGCTCTGGGCGAACTCGTCCATGCGGCGCAACAGGTCCAGGGCGCGGGCGAGCACCCCGGAGAAGTCGAGCACCGAGCGGGCGGCCAGCTCGCGCTCGTACTCGCTGACCGCGATCGCGAACATGCGCTGCACGCCGCGCGCGAGCACCACGTTGACGTCGCGGTCGAACGCGGCGAGCGCCTCGGCCACCGCCGGCGCGACCGACCGCGCGATGCCGCAGTGCCGCCGCCACGCCGCGGCCGACCGGCACTGCTCGGCCCGGAACGGCGTGAACCGCTTCCGCGGCTGCCCCGAGGCGGTCAGAAAGTAGTCGCGGACGCGGTCGAGCACGGGGCCGAGCGCCTCGGGCTCCGACTCGGCCCGCGCCGCGAGGCCGGGCAGCGCGTGCGCGAGGGCCCGGAACCGGGGGTGGGCGGCGGGGCCGTCCGCGAGGAACCGCTCGAGGCCGCCGTCGACGCCGGCGAGCAGTCGGGCGAGCCGGGCCGCCGTCTGCCGGCAGGCGCCTTCGGCGGTCAGACCGCGGGGGCCGGCCATGAGAAACCGCTGCAGCGCCGCCGGCGCCACCAGCCGCCGCTCCAGCAGATGGGCCAGGGCCGTCCGCATCCGGCCCGGCCCCAGCCGGGCCAGCACCATCGCCACCGCGAAGTCGTCGGCGGCCACCGCGCCGCAGACCGCGAGGGTCCGGTCCAGGGCCTGACGGACCAGCCGGGGCGCCTCGGTCTCGTCGGTCATCCCGAACCCGGGGTCGAGATCGGCCTCGAGGGGGAACTCGCGCAGCAGAGACAGGCAGAACGCGTCGATGGTGCTGACGGCGATGTCTCCCAGGCGGTCCCGCAACGCCCGCCAGCGGTCCCGCTCGGCGCGCGGCCCGTCCGCCGAGCGCCGGAGCTGCCCGATGATGCGGTCGCGCATTTCCGCCGCCGCCTGGCGCGTGAAGGTGATGGCGAGGATGTTCGACGGGTCCACCCCCGCCCGCAGCAGGTTGACGTAGCGCGACACGAGGACGCTGGTCTTGCCGGTGCCCGCCGAGGCCTCCAGCACGACGTTGTTGGCGGGGTCGGTGGCGAACGCCCGCGCCGGGGCGTCCTGCAGGGTTCTCCGCGGCGGCCCCGGGCGGGCCCGCCGCCCGGGCTCGCCCTCCTCTCCGAACAGCGGCAGCTGGCGCTCACTCGTCACCGACGTAGTCCTTGCGGCACACGGTGGGATAGTCGCAGAAGGCGCAGCGCCAGGGGTCGGCGGGACGCACGGGAAACCGTCCGCCCTCTATCGCGCCGACCGCCTCGAGAAAGCGTTGCTGGCCCTCGGACACCGCCTCGGCGAGGTCCTGCCGCCGGTCGAGGGGAACCCAGGGCCGCGCCTCGCCGAACGCGACGTATCCCGCCTCGGCGAGCCGCCACTCGCGGTCATGCCGGCCGGCGAGCAGCTGCTCGGCGCACCGCCCGTAGATCGGCAGCTGCAGCGACCGCGATCGGTCGGGCGCATGGCCGGTCTTGTAGTCGACGACCCGCAGCCTCCCCCCCTCCATCAGATCGACACGGTCGGCGGTGCCGCGCACCCGCACGGGGCGCGGGCCGGCATCGCCGTCGAGCCGGTACACGTCGTCGAGGCGGATCTCCAGCAGCCGCTCGAGCACTCGTTCCGGACGGTCCGCCTCGAGCATCAGGAGCCGGTCGAGGACGCCGGCGCCGGCCGGCGAGCCGAGCAGCCAGACCCGCTCGACGGCCCGGTCGCGCGGCGGCAGCCCGGCCAGATGCTCCTCGGCGACCGCACCGGCGAGCCCGCGAGCGCGGGGAAACGACTCGATGTCGATCGCCCCGCCGCCCTCCCGCTGCCACCTGTCGAAGAACGCCCGGAAGACCTCGTGCACGAACCGCCCGCGCGAGCGGGGACCGAGGATGACCTCGTCGTCCGGCTCCTCGCCGAGCCGCAGCACCGCCGACGCGAAGTACTGGAAGGGGCAGCTGAGGTAGCGCTCGACCGCGCCGACCGCGTAGGCGGCCGGCGACCGCGGCCCGGTGCCGCCGCCGGCCCGGGCCTCCGCCTGCGCCCGGCGCCGTTCCCGCAGGGCCAGCCACGCGGCCACGTCGTCGGCGAGGGGCACCGCGGCCGGAACCTCTGCGAGGCCGGCGGCCGCCGTCACCCGGACCTCGGGCGGCGGCTCGACGGAGACCTCGACGTCGAGATCGGCGAGATCCTCGAGCAGCACCGACCCCGCCACCGCCGCGTCGTCCTCGTAGGCGACGGTGGACACCGACACCCGCCGGGCCGCCGACCCCAGCAGGTCGCGAAAGGCGGCCCGCGCCGCGCGCAGCCGATCCATCTCTCGCGACCATCCGAGTTGATAGAGGAGCGCCGCCGGGTAGAGCGCGCTCTGGCGCCCGGGCTCGGGCCACTCGCGATCCACCAGCCCCACCAGGCACACGTTGTCGAAGGCGCCGTACCGGGCCGCCTCCGCGTCGACGAGCACCACCCCCGCCCCGCCGCTGGGGGCGGCGAACGTGGCCGCCTCCAGCAGGCGCCGCAGGTTCGACGTGATCGCCGGCAGATCCACCACCGGGTCGTCATGGCGGGCATGAGCGTCCCGCCAGTCGCGCAGGATGCCCACCACCGCGGCCCGCGCCCGCGACTCGCGCGCCGCCGTGCCCGGATCGTCCGGGGCCGGCGGGCGGCGGCCGTCGACGAACCGCAACAGGCAGTCGACGAGGGCGGTCGCGCGACCGGGACCGGCCAGCGGGGCGAGGTCGTCGGCCGCCGCCGCCGCCGCCCGCGCCGCCCGCGCCGCCAGGCAGCGGGGACCGCCGCCGTCCGGACCTCCCCACCGCTCGGCAAGCCGGAGAAGCGGGTTGCCGAGCCCGCCCTCGTCCCCGCCGCCCGCGCCCATGTACCGCGCCTCGCGGAGCTCGCGGTCCAGGGCGGGTATCGCCGCCGGGTCGAGCGCCCCGGCCGCGTCGGTGAAGCGGAAGTGCGGCGAGCGGAGCAGCTCGACGGTGGCGCGGCGGGCCCAGCCGGACGACACGAACGACAGCACCAGATCGAGCGCGGCCGCGAAGGGCTCGGCGGCGAGCGGCAGGGTGTCGCTCGTCTCGTAGGGGACCCCCGCCGAGGCGAACAGATGGCGGGCCGGATAGAGGTACGGCAGCGGCCGCTGGTACACGACGGCGGTGCGCTCTCCGGCGGGCCGGTGCTTGACCAGCCGGGCGACGGCCAGCAGCTCCTCCTCGCGGTCCCTCCACGTGAAGTACCGTTGCCGAGGCGGCGCACCCGGCGCCGCGAGCCGAACGCCCCCCCCGGGCCCGGCCGGAACGGGTCGGTCCTCGATGCCCGGCAACAGGTCCTCGAGCCGTTCCCGATAACCGGCCGCGAGCAGGGCCGCCGTCGACACGACGTCGACGCGGGCGAGGCCGGGCAGGCGGGCCAGCAGAGCGAAGTCGACCGGCCACAAGCCGTCGTGGCCCGAGGCCCGGTCGCCGACGGTCACCACCGCCTGCCGCAAGGGGCGGCGCAGCCCGTGCGCGAGGGCCAGCGCCCGCACTCCGTGCTCGTCGACCCGTCCCGACGCCGCGACCCGCCGCTCGTAGGCCCGGAACATCCCGGCGAGGAACCGGGTCTGCCGGAGCATGCGGCGGGCCCCGCGGTCGAGGTCAACGCTCGGCTCGAGCGCCTCGACCAGCAGCCGTTCGAAGGCCTCGACCTCCCGCCGGCGCCGCCGCAGATCGTCGTACAGCCCGAGAAACTGGTCGACCAGCCCCGGACGCAGCTTGAACGGCGGCTCGACGCCAGACGCCCGCACCTCCTCGGCCGCGGCCCGTCCGCACACCAGGCGCTCGATGGCGCCCAGCCGCGGCGGGGCGTCGCCCAGCCGCCGGTGCAGCTCGGCGTACAGGTCGTCGCGGGTCGCCACGCGGGGCGGCACGAACGCGTCTCCCTCCGCCCGCAGACGCTCTTCGAGGGTCCACCGCAGCTGGTCGGCGGCGGCGCGAGACGGGACGAGCACCACCGACGAGCGCAGGTCCCAGGCACCGCCCCGGTCGAGGCAGTCGGCAATCGCTCGGCGGAACGCGGGGAGGTCCGGGGCGCTGAACAACCGGGTCCGACGCGGCGTAATCACGGCGGCAGAATGCGCGCGACGGAATCCGCGCCGGGCCGATCCGCACGCGCTGTGGAAAACCTGTGCATCTTGTGTGCAGAGGATGTGAATCAAGCGTGGAAAACAGTTTTTTTTCTGCCGGAACCAAGGGCATCGCCCCCGGCAACCGGGGTGGTGTGGATCGGTCTTCGTACCTTCCTTCGCTTGATCGGCGCCGCCGGCCGGCGGCAAGATCCTGGTCTCAGCCGCGCACGAAACTCATCGCAAATCTGGTTCCAGCAGACCCGTGTCCTCTCAACGTTTCGAACGCGCGATCAACGACCGCCAATACGTGATCGAGACGACACTGGTCGATCCCGACCGGTGGCGCGCCTACCTGGTCGGCGTCCCCGGCGGCCCCAGCGCGCTGATGCCGTTCTACGGCGAGACCCCCGAGCAGGCGGTCGAGCGGCTGGCCGACTGGCTGGCGCTGGCCCACCGGTCGTCGGCGCTACGCTATAGTACCGACAGCCGGACGGCCGGAAACCGCGGCTGAACCCCTGCCGCCCCGCGATGCGGCGATTCCGCTACGGGCCCGCCGCCTCCGATTGGTGCTACCGCGCAACTTGCGCGCTCCCGGTTGACAGATGCGGCCGATCTCGCGGCACGTACTGCGGGTTCTGATATTCGGTTTCCCGCTCCTGGGCACCCCCGGGGCCGGCGCCCACCCCGTGTCCCTCCAGACCGGGGGCGACGCGGCGCTGCCGCGGGTGCGGCTGATGACGACCGGCGGCACCATCTCCAACCAGGCCGGCGGCCGCCTCTCGCCGGACGAGCTCGCCGCGCTGGTCCCCGACCTCGGCCGGCTCGTCGCGGCGGAGACCGAGGCCTTCGCCAACATCCCGAGCAACGCCCTCACCCTGGACCAATGGGTGCGTCTCGCCCGCCGCATCGACGAGGTCTTCGCCGGTGATCCGGGCCTGGCGGGCATCGTCGTCACCAGCGGCACCGACACCCTCGAAGAGCTCGCCTTCTTCCTCCATCTGACGGTACGGCACGCGCGGCCGGTCGTCGTGGTGGGCGCGATGCGCCGGCCCGAATCACTCGGCTACGACGGCGCCGCCAACCTCCGACAGGCGTTCAGGGCGGCCGCGGACGCCGGCTCCCGCGGGCGAGGCGTGCTCGTGGTCCTGAACGGCGCCATCAACTCGGCCCGGGAGGTGACCAAGACCGACGCGACGGACCTGCACGCGTTCGAGACCCGGGGGTACGGCGTGCTCGGCATCGTGGCGCGCGACGGGGTGGTGTACTACCGGAGGGTCGAGCGCCGCCACACCCTGACGAGCGAGTTCGACGTCTCGCGCGCCGACCGTCTGCCCCGCGTCGATATCGTCATGGCCTACCAGGGTGCGTCGGGCGACCTGATTCGAGCCGCCGTCGATGGCGGCGCGGACGGTATCGTGATGGCGGCGGCGGGAGCCGGCTCGACGAGCCCCGGCCAGCGCGAGGCCATCGCCTACGCCTACGCGCGCGGGGTGTTCGTCGTCATGACCACCCGCACGGGGCGGGGGCGGGTTGCGCCCCCCCGCCCCGCCCGACCCGGGGACGGCGCGCCGCGGCGGCGCATCTCCGGCGAGGACCTGGCGCCGGTCAAGGCACGCATTCTCCTGATGCTCGCCCTCGGCGAGACCCGGGACGCGGCCGACCTTCAGCGGATTTTCGGAGAATACTGAGGAAGAAAGGATGGTGGACCAGACGGGGGTCGAACCCGTGACCTCGTGAATGCCATTCACGCGCGCTCCCAACTGCGCCACTGGCCCAGCCGGGGTTATTCTATCCGGATGGCGCCGGGCAATCAACCGGCGCCTGCCTTCGGACCACCCGCCCCGAGCGCCGGCGGCGCCACCCCGAAGCACCGTCGGTAGTCCGCCGGCGTGTCCACGTCGTCGAAGGCCCCGTCGTCGTCGACACCGACGACGACCCCCATCGGCGCGTGCGCGCGCACCACCGGCTTCGCGCCGCGGGCCGGGTCGGCCTGCCGCAGCTCGCGGAAGAGCGCGCGATCGAACACCACCGGGTGGCCGTGCCTCCCGTCCCGCCCGGGACGCACGAGGGGAGCGCCCGTGCGCCGGTAGGCGTCGAGCACCGCCAGCACCGTCGCGGTCGAGACCAGGGGCAGGTCGACGAGGGTGACGAGCATCGCCCGCACCCCCGGATGGTCGACGACCTGGAGCGCGGCCAGGAGCGAGGAGAGCTGCCCCCGTTCCGGAGACGGATTCCGCACCACGCGGACCAGCGGCCGCAGCCGGGCCGCCAGGTCGACGATGGGCGCATGGTGACGACCGGTGACGACCACGACGTCGTCGACCCCGCCCGCGCGCAGGGTCGACACGATGCGCTCGAGGAACGTCTCGCCGCCCTCCCCCGCCGGGAGAATCGCCTTGGGGCGGCCCCGCATGCGGGACGAAGCCCCGCCGGCCAGCACGACACCGGGAATCATCGTCTCGACCTCCCACCTCCGCCCCCCCCGTCCCGGGAGTCCGCGCCGTGGACCGGCGCCTCCTGCCGCAGGAGGCGCCGACTCGGGCCGGGTTGGCGGGGGCGGCAGAATCCCGGCGCTGCGGGACTCCGCGTCAGCGCAACTTCCAACGCGACCGCAGGGTCGCGCGGGAGCGGCGGCCCCCGGCGGGCGTGTTTGCAACGCCCCCGGACGGAGCACTACAATTCCGCCCATGGACCACCCCGACGTCTCGGTTCGTTGCCAGCGGTGCGGCGCCGCGATGGAGCTCCGCGATCCCGGCCCCGAGGATCCGTGGCCCCCGCAGCAGTTCTGGGAATGCCCCGCCTGCAATCGGCACTTCTGGACCACCTATCCGCCGGCGAAGCCCCCGAAACCCGCGAAACCGACCGCCAAGCCGCCGGCACCTGCCGAATAATATCGCGCCGGGCGGGGGCTCCGCGGAAGCCGCCCGCCGCACCGCGCCGCGAGCGGCACGCGGCACGCGTCGCCGGAAACGGCGCGACGCGGAAAAACGGTCAACGCTTGACTTCTACCGACAAACGTCACTAGACTGGCCCCTTTCGGTGCGTGCCCGCCGCGGGGCGGGGCGTGCCGAAGCTGCACGGTTCCGTGCGGATACGGACCTTGCAACCCGCCCCCATCGGGGGCAGCGGGTGGTTCTGGCGGCCGCTCTGGCCTGCGAAGAGCGGGAGTTATCCGTCAGGTCCCGGGCTGGTGGACGAGGCGTCTGGGCACCGTCACGGTGGTCGGGATTCGGCATCGGAGGAGTTCGTATGGCCAGCGGCACTATCGCACGTCTCTTGATCGACAAGGGCTTCGGGTTCATTCGCGACGAAGGGGGAATCGAGCACTTCTTCCACCGCAGCGCCGTGCGCGGAGCGGTCTTCGAGTTGCTTCGGGAAGGCCAGCGGGTCGAGTTCACCACGGAGGAATCGACCAAGGGCCCACGTGCCGGAGAAGTGCGTCTGATCGAAGGCTAGCACTTCGTCGCGCCGTCCCGCTCCCAACGGGACGGCGCTTGCGCAATCCAATCGGGTTCGAAGACTCGCCCGCGGCTCGCGACCCGCGTCTGTCATGGTCCGCGTGGTCGCGCTTTTTCTTGCGCACCCGCTGATCTCTTGGCTGTCCGAGGGCCGCGGCGTGTTGCGGCCTGTACGATGACCGGCACTGGGCCGGGCGAGGAAGCGAACGGGGCCCGGTGGCCCTCCCGGTCTTCAAAACCGGTCGCCCCCCGCCAACGCGGGGGGGCTGGGTTCGACTCCCAGGCGCTTCCGCCAAACCCGGCCGGTCAGGGGCCTGCGCCCCGGAACGGCGCCGCGGCCTGACCCAGAAGGACATCGACGGTCGTCTCCGTATCGCTGAAGTCCGGCAGCACCGCGTGGGCTCCCGCTTCGCGCAGGGCGGCCTCGTCGCAGGACCCGGTGGCGACGGCCACGCAACGGGCGCCGGCGGCGGCCGCGCACTGCACGTCGAGCGGCGTGTCCCCGATCACCACGACGTCGTCCGGCCTCCCCACCTCGACCCGGGCCCGGCGGGCCCGCTCGACGGCAATCGGCACGAGGGCGTCCCTCACCGGGGCATCGTCCCCGTACGCCCCGAAGCCGAAGTACCCCCAGAGGCCGAAGTGCTCGAGCTTGATGCGCGCCGGCTTCGCGAAGTTCCCGGTGACCAGGCCGCACCGCACGGCGTCGTTCCCGGCGAGGACCTCGAGCAACCGGGACACCCCCGGCATCAATCCCTTTCGCGGCCCCGGATGGTGGATCTCCTCGGCGAACAGCTCGCAGTACCGGCGGTGGAACCGGGCCCGGGTCGGAGAATCGATGGCCACCCCCGCCCGGTCGGCCGCCGCGGTCAGAATCAGCTCGTCGGTCCGACCCGCCACCGGAATGCCGTCGAAGCCGCGCGGCACCCCGAACAGCTCCTCGAACGTGCGGGTCAACGCCCGGTAGCCGGCCCGGCCCGACAGGAGCAGGGTCCCGTCGATGTCGAAGAGGAGAATCCTGGAGAACACTGCGGCGACTCAGGCCCCGAGGTCGCGGTTGACCTCGTCGACGATGCGGGACGACTCGTTCAGGGCGCGCACGACCGCCCGCAGCGCCACGAAGCTGGCGGCTATCGTGAACGCCGCGAGCAGGGTGTGCACGGCGGCGGGCACGGCGCCGGTGTCGACCCCGCCGCCCATGATGGCGGTGAGCATGGTCGAGGCCATGGCGAGGGTCGCGAGCTTGAACACCGGCCCCCGCAACGCGGACACCCGGGCGACGGCATCGGTCTGCAGCCCCTCTTCGGTGACCGCGTCACGAATGGCGCGGCCCTTGCCGATGAGGTAGAACATGGTCATGGAGTGCGCCAGCAGGGTGATCAGGGTCACGAAGATGGCCAGCGTCGCGTGGCGCAGGACCTCTTCGGGCGCGGCCGCCGCGTATCCCAGGGCGAAGCTGGCGAGCAGGCCGGCGAACGACAGAACGGATGCGGTAATCAGGGCGGCGGTCATCGGTCACTCATGATATCAACCTCGGGCCGGCAGCCTCCCCCGGCGATTGCTCCGCCCTCCCCCTTCGTCGTCCGGTGGCTGGCCGAGGTCCGCGCCGAGCTCGGCGCCCGGCGCGATGCACTGGACCTGGCCATGGGCACGGGCCGGCACGCCCGGGCGGCGGCCGCCCTGGGGTTCCGGGTGCACGGCGTCGATCGTGACCTCGACCGCCTTCGCCGGGCGAAGGCCGGGGGCCTGTCGGCGAGGCTCTGGGCCGCTGACCTCGAGGTGTCCCCCCTGCCCCGCGACCGCTTCGATCTGTTGATCTGCACCAGGTACCTCCAGCGCGCGCTGTGGCCGGGCCTGCGGGGAGCGGTGCGGCCCGGCGGGTTCGTGATCTACGAGACGTTCACGGTCGCGCAGCTCGCCCACGGCACCGGGCCGAGATCGCCGGACCACCTGCTGCGCCACGGCGAGCTGCGGAGGGTGTTCGACGACTGGCAGATCTGGCACGACCAGGAACACCGGTCCCCGGCCGCGGTCGCGCAGGTGGTGGCGAGAAAGCCGTGCGGGGCGTCGGCGCCGTAGAGGCGGCGCCGCCTGCCGCCGGAGCGCCGACTCCCGGCAGCCGGTCGGGCGGCAATCGGAGCCGCGGGCGTCGATTGCCGAGCAAGACCGTCAGCCGGCAGGGGGAGAGCTGCCGCGGCGCGGCCGGTCCTGGCCGACCAGCGCCCGGTACTCCTTGATCAGCAGCTTCAGATGCTCGCGCTCCTCGGCCGCGAACTCCACGAAGATGCGCTTGCCCTCCGAGTCCTCGAAATGCTCGCCGTACCGCTTGAAGAACCGGTGGGAAGCGCGCTCGCACCGGATGCCTATCATCAGCGCCTCGCGGTCGTCGACGACCTCCCGCAGCCTCTCGGCGCCCTCGGCGAACAACCCGTCGGACGCCCCCTTGAAGTACAGGAAGGTGGGATAGGACTCGATGTCCGGATCCTCGGCCCGCATCTGCTCGTAGCGGGCCTCGAGCGTCGCCAGATGCTCCTTCTCCTCGGACGCGAGGCTCTCGAACACCTTGCGGGCCCGGGCGTTCCGGACCAGCCTGGCGCCCCGGGCATAGAACTCGAGGCCGCTACGCTCGGTCGCGATGGCGATGCGCAGGGCGTCGCGGGCGAACACCATCTCGGTGGCGGCGGCGGGGCGCGACGGACGTTGCCCCTTCTGGCAGTCCTCGCAGGCCCCGTAGATCTGCACCACGCTCTGCCGGGCCTGGAAGCCGCGGGCCTCGGCGATCTCGGCCAGGAGCACCTCCACGTCGGAGCTGAGAAACTCGGACGACCGGTTGCAGGTCTTGCAGATGAGATGGAAGTGCCGGGGATGGCGGTACGAGTGCTCGAAGCGGAAGCGGCCCTCGCCGAAGTCGACCTTCCGGGCGATGCCGGCGTCGACCATCCACTGCAACGTGCGATAGACGGTGGCGCGGCTGATGCGCTCGTCTTCCTCGCGCATCAGGTCGACGAGGTCGTCGGCGCTCAGGTGGCCTTCCTGACGCAGGAAGACCCTGACCACGAGGTCGCGCTTGCCGGAGCGCTTGCCGCCCGCGGGCCGCAGGCGTTCGATATAGTCTGTTTGCGTATCCATGGCACCCGGGCACAAGGTGAAGTACGCGCGCGGCGGGCGGTCGCCGGGCGGCCAGTCACCCGTGTCCGAGTACTTGCCAGGTACGTCCGGGGCGACCTGGATACGGAAGCTGGAGTCCGCTTCGCCCTGCTCAACCGCCGCGCGACGCTCCGGCCAGCCCGGCAATCGACGCCGTCGGAGCTTCGCGCCGGAGCGAAGCTCCCAACGCGACCGCAAGGTCGCGCAACGGCCTCAGATTGCCGGCCGACCAACCCCTTCAGGGAGTCTGCGCCTCCTCCGGAGGCGGCGCCGTTCCACGGCGGAGACCCCTAGGTGTTGAACGACGACCCGCACCCGCAGGTCGACTTCGCGTTCGGGTTCTTGATCGTGAATCCCCCGCCGGTCAGGTTGTCGACGAAATCGACCTCGGCACCCGACAGATACCGCATGCTGATGGGGTCCACGTACAGGTTGATGCCATTCGACTCGAAGATCTTGTCGGCCGAGACGTCGCCGCTCCCCTCTTCGATCATCAGGCCGTACTGGAAGCCCGAGCATCCGCCGCCCTGCACGAAGACCCGGAGACCCGCGCTCTCCTTCTGCTCTTCCGCCATCAGCGCCGCAATCTTCGATGCGGCGGTTTCGGTCACCGTAATCAACTGTGCCATCCCAGTTTTCTCCCGCGACTCCGTTGCATGGAGCCCGCATCCGAGTATAAACGGGACGCGGGCGGCACTTCAACCGCGCCGGCGCGCCGCCTCGGTGCGCACGGGCGCGGCGCCGCGCTGCCGCCGCGCCGGGGCGCCGTCTCCCGCCCCGTACCGCAACCCTTGGCGTAGAATGGACGGCAGGACAGGTTCTCCGCCCCCTGACGACAGCCCGTGAACGCCACCAACCACGACCCCGAGGCGCTCGTCCGCCGGGCCGAGACCCGCTGGGCGGACATCGCGGCCGCGCGACCCGACCTGGTACCGGCGATCGCGGTCCAGCGGCCGATGGTCATCCGCACCATCCGCGTGGTGGCCCGGCTGCGTCTCGAGCCGCCGGCCGTCCGGCTGACCCGGCAACGCGCCGCCGACAAGCTCGATGCCGGTGAGCCCCTCATCCGCGGGGAGGAGGCGGCCCTGCCGGTGGCGCTGCTGGCCCCGCTCGTGCTCGAGGCGTGCGACGACCTCGCGGCGGGAGGCGCCGGCGACGTCGCGCGCCGCGTGCGCGGCTGCATCGACGCCGGACGCGTCGACGTGGGGTCGCTGCTGGCCGCGTCGTTCGACCGGAACCAGCACGCCATTCGCGTGAAGGCGCTGCACGAGGGGATCGCGCCGGACGTGCTCTGGCTGGCCGCCGAGCTCGCGGCCGGACCCGCCGCCCACGTCGCGGCCCGGACCCTGCTGGGGGACGGGACGGGGGACGGCCTCGCCGCCGGGCGGGAGGGGTGGGGGCACGGCTATTGTCCCGCCTGCGGATCATGGCCGGCGTTCGCCGAGGCGGGCGGCGGAGACGGCCGGCTGCGCTGCTCGTTCTGCGGGCTCGACTGGCCGGCGCGCCCCGAGCGGTGCACCTACTGCCGGTCGGTCGACCCGGGCCCGGCCTGGGTGAAGGCGTCGCCGGGAGCGGTGGACCGGGCGGCGGCGTGCTCGGGGTGCGGCGGCTATCTGAAGTGGCTGGAACCGGCTGCCCCCCCCACCCCGTTCGAGCTGCTGCCGCTAGAGGACCTGGCTTCTTCGCCGATCGACGCGCTGGCCGCCGGACGCGGTTTCGGCCGGCCGCCGCTGCCGGACCTCGGCGGACCGGACCGATTGCCGTGCCCGGACCCTGCGCCGTAGAGCGGCGCCGCCTCCCGAGAGGGGCGCAGAGCCCGCCGTATGGGGGTCGGCCGGGCGGCGGAGACCGGGAAGAGACGGCAGCCCGCGGCGCAACCCGGAGTGAGGCCATGACCGAACGATTGCTTGCTGCCGGCGCGGCCGCGTGGATGTTCGCGGTACTGAGCCCGGCGCCCGCGGCCGCGCAGAACCTGCCCCACGCCCGGCTCTTCCCCCCCGAGGACCTGGGCCTCCTCGAGGCGCCCGACCGCGCCATCTGGCAGAAGCCGGACGAGATCATGGACGCCCTGAACATCGCCGACGGGGCCACCGTCGCCGACGTCGGGGCGGGGGCCGGCTGGTTCACGGTGCGGCTGGCGCGGCGGGTCGGCCCCTTCGGCCGCGTCTACGCCGAGGACATCCAGCGGCCGATGCTCGAGGCCATCAACTATCGGGTCTTCCGGGAAGGCCTGACCAACGTCCGGACGGTGCTCGGCACTCCCGAGGATCCGAAGCTGCCGGACGGGCTCGACGCGGTGCTCATCGTCGACGTCTACGCCGAGGTCGCCGATCCCGTCTCGCTGCTGAGCGACGTCGCGCGGGCCCTCGAGCCCCAGGGCCGGGTGGGCATCGTCGACTTCACGCAGGAGGGCCACGGCCCGGGGCCCCCGATGGACCAGCGGGTCGACCCCGCCGCGGTCGTTCGCGACGCCCGGGCCGCCGGCCTCGAGCTGTTGTCCCACGAGACCTTCCTCCCCTACCAGTTCCTGCTGGTCTTCGGGCTCGGCCCGCAGCCGGCCGACCTGGCCGGCGGGCCGTGACCCCGGCCGTCGCGGCGGAAGCCCCGCGTCGCGCCGCGACCCGCGATTCCCCCGCCTTACCGAATGCGGCGAGGGATGCCCGATGAGCGAGGAACGACTGCGCCCGGACCGCCCTCTCCGCGACCGGCCCACCGTGCTCACCATCGCCGGCAGCGACTCCGGCGGGGGGGCCGGCCTGCAGGCCGACCTGACGGTGCTGGCGGCGCACGGCGTGCACGGCGTCTGCGCCGTCACCGCCGTCACCGCCCAGAACGCGCGCGCCGTCACCGCCGTCGACCCCGTCTCCCCCCGGATGGTCGCCGCCCAGATCCGCGCGGTGTGCGACGACTTCGAGATCGGGGCCATCAAGACCGGGATGCTCGCGACGGCCGCGATCGTCGAGGCGGTCTGCGAGACGCTGGAGGCGTTCCCCGAGCCGCCCCTCGTCGTCGATCCGGTCATCGCCGCCACCAGCGGCCGGCGGCTCCTCGACGACGACGCCGTCGCCATCGTACGCGACCGGCTGCTGAGGCGCGCGCGGGTGGTCACCCCCAACCGCTTCGAGGCGGAGGTGCTGGCGGAGCAGCCCGTCGCCTCTCTGGCCGACGCCAGGCGCGCCGCCGCCCGCATCCGGAGCCGCGGCGCGGCGGCCGCCCTCGTCACCGGCGGCCACTTCGACACCGCCGAGTCGGTCGACCTGCTCGACGACGGGGGCGCGGTCGTCGAGCTGCGCGGCCCACGGGTCGACGGCCGGCAGACCCATGGGACCGGATGCGCCTTCTCGGCCGCCCTCGCGGCGGGGCTGGCCGCCGGCCTGCCGCTGGCCGACGCCGCCGGCGGCGCCAAGCGCCACGTCGAGGGGGCCATTCGCCACGCCGCCCCGGTCGGGCGCGGGACCGGGCCGCTCCACCACTTCTGGCGAAATGAGCGACAATAGCAGGTTCATGCCGACCTCGCCGTACGCGGTGACGACCGAGCCGCTCGACCTCGACGCGCTGGTGCGCGCGGTGAGCGCCGAGGCCGCCACCGGCGCGATCGGCCCCGGCGCCGTCATCACCTTCGTGGGCGTCGTCCGCAACGAGAACGCGGGGCGCCGGGTGCTTCGGCTGGAGTACGAAGGCTACGAGCCGCTGGCGGTGCGCGCTTTCGAGCGCATCGGCGTGGAGGTCGGCGACCGGTGGTCGGTCCGGCTGGCGGTTCATCACCGGCTGGGAACGCTCGGGATCGGCGAAGCCAGCGTGATCATCGCGGTGGCGTCGCCGCACCGCGCCGACGCGTTCGCCGCGTGCCGCTACGTCATCGAGCGCATCAAGCAGATTGCGCCGATCTGGAAGCACGAGTTCTTCGAGGGCGGCGACGTCTGGATCGAGGGCGCGACCGCCGACGCGGACGACGACCGGGCGCGCGAGGCCGCCTTCCGGCTGGCGACGGGCGAGAGCCTCGCCCCGGCGGGGCAGGCCGGCTGAGGGAGCGCCGCGAGCTCGAAGGACTTCGGCGCGCGAGCGCGGGCGGGGCGGCTACGAGACGCCCCGCGCGCCCCGGGCCTGCGCCGGCACAGCGCCATGCACATCAACGTCCGGCTGTTCGCCCGGCTCCGCGACATCGTGGGGGCGGGAGAGATATCGAGGCAGGTGCCCGACGGGGCCACCGTCCGCTCCGTCTGGGACGGGTTGACCGGCGAGTTCCCGGAGCTGGACGCCTACCGCGACTCGATCTCCGCCGCCGTCAACGCGGACTACTCTCGGATGGACGCCCCCCTCGGCGAGGGGGACGAGGTGGCGTTCCTCCCCCCGGTCTCGGGGGGTTGATCGGGTCGGGATTCCCCAGGAGCAACCGTCCGTCATGTTCGACAAGCTGCAGACCATCGAGACCCGCTACGACGAGCTGATGAGCCTGCTCAGCGACGGCGTGGTGCAGTCCGACCCCAACCGGTACCGGACGCACTCGAAGGCGCTGTCCGAGATTCAGCCCATCGTCGAGAAGTTCCGCGACTACAAGACGGTCGAGTCGGAGATCGCCGAGACCCGCGAGCTCGCCGGCGGCTCGGACGCCGAGGACGCCGAGCTGCGCGAGCTGGCCGAGCAGGAGCTGGCCGAGCTGGAGGGCCGCCGCGAGGACCTGCTCGCCGAGATCCGGGTCCTGATGGTGCCGAAGGACCCGAACGACGAGAAGAACGTCGTGCTGGAGATACGGGCCGGCACCGGCGGCGACGAGGCCGGCCTGTTCGCGGGCGACCTGTTCCGCATGTACAGCCGCTTCGCCGAGGGGCAGCGCTGGAAGGTCGACGTCCTGTCGATCAACGAGAGCGGGGTGGGGGCCATCAAGGAGGTCATCGCCCTGATCGAGGGCACGCGGGTGTACAGCCGGCTCAAGTACGAGAGCGGCGTCCACCGCGTGCAGCGGGTGCCGGCGACGGAAGCGAGCGGCCGCATCCACACCTCGACCGCGACCGTCGCGGTGCTGCCCGAGGCCGAGGAGGTGGACGTCGCCATCGAAGCCAAGGACCTGCGTATCGACACGTTCTGCTCGAGCGGCCCCGGCGGCCAGAGCGTCAACACCACCTACTCGGCGGTGCGCATCACCCACCTGCCGACCGGGCTCGTCGTCTCGCAGCAGGACGAGAAGTCGCAGATCAAGAACAAGGCGAAGGCGATGAAGGTGCTGCGCTCGCGGCTCTACGAGATGGAGATGCAGCGCCAGCACGACGAGATCGCCCAGGACCGCAAGAGCCAGGTCGGCACCGGCGAGCGGTCGGAGAAGGTACGCACCTACAACTTCCCCCAGAACCGGGTCACCGACCACCGCATCGGCTTCACCACCCACCGCCTGACCGAGATGCTCGACGGCGCCCTCGCTGAGATGAGCGAGACCCTCACCACCCACTACCGGGCCGAGGCCCTGAAGGACGCCGACGCGGTGCCGGGCACGGCCTGACCACTCCGACCGAAAGACCTGGGACCACGCGCCCGTCACTGCCCGTTGGAACAAGAGGAGACATCATGCTCGCATCCCGCTGGTCGTCGTCGCGGTTCGTTGCCGGCATCGTCGTCGCCGTAGCCTTGGCCGCCGCCGCACCTCCGGCCGTCGCGCAGGACGACCGCATCCGGCCCGTCACCGACGCCGAGCTCGAGAACCCCAGCCCCGACGAGTGGCTCATGTGGCGGCGGACGCTGGACGGCTGGGGCTACAGCCCCCTCGACCAGATCGACCGCGGCAACGTCGGCGACCTGCGCATGGTGTGGTCGCGCGCCCTCGGGCCGGGCCGCCAGCAGGGCACGCCGCTGGTCCGCGACGGAGTGCTGTTCATGCCCAACCCGCAGGACGTCATCCAGGCCATCGACGCGGTGACCGGCGACCTCATCTGGGAGTACCGGCGCGACCGGCCCGACGACCTCGGCGACTACATGATCGGCACCCTCATCGAGACCAACCGCAACATCGCCATCCACGGCGAGCTGATCATCGACACCACCATGGACGACCACATCGTCGCCCTCGACGCCGAGACCGGCGACGTGGTGTGGGACACCGAGATCCTCGACTACCGGGTGAACCCCGCCAACCAGACCTCGGGCCCCATCGTCGCCGGCGGCAGGGTGTACTCGGGCCGGAGCTGCGACCCCCGCGGCGGGCCCGACGGCTGCGTCATCACCGCCCACGACGCCGCGACCGGCGACGAGCTGTGGCGGCGGCGGCTCATCCCGGGGCCGGGCGAGCCCGGCGACGAGACGTGGGGCGACGTGCCGTTCGAGGAGCGCCGGCACGTCGGCTCGTGGATGGTGCCGAGCGTCGACCCCGAGCTGAACCTCGTCTACGTCGGCACGTCGGTCACCTCGCCGGCCCCGAAGTTCCTGCTCGGCGGAACCGACCTGACCCACCTCTACCACAACTCGACGCTCGCTCTCGACGGCGACACCGGGGAGATTGTCTGGTACTACCAGCACATGAACGACCACTGGGACCTCGACCACCCGTTCGAGCGCCTCCTCGTCGACACCGCGGTGCGGCCCGACGCCTCCGCGGTGAGCTGGATCAACCCGCGGCTGAACCCGGGCGAGGAACGCCGCGTGGTGACCGGCATTCCCGGCAAGACGGGCATCGTCTACACCCTCGACCGCGAGACCGGCGAGTTCCTGTGGGCGAGGCCGACGATCACCCAGAACGTGGTGAGCGGCATCGACGGGGCGACCGGGGCGGTGACCGAGAACGCCGAGCTCATCTTCACCGCCGCCGGGCAGCAGGTGCTCGCCTGCCCCCACGCGAGCGGCGGCAAGGACTGGGAGGCGGGCGCCTACTCGCCGCGCACCAACACCATGTACATGCCCCTGCGCAACGTCTGCTCGCGGATGATGGCGATGGCCGCCCCCGACGAGCAGGACGAGGCGCGCCGGCTCTACGCCATCGCCTGGCGCCCCGAGATCGCCCCCGGCTACGACGACGTCGGCAGCGTGCAGGCGATCTCGGCCGAGACCGGCGAGGTGGTCTGGAACTACCAGCAGCGCGCCGCCACCATGTCCCTCGCCGCCACCGGCGGCGGGCTCGTCTTCGGCGGCGACGTCAACGGCCGCTTCCGGGCCTTCGACGACGAGACCGGGGAGATCCTGTGGGAGATCAACCTCGGCTCGCCGGTCTCGGGCTTCCCCGTCACCTTCGCGGTCGACGGCCGGCAGTACGTCGCCGTCAGCACCGGCTCCGGCCGCTTCCTCGAGCTGACCCCCGAGCTGCGCCCGAGCGCCAACAACAACCTGTTCGTGTTCGCGTTGCCTTGACGCTGGCGCTGGTCCGTGTCGGTCCGCATCTGTCCGAATACGCGGATTTCTGAGTGGAGATGACGGAAACTTGCCCTCTCTGTCATCCCGGCCGGTCCGGGCCGCTCCGCCCCAATCCCAGGCTTGATTGTGGGCGTACCGTGGGTGCAATTATTCCGGTCGAAGGAGGCTGATTCAATGGAAAGACTGACAGCCAAGCAGGCCGAGACGCTGCGGAAGCCGGGCCGGTATCAGGCGGGCGACACGGTGTAACTGGCCGGCGAGCTCGGCGACGCAGAACACCTTCGGCCGGAGCGTCGCGCCGACGGCGTTCAGCAGGTTCGCGAGCGGCCCATGGCTCGACCGCTCGCCGGTCGCGCCGCCCGACGCCCAAACCCGCCGCAGCTCCGTCAGGCCGCAGCGCCGTCAGACAGGTCCCGACGGCGGCCGCGAGCTTCACGTTCGCTCTCTGCATGCGGGGCAATTGTGGCACGCCCGCGCGGGCCCGTCCGGGGGGGGCCGCGGGACGAGCCCGGCGGCGGAGGTCCCGCTGGCGGCGACGGCTGTGGCATGATGCAAGGTGAAGGTGCGCGCTGGAGACATCACCCGGCATGGCTGAACTCGACCCGACGTCACGGTCCGGCGGGCCTGGAACCGTCCCGCCACCGCGAGCCCCCGACCCGCAGGCGCCGACGCTGGAGAACGGCGACCGGCTCACGCGATGCGAGTTCGAGCGCCGCTACGCCCTGCGGCCCGACCTGAAGAAGGCGCAACTCATCGAGGGAGTCGTCTACATGCCGTCGCCCGTCGGTATCGTCCACGCCGAGACCCACTCCGCCATACACGCCGTCCTCGCCGTCTACGCAGCCTCGACCCCGGGCGTCCGTATCGCCGACAACGCGACAGTTCGGCTCGACCTGGAGAACGAACCCCAACCCGACGTGCTGCTGCGCATCGAACCGGCCGGCGGCGGCGGAGCGCGCGTGAGCGACGGCTACCTGCAGGGCCCGCCGGAGCTGATCGTCGAGGTCGCGGTCAGCAGCGCGTCGATCGACCTGCACGACAAGCTGCGCGCCTACCGCCGCAACAGCGTGCAGGAGTACGTGGTCTGGCGCACCCGGGAACAGCGCATCGACTGGTTCGAGCTGACCGACGGCGAGTACCGCCCCCTGACCGCCGACGACGCCGGCGTCGTCCGCAGCCGCGTCTTCCCCGGCCTGCGGCTCGCCGTCCCCGCGCTCCTGAACGGAGACCTCGCCGACGCCCTCGGGGAGCTGCAGGTGGGCATCGACGCCGACGAACATCGCCGCTTCGCCGCCCGGCTGGCCGAGTCGTCCTGAACCGCCCGCAGACGCCGCCGCGGGCCACCGCGTGCCGCGAAGAGCACCGTCGACTTGCCGCTGGCGTTGCCGCCGGCGATGACGCTGACGGGATAGTCGAAGACGACGCGGACGTCGTCAATGCCGCGAATGCCCCCCAGGTGGATCTCCGCCAGGAAATGGGGCAGGTGCGGCTTCTTGCCCTGCAACCGTTCCCACAGATCCCTGAAGCGCCTCTCGATCATTGAACGACTGCTCCCTGGTCGGCCGGCCGGTCCGCCGTCGAGGCGGCCGGGACCGCAGCACCGATTATCGGCGGTCTCACGCCGGCGGTTCAAGATTCGGCCAGCTTCAGCCGAGAATCAGGCGAGGGAGGGGCATGGCGCCGGATCGAGCCACCGAGCTGTTCTTCGAGCTGTTCAGCGGGCTGCCCCGGCAGGGGCCGGGAACCACGGCGAGCACGCTCCGGGCCCTGAGCCTCGTGCCGGGCGTCGGGCCGGGGACGCGCGTGCTCGACATCGGCTGCGGGACCGGGGCCCAGACGCTGGTGCTGGCGCACGGCTCGCCGGCTCGCATCGTCGCCGTCGACAACCATCCACCGTTCATCGACGCCCTGAACCGCGAAGCGCGAAGGCTGGGCATCACGGACCGGCTGGAAGCGCGCGTAGCGGACATGCGCAGTCTCGACTTCGCGGGCGGCTCCTTCGACCTGATCTGGTGCGAGGGCGCCATCTACAACGTGGGGGTCGAAGCCGGCCTGCGCGACTGGCGGCGCCTGCTGCCCCGCAACGGACACGTCGCGCTGAGCGAAGCGTGCTGGCGGAAGCCCGACCCCCCCGCCGAATGCGCAGCGTTCTGGAACCGGGAGTACCCGGCGATCCGTGACACGTCGGCGCTACTGGAAGCTGTCGAGGCGTGCGGCTACGAGACCGTGGGTCACTTTCCGCTCCCTGCGGCGGCGTGGTGGGACGACTACTACAGGCCCCTGCAGGACAACGTGACCGCATTCCGAAGGCGTCATCGCGACGCGCCGGATGCACAAGAGCTGGCGGAGCAGTGCCAGCACGAGATAGACATCTGGCATGCCTGCTCGGAGTTCTACGGCTACGAGTTCCTGGTGCTGCGTGTCCGTTGAGAGACCGCTACGAACCGCGCCGTGGGCAAGCCGCCTCCATGTCGACGGTGCCAAAGCAGCCCGGAACAGGGTCGAGGTCGAGTTTCTCTCTCCTCATTCTCGTCGAAACAACGGCGAGGGCACCGTTGAAGGCCTCGCCCGCGCCGGCGCCGCTCTCGGCCAGGGAATGGGGCGGATGCAACCGCTGCCAGAGCTCCGTCGAGCGCCTCTCCATCATGAACGACTGCTCTCCCGCCGGTCGGCCAGCCTGTCGTCGCCTCGGGGGAGACGGGTCGGCCGAGGCGGCTCGACTCAGAACCCGAGATCGCCCAGGGCGGCATCGAAGATGCCGGGCCAGCCGCGGTTCGCGGCCGGGCTCGCAGGGCTGGGGTGAGGCGCGGTCCCGCATCGCGCTCCCGCGGCGGCGGCGACCGTGGCCGCACGCCGGGCCGCGAACCCGCCGATGCCGATGACGAGGGCGGCGCCGAGGTGCGCCACCACGTCGGCCAGCGCGTCGTCGCACACCGCGAACAGCGGGTCGCGCTCGGCGCGGGGGAGCTTGTCGGGCGTGATGTTGCGCCCGGTCGCCCCCACGAAGGCGAGCGGGCAGTAGTTCCACACGAAGGCGCGCCGAAAGAACCGGTCCGGCTCGCCGAAGCGCGCCCGCGCCCAGCCCCAGAAGCGCGCGCCGCTCACCTCTCCGCGCCCGATGTCGAAGCCGCGCACCGGGCGCTTCGGATGCTCGCGGGCCGGCCGCTCGACCGGTGCCTCGATGCCGAGCCAGTCCCGAACCATCGCGACGTCGCCGAACGGCACGCCGGTCTGGACCATCCCGAACGGGCCCGGGTTCATCCCGACCAACAGCACCTCACGCGGCTCGACGCCGTACCGCTCCAGGTACCGCAAGTGGGGCGCCCAGGCGTAGTCGAGGGGGGCGTACGCGCACGCCACCGGCGGCGCGAAACGCAGGCTCCGCGTGCGGTTTCGCAACCGCTCGGCGATCGCCACCAGTCCAGACCCGGATGCGTTGTGGCACGTCATGATCGTGGCATCGACCCGGCTGCGACATGGTACGCCACGTGGACCGGGTCGGCGTCGAAGATCAACGCCAGCCCGGACCGGATGCAGGTTCGAGGCGTCATGGTTGTGACATCGGCCCGGCCGCGACATAGTACGCCCTTGGCGCCGGCGGTGCTGCGGAACGACGCGGCGCCCGCCCACCGCCGGGAACCCCGATGATCCAGAGTCGATGATGAACGTGGTCTACCACTACCCGGCGGGACCGGGCCTGACGCGCCGGCTCGCGGCCCTTGACGGCCATGGGCTGTCGGTCACCGTCTGCGAGCCGGCGGACGGGAACCGGTTCCGGGAGCTGCTTCCCGCCGCCGAGGCGATATGGCACCTGCTCGAGCCGTTGACGGCGGAGATCATCGCGTCGGCGCCGCGGCTTCGACTCATCCAGAAGATCGGGGTCGGGGTGAACACCATCGACCTCGAGGCGGCGCGGCGAAGTGGGGTCGCGGTCTGCAACATGCCGGGGACGAACACCCAGGCCGTGGCCGAGATGACCCTGCTGCTGACGCTGAGCGCGCTACGCCGGGCCAACCGGCTCGACGCCGCCGCGCGCGCCGCCTGGAGCCTGCCGCCGACGTTCCAGGACCACGCGGGCGAGGTGTGCGGGCGCACCGTCGGGCTGGTGGGGTACGGGGCGGTGCCGCGCCGCCTCGCCCCGATGCTGCAGGCCATGGGGGCCCGGGTGCTGTACGCCAGTCGCAGCCCGAAGCCCGACGCGGTGGGCGAGCGCGTGACGCTCGACGCCCTGTTGCAGGCGAGCGACATCGTGTCGCTGCACGTGCCCCTCGCGCCGGACACCGAGCGGCTCATCGATGCCGGCGCCATCGCCCGCATGAAGCCGGGCGCGGTCCTCGTCAACACCGCGCGCGGGGCGCTGATCGATGAGGCGGCGCTCGTCGAAGCACTGCGATCGGGCCGCCTCGGCGCGGCGGGGCTGGACGTGTTCGAGGCCGAGCCGGCGACGGCCGGCAACCCCATCTTCGACCTTGACAACGTCGTTTGCAGCCCTCACGTGGCGTGGCTGACGCGCGAGACGCTGGAGCGGAGCCTCGCCGTCGCGATGGAGAACTGCCGGCGGCTCGAGGCCGGAGAAGAGCTGGTGCACCGGGTCGCGTAGCGGGCAACCCGCCGTGCCGCGCTGCAGAGTGCCCGCAAATGGTTGCCTGGCGGCTCCGTTGGGCGCCCAACCAACGCTCCAGGAACCCCCGCCGGCCCCAGGCGCAAGCTCCTGCTGCGCCGACTACCGGAAGGAGCCGAAGATGTCGTCGAGGCGGACCGACAGGTCCGGAAGCAGCACCGAGCGCACGGCGCCGCCGGCGCCGGCGATCTGCCATCCGACGACGCCGTCAGGACCGCTCCGGCGAAGAAGGGCGGCGGGCGCGAGCTCCGGCGGTCATCCGGCGGCCGGCTGAAGTATCATCGCAACGCGTGGGCGGTGGACGGCCCCGATCGGGAGGCCGCCGCCGGTGACCACGTCACCGGAACCACCATGAGAACAGGTACGCCTCCGGCCTGCGGCGCCGCGTGACTGCCGTCTTCGTCCCCGATGGTCGCCGAACCGCCGACGGACCCATGACCATGACCCGGATCCGATGGGTCCCGCCCCTCCTCCTGGCCGCAACCCTCGGCCTCGCGGCGTCCGCCACCGCCCAGCCCGTGCCCGGCGAGCCGGCCGAACTCGTCGCGGTCGAGCCGGGCGTCGCCATCGACGGCCCTCCCCCGCCGGCGCTGCCCGCGATGATCGCCCGCGAGGGGGGACAGGCGACCATGCGCGCCATCCCCCTGCTGGCGCCGCTCCGCGTCGACGGGCGGCTCGACGAGCCGGTCTACGAGACCGTGCCCCCGGTGTCCGACTTCATCCAGCAGCTGCCCGACGAGGGCGCCCCCGCCACCGAGCGCACCGAGGCCTGGGTGATGTTCGACGACGAGAACTTCTACGTCGCCGGCCGCTGCTGGGACAGCGCGCCGCCGAGCGAATGGACCGCGACCGAGATGCGCCGCGACGCGTTCAACATGCTGAACAACGACCTGTTCGGCTTCCTCATCGACACATTCTACGACCGCCGCAACGCCCTGCTCTTCTATGCCAACCCCGCCGGGGGGTTCGTCGACCAGGCCATCACCAACGAGGGCAACCCCAACCGCGACTGGAACCCGGTGTGGGACGTGAAGACGGCGCGGTTCGACGGCGGCTGGACCATCGAGATGGTGGTGCCGTTCAAGTCGCTGCGCTATCGGCCGGGCCGCGATCAGGTGTGGGGAATCCAGATCCGCCGCACCGTGATCCGCAAGAACGAGTGGGCCTACCTGACCCTGATCCCCATCTCCGCGGCGGGGTTCGGGGGGCGCGGCGGCGTCTTCCGGGTGTCGGCGGCGGGCACCCTGGTCGGGCTCGAGACCCCGCCCGCCGGCAACCACCTGGAGATCAAGCCGTACGCCATCGGCGGCATGACCACCGACGTGAACGCGCCCCCCGACCAGGGGGCCCGCCACGGCGGGCTGGGCGTCGACGTGAAGTACGGGGTCACGCAGAACCTGACCGCCGACTTCACGGTCAACACCGACTTCGCGCAGGTCGAGGTGGACGAGCAGCAGGTGAACCTGACCCGGTTCAACCTGTTCTTCCCCGAGAAGCGCGAGTTCTTCCTGGAGGGGCGGGGCATCTTCGACTTCGCGCGCGGCAGCTTCCGCACCGCCCGCATCCTGCGGCAGGGCAGCGTGCGCGGCGGGGGCGACGCGCCGACCATCTTCTACAGCCGGCGCATCGGGCTGCAGGGCAGCGAGGTGGTGCCGATCATCGGCGGCGGACGCCTGACCGGCAAGGTCGGCGCGTTCGACGTGGGGGCCATCAACATCCAGACCGGCGGGCTCGACGCCGGGACCGGCGGCGAGACGATGGCCGACGCGGGCGCCACCAACTTCACGGTGCTGCGCGTCAAGCGCGACCTGCTGCGCCGCAGCAGCATCGGGGCCCTGCTCACGAGCCGGTCGGTCTCGTTCGACGGGGCCGGCTCGAACCAGGCCTGGGGGGCCGACGCCAGCTTCTCGTTCTTCGACAGCGTGAACTTCCTCGGCTACTACGCGAAGACCCGCACCACCGGGGTGACGGGCCGCGACGCCAGCTACCAGGCGCGGTTCGACTACGGCGCCGACCGCTACGGCTTCGAGCTCGACCACCTCGTGGTCGAAGACGACTTCCGCCCCGAGGTCGGCTTCCTGCGGCGCGACAACTTCCGGCGCACGTCGGCCTCGGGCCGCTTCAGCCCGCGGCCGCGGTCGATCGAGTCGGTCCGCCAGTTCGTCATCGAGGGCAGCCTCGACTACTTCCTGACCGCCGACGCCGGACGGCTCGAGACCCGCCAGCAGCAGGTCGCGATGCAGACGGAGCTCGAGAACAGCGACCAGTTCGGGGTGAGGCTGAGCGACAGCTACGAGCTCCTGCAGAGGCCGTTCACGGTCTCGCGGAGCGAAGGCGTGACGATTCCCGTCGGCGGCTACGACTTCACCGACGTGCGCCTGACCTATGCGCTCGGCCCCCAACGGCTGCTGAACGGGCGGGTGGAGGTGGCGACCGGAGGCTACTTCGACGGCAAGCTCACGTCGGTCGACCTCAGCCGCGGGCGCGTCGACCTGTCGCCGCGCCTGTCCGTCGAGCCCAGCGTCTCGTTCAACTGGATCGACCTGCCGGGCGGAGAGTTCCGCACCGACCTCCTGCGCGGGCGCCTGAACTACACCTTCTCGCCCCGCATGTTCGTCAGCGGCCTGTTCCAGTACAACTCCACGAACCACACGCTCGGCACCAACCTGCGGCTGCGGTGGGAGTACACCCCGGGCAGCGAGCTGTTCGTCGTCTACACCGAGGAGCAGGACGTCGATCCGCTACGCCCCGACCGCTACGCCGAGCTGCGCAACCGCGGGTTCGTCGTCAAGGTCACGCGGCTCTTCCGCTAGACGACTGGCGGGCTACGGCGATACGGCCTGCGCTTCCAGCATCCGGACCTCCGCGACGAGCGGCGTGTTGGGCGGGACCGAGCCGAACGCGGCCCCCCCCCGCGCGTACTGGGGAGGAATGACGAGTCGGCGCACGCCGCCGACCCGCATGCCGACGAGCCCCTGGTCGAACGCGGCGATGACCTGGTTCGCCCCGAGAAAGAACGTGTATCCGGTGCGGGAGTCGACCTCCTGCCCCTTGTTGTCGTTGTCGGCCAGGTCCGAATCGTAGGCCCAGATGACGTAGTCGATGACGACCCGGTCCCCGGCGCGCGCCTCCCGCCCCGTCCCGACCTCGAGATCGGACACCTCCAGGAAGAGGACCTCGGTCGGAAGCGCCGGATTCGAGGTGCATCCGGCCAACCCCAGCACCGGCAGCGCCAGTGCGCCGATCAGGGCCGCGCCCCTTCGAATCGTCGTCCTCATACGCTTCCGTCCCCCTTCACCACCACCCACGCCGCCAGCGAGAATCGACGCCGGCGCTTCGACCGCCGTTCCGCCGCGAACGACCGGCCTCGTCGTTTGGATTGTCCCATGGCCGCCGGACCCGGCCGTCGCCACCGAGGGACCGCAAGGTCGCGCCGCGGCCTCGGCTCGCCGCCCGACCCATCCTACAGGAGTCCGCGACGTTCCACGGCGCCGACCCGGGTTGCGCGCGACCCGGGGCCGGCCGCCGGTGGTAAGCTGGCCCCATGCCGACTGCGTTCCGAACGGCCGCAACGCTGCTGTCGGGCGCGGCCCTGCTCGTTTTCTCGGCGGGGAGGGCCGCCGGCGCCGGCGCACCGCAGGACGACTCGAACACCGAGGGGCCGGGCCCGCCGCCGCTGTACGAGGAGCTGCGCGAGGCGGAGATAGCCCATGCCGGGGAAATTCGTGACGGCCGTCTCCGGGTGGACCGGTTCGAGCTGCACCTGGAGGAGGGCCGGCTGTACCTGGCCCCGGAGATCGGCGAGACCGTTCCCGTCGCGGTCTTCGTCGGCGACGGCCGGCTGCGCGGCTATCCGCCCGACGCGGTCGAGCACCACCAGCTCGAGCGGTTCTCCGACGAGCATCGGGTGGACGAAGCCTTCGACCGGCTGGTCCTGTGGAGCAGCGACGACGAAGCCGAAGGGCTGCGCGCCCTCGCCGCCCCCGCGCGCGAGCGGCGGCGCGACACCGAGCGCGCCAACCGGCTCCTGAGGGACCGGCGCCGCCGGCTGCTGGAAGAGCGGAACTTCAACCCCGAAAGCCGGATCCTCCACGACCTGTGGCGGCGGGAGACGGGCACGCTGCCACCCGGCCGCACCTACCGGCTCGTCGAGCTCGACAGCAAGGACCACGGTTGGCTGACCCTCGTGGTCGAGCCCCACGACACGGAAGAGGTGGCCCTGTACCGCCACGACGACAGGCGCGGGGTGTCCGACACCTGGATGCGCTTCGAGGCCCTGACCGACTACGGGCCCGAGTACGCGGACCGCGCGTTCGAGCCGTTCCCGGTCGACCCGGACACCCTCGACGACGACGAAGCGACGGGTGTGGCCCTGGGACTGCCCCCGCGCCCCCTCGACCCCGACCGCGAGGGCTGGACGCCGCGGGCGCGGGTGCCGCGCAGCGAGGTCGACATCGCCCTCGACGGGGACGGCGACGTCCGCGCGACCGCGGCCCTCCTGATCGAGCCGCTGGAGCCCACGCGGGGGCTCCGGCTGCAGATCAGCATGATGCTCGAGGTCACCGACGCCCGGTGGCGCGCCGTTCCGACCGATCGACCGGCCGACGCGGGCCTGCTCTCGGCCGAGGCCCCCGGCCCCGACGCGGATCCCGGTGAACCGACCGCTCTGACCGGCGAGCCGCTCCCCTTCGCGCAGGAGCGCGAGGAACGGACCTTCGAGGACGACCACTTCGAGCCCTGGGTGACGGTGGCGTTGCCCCGCACCGTCGCCGCCGGCGAGCCGTTCATCCTCGAGCTCGCCTACGAGGGACCGCTCGTCGACCGGCTCCGGCAGACCCGCGACTTCGTGCTCCTCGACACCCTGAACTGGTGGCCGCAGCACGCCGACAACCGCACCAGCCGCCTCGCGGCGACCTTCCGGATGCCCGAGCGGTACCGCGTCGCCAGCGGGGGGACCCTGCTCGACGAACGCGTCGAGGACGACACCCGCATGCAACGCTGGGCGACGGACGGGCCGGTCGGCAGCATGGCCTTCCACTACGGCGAGTTCGAGGTGGCCGAGGTCGAGCGCCCGGAAGCCCCCGCCATCTCCATCTACGCCGACCCCAACCACCGAGGGTTCGCGCCGGACAGCCGGGAGAGGACCATCGCCGACGTCACCGGCGCCATCGAGCTCCTCGCCGAGTACTTCGGACCGTTCCCCTACCCGTCGCTGCTCGTCACCGAGACCGAGACCACGAGCGGGCAGGCGTTTCCCGGCCTGCTGTTCCTGTCGTATCAGGCCTTCGGGAACATGCACACGGGAGAGGCGGAGGCGTTTCGAGCCCACGAGGTGGCCCACCAGTGGTGGGGCGCCGGCGTCGACTGGTGGCGGGACTACCGCGACCAGTGGATGGCGGAGGGCTTCTCCAACTACGCGGCCGCCCTCTACGCGCTGCGCGGCCTGGACGACCCCGACCAGTTCGCGGACATGATCGACGCGTGGCGCCTCGACGTGCTCAGGGAGGGGCAGGTCGGCCAGGGCATCGGACTCCGGCACTACGGCTTCCCCCCCGAAGCGCTGCGGTGGGCCGAGGGGCACGAGGCGGGCCCCCTCGCCGTCGGCTATCGGCTCGTCTCGACCAAGCCGCGCGTCGGCGCGGGCATCGACCACCGCATCCTGATCTACGAGAAGGGCGCCTACGTCCTGCACATGCTGCGTTCGATGCTGCTCGACCGGGAGACCGGCGACGACGCTCGGTTCCGGGAGCTGATGCGCGGCTACGCCGTCGCCCACCTGGGGCGCGAGATGTCGACGCGCTCGTTCGAGGAAGCGGTCGCCGAGGCGTTCGGCGAGCCGATGGACTGGTTCTTCGATCAATGGGTGTACGGCGTCGACGTCCCCACCTACCGGGTCGATCTCGACGTCAGCCGGGCGGTGGACCAGCCGGCGCCCTTCGTGCTCCACGGCCGCATCCGCCAGGAGGACGTGCCGGACGGGTTCCGGATGCCGGTGCCGATACGGCTGACGTTCGACGACCGCCCGCCGATCGTCCGCCACGTCCTCGTCGACGCCCCCGAGGTCTCCGTCGAGCTGCCGCTGCCGGCCCGCCCCGCCGACGTCGAGTTCAACGCGGGGCACGCGGTGCTCGCCCGCGTGCGCTGACCGCCGCCGCGGGGCGAGAGGTATTGACAGGGGGCGGTGGCGGGCGGACAATGGTTCGATCGGTTGCAACATGCGCGACGTGCGGGCGGCCAAGGCCTTCGTTGACAAGCATCGGCGGCGGCGCCAGAGCAACAAGGTGCTGCACGGCCATCCGTCGCCCGTTCACTGGGCCGAGCAGGACGTCCCGATGGACGCGGTGCTGCGGGCTCGGGAACGCACGAACCGCGACATACCCAAGCGGGTCAACCTCTACGTCGGCACACCCTACTGCCTGCCCACCGCCCCCGACCGGTGCGGGTTCTGCCTGTTTCCGACCGAGATATACACCGGCCAGCGGCAGCTCGAAGAGTATCTGGAGCATCTCGAGCGCGAGGGCGACCTGTTCCGCGACCATTTCGCGGGGGCCGAGCTGGCCAGCATCTACTTCGGCGGCGGGACGTCGAACCTGTACAAGCCCGACCAGTACGCCCGGCTGATGGAGATCGTCGGCGGCGTGTTCGACATCCCCGGCGACATCGAGATCACCCTCGAGGGCATCCCGCAGACCTTCAGCCACAACAAGCTGCTCGCCATGAAGCAGTGCGGCATGAACCGCGTCAGCATGGGCGTGCAGCAGCTCGACGACGAGCTGATCAAGGCGAGCGGCCGCCGGCAGCGGGCCGACCAGGTGTTCCGGACCCTGGACTCCTGCCGGCAGCTCGACCTGCCGATCAGCGTCGACCTCATCTTCGGCTGGCCCAACCAGACCATCGATCAGATGGTGCGCGACCTGGAGGCGATCGCGGCCACCCAGGTCGCGCACATCACCCACTACGAGCTGAACGTCGCCGGCCGCACCGACTTCGCCCGCAACCGACGGGGCGAGCTGCCCTCCCAGGAAGAGAACCTGGAGATGTACCGGGTGGGCAAGTCCGTGCTCGAGGCCCGCGGCTACACCCAGGTCACCGCCTACGACTTCGAGCGGCGCGACGCCGCGATGCCGAGCTCGTACCTGTACGAAGAGCTGTTCCGCAAGCCCTTCGCGTCGAACGGCACCGGCCCCATCGGGTGTGACGCGTGGGGCTGGGGCTACGCGGGCATCTCGTTCTTCTTCGGCACCCCGCAGTCGCCCGGGTGGGCGTTCATGAACCAGGTGCGGGTGGACGAGTACTTCCGGTGCATCCGCGAGCAACGCTATCCGGTAATGCGGGGCTACCACTACACGCCGGAAGACCTGCGGCTGCACCTGCTCTTCCAGGAGATGCAGGGGCTCTCGGTCGATCGGACCGCCTATCGCGACCTGCTCGGCCGCGACGTCGTCGACGAGCACGCGGTGGTGTGGCGGGCGCTGGAAGACATCGCGTGGGTCGTGATCACGGACGACGCCGTGCGCGTGCGGGACGACGGCGTCTTCTATCTGCCGCTGATCCAGAACATGCTCGCCCACGACCGGCTCGAGGAAATGCGCAGACAACGGTCGTCGCGCCTGACCGCTCCCGCCACTGACGGCGAAGCGGCTGAAGCCCCGGCGCCCGCCTGACGCGGCCTCGCGGCACCACGTCGCCTTCTGTTCCACTCCGCCCGAGGCGGCAGCTTCCGGGTCACGGCGTCAGGCCCTCCAGGCGCAGCAGCCGGATGACCGGCTCGGCGGCGGCGCGCGAGGCGGCCAGGTCGACCTCGAGCTCGGCCACCCAGTCGTTGTGGCCCTCCACGTCCACCAGCATCTGCTCCACCCGCCACGACGCGCCGTCGTCCGACGGCTCGGTGTGGGTATGCCGCCGGTTGCGGCCCTCGGGATCGAGGCGCAAGCCGCCGTGCTCCGCCGTGAACGCCTCCCGCGCCGCCGCCAACCGCTCGGCCGTCCATGTCTCTCCGGCCCTGTCGAGCGCGCTGTTGAGGGCCTCGAGCGCGGCCTCGTCGTCGCCGGTCGACCAGGCGCGCAGCAGCGCGAACGCGCGCGCGCGGATGGCCGCCGTGAACGCGCGCGCGTCGCGCGTCACGTCGGGCGGCTCGCCGCGGCCGGGCACCGCCGGTTCGGGCGCGTCCGCGGGCGCGGGCTGGAAGCCGGCGTCGCGCATCCGCTCCCACTCCTCGATCAGGCTCGAGTCGACCCGGCGCACGAGGTCGCGGAGATAGAGCTCCATCTCGACCACCTCGTCGGTCTTCATGCCGTCGGGCACCGTCTGCCGCAGCACCTTGTAGACGCTCGAGAGGTGACGAAGCAGCAGGCCCTCCATGCGCTCGAGGCCGTACTCCCGGACGTAGTCGGCGAACGAGAGCCATGTCTCGAACATCTCGCGCGCGATCGACTTGGGCCGCACGTTCTCTTCGCCGACCCACGGGTGCCGGCCGGCGAAGTCGTTGAAGGTCGCGTAGACGAAGTCGGCGAGCGGCTTGGGGTGCTCGAGCTTCTCGAGCTCCGCCATGCGCTCCTCGTAGTCCACGCCCGCCGCCTTCATCTCGGCCACCGCCGCGTCCTTCAGCTTCGCGAGCTGCCGGCGCAGGATGGCGTCGGGGTTCTCGAGGATGCTCTCGACGAGCGTGAGCAGATCGAGCGCGTGGGACTCGGCGTCGGGGTCGAGGACCGGGATCGCCTCGATGAGGTAGAGCGACAGCGCCTGGTCCATCGAGAAGTCGTCCTGGAGGTCGACGTTCACCCGCACCCGTGAGCCTTCGGGCGTGCGGGGCACGATCTCGACGACCCCGCGCGCCACCAGCGCCCGGAAGAGCTGCCAGCCGCGGCGCCGGAGCGCCCGCTTCGCGGCGTCGGGCTCGTGGCTGTCGCGCACGAGCTGCCGCATCGCCGCGCAGCCGTCGCCGCGGCGCGACAGCACGTTGAGCAGCATGCCGTGCGAGACCGCGAAGCGCGATCTCAGCCGCTCGGGGCGCGCGCGGACGAGCCGCTCGAACGTCTGCCCGTCCCACGGCGCGAAGTTGCCGCGCGGCGGCTGGCGGCGGACGAACTTCTTGCCGGCCTTCGCCTTCTCGGCCAGCCGCCGGTTCTCGATGACGTGCTCGGGGGCCTGGGCCACCACGTAGCCGCGCTCGTCGAAGCCCTTGCGCCCGGCGCGGCCAGAGATCTGGTGGAAGTCGCGGGCCGAGAGCACCGCCGTCTTCTCGCCGTCGTACTTCGAGAGGCGGCTGAAGAGCACGGTGCGGATGGGCACGTTGACGCCGACCCCCAGCGTGTCGGTGCCGCAGATGACCTTGAGCAGGCCCCGCTGGGCGAGCTGCTCGGCGAGCACGCGGTACCGGGGCAGCAGGCCCGCGTGGTGGATGCCGATGCCGTGCTTCAGCCAGGTGCGGACGCGGGGGCCGTAGGGCGTCGAGAAGCGCACGTCCTCGATGGCGGCGGCCAGCGCCTGCTTCTCGGGGCGCGTCGCGATCTGCAGGCTCGTGAAGCTCTGGGCGCTCGCGCCGGCGTCCTTCTGCGTGAAATGGACCACGTAGACCGGCACCCGGTCCGCCTCGACCAGCCGTTCCACCGCCCGCGCCAGCGGCTCTTCGGAATAGGCGTACTCCAGCGGCACCGGCCGCTCGCTGGAGGTGACCGCCACCGTCGGCCGGCCCGTGCGCCGGGTGAGCTCCTGCTCGAAGAACGTCACGTCGCCGAGCGTCGCCGACATCAGCAGGAAGCGCGTCCGCGGCAGGGTCAGCAGCGGCGCCTGCCACGCCACGCCGCGGTCCCGGTCGGCGTACCAGTGGAACTCGTCCATCACCACGTCGTCCACCGCCGCCTCCTCCCCCTCGCGGAGCGCCATGTTGGCGAGGATCTCGGCCGTGCAGCACAGCAGCGGGGCGTCGCGGTTGACGGTGGCGTCGCCGGTGGCGAGCCCCACGTTCTCGGGCCCGAACTCGCGGCACAGGGCCATCCACTTCTCGTTGACCAGCGCCTTGATGGGGCAGGTGTAGACCGAGCGCCGCCCGCGGGCGAGGGACGCGAAGTGCAGCGCGAACGCGGCCAGCGACTTGCCCGAGCCGGTCGGCGTGTTCAGGATGACGTGATGGTCCTCGAGCAGGGCGAGAATCGCCTCCTCCTGGGCCGGATAGAGGGTCAGGCCCAGCCCATCGACGTAGTCGAGAAAGCGGTCCAGCAGATTGTCGCTGGACGCCTCGCCGGACGGCAGCAGGTCGAACAGGGGCGCGGTCATGCCGGAGATTGTCGCGCCGTTGCGTCCGTCGCGCCAGCGGAGCGTTCGACGACGTGCATCGTCCGCGGGAATTCAGGACTCCTCGCCGCGGTCCAGGGGTGTTGCGCCAGCGGGCCGTCGACTGACGTGCATCGTCCGCGGGGAACCCGGGACTCCTCGCCGCGGGTCGAAGAGCTGCCGACGCCGACGTTCACCCACCAGGCGATCCTCGCCCTTCTCTATCGCCTGTTCCACGCGCATCTCGAGCCGCAAGGGGGCGTCGTGCTGTTCGCCGCGTTGCGCCTGCGCATCCGCGAGGGCAAGTTCCGCGAACCCGACCTGCTGCTGCTCCGCGACCGCTCGGATGCCCGCTGCCGGGACCGCTACTGGCTGGGTGCGGATCTGGTGGCCGAGGTGGTCAGCCCGGACGACCCGGACCGCGATTTGGTCGTCAAGCGCGCCGACTATGCCGAGGCGGGCATTCCCGAGTACTGGATCGTCGACCCCCGCAACCAGACGATCACCGTGCTCGCCCTCGAAGGGAACCGCTACGTCGAGCACGGCGTGTTCGCACGCGGCGACACGGCGACCTCGCGGCTGCTGGCCGGATTCGCCGTCGACGTGACGGCCGTGTTCGACGCCCCCGGGTCCGGCGCCTGACCTGGGGCGGACGGTCCCGCCCGCAGGAGGCCCGTCGTCTCCAGCGCGCCCTCGAAAACGCTCTCGCCGCGTCCGCATGCGGTCGGGACCGGATGCCCTACCGGTGCCGTAGCGCCTCCATCGGGTCAATGCGCGCCGCCCTGTGCGCGGGGACGAGCCCGGCCGCCAGGGCCACAAGGGCCAGGCCCAGCGCTGCGGCGGCGATGACCACGGGCGGCAGGCCCGTCGACTTCGTAGAGCAGCGATTGCGCGGCGCGCAGGTGACGACCGGCGTCCTGAGCAGCATGCGGAACCCGAGTCAGATGTTGGTCATCGTCCGCTCCAGCTCGTCGGCGAGGCGCAGGCCGCGCGCCCGCCGGCACTCGTCCTTGGCGCGCTCGATGCTGCCGAACTGCACCCGCGCGCGGCGCGCGGCTTCGCGCCTCGGCACCCCGGCGCGCACCAGCTCGGCGGTGCAGGCTTCCAGGTGAAACCGCACCTCCTCGTCGAGCACGTCTTCGAAGCGGTCCCGCCGGGTCCACGCGGCCAGGAGCGACCGCGGCCGCGAGAGCACGTCATACCTCGTCGGGGGTGGCGTGAAGGGCGGCGGCCATGGCCGCGGCGAGCCGTTCCCAGCCCGCGGCGGCCTGCTGGAGCCGCCGCCGCCCGGCCGGGGTCAGGCAATAGTACTTGGCGCGGCGCCGGTTCTCGCTCTCGCCCCATTCCGACTCGATGAGCCCCCGGTGCTCGAGCCGGTAGAGGGCCGGATAGAGCGAGCCCTGCGGCACGTCGAGGGCCTCTCCGGATATCTGCCGGATGCGGAGCAGCACCCCGTAGCCGTGCAGGCGCTCCAGCGAGATCGCCTTGAGAATCAGGAGGTCGAGGGTACCCGGGAGCAGGCCGGCGGACTTGCTGGCGTCCATGCTGTCTCCTTGCCCGGAGAGCGTCGCCAGCGGCGGCGGCGCCGCCCTTCGCCGCCGTCGCCCCCGGCCAGGGGAATCGACGCTCCTGCCGGGAGGCGGCACCCTGCGGCGCCTGACTCTGCTGAATAGGCGACAATATCACCTGTCTCCTGGTTCTCCAAGATGATTGGTGCGGAACGACATGCGCGTTGCGCGGTCACTCTGCGCAACAGGGAGATGTCGTATGCTTGATGCGGCGGTTGCGGTCGATCTCTCCCGGCTGTCCAGGATGGAGATGCACGAAGCCAGCCGTGAACGGCCCTGCATTGCGGCCGGGCGACGGAGCCGCCCCGCATGCCGATGAACGCGGGCGACCGCTACGCCGGGCACTTCGACGTCACCGGCCCCATCGGTGCGGGCGGCATGGGCGAGGTCTACCGGGCGCGCGACACCCGTCTGAACCGCGACGTCGCCCTGAAGATCCTACCCGACGCCTTCGCCGCCGACCCGGATCGCCTGGCCCGGTTCCAGCGCGAGGCGGAGCTGCTCGCGTCGCTCAACCATCCGAGCATCGCCCAGATTCACGGCCTGGAGGAGGACGGCGGCACGCGCGCCCTGGTGCTGGAGCTCGTCGACGGCCCCACCCTCGAGGAGCGGATCGCCCGGGGGCCGATTCCCCTCGACGAGGCGCTGGCCATCGCGGCCGGCATCGCCGACGCCCTGGAGGCGGCGCACGGCGCCGGCGTGATCCACCGGGACCTCAAGCCCGCCAACGTGAAGGTGCGGGACGACGGCGCCGTCAAGGTGCTCGACTTCGGCCTCGCCAAGGCGCTGGAATCGGGGCCTGCGTCGGGCGGCCCGCACGACTCGCCGACGATGGCGACGGCGGCGACGCAGATGGGCGTCATCGTGGGGACGGCGGCGTACATGTCGCCCGAGCAGGCGCGGGGCCGGCCCGTCGACCGGCGCGCCGACGTGTGGGCGTTCGGCGCCGTCGTCTATGAGATGCTCACCGGGCGCAAGGCGTTCGAGGGCGACGACGTGACCGGCATCCTCGCCGAGGTCATCAAGTCGGAGCCCGCCTGGGCGTCGCTGTCGGCCGACGTGCCGAGGGCGGTGTCGGGCGTGCTGCGCCGCTGTCTGGCGAAGGACCCCGGGGACCGCCTGCGGGACATCGCCGACGTCCGGCTCGGCCTGCTCGGCGCGTTCGACGACCCCGACCGGCCGGCGGCAGCGCCGCCGCCCACGGCCGGACCCGGCCGGCGGCGCCGCGCGGCGGAGCTGGCCGTCGCCGCGGTGCTGGCTGCGATCGTCGCCGGCCTCGGCGTCCGGAGCCTGCCGGCGCCCGAGCCACCGGTCCCCGACCCCGTGCGGTTCACGCTTCCCGTGACGGAGAATGCGGGCCCGATCGCCCACGCCTCGCCGCGCTTCCTCCCCGACGGCCGCCACTTCATCTACTTGCGCCTGTCGCAGGAACCGGACGTCAACGGCCTCTACGTCGGGACGCTGGACGCCGATCCGGACGCGCAGGATCCGACGCGGCTGCTCGCGACCCCGCGGTCCGTCGCCTACGCGCCGTCGCCGGCCTCGGCGGGGGCCGGCCATCTGCTGTTCATGGAGGACCGCCGCCTGCTCGCGCAACCGTTCGACGACCGACGGCTGCAACTCGCGGGAAGTCCGACGGTGGTGGCCAACGACGTCGGCTACTTGAGCTTCTGGGGGTCGTTCTCGGTGTCGCGCACCGGGTCCGTCGCGTGGCGCGGCGACGAGGCGGCCGGCTCCGTGCAATGGCTCGAACCGACCGGCGACGAGTGGACGCCCGGCGCTATTCCCGACCTGTATGCGCCGAGAAACCCGCGCCTCTCCCCGGACGGACGCCGGCTCGCGCTCGTGGTCGCCGGCGACATCTGGGTGTTCGACCTGGAGGGGCGCCCCCCCATCAGGCTCACCTTCGACGATTTCACCGACGCGAGTCCGCTCTGGACCCCGGACGGAGCCCGCATCGTCTACGAGGCGGACGGGGGGCTCGCGTGGGTGTCCGCCGACGGCGGCGGCCCGCCGGAGCGGCTCGGTCCGAGCGGCCACTTCCATGCGCACGCGTGGTCTCCCGCCGGCGATCTGATTGCCGTCGACGTGAACGCAAGCCGCCTCGTCGAGTTCGCCCCGCGAGAGGACGCCGAGCCTCGCCCGGTCGCGGGGGGCCGCGACGGCGAGGGGTTCGCGGCGGCTCTCTCGCCCGACGGCGAATGGCTGGCCTACACGTCGAATGCGACCGGGCAGGAGGAGGTCTGGGTGCGCGCCTACCCGGGGCCGGCCCCACCCGCGCGCCTGTCGCCCAACGGCGGCATCGAGCCCGTATGGGCCAGAGACGGCCGCACGCTGTACTACCTGGAGGGCCGCGCCCTGATGGCGGTGACCGTCGACACGTCGGCCGCTTTCGAGTTCGGCGCGCCCGTCCGCCTGCTCGAAGACGGGTTCCGCATCTACCAGCAGCCGCCCTCGTACGACGTGTCGGCGGACGGGCGCTTCGTCACCCTCCGATCGGAGGCCGTGCCCACGATCTCCGTGCTCCTGAACTGGCCGGGACTGTTCCGGGAGGCGGGCGGCGACTAGCCCGCCAATCGTCGCCTTCGGCTCCGCTTGGCGCCCAACCAACCCTGCTAGGAGTCTGCACCGTTCTACGGCGCAGACTCCTAGCTGCGGCTCAGCAGTGTTCCGGGACCGGCTCCCCCGCTGGCGCGCTCGTCGTCAACGTCGTCGACGGTAAGGACAGTGATCGATATAGATCTGCCAACTGCACCCAGGCACGACCCGCTCTCTACCGTCTTCCGAGCGTGCCGCGTGGCAAGGTTATTCCCGTCACTGTCCTAACCTGGATTATTCGCGAAGATGGTGATTCTGGGGGAGACACAGGGGCCTCCGTGTGGTACAAACGTTGTGTTGACAAGCGTTTAGCCACAACGGAGACCCCTGCGTGACACCCGACAAGATATCACAGACTGTCCTGTTCCCGGATCTCTTCGACAAGCCCCTCGTCGCGACGTTCAACCGCGAGCAGGCGAGTTCCGACGGCGGCGGCGTCCTGCTCAAGGCGGCCGAGCGCGTGTACGGCCTCGTCAAGGCGTTTGCCGGGTGTCTCGCCGACAAGCGCGCGCCGGAGAAGATTCGGCACACGCTCGCGGAGCTGGTCGGACAGCGGATCTTCGGCATCGCGTGCGGTCATCCCGACGGCAACGACGCGGACCACTTGGCGGAGGACCCCATCCACAAGCTGCTGCTCGGGCGAGACCCGGTGGCCGGCGCGCCCCTGGCGTCGCAGCCGACGATCTCGCGGTTCGAGAACGGCGCGGGCCGCGGCGCGCTCTACCGAATGGCGCGGGAGTTGGCGGCGAGCGTGATCGAGCGGCATCGGCGCCGCCTGCACCGGCGGGTGTGGCGGATCACCATCGATCTGGATCCGACCGACGACCGGACGCATGGCGCGCAACAGCTCACGTTCTTCAACGGGCACTACGACAGTTGGTGCTATCTGCCGCTGCTCGCGTTCCTGACTTTCAACGACGAGAAGGAGCAGTATCTGTGCGCGGCGGTGCTGCGGCCGGGGAACGCGGTGGCGGCCGACGGGACCCTGGGCCTGCTGTGTCGGCTGCTGCCGATGCTGCGGGCGGCGTTTCCGTCGACGCCGTTTCTCGTCCGGCTCGACGGGGGCTTTGCGACCCCGGAGATCCTCGATTTCCTGGATGCCGAACCGGGGCTCGACTACGTGGTCGCGATGGGCAAGAACGCGGTGTTGCAGCGGCATGCCGAATCCGCGATGGCGGTGGCCCGCGCGCAGAGCGAGGCCAGTGGCCGAACCGAGCACGTCTATACCGACACCCGCTACGCAGCCGGCACGTGGGGCCACGAACGCCGGGTCGTGATCAAGGCGGAGGTGGTCCGGCTCAAGGGTCGCGAGCCGCGGGACAATCCGCGCTTCGTCGTGACGAATCTCTTGGAGAGCTCGCGCTTCGTCTACGAGTGGGTCTACTGCGCCCGCGGGGACATCGAGAACCGGATCAAGGAGTTGCTGGACGGCCTGCAGATCGACCGCACGAGCTGCTGCAAGTTCCTGGCGAACCAGTTGCGCGTGTTGCTGACCGCGGCCGCCTACGTACTCATGCAGGAGCTGCGGCTGCGGGCGGCGCGGACCAGCTGTGCCCGCACCCAGGTGACGTGGCTGCGCGACCGGCTGCTGAAGCTGGGGGTGCATGTCGTCGGCTCGGCGCGCCGCATCGTCCTGCATCTACCACGGGCGACACCCCATCTCCACGCGTGGCGGCGCATCGCCCTTGCGCTTGGCGCCCACGCGGGTTAGTCAGAGCCCGCGCGAGGCTCGGCGCACGCCTCGGTCCCGGGCGGCACCGCCCGTACCGGCAAAGCCTTCCCCCAACTTGGCCTCCGCGACCGCTCCGGCGCCGTGAAGGGCCACTCTACGCCTCCTGCCGCGCCCGCCGCCACGTCCGAGAGGCTCCGCTCGCGGTCAAGCAAGCCCCGTCGGTGACTGATTCTCGACCCTCATGAATAATGCAGGCTAAGTGTCCCGTCGATGGCCGACACGCACGACGAGTACGACGAGTGCATCGTTCAGCACTTCGTACACGACGCGGTAGTTGCCGACGCGCACCCGCCGCAAGCCCCGGAGATCCCCCTTCAGGGCACTTCCCGCCAGCGGCAGCGCAGGATCGCAGTCCAGCAGGTCAGGCATCGTCCCGCGCACGGTCGACTGCGCCGGCGGCATCGAGAATGCGCTGGGCCGAGGCAATGACGGGCCGCTCGATGAGCTTGCCGTCGACGAGGAGCACGCCGCCCGCGTTGGCCTCGTAGGCGGCGACGATGCGCCGGGCCCACGCCACGGCGTCGGGCGGCGGCGAGAACGCGGCCTGGATGATGGGCACCTGCGTGGGATGGATGGCGGCCTTGCCGGTGAAGCCCAGGCGGCGGGTGGCGCGCGCCTCCTCCTCGAGCTGCGAGGGCGCCCCCACGTCCATGAACGGGGTGTCCATCGCGTCGACCTCCGCCACCGCGGCCGCCGCCACCACCCGGGACCGCGCGTAGAGCAGGGCGTCCCACTCGATGGCGCAGCCCAGCTCGGCCGACAGGTCGACGGCCCCGAAGAAGAGGACGGCGATGTCGGGCGACGCGGTAGCGATGGCGTCGACGGCGGCGAGCCCGCGCGCGGTCTCGATCTGCACGATCAGGGGCAGGCGCGGAAGGGCGGGGCCGAGCCGGCGCCCGAGGGCGTGCAAGGTGTCGGGGCCGCCGACCTTGGGCACCATCAGGGCGTCGGGCCGGACCCCCGAGGCGAGGAGGGCGGCGAGGTCGCGCTCGCCGAGATCGGAATCGGGCTCGTTGATGCGCAGGACGACCTCCGCGCGCACGGGCGGCCGGTCCGCGAGCAGGGCCAGCGCCTTGTCCCTCGCCTCGTCCTTCTGCGCGAACGAGACCCCGTCCTCGAGGTCGAGGCAGACGGCGTCGGCGCCGGTGGCGACGGCCTTCGCGAACCGGTCGGGCCGCACCGCGGGCACGAAGAGGACGGAGCGGCGAACGCGCCGCTCAGTAGAGCTCTCGGGGGCAACAGGCATGGATTCGGGCTCTTCCGGCGTCGGCGTCAAGCCGGCACGGGCTCGCGGACCAGCTCGGTCAGCGCCGACACCGCGGGCTGCCGCTCGAGGGCGCGCAGCCAGGCCAGCGCCGCTTCGGCGGCGGGCGGGGTCACCGCGCGCGCCGCGCACGCCAGGAACTTCGCGTCGAGCTCTGCCGCCGAGGGCGGCTGGCTCGGGTAGCCGCGCGCGCCGCGCACCCGCCGCGCGCAGCGCCGGCCGTCGGCGAGATGCACGGTCACCGCCGCCTCCGTCAGCGGCGGCTGGTCGACGCCCACCGAGGGGTCGACGCGCATCGTCACCCGGGGCAGCAGCTCGCGGGTGACCACGTCGGACACCCCCGCCGGCTCGAACGTCGCCAGATCGACGCGGCCGTGGGCGACGGCCGAGGCGGCGCAGAAGTGCATGCTGAACTTGCCCTCGAGACCGGTCCGCGGCCGGTCGTGGATGAGCACGGTGGGGGTGACCGCGTCGACGCCGACCTCCACCGCCTCGACGTCGTCGGCCGTGAACCGGTGCTCGGCCCGCAGGTCGAGCAGGGTGTCGATGGTGGGGTGGGTGGCGGCGCACGACGGATAGAGCTTCACGGTGATGCCGCCGTCGACGATCTCCCAGTCGCACCCCAGCCCGTCCGCCGCGTCGCCGAGGTCGCGCGCGCGCCCCTGCATGGCGACGAGCAGGCCCTGCGCGCCGTCCACCGCGCGGTCGGGGGCGGTGAACCCGGCGCGGGCGAGCATCGCCGCGAGCACCCCGTTCCGTCCCGCCAGCCCCGCCTGGAGCGGCTTGACCATGGTGCCGAAGCTCTCCTTGAGCCCCGACGCCTCGGAGGCGGCGATGGCGAGCGCTCGGACGGTGGTGGCGGGGTCCTGCCCGAGTAGACGCGCCGCGGCGGCCGCCGCGCCGAGGGTGCCGAGGGTCGAGGTGGCGTGCCATCCCTGCTCGTAGTGGGTGGGGTTCATCACCCGCCCCAGCACCGCCTCGACCTCGAAGCCGACGCAGTAGGCGTCGAGCAGCGCCGCACCGCCCGCGTCGGCGAGCTCGGCCGCGGCGAGGCCCGCCGCCACGAGGGGCGCGCTGGGGTGGGCCATCGACACGAAGCACATGTCGTCGAAGTCGAGCGCATGCGCGGCCGTCCCGTTGGCCAGCGCCGCCCACCCCGCGCCGGTGCGCGCGGGCGCGCCGAGGACGCCGCACCGGGGCGCGCCGCCCTCCTCGTCGGCGAGGCTGCGCACCATCCGGGCGGCGGGCTCGACGGAACCGGCGAGGGCGACCCCGACGGTGTCGAGAACCGCGTCGCGCGCCGCGCGCCGCCCCGCCGGCGGCACGTCGCAGCTGGCCACGAACTCGCCGAACCGGCTCAACGCGGGCGAGGTCTCGTCAGTCATGGTCGTCTCCGTCGCGGTCCGTCAGTTCCCGTAGAACTGGGCGATGCCCGCCAGCCGCTCCTGAATGCGTTCCTCGGACCACCAGTTGCCGTTGACCATGACCCCTCCGCGCCGGGCGACGTTGGCGACGTCGTCGACGGGATTGGCGGTCAACAGCAGCAGATCCGCGCGCCGGCCGATCTCGATGGTCCCGAAATCGCCGAGCGCGCCGAAGTACTCGGCGACGCGCCGGGTCCCGGCTTCCAGCACCTCGTAGGGGCTCATGCCGGCCTCGACCCACAACGCCATCTCGCGATGCACCGAGAACCCGGGCACGCTGAAGATCTGCGGCGAATCGGTCCCGAGCACGATGGGGACGCCGCCCTCGTGCAGGGCCTGGAGAATGCGCCGGCGCAGCTCCGCGACCCGCCGGTTGGCCTCGGGGTCGGCCGCCCCGGCCCGCTCGTCCACCACCCGCTCCCACTGCTCGACCGTCTCCGGCGGCATGTAGCGCACCTCGGGGCGGGCGGCGCGCAGCTCGGCGGCGGACCGATCGCCGAAGAAGACCGTCTCCCACAGCACCATCGTCGGCACCATCCAGGCCCCGGCCGCGCGGGTGTCCTCGACGAGCTGCGGCAGCAGAGTCATGTCGACCCGGTCGAGCAGGCCGCCGACCCCGAAGAGCCCGGCCGCGTCGGCGGGGAGCTCGTCCGGCACGAGGGCCTCGATGGTGTTGTCGAGATGGTCGATCGAGACCTGCCCGGACGCGAGGGCGTGGCGCAGCCCGACGGCGTCGGGCACGTGGCCGCCGAACGGCAGGCCGACCTCGTTGGCGGTCGCCGCAACCGCGTCGAAGACCTCGGGCGACAGCCCCTCGTGCATCTTCACGAGGTCGTAGCCGCGCTCGCTGTACTCGCGCACCAGCTGCTCGCCCTGCTCGGGGGTGGTGACACGCCGCCCGCTCATCGACGGGCTGCCGACGAACAACCGCGGCCCCAGGGACTGGCCGCGGGCGATGCTGGCCCGCAGCCCGAGCTGCGACCGCTCGCCCTGCATGCCCCGGACCGTGGTGACACCGTTGGCGACGTAGAGGAAGAGCAGGTTCCGGGCGTCGGACTGCACCATGCGCGGCCCCGGCAGATGCCCGTGCATCTCGGCGAGTCCCGGCATGAGGTACATGCCCTCGGCCTCGACCACCTCGGTGCCGTCGGCGACCTCGACCTCGTCGGCCGCGTGCATCGACGCGATGCGCCGGTCGGTCACCACCACGGTGCGGTTCTCGACGACGAGGGGAACACCGGCCTCGGTCATCGGGACGACGTTCACCCCGACGAACGCGAGGTCTCCCTGGACCTCCGGCAGGGGGTCGCCGCACCCCGCCACGACCCCGAGGGCGGCGACGAGCAACCCCGCGCCGGCAATCCGAATCGTGCGCGCTCTCACGCTACCGTCCCTCCGGGATTGACCTTCACGCGGCCGGCGCGGTGGGCCGGAACCGCTTCGGCACGTGCCCCCGCTTGTAGACCATGAAGGTCCGCTTGAACTCGATGACGACCTTGCCGTCCTGGTTGAAGCCGGTCGACTTCACGGTGACGATGCCGACGTAGGGCCGCGACTTCGATTCGCGCTTCGAGAGCACCTCGCTGCGTGAGTAGATGGTGTCGCCGTCGAAGACCGGGTTCGGCAGGCGCACCTCGTCCCACCCCAGGTTCGCCATGACGTTCTGCGACAGGTCGATGACCGACTGCCCGGTCACCACCGCGAGGGTGAACGTGGAGTCGACCAGGGTCCGGCCGTACGGGGTGTTGGCGGCGAACGCGTGGTCGAAGTGGATGGGGTTGGTGTTCATGGACAGCAGCGTCGCCCACGTGTTGTCGGCCGCGAGCACCGTCCGGCCGAGGGGATGCTCGTAGATGTCGCCGACCTCGAAGTCCTCGTAGACGCGCCCCGTCCATCCTTCCTTCACTGGCATGGGTGACTCCCTTCAGGCTCCGATCATAGTCCCGACCGCCCTCACCCGCTACGGGAGGCGAGGATCTCGCGGCGCGCTACACCATCCCCGCCGCGCGCCATCCCGCGATGGTGGCGCGGTCGAACCCCAGGCCGCCGAGAATCGCGTCGGTGTGCGCCCCCAGCTCGGGGATCGGCCCCATGACCGGCTCGACGCCGGCGATGGTCGCCGGGGGCAGCGTCGCCGGCAGGGGCCCGACCGACGTCTCCACGTCGCGCCAGCGGCCGCGCGCGGCGAGCTGGGGATGCTCGGCGAGCTGCGGCACCGTCCGCATCCGCGCGTTCGCGATGCGCGCCGTCTCGAGGCGCTGAACGATCTCCGGGGTGTCGAGCTCCCCGAAGACCGCCTCGATCTCCACGTCGAGCTCCCCGCGGTTGGCCAGCCGCAGCGCGTTGGCCGAGAACCGCGGGTCCCCCGCGAGCTCGGGCCGGCGCAGGACCTGCCGGCAGAACGCCAGCCACTCGCGTTCGTTCTGGATGCCGAGGTACACCACGTCGCCGTCCCCCCCCGCGAACGGCCCGTAGGGGGCGATGACCGCGTGCCGGGCCCCCGACCGGCGGGGCGCGCTGCCCCCGTACGCGTAGTACAGGGGATAGCCCATCCACTCGCCCAGCGCCTCGAGCATCGACACCTCGACCACCGTGCCCGCGCCGGTGCGCGCCCGCATGAGGAGCGCGGTGAGGACGCCCGAGTAGGCGTACATGCCGGCCGCGATGTCGGCGACGGAGATGCCCACCTTGACGGGCTCGTCCGGGGTGCCGGTGATCGTCAGCAGCCCCGCCTCGGCCTGCACGAGCAAGTCGTAGGCCTTGCGGTCGCGGTAGGGGCCGGTCGAGCCGTACCCCGAGATCTCGCACACGACGAGCCGCGGGTGCGCGGCCCGCAGCTCGGCCGCCGACAGCCCCAGGCGCCCGGTGGCCCCGGGGGCGAGGTTCTCGACGAAGACGTCGGCCTCGTCGAGCAGCCGCCCGAGCACCGTCCCCGCCTCGGGGCGCTTCACGTCGAGGGTCAGCGACTCCTTCGACCGGTTCAGCCAGACGAAGTGCGACGAGAGCCCCCCCGCCGCCGCGTCGTAGCCGCGCGCGAAGTCGCCCACCCCGGGCCGCTCGATCTTGATGACGCGGGCCCCGAGGTCGGCGAGCTGGCGGGTGGCGAACGGCGCCGCCACCGCCTGCTCGAGCGACAGGACCGTGACCCCGTCGAGTGGTCGCATCAGAATGACCGCGGCAGGTCCAGCACGTGCTGGCCGATGTAGGACAGGATGAGGTTGGTCGAGATGGGCGCCGTCTGGTAGAGCCGCGTCTCGCGGAACTTGCGCTCGACGTCGTACTCCTCGGCGAACCCGAACCCGCCATAGGTCTGCATGGTGACGTTGGCGGCCTCCCACGAGGCGTCGGCCGCGAGCAGCTTGGCCATGTTCGCCTCGGCCCCGCACGGCTGTCCGGCGTCGAACAGCTCGGCCGCCCGCACCCGCATCAGGTCGGCCGCCTCGACGTTGACGTGGGCGCGCGCGATGGGGAACTGTATGCCCTGGTTCTGGCCGATGGGGCGGCCGAACACCACCCGGTCGCGCGCGTAGCGGCACGCCCGCTCGACGAACCAGCGCCCGTCGCCGACGCACTCGGCCGCGATCAGGATGCGCTCGGCGTTGAGCCCGTCGAGGAGATAGCGGAACCCCTTGCCCTCCTCGCCCACCCGGTTCTCGACGGGCACCTCGAGATTGTCGAAGAAGACCTCGGTCGTGGCGTGGTTGATCATGGCGCGAATGGGGCGCACGGTCATGCCGTTGCCGACGGCCGTCTTCAGGTCGACGAGCAGCACCGAGAGCCCGTCGGTGCGCTTCTTCACCTCTTCGAGGGGGGTGGTGCGGGCCACGAGCAGCATCAGATCGGAGTAGTCGACCCGCGAGATCCACACCTTCTGCCCGTTCACGACGTAGCGGTCGCCCCGGCGCACGGCCATCGTCTTCATCTGCGTGGTGTCGGTGCCGGTCGTGGGCTCGGTCACCCCGAACGCCTGCAGCCGCAGCTCGCCGCTGGCGATCTTCGGGAGATAGTGGCGGCGCTGCGCCTCGGAACCGTGCCGGAGCAGGGTGCCCATGATGTACATCTGGGCATGGCAGGCGGCGGAGTTGCCGCCCGACCGGTTGACCTCCTCGAGGATGATCGACGCCTCGGCGATGCCGAGCCCCGACCCGCCCAGCTCCTCCGGTATGAGGGCGGCGAGGTAGCCGGCCTCGGTCAGGGTCCGGACGAACTCTTCCGGGTACGCCTCGCGGGCGTCGAGCTCGCGCCAGTAGGTGTCGGGAAACCGCGCGCAGAGCTCGCGCACCGCGGTTCTGAGATCGGCATGCAGCTCGGCGTTCGCCACGGCGGCTCCATCCTCCATGTCAGGGGTCGGCGCCCCGGTGGGAACCACCGGGCACTCGGCGTCCGCGGCGGGAGCCCGCCGGGCTCTCGCCCAAGGGCGGCCAGGATCCGCGAATGATAGCATGGCGGCCGGAGCGCCCCCGTATAATCGAATGAGATGGCGGTTACCACCGGTTCGGCGCGGCTGGCGGCGTATCTGCGGGAACGGGCGGCGGGGCGGCGCATCGGCCTCGTCTCGAACCCGGCCTCGCTGGACGCCGGACGCCTGCATGTCGTCGACGTCGCGGCGTCGGCGCCCGACGTCAACCTGAGCGCCCTCTTCGGTCCCCAGCACGGGTTCCGTTCGGACGTGCAGGACAACATGATCGAGACGGACCACGCGCGGCATCCCCGGCTCGGCGTGCCGGTGTACTCGCTGTACGGCGAGACCCGCACCCCCACGCCGGCGATGCTGGCCGAGATCGACCTGCTTGTCATCGACCTGCAGGACGTCGGCACCCGGGTCTACACCTACATCCACACGATGACCAACTGCCTGCAGGCCTGCGGCGCCGCGGGGGTCCCGGTGGTCGTCTGCGACCGGCCGAACCCCATCGGCGGGGCCGCGGTCGAGGGCCCGATGCTGCGGCCCGGCTACGAGTCGTTCGTCGGGCAGTTCCCGATACCCCTGCGCCACGGCCTGACCATCGGCGAGCTCGCCCGCCTGTGCAACGAGGCCTTCGGGCTGGGGGCCGCCGTCGAGGTGCTGCCCGTCGCCGGCTGGGGCCGGGACCGGTATCACGACGAGACGGGCCTGCCGTGGGTGCTGCCGTCGCCGAACCTGCCCACGCTGGACAGCGCCGTCGTCTATCCCGGCATGGTGCTGCTCGAGGGCACCAACCTGTCGGAGGGCCGCGGCACGACGCGGCCGTTCGAGCTCGCGGGCGCGCCGTGGCTCGACGCGCACGGGCTCGCCGCGGCCATGAACAGCCTGGGCCTGCCGGGGGTCTGGTTCCGCCCCGCCGAGTTCCAGCCCACGTTCCAGAAGCATGCGGGCGAGAGCTGCGGCGGCTGCCAGATTCACGTGACCGACCGCGCCGCGTTCCGGCCGGTGCTGACCGCGGCGGCGCTCCTGCAGGTCTGCCGCCGGCTCGACCCGGACCGGTTCGCGTGGCGCGAGCCGCCCTACGAGTACGAGGCGGTCATTCCGCCCATCGACATCCTGTCCGGCTCGGACGCGCTCAGGCGGGCGCTGGACGACGACGTGCCCTACGACGAGATCGCCGGGGGGTGGGCGGCCGACCTCGACGCGTTCCGGCCGGTGCGCGACCGCTATCTGGCGTACTGAACTGCCGACCCGTCGATCGCGCGCCGAGCGGGTCCGGCCCGCGTCCTGACCATCATGGCCTCTCCCCCTCCGCCGCTCGAGTTCGAGCACACGATTCTCATCACCGCGCGGCCCGAGGCGGTCCTGGGCGCGTTCTTCGACCCGGCGGCGCTGCCGGTGTGGTGGGACACCGTCCGTTCCGTCACCGCGCCCCGCCCCCTCGGGGTGTACGCCGTCGAATGGGACGCCACCCCGTTCCGCGACGAGCTGCTCGGCACCCTGGGGGGCGTGTTCTACGGCACCGTCATGGACTATCGCCCGGGGCGGGCGTTCTCGCTGGCCGGCGCCTACTGGCTGCCGCCCGACTCCCTCGCCTTCGGCCCCATGGCCCTCGACGTGCGCTGCCGGACGCAGGGAACGTCCACCCGCCTGCAGGTCCGGCAGAGCGGCTCCCACGAGGGGCCGCGCTGGGAGCGCTACTACCGGATCATCAGCACCGGCTGGGAAGCCTCGCTCGTCGCCCTCAAGCACCACCTGGAGCGCGGGCGCCCGGCCCGGGGCAGGGCCGGCGGCCCGGCCGCGGGCCGCGGCCGCCGTTCGGAGGCACCACGATGACCTCGACAGCGGGGCCCGTCGTGATCGTGGGCGGCGGCGTCATCGGCTCCAGCATCGCCTATCACCTCGTGCGCGACGGCCATCCCGGCCCCGTGGCGGTCGTCGAGCGCGATGCCACCTACGCGCGCGCCTCGTCGTTCCTCGCCATGGGCGGCATCCGGCAGCAGTTCAGCTCGGCCGTCAACATCCGGCTCGCGCAGTACGGCACGCGGTTCTACGCCGAATTCGATCGCGCCATGCGGGTGCCCGACCATACGCCCCGCGCCGACTTCCGCCAGCGCGGCTACCTCTTCCTCGTCGACGAGGCGGGGTCGGACCGCTTCGCGGCGCGGATCGAGCGGCAGCGCCGGCTCGGGGCGCGCGTGCGGCGGCTCGAGCGCGACGACATCAGGTCGATGGCCCCCGACCTGCGGCTGGACGACATCCGCTTCGGGGTCTTCGGCCCCGACGACGGCTACGGCGAGCCACGCGAGGTGCTCGCGGGGTTCCGCGCGGCGGCGGCCGCCGCCGGCGTCCGCTACGTCGCCGGGGAGGTCGTCGACCTGACGCGGCGCGCGGGCCGCATCTCCGGGGTCGTCCTCGACGACGGCGAACGGCTGGAGGCGGATGTCGTCGTCAACGCGGCGGGGCCGTTCGCCCGACGGCTCGCGGCGATGGCCGGCCTCGATCTGCCGGTCCGGCCCGTGCGCCAGCACCTGTTCCGGTGCGCCCTGCCGGCTCGCCTCCCCTACCGGCTCCCGATGGTCGTCGACCCCAGCGGGGTGCACTGGCGGCTCGACGACACCGGCGACCGCCCCGGGCCCGATCGGCTGGTCGTCGCCTGCACGAAGCTCGACGAGCCCCCCGGCGAGAACTTCGCCTGCGACTATCCCCGCTGGGAATCGGACTTCCGGCCGCCGCTCCAGGCGCGCATGCCGGGGCTGGCGCCCATCGAGCTCATCGAGGGGTGGGCGGGGCTCTACGCGATGACCCCCGACCACAACCCGGTGCTCGGCGAGCACCCGGCCGCGCCGGCCTCGTGCTCGCCAACGGCTACAGCGGCCACGGCCTGATGATCGCACCCGCAATCGGCAAGGTCCTGTCCGAGCTGATCCGCCTCGGCCGAACCGAGACCGCGGACGTGAGCTGCTTCGCACCCGACCGGTTCGATCGCGGCGAAGCGGTGCACGACGAGGCGATGATCTGATCCCATGATCGTCACGCGGAAGATCGACGACTACCTCGCGTCGCTGACGCCGGACGGTCCGCTGCTGGACCGCGCCGCGGCGGAAGCGCGGGCGGAACGCCTGCCCGTCGTCGGCCCCACCGTCGGGCGGTTCCTCGAAGCGGCGGCCCTGACCGCGGGCGCGCGCCGGGTGCTCGAGATCGGCACCGCCAACGGCTACGCCGCCCTGTGGCTCGCCCGCGCCCTGCCCGACGACGGCGGGCTCTTCTCGATCGAGACCGATCCCCGCCGGGCCGCGATGGCGCGGGCCCATCTCGCGGCGGCGGGGCTCGGCGACCGGGCCCACGTCATCGTCGGCGACGCCGCCCGCATGGTGCACAAGGTGGCCGGCCCCTTCGACCTGATCTTCAACGCCGGCGACGAAGGGCAGTACGCGCCGCTGCTCGATCGCCTGGCGGCCCTCCTCAGGCCGGGCGGAGTGCTGATTACCGGCAACGTGCTCCGATCCGGCGAGGCCGCGGCCGGGCTCGACGAGTCGCGGGACGGGCCGGCGGGCGAGACGGACGCGGTCGCCGCCTGCAATCGACGGCTCGCGGACGATCCGCGTTTCGTGACCAGCTTCCTCCCGGTGGGGCACGGACTCGCGATGTCGGTCAAGCTCCGATGACCATCGAAGAGTGGCTGCGCGCCGCCACGGAGGACGCCGAGCGGCGGGGGCGGCCCGAGTTGACGCCGCGCCTCGCCGCGCTCGCGGCGGCCACCAGCCGGCTGCGCGGCGCATCCTGGAACCGGGAGGCGGTCCCGTCGCCCCCCTCATCACTCACCCGGGAAGAGCCGTGACGACATCGTGGTGCGAACAGCCGTTGCACCGGGTCGCGGCCGCGATCCGGACCGGCGAGGCCGCGGTGCGCGAGGTCGTCGACGCCGCCCTCGATCGCATCCGGGCCCGCGACCCGGCCCTCAACGCCTTCACCGTCGTGCTCGACGACGCAGCCCGGACCGAGGCCGACGCGGCGGCGCGGGAGATCGCGTCGGGCCGCTATCGCGGACCGCTGCACGGGGTGCCGATCTCCGTCAAGGACCTCATCGACGTCGCCGGCCTGCCGACCACCGCCGCCTCGCGGGTGCCGACCGGGCCGACGCCGTCCGCCGACGCCGTGGCGGTGGCGCGGCTGCGGGCGGCCGGCGCCGTCCTCGTCGGCAAGTGCAACCTGCACGAGTTCGCGTTCGGCACCACCGGCGAGGACTCGGCGTTCGGCCCCGCCCGGCACCCCCTCGACCCGGACCGGTCGCCGGGCGGGTCGAGCAGCGGGTCGGCGGTCTCGGTGGCCGCGGGCATGGTGTGGGCCTCCATCGGCACCGACACGGGCGGGTCCGTCCGCATTCCCGCCGCCGCCTGCGGTCTCGTCGGGCTGAAGCCGACCTTCGGGGAGGTGTCCTGCGACGGCGTGGTGCCCCTGGCCCCGACGCTCGATCACGTCGGGCCCCTCACCCGCTGCGTGGCCGACGCCCGGCTCGTCCTGCGCGCCCTGCGCACGGCCGCCCCGGAGCGCCCCGCCGTGCGCCATCCGGTGACGCGGCGGCTCGGCTGCCCCCGTCCGTTCTTCCTCGACCGGCTCGATGCGGGGGTGCGGGAGGCCTTCGAGGGGGCCCTCGGGGGGCTGCGCGACGCCGGGTGGGACGTGCGCGACGCGCCCATCCGCCACGCCGGGGACACGCCCGCGGTCTGCCTGCACCTGTTGCTGCCGGAGGCCGCCGCCGCCCACGCGCACGGCCTCGACCATCACGCGGACCGCTATTGCCCCGATGTCCGGCTGCGGCTCGAGCTGGGGCGCTGGACCATGGCCGAGGACTACGTGCGCGCCCGGCACGGCCGGGCAGTGCTTGCCGAGGCCGTCGACGCCGCCCTGACCGGCTGCGACGCCCTTGTGCTGCCCGCCCTGGCGATGCCCGCGCCACGGCTGGGGGCCGGGGTCGTCGACATCGACGGCCGGGTCGAGCCGCTGCGGCCGCTGATGCTCCGGCTCACCCAGCTCTTCAACGCGACGGGGCACCCCGCCGTCTCGATGCCCTGCGGGCTCACCGCCGGCGGCCTGCCGTGCGGCCTGCAGCTCGTCGGACGGCGGGACCGCACCGACCACCTGCTGGACGTGGCGGAGGCGTGCGAGGCGGCGCTGTCCGCTTGACCTCGACCGCGACGCCCGGCCGTGACGTGGCCCGCCGCCGGCCTTGCGCACGGCGATTCCGTCAGGTGTCCCCGTTCTCCAGCTCTACGGCCTGGCTCAGCTCCACCAGCGCCTCCCGGGTGCGGGCGTGCAGCGCGAGCGGCCCGGTCGCGGCCTCCCAGCGGCGCACCGTCGTGCCCGAGACCTGGAGCATCTCGGCAAGCTCGGCGACCGAGAACCCGCACTTCTCGCGGAGATCGGCGATGTGCGAGCCCGTGGGGCGGAGCGGAGACGCCGCGTCGCCCGCGCTCGCCTCCCCCGGAGCCGCGGGCGACGGCACCGGCTCCGACGCTCGATCTCGTTGCGCCTGCTTCGGCGCCGCCACGTTCGGCGGCGGCGTCAGCGACGTCAGCGCCAGCGGCTCCGCCGCGGGCGGTGCCGGCGGCCTCGCCGCGGACGGTGCCGGCGGCCTCGCCGCGGACGGTGCCGGCGGCCTCGCCGCGGGCGGTGCCGGCGGCCTCGCCGCGGGCGGTGCCGGCGGCGTCAGCGCAGTCAGCGCCGTCGGCTTTGCCACGTTCGACGCCTGCGGCGTCCGCGGGGTCAGCGCCTGCGGCTTCGCGGGGTTCAGCGTCGGCGGCGTCCGCGGGGTCAGCGCCCGCGGCTTCGTGGGGTTCAGCGTCGGCGGCTTCGCCGCGTTCGGTGCCGACGGCGACCGCGGGGTCGACGCCGGCCGGTTTGCCGCGTTCGGAGTCGGCCGCGTCCGCGGGGTCGGCGCCGGCGGGGTCCGCGCGGTCGGCGCCGCCGACTTCGCCGCGCTCGGCGCCGGCGGGGTTCGCGGGGTCGACGCCGGCGGGGTCCGCACCCTCGGCGCCTGCGGCTTCGGATACCAGTGCACCATCCGGTCTGTCAGCTCCTGCTGTGTGGATTGCCGCGCGCGACGTCGAGGCGGACCAAGCCGATCAGCTCGTCGCCGGACAGCTGGGTGATGTCGATCTCGTGGCCGCCGGCCGCCAGATCGTCGGCGGGCTGCCGCTTCTCCGCGATCATCCGGTCGATCTTCTCCTCGACGGCGCCCCGGGTGAAGAACCGCTGGACGAGCGCGTCGCGTTGCTCGCACGGCGAATCGATTGCCGCTCGGGACCGTGTGAAGATTAGCACGCCTATCCGGACCGTCGCCGCCGCGGCTGGCGGTTCCTGCCGGCCCGACAGCTCCTCGCCGATCTCGACCCGCCGCAAGAAGCTGCCGCTGCCGAAGGGCCGAGCGTCGCCGTCGCCCGAGAGCCGGCTCGCGCATCGAGGCGCAGAAGCGGTCACGGTCTCGCCGGCCCCGCGCCCTCGGCGGCCTGCCGGCGAAGCGCCTCGTAGCCCCGGTCGGCGGCGCCGCCGCCCTCCACCGGCAGCCCCGCCGGAGCCCAGCCCTCGGCCATCACCTGGCCGGTGACGGGGTCGCGGCGCCCGCCGAAGCCGCCGTCGACGTTGACCGCGGTCTCGTAGCCGGCGCTCGCCAGCAGCTGCGCCGCGCGGGCCGAGCGGCCGCCCATCTGGCAGCCGATCAGCAGCTTGCCGCCGGTCGGAAAGTGCGCCTGCACGACGGCGAGAAAGTCGGGGTTCGGCTGCATCTGCCGGGTCGCCGTGTCGAGATGCAGCAGCGGCACGCTGCAGGCCCCCTCGGGATGCCCGTTCTCGAACTCGGGGACCGACCGCACGTCGATGTAGGAGTACCCTTCCTCGGTCTGGAGGCGTCGAGCCTCTTGCACGCCGACGGTGGTCATGCCCATCGCGACTCCTTCGTCCGCCGGTTGGCGGTCATACTGAACACGTGATCGGAAGATTCTTTCATGCCTGGGAACGCCGCCTCGCCGCCGCCACCACGAACCGCGTGGTGCGGCCCTTCGAATGGGGGCTCGACTGGCTGGACGACCCCGGCGACCCGTCGGGCGACCCCGCGCGGCGCCTGGAGCAGGGAGCGGCGGCGGCCCTGTCCGACCCGGGCTGGTTCGCCTCGGCGCCGTGTACCGACTACGTCCTGCGGCACGGCCGGCTGACCTTTCCCAGCCAGATCGAGACGGCGCACGCCGCCAACAACACCGTGCACGCCCGGTACTTCCCGGCCGCGTCGGGCGACCGGCGCCGGGCGGTCGTGGTCCTGCCGCAGTGGAACGCGGACGCGGAAGGGCACGCCGGCCTGTGCCGGTTCCTCGCGCGGGTGGGCATCAGCGCCCTCCGCCTGAGCCTGCCGTACCACGATGCCCGCATGCCCCCCGAGCTCGAGCGGGCCGACTACATCGTCAGCGCCAACGTCGGCCGCACCCTGCAGGTCAACCGCCAGGCCGTCCTCGACGCCCGCCGGGCCGTCGCGTGGCTCGACGCGCAGGGCCACGAGCGCATCGGCATCCTCGGCACCAGCCTCGGGTCGTGCCTCGCCTCGCTCACCGCCGCCCACGAGCCTCGCATCGCCGCCGCCGCCCTCAACCACGTCTCGCCGTACTTCGCCGACGTGGTCTGGCACGGCCTGTCGACCGAGCACGTGCGGGCGGGCCTCGACGGGGCCATCGACCTCGATCGGCTGCGCCGCCTGTGGCTGCCGATCAGCCCGTTCCCCTACATCGACCGGCTGCGCGGCACGCGCGTGCTCCTGGTTTATGCGCGCTACGACCTGTCGTTCCCCGTCCACCTGTCGCGCCGCTTCGTCGCCGCGTGCGAGGACCGCGGCGTCCGCCCCGAGGTCTTCGCCCTGCCGTGCGGACACTATACGACGGGCGAGGCCCCGTTCAAGTGGCTCGACGGCTATGTCCTGATCCAGTATCTGCGCCGCAACCTGTAGACCCGGGAACCGCGGCGGGGAGGCACCGCTACAGATAGCCGATGAGGCGCCGGATGGCCTCGTAGAGAACCGCGGCCAGCTCGCGGACCAAGGGGGTCACGTCCTGCTCGTTCACGGCGTCGGCCACCGTTACCGGATCGGTCAGCAACAGCCAGATCGTGGCTCCGGCCACCGTGACGGCGAGCACCCCGACGACGCCGACGATGCTGACGCTGATCCGGGTGAGACTCCGCATGGCCGAACTCCCGGACATCGATCCCTTTGGACGCGAAATCGCGGGGATTGGTTTCTCGACGCGCCCTCAGGGCAGCAGGACGACCTTTCCGAACTGGGCCCGGTCCTCCAGCCGGTGCTGGGCCGCGGCCGCCTCGTCCAGGGGGTAGGTGCGGTCGACGACGGGCTCGAGCCGGCCGGCGAAGAACAGCTCGGCCGCCTGCAGCAGCTCTCCCTTCGACCCGACGTAGCACCCCATCAGCGAGATCTGCCGCGTGAACAGGTGCCGGATGTCGAGCGACCCGACGGGACCGGTGGTGGCGCCGCAGGTGACGAGCCGTCCTCCCCGCCGCAGGCTCTTCGTCGACTGCTCCCACGTCGCCTGCCCGACGTGCTCGAACACCACGTCCACGCCCCGGCGGTCGGTGAACCGCCGCACCTCCCGGGCAATGTCCTCCTGGTAGTGGTCGATGACCTCGTGCGCCCCGAGCCCCCTGGCCCGCTCCATCTTCTCGGGCGAGCCGGCCGTCGCGATGATGCGGGCGCCCTGCGCGCGCGCCACCTGGACCGCGGCCTGCCCGACCCCGCTGCCGGCGGCGAGGACGAGGACCGTCTCTCCCGGCCGCAGCTGCGCACGGGTGACCAGCATGTGCCACGCGGTCAGGAACGTGAGGGGGAATGCCGCCGCCTCCACGAACCCGATCCCGTCCGGAATCGGGACCACGTTCTCGACCGGGGCCGTCACCAGCTCGGCGTAGCCGCCCTCCGACTGGTGCCCGATCAGGCCGAAGCTCCTGCACAGGTTGTCCTGACCGTTGAGGCAGGCGACGCAGCGGCCGCAGCTGATGCCCGGCTGCAGCAGCACCCGCACGCCCTCGCCGACCCCGGGGGCCTCGCCGCGCACGACCTCGCCGGCGATGTCCGAACCCGGACAGTGCGGCAGCGGCACCCCCGGAATGCCGCGGCGCTGCCAGATGTCGAGATGGTTGAGGGCGCAGGCGCGAACGCGGACCAGCACCTCGCCCGGCGCCGGCTCCGGATCCGGGACGTCCTCGCACCGGAGCACGTCGAGCCCGCCGTGTTCGTGGAAGCGGACAGCCTTCATCCTGTCGTTCTCCCCGGCGGACGGCCGGCCCCGAGGCCGGCGCCGCAAGGTGGCGCGGCGGCCTCCCCTGCCCGGCCCCGCCAGACCCTCCGGGAGGCCGCACCGTTCTACGGCGCAGACTCCCGGGGCGAGGGCCCCGACCCGTCCACCCGTTGCGGATCCCCGAGCGACAACGCGCCGAGCGCCGGCTCGATCTGCGCCGCGGGCCCCACGACCACCACCACCGCGCGGTCGGCCTGCAGGTGCCGCGCGGCGGCGGCGGTCACCGCCGGCGCATCGACCGCGGTCACCGCCGGCACGAATCGATCGTGCTCGTCGGCCGGGAGATCGTACTGCACGAGCTGGGCGACTCCCCGGGCCACCTGCCCCGCCGTCTCGAACCCCCGGGCGAACCCCCGGGTGAGGGCCGACCTCGCGAGGTCGAGCTCGGGCGGGGTCACCGGCCGCTCTCCGCCAAGCGCGTCCATCTCGTCGAGCACCTCCCGAATCGCCTCGGCGGTGGCGTCCGCCTGCACGCTGCCCTGCATCGTGAACGGACCGGGCGCCCGCCGGAACTGGAACGCCGTCCGCACCCCGTAGGTGTACCCCTTCTCCTCGCGCAGGCTCTGGTTGAGGCGGCTGACGAACTGGCCGCCCAGCACCATGTTGAGTACCTGCAGCGCATGATAAACCGGCGTCCGGCGGGCCGCCGCCACGTGCCCGATCCGCAGCTCCGACTGCACCGCGCCGGGCCGGTCGACGAGCACCAGCCGCGCCGGCGGCGAGCCCCGCGCCCCGGCGTCGGGCGGGGCGTCCGGCGCCGGCGCGTCCGCCTCGGCCGCCGGCAGATCGCCCACCGCCCGATCCGCCATATCCGCGAAGGCGGCGTCGGGGAACGGCCCGGTGGCCATGAGCGTCGCGGCGCCGAGCCGATAACGCTCGCGGTGAAAGCGCCGGACGTCGTCGACGGTCATCCGCGACAGCGCGGCGTCGGTGCCGATGCCGAGGTGCCCGTAGGGATGCCCGCGATACAGGGTCTCCAGATAGACCCGCTCCGCGACGGCGGCGGGCACCGTGCGCATCTGGCGCACCCGGCTGCGCCGGAGCTCGCGCACCCGGTCGAAGTCGGCGGCGGCGAAGCGGGGCCGGGTCACGATCTCGAGCAGCAGCGCCAGCCCCTCGGCGGCGTGGCGATCGAGGGTGGTGAGGGACACCATCGTCGCGTCGGCCCCCACCTGCACCCCGAGCCGGGCGCCGAGGCGATCGAGGGCGTCATGCAGCTCCAGCCCCGACCGCCGCTCGGTTCCTTCGTCGAAGAGGTCCGCGGTGAGGGCGGCGAGGCCCGGCCGGGACGCAGGATCGGCGGCCGTCCCCGCGCGCCACAGCAGCAGCCAGTGGACCACCGGCGGCCCCGGATGCCGGCCGGTGCGGAGCGCCATGCCCGAGCTCAGGCGATGCCGGGCCACGGCGGGAAACCGCACCGCCGCGGCCGGGCCGGGCGCCGGCAACCGGGTCCGGTCGACCGCCGCCATCACGACACCTCCGCCGGGACCGACCCCGCCAGCGCCCGCGCCCCGCCGCCCGCCGGCACGATGCTCAGGGCCACCCGCCCCGAACGCGTGAGCCGCCGCGCCTGGTCCCGCACGTGCTCCACCCCGGCCTCGCGGTAACGGTCGAGGTCGCGGGTCAGGAATCCGGGGTCCCCGGTGAAGACGTTGTAGGCGTTGAGCTGGTCGGACCGGCCGTTGAATCCGCCCACCGTCTGGAGGCCGTACACGAACTGCGCCTCCACCTGGGCGAGGGCGCGCTCGAGCTCCCCCGCCTCGGGGCCGTCTCCGGCGAGCGCCGCGAGCCGGTCGCCGATCACCTCGTCGAGCTCGGCCAGCCCGTGCCCCGGCGCCGCCGTCGCCGTGATGCAGAACCAGCCTTCCAGCTCCCGCGAGCCCTGGGCGGCGCTGACGTCGGTGGCCAGACGCCGGTCGTGAACCAGAGCCCGGTACAGCCGCGAGGTCTTTCCGCCGGCGAGGACATGGGCCAGCATGTCCATCCCGGCGTCGCCTTCGTCGAACAGCGCCGGCGTCCGCCACGCCAGGTACAGGCGCGGCAGCTCCACGCGGTCCTCCAGCAGCAGCCTCCGCTCGCCCGCCGCCGCGCCGGCCGGAGACGGCGCTCCCGGCCGCCGTCCCGCGCGCGGGACGGCGGGCCCGGCGGGAACCTCCTCGAAGTGGCGCCGCACGGCCTCCGTCGCCGGCCCCGCCTCGACGTCGCCGGCCATCGTCAGCGAGGCGTTGCCGGGGTGGTACCAGGTGCGGAAGAACGCGCGGGCGTCCTCGAGGGTGGCGGCCCGCAGATCGGCGACCTCGCCGATGGTCGTCCAGTGATACGGGTGGTCGGGCGGGAAGAGGGCGGACATCAGGGCCAGCAGGGCCAGCCCGTAGGGCCGGTTCTCGTAGGTCTGCCGGCGCTCGTTCAGAACCACGTCGCGCTGGTTCTCGAACTTCTCGGCGGTCAGCGCCGGCAGCAGGTAGCCCATGCGGTCGGACTCCAGCCACAGGGCGAGATCGAGTGCGTTCGAGGGAACCACCTCCCAGTAGTTCGTGCGGTCGCAGTTGGTCGACCCGTTGACGGCGGCGCCGGCCTGCTGCAACGGCGTGAAGTAGTTGCGGTCGTGGTGGAGAGACCCCTCGAACATCAGGTGCTCGAAGAGGTGGGCGAGGCCCGTCCGGCCGGGAGACTCGTTCCTGGAGCCCACGTGGTACCAGAGGTTCACGGCCACGATGGGACACCGGTGGTCCTCGTGCACGATGACGTCGAGGCCGTTGTCGAGGGTCTGGCGGGTCCATTCGAGCATCATTGCCTGCCGGCTTCGGGTTGCGGGCGCCGCGGCGGCCTACTCGCCCATGAGCTGGACGACGAACGGCCTCCGCCGCGGGCGGGTGTCGCACTCGAGCAGCACGATCTGCTGCCAGGCGCCAAGAATCAGCTCCCGGCCCTCGAACGGGACGGTGAGGGAGGGCCCCATGAGCGCGGCCCGAACGTGACTCGAGCCGTTGTCGTCACCCCAGCGCTCGTGGTGCGCGTAGCGGTCGTCCCGCGGCGCGAGCCGGTCGAGGAGCCGGTTCAGGTCGGCCACCGCCCCCGGCTCGAACTCGATGGTGGTCACCACCGCCGTCGACCCGACCACGCTGGTCGTCGCCAGACCGCTCGACAGGTCGGACTCGGCCACCACGCGCGCCACGAGGGCGGTGATGTCGTGCGCGTCCCCCTGACCGGCGGTCCGGACGTGATGCCGCGTGGTCGTGACCATCGACCGGGATCATACTGCGGTCCGGTCCCGTGGTACGATCGCGCCCATGCTTCGCACCCTGCCGTTTCGCGTCGTGATGGTCTTCGTGGCCGCCGGAGCCCTGGCCGCGTCGGCGACGGGCCAGCCCGCCCTGCACTACGACCCGCCGGGCGACTGGGTCGAAGAGCCCGCCCCGTCGCCGATGCGGGCCGCGCAGTTCCGGCTGCCGAGGGTCCCCGGCGACCCCGAGGACGGCGAGCTGGTGGTGTTCTACTTCGGCGGAAGCGGCGGGACGGTGGAAGCCAACCTGCAGCGGTGGGTCGGCCAGATGGAGCAGCCCGACGGCCGCTCGTCCTTCGCGGTGGCGTCGACGACCGCGTTCGACGCCAACGGACTCGACGTCACCCTGCTCGACGTGCCGGGCACGTACGTGGCGGCGGTCCGTCCCGGCGCGGCCGAACGCCTCGACAAGCCGGACTTCCGCCTGCTGGCCGCGGTGGTCGAGACCCCGGTCGGCCCCTGGTTCTTCAAGCTGACGGGCCCGGCCCGCACCATCGACCGGTGGGACGGGCCGTTCGGGGCGTTCCTGCGCACGGTGCGGGTGGAAGCGGGCGAACCGGGGCGCTGAAGACGGCACGGAAGCTGCCTTGCCGCGCGCCGGGCACGGAACACCGCGGGGGGACGGCCCGCGCCCGGGGGCAGTGGGCAGATCCCTGTCGCTCGCTCTCCCGAGGGAGTCACGTCCAGCCCCAAGGGACAGCGACCGCTATAAGAGTTGCCAACTGCACGATGGGCGCGGTCCGTGCTACCGTTTCTGGGGCTTGGCGCGTGGCAAGGTAATTCCCGTCACCGTCCTGAAGAGACCGCCTCCCGTCGAGCCGGCCGCCGACCGCCGCGTCATTCCGGCCTGGCCGCCGGGGGCAGGGGCGCCGGCGACATCGGCGGCGGCGCCGGGCTCGGGATCGGAGGCGGCGGCCCGCCGCCGGCCGCGGCCGGCGCGCCATCGAACCAGTTGAGGATGACGGCGCCGGCGCCGGCGGTCCACGCCAGGTACTCGACGACGAACCCGGTCACCCCCAGGATCACCGCGAACAGCCGGAACGGCCCGCCCACCAGGTCCAGCGCGTCGCCGAACAGGGCGGGGGTCATCAGCAACACCAGGCCGACCCAGAACAGCACGAGGTCGGACCGCTGCCCCCGGGCCAGCAGCCGGCTGACCAGCTGGGCGACGCCGGTGAATCCGAGCAGGAGCACCACCAGGGCCGCGATCACCACCACCGGCACCAACGCGAGCAGCGGAATCCCGATGAGGGTGATGACGAGCATCACGCTCCCCGTAATCAGCAGCGGGAGGAACAGGAGCTGGGCGAGGAAGCCGACGACGCCGGCCTTGACCGGCTCTTGGGTCACCCGGTCGGCCACGCGGCGCGTGCTGCCGGCCGCGACCAGCAGCACCACCGAACCGAGGAGGCCGAGAAACGCGAATCGGAGGAACGTCTCCATCAGGTCCGTCGAGCGGTCGAACGGCGCCGGGCGCGGCCAGCGGAACCACGGCCACGGCCCGTTGCCCACGCCGCCGAGGTCCAGATCGAAGCCGTCGAAGCCCACCTCGTTCAGGCCCCGATCGAAACGCGCGTCGGGATGGCGAGTCACCCGGCCGCCGACGATCGTGGCCTCGCGTCCGACCACCGCCTCGGGTCCGAACTCGGCCGACCCGCCGATCACCACGACGTCCCGCGTGACCTCTCCGTCCACGCGGAGGCGCCCGCCGATCAGGACCACCTCGCCCACCAATCGCTCGTCGGCGGGAACGTGCACGTCGCCGCCGACCCGCACGATGTTGCGACGCACGGTCCGGCGCCGCGATTCCGGCGGTTCGGGGGGCGCCGGCGGTTCGGGGGGCGCCGGCGGAGCGCGCCCGAGCGCCGCCTCCTCGGCGGCGGCCCGGAGGTCATCGGCGTCGCCGGCCCGAAGGCCCTGCACAGCAGGCCCCTCGACGGCCGCGACGGCCGGCGCCTCGGAGGCGGCGGCGCCCGCGGGGACCTCGGCGGCCGCGCCCGCGGGAACCTCGGCGGCCGCGCCCGCGGGAACCTCGGCGGCCGCGCCCGCCTCGGCCTCGTCGGCAGCGGCAGAAGCGCCGAACGCGGAAACGTCTGCCGAGGCGGTCGCGACCGCCTCACCGCCGTCGCCGGCCGCGAGAGCCGCCAGCCCCAGCACGGACCGCTGCACCGCGGAGTCGAGGCGCCGCAACCGAAGCAGCGGGGCGGCATCGGGGCCGAGCGCGTCGGTCAATCCTTGCGCGCTCACCGGGCCGTCGCCGTCGAGGTAGACCGCCTCGCCCCGGAGCTCGATCAGCGCGATGCCGCGGTCGTCGTCGCGTGGCAGCAGCCCGATTCCGCCGCGCGTCGCGGTCACCCGGTACTGGGCCTCGACCTCTTCCCGCAGCCCCTCCGGCGCAGAGGGCTGCGCGAGCAGCGGCGCCCCGACCGCGACGGCGCCCAGGAGAGAGGCGAACGGCAGTGCGCCCTGTCTGACGGTACACGTGATCATCGCCCCGCCCCTTTGTCGCCGGACAGCAGCCGATGCAGCGCATAGAGCGCCGCGACCCCCACGATCTCGATGACGACGATGCCCGCCCCGACCTCCGGGGTGGTCAAACCGGCGCCGATCGCCCGCGCGATCTCGCCGGCGAGGCTCCATGCATCGAGGCCCTGTTCGAGCCCGCCAACGATCCAGACGAATCCCTGCACCGAGAAGTTCAGCAGCCGGACGATCTGCCGGACGAGGAGGGGCGCCAGCCACACCGCCGCCGCACCCAGCCCGAGTACGGCGGCGCCGGTCAGGAGCGACAGCCGCAGCACCCGGGACGCCCGGGCGGGCGTCCGCGGCAACGACCGGGCCGCCGCTGCCTCCTGGTGTTGCATGCTCATGACCCCTACGCTGCCGAGGGGGCCGGTATTCACGGAAACGACGCCCGCCGCCGCCACGCCGGAGCCGCAACCGCGGCGGAACGCCCCGCGGGCCGACGTCAGCGCAGCCCCAGACCGAACTCGGCAATCAGCTTGCGATGCAGCTCGCTGGTCCCCTCGCCCACCTCGAGGGTCTTGGCCTCGAGCAGCAGCCGGCCGACCTCGTACTCCGCCGAAAACCCGTAGCCCCCGAAGATCTGGATGGCGTCGAGGGCGTTCCGCGTGGCCGCCTCGCTCGCGGTGAGCTTGGCCATCGACGCCTCCATCGAGCACCGCTCGAGGCCGGCGTCCTTCATCCGCCCGAGCCGGTAGACGAGCGCGCGCGCCGCCTCGGTCCGGCAGATCATGTCGGCGATCTTCTGCTGCACCATCTGGAACTCGCCGATCGCCCGGCCGAACGCCCGGCGCTCGCGGGCATAGGGCAGGGTGAGGTCGATGGCGCGCTGCGCCTGCCCCACGCACCGGGCCGCCACCGAGAACCGGCCGGTGTCGAGGGCGGAGCCGAGAATCGGGAACCCCCGGCCGATCTCGCCGAGCAGCGCGTCGCCGCCGACCCGCACGTCCGAGAAGTGGACCTCGGCGATGTTGTCGCGCTGCAGGGTGCGCATCGGCAGGGGGGCGATCGCGATGCCCGGCGCCGACGGCTCGACGAGGAACATGGTGACCCCGCGATGCCCCTGCTCGGGATCGACGGTCGCGGGCACGAGAAACACCCCCGCCTCGGCCGCGTGCGAGATGAAGACCTTGCTGCCGGCGAGCACCCAGCCGCCGTCGACGGCGCGGGCGCGGGTGCGCAGCGACGCGAGGTCGGTGCCGCCCCCGGGCTCGGTGAGGCACGCCGAGGCCAGTATCTCGCCGCCGGCCAGCGGCGGCAGCCACCGCTGCCGCTGCGCCGGGGTCCCGAACTTGAGGACCACGCTGCCGACCAGCGAGTTGGCGACCGACACCGCCGAGGCGACCACCCAGTCGACGCGGGCGAGCTCTTCGCAGACGATGCCGTAGGTCACCACGTCGCTGAACGAGCCGCCGTACTCTTCGGGAATGAGGGGCGCGAGATAGCCGAGCGGGGCGAGCCGGGCGATCAGCTCGCGCGGATAGCGCCGGTCCCGCTCGTTCTGCTCGACGGTGGGCAGAATCTCGCGCTCGGCGAACTCGCGCACCGCCGCCCGCACCTGCCGCTGGGTGTCGGTCAGGTCGAAGTCGGCCATGCGCCGGAGGAGACTGGTCTGGGTCATGGTCAGGGTGCGCCGGCCGGCCGGCGCCGCAAAGGTCACGGTGCTCGCGCCAAGCCACCCGGCCCGGCCGAGCTGAGCCCGGGGGAACGGGAACGGCCGGCCGCGGTGTCATCATGGTTCGACCGCGGACAAGCGGCCCCCCCGCGCTCGACACCGGGAACTCCCCTCGGAGCGCAAGGTTTGACATTCTACCGCGGGACAGGGGCGCGGCCGGCGGGAGGAGACGGGCGATGACGGATGGGCGACGGCGCGGCCGCCTGCACGCAGTCCGAGCCGAGCGGCTGCCGGCGGAAGGAGGCGCGAGATGACGGACGGGCGACGGCCGGACGGGCCCGCGATCGAGGTGCGGGCCCTGCGCGAGCCGGACCTGCCGGCCGCGACCCGCATCATGCAGCGGGCGTTCGGAACGTTTCTCGGCGCCGCCGACCCCGCCCGCTTCATGGCCGACCGCAACTTCGTGCGGTCGCGATGGCGCGCCGACCCGTCGGGGGCCATCGCCGCGGTCGCCGGCGGAGAGGTCGTGGGCTCGAACCTCGTGACGCGATGGGGCAGCGTGGGGTACTTCGGCCCCCTGACGGTCGCCCCCGGCCACTGGGACCGCGGGGTGGCCTCGCGCCTGCTCGAGCCGACCCTCGAGCTGTTCACCGCCTGGGACGTCACCCACGCGGGGCTGTTCACGTTCCCACACAGCCCGAAGCACGTGGGGCTGTACCAGAAGTTCGGGTTCTGGCCCCGCTATCTCACCGCGGTGATGTCCAGGCCGGTCGCCGGGCCCCCGGCCCCGCCGGCCGGCCGACGGTACTCCGAGGTGGCCCCCGCCGACCGGCCGGCCGTGCTCGACGCCTGCCGGCGGCTGACCGGCCTGCTCCACGACGGGCTCGACCTCGAGCGCGAGGTGGAGGCGGCGGCGGCCCAGTCGCTCGGCGACACGGTGCTGCTGGGGGACGTCGGACGGCTCGACGGCTTCGCGGTGTGCCATTGCGGCGCCGGCACCGAGGCCGGGGCCGGGCGCTGCTACGTGAAGTTCGGCGCGGTGGGCCCGGGGCCGGGGTCGGCCGAGCGCTTCGAGCGGCTGCTGGCCGACTGCCTGTCCCTGGCCGCATCGCGCCGCCTCGCGCACCTCGACGCCGGGGTCAGCCTGGCCCGCGTCGAGGCATACCGCGCCCTGCGGGCGGCCGGCTTCCGCACCGTCATCCAGGGCGTCTGCATGCACCGCCCCCACGAGCCCGGTTACCACCGCGCCGGCCTCTACGTCATCGACGACTGGCGGTAGCAGAGGCGAACCTGTCTTGCGTTCCACTACAATGTAGTTATAGATTGCCCGGGGTGGCCGACATCCGTTTTGAATGGGACGAACGAAAGAACACGCAGAATCAGCGCAAGCACCGGGTCTCCTTCGAGGAAGCCCAGTCGGTGTTCTTCGATGAATTCGCGATCCTGATCCCGGATCCCGACGCGTCGCGTTCGGAAGAACGGTTCGTCCTGTTGGGGCTCAGCGACATGGTCCGAACGCTGGTGATCTGTCACTGCGTCCGAGCGGAGGGTGATGTCGTCCGCATCATCTCGGCCCGCAAGGCCAATCGGGCAGAACGGCGGGCGTACCGCCACAGGCTGAAGCGATGAGAGAACACTACGACTTCTCGACAGGGCGCCGAAATCCGTATGTGAAGCGTCTGAAGCGGCAAGTGACGATCCGGCTCGATCAGGACACGATCGACTATTTCAAGAATCTGTCCAACGGCACCGGCATTCCGTACCAGACGCTCATCAACCTGTACTTGCGAGACTGCGCCACGAGCGGCAAGAAGCCCGCCGTGCTGTGGGAGGCGCCGGATGGCGCTGGCGCAACGTGACCGAACCCCCGCCGCGGCGGCCGGGGCGGGTTCCCGGGAACCGCTCGCTCACCAGGCATCCACCGGCGCCTCGAAGAAGGCCGCGTGCAGGGCGCGCACCGCCGCCGGCACGTCCCGTTCGTCGATGACGAGGCTGAAGTTGGTGCGGGCGCTGCCCTGCGACACCATGCGCACGTTGATCGCCCGCAACGCGGTGAACGCGGTCGCCGCGACCCCGGGGGTGTCGCGTATCGCCTCGCCCACGAGGCAGACGATGGCCTGCCCGCCGGTGTGCCGCACCTCGGCGATGCGCCCCAGCTCGCCCGCGAGCTCCGCCAGCCGGTCCGTGCGGTCGATCGTCAGCGACACCGCCACCTCGGACGTCGACACCACGTCGACGGCGGTCCGCAGCCGGTCGAAGACCTCGAAGATGGCGGCTAGGAAGCCGTGCGCCATGAGCATCCGCGTCGACCGGACGTCGATGACGGTGATGCCCTCCTTGTAGACGATCGACTTCACGGTGAGGCCCGAGGGCGGGCACGCGGCGACTATCAGGGTGCCCTCGACCTCGGGCTTGCGCGAGTTCAGCACCCGCACGGGGATGTCCCGCTCGACGGCGGGAAGCACCGTGCGGGGATGCAGCACCCGGCCGCCGAAGTAGGCCAGCTCGGACGCCTCGGCGAACGAGAGCCGCGGCAGGGGCCGCGCGTCGGGGACCACCGAGGGGTCCGCGGTCATGACACCGTCGACGTCGGTCCAGATCTGGATCTCCTCGGCCCCGATGCCCGCCCCCACGATGGAGGCGCTGAAATCGGAGCCGCCGCGGCCCAGCGTCGTCGGGCGCCCGTCCGCCGTCCGGCCGATGAACCCGCCCATCACCGGCACCCGCCCCGCCGCCGCGTGCGGGCGGACGAGGCGCGCGAGCCGCTCGTTCGTCGCTTCGAACCGGGGGGCCGCCTCGGTGAAGCGGTCGTCGGTCACCAGCACGCCGCGCACGTCCACGTGCACCGCGTCGAGGCCGCGCTGGCCGAGCAGCCGCGCCATCACGAGGCTGGAGATGCGCTCGCCGTACGAGAGCGCCGCGTCGGTCAGCCGCGGGCGGGCCCGCGCGTCGCCCGCGGCGAGCTCGGCCAGGGTGCCGTCGAGCTCGTCGCAGTGCGCGTCGACGAGGCGCTCGAGGCCCGCCACGTCGGCAGTCACCGGCGCCGCCGCCGCGAGCAGGCCGACGCGGATGGCCGCGACGCCGCGCCGGGCGTCCGCCAGCGCGCCCCGTGCCGCCAGATCGACGGCGGCCACGAGACCGTCCGTGGTCTTCCCCATCGCCGACACCACGACCACCGGTGCGCGCCCCGCGCGGTCGGCGATCAACCCCGCCACCCGGGTCAGCGCGTCGCTGGTCGCGAGCGAGCTGCCGCCGAACTTCATCACGATCATGCCGCGGTTCCGCCTCCGTCAGGCTGGCCGGCGGCGCCGGCACGCCACGGATCTCCAGGAGCTCGCTCCGGCAAACGGGAACGCTTCCGGTCCGGAATCCGCGCCCCGTCCGCGAGCACGTGCCGGACGCCGCGACTGATATAGGATCGGGCCACGGGTTCCGGGGCAGGGTCGGCCGGGCGGCAAGCAGATGGGGTCCGCGGCCCGGTCGGGTCGCGGCGGCCGAGCCGCAGGAGACGGTTCCTTCCGGGCGGGGCCATACATCATGATTACCGAAAGCGCGTTCATCGCCATCGCCGGTCTCGTCGCCGTGGTCGCGCTGCTCTTCCTGCTGATCACCCGCTTCAACTGGCACGTCTTCATCGCCCTGCTCGTGCCCATCGTGCTGTTCGCGCTGATTCCCGGCCTCGACCGGCAGGCGTTCATCGACGCCTTCGAGCAGGGCTTCGGTCGGACCATCCAGGGCATCGCGGTGGTCATCGTGCTCGGGTCCATCCTCGCCGAGGCCCTCAAGCATACCGGGGGCATCGAGCGGATCACGGTCTCGATGATCCGGTGGGTCGGCGAGAAGCGGATGCCGCTGGCCCTCACCCTGAGCGGGTTCGTCATCGGCCTCGCCATCTTCTCCGACGTCGGCTACCTCATCCTCAACCCGCTCGTGCACTCGGCCGCCCTCAACAGCGGCCTCAACATGAGCGTGATGGCGACGGGCCTCGTGGGGGCGATGCAGCTCACCCACGCCATGGTCCCCCCGACGCCGGGGCCGCTCGCCGCCGTCGCCCTCGTCGGGGCCGACATCGGCCAGGTCATCCTCTACGGAGGCATCGTCACCCTCATCGCCTCGCTCGCGGGCTGGGCGTTCGCCCGCGTCGCGGGGCCGCACATCGAGTCGCCGCCGTCGCGGGAGTTCGTGGGGCAATCGTTCATCGAGCAGGGGCGCGAGTCGGAGCTGCCGACGACGTGGCGCGCGTACGCGCCGATCCTGATTCCCCTCGGCCTCATCGCCGGCCAGAGCGTCACCGCGTTCGCGCTGCCCGAGGACCATCTCGTCAACGTCGCCATGCGCTACCTCGGGTGGCCGGTCGTCGCCCTCGGCATCGGCATCCTCCTCGCGTACCGGAACACGAAGGCCGATCAGGCGGCGGCCCGCACCGGGCAGTGGATCGAGGACGCCCTGCGCGCGTCGGCGATGATCATCATGGTGACCGGGCTCGGCGGCGCCCTCAGCCAGATCCTTCGGGAGACGCCCGCCGTCGACGCCATCGCCGAGGCCGTCGCCGCCACCGGCCTGCCCGCCATCTTCCTGCCGTTCGTGCTCGGGGTGGCCGGCAACATGATCACGGGGTCGACCACGGTCGGGGTCATCACCGCCGCCTCCGTCGCCGCCCCGATGATGGACACCCTGGGGCTGAGCCCCGAGGCGACGATGCTCGCGGGGGCGGCCGGCTCGATGATCATCAAGTACGTGAACTCGAGCTACTTCTGGGTCTGCGCGTCGCTGTCCCGCATGCCCCTCAAGTCGGCCCTGCTCTCCTACGGCGGCGTCACCTTCGTCAACGGCGTCACCGCGATGGTCGTGGTGTACGTGCTCTGGACCGTAGGGCTCATCTGATGCGACCGCCGGCCATGCGTGCTCTCCGTGGCGCGGCGCCGCCATCTCGTATGGATTCAGCAGGAAGACGCCGTTTCCTGCGCACAGCCGAGGCGATGCAACGATGACAGTCGATAGACGGGATTCCCTGCGGCAGCTCGGCCGGTTCCTCGGCGGCTCGCCCCTCGTGGGCGCCCAGGGCCAGCCCGGGGGCGGCGCCCCCCCGAACGACCGGCTCGCCCCGGTGCTCGAGCTGGTCAACGTGCCGGAGTTCGAGGCGATGGCCCGGCTCGTGCTGCCGCCGCTGCGCTTCGACGCCGTCAGCGGCGGGCACCGGCGGTCGTTCGACAAGATGACCCTGCGGCAGCGGCTGATGGTCTACGCGATGGACCTCGACCTGACCACCCCGCTGTACGGCCACGACATGTTCGCCCCGATCATCGTCGGGCCGGTGGGCGGCCAGGACCAGTTGCACCCCGACGGCGAGCTCGCGACGGCGCGCGGGGCCTCGGCCGCCAGGGCGGTCATGGTCGCCACCGGACGCGGCGGCCACGCCATCGACGCGGTGGCGGCGGCGAGCGACGAGCCGGTCTGGTATCAGCAGTACTCCGATGCGGCCACGCTGGCCGACGATGCGGCGCGGGCGGTCGAGGCGGGCTGCCGGGCGGTCTGCGTGACCGTCGGCGTCGCCGAGGGCGGGGCCCCCGCGGCGCCCGACTGGGCGGCCGTCGAGCGAGTCAGCGGGGGCGTGGACGTGCCGGTGGTCGTCAAGGGCGTCATGGACGCCGAGAGCGCCGAGACGGCCCTCGATCGCGGCGCCCGGGGCCTGGTCGTCTCCAACCACGGCGTCGGCGGCGCCCTGCCCGTCGACGTGCTGCCGGCGGTGGCCGACGCGGTGGCCGGCCGCGTCCCGGTCCTCGTCGACGGCAGCTTCCGGCGCGGCACCGACGTCCTCAAGGGCCTCGCCCTGGGCGCCTCCGCGGTCCTCGTGGCGCGGCCCCCCATGTGGGGCCTCGCCGCCTACGGAGCGGAAGGGGTGCAGACGGTGGTGGAGATCCTGCAGACCGAGCTGGCGAGGAACATGGCCGCTTCGGGCCGTCCCCGCATCGACATGATCGACCGCGAGCTGGTCCGCTTCGACCGTTGGTAGGACACCGGGCTCCCGGTCCCGGTCGAGACGCCGGTTCGATGGAACTGCCAAGTCAGCCGAGCAGATAGTCGAGCGCCTTTATCAAGGCGACTCCTGCAACGACCGCGGCGCAGACCTTGAGGGTAAGGCGCACCTCGAGCTTCTCAAGATCGTCCTTGGTCGCCAGTCGCGCCATCCTTCATTGAATTCCAGCACCGGACCGCGAGGGCAGCCCGAGCCGCAGAAGGCAACGGGCGTGCCCAGCGCGGCACGCCCGTTGCCCGGTCTACAAGCTCCCGACCCGTTGCGGCGGAACCGGTTACTGGTCGTTCGTCTGCTGCAGGTACCGGCTGGCCTCGTCATGGCCCGGCAGCTCGTCGCGCCCCTGCCACGTGGACAACAGCAGGGCGTACTGCTCGGCCGCGGTGGCGCTGTCGCCGGTCTGCGCGGCGGCGCGGGCCAGGCCCAGCACGGACCGCACGCGGCCCGGCATCCGCTCCAGCGACGTCTCGAACTTGGCCACGGCGTCGGCCGGCCGGCCGAGCTCGAGCAGAATCTCGCCGTAGAGCTCGTAGGGCGGCTTGACGGGGCTCGCCGCCCCGTTGGGCAGCCGCATGCCGCCGGTGATCTCCAGCGCCTCGTCCATCAGCGCCGTCGCCGCGTCGGCCTCGCCCTTCGCGGCGTGCACGAGGGCCGCGACCTCGCGGTACATGATCCGGTTGCCCGGGTTGCCGCCCTCGGCCAGCCCCATCAGGCGCTCGGCCGCCGCCTCGGCGGTGGCGAGGTCGCCGGTCTTGACGGCGCTGATGCCGGTCGCCAGCAGCTCGGCGGCCGACGAGTCGTCGGTCACCGGCAGCACGTTCCACTCCTCGGTCTCCACCACGTAGCGAGCGTTCAGAAGCGGCAGGGTGTTGACGCTGCGGGCCTGCCCGTCGCTCTCCTCGATGACCATCTCGAGCCGCTCGATCCAGGTGCGCGCCTTGGCGTAGTCGCCGAGCTGCAGGTCGCCGTACTGGCCCCAGTCGAGGGGGTGCACGGTGTCGCCCACGCTGTCGCCCGGCACCCACAGGTCGCGGGCCGCGTCGTACGCGTTCTGGTTGTGGCCCGACACGAGGTCCCACATGCCGTGCTGGATGAAGATGTGGGTGGGCATGTGGCGGGCGTGGGCGACGGCCGGCGCGATCTCGGCGTAGCGCAGCGCCGAGGGCAGCGCGAGGGGCGCGTGGATCGGATCGTCGAACGCGTGGATCACGTAGTGGGGCGCGCCCGGATGGTCCCGGTTCCCCTCGAACACGGGCAGGGCGAGCGAGCCGGCGAGCATCTCGTAGCGGAACGTGCGGTCGTCGAGGGCGCGTGCCCCGCTGAGGGTGGCCACGGCGGCGAAGGTGGCGACCTCGTCGTCGTCGGGATACTGCTCGGCGAGCCGCTGCATCGCCTCCATGTACGCCACGCGGCGGTCGTCGTAGGCGCCCTCGCTCCACAGAATCTCGACCGCGTTCAGGAACCCCTTCTCGCGCTCGGTGGGCGCCTTGGCCAGCCGCTCCTCGCGCGTCGCGCCGAGGCGCTTCAGCACCGCCCGGGGGTTATCGTTGTCGACGGGCGAGCCGAACAGCGGGTGGTTGTAGCAGAGCGTCTCGCCCCAGTAGGCCATCGCGAAGTCGGGGTCGAGCTCTTGCGCGGCCTGGAACTCGGCGATCGCCTGCTTCCAGCCGAAGCTGTGGAGAATGGCGACCCCGCGCAGGAAGTGCTGCTGCGCCTCGGGAGAGCCGGACGTGGGGAAGTCGAGCGAGCCGACGCTGTCGAACTGCGCCTGGGCCGTCGATCCGCCCGCGAGCAGGGCCAACGCCACCGCGACGATGAACAATCGCTTCATCAAGAATGCTCCTGGAAAATGCTCCTGGGTTCCCGGCCGGGGACCCGCGCCGTCCTGCGCCGCGCGGCTTCCGACCATTGCGGGTCAACGCCCTCATTATAGTGCCGCTCGCGGCCCGCTCGGCGACATGCCGGCCGGCCGGACTTCCCTGGATTCCGGGCGCCCTTCCGCACCCGGCTCGACGCCGGCCGGATTCGCGGCGCCGGCGGGCGCCCCCGCGCCTCTGCGGCCCGGCTGCCGACCCGCTCCCCGCATGTGGAGCCGGCGGCGGCCCTGCCGTCGCCCCCCGCGGAACGCGCGCCGATGACCGCGGCAACGGACAGCCGTGTATCCCGGGGGGGACAGCTCGAGGCGCCGCGGCGGCGCTCCGCGTGCGACGCGGCGTGGCCGAGCGCGAGCACGTCCGGTCGGGAAGCCGGAGGCGTGCCTCCGCATGCGACGGGCGGGCGCAGGCGCGGACCCGGCCGCAAGGCCGCCGGGCGCCGGGCGGGCTGCTACAATGGAACCATCCGCGACGGTACGATCGGTGCATAGACAAGCTGGTGAGTCGAATGGCCTCCAACTGACGGATGATCCGACCGATGCCCAGCAACGACGCCACGCCGATACGCGCCGTCCGGTTCATGCTCGCAGCCTGCCTCGCCGCGGGGGCCACGGCGGTGGGCGGCGGCGCCGCATTCGCCGAGGACGGCCCGGAGGCGGCGCCCGCGCTCGCGGCGGCCCAGCCCCTGCCCGACCGGGACGGACCCGACTTCCTGTTCGGCCAGCCGAGGGGCCTGTTGGGGTTCTCCGGCGGCTGGCTCCAGGCGGCGGGCGGCGGCCTTCTCGGCTCGTTCCGCGACTACCTGACCATCGACGAGGGGGCGTACGACACGCCGCTCTTTCGTTTCGTCGGGGGCATCTCGCTCACCCCCCGGGTCGATCTGGTCTTCGATGTGGCCCCGGCGCAGAGCCGCACGGTGTCGGAGTACCGGTTCTGGACCGAGGGCGGCCTGCCGATCACGCAGTCGACCGACGTTTGGCAGGTACCGATCAACGCCGGCGTGCGGTACTGGGTCGTGCCGCGGGGACGCCAAATCGGACGGTTGGCGTGGGTGCCGAGCACGTTGGCCCTCCACGTCGGCGTCGGCGGCGGAACGCGGTGGTACCGGCTCCATCAGGCCGGGGACTTCGTCGACGAGGTCTTCGAGTCGATCCACTCGGATCACCTGCTGTCGAGGGGGTGGGCGGCGAGCGGACACGTCTCGGCGGGAGTCAGCATCAGGATGACGCGGCGGCTGTACGGGGTCGCCGAGGTGCGACGGATCTGGTCCGGGACGGCGCTGGCCGGCGACTTCATCGGCGACATCGACCTGAACGGATTGCAGGTGACCGGCGGCATCGAGTTCCTGTTCTAGGCGTCGCTGCAGAGTGGTGGAGACGCCTGGCAGGTTGGGGCAGGCGGCAGTCGCAGGCCGCACCGCGACCCTGCGGCAGGTTTGGGAGCTTCGCTGACGTAAACCTCCTGCGGCGGCGACTGCCGGGCCAGCCCGCGACCGGGCCCGCGCGGCACACCGGCGAGGGCCGGCGGGCCGCAAGGCGCCCATGCGGCAAGACGTGACGAGAGCGTCCATTCGTCGAGGTGAGACATGACCATCCCAATCACGACCCGGACTCGGTCCTCCAGGCCTCCCGCCGCCCAACGCCGCCGGGTGACCCCGTGGTCCGTGGTGCTCGGCGTCGCGGCCATCGCCGCGGTCTCGCTGCCGGGCATGTCCCACGCCCAGCCGTCGCAGCTCGGCGAGCCGCCGGCGGCCGCCGCGGTGGATCAGCGCTGGCTGCCGTGGCTCGGCTGCTGGCAGCTCGTCGAGGAGGCCGGCGCCCTGCCCGATTCTGCCGGCGACCTCCTCTCGTTCACGGATCGCGTGCTGGTGTGCGTGACGCCGGCGACGGAATCGACGGCGTCCACCGACGTCGTGGTGACGACGCTGGCCGACGGCGAGCAGATGCTGCGGGAGACCCTGTCGGCCGACGGCGTGGAGCACCCCGTCGACCAGACCGAGTGCCGCGGCCGGCGGCGTATCGCCTGGTCGGATGACGGCGCGCGCCTGTTCACGCGGGCCGAGCTGACGTGCAACGCCCAGAATGACGCGCGCCGGGTGTCCGGGGTCGGGCTCATGGCGGACGCCAGGACCTGGCTGGCCCTCGAGCTGGTGGAAGCTGGGCAGCGCGCCGCAGTCACGGTTCGGCGCTACCGCCGCGCCGGCAACGTCGCGACCCTGGGCGCGGCCGGTCCGACCCTCACCCCCGATCTGCTGGCGCGGGCGCGGACCGTCGCGAGCCGCGCGGGAGCCGCCAGCCTGTCCATCAATGCGGTGATCGAGGCGGCGGCAGCCATCGAGCCCTCGGTGCTCGAGGCGTTGCTCGTAGAGACCGGGACGATGTTCGACCTCGACGGGCGCACGCTGATCCGACTCGACGATGGAGGCGTGCCGGGCGAGATCATCGACATGCTGGTGGCGCTCTCGTTCCCGGACGACTTCTCGGTGCAGCGATCCGCGCCAACGGGCGGGGGCGGGGGCGGATTCCTCGGCGGCTGGGGCGGCTACGGATACGACGCCTGGTATCCGTACTACGCGGCGCCGTTCGGCTATTACTACGGCTGGTCCCCCTACCGTTCGCTGTACGGATGGGGCGACTACTACTACGTCGACTCGCCCTACTACGGCCTGCCGGGGTCGTCGGGCTTCGTCGACCCGCCGGAACCGGGGGAGGGACGGGTGTACGAGGGATACGGCTACACCCGGGTCGCCACCCCGCAAGGTGACGGGGGACGCCGGGCGCAGCGCCGAGGCTCGGGCGGCGGCGGCATCTTCGGCGGCGGCGGGTCGGGAGGGCAATCGTCGGGCGGATCGAGCGGCGGCGGCAACGTGAGCTCGGGCGGCTATTCCTCGGGCGGCTCCTCGAGCGGCTCCTCGTCATCCGGGGGCGGCGGCCGCTCTGCCACGCCGCGCGACCCGTGACCGCGGCGGTCGTCTTCGAAGCAACGGGTACGGCCGGACGCCGGGGTGCCACGGTAGACGCCGGATCGCCGACCGCGTCCGGGCCGGTCGCCGCAAACGCGGGGGCGACACGGACGAAAGACCCGTCGGTCACCGGGGCGACGGCGCCTCGGGCCGCACCGCCGCGAAGCGGGAGCGGGCTCGAAGCGCCCACCGTCCGTCTACCCGCGTCACGATGTGGAGCGCGTCGAGTTGCGCGAGGCGCCGGCCGGCCGCGTCGTACTCGCTGAAGATGACCGCGACGTGCACCTTGTCGGGCCAGGCCTGCACGACGGTCCGACGGTCCCACCCGCTACGGTCCCACCCGGTTTCTGCCGCGAGGGCGGCGAAGTCGTGCCGGGCGGCGCAGTCGCCGGGAGACTCCCAGGTTTCGACCCCGCCCCCGGCGAAGAGGACGTGGGGATAGTGCCAGGTGCCGCACAGCGCCGCCGCGTCCCGGGCGTTGACCGCGGCGAGGTAGCGGTCGAGCACCCCCATCGCCGCGTTCTCCGGTCCGAACTGCGCCCGCGCCAAGCCCCCCAGGGACAGCGCGGCCAGCCCGAGGACACCCGCCACCGCAGCCATCGTACACCCCGACATCACCCGGCAGGTCGCGCTCGCCCACACGAGAGCCCACCAGGAGCCTGCGCCGTGGAACCACGCGAACGCCTGCAGGGTTCTGCACCGTTCTACGGCGCAGACCCCTAGTCCCACTCCTTCTCGATGCCGTGCCCCCGTTCCGGATCGCCGTGCAGCGGCGTGACGAATCCGAGCAGGCACCCGTCCGAGCCGTCCCTGAGCCGGTGACAGCGCACCCGGATGAGATCGCCGGGCAGGACGTCGTCGCGCTCGATGCCGTTCCGGCGGAGCCCCACGGGGGTGGTGGCCTCCATCGCCCACAGAGTGGGCTCGCCTTCCCCTTCGCCGGGCACCTCCAGAAAGATCCAGGAGTGCGGGTTGATCAGGTGTACTTCCTGGACCGTACCTTCGAGGTGGGTGAAGTCGGTGAGCTCGTAGTTGCCGTGGGAATGATGCGCGCCGCCCGGCAGGGCGAGAACGGCCGCGCAGAGGAGTCCGAGGCAAGGGCCCGCGGCTGCACGGCGGGCTCGCGCGGTCGCCGGGGCCGAGATTCTGAAAGACATCATCTGACTCGGGGAGGTGGCGGAAAGCCGTTGACGTATACGGTCTGGTAGCGGAGGGGGTTGCCGGCCGCGTCCAGGAACCGCAGCGACTGCTGGAACAGCTCGGGGCCCGGCCGGCCGGGAGGCGCCGTCGCCTCGAGGAGGTACAGCCGGTCCTCGTGCATGTAGATGGCCGCGAACGTCCGGGACCGGTCGGCGTTGGTGAGCTGGAGATGACGGCCCTCGACGAGGTCCACGAAGTTCCAGCCGAAGAACGTCGGCGTCACGTCGCGCTGGAGGAGCTGCCACGTCGCGTAGTCCATGGCGCCCCGCACGTCGATGATCCACGACCCGACGCCGGTGTACTGCGCGCCGGAGCAGCCGGTGTGCGCGTCTGGCGGGCAGTTCCGGGCGCGCTCGGTGTGGATGCGCTCGGCGTCGGTGTAGTCGACCACGGTGATCGAGTACCGGGTCGCGCCGTCCGCGAAGGCGTGCACGCGGGCCGGGAGCTCGGCCTCGTATTCCGAGGTGTAGACGATATCCTCTACCGACGGCTCGCCCGGAAGATTGACGCCGAAGAAATCCGCCGGGCTGGAGTACTCGGCCCAGCCCTGGGCGAAGAGCGGTCCCGGACCGCACAGGATCAACAGGGCCGGAACGAGTCGAGCGAGGCGCATGGTTCCTCCTCCCGATAGCTTCGAGGCCGCCCGCCGGGGCCAGCCCCATGCCGCCGGAAACCTGACCGCGAGCGGTGTCCAATGCCCGGAGGACGGTCGCGCGGCCCACCCCATGCTGCCAGAAAACGGCGCGCGTGCACAGCACGAATCCCCGCGATCGGCATCGCCGGTCGAAGCAGGGAGGCTCCAACTCGGACTCCTACACCGCCCGGGCGGCGCGAAGAGCCGCGATCTCGGCCGCGGGGTACCCGAGCTCGCCGAGAATCTCGTCCGTATGCTCGCCGAGCCGCGGCGCCCGCGTTCTGATGCCGGGCGCGCCCGCCGTCAGCGAGAACGGCGTGTCGGCGACCGGAGCCGGCGCCGAGGCGCCCGGAAACGCCAGCGCCTTGAGCAGTCCGACCGCGGCCACGTGCGGGTCGTCGAGGGTCTGCTGCGGCGACAGCACCGGCCCGGCGGGGATGCGGGCCTCCTCGAGCGCGGACAACGCCTCGGCCGTCGTGCGCTCCGAGCACCACGCGGCCATCCGGCCGCTGATGACCTCGCCGTGGTCGCCGCGCGCCATGTCGTCGCGGAACCGGGGGTCGTCCACCCATTCCGGCACGCCGACCAGGGCCGCCCACTTCTCGAACAGGGGCTGGCCGATGGTCTGGACGAGAATCCAGCCATCGCGCGTCCGGTGGGTGTCGGACGGGGCCGACACCTGGCTCCGGTTCAGCGAGGCGACCCTGTCGGGCGCGTGCACCGCCTGCTCGATCAGCGCCGCGTTGGCGACGGTGAGGGCGGCGCCGAGCAGCGACCCCCGCACCTCCTGGCCCCGGCCCGTCCGCTCGCGCGCCATGAGCGCGGCCAGCGTACCGAATGCCGCCGAGAGCGCGGTCGCGAAGTCGACCCACGGCACGTAGCTCTTGGTGGGCTGGCCCGGTTGCCCCGACAGGTACATCGCCCCCGACATCGCCTGGCCGATGCCGTCGAACCCGACCTTGTCCGAGCTCGGCCCACCGGCGCCGAACGCCGACACGCTGGTCAGGATGATTCGGGCATTGACGGCCGCGAGCGACGCGTAGTCGAGCCCGAGCGTGCGCAGGGCGGGGTCGGGCAGGTTGGCGACGACCACGTCGGCCCCCGCCGCCAGCCGCCGCAGTACCTCCCGCCCCTCCGGCTTCATCGGGTTCAGGGTCATCCCGCGCTTGTTCCGGTTGACCTGCATGAAGAGCGCGCCGTCGCCGCCCGGGGTCAGCGGCACGAGGAAGCGGTCTTCTCCGCCGCGGACCTTCTCGACCCGCACGACGTCGGCCCCGAGGTCGGCGAGCAGCGCCGCGCAGAAGGGTCCCGCGATGTAGCGGCCGAAATCGAGCACGCGGACGCCGTCGAGAACACCTGGCATCGGCCGCCTTGCCTCCTTTGACTCTCTACCATGGTACAAGCAGCACGGTCTCCCGGAAGGGCGACGAACCATGAAGCGCCGGTTTCCCCGCCTGGTGCTCACCGACGTCTCCGAGGGCATGCTCGCGGAGAGCCGCGCCCTCAACCTGGAGTGCGAGCATCGGCTCGGCGACATGCGCACGCTGCGCCTGGGTCGGGCGTTCGACGCGGTGTTCGTCCACGACGCGGTCTGCTACATGACGACGGAGGCCGATCTGCGGCGGGCCATGGAGACGGCGTGGGTCCACTGCCGGCCGGGCGGGGCGGCGCTGTTCGCGCCCGACTACGTGCGCGAGCACTTCCCGGAAGAGTCGGCGGCGCGACGAGCCCCGGCCCGAGGTGGAGGACGGCGCATGCGCACGCGGACTGCGCTTCGTCGAGTGGCTCTGGGACCCCGCTGACAAAGAGCCATATGTAATTTACGTTTATCCGCGTATTTCGTAAAATAGCGCTCGTGCTCACCCCGCGCCCGTTCTGGGTCGATCGCATCGAGGCGCTGTGGCGGTCGAGGAGCATCGTCTGGCTCGCGGGCACGCGGCGGCTCGGCAAGACCGTCCTGGGCCGCCAGATTCCCGAGGCGCAGGGGTCGGGTGGTCCGGAAGGTCCCCGGCCTCGGGCGTAGCCGCTAGGAGCTCTCGTCCGCGCGGGCGGGGTCGCGCACCGTCAGGACCGGACAGGGCGCGCGCCGGACGACCTCTGCCGCCACGCTTCCCAGCAGCAGCTGCTCGACCGCGCCGCGGCCGCGGGTCCCCATGACGATCAGGTCGACCCGATGGTCGCCGGCGTACCGCACGACGCCGTCCGCCGGCGGCCCGACCTCGACCGCGGTGCGAACGGCGAACGCCGTCCGCTCGTCGGCCGGGCAAAGGCCCTCCAGCTTCGCCGTCGCCTCGTCGACCCAGCCCCGCTGGACCTCGGTCTCGGAGAACCCCCACAACGCCTCGGTCCCCGGGCTGACGTCGGCGTCGGCCACGACGTGCAGCAGATGGAGGGTCGATGCGAACTGTCGAGCCAGCTCCCTGGCGTAGGTCAGGGCCAGCCCGGACGCGTCGCTGAAGTCGGTCGCAACGAGAATGGTCTTCGGCGGAATCATGGTCAGGACGGAGAGGCGTTTCGCGCCCCCGGCAGCCCAGGGACCGGCGGGCGGTCGGCGGGCCCGCGGCCGACGTGAACGAGAATGGTCCCGGGCGGAATCATGGGTCAGGGCGGAAAGGCGTTTCGCGCCGCGAGCAGCCGGGAAACCGGCGGGCGGTCGGCGGGCCCGCGGCCAACGTGATGGAACCGGACCAGCCCCGCCGGGTCGATCAGCACGTTGCCCCCCTGCTGCGCCGTATCCGCGCGCGGCAGGCGGGGAAACCGCCCGAGAAGGGCCTCACGCCAGTAGGCGCGCAGGGTCGCCGGCCCGAACAGATGCCTGAGCCGCGCCTTCCCCATGCCGTAGGCGCGATAGAGGCGGCGTTCGGTGTCGACGAGCAACGGCCAGGGCAGGCCCGTTTCGGCCACGTACGCGCGGGCCGCCGCCGGGCCCTCGAACGTCACGGCCAGCAACTGCACGCCCAGCCGTTCCAGCTCGCCCTCCGCCTGCCGCAACTGCAGCAGATGCCGCCGGCACGGCAGTCAGAACAGATGCCGGTGCATCACCAGCAGCAGCCACCGGCCGCGGTACCCGTCGAGCCGGTGCACCCGATCGCGGGCGTCGGGCAACTCGAACGGGACGGCTGGACGGCCGACGAGCGGCGATGTCATCCTGCCCGCCCGTGGCTGAAGTGCCGCTGCATTCGACCCGCTCCCGGCGCATCGGGGAGCTCCACCCCGGGCTGCCGAGCCGAAACCGCCGCCCCCTCGGACTGCCGCCCCGACCCACCCTGCGTCCGCGCCGTTTCCGGCGGGACTCCCGAGGGCTTGCGCCGCAGGAAAGTTCGCGCCGGGCGAAGCTCCCGACGCAACCGCCGGGCTCGCGCTAGTTCATGACGTACTTGTGCAGCTCCGGCTTCACGGTGTCGGCCACGAAGATGTCCCCGTTCGGGGCCATCGTCATGTAGTGCGCCTCGCCGAACTCGCCGAGCCCCTTGCCGGGCTGGCCGTTGGCGCCGAGCGCCTTGCCGTTCTCGTCGAGCTTGAGAATCTCGCCCGCGAACCCGCTCACCATGTACATCTGCCCGTCGCCGTGGATGTGCAGGCCGCACGGAAGCCCCTTGTAGGCCCACTCCTTGATGTACGCGCCGTCGGCGTCGAAGATCTGCACCCGCCGGTTCTGCCGGTCCGCCACGTAGAGCAGCCCCGCCGCGTCGACCACGATCGAGTGCGGCGTATCGAACTCGCCCGGGGCCGTGCCCTGACCGCCCCACGCCTTGATGAACGAGCCGTCGGGGGCGAACTTCACCAGCCGCGGGATGCCGCGCCCGTGGCCCACCAGCACGAAGATCTCGCCGGCCGCGTTGACGGTCAGGTCCGTCGGCTCGGTCAGCAGCCCGTCCTCCGGCTCGCCGGCCTGGCCGTGGGTGCCGATGGTCATCAGCACCTTGCCGTCCGCGTCCATCTTGGTCACGGTGTTCCCGTTGACGTCGGTGGTCCAGATGTTGCCGTCGGGGTCGAGCCGCATGCCGTGCGGCCGCAGGTACTCGCCCTGCCCCCACGACCGCACGAAGCTGCCGTCGGGGTTGAACTCCATCAGCGGGTTGGGGCCGCGGTTGAAGACGAGCAGGGTGTTCTTCGTGGTCCAGACGACGCTGGACGGCGCGCCCATCTCCTGATCGGCGGGAATCTGCAGGCCGTGCGGCACCGGGTGGTACCCGAGGTCCGGCGCGTCCTCCATCTGGGCCGGATCCGGCGCGTCGAGGACCTGGGCCTCGGCGACGGCGGCGACTCCCAGCACGGCGACGAGAACGGGCGCGAACGTCCGGAGAAGGCGGACTGGCAGCATGGCGGGCTCCTCGGAAAATGGTCCTGCGAATCGCCCGCATTGTAGCACCGTCGCCGGGGTGGTCCGAACGGCACGACCGGCGCGTCGTCCCCTCCGCGACCGACCGTTCCGCCTCCCGTCAGGCGTTTCGTCGGCTGGGTTTCGGGACACGGGACAGACCGCGACGATGACGAAAGCGTCGGGCTCCCCGGTGCAGGGGAACGTCGGCATGGGTGCGTGACGGCGTCCATCGACTCGGACGCGAAGACGCTTCCGGGAAGGCCATGGGACCCGTAGTCCCGCCCGCGACCGACTGTCCCGCCCCACCGGCGTTCCGGGTCGGTCAGCGGCGCCCGCGCGTGATCCGCCGCGCGGTACGGCTCTCGGCGTGGTCGAACGCGGGCTCGTAACGTTCGATCTCCCGGGCGGTCATGCCCGCCTCCCCGCAGCACGCCCGCCAACGTTCGTCGATGGTCGACACCATGCCCGACAGCATCGCGACCGCAGCGTCGCGCTCGACGTCGAAGAAGGGCGCGGCGTCCACCGCGCCCTCGATCGAGGCCGCGTGTCCGCTGAGCTCGCTGATGCCCGTCTCGAGGTGGCGCCGGCGGTGCGGTTGCGGATTGACGTCGAAGGCGGGCGAGAGCAACCAGCGTCCCGCGCCCGCGTGGAGCAGGCCGTGGTTCTTCAGGTGGTCGTCGTTGTTCGAGACGAGAATCGTGAACAGCACCCGCCGGAACAGCTCGGTCAGCTGCGCCGCCGAATCGAACGCGTGGGCGCGCAAGGCGTCCGCGATGTCCGTGTAGTACGCACTGGTGTCCGCGTCGGCCCCGATGAAGGACTGCGCCGAGAGATAGTGGATGCGGGCGCCGCCCGCCCGGTCGAACCGCTTGATCAGCGCCACCGGCCGGTCCGTCGATCCGAGCTCGATCCGCGCCTGCGCCGCGTTCACGCCGGCGGCCCGGGCGAGCGCCAGCGTCGCCACCTCGACCCGCTCCACCGGCATCGTGTCGCGGTCCGAGGTGAACTTCGCGATCGCGAGGTCGCCGTTCCGATCGCGCACGTTGGCCTTCGGCCGCGCGCCGCCGAGCGAGCTGGCGCTGCCCACCAGCCGGTCCCGAATCGACGCGACCGCGTTCGGGTCGTCCTCGGCCACGCCGGCCAACCGCCGCAGCTCGTCGAGCTCGCTCAACCGGGGCACCGGCGGGTACGAGCGCGCCAGCGGCTTGCCGTCGTCCTCGAGGTACCTCAGCGCGCCCTGGCGCGTCTCGTCGTCCACGGCGAGCAGATAGTCCAGCTCCGCGAGAGAACCGGGGAGCGCCCTGCGCAGCAGCCCGCGTCCCCAGGAGTCCGGCGCGCCGTCACCGATGGGTCCCAACAGGGCCGAACGGGGACGCTCCCTCGACGCCGATGCATGGAACGGCGACTCCGACAACGGCATGGCCGGGGCGATGGCGAAGCCATCCGGCGCGCTGCGCCACTCGTCGGCATAGCGGAACATGCTCGCCTGCCGCCTGCCGTCGGACTCGAACACGAGCTCGCCGACCGGCCGCAGCCGTTCGCCGAACGCCACGCGCACGCGCCGCGTCGTCTTGGCCATGCCGGCGCCCCCCTCACCCGAGCCGCGGCTTCGGCCGACGGATGCGCCGTGGCAGGCTGTCGAGATCGAGCAGCAGGCCGGTCTCGTCGCGTGAGACGTCCAGTAGGTCCTCCAGCCGGTGCAGCTCCCCCAGCGCCAGAAGGGCCATGGCGAACGCCCCGATCGAAACCCCCGCCTCGCCCTTCTCGAGGCGGACCAGCGTCCCCTGCGACACGCCCATGCGCGCCGCGAAGTCCGCCACCGGCATGCGGCGCTTCCGTCGCGCGATGCCGATGTCTCGGCCCAGGGTGCGCAGCGTGCGCTGGACGGACGGGGTGTAGACTCTGCGGCTCATTGACTTCAATATATTGTAGTAAATTGCTGATAAACACCGATATCCAGGCATTTGGTGGTGTGTCACATCCCGTCAAGGCTCCGGTCGGCCGTTTCGGGGAACGGAATGGCGACGGACGAGAGGTCGAGACCGGGAAGGTCCGACTGTTCAATTGCGCCGCGGTCCAGGAGCCTGCGACGCCACAAGCGGAAGGAGCTGCGGGAGGCGGTGGTGGAATTCCGCGAGAGCCGGGCGAGGATCCGACGCCTCGCCTGCGGGGATCCGTTGACCGGGGCACTCGGGAGCTCGTGACGGTTCGGTCGTCCTCGTTCGATTCTACGCGGCGAGTTTCGCGTGCCGGGTGCGCCGGGGCGGTCGCCTTGACAGCCCGACGGGCGCGATGTACTGCTATGCATCGGGATTCGGAGAATCGCAGGAGAAGACTGATGAAGAAATGGGCCGTCCTGGCGTTCGCAGGGCTGTGCGCCGTCGCGCTGACGACTTCCGTCATGACCGCCGACGAGACGATAACCGGCCGCCTGGTCGAGGCGGGTTGCGCCGCGATGGGCGGGGCCGATCCGAGCGCGGAGCACGTGGCGTGCATGGTCCGCTGTGCGCAGAACGGCGACCCGATCGGGATTCTGACCGACAGCGGGCTTTACAAGATCACCGGCGACTGGGCCGCGAGCCATCCCGACGAGCTGGCGGCGTTGATGGCGAAGCAGGTGCGCGCCACCGGCGAGGCCAGCGAGGCGGACGGCGAGCGGTTGCTGGCGGTGACGAAGATCGAGGCGGCGGACTGATCGCTTGCGGGGCCCGGCCCGAGAACGTGCTGGAACCCCGCCCTCCCTGTTGTGGCGCGCCTCCGGAGGCCGCCATCCATCGGCACACCGGGACTATCGAGGAGAAACGACAACATGAAGCACCGTCTGCCTGTCCTGTTCACTCTGGCCGTCGCACTCGTGATGCTGCCGCTCAGCGCCCACGCGCACTTCAGGCTGCTGGAACCGGCGCCCTGGATCAATCTGGACGCCCTCGGCAACCCCCAGAAGGTCGGACCGTGCGGCGGCGCCCCGAACGGCGACAACGCCGAGATTCTGAGCGGCGTCGTCACCGAGGTCACCGGCGGGTCCATGCTGCACCTGAAGATCCAGGAGACGATCTTCCACTCGGGTCACTACCGCGTCGCCCTTTCGGTGAACTCGCGCAACGAGCTGCCGGCGGACCCGACCGCGGTCGAAAAGTACACGGACCGCGGCCTCTATTCGGTCTGGGGCGTGATTCAGAGCCCGCCGCAGATTCCGATCATCGCCGACGGCCTCTTCAGGCATTACCCCGGAGAGGGCCAGGGCGCCTCGTTCAGACCCGATACCCCGATGGATCCCTGGGAGGCCGACATCCCCATCCCGAACATCAACTGCGAGAAGTGCACGCTGCAGGTCCTGCAGTTCATGGCCGATCACGTGTACAACACGCCGGGCGGCTACTCCTATCATCATTGCGCCGACCTGAAGATCACGGCCGATCCGTCCAAGCCGATCGATGCCGGCTGGTCGTCGGAGACGACCAACGACTGACGGAGGTGGTGTGTGAAAACGCCGCCGTGGCGGCGCGGCCACGCCTCGTAGACGTGTAGTACGTTGAGGCTCCAGCGTCCCGTCCGGGGCGCTGGGGCCGAGCGGCCCCTTCTACTGGTCGGATGCGCGCGGGGAAGGACGGGCGCCGAGCTCGAGGAGCAGCCGCTCCATCTCGGGCCAACGCTTGCCGGTGTTCGAGTAGAACACCCCCTCGGCCATGATCAGGGGGGTCCAGCCCTTGCCGTTGACCGCCTCCAGGTCGGCCCCCCGATCGAGCAGGAACCGCACCAGCGGCTCCGAACCGCGGATGATCGCCCCGTGCAGGGCGGTGTCGCCGTTCGCGTCGACGGTGGTCACGACGTCGCCCAGCTCGAGCATCAGCTCGACCGCGGCGAGCGATTCCTCGTTGGTGCCGGGGCTCTCTCCCACCGCCCAGATGCCGACCCCCGCCGCGACCATCAGCGGCGTGGTGCCGTCCTCGTTGGGCAGCAGCGGGTCGGCGCCCAGCGTCACCAACAACCGCATCAGCTCGACGTCGACGGCCTTCGCGGCGAGCAGGAACGGCGTCGCGCCGACCCGGTTCAGCACGTTCCGGTAGCCGCCGGCGGTGCCCGAACCGTCACCGCCCCGCGGCTCTTTCGTCTCGCGCGCATCGAGGTCGGCGCCGTGGGCGGCGAGGGCCCGGACGAAGTCGAGGTCGGAGACGAGGCCGGTCGGAATGGGGGCCGGGTTGTTGAAGCCGAGGTTCGGCCGGCGGGCCCAGACGAGCTGGTGCAGCGCCGTCCACCCCTGCTCGGCCGCGTTCGGGTCGGCCCCCTGCTCGAGCAGCCATACCCCGACGTCGTAGTGCGCGTTGAGGGTCGCGACGCACAGGGCGCTCATGCCGTCGGGCAGGGCGTCGTTCACGTCGGCGCCGGCCGCGACGAGCACCCGCAGCACGTCCGGCCGGTTGTGGCGGACCGCGAACAACAGCGGCGTGAAGCCGCCGGCCGAGCGCGCGTGCACGTCGGCGCCGCCCGCCACCAGCTCCAGGACGGCCGCGTCGTTGCCCTCGATGGCCGCCCACATCAGCGCGGTCTGCCCGCGCCACCGCTCGGCCGCGTCGACCTCGGCCCCGTGGCGCAGCAAGGCGCGGACCGCGCCCGCCCGGCCGGCGCGGGCCGCCCGCATCAGCGGGGTCTCGCCCTCGGAGAGGCCGGTGTTCGCATCGGCTCCCGCCGCCAACAGCATCTCGAGCATCTCGGGGCTGCCGTTGGTGGCGGCCACCAGCAGCGGGGTCGCGCCGTAGCGGTTGGCGGCGCCGGCGCGGGCGCCGGCCTCGAGCAGCAGGCGGGCCGAGTCTAGGTCGTCCCGGTTGGCCGCCCAGTGCAGAGCGGTGGTACCGTCGAGGGACGGCTGATCCGGGTCAGCGGCCTCCGCGAGCAGCGCGCGAACCCCGGCGACGTCGCCGGCGCGCACCGCTTCGATCAGGGGCGCCTCGACCCCGGCGAGGGCCGGCGCCGACACTGCGAGGCACGCCAGCGCCGCCGCCAGGAGACGACCCGAGAAGCGCGTACTGATCGGCATCAGATGTCCGCCAGCTCCTTGATGCGCCCCGTCGCGTCGCCGAACTTCCCGGCCGACACCCCGACCTTGTCGAGCATGCTGACGAGCAGATTGTTCACCGGCGTGTCCTTGGGGTAGAGCAGGTGCCGCCCGCCCTTCAGGCGCCCGGCGCCGCCGCCCACCACGATCTCCGGCAGGTCGAAGTGCGCGTGGTCGTTGCTGTCGCCGAGCCCGCCGCCGTACATCACCATCGAGTGGTCGAGCAGCGAGCCCGCCCCGTCCGGCGCGGTCCGGAGGCTCTCGAGCAGGTGCGTGAACAGGCCCACGTGATAGGTGTTGATGCGCGCGAGCTTGTCGAGCTTCTCGGGGTCGTTCCGGTGGTGCGACAGCCCGTGATGAGGGTCGGGCACCCCGAGGTGCGGATAGGTGCGCCCGCCCAGCTCGCGGCCGAGCATGAAGGTGAAGACGCGGGTGATGTCGGCCTGCCACGCCAGCGAGACCAGGTCGTACATCAGCCTGACGTGGTCCTCGAAGTCGTCGGGAATGCCGACGGGACGGGCCAGGGCCGGCAGCTCGGCGTCGGCGCTCTGCGCCTCGGACAGCGTGATGCGCCGCTCGAGGGCCCGGATGGAATCGAGGTACTGGTCGAGCCGGGCCCGGTCGCCCTTCCCGATGGACCGTTCGAGGTTCGCCAGGTCGTCGGTGACCGAGTCGAGGATGCTGCGGTCGCGCCGCATCTCGGCGACCCGCTGCTCGGTCGTGCCCCCGTCGCCGAAGAGCCGCTCGAACACCACGCGGGGGTTGTTCTCCATCGGCAGCGGCGTCGTCGCCGACCGCCACGCGACGGTGTTCAGATAGACGCAGCTGTAGCCGTTCTCGCAGTTGCCGACGAGCCCGTCGAGATCGATGGCGAGCTCGAGCGACGGCAGCGGCGTGTCCCGGCCGATGTGCTGCGCGGCGAGCTGGTCGGCGGTGACCCCGGCCCGCACGTCCGAGCCCTCGGTCTGCTTCGGATGGACCCCGTTCAGCCACGTCGAGCTCGCCCGCGAGTGCTCGCCGTTGCCGTCGCCGAGGGGCTCGGCCTGCCCGTGGGCGAGGCCGCTCACCACCGTGAGCCGGTCGCGGTACGGCGCCAGGGGCTGCAGGATGGGCGACAGCTCGAACCCGGGGCCGGTCGCGGCCGGCGTCCACTGCTGCATCACCGCCCCGTTGGGGATGTACACGAACCCGAGCCGGCGGACGGGCCGCGCCGCGGTCCGGGCCTCCGCCGTGAGGGCCGGCACCATGGCGTCGAGCAGGGGCAGGGCGACGGTCGCGCCGAGGCCGCGCAGGAACGTGCGGCGGGGCAGCGACAGCTTTCTGATCATCATGACCGGGTTCTCCTCATCTGGAAGGGCGGGCTCTTGACGACACCCAGGATGAGCGACGAGAAACGGTGTCCGCCGACGGCCGCCTCGCGGGTGATGGCGCGGATGGCCGGCGCGTCGTGGTGCTCCACTCCCCGGCCGAGCGCATAGACGAGCAACTTCTCGGTCAGGGTGGTGACGAAGAGGTCGGGGCGGCCCAGCAGCGCCTCGCGCAGCCCCGCCGCCCCCTCGAAGACGGTGCCGTCGGGCAGCACCCCCGACGCGTCGATGGGGGCGTTGGCCTCGTTGCGGGTGCGGTAGCGCCCCACGGCGTCGAACTGCTCGAGGGCGAAGCCCGGCGGGTCCATCAGCCGGTGGCAGCTCGCGCACACGGGGTTGGCCCGGTGCTGCTCCATCGCCTCGCGCATCGACCGGGCGGCGCCGTCGCTGGTGGTCTCCTCGAGCGACGGCACGTCGGGCGGGGGCAGCGGCGGCGGCGTGCCAAGCAGGTTCTCGAGCACCCACTTGCCTCGCAGCACCGGCGACGTCCGGGTCGGGTAGGCGGTGGCGGCGAGGATGCTGCCGTGGCCCAGCAGCCCCCGGCGCGAGGCGTCGGGCAGGTTGACGCGCCGGAAGTGGCTGCCGTAGACGTTGGGCATGCCGTAGTGCCGCGCGAGCCGCTCGTTGACGAACGTGTAGTCGGCGGTGAGGAAGTCGAGGACGCTACGGTCCTCGCGCAGCACGCTGGCGAAGAACAGCTCCGTCTCGCGCTGGAACGAGCGCCGCAGGGCCTCGCCGAAGTCGGGGAAGAGGTCCTCGTCGGGGGTCAGAGCCCGCACGTTGCGCAGGTACAGCCACTGCCCCGCGAAGTTCTCGACGAGGGCGTCGGCCCGCGGGTCGGCGAGCATCCGGCGGGTCTGGGCCTCGAGCACCTCGGGCCGGTGCAGGGTCCCCGCCTCCGCGAGGCCGAGCAGCTCGTCGTCGGGGATGCTGCTCCAAAGGAAGAAGGAGAGCCGCGACGCGAGCTCGATGTCGGGGACGCGGTACGGCGTGCCCGGCGCCACGGCGGCCGGGTCCCGCTCCACGCGGAACAGGAACGCAGGGCTGGCCAGGAGGCGCCGCAACCCCAGCTCGATGCCCGCCTCGAAGCCGCCCTCGGCCCGCCCCTGCGCGTAGAAGTCGAGGAGCACCGCCAGATCGCGCTCCGTGACCGGCCGGCGATAGGCGCGGCGGGCCAGGGTCGAGAAGATCTCCCGCGCGCAGGCGGCCTCGTCGCCGGCGTCGGGCGAAGCCGGGCGGCAGACGAAGATGCGGTCGCGGCTCGGCGTGCCCTCGGCCGGCCGCGCCCCGCTCGCCTCGAACGGACCCGCGACGGTGACGCTGCCGACGTACGGCTGATACCGCGTATCGCCCCCGGTGATGCTCGTGTACGGACGCAGGAACGGCTGCCGCAGGGTCTCGGCGTAGGCGGACGTCTTCTGATGGAAGGTCACCTGCACGGTGTGGGGACCCGCCCGCACCGGCGCCCGAATCTCCCAGCCGTCGTCGACCGCCCGCTGGCGGGCCAGGTACTCGCGGTACTCGGGGCTGCTGCGCGGTCCCGGCGGCGGGGGCTCGCCCACGGTGAACGTCTCCAGCGGCTCGCCGTCCAGGCTCACCTCGAGCCGGTGCGGGGTGTCGAACGGCTTCAGGGTGCCCGAGGCGTCGCGCGAGAGCTGCACGCGAATGCCGTACACCGCGTCTTCCGGGAACGTGAACTCGAACCGCGTGCCGCCGCGGGTGCCGAACGGCAGCCCGTCCGCCCGGACGTCCTGGGTCAGGTCGGCGGTGAGGCGGAACGTCTCGGCCGTCGCCGAGGGGGCCGGCCGCCCGATGGCGAGGCGGCTGATCTTCTTGGCAGCCGACAGGTAGCGCTCGAGCAGGGTCGGCGAGATGCCGAGCACCCCCGCGATGTTGTCGAAACCGTAGCTGCCGTCGTCGGCCGGCAGCAGGGCCGCGGCGTCGACGTCCAGCGCCAACAGGTCGCGGATGACGTGATGGTACTCGCTGCGGTTGAGCCGATGGAAGGTGTCGGTGCGTCCCGGGTCGGGATTCCGCGCCGCCGCGAGGTCGAGCTCGGTCTCGAGCCGGACCGTGAACGCCTCGTAGGTCGCCGCGTCGGGGCGCGGCCGGGGGGCGGGGGGCATGGCCCCGGCCCGCAGCTTCCGCACCACCTTCTCCCAGACCTCGGGGTGCACGCCGACGTCGTTCACGTCGACGGTGTCGAGGGCCAGATCCGCGACCCGCATCCGCTCGTTGTGGCAGGCGACGCAGTAGCGGTCGAGCAGAGCCCGCTCGGCCGACGCGGTGCCGCCCGGCGCCGGCTGGGCGGTCGCGACGCCCGCGCCGAAGGCGATGGAGCCGACCGTGAACGCCGCCGCCATCCGTACCAGGAGCCCCTGCATCGATCCGCTCACCCCTCAGTCTCCTCGATCGGGCCGGAAACGCGCAGGGTGATCCTACACCAGTTCACCCGCCCTCGCCGCCATCCGTCGGCCGGCGGTTCGCGCCGCCTTTTCGGTATGATAGGCGGGATCGCACCATCATTCGTCACAGTCCACAGAGGAACACACCATGAAGACCAGCTCACGCGCGCGGCTCGCGGTTTCGCTCGCCTTCTCCGCCGTGGCCGCGCTCACCGTGGCGGCCGGGCTCGGCGCGCAGCCCGATTTCTCCGAGGTCGAGATCTCGACGCACCACGTCGCCGGCACCGTGCACTACCTGGCGGGCCGCGGCGGCAACATCGGCCTCTCGATCGGCGACGAGGGGGTGGTCATGATCGACGACCAGTTCGCGCCCCTCAGCGAGCGCATCCACGCCGCCGTCGAGGGCATCTCGAACGGCGACATCCGCTTCCTCATCAACACTCACGTCCACGGCGACCACACCGGGGGCAACGCGAACTTCGCGGCGATGGGCGTCTCCATCATCGCGCAGGACCGGGTCCGCAGCCGGCTGGCCGCGAACCGGCCGCCCGAGGCCCTGCCGGTGCTGACCTACAGCGAGGACGTCACCATCCACCTGAACGGCGAGGAGGTGCACGTCATCCCGATGCCGCCGGGGCACACCGACGGCGACAGCATCATCCACTTCGTCGACTCCGACGTCATCCACACCGGCGACATGTTCCGCACCGTGGCGTTCCCGGTCATCGACCGCGGCAACGGCGGCACCCTGTCGGGCACCATCGACTCGCTCGGGGTCCTCGCCGGCATGGCGGGGCCCGACACGAAGATCCTGCCCGGCCACGGCGTGGTGTCGGGCCGCGCGGACGTCATCGAGTTCCGCGACATGGTCATCACCGTCGCCGGCCGCGTCGAGGAGCTGGTGGCGGGCGGGGCCGGCAGCTACGACGAGGTCGCGGCGGCCGACCCGACGGCGGGGTTCAACGACAAGTGGGGCGACCCGAACCGGTTCCTCACCGCGGTCTACGAGGAGGTCGCCGGAGACTGAGCCGGCAAGCCGGTCCGCGCACTTCAGCCCCGCCGCCTTGCCGGCGGGGCCGAGGCCAGCCCCCGGAACGGGAGGTGACATGCAGGGTCTGCGAACGCGGGAACTCGTTGCCGGGGTTGGAGCGGCGCTCCTAATCGCGGCCGGCCCGAGTCCGGGCCTCGCTCAGGAATCGCCGCCACGGGTCCTCTCGGCCCGCGACACCCTGCGCATCGACCAGGTGGGCGGCCCCGCCCTGTCGCCGGACGGGGAATGGGTCGCCTACACGGTGCGGTCTCGCGACATGGACGACCCCGACCTCGAGGCGGTCACCCACGTCTGGCGCGTGCGCGTCGACGGCACCGGCAACCGTCAGCTCACCCGCGGCCCGAAGAGCGCCACCGCCCCCGCGTGGTCGCCCGACGGCGAGATCATCGCCTTCCTCGCCGCCCGTGGCGAGGAGGCGGACGCGAAGACCCAGGTGCACTTCCTGTACGCCGACGGCGGCGAGGCGTGGCAGGTCACCGAGCACGGCGAATCGGTGCAGTCGTTCGAGCTCGCGCCGGACGGCTCGGCCCTCCTGTTCACGGCGCGCGACCCGCTCCCCGAAGAAGAGGAGAAGCGCCGCGAGGAAGAGGGCGACGCCGAGGTGGTCGACGCCCTGCACCGGATGACCCACCTCTGGCTGCACGATCTGGAGACGGACGGGACACGGCGCCTGACCGAGGGCGACTTCACTGTCCGCAACCCCGGCTGGTCGCCCGATTCGAAGCAGGTCGCCTTCGAGACCCGGCCCAACCCCACCGCCAACGACAGCTGGCGGAGCGACGTCCGGGTCGTCGACGCGGCGACCGGCGAACCGCGGCTCCTGCACGAGAACGACGGCAGCGACACGTCGCCGCGCTGGTCGCCCGACGGGCGGACCATCGCGTTCTCCTCGAACGCGACCGCGTCGAGCAACACCCGGCACGACAAGCTCTATCTCGCCGACCTCGACGGAGGGCCGACGCGGGTGCTCCTCGAGGACGTCGACCGGAACTTCACGACCCCCATCTGGTCGGCGAACGGGCGGTATGTCTTCTGGCCCACCGGCGAAGGCACGTCCACCGGCCTGTTCCGGGTCAGCATCGAGTCGGGCGCGGTGATTACGGCGTCGGCCCCGGGCGGGCGCAACGGCGCCTGGTCGCTCTCCGACGACGGTACCCGGTGGGTTTGGGTCCACACGAGACCGGATTGGCCCGCCGAGATATACACGGCGACCACCGATGGTGAGCCGGTGCGGCTGACCGACGCGAACGCGTGGCTCCGTGACGAGGGCGTCCAGCTCGGCGCGGTCGAGACCGTGCGCTGGACGAACAGCGACGGCGAGACCATCGAAGGCGTGCTGACCAAGCCGGTCGGCTACGAGGAGGGCCGCGCGTATCCGTTCATCGTCAACCCCCACGGCGGCCCCACCGGGGCGTCGCTCGAGGCCTTCAACGCCTCGGCCCAGTTCTTCGCCGGCAACGGCTACGTGGTCCTCCAGCCCAACTTCCGCGGCAGCACCAACTACGGGCAGGCGTTCGTGAACGCCAACATCGACGCCTGGGGCGTGACCGACTACGACGACGTCATGACCGGGGTGGACCACGCCGTCGCCATGGGCTGGGCCGACCCCGACCGCCTCATCTGCTACGGGTGGAGCTACGGCGGGTACCTGTCGGCGTGGATCGTCACCCAGACCGACCGGTTCAAGGCGGTGTCGCCGGGCGCCGGCCTCACCAACCTGTTCAGCATGTACAGCACCAACGACATCCAGGACTACCTGGCGTCGTTCTTCGGCGGCACGCCGTGGACCGCCACCGAGAACTACCGCGAGCACTCGCCCATCACCTGGGCCGCCGACGTGACGAGCCCGGTGCTGCTGATGCACGGCGGCAGCGACACCCGGGTGCCGCCCGAGCAGTCGGTCGAGTTCTACCGGGCGCTGCGGGACCTCGGCAAGGACGTGACGTTCGTGCGATTCCCGCGCGAGGGGCACGGCATCGCCGAGCCGCTCCACCAGGTGGACCGGCTGCGGCGCTGGGCCGCGTTCTTCGGCGAGCACGTCGACAACCCGCCCGTCAGCGAGAGCCAGCCGCACGAGGTGGAGACCACCGAGGACGAGGACAGCGAGGGACAGTGACGATGACATTGTTCCGGCGGTCAAGGGACGTTCTTCGGCAGGCACTTGGACGACCCGACCACCAGTGGGAGCCAGCCGCACGGGGCGGATCCGCAGGAAACCGAGGACAGCGGGAGACAGCGAAGATGACGTGGAAGCGGATCAGGGAATGCCTGGGCATCACGATCGGCGTCATCCTCGGGTTGCTGATCTACAGCTTGGCGACGGACGCGCCGAGGGGACAGACGACCCAGACGAGCCAGCCCGGCCTCTACCTCGACCTCGACGAGATCCGGGCCATCGCCAACCGCGTGCGCGCGGGCCGCAGCCTGCAGCCCGCGTCGTGGCCGAACGGCGCCCGCGTCGCGGTGATGATCTCGTTCGACGTCGACAACGACACCATCCAGATCGCGCGCAACGCCGAGCCGTCGATCGGGGCCATGTCGCAGGGCGAGTACGGCGCACGGGTGGGCCTGCAACGGGTCGTCGACCTCATGGACCGGCACGAGATCCCGGCGTCGTTCTTCATCCCCGCCGTCAGCCTCGTGCTGCGGCCCGAGATGGTCGACGTCATCGCCGCCTCGGGGCGGCACGAGTTCGCGGTGCACGGCTGGATCCACGAGCTGAACAGCGAGCTCGACGCCGAGACCGAGCGCGACCTCGTCATCCGGGCCACCGACTACCTGGAGCGGGTCACGGGCACCCGCCCCGTCGGCTACCGCGCCCCGTCGTGGAACTTCAGCCCCAACACCCTCGACATCATCCGGGGGCAGGGCTTCCTCTACGACAGCTCGCTGATGGCCGACGACCGCCCCTACGAGCTGATGCAGAACGGCGAGCCGACGGGCATCGTCGAGCTGCCGGTCGAGTGGATTCTCGACGACGCGCCGCTGATGAACCCCCGCGGCAGCAGCTACACGCCGCCGCGCGAGCTGCTGCAGGTGTACATCGACGAGTTCGACAAGGCGTGGGAGGAAGGGACGATGTTCCTCCTGACGACGCACCCGCACATCATCGGCCACCGCTCGCGCATGGTCATCCTCGAGGAGCTCATCGACCACATCGAGGCGAAGGGCGGCGCGTGGTTCGCGACCCACGAGCAGGTCGCGCGCTACGTCAAGGAGCAGGCGGGGCTGTAACTTTGACTGCGACGTAAAGTATTTTTGGGACAATCAAAAATAGATGCACTAGACTGGCGTCAACACCGGTGTGTCCGAGAAGGATGCTCATGTTCCGATGGTGGGCGGGGATTCTGCTCGTCGCAGTGGCCGCGGGCCTTGCGGGGGCGGCGCCCGGGAACCGCGGAGACTCCGCGTCCGTATAGCAGACTTGGGTTTGCGACAGGAGAAACGTCCATGTATCGATGGTGCGCGCGGAATCTGATGCTTGGGGCGGCGGGCGTTCTCGCGGCGGCGCCGGCGGCCGCGCAGACCGACCCGATGGAGATCATCGACCGCGTCGACCGCCTCATGCGCGGCGACTCGAGCCGCGGCGTGGCGACGATGGAGGTGGTGACCGAGCACTGGGAGCGCGAGATGACCATGGAGGTCTGGTCGCTCGGCACCGACTACTCGCTCGTCCGCCTCCGCGCCCCGCGGCGCGACGCGGGCACCGCGACCCTGATGGCCGGCGACGACATCTGGAACTACCTCCCCAAGGTCGACCGCACCATCAAGATCCCCGCCTCGATGATGGGCGGCGCGTGGATGGGGTCGCACTTCACCAACGACGACCTCGTGAAGGAGAGCCGGCTCGTCGACGACTACGACGTCGAGATGGCCTTCGAAGGCGAGCGCGACGGCGTCGACGTGTGGGAGTTGCGACTGAACCCGAAGCCGGAGGCGGCGGTGGTCTGGGGCCACATGGCCTTCCTCGTCCGCCAGCGGGACTCGATGCCCCTCTGGGCGCGCTACTACGACGAGGACGGCGAGCTCGCCCGCACCATGGAGTACAGCGCGTTCACCGAGATGGGCGGCCGCCTCGTCCCCGGCGTCATGGACATGCGCCCCGCCGACAAGCCGGACGAGCGCACCTCCTTCCGCTACGAGGAGCTGGAGTTCGACGTCGACCTCGACACCTCGTTCTTCTCCCTGCGCACCCTGCAGCGCGGACGGTAGCCGCCGATGCGCGAACGGCCCTGGCCGCGCATCGGCTGGCGCAACATCGGCCGGCACCCCCGCCGGACGGTGCTGACCGCCCTCGGCCTCGCCGTGGGCTTCTTCGCGGTGGTCTTCATGATCGGCTGGTCGCGGGGGATCACGGCCGAGCTCGTCGAGAACGCCACCTCGCTCGTCGGCGGACAGATCGAGATCCACCACGCCGAGTACCGCCCCGACCGCAGCATGTTCGACACCCTCGGCGGGCGCGAGGGCATCGACGTCGCGGCGATGCTCGCGGCCATCGACGCCGACGAGGGGGTGACGGCGGCGGCGCCGCGCGTGTACGCGGGCGGGCTCGTCAGCTCGGGCGAGGCCACCTCGGCGGGGATGTTCATGGGGATCGACCCCGAGCGCGAGGTGGCGCTGACCCGCTTCCTCGACGAGCTGGTCGCCGGAAGGCTGCCCGAGCCCGGGGCCTACGAGCTGCTGATCGGTGACGAGATGGCCCGGCAGCTCGCGGTCGGGGTCGGCGACGAGTTGGTGCTGGTGGGGTCGGCCGCCGACGGCTCGATGGCCAACGACCTCTACACCGTGGCCGGCGTCTTCCGGACAGGCCTGGTCGAGTTCGACGCCCGCACCGCGGTGCTCGCCATCGGCGACCTGCAGGCGCTGATCTACCTCGACCCCGCCCGCATCCACGAGATCGCGGTCGCCACCGCGGATCCGGCCGAGGCCGACGCGGCCGCGGCGCGGCTCGCCACGGCGCTCGACGCGGGCGGCCGGGAGATCACGGTGGCGCCCTGGACGGTGCTCAACCCGGTGCTGGTCGACTATGTCGGGCTCGCCGACTCGGTGTACTGGATCTTCATCGTCATCATCTTCGCCATCGCCAGCTTCGGCATCGCCAACACCATGCTCATGGCGACCTTCGAGCGCCGGCGCGAGTTCGCGGTCATGCTCGCCCTCGGGGCGACGCCGCGGGCCATCGTGGGCACGGTGCTGTCCGAGGCGGCGGCCGTCGGCCTCCTCAGCCTCGCCATCGGATCGGCCTTCACGTTCCCGCTGATGGTGTGGTGGGCCACCGCGCCCCCCAGTCTGGCGTGGCTATTCGGCAGCGTCACCCTGCAGGGCGCGCTGCTCGAGCCCAGCCTGCGGGTCGGCTACGACCCGGCGAACTGGACGTTGTCGGCGGTCGGCCTGGTGCTGACCGCCCTCCTCGCGGCCCTCTATCCCGCCGCCAAGGCGGCGCGGGTTCCGCCGGCCGACACCCTGTCGGGGCTGTGACGATGCCGACGACCTCCGCCGCACGCCCCCCGATGCACGCCCGCGTCCTCGTGCTGCTGGCCATGCGCAACCTGCGCCGTCACGTGCGGCGTACGGTGCTGACGTCGTCGGCGATGGTCGTCGGGGGCGCCCTGCTCGTATTCACCTTCTCGCTCGGCGACGGCTATCACGAGCAGTGGATCGACTCCGGGGTCCGGCTCGGTGAGGGGCACGTCACCATCGAGCGCCCCGAGTTTCGCGTGAGTCGGCGCATCGAGGACCGGTTGCCGGTCGAGGTGCGGCGAGCCGCCGAGGAGGCGTTCGAGTCGCCCGAGGTCGCTCCCCGCGTCGTGGCGACGACCGCGAAGCTCGCCGTCAACGGGCTCGCGAGCTCGGCCGCGGGCGCGCGGCCGGCCCAGATCGTCGCCGTCGACCCGGAGGCCGAGGCCGACTTCAGCCCCATCGACGAGCGGGTGATCGAGGGCCGGTACCTGGCTCCCGACGACCGGCTGGCCGCCTACGTCGGGGTCGAGCTGGTCGACAGCCTCGAGCTGCGGCTCGGGTCGCGCTTCGTGGTGCAGGCGCAGGACGCCGAGCGGGAGATCGCGGGACAGCTCCTGCGGGTGGTCGGCATCTTCGAGAGCGGCGTGCCCGAGGTGGACCAGTCGCTCGTGCACATTCCCCTCGCCACCGCCGGCGAATGGCTCGGCTCGGCGGGCGACGTCACCAACGTCGGCGTGGTGCTGGACGACAGCACCGCGACCGCCGCCGTCGCCGGCCGCCTCGAGCGCGCGCTCGACGAGCTGATCGCGCGCGGGGACGCCCGCGTGATGGGCTGGCGCGAGGCGAACCCCGCGCTGGGCGCGGCGGTGGCCATCGACGACTTCGGCAACTACCTGGTACAGGGGTTCATCTTCACGATCATCGCGTTCGGCATCGTCAACACCGTGCTGATGTCGGTGCTGCACCGCCGGCGCGAGTTCGCGGTGCTGCGGGCGCTCGGGCTGACGCCGGGGCAGACCGGGGCCATCGTACTCGTCGAAGGCCTGACGATGACCGCGGCCAGCGGCTTCATCGGCGTGGGCATCGGGCTCGCCGTCACCTTGCTCATCGCCGAGAACGGCCTGGACTTCTCGGCCCTGATGGACGAGATGACCTTCTCGGGCGTCCTCATCGAGCCGATCGCGTACCCGCTGGTGCGGACCGTGCGCCTCCTGCAGGTGCTGCTGTTCATCCTGTTCATCGGCGCGGCGGCGTCGGTCTACCCGGCCCTGCGGGCGGCGCGGCTCGACGTGACCGAGGCGATGAAGTTCGACCGGTGACACTCGCATCGACCGCGCCGGCGTCGCTCAACCGTGTGCCGCGGTCGATTCGGCCCGGCGCGGCGAAGGTGACGAAGCTCGAATGATGAAGTTCGACCGGTGAGGCCGGCGACCGTGAGGACGCTCACGAGAATCACCTTGCGACGTGCCGAGCGCGCCGTCCCGCACGAGATGGCGTGTGCTTGGGCCCAGTTGGCAACCTCATATCGATCACTGTCCTGAGCGACTCCATGACCGACACCGATACCGCGGCGGTCCGGACCGAGGGCGTCTGGAAGGTCTTCCACCAGGAGGCCGAGGAGGTGCAGGCGGTCCGCGACGTCAGCCTGACCGTCGGACGGGGCGAGTTCACCGCCCTGGCCGGCCCGTCGGGGTCGGGCAAGACGACGCTCCTCAACCTCATCGGCGGCCTGACGCGCCCCAGCGAGGGCCGCGTCGAGGTGGCCGGCCGCGACGTGACCGCGATGTCGAACCGCGAGCTGGCCCAGTTGCGGCTCGACCAGGTGGGCTTCGTCTTCCAGGCCTACAACCTGCTGCCGGTGCTGACGGCGATGGAGAACGCGGAGTTCCCGATGCTGCTCCAGGGCGTCGACGCCGACGAGCGCCGGGCGCGGGTGCACGATTTGTTCGAGCGGACCGGGATGACCGGGCTCGAGGACCGCCGGCCGGGGAAGCTCTCGGGAGGGCAGCAGCAGCGGGTAGCGGTGGTGCGGGCGGTGGCGAGCCGGCCCGCCCTGGTGCTCGCCGACGAGCCGACCGCGAACCTCGACTCCGCCGCGAGCGCCGCCCTCCTCGACGTCATGGCCGATCTGAACCGTGAGCTGGGGGTGACGTTCGTCTTCGCCACCCACGACGCCCGCGTCATGGACCGGTCGCGGCGCCTCGTCCGGATGCTCGACGGCCGCATCGACTCGGACGAGACCCGCCCATGATCCCTTCCCGTGCGCGCGGCCTGCTCGCCGCCGCCGCGGTGCTCGCCGTCGCCGGGGCGGGTCCGGGCTCCGCCCGCGCGCAGCCGAGCTGGCTGACCGGCTATCTCCAGACGGTCCCCCTGTTCGCGGGCGCGACCCCCTTCACCGAAGCCAGCGCCAGCGTCTTCAACCGGCTCCGGCTGACGACCGAACCGGTGTTCGGCCCCTTCGCGGTCGAGATCGCCTGGGACCACGCCCTCACCGCCCGGCAGGACGACGCCGACTTCAGCCTCCTGGGCGGGCTGGGCGCGGTCCCCGCCGGCGGCGAGTGGTTCAATCTGCAGTCGACCGCCGTCGATCGCGACCACTTCCGGTGGCTGCACCGGCTGGACCGCCTCAACGTCGCGTGGCAGCCGAACGACGCGGTCGAGGTGAGCGTCGGGCGGCAGGCGGTGTCGTGGGGCACGACGCTGTTCCTCACCCCCGCCGACCCCTTCATTCCCTTCAGCCCCGCCGACCCCTTCCGCGTCTACCGGGGCGGTATCGACGCCGCGCGCGCCCGCATCTATCCGGGTCCCCTGAGCGAGATCGACGTCGTGTTCCGACCCAGCCGGACGCTGGTCGGCGAGGAGACGACGGCACTGGCGCGCGGCCTCACCACGTGGCGGAACTGGGAGGTCTCGGGGTGGGGCGGCAGCCTCTACGGTGACGCGGCCGGCGCGTTCGGCGCAGCGGGCGGGCTGGGGGCGTGGGCGATCCGGTTCGAGGCGGTCGTGCGGGACTTCCAGGGTGAGGTAACGGGGCGCGGCACCATCGGCCTCGACCGGCGGCTGTCGGTCTACGGCCGCGACATGGGCCTCGTCGTCGAGTACCAGCACGACGGCCGCGGCGCCGCCGCACCGGACGACTTCGCCCGCATCTTCCAGTCGCCGGAGTTCCTGCGCGCCGAGTACCAGGTGTACGGCCGCGACGAGGCCGCGGTGCAGGCGTCCTACCAGATCCACCCGCTGCTCAGCGTCGCCGGCCTCTGGCTCTGGAACCTCAACGACCGGAGCGCCATCGTCGCGCCGAGCTTCTCCTACTCGGCGAGCGACGAGGCCTCCATCGCCGGCGGGGTCTTCTTCGGCGTCGGCGCGAACACCCTGACCGGCGGTCAGCTCCTGCCCTCCGAGTACGGCTTGCTGAGCGCCGTCGGCTACGTGTCCCTCACCTGGTTCTTCTGACGGGGTCGACGGCACGCTCGTGGCGGGCTCATCCGGAATCGGCGATGCGGTCGCGGTGAGGACCGGACAACATCGCACGCCACGCGCGTTCGAACGGCAGCAGATCGCCGGCCCGGCGCAGGACGTCCGGGTCCCCGACGGCGACCGGCCGCAGGCGCCGCGGCGAGTCGTCCGGCAAGGCCGCGTCCCCTTTGCGGCTCGACGACATCGAGAGCCTGACGCGTACCTGCGATTCCCGCTCGGACACCCGCACCTCAGCAGCCGCCGCCAAGAGCGCGATGGGCGATGCGGCCCTGGTCGCCGTCGAACTCCACCACGACCCAGCTCTCACCTTCGTAGGCGCGGTCGTTCACGACGCCGATGATGCCGCCGGCGGCGGCCAGGCGATAGAAGCCCAGCCAGATGAACCGTCTCGCCAAGGTCGGGTCGTCGAGACCAGTCGAATCGACCAGCCCCAAATCGGCGCGCATCCGGTCGAGTCCGGGAATCTCATCCGCGGCCGAGACGACTTCCACGGACTGATTGAAGGCGACGCCGGCAACGTCAGGAGTTCCCTCGACCCGGGACAGCTGGCGCTCGCCGGACCCCAGCGCCCAGCGCATCATGCAGTGGGCTTGGGTGAGCAGCAGCCGCGCCACCGTCAGGCCCGTACCCCGTTCCGTCTGCGAGTAGAGCGTCCACTGCATCGGCGCGGCGATTCTGCCGCCCTGGGGATCCTCGCGATCGATGGGCGGCACCGGCAGAGTCCACGCCTCCTGGCCCAGCCAGGGCGGGGGAACCTCCTCGCCCCGGGTTTCGAGGGCGGCGGTCTGCGCGTCGAACGGCGCGGGCCAGGGCAGGTCCCACCTGTCGCCGACGCGCCGGGCAAAGGGAATCAGCGCTCCGTCCGTCTGGACTACCGCGATCCACAGGGGATCGCGCTCCGTCGGCGGCGCGGATGGTCCGGGGCCGCACGCCAGGCAGAGGGTCGCCAAGCCGATCGCAAAGCCGCGTAGCGTTCCCCGCATCGGCATATCCGCAGTGGCGTGCCCGTGAGCCGACAGCCATGCCAAGGCCACTCGGCAACCCGTTCAGGCCCGAAGCTGGCATGAGCCGGTCGGATCGACCCCCGTCCCGCCTGCGAACTCAGGCGAACATCTCGTCGACCGGCAGGTCAATCTCGGGGGCGCTGACCGCCGCAATCCTGTCCCCTCTCCGGCGGAGCCGCTCGTCGGCGTACCCCTCAGGGCCGGGACCGGTGTACACGGTAACGGTCTCGGCCGCAAGATCCACCAACCACGTCTCGGGGACCCCGGCCTTGCCGTACGTCGGCACCTTCTCTGTCCGATCGTACCGCAAGGAGGAATCGGCCACCTCGATGACGAGCAGGATGTCGCCCGCCTCCGGGTGTCGGCCGGCATACGCGTCCAGACGCCGACGCGCGACCGTCAGGTCGGGCTGCGGCTCGGTATGTCGGTCGAGGCGGACCGGATTCTGGATGCTGACGTAGGCCCGGCCGGCCAGCCGCGTGATGAGGTGCTCGGCGAGCAGGTTAACGACTACCGCGTGGGGCGGGCCGATTGGCGTCATTTCCCGGATTTCTCCATCGATGAGCTCCACGCGGTCGCCCTCGTGGAACACACCGGCCTCCCCCATGCGTGCGAACTCGTCGACGCTGAACAGATGACGCTGAACGTCGGTTACCGTCATGGTGCATGCCCTGCCGAGATCGGGTCCATCCCGTAGCGAGCGAGCGCCCCCCCGATCAATAGATGATGAACTCGAGCAGGTTGTCGTCCGGGTCCCGGATGTAGTGGCTCGTCCCGCCGGCGGCGCCGCCGTCGCGGCCGCCGGTGCGAGGAACCGGCCCCTCGATCACCACCGCCCCCGCCCGCTCCAGAGTAGCGTGCAGGGCCGCCACGGTTCCGTCCCAGACGAAGCAGAAATCGCCGCAGGGCGGCACGGCCGCCGGGGCGCGCAGGGTGAAGCTCGCGTCCTGCCACGCCACCGGCCGATGGAAGTTGATCTTGTTGTCACCGAAGTGCACCGAGCAGATGCGCTCGCCCTCCATCACCCCGAAGCCGAGGGCGCGGTAGAACTGCACCATGGCCTCGGTATTCCGCATCGGCACCGCCACATGGTCGAACGACCGTATCGGGCCGCCCACCTGCGCGGCCGGGCGGGCGCCGGCGGCCAGACCGGCCATCGATGCCCCGAGCCCACCGCCGAACGCCTGGCGAATGAACCGCCGCCGCGACCGTCCTCGGACCGCTTCTGAACACGGAATCCCCATCGTCCAGCCTCCCCTCGATGACGCAACCGGTAGTGTAGCGCATACCCCGCCGTACAAAGCGAAGGGCCGAGCCCATCGAGGCCCGGCCCTTCGGTAGTTCCCGGTAGAACGAAGGCGCTACACCTCGTTCGTGGGTTCGTCGCGGATGGACCGCCGCACCAGGTTCCGCATCAGGTTCACCTTGAACCCGTTGTGGGTCAGCGGCGCCACCCCCTGGATGGAGATGTCGCCGGCGCGGTTGGCGGTCTGCTCGTTGCGCGCCTGCCCCCGGAGCGCGTTCTCGACCGCGGTCATCCGGACCGGGGTCGGGGCCACGCCGTTGACGACGACGCGGGCGTCCTGGATGACGCCGCCGCTCTCGCGCAGGGCCGTCGCCACGTTCACCAGGGCGAAGTCCCACGTGTCGCGGTCACGGACCTTCTCGAAGTAGACCCGCGCTCCCGACCACGTCGACGGCACTCGAATCGACATCAGCAGATCGCCGGGCTCGAGCGCGGTCATCCGTTCGATGTCGATCTCCGGACCCACGAAGAACTCCTGGGCCGGAATCACCCGCTCCGCCCGGCCCCGCCGCACGACCATCTCGGCGTCGAGGGCCACGAGCACGGGGGCGGTATCGGACGGGTTGACGGCGACGCACCGGCTCGCACCGAGAATGCAGTGCTCGCGGTTCATCGCGGTCGGCGGGCTGGCGTAGCAGATGTTGCCGCCGGCCCGGTAGCAGGTCCAGCCGTCCCGGTAGTACCAGCAGCGGGTGTCCTGCCCGATGTTGCCGCCGATGGTGCCCTGGTTCCGGATCTGAGGCGACGCGGCCGACTTCGCCGCGAACGCCAGGGCCGGGAACCGCGACTGGATCTCGGGGTGGTTGACGACGTCGATCAGCCGCGCCATCGCCCCGATCTCGATCCCGTCGGACGTCGACCGGATCTCGCGCATCGACTCGACGCCGCCGAGGTCCACGACCACGCGGGGCCGCTTCACCCGATCCTTGAACCAGTCGAGGGTGTCGAGCCCGCCCGCGTAGACCCAGGCATCGGACCCGTGCTCGGCCAGCAGCGCCAGCGCATCGTCCGCGCTGTTCGGCTGAAACAGCTCGAGCTGAGGTATTACGTCGCGAATAACGCCCTTCATGGTGTTCGCCTCCCCTTCCTCAGACGTGAGCCATCAGCCGATCATGACCCGTCGGGGCCTGCTCGAGCTTCGTCAGAATCATGTCGCGTGTGACCGGCGAGCGGTGGAAGTCGCCCTGGCCCTCGCCCAGCGACTCGAGCGCATCGGCGATGGCGTTGGCGACGGCCGCGGACCCGGCTCCCTGCGCCGCCTCGCCGATACCCTTCGCACCGAGCGGGTTGAACGGATCGGGCAGGTCGGCGTTGGCCCACTTCATGGGCTGCTCGTGCGGCACGTCGAGGATGCCCGGAGGCCGGTTGCTGTAGAACCGCTTGGCCACCAGCAGACCCCAACGCCGGTCGTAGACCCACTTCGAAGCCAGTGCGACCGAGAACCCCTGAATCGCACCGCCGAAGATCTGCCCTTCGTAGGTCTTGGGATGCAGGATGGTGCCCGCATCGGACCCCGCCGCGTAGTCGACGAGCTTGATGTTGCCCGTCTCGATGTCGACCTCGACCTCGGCGAACCCGGCGACGAACGACATGCGCCGCCCGCCTTCCTCGAAGTTGTCCTTGGCGACGCCCATGAGCCCCTGCCCCGCCAGCGCGGTGGCCGACGCGGTGGTCATCCCGTTGATGTCCTCGGGCAGCTCGTGCCCGTCGTACTTCCCGCCGAGGTCGATGGCCCGCTGCGCGATTCTCGCGAAGCTGAGCCCCTGCGACCGGTTGCCCCGGCGGTAGACGCGCTCGCCGCCGATGTCGTAGTCCTCGGGAGCGCCGCCGAGATCCTGCGCGGCGATCTCGCGCATCTTCCCGGTGGCGTCCTGCACGGCCGCCCAGTTCGCCCGGGTATGGGCGTGGGTGGTCGAACTGCCGCCCTGCGAGCAGCTCCAGGGCAGGTGCCGGCTGCTGTCACCCCAGGCGACCTCGCACTTCTCCCAGGGCATGTCCAGCCCCTCGGCCGCGGTCCGCATGGTGTCGAAGGTCGACCCCGTCCCGAGGTTGCCGACGCCGGACTGGATGTAGAGGCGGCCGTCGGGCCTGAGCACGAACAGGCCGTCGACCCCGGAGGCGCCGGCCGAGTAGGCGCTCAACGACATGCCCACGCCGGTGACCTTCGGGCCGTTGCGCAGGCCGCTCCGCTCCTTGCGCTCGGTCCAGTTGAAGAGGTCGGCACCGATGTCGATCGCCTCCCGGGCGAACGCGCTCGACACGTTGCCCTGCTGGCCGTCGCGCCCCGGCGGGCCGAACCGCGCCTGCCCCTCGGGGGCGTTGATCTTGTGCACGTCGACCTGGTCGAGCCCCAGCTGCTTCGCCGCCTTCTGGATGATCGGCTCGAGCATGGTCATCGACTGCACGCCGCCCGGCGCCCGCTGCGGTCCCCGCGGCGGGGTGTTGGTGTAGACGTTGGTGCCCCGCATGCGGCACGCCAGCGGCTGGTAGCAGAGCGAGCCGATGCCGGCCACGTTCATCGCGTCGCCGGAACGGCCGTACGGCCCCTGGTCGCCGATGCCGTGGATGTCGAGGGCGGTGATGCGGCCGTCGGCGCGCATCCCGAGACGGATGCGGGCCTGCACGCCCGGGCGGGCGCGGCCGATGGCGTTCTCCTCGCGCCGGGTGACGCGCATCATCACCGGCCGGTTGATCTTCTTCGACAGCAGGATCGGAATCTGCGCGTGGACATAGCCGCTGATCTTGCCGCCGAACCCGCCGCCGGTGAACTCGTTGATGAGCACGACGTTGGACGGCTCGATGCCCGCCCACCGCGCCATCGGCCCCACGGCACGCGCGGTGCTCTGCACGGAGGGATAGACGTAGAGCTTGTTGCCCTCCCAGTACGCCATCGTCGTCCGGCTCTCGAGCGGCTGGTGCGACGTCGACTGGTTGTAGGAGTGCTCCTCGACGATGACGTCGGCCTCGGCGAACCCGGCCTCGAGGTCGCCGAACGACCACTCGGCGGCCGCCTCCGCGCCCATCGGAATCTCACCGGCGGCCAACCCCGCGAGGTCGCTCGCCGACCACTTGATCTCGCCGATCTCGCGGCCGATGGTGGTGTTGCCGTCGGTGCGGGCGTTCGGGCCGCCCGGCTTGAGGCTGTCGAGCGGGTCGAGCACGAACGGCAGCGGCTCGAGGTCGATGTCGATCAGCTCGATGGCATCCGACGCGAGCTGCTCGGAGACCGCGGCCACCGCGAGAATCGGCTCGCCCTCGTAGCGCGGCTCGTTGGTGAGCGCGGCCTCGTTCGGGGCCTCGACCTCGTCCGGCAGGTCGTCGGCGGTCAGGATGCCGACGACGCCGGGGAGGGCCAGGGCCGCGTCGGCGTTGATCGACCGCACGCGGGCGTGCGGCATGGGGCTGGAGAGCAGCTTCGCGAAGACCATGCCCTCGGCGCGGTGGTCCTCCGCGTACTTCGACCGCCCGGTGACCTTCGCGTAGAGGTCGGGCGTCTGATAGTTCTTTCCGAGCAGTTTGTAGTCAGCCACGTCAGGCCCCCCGCGTGATTTCCGCCGCCCGCTGGACGGACGTCAGGATCTTGTCGTAGTCGGCGCACCGACACAGGTTCCCCGACAGCCACTCGGCCGCCTGCTTCCGGGTCGGGTTCTGGTTCTCGTTCAGCAACGCCACCGAGTTCATGATGAACCCGGACATGCAGAACGCGCACTGGAACCCCTGCTCCTCGAGCACTGCCTGCTGCATCGGGTGCAGCGTGCCGTCCTCGGCCTCGAGGCCCTCGATGGTGGTGACCTCGCGCCCGCCCACGGAGTGCGTCAGCAGCGAGCAGCCGTAGTGGGGGGTGCCGTCGACGAGGACCGTGCACGCGCCGCACTCGGCGCGGTCGCAGCCGATCTTCGTCCCCGTCAGGCCGAGCTTGTAGCGCAACGTCGTCGCCAGCGTCTCCATCGGAGGCACTTCGACGCGCCGGCTCCGGCCGTTGACGGTCACGGTGATGAGCCGGTCGACGGCCCCCGCCGCCGGCGTCTGGGCCAGCACCGCTCCGCCGTTGGCGCGGAACAGGTAGTTGGTCGACGACACGGCCGCGCTCGCGGCGATGGCGCCCTTGATGAAACTCCGTCTGGAAACACCCTGGTGGGTCGCTTCCTCTGTCACCTCGATGATCTCCTGGTTCATGGGACGATCACCTCCCTCGTCACTACCGAAGTCCTCGAAGGCCGCAATCCCTGGTCGGCCTCGCTATGCCGCCATGCGAAGAAACCATGCCAGGGTCGACATGGGTCTACACCGGCGAATTGTCCATCACAACGGCCGGCGGTTGCAAGCGGAAATTACATTTTTTTTACCCCCGCCGATCACGGGCCCGCGAAACCGGCCGACCACCCTCCGCGCTGGACCGGAACATCGGGCGGGTCGCCGCCCTTCATCCGCGGCGCCCGCGGCTGGCGCCCCGCGGCTTCTCAGGGGAGCGCCCGGCGGCCCGTGGCGGAGGCCCCGCTGCATTCGCCCCGGGGTGCGTCCTGCCTCGCCGGTCCCGGTCAACGCCGCGTTCCGCTACGCATTCCGCCCCGTCGGGTTCTCCGGCGTGCCGCACTCGTCGCCGAGATAGCCGTTGCCGCCGCAGTACCGCGCGTCCTGCAGCTGTAGCAGAATGCCGTCCGGGTCCGTGAAGTAGAGCTCCGGGGTGCCGCCCGGGGCGCCCCCGCGGTCGGGCATGCGCATCGTCACGTACGACTGCAGCGGACCGACCGGACCCGACGCCTCGCCGCGGGGCGTGACGCCGTAGCCCTCGAGCACGCCGACGATGCGGTCGACGTCGAAGTCGTCCACCGTGAGGCACGCGTGGTGGATGGTCGGACCGGTCGGGCCGGCGCCCCCGCCGCCGAGGGCCAGGAACTGGTTGCCCGACCCCACCCGGAGCACCGGCAGCGCGCCCTGATAGGTGTCGATGGGCAGCCCGAACAGCCGCTGGTAGAGCGCGATGGAGCGCGCCTGGTCGGTCACGAAGACCGTGAAGTGGTTGTAGTCGCGCAGGCGCAGCAGGCCCTCGGTCGGGGCCGGCTCGGGGGTCTCGAGGCACACGTCCCCGAGCACCCCCTCGCCGCCGCAGTAGGTGCTGTCCTGCAGCTGCACGACGATGCCGTCGGGGTCGCCGAAGTACAGCTCGGGGGTCCCCTCGGGGGCGCCGCCGAACTCCGCCCCCCGCATGCGGATGCGGACCTCCCCCGGCCCCGACGTCGCCGACGACGCGATGCCGTGCTCGCCCAGGATGCCCACGAGCCGGTCGGCGTCGAAGCCGTCGACCGAGAGGCAGAAGTGGCCGATGCCGGGGTTGGCGCTCGCGCCGCCGCCGATGGCCAGGAACTGCGGCCCGTCGCCCACCCGCAGGACGACGGTGCTGGCCTGCCGGGCCGCGATGGGCATGCCGAACAGCCCCTGGTACCAGGCGAGCGACCGCGCCGGGTCCGAAACGCCGATGGTCACGTGGTTGAGGGCGGTGACGGGAATGGGCGGCGTGCCCTGCGCGAGGGTCCGCGGGGCCAGCGCCGCCGCCGCGAGCGTGCCCATGAACGCGCGCCGGGACACGCGGCCCGCCTCATGCGCGGTCAGCAGTCGATGGTCGTCCGGCCAGTTGATGTCTGGGTGCATCGGTCTCGGTCTCCAGTTGTCGAACATCGAATCGGGATCAGGGCTCGACGGGTCGCCGGCCCCATCCGGGCACCGCCGCCGGAGGAGTCTCGCGCCAGCGAAGCCCCCAAAGCGACCGGGGGTCGCGCCGCGGCCTCCCGCATCCCACCCGACCAAGGCTGCAGCAGTCCGCGCCGGCCTGCGGCGCGGAATCCTACCGCAGCGACCGGAAGAACTCGCGCAGGTCGCTCACCAGCACCTCGGGCTGCTCCATCGCCGCGAAGTGGCCGCCGCGCTCGACCTCGGTCCAGTGGGTGATGTTGTACGACGCCTCGGCCCAGCGGCGCGGGGTGATGAACAGCTCGTAGGGGAAGATGATGGCGCCCGTCGGCGCCTCGATGCGCCCCATCGGCCGCGACGTCGGAGCGTGACGGCTCTCGTAGTAGAGCCGGGCCGAGGAGGTCGCGGTGCCCGTCACCCAGTAGATGGTGATGTTGGTGAGCAGCTCGTCCCGCGTGAAGACCGACTCGGGGTCGCCGTTGCAGTCGCACCACGCGCGGAACTTCTCGACGATCCAGGCCGCCTGCCCCGCCGGCGAGTCGTTCAGCGCGTAGCCGAGGGTCTGCGGCTTGGTGCCCTGAATCTGGGCGTAGCCGTTCTCCGCGGTGTTGTAGAACGACTGCCGCGACTGCGACCGCTGGAGCTCTTCCGGGGGCACCCCCTCGGTCGGATCCGCGCCCGGCGGCGGCCCCCCGACCAGCATGTTGAGGTGCACGCCGACCGTCCGCTCGGGATGGTTGAAGGCGTGCCAGCGGCTGACGATCGATCCCCAGTCGCCGCCCTGGATGCCGTAACGCTCGTAGCCGAGCCGCGCCATGAGCCCGGCCCCCACCTCGGCGATCTGCTCGGGACCGAACCCCGGCGCCCGCGGCTTGTCCGAGAACCCGTAGCCGGGCATGGACGGCGCGACCACGTGGAAGGCGTCCTCGGCCCGTCCGCCGTGGGCGACGGGATCGGTCAGGGGACCGATGATCTTCGCGAACTCGGCGATGGAGCCGGGCCAGCCGTGGGTGATGATGAGCGGCAGGGCGTCGGGCTCGGGCGACCGTTGGTGGATGAAGTGGATGTCGAGATCGCCGACGACCGTCTTGAACTGGTCGAACGCGTTGAGCCGCCGCTCCTGCTCGCGCCAGTCGAACTCGTCGCGCCAGTAGGTGATGAGCTCGGTCACGTAGCCGAGCTCGGCCCCGTAGTCCCACCCGGCGCCGTCGAGCTGGTCGGGCAGGCGGGTCATCTCGAGGCGCCGGCGCAGGTCGTCGAGCACTTCGTCCGGCACCGCGATCTCGAACGGCCTTATCTCGGCGCCGCCCTCGGCCCCGCCCGCCTGGGCCATCGCCGCGAGGGGCGTCAGGGCCGCGATGGCGGCCAGCCCCGCAATCCGAATCAGCATCGTCACGTTCCTCTCGTCAAGCGATCCGAAGCCCGGCGGCCGACACCGTCGCGGGAATCCCCGGAGCTGCTCCAGCCCGGAGAGCGTCGCCCATGGCTGCGCTGGTCGTCCAGCCAACCCGCTGGGAGTCTGCACCGTTCCAGCCGCAGACTCCCAGCGCCCGGAAGCTCGCGCCACCGGGGCCTTGCATCATACCAAGGCGCGCCGGCGAACCCGCCGCCGGGCGGGGTACCGGAGAAGAATCCGCTCGACACCGGGAGAACGGAACGGCTCGGGACTCCTACAGGGGCGTGAAGAGCTCGTCGGCGTCGAACCCGAGATCGGGCAGCAGGGCCGAGCGTACCGTGTCTCCGGCCCGCGCCGCCTGCGCCAACCGGTATGTGCCCGCTTCGAGAACGTGCACCTCGAGCTGCCGGCGGACGGGGTCGACGATCCAGTACTCCGGCACCCCGTAGCACGCGAACATCCGCATCTTCCGGCCGCGGTCCGTCGCCGCGGTGGAGGGAGACAGCACCTCGACCGCGATGTCCGGCACCGCCCGGGTCACGGCGCGCGGGTCGAGCAGGCCCAGCCGTTCCGCCCGGAAGAAGACCACGTCGGGCTGGACGACGTCGTGCTCGTCGAAGACGATGTCGAGCGGCGCGGTCACTGCGAGCCCGCCGCAAGTCCTGCAGTAGTCGTTCAGCCGCGTGAAGATCCTCGCGGCGACGATCTGGTGCAGCAGCAATGGCGACGGGACCACGACGAGCTCCCCTCCGTGGATCTCGTAACGGCGCCCGTCGTCCGGCATGTTCAGGAGATCGGTGTAGCCCACCCGCGGCTGCACGGCCTGCATGGACGCCATCGTATCACCACCCTGCCCAAGCAAGACGCGTTCCAGCGGGATGCCTCCGGCCTCGACCCGGACCGGAGCGGCCAGGCGCGAGAAGGGTCGCCCGGCCGTCCAGGGGCCGCGAGGACCCGGTAGGCCCAGGATCAACGCAATGTGAACGACTATTTCGTACTCCCCGTATTTCGCATGGAAGTGGGCGGGAACGTGATCATCCCAGCCACATCGCGATGACGATTCCGAGGAATCTACTGACGATCGGCATGGTGCTTTCTGCGTACCGGCTCTGCGACCGCTCCCCCCGGCCGGCCCGGTCAGCCGCCGCCGTCTCCGCCATCGACAGCACCCGCACCACCGTCACCGAAGCCGCTGCCGCCACCGAAGCCATCACCAGCGGCGGGGGCCCGATCGTCGTCCCCCTGCGCTGCCGCCAGCCCGACAACCGCCTCGTTTCGGCCGACCCTGTCGCGGGCCTTCCCGTCCGGCCCTCCAGCCGTCACGATTGGCGTGGAGCGGCGGGCCCACCAGGCTTCCAGCCTCGCCGCCAGCGGCGCCGCCCTCGACACGGCCGCCGCGACGATCAACGCGCCCGCGGTCAGGACGGCGAGGACAACGGCTATCGCGGCGAGAAACCTGAGCATTCCGCACCGCCCCTTCTTCTCACGGCAAGGCGCTCGACTTCACTCGGAAGCCGCCGTCTCCGTCGGACTCGCGGTACACGGCGTGGCAGGCGGTGCAGGCCTCGGTCACCTCGCCCCCGATCGCCGCCGCCGTGGCGGCGTCCACCGGCTCGACCGAGAGCGCGGTGTCGAGGGCATCCAGGTGGCGCAGCGCCGCCCGCAGCCAGCCCACCGCGTCCTCCCGATCGCGGTCACGCCAGAACGTGATGGTGGTGGCGAGCTGCTCGCGCGACCGGATGGCCCGCTCCTTGGCGGTGGCGTAGTCCCCGGCCGACAACGCAGCCCGCACGCCGGCGACGTTGGGGCCGAGAGTCGCCATGGTGGCGTCGAGATGCGCCTCGGTGAAGATCGGGTAAGGCCCTTCCTGCCCCGCCTCTGCCGCCGCCGTCAGCAGCATGAAGGCCGCCAGGGCGGGTCCCAGGAGCCCCCGGCAAGCGCCCCGCCGCGTTCGACTCCCGGCGCGGCGGGCGGTGTCACCAACCACTCCCGGCGATGCTGGCCTCGGCATGTCGCGATTCCCGCCGCGGGCCCTACACCCCGGTCAACCGGCCGAGCCGGCCGGTGCTGTCGCCGAACGCCTCCACCGGCGTCCCCAGCTTCTCGAGAATCGTGACGTGCAGGTTGGCGAGCGGCGTGTCCTGGGGATAGCGGACGTAGCGGCCGCCGTCGATGCCGGCGCTCTTGCCCCCGACGAGGGCGATGGGCAGATCGTCGTGGAAGTGCGTGTTGCTGTCGCTGATGCCGGTGCCGTAGAGGAACAGGGTCGAGTCGAGCATCGACCCGTCGCCCTCGGGAATGGCGTCGAGCTTGGCCACGAGATAGGCGAACTGCTGGAACTGGTACTCGTTGATGAGGTGCAACCGGTTGAGCTTGGCCGGCTCGTCCTGGTGGTGCGACAGCGGATGGTGCGAGTCGGGAACGCCGACCTCGGGATAGGCGCGGCCACTCACCTCCCGGGCCAGCATGAACGTGCTGATGCGGGTCAGGTCGGTCTGGTAGGCGAGGGCCAGCAGGTCCATCATGAGCTTGGCGTGCTCGGCGTAGTCGCTCGGCACCCCGATGGGCTGGTCGACCACCGGCAGCTCGCGGGTGTTCTGCTCCTCGGCCATCGCGATGCGCCGCTCGATGTCGCGAATCGCCTCGGCGTACTCGTCGAGCTTGGCCCGGTCTCCCGGCCCCACGACCTGTCCGAGGCCGCGCAGCTCGGCGTTCACCAGGTCGAGGATGCTCCGGTCGCGCCGCATCCGGGCCAGCCGCGCCTCCGGGTCGGTGCTGCCGCTGGTGCCGAACAGCCGCTCGAACACCGCCCGCGGGTCGTTCTCGATGGGCAGCGGGGTGGTCGGCGTGCGCCACGCGATGGTGTTGGTGTAGGCGCAGCTCGCCCCCCCGTCGCAGTTCCCGACCATCGCGTTCGACTCGATGCCGAGCTCGAGCGACGCGAGCTGGGTCTCGTTCTGCAGCTCTCGGGCCGCGATCTGGTCCACCGAGACCGCGTTGTTGACGTCGGCCCCGTTGGTCATCTTGTAGGGCACGCAGGTCAGGAAGGTGCCGGCGGACCGGGCGTGGTCGCCGCCGCCCTTGACGAGGTTGGCCGACTCGTCGTCGAGGCCGCCGCAGATCACCACCTTGTCGCGGAACGGCTCGAGAGACCGCAGGGTCGGCGGCAGGCTCGCGAGCTTCCCCTCCGCGTGCCGGGGGTACCAGTAGGGCATCGACATGCCGTTGGGCACGTAGAACACGCCGAAGCGCTTGATCGGCGCGGCGGCGGTGCGGCTCTGGGCGGTCAGGGCCGGGACCATGCCGTCGAGCAGCGGCAGCGCCACGGTGGCGCCGAGGCCGCGAAGCACGGTGCGACGAGGCAGATGCATCCGGGTGATGAACATGGCGGCTCTCCAGAAGTACCGAACGCTCGGAACCCTCGGCCAAGCTGGCCCGGACGGCGCCGCCCCGCGGCTTCACCGTCCGCCCAACCAAATCTACACGCCGCCTCCTCGAACGAGGCGGCGGCGTCGTGCCACACCGACGCCTACTGCGCGTCCGCCAGGGCCTCCGCCTCCGGCGCGCGCCGCATCAGGAACGGGTCGCTCGTGACGACGCCGAGCACCAGCGACGACCAGCGGTAGTCGTCGTGCTCGAGGTCCCGCACGATCCGGCGCAGGGTCGGCGCGTCGTAGTAGTCGACGCCGCGGCCCAGGGCGTAGATCATCAGCTTCTCGACGACCGTGTGCACGAACTCGTGCCCCGACGCCAGCAACCCTTCGCGGAAAGCGCGGGGGGTGTCGATGGTGGCGCCGTTCCACTCGATGGTGGCGTTGATCTCGGCCCCGCCGTCGCTCTCGCGCCAGCGCCCGATGGCGTCGAAGTGCTCCATCGCGAAGCCCAGCGGATCCATCCGGCTGTGACAGCTCGCGCACACCGGGCTGTTGCGGTGCTGCTCCATCCGTTCGCGCAGCGACGTCGGGCGGGCGCGGTCGCTCTCGGGCAGCGGCGGCACGTTGGCCGGCGGAGGCGGCGGGGGCGCCCCGAGCAGGGTCTCGAGCACCCACAGGCCGCGCAGCACCACCGACGTCCGGTTCGCGTACGAGGTGACCGTCAGCAGGCTCCCGTGACCGAGCAGCCCGTGCCGGCGGTCGTCGTCCCACACGTGCCGCCGGAAGTGGCTGCCGTAGAGATCGTCCACCCCGTAGTGGCGCGCGAGCTGCTCGTTGAGGAACGTGTAGTCGGCCCGCAGGAGGTTCTGAAGGGGGCGGTCCTCCCGGACCTGGCTCTGGAAGAACAGCTGCGTCTCGCGGACCATCGCCTTGCGCAGCGAGTCGTTGAACCCCGCGAAGAGGGCGCCGTCGGGATCCTGCGAGAAGATGTTCCGCATCTGCAGCCACTGGCCCGCGAAGTCGTCCATGAACCGCGCGGCCCGCGCGTCGGCGAGCATCCGGCGCACCTGCCCGGCCAGCGTATCGGGCTCGCCGAGGACGTCGCGCTCGGCCAGGTCGAGCAGCTCTTCGTCGGGAATGCTCTTCCACAGGAAGAACGAGAGCCGGGTCGCCAGCTCGAGGTCGCTCAGCCGGTACACCGCGCCGGCCGGGGTGTCGACGGGCTGCCGCTCGACCCGCATCAGGAACTGCGGCATCGAGAGCAGGGCCTCGAGCGCCCGCTCCACCCCCGCCTCGAAGTCGCGCTCCCGCCGGCCCTCGCGGTAGATGCCCAGCAGCGGCTCGACGTCGTCGGGACCGACCGGGCGGCGATAGGCCCGGCGCGCCAGCCGGGCGATGATCGCGCGCGCGCAGGGCTCCTCGTCCTCGGCCCGCGCCGGCCGGCACGTGAAGATGCGCTGGCGGCTCACGGTGTCGTCGGGAACCACGCCGTCGAACGGCCCCGAGACGAAGACCTGGTGGATGCCCGGCAGCAGCCCCGGGGGATGCGGGGACGGCGCCGAGTCGGCGAACGCCACCGACAGCAGCCGGGTGCCCGCCTCGACCGGCACCCGGACCTCGAGCGCGCGGTCCGCGGTCATCCGGTACTCGTGCAGGCGCTGCCCCTCGACGTCGTCCTCCGGCACCGCGATCAGCGAGCCGGGGTCGGGGCCGGGGTACCTGCCCCCGATGGCGAACTGCTCGACGAGGGCGTGGTCGATGCGAATCTCGATCTGGTGCTCGTTCTCGGCGATGCCGTCGATGGTCTCGATGGTCTCGTTGCGCTTCAGCCGGATGGCGAAGACGTACTCGCCGTCGAGGGGGAAGTGGTGGCGCACGGCGAGCCCCCCGTGCGTCGCGAACGGCAGGTCCTCGCCCGCCCGCACGTCACGCTGCTCGTAGCCGACCTCGTAGAGCTGCATGACGGGGCGAATCTCGGGGCTGCCGACCGCGGCGCGGCTGATCTTGGTCGCGGCGGCGATGTAGCGGGCCATCAGCCCCGGCGTAACCGACAGCACGTCGGCGTTGTTGTCGAAGCCGAACCCCGCCATGTCGGACGGCAGCAGCTCCTCGCCGTTGACCTCCAGGCCCAGCAGGTCCTCGATGACGTTGACGTACTCGACGCGGTTCAGCCGCCGCGACGCCACCCGGCCCGGGTTCGGGTCGGCCGCCGCCGCGCGATCGAGCGCATGCTCGAGCGACGTCACGAAGGTGTCGATCTCCGCCCGGGCGGGGCGCGGCCGCCCTTCCGGGGGCATCTGCCCGGTGCGCAGCTTGTGGACGACCTTCTCGAGGACCGGCGCGTGGGCCGCGGCCTGCGTCGGGTCCACCTCGCCGAGGTCGAGCCCGCCGGTCAGCAGGCGCGGGTTGTGACAGGTGACGCAGTAGCGGTCGAAGAGCTCGCGGGACGGGGGACCGGCCTCTGCCTGGCCGCCCGCCGCGGCCGCCGGCCATGCCCCGAGCGCCACTCCCGCCAACAGCGTCGCCCCGATGCCTCGCTTCAGCATGGCCGTCACCTCTCCACTCTTCGTTCCGGGAGCCTCCAGTATAGCGCCGGACGGTCCCGGAACGAGTCGGCAAGGGCCCGCGCCGAGACCGCGCGGGCCCTTGCCATGCGCTCCTCGGGCGTTCAGGCGACCATCACGGTTCTCGGGAACTGCGAGTTGTCCTCGAGGCCGGTCTGCTTGATGGCCGACAGCTCGTCGCTCGTCGGCTGCACGTTGCCGTTCACGTCGGTGACGCGCGACACCAGGGTGTGCTCGCCCGGCGAGGCCCCCGTCCACGCGAACCGGAACAGCTTCCACGAGTACTGGCCGCCGGTCGACGAATCCAGGGTCGCCGCCTGCCAGGCCCCGTCGTCCACCTTCACCTGCACCCCGCGCAGCGGCGTGCCGTCGTGGAGGACGAAGCCGAGCACCTCGTGGCGGTCACCGACCCGGGTCACCCGCGCGATCACCGACTTGACCCGCAGCCGCGACACCTCGGTCTCGTGCCACACCGTCTCGCCGCCGATCTCCTCCGACCAGAGGGTGCGGTACCACCGCGCCTGCCACTTGCCGAGGAACCGCTCGGACTGCAGGCGGATGTGGGAGAGCCACTTCACGTTGCTCACGCCGTACCAGCCGGGCACGAGCAGCCGCAACGGCGAGCCCTGCTCGACCGTCAGGGGCGCCCCGTTGAGCGCGTAGGCGAGCAGCGGCCCCGAGGCCATGCCGTCGGCGAGCGACAGGCTGCGCGCGAACGGCTGGTCGACCTCGTGCGGGGTCCCCCGGAAGTCGACGCTCTCCGGCCCCTTGTCGGCCCCGAAGAAAACCGCCTCGCGCGCCGCCGGCTTCACGCCGACCAGGTCGAGGACCGCGCGCAGCGGCACCCCCGTCCACCGGCCGTTGCTGGCCAGGCCCTGGATGAGCCGGCGCGAGTTGCCCGAGCACTCGTAGCCGGCGTCGATCTCGATGCTGTCCATCGCCCGCAGGTCGCCGAGGCTCAGCTGCGCCGGCCGATCGACGAGGCCCGACACCCCGAGGCTGAAGCCGTCCGCATCGATGACCGGCTTGTCGAAGTGCTGGATCGTGTAGAAGGCGTCGGCGGGGGTATAGGGGCCGTCGATGTTGCGGACGTCGTAGATCCGGATGGCGGCCGCGGGGTTGGGCTGCCCGAAGCCGTCCGGCACGTCGGTGAACGGCACCGGCGTCTCGTCCTGGGCCAGGGCCGGCAGCGTCCACCCGGGCGCGCCGAGCACTCCCGCCCCGGCCAACGCCAGACTCCGCCTCATCATTTCCCGCCGGGTCGTTCCCTTCGTCATCACGCGCTCCTTGGGCCGGCGGCGCGGGCCGGCGGGGGTCTTGCTGCCTCCGAAACCGGCGTCTGCGCCGGCCTGTCCTGCCGAGCCGGCGTCTACTGGGACCCGTCTTCCGTGCCCACGGCGGCGCCGGCGAGGATGTTGTAGAGGCCGTAGTTGCCTTCGTGACAGGCGTACTCGTACACCGGCTGCGGGTTCCGCTGCATCGGCACCGAGTAGGTCCACGGCCGCGTCCACACCGTCGGATCATCCACCGTCACGTCGTACCGCAGCGTCCCGTCATCCACGCGGGTGAGCCGTTCGATCAGGGTCAGGTTCGGGGTGGTGGCACCGCGCTGGAAGTTCGTCTCGCGGAGGAAGTTCCTGGTCTCGACGACCAGGGTGTCGCCGTCCCAGCGGCCGCGCGAGTTGCCGGTCCACTGCCGAACCGAGTCGGTGAGATGGGCGCGCCCGTCCAGGGGCACGACGCGGGCCTCGTGGTTCATCTCGGCGAAGAGGACGACGGTGTCCTCGGTCTGGAACACCTGCAGGTTGTTGTTGTAGGCGCTCGGGGCCATCGGCGGGCCCGAGTTGAAGCCGAGGATGCAGCGCACCTGCAGCCCGCCGGGGCCGAGGTCCTCGACGAAGCCGCCGGGCGTCGGCTCGTGGCTCGACACGCCGCTGCGCGCCTCCGCGAGCGCCGCCTGGCGCTGTTGAGCCTCCTCGGTCAGCGCCGGGATACGGCCGTCGGGCGGGTCGACGATCAGCGACGTGCGCTCGGTCGTCACCGCCGTGCCCTCGTCGAACCAGAAGTCGTTGTAGGGCACCACGCGGTCCGAGGTGTCGGCGTCGCGGCTCCGGCTCCGAATGGTCTCGGCCGCGAACTCCGCCGCCTGCTCGGGCGAGAAGCGTTCGTCCCCGGCCAGCTCCTCCGGACGCTCCATCGGGGTCAGGCTGCGGAAGTCCCAGACGCCCTGCAGATCAGGGGCGCCCCAGGCGGTCCGGGGCGCGGCGTCCTCGGTCTGGGCGGCGGCGCCGGCCGGGGCCAGCGTCACGAGGGCCGCCGCGGTCAGCGAGCATGCGATCAACCGGCAATTCATCTTCCACCTCCAAGACAGTCCACAGCCGCCGCCCGGCCCGGAAAGGCCGCGGCGGTCATACCGGATCTCGGCGCCACAACGGGCCTTCACCGCCGGAGACGAATCCCGTGAACGATGATCCGAACGGTATATGTATACCCCATGTTCCTCCCGGCGCGGCATCAGCCGGCCTCCGCCGGCAGACGCGGCGAACCCCAGCGCGGCGGGAACAGCGCGCTGGACCCGGGGGCCGACACCATGCCGACGCCCGGTATCGGTCTCGGCGCGCCGAATCCGTCCGCGGTACGACCGCCCGGCGGTTCCCGCCCTCACCGGGCCGGCCAGGTCCGTTCCACCACGCGGTCGAACGGGCGGACCACCCGCTGCACGCGGTAGGCCTGCCGGCGTCTGAGGTCGTACCGGTCCCCCGCCCCCAGGAAGTAGAACCGCCCCCCAGAGTCGAGCAGCCGCTCGTGGTCGTAGATGACGACGTAGCTCTGTCCCATTACCTCGAACTGATCGCCCTCGACGATGAGCGCGGTGTCCTCGTCGATGCCGATGCCCAGCAGGTGGGGATGCGTCTCGATGACCTCGATGAGGTCGAACTGGCGGTTGCGCCGCAGCAGGTGCTGGTCGATGGCGGTGTCGCGCAGGAAGCCGAAGCCCTCCTCGTGGTCGCCCATCATGATGGTGTTGGTGGCGGTGTCGCCGCGGACCAGGTACGAGCCCAGGATGGTCGCCCCGGCCGACGAGCCGCCTACCACCCCGCCGCGCTCGAGCACGCCGGCGATCTCCTCCTGCACGCGCGTACCCAGGTAGGCCTCGGCGAGGCGCCACTGACGACCGCCCGGGAACCACACCCCGCGCGCCCTGCGCAACGGCGCGCTGAAAGCAGGGTCGTCGGCCACCTCCCGGTCGGTGGTGTGCAGCACCGTCAGGTCGGCGGCCCCGGCCGCCCGGAACGCGCGAAGCCCCGGGTAGTACTGGTCGTAGGTCTCCCCGCCGCCGGCCGTGGGTATCACCACGATCGGCGCCTCGGGGCCGCCCGCGAGCTGAACGAACCGCTCGACGATGGCGGGATCCTGCATGGCGCCGCCCACGATCACCAGCGCCCCCCGCGCCGGCCCCACCTCCTGGGCGGCTGCACCGACCGGGGCCAGCCAGCCGACGACCCACGCCGCGACGAAGACGCTCGCACCGACCCGTGTTCTGCTCCGCATCACCCGTCCTTCCCCACGAAACGAATCGAAGCGGGATCGTACAACGCCGCCCTTGACCGACCCGGACCGGGTAGCGCCATGCACGTCCCGCCGCGACACCGGTTGGACCCGGGCGGACGGTAAGGCGACAGGCGCGGAGTGTCAAGTCGAGGGGCGGGCCGCGGAAGTCGAGCGGCGGCGGCGGCGCCGCTTTGCTGTCCGACCAACCCTGACGGCCGTCTCCTCCGTTCTACGGCGCAGATTGCTGACGCAGGCTCCTGAGAAAGCTCACCACATTCCAGATGTCGGTCTCGGCGAGCCGGTCGCCGAAGGCGTCCATGGCGAAGTCGGGGCCGATGCCGTCGCGGACGGCGACGAAGATCTCGCCGTCGCTGCCGCCGTGCCGCCACGTCGGGTCGGCGAGGTTGGAGGGGCGCGGACCGTACGCGGCGGCGGCCGCGGCGAGGGCGCCGTCGCCCCGGCCGGTGGCGCCGTGGCAGGCGGCGCAGTGGGTCGCGTAGGCGGCGGCCCCGGCCGCGACCGACTCCCGCGTGACCACCATCGGGTTGGCCAGCTCTCGCGCCTCGGGATGTGAGTGGGGCGCGGCGGGATGGGCCGTCGCCACCTCCTCCAGGTTGCGCAGCAGGGCCGCGGTGTCCTCCCGGACGTAGCGGTCGCCGGCGATGCCGTCGGCGTAGACGGCGAGGTCGGCCGGCGTCTGGCCGCGCCGATTCTCGGCCAGGAGGTCGGCGCCGCGGTCGGTCAGCAGCTCGATGACGCGGTTCATGCCGTGCGAGGCGGCGGCGTGGAGGGCGGTGTCGCCGGCGTCGTTGGCGGCATTGACCTGCCCGCTCAGCGCGAGGACCGTCTCGACCGCCTCGACGGTCCGTCGTTCCTCGACAGCGGGGATCGTCGATCCGAGGGCGGCCGACTCGACGGGGTTGTAGGACGAGAAGTCGCGCCGGTCGCGGATGAACGCGCTGCCGCCGCCCCGGTTGTAGCCGAGCCCGGCCGCGGCCATGAGCGGCGTCGCGCCGTCGCGGCTCGGCGCGCGGGGATCCGCGCCGGCGGCGGCGAGGACCTTCATCATGTCGGTCTCGAGAAAGTGCGCCGCGAGCCAGAAGGGGGTCGCGCCGACCCAGCGGTCCATGAACGCGAAGTCGTGGCTCCAGCGCCGCACCGGCGTGCCCTTGACGAGACGCGGATCGGGGTCGGCGCCGTGGGCGAGCAGCGCGCGCACGAGCGGCACGCCGGCGCCGGGATCGTCGTTCGGGACGCCGCGGTCGCGCAGGGTGCCGCGCAGCACCGCCGCGTGCAGCGCGGTGTAGCCGAGGGGGGCGGCGTCGGGGTCCGCCCCGGCGCGGAGGAGCAGCGCCGCGAGCGAGCCGTGGCCGCCGTGGGCGGCGACGACCAGCGCCGTGTTGCCGTCGGCGGCGGTGTCGTGGACGTCGGCGCCGGCCGCGAGCAGCAGGCGGGCCGACTCGACGTCGCCCGACCGGGCCGCGAAGAGCAGCGCGGTGGTGCCGCCCTCGACCACCCCCTCGAGGGCGATGCCCCTCGACGCCGACCCCGCCGACCGGCTGCCCCCCATGTTGTAGACCCGGCGGCGGGTGGCGGTCCGGGCGCCGACGTCGGCGCCGTGGTCGAGGAGCACCCGCGCGACGGCGGGCCGCCGGTTGGCAACGGCCCACATGAGCGCGGTCTGGCCGCGCGCCGCCTCGGCCGCGTTCACCCGAGCGCGCCGCGTCAACAAGGCGTTCACCGCCTCGAGGCTGCCCGCGCGGGCTGCCGCCATCAGCGCGGTCTCGCCGCTCGGCAGGGCCGTGTTCGCATCCGCGCCGGCCGCGAGCAGCCGCTCGACGAGGGCCCCGTGGCCCGCCCGACAGGCCAGGAGCAGCGGCGTGACCCCGAGGTCGTTGGCCGCGGTCACGTCGGCGCCCGCGCCGATCAGCAGGTCCGCCGCGGCCACGTCCTCGTGGTGCACCGCCCAGTGGAGGGCGGTCGCGCCGTCCGGCTGCCGCGCGTTCACGTCGCCCCCCGCCGCCAGACGGGCGCGCAGCTCGCCCACGTCCCCATTTCGCACCGCCGCAATCAACGGAGATACGCCGGGCGCCGCCGCCGTCTGGGCGCGCGCGGCGCCCGACCCGGCGCAGAGCGCTGCCGCCAGCAGAACGGCAAGACATCTCTCGTGATGCACCGCTACAGCTCCAGCCGCCCGGTGCTGTCGTGAAGGCGGTCGACGCGCATTCCCAGCTTCTCGAGCACCGTCACGTGCAGGTTGGCAAGGGGGGTGCCCCCGTCGACCGACCGTCCCCCGCCGGTCGCGCCGGGGTAGCGGATGTGCCGGCCGCCCGCGAGGCGCCCCGCGCCCCCGCCGGCCACCACCAGCGGCAGGTTCCACGGCCGGTGGTCGCCCTCGGCCATGCCCGCCCCGTAGTAGAGGATGGCGTGGTCGAGCAGCGACCCGTCGCCGTCGGGGGTCGCGGCGAGCCGGTCGACGTAGTAGGCGAACTGCTCGGCGTGGTGCTTGTTGATGCGGACGAGCTGCTCGCGGCTCGCCGCGCTGCCCTCGTGCGACAGCGGGTGGTGCCCGCCGGGGGCGCCTATCTCGGGATAGGTGCGGCTGCTGAACTCGCGGCCCACCATGAACGTGATGACCCGGGTCAGGTCGCTCTGCCACGCGAGCACCTGCAGGTCGAACATGAGCCGCGCGTGCTCCGCGAAATCCGCCGGGACGCCGGCGGGCTGGTCGAACGCCGGCAGCTCGCGCGCCGCCCGCCCCTCCGCGCGCTGGATGCGCCGCTCGATGTCGCGCACCGCGTCGAGATACTCGCCCAGACGCGCCGCGTCGCCCGGGCCGAGGCCGCGGGTCAGGTCCGACGCCTTGTCGCGCACCGAGTCGAGGAGGCTGCGGCGCCGCTTCGCGCGGGCCCGGCGCGCGGCGGGGTCGGTGCTGCCGCCGTCGCCGAACATCCGCTCGAACACCACCCGCGGGTTGTGCTCCATCGGCAGCGGGGTGCGCGGCCCCCGCCAGGAGATGGTGTGGCTGTAGGTGCAGCTGTAGCCGCCGTCGCACGTCCCCGCGCCCTTGTCTCCCGACTCCAGCGACAGCTCGAGCGACCCGATCGGCGTGTCCCGACCGATCTCGCGCGCCACGAGCTGGTCGAGGGAAGCGTCGGCGAGAAAGTCGTTCCCCTCCTGACCGAACGGCCGCGGTATCGCCCCGGTGAGGAACTTCGTCGCGCAACGGCCGTGCACGGCGCCGCTCCTCGCGGTGAGGCCGTTCACGTTCTGGGTGAGCCCGCTCAGCACCAGCACCCGGTCGCGGAACGGCTCGAGGGGCGCGAGAATGGGCGAGAACGCGAACCCCGCGCCGTCGGCGGCGGGGGTCCACTCGTCGATGACGACCCCGTTGGGGATGTAGACGACGCCGAACCGCGCGACCGGGCGCGCCGCGGTCTGCGCGAGCGCCGTCGCCGCCGGCACCATGCCGTCGAGCAGGGGCAGGGCCACCGCGGCGCCGACCCCGCGCAGCACCGTCCGGCGAGGAATCGCCTTCCTGGTGATGATCATGACTCCGACCTCGGCAGGGGCAGGGCCACCGCGGCGCCGACCCCGCGCAGCACCGTCCGGCGAGGAATCGCCTTCCTGGTGATGATCATGACTTCGACCTCGGCAGGGGCAGGGCCACCGCCGCCCCGACCCCGCGCAGCACCGTCCGGCGGGGAATCGCCTTCCCCATGATGATCATGACTCCGCGCTCCGCATCCGGAACGGCGTGCTCTCGACGATGCCCAGGATGAGCGACGACCAGCGGTAGTCGTCCTGCGCGGCCCCGCGCACGATGGCGCGGATTACCGGGCGATCGTCCGACTCGATGCCGCGCCCCAGGGCATAGACGAGGAGCTTCTCGGCGACCGTCTCGACGAACTGCCCGGAGCGGTCGAGCAGCACCCGCCGCAGGCCGCCGGGACCCTCGAAAGTAGTGAGCCCGTCGGCGAGCACGGCCGAGGCGTCGATCGGGAACCCCGCGTCGCTCGTCCGCCACCGGCCGATGGCGTCGAAGTTCTCGAGCGCGAACCCCAGGGGGTCCATCGGCGCGTGACAGGCGGCGCAGGCCGGGTTCCGCCGGTGCTGGGCGAGCCGTTCGCGCACCGTTCGGGGCTCGCCGGCCTCGCCCCCGGCGGGCAGGGGCGGGATGTCCGGCGGGGGCGGGGCGGGCGGGGTGCCGAGAAAGCTCTCGAGCAGCCACTTCGCCCGGAGGACCGGCGAGGTTCGGTTGCCGTAGGAGGTCGCGGCGAGGATGCTGCCTTGGCCGAGCAGGCCCCGGCGCCGGTCCGCGGCAGGGCCCTTGCCGGCGAGGGTCACCCGCCGGTAGTGACTGCCGGTGACCCCGGGAATCCCGTAGTGCCGGGCCAGCCGCTCGTTGAGGAACGTGTAGTCGGCGCCGAGCAGGTCGACGACGCTCCGGTCCTCGCGGAGCTGGCTCTCGAAGAACAGCTCGGTCTCGCGCCGGAACGCCTCGCGGAGGTTCTCGTCGAAGCCGGGGAACAGGTTGGGGTCGGGCGCGATGCCCGCGACGCTGCGCAGCGACAGCCACTGGCCCGCGAAGTTGTCGACGAGGGCCGACGCGCGGGGGTCGTCGAGCATGCGCCGCACCTGGCCCTCGAGCACGCCGGGGTCGGAGAGCCCGCTCCGCGCCGCGAGGTCGAGCAGCTCCTCGTCCGGGATGCTGCTCCACAGGAAGAACGACAGCCGCGAGGCGAGCTCCAGGTCGGTCAGCCGATAGGGGGCGCCGGGGGCCGCGCCGGCCGGATCGCGCTCGATGCGGAACAGGAACTCGGGGTCGATCAGGAGCCGCTCGATCGCGGCCTGGATGCCGGCCTCGAACTCCTCCGCCTCCCGTCCCGCCCTGTAGTCCGCGGCCCCCGTCCGAGGGGCAACCGTCACCGCCCGCTCGGGGACCTCCGCCTCCCCTCCCGCCCCGTGGTCCGCGGCCCGTCCCTCCGGGTGGACCGCCCGCGCCTCCCGGTAGAAGGCCAGCAGCGGGCCGAGGTCGCCCTCGTCGACGGGCCGGCGGTACGCCCGCCGGGCGAGCCGGGCGAGAATCGTCCGGGCACACCGTTCCCCGCCGGCGTCCGCGCCGCCCTCGTCGGCGGCCGCGCCCCCGGCGGTGTCCGCGCCCCCGGCCGCGTCCGCACCGCCCTCGTCGGCGTCCGCGCCGCCCCCGGCGGCGTCCGCACCGTCGGGCCGGCAGACGAAGATCCGGGCGCGGCTCGCGGTCTCGCCGGGCCCCGTCGCCGCGTAGGGGCCGTCGACGGTGACGCTCTCCAGGCCGGGACCCTCGGGCCGGGACGACGTGTCGGTGGTCTCGGTGACGGTGGCGCCGTACTCGCGCAGCCGCGGCTGCAGCACTCCCTCGTGCTCCCACGACCGGTCGGCGAACGACACCCCGACGACCCGGGCGCCCGCCCGCACCGGGACGCGCACCGCGAGGCCGGCGTCGGCCCCGGTCCGGTAGTCGTCCCAGTCCTGGGTGGGATACTCCGAGGCCCCGGCCGCCACGAACGTGCCGGAGAAGCTGACCGGGGCCGGCCTTCCCGGCGCGTCGCCGCCAACGGTGAACCGCGCCACCCGCCGGCCGTCGATCCGCACGTCGAGATCGTGCGCCTCGTCGAGGTTCACGATGTACTCGTAGACGCTCCGCTTGAGCCGGACGGTGAGGACGTACTCGCCGTCGAGGGGAAAGCGGTGGCGCACCGCGAGGCCCCCGCGCGACCCGAACGGCAGCGCCTCGCTCATCCGGTCGTTCTGGGTCATTGCGAGCGGGACCGTGTAGGTCCGCGACGTCATGCCCGGCCCGATCGCGGGGTCGCCGACCGCTAGGCGGCTGATGCGCCGGGCCGCGGCCAGGTAGCGCTCCATCAACGCCGGCGACAGGGCGAGGGTGCCCGCGAGGTTGTCGAACCCGTGGCCGGTGTCGTCGGCCGGCAGCAGCGCCTCGGCATCGACGTCGAGGGCCAGGAGGTCGCGGACGGCGTTGGCGTACTCGGCCCGGTTCAGGCGGTGGGTGGGCACCCGGCCCGGCTCGACCGTCGAGGCGGCGGCGCGGTCGAGCCCCGCCTCGAGCCACGCACGGAAGTCGTCGAGGGTCCGCCCGGCGGGGCGCGGACGGCCGGCCGGGGGCATCATGCCGCCGCGCAGCTTCAGGACCACCCGCTCCCAGACGTCGGGCACTTCGCCGACGCGGGACACGTCCGCGACGTCGAGGGCGAGCCCCCCCGACCGCAGCCGCTGGTTGTGGCAGGTGACGCAGTACCGGTCGAGCAGGGCCCGCTGCTGCGACGGCGCGGGCGCGGCGCTTTGCGCCGGGTTCCCGCCCCGCGGTTGCGGGCGCGGCCCGGCCGCACCGGCGCCGGCAGAGGCGGCCCCGACCAGCACCGCGGCCAGGACGGCGGCGACGGCTCGCACCATTCGCCGATCTTACACCCGCGGAAAGACGACGGCAGACGACGGCGGCGCCGGGTCGACGTGTTGCGGACACCGCCGTCTCGCCTATACTCCTGGCAAACGGTGGTGGACCCCGGCGGCGCACCGGTCCGGCCAGGCCCGGGCGGCGGCGGTCCCTGGAATCGAGGATAAGACGATGCCGAAGCAACCACGAACCGGCCGCGGCCGGCGTCTCGTCGTCGCGGCAGTCGCGGCGGCGGCCATCCTGCTCGTCGGCGCCGGCCTGCCCGGCGGGGCCGCCCTCGCCCAGGACGGCGGCAACGGGGCCATCGCGGGCCGGGTGACGGCCGATCGAGGCGAGGTGCGCGCCCTCCGGGTGAAGGCGCACGACACCGTCCACCGCATCGCCTACACCGTCTATACGCTCGACGGCGGCTATCGCATCTACAACCTGCCGCCGAGCACCTACGACGTCTCGGTGATCGAGGAGGCGTTCGAATCGCCTACCGCGACGGTCGAGGTGCGGGCCGGCGGAACCACGACCGTGGACATCGCGCTGACGGCGCTCGGAGCAGGGACCGAGCAGGGCGCGGCGGCGCGGGGAGCGAGCGCCCAGCGCAACTACGGCGGGGGAGCCGCGGACGACCGCGCGGCGGAGATCGTCGACTTCGACACCCTCTATCCGCCCCACCCCGCCCGCGACATCATGCTGCGGAGCTGCTTCGGCTGCCACGGCCCGGCCGGCTTCCACCGCCGCGGCCCGCGCAACGAGCGCGGCTGGCGGCAGGCCGTCGACCGGATGTTCGACGTCGACGGCCGCGTGGCCAACATGGCCCCCGGGGTGCCGCAGATTACGCACGACCTCGTGTCGGTGGAAGAGAAGGACCTGATCATCCGGTACCTGGCCGACAACTTCGGACCGGCGTCGACGCCCCGCGACCTCGAGCTCGACCCCCTCGTCCGCGACGAGGCGGCCCTCGCCGAGGCGGTCTACGTCGAGTACGAGCTTAAGCGCGGACCGCAGCGCCTGCTCTCGAACGGGGCGCCGCCGCGGGGCAGCATCCACAGCGTCTTCGCGAGCCTCGCCGAGCCGGGCGTCATCTGGGTGTCGGGCAACGGCTCGAACTCGATCATCCGCATGGACAGCCGCGACCCCGACTTCGAGACCCGCACGCGCGAGCTGTGGATCGAGAACGCCGGGAATATCAACGTCACCCCCCACGGCATCGTCGAGCACCGCGGGCGCGTGTACTGGGTCGAGCTGACCGGCGACCACTTCGGCGAGCTCGATCCCGCCACCGGCGAGATGCAGCGCTACCCCATGCCGACGAAAGGCGCGGGGCCGCACAGCGTGTGGGTCGATTCCCGCGGCCAGTTCTGGTACACCTACTTCGCCTCGGCCGGCCGCATCGGCCGCTTCGACCTCGCCGCGAACGACTTCACCGAGTGGGAGCCGCTGGCCGGGTTCAGCGGCTACGGCATCGTCGTCGACCGGCAGGACCGCGTCTGGGCGGTCGGCCTGCACACCCCCGCGATCTACATGTACAACCAGGAGACGTCGGCGTGGCGGTCGTACCCGATGGCCAACCCGGCGCGCCGCCCGGCCATCGACTCGGACGGCAAGGTGTGGGCCGCGCACTACTTCGGCAACGCGATCTCGCGGATCGACCCCGTGACGGGGACCGTCACCGAGTTCGAGCTGCCGCTCAAGGACGGCAACCCCTACGACGTCTGGCCCGACGCCGACGACAACCTGTGGGTCGAGAACGGCATCTACAACTCGCTGGTGCGCTTCGACCAGGCGACGGGCGACTTCACCTACTTCCCGTTCCCGGAGCTGCGGGCGCATACGCCCAAGCTCGACCGCGACGCGGAGGGGACGCTGTGGTTCACGCTGCGGGGACCGTCGGGGCCGGGGGTGGCCGCGCTCAAGCCGAACGGCAACGTGCCGCGGGAGGGAGCCAGCGCCGGCCAGTAGCGCCGGTCGACCGCCAGCGACGGTCGGTCAGTGGCGACGGTCGGCCAACGGCCGGCACCGTGGGTGAATGGCGCCGAGGCAGGAATCAACGCCCGCCTCGGCGCGGGATTGCGCGGCAGAACAGCGAGGAGAGGAACACGCGATGAGATGGTGGACCGCCGCGGGCGCGGCAGCGTTGATGGGCGTCGTTCTGGTGCAGCCGGCCGCGGCGCAGACCACCAGCCTGGCCGGGGTCATCGACTTCCACGTGCACTCGGGGCCGGACTCGAGGCCCCGCTCGGTCGGCGACCTCGAGATCGCGCGCATCGCCAAGCGGGCCGGCATGCGCGGGCTCGTCTTCAAGAACCACTTCACGATGACCGCGGACCGCGCCTGGCTAGCGATGCAGGAGGTGCCCGGCATCGAGATCTTCGGCGGGGTGGCCCTCAACCGCTCCGTCGGCGGGCTCAACGCCGAGGCGGTCCGGCAGCTGGTGGCGTTCTCCGGCGGGCGCGGCAAGGTGGTGTGGCTGCCGACGTTCGACGCCGAGTTCTGGATGACCCGCGCCGGCGACCCCGGCCCGTTCGTGGCGGTCATGCGCGACGGCGAGATGGACCCCGCCCTCGGCGAGATCTTCGACCTGATCGCCGAGCACGACCTCGTGCTGGCGATGGGGCACTCGTCGCCCGAGGAGGTGCTGGCCCTGATTCCCGAGGCGCGCGCCCGCGGGGTCGAGCAGATTCTCGTCACCCACGGGCTCGGGCAGTCGCCGACCCCCGACCAGATCCGAGCGATGGCCGATCACGACGTGGTCATCGAGCTGGTATGGCTCGCGGTCATGAACGGGCAGTTCTCGTACGCGGATTACGCCGAGGCCATCCGCGAATATGGCGCCCGCCACTTCCTGCTGTCGTCCGACCTCGGGCAGGCCGGGAATCCCCTGCACCCCGACGGGCTGAACGCCCTCATGGACGGGCTGCGCGGCGAAGGCGTCAGCGACGCGGACATCGACGTGATGATCGGCGACAATCCGGCGCGGCTCCTCGGCCTCGATCCGTAGGAGGGTGACATGATTCGACGGCTTTTCCCGGCGGCGTTGCTCGCGGCGGCCCTCGCGGCCCCCGGCGCCGCCCTCGCGCAGGGCGGTTGGACCGCCCCGCGCACGCCCGACGGCCAGCCCGACCTGCAGGGGCTCTGGACCAACTCGACCACCACCCCCCTCGAGCGCCCGCAGGACGTGGCCGACCGGACCGTCTACACCGACGAGGAGGTCGCGGCCATCGACGCCGCCAACGTCGGCCGCAACGACCGGCCGCCCCCGCCCGGCGACCCCGGCACCTACAACGACTTCTGGTGGGAGCGCGGCACCGCCCTCGCCCGCACGTCGCTCGTCATCGCCCCCCCGGACGGCCGCCTGCCGCCGCGGACGGCGGCCGGTGACGCGCGCGCCGGATGGGCCCGCGGCACCGACACGTGGAGCGACCGCAGCATGGCCGAGCGCTGCGTCACCCGCGGCGCCCCGAAGCGGCCGGGCGGCTACAACAACCACTTCCTGGTCCTGCAGACGCCGGGGTACGTGGTGATGCTGCAGGAGATGATCCACGAGCCGCGCATCATCCCCCTCGACGGCGGCCCGCCCGTCGACGAGCGCATCCGTCTGTGGATGGGCGACTCGCGCGGCCGCTGGGAGGGCGACACCCTGATCGTCGAGACCACCAACTTCCGCGACGAGATCTACACCAACTCGTTCAACTGCTGCCCCGGGGCGAGCGGCGCCCTGACGATGGTGGAGCGGTTCACCCGCGTGGACGCCGACACCATCGAGCACCACTACACGGTGAACGACCCCGACACCTACACGCGCCCGTGGACCGCGTCCATCCCCATGCGCCGTTTCGCCGGCCTGATGTACGAGTACGCCTGCCACGAGGGCAACTACGGGATGGAGAACCTGCTGCGCGGCGCGCGCGTTCAGGAGGCCGAGGCGCGATAGCCGCGCCGGGGCGCAAGAGACTACCCGCGCGCCTTCCTGGCGGCGGGCCATTCGCGCAGCACCGGCGGCGTGACCCGCCGTGCCGCGCGCAGCACCGTGGCCGCCGACCGCAGCCACCGCGCGTCCTTCTCGCGCCACGGGAACCCATAGGCGTCGCGGATGGACGCGGGTAGCATCCCCACGGTGGTGAGCCGGCCGAGCCACAGCGCCGGGGCGACCCACCGCCTCCCCGGCGGCGCGAGCAGGGCCTCCGCGAGCCGCCGCGCGCCCGCGCCGACCGCCAGCCGATCTTCCCGCCGCATCCGGTCCAGGTAGTCGTCGAGCCGGTCCTTCGTGTCGGGCAGCTCGCTTGCGGCAACCCCGAGCAGCGGGCCGACCTGCGCGGCCTCGGCGCAGTAGCGATCCTCGTCGTCGGGCGCCAGCGGCCCCACGAACAGCGCGTAGGTGCGAAGCTGGCTGTCGATGAGCGTGGCGTGGACCCACGTGAGCAGCGCCGGGTCCGTGGCATCGTACGGCGTGCCCGCCGCGTAGCCGCCCACCGCGCAGTCCAGCCGGCCGTTGACGCGGCGGTGGATGGCGTTGATGCGGCCCGCGGTCTCCCGGATCTCCCGCTCGCTGCCGAAGGTGAGGGAGAGCATCGCCCCGATGGTGCGGCGCATGCGCTGCACGTAGGCCACCGCCCCGGCGTCGAAGCCGCTGTGGGCCCCGACCCCGGCCGCCACCAGGGGATGCGCAAGCTGGAGGAGAATCGCGCGGCCCCACCCCAGCACCACGACCGCCTCGCGGTTGACGCGGTGGGAGACGGGCAACGGCCCGGCTGCCGGGCAGGGCGCGCCGCCGGTCGACGCGAGCCAAGCCTTCCTCACGGCTCCAAGGGTACCGGATTCCATGCAATCGTGACGGCCGCGGTGTGCAGCCCGTCGCGGGCGGGGCTGATGACCGGACGCTACCCGCAGCGCCACGGCTACGAGTTCAACACGTCGGGCCGCGACGTCGAGATCGACGGCGAGCTGGTTCAGTTGTTCTTCTGATTGCCGTCGTGAGGCGGCTCCGCCAGAAGCTGGCCGACGACGACGCGGCCAGCCCTGCCTGCATCCTCAACGAGCGAGGGGTCGGCCACCGCATGCCGGACCGCGACGCGTAGCCCCACGGCGGACCCGAAGCGCCCCTGCCGCGGGTGTGATACGTTCCCGGGGCGATGCGCAAGCGAGTTGAAGCACAAGGAGAGGCGGCGGCGCGGACGCGGACGGCGGCGGGGTGGCTGCTCACGGCGACACTCCTCGTCGGGACCCTGCCGGCCCCCGCGGACGGCGGCCTCTCACCCACCGCCAGCGGCGGGCTCCAATCCGCCGCGGGCGGCGGGCCGTCGCTGCAGCCCGCTGGCTGGGACGCCAGCGTCCGCATGGCCGAGGCGGTGGACCGCAACCCCGACCCCGACGTCGTCGAGGTCGACTTCGAGGCCCGGCTCGCGACGGTCGAGATCGCCCCCGGGCTCGAGGTCGAGGCCTGGACCTACAACGGGACCATTCCCGGCCCGATGATCCGGGTGAAGGCGGGCGACCGGCTGATCGTCCACTACACGAACAACCTGCCGCGGCCGAGCACCATCCACTGGCACGGCCTGCGCATCCCCATCGACATGGACGGCGTGCCGGGCTACTCGCAGGCGCCGGTCCCGCCCGGCGGCACCTTCACCTACGACTTCGTGGTGCCCGACGCCGGCATCTACTGGTACCACCCCCACGTCATGTCGGCCGCGCAGGTGGGGTTCGGCCTCTACGGCGCCTTCCTCGTGGAGGACCCGGCGGAGGCGGAGACGGTGGGCGTCGCCGACGACCTCGTCCTCGTGCTCAGCGACATCGACGTGACCGACGACGGCGAGCTGCTGCCGGCCGACACCGGCGGCGCCGTCGGGATGCTCTTCGGGCGCGAAGGCAACCGGGTGCTGGTCAACGGCCGGCGCCTGCCCGAGCTGGTGGCGCGAGCCGGGGCGCCGCAGCGGTGGCGCATCGTCAACGCGGCCAAGAGCCGCTACTTCAACCTCGACCTCGGCGAGGGGCACGTCTTCCGCAAGATCGGCGGCGACGGAGGCCTGACCGAGTACTCCGAGGACCACGACTTCATCGTCCTCGGGGCGGGCGAGCGGGCCGACGTCCTGGTGACGCCGACCGGCGAGCCGGGGGGCGAGGGCCTGCTGCGCTCGCTGCTCCACGACCGCGGCTACGGCAGCATCTTCGGCCGCGACTTCGAGAACCTGCTGACGATCCGCTTCGCGGACGAGCCGCTCCACGACGCCGGCCTGCTACCGCACACGAGCCGCGAGATGGAGCCCTGGGACCTCGAGGGCGCGACCCCGGTCGACCTCGAGCTGACCCTGCAGGAGGACCCCGTCGACGGGACCCTCGCCTACGGCATCAACCACACGCCGTTCTGGAAGGCGAAGCCGATCCTGGCGGGCCTCGGCGAGACGCAGGTGTGGACGGTGACCAACTCCACCGCATGGTCGCACCCCCTCCACCTGCACGGCTTCTTCTTCCTGGTGCTCGATGAGGCCGGCGCGCCGGTCCGGCCCCTGGAGTGGAAGGACACGGTGGACGTTCCCCACGACCGGACGGTGCGCCTCGCGGTCCGCTTCGACGACCGCCCCGGCACCTGGATCTTCCACTGCCACATCCTCGACCACGCCGACGGCGGCCTCCTGAGCGCGGTGCACCTCGGCCTGCCGGCCGAGACGTTCCGGAACCTGACCGAGCACTGATTCGGGCCGGGATCCGGCAGCGTCAGGGCCGGGCGGCCGGTCAGGTTCCGCGCGAGGACGCAGGCGCCACCGGCGGCCGCCTCGGTTGACGAGGACGCCGCCGGTGGCGATTGGACGCGGCAGGGAGTCGGCGCCTCCTCCCGAGGAGGCGCCGTCCTGCGGCGCAGACTCCTACGGCAGCGTCAGGGCCAGCAGCTCGGCCGGCTCGCCGCGGGCGCTCACGGCCATCGCGATGTACTGCTTGCCGTCGACCGCATAGGTCATGGGCACGCCGCTCTGCCGCTTGGGCAGCTCCATCTCCCAGATCGTCTCGCCCGTCTGCTTGTCGTAGGCGTAGAACATCTCGCCGCCCGCCCAGGTGGGGGTGGCGAAGAGCCCGCCGCCCTCGCCGGCGAAGACCAGCGTCCTGGTGACGAGGATGCCGCTCCGCTCCGGCTTGCCGGTCCGCGGGATGTCGATGCCGCTCAGGGCCGGGTGGTCCCTGACGCAGTCCGGCGTGTCGCCGTTCGGGATCATCCACACGTGGTCGCCGGTGTTCAGGTCGATGGCGGTGATGCGTCCCCACGGCGGGGCGATTAGGGGCAGGCCGAGGGGGCCGATCTCGCCGCACCCCTGCGGCAGGGCGGGCCCGCGGCGCCGCCCGCCCCCGCCCACGAAGTCCATGGTCGAGCGGTCGGGGTTGTTCACGAGCCCCGCGACGGTGGGGTTGGTGACCGAGGCCACGTAGAGGATGCCGGTCTCGGCGTCCACCGCGCCCCCCTGCCAGTTCGCGCCGCCGGTCATCTGCGGCAGCATCAGCAGGGCGCGCCGGCCGTCCTGCCCGGCCAGGATCGGCGGGGTGTAGACGGGGCCCATCAGGTACTCGGACGCGATGCGCCGCGCCTCGGCCGCGAGCTCGGGCGTGAAGTCGATGAGGTCGTCGTTCGACACCCCCTGGCGGTCGAACGGAGCGGGCCGGGTGGGGAACGGCTGGGTCGCCGCCGCCTGCTCGCCGGGCACGGTCGACGCGGGCACGGGGCGCTCCTCGATGGGCCACACCGGCTCGCCGGTGACGCGGTCGAAGACGTAGGTGAACGCCTGCTTGGTCACCTGGGCCACCGCCTTGATCTCGCGGCCGTCCACGGTGATGTCGACGAGCGCGGGCGGGGTGGGGATGTCGTAGTCCCAGATGCCGTGGTGGATGAGCTGGTAGTGCCAGACCCGCTCGCCGGTCCGGGCGTCGAGGCACACCAGGCTCTCGGCGAACAGGTTGTCGCCGGGCCGGTGGCCGCCGTAGAGGTCGTTGGTGGGGGTCTCGACGGGCAGGTACACGTAGCCGAGCTCCTGGTCGGCGGACATCGGGGCCCACACGCCGGTGTTCCCGCTGTAGCGCCACGAGTCGTTCTCCCACGTCTCGTTGCCGAACTCGCCGGGCTGGGGAATGGTGTGGAAGATCCAGAGCTGCTCGCCCGTGCGCACGTCGAAGCCGCGCACGAACCCGGCCGGGAACTCCGGCGCGGGGGCGGTGGCGCGCAGCGCCGCCCCCACCACGATCACGTCGCCGACGACCATGGCGGGCGAGTTGAGGCCGATCTGGCCGTTCTCCACCTCGGGGCGGTCGAGCCCGTCGAAGATGCCGTCGTAGAGGTCGACCACGCCGTCCTCGCCGAAGCCGGGAATCGGGTAGCCGGTCTCGGCGTCCAGCGCCACGAGGTGATAGCCCCGGGTGACGTGGATGACGCGCGCGTCGTCCTCTCCGTCGGTCCAGTACGCCACCCCCCGGCCCGAGCTCGCCCGCACCGGGGCGAGGTCGCCGCGCTCGCCCTCGTCGAGGCGGTACATCCACAGCGTCTCGCCGGTGGCGCCGTCGATGGCCACGGCGTTGCGCCGCCAGCCCGCGGTGGCGTAGAGCACGCCCCCGACCGCCAGCGGCGTCGTCTGGTAGTAGAAGTCGGTGCGCGGGCCGAAGTTGTCCGACCGCCACCGCCACGCGACGTCGAGGTCGGCGACGTTGTCGGGGCCGATCTGGTCGAGTGGCGAGTACTTCGTGCTGCCGGAATCTCCGCCGTAGTACCGCCACTCGCCGTCCTGCGCGCCCTGCTGGGCGGAGGCAGCGACCACCGTGCCGAGGAGGACTGCGACGACGACCGACATCCTCCGGCTACACCGATTCGTCCGTGTCGACATGGGGTGCTCCTGTTCTCAGTTCTCGTACAAGGGACCGTCCACCGTGCGGTGCGAGAGGTACCTCCACCGGCCGTCGCGCTGCGCGTAGACGCGGACGTACCAGAAGCTGAAGCTGCGCCTGGCCTCCGGGGGGCCGCCGCTGCTGGCCCGCACCCGGCCCATGGTGATGGCGACGTCGCCGTGCACCTCGACCTGCTGCGAATCGACCTCCCGCGAGGAATAGCGGCCCGACAGCGAGGCGAGCCACTCCTGCTTCCGATCGACGCCGAGGACGGGGCCGCCGGTGGTCCAGCCGTCCCCGTGCGTGTAGGTGAAGTCGTCGGCGCACACCGCGTCGAGGAAGGCGACGTCGGCCCGCAGCACCGCCTCCTCGATCCGTTTCTCCAGGGCGAGCACTTCTTCTGCCACTTCCGCCACTGTCATCCCCGCCACGTCCGGTTCCTCCTCGGGTAGCGCGAGCGCGTCCGTCGCCGCCTCGCGTAGCGCGACCGCCGTCGGCGCATTCAGCTCCTCCTCGGGCAGCGCGAGCGCCCCCCCGCCCGCCGCGGCCGCGGCGGTGGAAAGCGCGCGCACCTCCGCCGCCGACTCGCGCAGCGCGAGCGCCTCCGCCGCCGCATCCGGCTCGCCGTCGGGAAGCGCGAGGGCCTCGGCCGCCGTGTCCGGCCCCGCGGGAGGCGCGGGCGCCTCCGGCAGCGCGAAGACGTAGAGCGCGTTCCCGCTGCCCGGGTGCCTCACGTCCGGCGCCAGGTTGCGGGGCATCAGCCGGGGGCTGCCGCCGCCGAGGCCCGTCGACACCGCGACGTACTGCCGGCCGCCGGCCCGGAAGCTGATGGGGAAGCCCTGCACCGAGGTCCCGAGCCGCGCCCGCCACAGCTCCTCGCCGGTCTCGACGTCGAACGCCCGGAACCGGCGGTCGAGGTCGCCCGCAAAGGCCAGCGCGCCCGCGGTGGTCAGAACCCCGGTCAGGAACGTCGGCCGCTGCTCGACGCTCCAGACCTCTTCCAGCGTCTCGGCGTCATAGGCGGCCAGCTTGCCCAGCCGGCCGTCCGTGCCGGGCATCTCGCGGAACGGCCGCGAGCTCATCCCCACGCCGCCCGAGCCCAGCTCGAACGCGACCTCGCGGGCGGCCAGCTCCATGCACGACTGCGCGAGGGGCAGCACCAGCAGCCCCGACCCCGGGTGGTAGCTCATGGGGTGCCAGTTCTTGCCCCCCGCGGTGCTCGGGCAGGCCGGCACGAGCTGCTCGAACTCGGCGTCGGCGATGTCCTGTCGGTAGGTGACGGCGCCGGTCTCGGGGTCGATGCGGTCGAAGACGTTCTGGTACACCGTCTCCTTGTGCCCCAGGAACTCGCCGGTCTCGCGGTCCAGCTTCCAGAGGATGCCGTGCTTGCCGGCGCTGAAGACGGCCCGGCGCCCGCCCACGTCGACCAGCACCCGCTCGTAGACCTCGTCGAGGTCGAGGGTCTCGCCCGGCACGTGCTGGAAGTGCCACGCGAGGTCGCCGTCGCCGGGCCGCAGCGCGACGGTCGAGTTGGTGTAGAGGGCGGGGTCGTCCACCGTCATGCCGCGGCTCCGCGCCACCCACGGCTTGGCCTGGGCCACCCCGAAGTAGACGAGGTCGAGGGCGGGGTCGTAGCTGCCGGTGATCCAGGTGTCGCCGCCCCCGCGCAGGTAGTCGGGCACGTCGGCCCAGGTGTTGCCGCCCGGCTCGTCCGACCGGGCGACGGTGTTGAAGCGCCAGAGCCGCTCGCCGGTCGCCGCGTCGTAGCCGCTGATGAAGCAGCTCTCGAGCGTGTAGCGGTCGCAGCCGCTCAGCCCCTGCACGAGGGTGCCGCCCGCCACCACCGGGCCGCTCGTGTTGCGGAACCCCTCGGCGTGGTCGGCGATGACGGTGTCCCACACCCGCTCGCCGGTGCGGGCGTCGAGGGCGATCAGGCGGGCGTCGGGGGTGGCCATGAACAGGTGGTCCCCGTAGATGGCGAGGTTGCGGCTCATTCCCGAGTAGCCGGTCGTCGCCACCTCGACCTCGTGCTCCCAGATGAGGTCGCCGGTCGCCGCGTCGAGCGCCTGCACCACCGGACCGATCGACGCGAGGAACATCACGCCGTCGTGGACGATCGGCGACGGCGCGTTCCACCCGCCCTCGTTCATCGCCCACACCCAGGCGAGCTCCAGCTCGCCGACGTTGGACCGGTCGACGTCGGCGAGAGGGCTGTGGCTCCAGGCTTCGTAGTTGCGGCGGATCATCAGCCAGTCGCCGTCGTCGGGGTCCCGCAGCATCTCGTCGGTGACCGGCCGGTAGCCCTCGACGATGCCGGCCAGGGCGACGCCGCCGGCCTCGGGCGCGGGGAACGCAGCCGCCGCCGCGGGTGCGCCGCCCGCCGATGCCGCGGCCGCCGTCGCCGCCGGTGCGTCGCCCGTCGCCGCAGACCCGCTCGCCGCGAGGCTCCCGATTCGTACCGCCGTGGTTTGGGTGAGCGCCATGCCGCCAGCGGGCGCGCCGTTCGCCTCGAGCAGGTACGCGACGACGTCGAGGTACTCCTCGTCCGTGAGGGACCCCTCCTCCCCGGGCGGCATCGAGCCGCTGATGCGGACCAGGAGATCGGCGGGGCTCAGGTCCCCCCAGAACCGCAGGAAGCTCTCGCCCGCGAGCTGGGGCGCCTCGAAGCTGCCCTGCAGGTTGGTCTGGTGGCAGACGGCGCACTCCCGCTCGTAGATGGCGCGGCCCGACTCTGCCTGGGCCGCGGTGTAGACGCCGGCCTCGGGCAACTGCGCGGCCCCCGCGGCGGCGACCTCCGAGGCGAGGACCACAGCCGCCAGCCACGCCGCCGACCGCCGCCCACCGTATCCGCTTCGTCCGCCATTCATCGCCACCTCGCCTGAAGCCAGTACCGCTTGCCCCCCATTATCCCCCTCTGTCCACCCTACGATCGACCCCGGTTTCGGTCGTGGCCCGTCAACGACCCCACCACGTCCCCACTCCCCAATCGCCAAGCCGGCGCGTGGAGCTCACGTACGACCCGGCCGCCCCTGCCGGATGCCCAACCTACAGGAACCCGAATCCCCGCCCCAACCCCACCTCGCCGCCACCCTCCCAGCGCCTCCCTACGGCTCCCCGCCTCCGCCCCCCTCCGTGCCGATCCCCCCCAGGCTTGATATGCTATGGAACCATGCTCTTGCGCTTCAGCGTCTCAAATCACTTGTCGATCCGCGAACCACAGGAACTGCTGCTGTCCGCTTCCGCGCTGCGAGACGAGGACGCCGGACTGATCCCGTGTTCCGCCGCCCCCGGAGGAGCTGTCCTGCCGCTCGCCCTGATCTACGGCGCCAACGCCTCGGGGAAGAGCAATCTCATCGAGGCAATACGCTTCATGCGACGCATGGTGCTGTACTCCCACAGCAAGGGAGAGCCCGGTGGCGGAGTCCCGGTCCGACCGTTCAAGTTGCACAATCCCCGCCATCACGCTCCATCACGCTTTGAAATCGATTTTGTCGTCGACGGCATGCGGTACCACTATGGGTTCGAGGCCTCGAAGAAGGCGTTCGAACAAGAATGGTTGTATGTGTTTCCCAGCGCACGACAGCAAGTATGGTTTGACCGAATCGGCGACAAGTTTCGCTTCGGGCGCGAATTGAAGGGACAAAACAAGGTAGTTGCCGATCTAGCCCGACCGAATAGCCTGTTTGTGTCCGCCGCCGCCCAGAACGACCATGCACAACTGTCCAAGGTGTTCAACTACTTTCAGTCCATCGGTGGCGTTCAGACTCTGGCGACCCCGGGAGAAGCGATAGCCAAGCCACTGCCAACCTCCAGCGCTCTGGACCCCCGCGTTGTCGATTTCCTCAAGGACATTCGCACTGGCGTCGTCGGTTACCGCGCAAACCGGCGCGAGCTACCGCCTGCGGTTCGAGCGTTCAAGGGGAAGCTCGCCACCGCGATTCGGGAAACATTTGGTCCCGATGCGCTAGCTCCCGACAATGAAGAGGAACAAGTTGTCTCGATTGAACTTGGTCATCGTGCGGACGACGGCGAAATCATCTATTTCGAACTAGAAGCGGAAAGCGCCGGAACGCGACGGCTGCTTGTGGTGCTGAGCTCCACATTCGAGGCGCTCGACACAGGAACGGTACTGTGCGTAGATGAGATCAATGCCAGCGTTCACACACAAGCGAGCGAAGCGGTAGTGAAGCGTTTTTGCTCACGGAAGCACAATCAAAACGGAGCTCAACTCATCGCGACCACCCACGACACCAATCTGCTGATGTCTGGGTCCCTACGCAGAGACGAAGTCTGGCTCACAGAGAAGGATGAGAATGGAGCAACTCACCTGTATCCCTTGACGGACATCGAAACTCGCGCCGGAGACAATGTGGAAAAGGGATATCTTCAGGGCCGCTACGGTGCGGTACCGTTTGCGAACCCGGTGGCGGCCCTTGGCGAGAACTAAGCGCCACAGTCGCAGGATCGCAAACCTCCAGCGTGGCGGCCCTCGGAGGAAGCCGAAGCGACGGTTTGTTCTCGTATGTGAAGGAAGCAAGACGGAGCCGTCCTACTTCCGGGCGCTGGAAGCGGCCTTTTCGAACACGCTTGTCAGTTTGAGAATCGTGGAGGGCGTCGGTGTGCCCGTTACGGTCGCGAAAAAGGCGGCCGAGGAAGCCGCGGAACTGGATTCGGTGCCTGCCGAAAGGAGAGATTCTTTTTCGGAAAGGGATCAGGTATGGGCTGTGTTCGATGTTGACGACCACCCCCGTCTGGACGAAGCTGTCGCGATCTGTGACAAACACCAAGTCAGAGTGGGCCGCTCAAATCCCTGTTTCGAGCTTTGGTTAATCCTGCACGAAGAAGACTACGACCGGCCAAGCACTTGTAGAGAGTTGCAGACGAAACTCCATGCCCTACATCCGGAATATCACCGGAAACGAAGCAAGACGGTGGTCTTCGAGGAACTGCTCGTCCGTGTCGAAGCGGCGCAAGAACGGGCGACGGCGCAGTTGCAAAGGCGGGAGGAGGAGGGTGATCGATACGGCAACCCGTCAACAACGGTCTCTTGTCTGGCCAGGGCCCTGAGGGAAGCTGATCTGAGCGCCCGCAGGTAGGTCGAGGCCGCCGGCCGCGCTGCCCACGACCATGGCGATGACCGGCCCCCACAGCCGCCACAGGGGCGATGAAGGCGCTGCCGGTGCCCGTCAGCATCACGTAGCCCGAGCCGGTTCACGTCGTCGCCGGCCGCTCGCGCCGACGGCCGGGCTGGTCGGTTCACGTCGATCGGTCGATAGACAGCTCGATGTCGAACATCGGGCGGCCGGTCTTCTCGAGCGACGGAGGGTCCGTCCCGAACACCCCCATCACTTCGGGCATCGAGGCTCCGCGGTCCATGGCCCCGCGCACCGCCTCCGCGACACGGGGAGTCGACCGCCGCGGTCGACCCCCGACCCGATGCATGGCGGCGGCGGTGCGCCTGGCGGCGTCCGTCATCCCTGTCGCGATCTCCCTCGCCGCCGCGGCGTGCGGGGCCGCGCGCGCGGGCGCACCCGTACCGCGTCCGTTTCCCACGGCGCCCACGGCGTCACCGGCCGTGGTCGAGACCCGCGCCGACGCCCGTGCCGCTTCGCCGGGGCGGTGGAGCGGTGCCGACTTCCCCCGGTACCTCGCCCAGGTGGAGGAGGTCGAGACCGGCGGAGACTGCCTCGCCAGGCCCGCCGGCGGGTCGGCCCTCGGCTGCTATCAGATGACCCGCGCCGCCCTCGTGGACGCCGGGTTCAAGGACGCCTCCGGCGTCTGGCGGGACAACCCGTGGGACATCGACTCCGACGACGAGTTCCAGAGGAACCGCCGTGCGCAGGACACGGCCATGCTGCGGTACACCGCACGGAACTGGCTCAGGCTGGAGCCCTGCGTGCGGGACCTGCTCGGCAAGACGGTCGGCGGCGTCGCCCTCGACCAGGCCGCCCTGGTGGCCGGCGCACACCTCCTCGGCGCCACCGGCGTCGTCCGTTTCGTGCGCTGCGGGCTGCACGCGCGCTGCCTCCCGGCGGGAATCGCGGCGGGGAACGGCGGCCGCGACAACCTCCGCGCGTCGGCCCTCCGGCGCATGCAGGCCGCGCGCGGGCTGCGCGTGCTGGCGCCGTCGGGGGGGACGGGCTCCCGGTGCGGGCTCCGGGGTTGACCGCAGATGCTGCGCCGGATTGCCGCACCGGTCGCCGGCGGCCGCTCGTTCAGTCGCGCTTCCGTCGACCGCCCCCGTCGCGTGGCGGCTCGGCCGCGGCGGCGCGACTGCCCTCGAGTCGTCCGAAAGGTGAAGATGGAGGCCGCGGTGGGAAGGAAAGTTGGCGCGCCCGGAGGGATTTGAACCCCCGACCTACGGGTTCGAAGCCCGGCGCTCTATCCAGCTGAGCTACGGGCGCGCACTCTCGCCGAATAGCATACACCGTGCAGACGGGTCGCTACGCTTGGCAGACCGCCGGTCGGACCGCCGGAGAGACCACTCACCCGGCGCAGCAGCTCACCGCTATCTTGATGCGGCGGCCCTTCGGGTCGCGTGGGCGACCGCGTGCCGCCATGCTCGCAGGCCGCCTCTTCGCCGTCACGGCTTGGGATGGCCCAGCAGCCACTCGACGACGAGCCGGGTAAAGTGCGCCGAGAGCGCGGGCACGTGCCCGCCGCCGTCGATGGTCCACAGCTCGGCCGACCCGCCGGGCCGGCAGCCGTCGGTGTAGCGCGTGACGCGGGACTCGGCCCCCTCGATCCCGCCGTCGAGGTCGAGGGCGCCGCTGTCGACGCCGGTCACCGCGCAGCCGTTGTGCGCGGCCCAGCTCTCGACGCTGGCCTTCGCGCCGGGCAGCTCCCGGTCGCGGAAGCTCCCGCTCTCGTAGGGTATCGCGGTGTCGGCGGTGCCGTGGATCTGCAGGACGTGCACCGGTTCCGGCGGCGCCGGGAGGCTCTGGTCGGCGCCGGCGAGGCTGGCGATCGCGGCGATGGCGCCCGGGTGCTCATACGCCATGCGATACGACATGAACCCGCCGTTCGAGTGTCCGAACAGGTAGACCCGCTTGTCGTCGACGGCGTAGTCGGCCTTGACCGCGTCGATGAGCCCCGCGAGGTAGACGACGTCGTCGACCTCGCTACCGCCGAAGTTGCAGCACGCGGGCGAGGCGTTCCAGAAGCGGGGCCGGTTGCCGCCGGCCTCCCGGGTGCCGTCGGGGGCGACCAGGATGAACCCGTAGGCGTCCGTCAGCGCGCTGACCTGCATGTAGGTGTCCTGCCCCTCGCCGCTCGAGGTGTAGCCGTGCAGCAGCACGATGAGCGGCGCGGGGGCGGCCGCGTCGTAGCCCGACGGGACGTGGACCGGCAGCTCCCCCCGGCCGGCGCCGACGGTCTGGGCGGCTGCCGCCCCCGGCCCGATGGCGAGCATCACCGCTACGAGAACCCGGCACACTTGACGCATATCTTCTCTCCTCCTCCTTCAATCGACAGGACGAACGCAACCCGGCCGCAAACCGGTCCGGTCAGCGTAACACCGCCATCGACGATCCCGCCGCGGAAACTCAATGCAACGACGCGTGAACCTGCGTCCGTTTGCGGCGTGGAGCGCCATACGCAACAGTCGGTGGTGAGGATCAGGCACAAGGGCTGCGGGCGCCGCATGAACGCGACGACCCGCGGCGTCTGCCCGCGGGCCCGGCGCCACGGCTGCGGCGCGTTCTGTTCAGGCGGCAGGAAGCCACGGGTCCCGGGAGTGCGGACGCTCCCGGCTTCCGGCTCCACCCCCTCAAAGGGGATCACTGGATGCGCATGCAGGCGGCCTGGGAGCTGGCCCGGGCGCGTCCGCGGCTGACAACCGGCGGTCAGCGGCCGACGCCCGCCGGCGAATCGTCGGTCGAAGCGCACTCCTGAGCTTCGGGTCCGCGGCGTCCGACCCGCGATGCTCTGACCCTTCCACGTGAGCTTCAGCCCGTCTCGAGGCCCGCGAGCACGGCGCGCAGGTCGGCCGGCCCGCCCGCCCGCAGCCCCGCCCACAGGTCGCCGACCTCGGCGAGGCGGTCGAAGACGTTCGCGAGGGTGAAGTCGCGCGGCGACAGGCCGGTCTTCAGCCCGTCGTGCACCTCGTCCCAGGTCAGCGGCGTCGACACCCCGGCGAAGGGGCTGGCGCGGGCGCTGTAGGCGGCGGCGAGGGTCTTGCCGTAGATGTTCTGCAGATAGTCGATGTAGACGGCGTCGGCGGCGCGCCGCCGGACCATGCGCTCGACGGTGGCGGCCCGGGGGTGACGCGAGGCGACGATGGTGGCGAGGATCTGGCAGAGGATCATCCCCGCCTCGTACGGCGTCTCCGGCGGCAGGGGTATGTAGATGTGCATCCCCGAGGCGCCCGAGGTCTTGGCCAGGCACGGCGTGCCGAGCCGCGCCAGCTCGTCGTGCAGCCAGCGGGCGACCTCGACGACGCGGCTGAACGGCGCCTCGGGCATGGGGTCGAGGTCGAGAGCGACCCAGTCCGCCTCGCCGATGTCGGGCAGCCGCGAGAACCAGGGGTCCTGCGAGATCACCGCGAGCTGGGCCATCCACGCCAGGGTCTGCAGGGCGCCGCCGATCAGGTAGGGAACCCCGGTGTCCTCGCGCTCGAGGCTCTCGCGCACCGTCACCACGCGCACCCCCTCGGGCAGCTCGTCGGGCGAGCGGTGCTGGTAGAACCACTTCCCGTCAACGCCGTTCGGAAATCGCTTCATCACGAGGGGGCGGCCGGCGACGACGGGCAGCAGGTACGGCGACACGCGCAGGTTGAAGCGCACCAGGTCGCCCTTGGTCAGCCCCGGCTCGGGCCAGAACACCTTGTGCAGGTTGCCCACGGGAACCTGGCTGCCGTCGGGCAGCCTGAGGACGCCGCGCTTGCGGCGCGCCTCGAGTGCGCGAACCTGCTCGCAGAGCGCGTCGATGGCGGGGTCGGGGGCGGGCTTCGGCGGCGGGGCGGGCTTCGGCCGCGCGGCCGGCGACGCCGAGGAGGATGGCCGGCGGGACCCGCCGGCGCGCACGCGGCGCGCGCGGGGCGGGCCGGCGGCGGAGATCCCGGCCGGAGTCGAGCCCGGAGCGCGGCGCGCACCGGGCGGGCCAGCGGCGGCGGCCCCGGCCGGAATCGAGCCCGGAGCGCTGCGCACACCGGGCGGGCCGGCGGCGGCAGCGGCGGTCCCGGCCGCAGCCGAGTCCGGGGCGCGGCGCGCGCGGGGACGGCCGGCGTAGGGGGCCCCGGCCGGAGGCGGAGCCAGCGCGCGGCGGCCCCGGTCGTCCTCGCGGCGCACGTCGCGCGGCGCGGTGTCCGCGCGCACCCCCAGGTACACGGGGTGACGCAGCACCTCGTCGGCCGTCCAGCGCGTGAACTTGACCTCGACGACGAGGCTCGGCTCGACCCAGTGGGGCGCCTCGTTGGCGGGGGGAACGGCCGTGAACGGCGACTCCTCGGCCGCGATGACGTGCAGGTGGGCGCCGATGGCGTCGAGGTCGGCCTGGGTGAACCCCGACCCCACGTGGCCCGCGTAGATCAGCCGGTCCTCGCCGCGCCGCCGCCCCGCGGCCGATGCGCGGGCCGCGGGGGCGCGCCCGCGCGGCGGCGGCTCATCCCGCGGCCCGCCGGGATGGTAGCCGACCAGCAGGGCGCCGAACCCGCTGCGCGACGAGCGGCCCTCGGTCCACCCGCCGACCACGAACTCCTGCCGCCGCACGAGCTTGAGCTTCCGCCACGCGGGGTTCCGCCGGCCCGACTGGTACCGCGACGCGGGGTCCTTGACGATCAGCCCCTCCCAGTCGTTCGCGAGGGCCTCGTCGCGCAGGCCGGCCCCGCCGCCGAGCCGGCTGGGGACGACGCGCACCGCGCCGGCGGCGTCGGGGTCGAGGCGCTCGACGAGCCGCGCCCGGCGCTCGGCGAACGGCAGCGGGCGCAGGTCTTCTTCCCCGTCGCGGATCAGGTCGAACGCAATGAGCGCGGCGGCGGTGGCCGGCCCGGCCGGGCGGGGCCGGCCGCGCCGGTGCATGCGGCCCTGGATGCGCTCGAACGGCAGCGGGCCGCCGGCCGCGTCGACGGCCACGATCTCGCCGTCGAGCATCACGGGGCCGGAGAGCCCGGCCGCGAGCGCGGCCAGCCCCTCGGCGACCTCGGGGAACTGCGCGGTCTTGTCGTTGCCCAGGCGGGACCAGATACGGACCGCCGGCTCCCCCCGCGCGCCCGCTCCGCCGCGCCCGGCCGCCGGCGTGACCTCGACGAGGGCGCGGATGCCGTCGTACTTCCGCTCGAAGACGAGGTCCTCGCGGGCGAGCAGCCGGCCGTGCGTCGACTCGTCGACCGAGACCGCGAGCATCGGGCGCAGCGCCGCCCCATCCTCGTTCCACGCCGGCCCGCGCGCCGTCGCGACCCTCGGAGCGCGCCGCCCGCCCCCCCCGGCGGGCGCTTCCCCGGAACTGCGTCGTTCCACCATCGGCCGACCAGCATATCCGCCCGCCGCCGGAATCCGAAGATCCGTCCCCGTTCCGAGGCGGCCCCCGGGGGAGCCCGTGGCCGACAGCCACACCGGAGTCGACCGGCGCTGCACGTCGCCCTCGCCCCACGAGCTCCCGTCACGCCTCCCGCACGGGGGGCCGCTCTCACCCGGCGACGCCCCTCGGCCCGCTACGCCCGGCAGCCCCCGGCGCCCTCGCCGGTCCCGGTGCGGCGCCCGGTTCTGCCGCGGGCGCCTCGAACCGATAAGATGGAAGTCCCGCCGGCGGTGTCGGCGGCGACAGGGAGATAGCGACATGGCTGCACGCCCCACCTGGAAGGGTCACATCAAGATCAGCCTCGTGACGGTGCCGGTGCGGGTGTTCCCCGCCACCAGCGCCGAGGCCGCCCTCCGCTTCAACCAGCTCCACGGCGAGTGCCAGACCCGGCTGCAGCAGAAGCGCTGGTGCCCGAGCTGCGACCGCGAGATCGACAAGACCGAGATCGTGAAGGGCTACGAGTTCGAGCGCGGCCGCTACGTGGTCCTCGACGAGGACGACCTCGCCAAGGCGCGGCCCGAGTCGACCCGCATCATCAACCTCGAGCGGTTCGCCGACATGGACTCGATCGACCCGATGTACGTGGAGAAGCCGTACTACCTGGCCCCCGACGGCGACGTCGCGTCGAGCGCCTTCGGAGTCATCCGCGAGGCCCTGCGGGGCAAGGCGGGCATCGGCAAGCTGGCCCTCTCGGGCCGCGAGTACTCGGTGGCCATCCAGCCCCGCGAGAACGGGCTGGTCATGTTCACCCTGCGCCGGGCCAACGAGGTGCGCCGGATGAGCGCCATCGAAGAGCTCGACCGGGTGCCCGACGAGCCCAACGACGCCGAGGTGTCCCTGGCCCGGCAGGTCATCGGCAACTTCGAGGGCGAGATAGACTTCGGCGAGTTCCAGGATCAGTACCAGGCGCAGCTCCGCTCGGTCATCGACGCCAAGATCGCCGGCGAGGAGTTCGTGGTGCAGGAGGAGGAGTCGCCCACCAAGGTCGTCGACCTCATGGCCGCCCTCAGGAAGAGCCTCGACAGCGTCAGCGCCGCCAAGAAGAAGCCGGCGCGGGCGAGCGGGAGCGCCGCCGCGAAGACGGCGAGGCCCCGGCGCAAGCGCGCCTAGCCTGGATTATTCGTGAAGATGGTGATTCTGGGGGAGACACAGGAGCCTCCGTGTGGTACAAACGTTGTGCTCACAAGCGTTTAGCCACAACGGAGGCCCCTGCATGACACCTGACAAGATATCACAGACTGTCCTGTTCCCGGATCTCTTCGACAAGCCCCTCGTCGCGACGTTCAACCGCGAGCAGGCGAGTTCCGACGGCGGCGGCGTCCTGCTCAAGGCTGCCGAGCGCGTGTACGGCCTCGTCAAGGCGTTTGCCGGGTGTCTCGCCGACAAGCGCGCGCCGGAGAAGATTCGGCACACGCTCGCGGAGCTGGTCGGACAGCGGATCTTCGGCATCGCGTGCGGTCATCCCGACGGCAACGACGCGGACCACTTGGCGGAGGACCCCATCCACAAGCTGCTGCTCGGGCGAGACCCGGTGGCCGGCGCGCCCCTGGCGTCGCAGCCGACGATCTCGCGGTTCGAGAACGGCGCGGGCCGCGGCGCGCTCTACCGAATGGCGCGGGAGTTGGCGGCGAGCGTGATCGAGCGGCATCGGTGCCGCCTGCACCGGCGGGTGTGGCGGATCACCATCGATCTGGATCCGACCGACGACCGGACGCACGGCGCGCAACAGCTCACGTTCTTCAACGGGCACTACGACAGTTGGTGCTATCTGCCGCTGCTCGCGTTCCTGACTTTCAACGACGAGAAGGAGCAGTATCTGTGCGCGGCGGTGCTGCGGCCGGGGAACGCGGTGGCGGCCGACGGGACCCTGGGCCTGCTGTGTCGGCTGCTGCCGATGCTGCGGGCGGCGTTTCCGTCGACGCCGTTTCTCGTCCGGCTCGACGGGGGCTTTGCGACCCCGGAGATCCTCGATTTCCTGGATGCCGAACCGGGGCTCGACTACGTGGTCGCGATGGGCAAGAACGCGGTGTTGCAGCGGCATGCCGAATCCGCGATGGCGGTGGCCCGCGCGCAGAGCGAGGCCAGTGGCCGAACCGAGCACGTCTATACCGACACCCGCTACGCAGCCGGCACGTGGGGCCACGAACGCCGGGTCGTGATCAAGGCGGAGGTGGTCCGGCTCAAGGGTCGCGAGCCGCGAAACAATCCGCGCTTCGTCGTGACGAATCTCTTGGAGAGCTCGCGCTTCGTCTACGAGTGGGTCTACTGCGCCCGCGGGGACATCGAGAACCGGATCAAGGAGTTGCTGGACGGCCTGCAGATCGACCGCACGAGCTGCTGCAAGTTCCTGGCGAACCAGTTGCGCGTGTTGCTGACCGCGGCCGCCTACGCACTCATGCAGGAGCTGCGGCTGCGGGCGGCGCGGACCAGCTGTGCCCGCACCCAGGTGACGTGGCTGCGCGACCGGCTGCTGAAGCTGGGGGTGCATGTCGTCGGCTCGGCGCGCCGCATCGTCCTGCATCTACCACGGGCGACGCCCCATCTCCACGCGTGGCGGCGCATCGCGCTCGCGCTCGGCGCCTGCGCGGGTCAGTAGTCAGAGCCCGCGCGGGGCTCGGCGCACGTCTCGGCCCGGGCCGGCACCGCCCGTTACCGGCAGAGCCTTCCCCCAACCTGGCCTCCGCGACCGCCCGGCGCCGTGAAGGGCCACTCTACGCCTCCTGCCGCGCCCGCCGCCACGTCCGAGAGGCTCCGCTCGCGGTCAAGCAAGCCCCGTCGGTGACTGATTCTCGACCCTCATGAATAATGCAGGCTAGGAGTCTGCGCCGTAGAACGGTGCAGACTCCTAGCAGGGTTGGTTGGGCGCCCAGCGGAGCCGAAGGCGACGATGGGCGGGCTAGCAGATCGCCGTCTGCCGCTCCGGCCTCCGCCGCGTCCAACCAGCGCGACGCGTCACCGCCCGGCCGGCGCGAGCACCGGCGCGAGGGCGGCGGGGTCGCCGTCCACGTCGGGGTTCGGGGCGAGGCGCAGCAGGCGGGCGAGGAACGGGTACAGGTCGACGCTCTCGACGGGGCCGATGCGCCGGCCGGGCTCGATGTCCGGTCCCGAGGCGAGGAAGATGCCGTGCATGTCGGGATGGCGGGGGTCCCACCCGTGCATGCCGGCCGGCTGCGGCGGGGTGCCGAAAGCGAACATGAAGCCCGGCTCGGCGACGACGACCACGTCGCCGATGCGCGGATTGTCGCGATAGCGCAGCGCGGCGGGCACCTCGTTCCGGAGATAGGCGCGCCCGCCGGTCAGGCCTGCGTCCCCGATGCCGTCGTTGACGTCGTCGCGCACCGCCCGCGCCCGCGCCGCGCCCCCGGCCACGAACAGGTTGGCGCCCGGTCCGGTGACGACGGCGCGGACGCCGCGCAGGTCGGCGGCGGCCGACAGATCGATCGTCCCCCCCGGACGCACCGCGGCCATGCCGTGGTCGGAGACCAGCACCACGGAGACCGCGCCGCCGTGGGCAGCGCGTCGATGCCGTCGAGCAGCCGGCCGAGGTCGGCGTCCACCTGCTCCACCGCCTCGGCGACGGCGGGCGACGCGGGGCCGGTGCGGTGCCCCGCGCCGTCCACCGACGAGAAGTACAGGGTGACGAGGTGGGGCCGTCTCCCGGGCGGCAGGGCCAGCCAGTCGAGCACCTCGTCGACCCGCTCGCGATGCGTGCCGCGGTCGGCATAGCGGGTCCAGAACGTGGGCCGCACCCCCCTGACATCGGCCTCGGTGCCCACCATCAGCATCGCCGCCGCCACCATGCCCTGGGTCTCGGCCGTCACCCAGATGGGCTCGCCGCCGTACCACGTGCCGTCCTCGACGTTGGCGCGTTCGCGGTAGTTGTACTCGGCGCCGCGGGCGGGGTCGTAGAAGCGGTTGCCCACCAGCCCGTGGCGTTCGGGGTGGAGGCCGGTGGCGATGGTGTAGTGGGCGGGAAACGTCAGCGACGGATACGGGGGAACGAGCGCCTCGGCCGCCACCCCGCGGTCCGCGACCCGGTCGAAGCTCGGCGTCTCGTAGCGGTCGAGGTAGTCGTGGCGGAACCCGTCGAAGGACACCAGCACGAGGTAGGGCTTGTCGAGGGTCTCGGGCGCGTTGACGCCGCCGGTGCCGCCCGGGGTCGTGGCGCGTGCCGACTGCGCCTGCGCGGCGGCGGGAGCCGGCCCCGCCGCGCGCACGGCGGACGGCCCGGCCGGACCGCACGCGACGGCGGCGGCCAGCACGAGAGCGACGCACCACACCCCGCTCCTGGCGTACGCTCGATCGGTGTTCCTCATGGCGGTATCCGCGAACCCCTGCGAACGCGGGACGAAGGGCGGCGGGCGCTACTTCAGGCCCATCCGCTTCTTGTACTCCGGCCAGTCGACCCGCAGCCGCAGGAAGGCGTCGACGTCCTCGCAGACGAGGAACGGGTTGGTCCGCCGCTCGAGCCCGATGGTCGAGCTGGGCCGCGCCCCGTAGTCGTGGCCGGGCCACACCGTGGTGTCGTCGGGCACGGCATCGAGCAGCCGCTGCAGGCTCGCCCACTCGGTGCGGGCGTCAGCCTCGGACTGCGTGCCGCCGACCTTGCCCACGAACAGCAGGTCGCCGGTGACGAGCAGGCGGTGCTCGGGCTCGAACAGCACCAGGTGGTCGTCGCAGTGGCCGGGGGTGTGCAGGCAGCGCAGGGCGAGCGAGCCCACCGCCAGCTCTCCCCCGTCCGCGAGGTCCACGTCCGGCGGCTCCGGCGCGGCGGGGTGGGCGGCCACCGGCGCCCCCGTCAGCTCGACGGCGGCGCGGTTGCCCTCGGTGTGGTCGGGATGCCCGTGGGTGTTGACGACGTGGGTCACCGTCAGCCCCTGCGCCGCCGCCCGATCGACAAGCACCCCCGGCGAGTACGAGGGATCGACGAGCACCCCCTCCCCCGCCTCCCGGTCGCCGATCAGGTAGCCGAAGTTCCGGTCGCCGCCGGTCCGGACCTGCTCGAAGACGAGACGCATCGGATCATTCTATACGCAGGGCACCGCTGCGCCGGCGAACCGGCCGGCACCTCAAGAGGCTCCGCTCGGGTCGTGCCTGGCTCGCCGGCAGACAGCACGAACGGCGCCGGCGCGGCTCTCCCGGACAACCCAGCCTCCGCGCCCGCGACAGGTCAGGCCACCGTCGAGGCGGCGGGGCTCGTCACCGACCAGGGCACACCAGTTGCCGCGTCAGATGCGCCGGACGTTGCCAGTCCGTCGAGGCGGCGGGGGTCGTCACCGATCAGGGCACGGACCGAGCAGGCGGGGGCGGCCCGCGAACCCCGCTGTATCCGGCCGACCATCGGCCTGCGGGCCGTGGTTGCAGGCGCTGAACCGTGCTGCGGGGCGGATGATCGAGCCGTGTCATACTTGAGGAGCGTACGATTTCCCGGAGACTGCGTTGTATTCATCGATACGGATCAAGGGCTACCGCGGCCTCGACTCGCTCCGAATGCAGGGGCTCGGCCGCGTCAACCTCCTCGTCGGGACGAACAACTGCGGCAAGACGTCGATTCTGGAGTGCATCGAGTTGCTTCGGTCGGCCGGAGACCTGACCGTGCTGTCGGCCATTGCGGGACGCCGGGGAGAGTGGGCCCACGCCATTGACGAGGATGCGCGGCGCTCTCTCGGGCCTCACCCCGAGCCGCTCAATATTGCGCACCTGTTCGCGAACCGTGAGCTGGCGAGGCCAATCTGCATCGAGGCGAACCGTGTCGGCGACTCGGACCCCGCCACACGGAACGACAGGGTGACCGTCTACATCAAGGACCCTGCCAGTTCCGGGCACGATGAACCGAACGCCGAACCAGAGGGCGACGACGGGAATGCGCACCTCGACCTTCGCGTCGAGTGGTCGAATGCTGAAGGCGAGTACGGGTCGAGGGCTTTCGTCACCGACGACGGCGTGCTGCTCTGGCCTCGACGGCCGTTGCGCGCGCGCAACGGATCGAGCCAAGCCGTTCAATTCGTCAGGACCAGCGGTGTGAAGGCGGCGGATGTCGTGCAGTCGTACAGTGGCTACGTCTTTACCGACAAAGACGAACCCATCAAGCAGGCGCTTCGCATCGTCGAGCCAGCCATCGAGGATATCGCGCCTGCCATGGCACACGACCGGAGACTTCTCGATCGGGATGCGCCCGGCGGGGTGGTACTCAAACTTCGTGGAATAGCGGGCCAAGTCCCGATCGGCAGCCTGGGAGACGGCATGTGGCGGATGCTCGGTCTTGCGCTGTCTCTCGCCAACGCCAGAGGCGGTGCGCTGCTGGTCGACGAGATCGACACCGGTCTTCACTACTCGGTGATGGAAGACATGTGGCGGATGATCAGTGAACAGGCGACCGCGCTGTCGGTCCAGGTGTTCGCCACGACGCACAGCCGCGACTGCTACGAGAGTCTGGCGGCGATTGCGGAATCCGGCGGGGACGGCGTCACGATTCAGAGAATCGAACGAAGCCGCGGAGAATCGGTCAGTTTCATCGACCGCGCCATCGTGGCGGCCGCCGAGCGGAACATCGAGGTCAGGTGAGTTGCCTTCGAGACGGCGTCCCAGGAAGCTCCTCGTGGAGGGCAAGACGGACCGGGGCGTAATCGCCGGCCTGATGGAGGCCAACGGTGTTCCGTGGCCCCGTCCTCCCGCATCCCCCGTGTTCATCGATGCGCGCGGCAGCGTCGACGAGATCCTGAAGCCGGAAGTCCTCAAGGCCGAATTGGGTGCCTCGGGACTCGAGGCACCCCCTCGCCCAGCCGATTCGGCACGTCGGCACGCGGAGGCTGCTTCGGTCCACCGATAGAGAGGGCCGAGGTTCGAGCCGATAGATCGAGAGACATGACCACTTGCAGCGCAACGTTCACGGTTGCGGCCGGCCGGCTCGCGAAGACCGCGATGGTCACGGGCCTGGTCCTGCTGGCGACTCCCGCCGTGGCTGCCGCCGACACCGAGGCGGAGCGCCTCGCCGAGGGGTTCGTCGTCCTCCAGGAGATCATGGACGCGCCCGACTCCTCCATCCCCGAGTCGATCCTCGAGCGGGCCACCGCCATCGCGGTGTTCCCGTCGACGGTCCGGGCGGGGTTCATCTTCGGCGGCCAGCGCGGCCGCGGGTTCATCGCGGCGCGGGACCCGGACACCGGCGCGTGGTCGCCGCCGGCGTTCCTCACCCTGACCGGCGGCAGCATCGGGCTGCAGGTGGGGGCGCAGCAGGCCGACGTGGTCCTCCTCATCCAGAACCGGCGCGGCCTCGCCCGGCTGCTCGGCAACCAGTTCAAGCTGGGCGGCGACGCCTCGGCCGCGGTGGGGCCGGTCGGCCGCAGCCTCGAGGCGTCGACCGACCTGCAGATGACGGCCGAGATCCTCAGCTACTCGCGCAGCCGCGGCGTGTTCGCAGGGGTGACCCTCGGCGGCGCCACCCTGCGGGCGGACCGCGACGCGAACGAGCGCTTCTACGGGGTCCGGCTCGACTCCCGGCAGATCATCCTCGAAGGCCGCACCGGCGCGGCGCTGCCCGACGCGGCGTCCCGGCTCCAGTGGGCGCTCGACCGCCTCGCGCCCTGACGAAGCGCAGGAACCGCGCGGCCGGAGGTCACGACGCGACGAAGTCCAGCCCCACGTCGAGGGCCGGCGCGCTGTGGGTGATCCAGCCGACCGAGATCAGGTCGACCCCGGTGGCGGCGACCTCGGCGACGGTCTCGGGCGTGATTCCCCCCGACGCCTCGGTCACCGCCCGGCCGCGGACCAGCGCCGACGCCTTCCTCAGGTCGGCGATCGAGAAGTTGTCGAGGAGCACCGCGTCGGCCCCGGCGTCGAGCGCCTCCGCGAGCTGCTCCAGGTCGTCGACCTCCACCTCAATCCGGACGACGTGGCCCTGCGCGGAGCGCGCCCGCGCGACGGCGGGGCCGACCCCACCCGCGATCAGCCGGTGGTTGTCCTTGACGAGCACGGCGTCGTGAAGCCCGAAGCGGTGGTTCGAGGCGCCGCCCACCCGCACCGCGTACTTCTCGAGGGCGCGCAGGCCGGGGGTCGTCTTGCGCGTGCACACGATTCGGGCGGCGCCGCCGCGCCCCGCGGCCTCGACCAGGTCGCGGGTGGCGGTGGCGACGCCCGACAGGTGGGCGAGGAGGTTCAGGGCGGTCCGCTCGGCCGCGAGCAGGACCCGGGCCGGGCCCTCGACCGTCGCGAGCACCGCGCCCGCCGCCACGTCGGCGCCGTCGTCGTGCTCGACGGCATGGCGCACCGGGCCGAGCGCCTCGAACGCGAACAGGGCGCACCGCAGCCCGCAGACGCGCCCGGCGCGCCGGACCGCGATCTGCGCGACCGCGCGGCGATGCGCGGGCACGATCGCGTCGGTGGTGATGTCGCCGGCCGACCCCAGGTCGACGGCCAGCTCGCGGCGGACGAGCTCCTCGTAGTGCTGGAGCGGCAGCGGGGCCACGCGGGGGGGCGGGGGGGCCTGGGTCATCGGCGCGTCGGCTCCGAAATCGCCTCCTCGCGATCCCGGTCGCGGACCCTCCAGGGGTCCGCCCCGTGCCACCGGGAGCGCCCCGGACGGCCGCCCGCGCGCCTCATCCCCCCGCCCCGCGGCCGACCTCGAGCATGCGCTCGACGGCCCGGCGGGCGCCGGCGGCGACGGCCGGGTCCACGGTCACCTCGTGCTGCATCCGCTCGAGCGAGGCCAGAATCCCGGGCAGGGTGATCCGCTTCATGTGCGGGCACAGGTTGCAGGGCCGGATGAACTCCACCTCGGGGTGGGCCACCGCCACGTTGTCGCTCATCGAGCACTCGGTCACCAGTACCACCCGCTCGGGGCGCTCCCGGTCGACGTGGCGCAGCAGCCCCGCCGTCGAGCCCACGTAGTCGGCCTCGGCGAGCACGTCGGGCGGGCACTCGGGGTGCGCGTAGATCTGCACGCCCGGATAGCTCGCCCGGTAGCCGCGCAGGTCCTCGGCGCTGAACCGCTCGTGCACCTCGCAGTGGCCCTGCCACAGCACGATCTCGACCCCGGTCCGGCTCGCCACGTAGCGCCCGAGGTACTCGTCGGGCAGGAAGATGACCCGGTCGGCCCCGAGCGACTCCACGACCTCGACCGCGTTCGACGAGGTGCAGCAGACATCCGACGCCGCCTTCACCTCGGCCGACGTGTTGACGTAGGTGACGACCGGCGCCCCGGGGTGGCGCTCGCGCAGCAGCGCGATGTCGGCCGCGGTGATCGACGACGCCAGCGAGCAGCCCGCCTCGAGGTCGGGAATGAGCACCGTCCGGCCGGGGCTGAGGATCTTGGCGGTCTCGGCCATGAAGTGGACGCCGCACACGACGATGACGTCGGCGTCGGTCTCTGCCGCCTGTTGCGCGAGGGCGAGCGAGTCGCCGCAGAGGTCGGCGACCCCGTGGAAGATCTCCGGCGTCTGGTAGTTGTGGGCCAGCACCACCGCCCCCCGCTCCTCCTTCAGGCGCCGGATGGCGTCGACGTAGGGGGCGTGGACCGGCCATTCCATCGGGGGGATCACCGACCGCACGCGCTCGTAGAGGTCCGCGGTGCGGGCCGCCACCGCCGGCGTGTAGTCGAGCCGGGGCGGCTCGGGGTCGGGAACGGTCTGCAGAAGGTCGTTGATCATTATGCTCACAATGAGAATTACAAGCCGTTATTCTAGCTGTGAGCATAAAGGGCTGTCAACCGCGCGGCAGGCCGGCCCTGCCGAGACCCCGGGTCTGTCAGCGACAACGGCTGACGTGGACGACATCAGGTCAGGAGCCCGAGACGGGCAGGCCCGGCAGCCCCACCCCCGGGGCGGGGCGCTCGTGCTGCACCTCGCGGCGGAAGCGGAACAGCTCGGCGGGGCGGCCGCCGGTGGCGGGCTCGACGCGGCCGGTGCCCTCGACGAGGGCGCCGCGCTCGACGAGGCGGCGGAAGTTCTGCTTGTGGAGGCGGACCCCCGCGAGGGTCTCGACCGTCCGCTGCAACTGCAGCAGGGTAAAGGTCTCCGGCAGCAGCTCGAACACCAGCGGCCGGTACTTGAGCTTCCCGCGCAGCCGCCCCAGCGCGGTGGCGAGGATGCGCCGGTGGTCGAAGGCGAGCGGGGCGCCGAACCCCGTCGGGCCGGCGGCCGCCCGGCCGGGAGGTGCGCCAGCGGCCGCGGGCCCGCCGGCGCGGCCCGCCTCGGCGACCAGCCCCGCCTCGTAGAGCAGCTCGTAGCGGTCGAGGACCCGCTCGCCGTCCCACCCCGCCGCCCCCGCCCCGAAGGTGATGTCGGCGCGGCCCCGGCGCTCGCGGCGGGCGGGGCCGGCCTCCGCCGCCTCGATCCAGGCGTCGAGGGCGGGGCGGATGCCATCGCCCAGCAGGGCCGGCTCGCCGCCGCGGCGGTCCTCCCACGGCAGGAAGCGATAGACCGCCTCCCACGCGGCCGGGTGCCCCGCCGCGAGCTCGCGCTCGCGCACCAGGGCGAGGTAGGCCACGGAGAGCACCCGGGTCTCTCCGCCCGCCGCCCCCCCCCGGTCCCGGTCGCCGAACGTGTACAGTTGTTCGACGTGCGCGAGGTCCATGCCGGTCTGGTCGCTGACCCAGGCCCGCAGGCCGAGCTCCAGGGTGCGGTGGCGATCGGGGTCGAGGGGGCCGAAGGGCAGGGCGGGCGGGCCGTCGTCCCCGCCGCCCCCCGACACCGTCAGCACCCGGGGCTCCGTGCCGGTGACGGCGACGATGGTGGCGTGCAGCCCGACCGTGACGTGGCGCGGCATTGGCGAACGAGTCTAACGGAGAAACGAGACCATGCAGATCATCCCCCCGATCGTGCAGCGCTGGATTGACGAAGGGCGCCGCGACCCCGAGGGCTTCTGGGAACGGGCGGCGCGGCGGCTGCCGTGGTTCCGCACCTGGGACCAGGTGTACGCCCCCGACCCGCCGACGTTCCGCTGGTTCGTGGGCGCTCGGACCAACCTCGCCCACAACGCCGTCGACCACCACGTGGCGGCCGGCGAGGGCGGACGCGCCGCCCTCGTCTACCTGAACGAGCGCGGCGAGCGGATGGTCTGCACCTACGCGCAGCTCCAGTTCCACGTGACCCGGGCGGCGGCGGCCCTGCGCGCCCTCGGGGTGGGGAAGGGCGACCGGGTGACCCTCTCCATGCCCACGTGCCCCGAGGCGGTGTACCTGATGCTGGCGTGCGCGCGCATCGGGGCCATCCACTCGGTGGTGTTCGCGGGGTTCGGGGCCCAGGCCCTCGCCGACCGCATCGGCGCGAGCGGGTCGCGGGTGGTGTTCACGGCCGACGTCACGTACCGGAAGGGCAAGGACGTCCCGCTGAAGCCGATCGTCGACGACGCCCTGCGCGCGCCGGGGCATCCCGTCGAGCGGGTGGTGGTGCTGCAGCGGGCCGACCCGACGCCGCCACTCGACCCCGCCCGCGAGATGTCGTGGGACGACTTCCTCGCGGGGGCCGCGGGCCAGTCCGGCGACTGGGTCTCGATGGAGGCCAACGAGCCGGCGTTCATCCTCGCCACGTCGGGAACCACCGCCAAGCCGAAGCTGGCCGTCCACACCCACGGCGGCTACCAGGTGCACATCGCGAGCATGGCCCGCTGGTGCTTCGGCATGCGGCCCACCGACGTGTGGTGGGCGACGTCGGACATCGGCTGGATCGTCGGCCACAGCTACATGGTGTACGCCCCGCTGCTCGTCGGCTGCACCACGGTGGTGTTCGAGGGGGCCCTCGACTACCCCGAGCCCGACAGCACGTGGCGGGCGGTGGTGGAGGAGATCGGGGCCACCGGCATCTTCACGTCGCCCACCGCCATCCGGGCCCTCATGCGCTACGGCGACGCGCCCCTCCAGGGCGTCGACCACGCCCGGGTCGAGCGCATCTTCTCGGCCGGCGAGGTGCTCAACCCGCCGGCGTGGGACTGGCTGCAGAACACCGTCCTCGGGGGGCGCATCCCCGTCATCGACCACATGTGGCAGACCGAGACGAGCGGACCCGTCTTCGGCAACCCCTGGGGCATCGCGATGCTGCCCATCAAGCCGGGGTCGGCGACCCTGCCCCTGCCGGGCATCGACGCCGCCATCGTGGGCGGCGACGGCGCGCCGTGCGGGCCCGGCGAGAAGGGCATCATGGTGCTCAAGCGCCCGTTCCCGGGCCTCACCGCCTCGCTCTGGGGCGAGCCCGAGCGCTACGGGCGCGACTACTGGCAGAAGATACCGGGGGTGTACTTCAGCGGCGACTCGGCCCACGTCGACGACGACGGCTACCTGTGGTTCGGGGGGCGCGCCGACGAGATCATCAAGATCGCGGCCCACCGCATCGGGACCATCGAGGTCGAGAGCGCGTGCCTGAAGCACCCCGCGGCGGCCGAGTGCGGCGTCGTGGGGCGCCCCGACGAAACCCGCGGCGAGGTCATCTCCGCCTTCGTCCTCCTCAAGCAGCACGAGGCGCCGTCCGACGACCTGCGCCGGGCGCTGATAGAGACCATCCGGCGCGAGCTGGGCCCCATCGCGGTGGTCGGCGAGCTGAACTTCGTGACGATGCTGCCGAAGACGCGCAGCGGCAAGATCATGCGCCGGGTGCTCAGGGCGGTCATCCTCGACCGCGACCCCGGCGACATCACCACCATCGAGGACGAGGGCTCGGTCGAGGAGGCGCGGCAGGCGTGGACGCAGATGAAGGCGGACCTGGCCGGCTCGGGCCAGTGACGCAGGACCGGCGGCGCGCCGGGGCTCAAACGAGAAACGGCGCGGCCCCCGGGAAGGGACCGCGCCGTTCGAGGCCCGGCGTCCGACCGGCCGCTACTACTGGTCGCGCCCGCGTCCCCGGCGGCCCTCCCCACGGCCGCGGCGTTCCCGGCGCTGGTCGCGGCGCTCCTCCCAGCGTTCGCGGCGCTCCTCGAAACGCTCGCGCCGCGCTTCCATCCGCTGCTCCCGCGCCGACCGCAGCACGTCGGCGGCGGTCCGCTGCTCGGGGGTCAGCACCTCCCAGATCCCCGCCCGGGCCGACGCCCTGGCGAGGGCCATCGCGCCCTGCGCCGTCCCGAGCTCGGCCGCGGCGGCCCGAATCGCGTCCTCGTCGACGTCGCCGCCGGTCCCGACCGCGTCGCCGAGGGCCTGGCGCGACGCCCGCGCCTGCTCCCCGGCCTCGCGCAGCGCCTCGCGGCCCTCTTCCAGCACGCCGCGCACCGCGTCCCGCTGCTCGTCGCTGAGGCCGAGCTGGCCCAGCGGGATCGTGACGACGCCGCCCCGCCCGCCGGGTCCGCCCAGTCTGCCGGGCCCGCCGGGCCCGCCCGGCCCGCGCCGGCCCATCCCGCCGCGCCGGCCGCCGTCCGGCTGGCTCCACGCCATGTCCGCCACCACCAGCGTCCCGGCCGTCAACACGGCCGCCACGACCCACGTCGTCTTGCGAAGCTTCAGCACCTTCATCGTCGTCTCCACTCGGTCTCGGCCCGCGTCGCCGCGCTCGCCGGACCTGTCATGCGGTGGGAAGGGAAACCGGGCGGCCTGCCGCGCCGGCTCGAGCCGGCGGCCCCGGTCCGGCGGCCGTCCGCGGCTCGCCGGTTGCTGATCACAGTGACCGCCGGGCCCGCGCGCTTATTCCCGCGAGCGGCGCGGTGCTCGCGGGAACAAGCGGGGACGGCACGGCAGCCGATCCTGAACCGGCAGCGAAAAGGCGCGAGGGCCGCGCCGCCTCTCGTCCGGGGAGCCACCGCAGATGTTCCCGCGGGACGGCGGGGCGGGCGTCACCGCCGCGGGTCGTTCACCTCGAGGTAGTCGTCGCAGAAGAGGTCCACGATCTGCAGCACGACCTCGGCCACCCGCGGCAGGTTGGCGCCGCCGGTGGTGCCCAGGCTCGCCATGTCCCAGGTATTGAGGTAGGCCCGGAGCTGGTTCCCCTCGATGGTCGCGAGCTGCTGCACCGAGACGCGGGCGTAGTAGGCGTAGAGCCCGGTGGATCCCCGGTGGGTGGTGACGTCGACGTAGAGGTCGGCCGCCTGCCGCGAGCTCCCGAGCCGGACCCCGCACGCTTCGAGGCGCCCCTCCACCGCGTCGAGCAGGCCGCGCCGCGTGAGCCCGGCCGCCTCAACGTCGTCGGCGAGGTCGGGGACGACGACGTTCACGTCGCGGATGCCGGCGAGGTTCTCGCGCTCGACGTCCTGCTGGGCCGCCGTCGGCGCGGCCAGCGCAAGGACCGCGCCAAGGCTCGCCGATGCAGCACATGCCGTCAGCCCACGCCGCAAGAACCTCAATCGAGTCACGATCGAGTACACTACCATACAGCCTCGGGAGGTTTGCGAAGGAATGCGCTTCGTCAGCGTGCGCGAGTTGCGCGGCCGGTCCGCGGCGGTCTGGAGAACCCTGGCCGACGAGAAGGACCTCGTCGTCACGTCCAACGGCAAGCCGATCGCGGTGCTGTCCGCGACCTCGGAGGAGCGCCTGGAGGAATCGCTGCGGGCGATACGCCGCGCCCGCGCCCAGGCCGCGGTCGCCGCCATCCAGCACGCGTCCAGGGACGCCGGGACGGATCGCCTGTCGCTGGACGAGATCAACGCGGAGATCGACGCGGTGCGCAGGTCCCGCTCCCGGTCCCGTTCCCGATGAGGATCGTCGTCGACACGAACGTCCTGGTCTCCGGTCTGCTCTCGCCCTTCGGCCCCCCCGGCGACATCGTGCGACTGATCGCGGCGGGAGAGGTGCGCGTCTGTTACGACGCCCGCATCACGGACGAGTACCGCGAGGTGCTCTCGCGGCCCGCGTTCCGCATCGAGGCCGACCGCGTGGAGTCGCTGCTGCACCAGATTGCCGCCGACGGCCTGCTCGTCGACGCCCGCCCCCTCGCCGTCCCCTTGCCCGACCCCGACGACGAGGCGTTCCTGGCCGTCGCCCTCGCGGGAGACGCCCGCTGCCTCGTGACCGGCAACCTCCGGCACTATCCGGAACCGGTCCGACGACACATGCCCGTCCTGTCTCCCAGAGACTTCCTGGACCGGTATCGTGAAGCCCGCTCGCCAGCCCCGTCCTGACGCCCGGATCGTGAAGCCGGCTCGCCGGCCCCGTCCTGACACCCCTCAGTCGAGGTGGCCGCGCTCGGCGTCGCCCATCTCGACGTTCCCCTCGGGGAAGTACTCGCGCCAGCGACGGGTGACGGTCGCGGCCACGTCGGGCCGGCACGTCAGCTCGGCCGGGAACGACGGGGCCAGCCGCGCGTCGATGACGATGGGGGCGGAGCGCACGAGGTGGTTGCGCGCCGCCCGGGTCGACGCGGCGTGGACGTCGGCGGCGGGCTCGAAGCGGGTGAACGTCGTCCACAGGAAGTTCATGGCGCTGCGGGCGGCGCGCTCGGCGTCGTCGGTCAGGACCACCAGCGGCCAGCCGCTGAACGCGGGGTGGGGCGCGACCCGCGCCGGCAGGTCCGGGTCGTCGGCCGCGGAAGCCCCGCCCGCCACCAGGCACCCGCGGCAGAAAACGCGGACATCGTCGATGCCCGCGGGCAGCTCGGCCGCCGAGAACTCGCCGGGGAGCTCGCGGACGGGGTCGCCGAGCCCCAGCCACACGCCCTTCGAGCCGTGGTTCACGGCCGGCCCGGTGTAGTCGAGGGTGTCCATCGACAGGTTCGAGAACACGTACAGGTCCGTCTCGGGATTGGTCCGCACCAGCACGTGCTCGAGCGTGGCCCGGAAGTCGCGCAGGTCGACGGGCTGGTCCGTCACGAGCAGGAACTTCGTGAGCGAGAGCTGCCCCTCGCCGAGAATGCGGAACGCGCTGGCCATCGCCTCGCGGGCGTAGCGCTGCTTGACGACGGCCGCCGACAGCGAGTGGTAGCCGGTCTCGCCGTAAGACCAGAGCTGCTCGACGGCGGGCATGACGACGGGGAACAGCGGCGACAGCAGGTCCTGCAGGAGGTCGCCGATGTAGAAGTCCTCCTGGCGGGGCTTGCCGACGACGGTGGCGGGAAAGATGGCGTCCCGCCGGCGCGCGATCCGGTCGACCTCGAAGACCGGGTAGTCGTGACGCAGCGAGTAGTACCCGTAGTGGTCGCCGAACGGCCCCTCGGGCCGGCGGACGCCGGGAGGAACCGACCCGACGAGGGCGAGCTCGGCCCCCGCCGGCACGGGGTGCGGCCCGAGGCCCTCGACCAGGGGCAGCCGCTCGCCCGCGATGAGCGACGCCAGCATCAGCTCGGGCACGTTCTCGGGAAGCGGGGCCACCGCGGCGAGAATCAGAGCCGGCGGCCCGCCGAGGAAGACGGTGACGGGCAGGGCCTCGCCCCGGCCCTCCGCCACCGCGTGGTGGAAGCCGCCGCCCTTGCCGATCTGCCAGTGCATGCCGGTGGTGCGCGCGTCGTGCACCTGCAGGCGGTACATCCCGAGGTTGTGGCCGCGCCCGTCGGGATGCTCGGTGAACACCGTCGGCAGGGTGATGAACGGGCCGCCGTCGTCGGGCCAGGTCGTCAGGGCGGGCAGGCGGTCGAGGCGCACGTCGCTCGTCACCACCTCGGTCACCGGCCCGCGACGCCCCCGGCGCAGCCCGATCCGGAGCAGCTCGGCCCCGACGTCGCGGGCGCCCCAGAGCCGGGACGGCGTGGGGGGCATCAGGGCCTCCGGCAGCTCGGCGAGCCGCCGGATCAGGCGCCCGGGCCGCTCGCCGAACGCCAGCCCGGCCCTGCGCGCGGTGCCGAACAGGTTGGTGACGACCGGGAAGTCGGCGTCGGCGACGTGGGTGAACAGCAGGGCAGGGCCGCCCGCCGCGACCACCCGGCGATGGATCTCGGCCGCCTCGAGCGACCGCTCGACGGGGACGGAGACCTCCGCCAGGTCCCGGTCGCGCCGGAGCCGGTCGAGGAACGCGCGCAGGTCGGGAAAGGACATCGGGAGGGCGGATCGGGTCGCGGCGGGCGGCCACGCTCGGATCGTGCCGGAACTCTGCGCCCCGGCCGGGCGGCAGGCGGAGCCGCCGGGCGACGGTTACCGGGCGAGCAGCCCGTTACGAACCCCGCTACCATTCGAGCGGGGCTGCATCCGGCCGCCCTCAGCGCTCTCGGTGTATCGCGGGCTCCGCCACGGACAGCTACCGCACGGAGACCGCGATCTCTTCGGTCACGGTGGCGAGCGTGTCGGACGCCTGCACCCGGAACAGGTACTCGCCGGGGGCCGGGAACGTCGCGGTCACCACGGCCGAGCCGTCCGGGGCGTCGTCCTCGGGCTCCAGGGTCACGCCGGCCGCCCCCCGCAGCTGCGTCCACGTGACCGTGACCCGCTCCACCGGGGTACGGAGGGGGCGCTTGCGGGCCGCGGCCTGCAGCTGCGGCACGTTGACGGGCAGGGTCGGCTGGCCGGAAACCCGCTCGAAGGCCGGGGGAAGGCCGGTGCCGCCGCCCCGCCGCCGCTGCGACGGCAGGCCGTCGTCGGTCACCGCCGCGACCAGCGCCGCCGGCTCGCCGCTGACCACGTCCGCCGGGGCCGTCACGGTCAGCTCCGGCGGCTGGTTGTCCCCCTGTCCGCCGGCACGCGCCGCGGCCGGGTTCGCGAAGATCTCCCACTCGGGCTGCAGCCAGCCGAGGGCGCGGTGAGTCTCGTCGCCCACCGTGACCTGCCACTCCAGCCGCCGGTCCGCCCAGTCCGCCGGCACGCGGACGCTGAACACCCGGCGGTTGGCGCGCGGGTAGAAATATGTCGCCTGCCCCCGGTCGGGCTCGCCCGGCGACATCCGATTGGCGGCGCCGACGGGAATGTGAAGCTCCTCGACGTAGTTCCGGTTCAGGTACCCGAAGTGCATGTCGAAGCCGCCGTCGGGATGGTGCGACCAACCGTCGAAGAACGGCTGAATCGACTGCCCGGAGCTGAACAGGAAGTTCTGCGGGTCGGCCTGGGCCCGCCCCTCGGCGGCGGCGCCGAGGACCACGGCCAGCGCCAGCAACGGCGTGAGTCGTCTTGACCGGTTCAACATGTGGCTGTCTCGAACAGGCCGGCGCGGGGGCGGGACGTCCCCCGCCCCCGCGCCGGTTTCTTTTCCACGGGCGCCCTCCCGCACCGCGGCGGCAGAGACGCCGGCCCCAACGGATGCCGCGGGCCGCCGTGCCGTCACTCGTCGTCGGTGCGTTCACGCGCCGACTGCCGCTCGGCCACGGCCGCTTCGTACTCCTCGTCGCTCATGTCGTGCCACCCGATCCAGGCGAACCCCATCTCGTCGATGGTGCGCCCGCCGTTGCCCACCCAGTTGCTCGGGTCGACGTTGCCTCGGTTGGCGGCCGAGTTGTCGAACCAGCTCGACACGTGCAGGATGGTCCCGGCCGGAATCAGCGGGGCGACGTCGTCCTCGTAGTTGTAGTTCATGTGCCAGTTGTAGTCGAAGCCCGCGCAGTTCACCGTCTCGGACCGGACCGGCTGGGTCGGATAGATGAACTCGATGCACTGGTAGATGCCCAGCATGTGCATGTGCGGCTGGAACATGGTGATGCGCGCCGCCTTGTTGAAGCGGGCGTAGCCGTCCGAGCGCGACACCTCGCCGGCGGGAAGGTCGAGGACCCCGGTGGTCACCCCCTGCGAGCCCCCGAGCTGCCGCGAGTAGCGGATGTGGGTGGGCGTCTCGCCCACCGGCAGGAAGTTGATGCCCAGCTCGACGTCGGCGTCGACCGGCTCGCCGATCGAGTGCAGGTGGTAGCTGAGCCGCGCCTGGCTGCCCCCCGGCAGCAGCAGCCCCGAGTCGGGGGGATAGATTTCGGCCTGCTTGCCCGAGGCGTACTCGACGAGGAACAGCCCGCCGCTCATGTCGGCCTCGTTCTCGCTCGGCTCGACCGCGTAGGACAGGGCATGGTGCACCACCTGCCGCGCCTTGTCGCCGATGGGCCGGGTCTGGATGGCGGTGATGTAGCGGTCCTCCTCGAGGCCCATGTCGGTGAACATGTTCCCGAACAGGTCGGGGCCGGCCGCGGGCACCGTGTAGGTCGGGAACTGCACGACGAGGTCGGGGTCGCCGATCTGCCACGAGTCGGCCGGCGCGAACTCGGGCGGGGCCGGGGTGTCGGCGGGGTTGCCCTGCGGCGCCCCGGCGTCGACCCAGGCCAGGACGGTGGCGATCTGCTCGTCGGTCAGCGAGGGGTCGTTCTTGAACGCCTGGATGCCCAGGCGCCGGTCGAGGTGCCAGGGGGGCATGGCGCGGGTCTCGACCTTCTCCCGGATCGACCGCGCCCACGGCCGCACGTCGCGGTAGCTGATCAGCGACATCGGCGCGATCTGGCCGGGCCGGTGGCAGTTCACGCACGACCGGTACAGAATCGGCGCGACGTCGTTGGCGAACGTGGGGGCCTCGGTCCCCTGGGCGGCGGCGCCGCCCGGCAACGCCAGCACGGCCGAGCTCAACACGAACGCGGCGACGAGTGTGGTGGTTCTCACGTCAGTTCCTCCCGGCGGCCCGCGGCGGCCGCGCTCGTGCGGCCCGCGATTGCCGAACCTCCGCCCCACGGGCGGCCCGCAGGCCGGCCCGCACTGGTGTTGCGTCCACGCGACCGCCCATTATTCCACAGATCCGTCACGGCCGCGTCGCCGTTCTCGACGCGGCGCCGCGCTCATCCCTGTCGTCACTCTTCGTGAAAATGCGACGGCATCGTGTCCACGCATGCGCGCCCGGCCGAACCGACCGCCGCAACTGCTTCCCGTTCGGGGCGCAAGCAGTCGGTACGCAAACGCCGTCGCGCATCGCCATTCGAATGCAGCGGGGGACTTCCACCGCGGGCGACCGGGGCGCACTCCCGTCTCGGCCGGGCCGGCGTCGGCCGGCGCCCGGCGCCGCCGCCTCAGTACCCGGCGTCGGCCGCCCGAGCCGACTCGGGGACCGGCGACTGGTAGACGGTGCGGCCGACGAAGAAGGGGCCCATGTCGCGGATGTACTCCGAGGTCTGGACGGTGGGCCGCATGTCCTTGACGAGCTTCGACAGGGGGTAGAGCTCGGGGCCGATGAGGCCGATCACGAACTCGTTGTCGTCGCGGTCGAGGCCGTGGCACTCGAGGCGCACGTCGACGGCGAGGCCCAGTTCGCCGTAGCCGCGCCCGACCCTGCCGTGCTCCATCAGTATCCGGCCCTGGTCGCCGCGCGGCAGCCGGTTGAAGGCCCCGATGCGGCGCAGCGGATACCAGATGCCCCACGGGTGCCCGGGGTTCAGGACCGAGCGCCGGACCCGGTGCAGCAGGAAGTCCTCGAGGTCCGCCTCGCGGCCGCTCGAGTAGGTGCGTCCGAGCATGGTGAAGTCCGGCAGGGGGGTCAGGGCCTGGAAGTACGGCCCCGTCAGCAGCCCCCGCGCCGCTTCCGCGAAGAGCGCCGGGTCCTCGGACATCAGCACCACGCCCACCCCGCGCGGATCGTTCAGGTTGGCGTAGACCGCCGCCTCGAGGCCGCTGTCCCGCACCAGGTCGACGAACGGACGCGTGCTCTCGCACCCGGTGAACACCTGGAGCTGCACGAACAACCGCTTGTCCAGCGTCTGCGGGACTCCCCGCACCGGGGCGCCGTGCTCGAGCAGGTCGGGCGCGAAGGGGTCCATCGCGGGCGGGCGGCCGGGGGCGGGCGCCGGCGGCGCGTCTGTCTTCTCGGTCATGATGTCTGTCCTCGGCAAGAGCCGGCGATCATTCTACCGGAGGCGCCGACGCCGGACGGCCGGGACCGAGCCCGCCGGCGCGAGTTGCCGGCGCCATCCGGCGGTGGTACAGTCGGGAGTGCGCCGTCGGCGACCACTCGTGCGCCGCCGGGAGGACCGCCGATGATCACCCGCGCAACGATGACGGCCCTCGCCGTCCTTCTGCTCGGCCCGACCGGAACGGCGCCCGCGGCCGCTCGGCCCGCCCCGGCGGCCGCGAGCCAGGAGGACGGCCCGCCGGCCCCGCTCCCGGCCGTCGAGCTGCCCATCAACCTCGAACGCGTGAAGCGGCAGCTCGAGGCCCTCCCCAGCAGCGAGGTGGCGCGCTCGCGCCTCCGGCTCGAGTTCTACGTCAACGTCTACGCCCGCGCGCCGCAGTTCGACCCCCTGGAGGGCTTCGACATCCACACCGGGCTGGTGCCGCACGGCGCCCCGAGCCACACGGAGATGATGCGGCAGTGGACGCCGGCCGGGTTCGACGTGCCGGTCGCCAATCTCGGCTCCATCCTCGGCTGGATCACCGGGCGCTAGCCCGCCCATCGTCGCCTTGCGGCTCCGCTGGGCGCCCAACCAACCCTGCTAGGGTTCTGCACCGTTCTACGGCGCAGACCCCTAGCCCGCGTCCGACGCCAGGCCCATGGCGCGGCGCCACGCCGCGATCTGGCCGATGTGGTTGGCCTCGTGGGCCGACAGCAGGTAGTCGACGAAGTCGCCCATCGTCGGGAAGAACTTGCGCGTCTTCTCGTCGGGATACTCCTTCGCGAAGACCGCGGGGTCGGCGGCGGCCACCGCCTCGGTGACGCGGTCGTGCTGCTTCTTCAGCTCGGCGAGCAGGGCCTCCTTCGACGGATACTGCGACGGGTCGCCGCCGGGAATGCCGCCGGTCTTGCCCGCCGTCTCCCACTCCTCGGGGAAGGTCGACTCCAGGCCGAGGGCCACCCCGGTGTGGTTCGACGCCGACGCGAGGTGGCACAGGGTCCAGGCGGGGTGGTTGACGACCCCATGGGGCTGCTGAACCATCTGCTCGGCGGTCAGGTCCTTGATCAGCGTCTCCAGGTGGCCGAGGTTGAACTTGTAGGTAAAGAGAAGGTGCTCGCGCATTCGGATGCTCCAATAGGGGTGGACGTTCGGACCGCAATCAACCTCTCAGCATACCCGGCCCGGGCCGTCCGTGGCAAAGGCCCGCGGCGTTCGACCAGTCCGATGCGGGGTGCATCCGGGGTCCGCGGAGCCCGGCTCACCGATCTCCGGCCGGAGCCGGCGCGCGTGGGTCGCTCCGGGCGTCGGCGGAGCCCGGCGGCATCGCCGCCACGGGCTGCCGCCGCGCGCTCGCGAGGATCCCTCGCGCCGACCGCGAACCGGGGCCGGCGGGCTCGCTCCGGCCGCCCCCCCCCCGGCCTTGTAATCTCCCGCCGGGCAACGGAAAATAGCGCGCGTGACTACTGGAGCCCTCGAACGCGGAACCTCGGGGCTGGACGCCATCGTCGAGCTGCTCGGCGAAGACGCGGCCCTGCTCGAGCATCGCTGCCGGACGATTCCGGCCTCCGACCTGCACCTGCCGGGCCCGGACTTCGTCGACCGCTGCTGCGCCCTCTCGGACCGACCGGCCCGGGTGTTGACGAGCCTGCAGGCGCTGTTCGGCGCGGGACGGCTCGCGAACACCGGCTACGTCTCGATCCTGCCCGTCGACCAGGGCATCGAGCACTCCGCCGGCGCCTCGTTCGCGCCCAACCCCGCCTACTTCGACCCCGAGAACATCGTCCGGCTCGGCATCGAGGGCGGGTGCAACGCGGTCGCGTCGACCCTGGGGGTGCTCGGGGCCCTGTCGCGCCGCTACGCCCACAGGATCCCGTTCATCCTGAAGTTCAACCACAACGAGTTCATCTCCTACCCCAACGCCTACGACCAGATCCGGTTCGCGAGCGTCGAGCAGGCGTTCGACATGGGGGCGATGGGGGTGGGGGCGACCATCTACTTCGGGTCCGAGGAGTCGCGGCGGCAGCTCCAGGAGGTGTCCGAGCTCTTCCACCAGGCCCACGAGCTCGGGATGTTCACGGTGCTGTGGTGCTATCTCCGCAACCCCGCGTTCAAGACCGCCGAGACCGACTACCACACCGCGGCCGACCTCACCGGGCAGGCCAACCACCTCGGGGTGACCATCGAGGCCGACATCATCAAGCAGAAGCTGCCCGAGACCAACGGCGGCTACCCCGCCCTCGGGTTCGGCAAGACCCACCAGCGCGTCTACGACGCCCTGACCACCGGGCACCCCATCGACCTCACCCGCTACCAGGTCGCCAACTGCTACCTGGGCCGGGCCGGGCTCATCAATTCGGGCGGCGCCTCGTCGGGCGAGAACGACCTGAAGGAGGCGGTGAAGACCGCGGTCGTCAACAAGCGGGCCGGCGGCACCGGCCTCATCTCGGGCCGCAAGGCCTTCCAGCGCCCGATGGCGGAGGGGGTCGCGCTTCTGAACGCGATTCAGGACGTCTACCTGTCGCCGGCCGTCACCATCGCCTGACGCCGCCCCCCCCGTCACGCGCGTTCTGGGCTCGCCCAGAGATCGAGCCGGATCGAGAGCAGGAAGTACTTCTTCCGCAGGTCCACGACCCGGTCGGCGTAGCCCTCCTTGGGGATCTCCCGCGCGCGGAGCTGCCGCCGCAGCCGGCGGAGCTCGTGCCGGTAGAGGTCGTTCACGAACTCCTTGGCGAGCGACGGCGGCGTCGACGGGCGGGGGCGCAGGCCGAACCCGGCCAGCTCTTCGAGAATCCGGGGATGGTAGGTGTACTCCACGGCCCGCGCGCCTGCCCCGCGGCGGCGCCTGCGTCCAGGCGCGGCACCGGGGTCCGAGGGACGCCCGCCCGCAATCCTCCGAACCCGGAGAGCACCGCCTCCCGCCCGACGCCCCTCGATGAATCCCGGGGAAGGAGGGCGCCGTTCCGCCCCCGGTCCGCCCCTCAGAACCCCGGCGGGGCCTCGTCGGCCGACGGCCCGTAGATCGACGGCACCGGGACGTCGTTCATCCGCAGGTAGACGCCGAGCTGGGCGCGGTGGTGGATCAGGTGGTTCATCACGAAGCTGCGGATGACCGCGGCCTTGGGCAGGGTCATCAGCACCGTGCCGTTGTTCAGCAGCGACCACGGCTTCATGAAGTCGGCGTCGCTCGCCGCCGCAATCGCGGCCCGCGCCTCGGCCGCGTGCCGGTCGAAGGTGGCCACCAGCTCGTCGACCGAGGCCGGCGTCGGGGGCGGCGGCATCTGCTCGCCCCCGGGCGCGAGGTCGAGCTCGTCCGCCGCCATGGTCAGCTTGGCCCACTGCGGCAGGTTCGCCAGGTGCCCGGCGAGCCAGATCATGGTCCCCGACTTCTCGTGGGGCCGCCACTCGAACTTGTCGGCCGGCACCCGCTCCAGCGTCCTCCGCACCCCCGCCGCCTCCTGGTCGAACTCCGGCAGCAACGCCTCCGCTATCGCCATTTCCGTCTCCTGTCCGTGGTTGTCCCGCCGGCCCGTCAGAAGCCGACGGCGGCGCTGGTGCGGCGCCGATCCTCGGCGCCCTCCAGCACGTCCTCGCCGGCGTCGTAGTAGATCGCCGACACCGCCCCCTGCACCCGCGTCTCGACCATCGCGTGGCCGCGCCCCTCGAGCAGGGCCAGGGTGTCGGGCGACAGCCCCCACCGCTCGTAGCGGGTCACGTCGGGCAGCCACTGGTGGTGGATGCGGGGCGCGTCCACCGCCTCCTGCACGTTCATGCCGTGGTCGACGACGTTCAGGATGGTCTGCAGCACCGTGTTGATGATGGTCCGCCCGCCCGGGCTCCCCGTCACCAGCACGAGGCGCCCGTCGCGGGTGACGATGGTCGGCGACATGCTCGACAGCATGCGCTTGCCCGGCTCGGCGAGGTTCGGCACGGTTCCGATGAGCCCGCGGTCGGTGGTGATGCCGGGGCCCGCGTTGAAGTCGCCCATCTCGTTGTTGAGGAGGAAGCCCGCCCCCGGCACCGTGATCTTCGACCCGTAGCCCTGCTCGAGGGTGTAGGTCAGCGACACCGCGTTGCGGGCGCCGTCGACCACCGAGAGGTGCGTCGTCTCGCCGCCCTCGCGCGGCCACTCGAAGGAGTCGGGCGAAGACACCGAGGCCCGGTCGTCGTCGATGGTCGCCCGCAGCTCCGCTGCGTACGGCTTCGAGGTCAGGCGCCCGACGGGCATCGCGGGGTTGAACGCGGGGTCGCCGAGGTGGCGCGCGCGGTCGGCGTAGGCGCGCCGCATCGCCTCGATCATCAGGTGGACGGTGGCGGCCGACCCGAAGCCCGCCGCCGACAGGTCGTCGTGCTCCAGGATGTTCAGCATCTGGATGATGGCGGTCCCCCCCGAGCTGATGGGGGGCATCGAGAGCACCTCGTGGCCGCGGTACGTGCCCCGGATGGGGGCGCGGCGCACGGCGCGGTAGGCGGCGAGGTCGGCGCGGGTCATGATGCCGCCGCCCGCCGCCATCTCGCGCTCGACCAGCGCCGCCGTCTCGCCGCGGTAGAAGCCGTCGGGGCCCTCCGCCGCGATGCGCTCCAGGGTCCGCGCGAGGTCCGGCTGGCGCAGCACCTCGCCCGCCGCGTAGGGCTCGCCGCCCTTCGAGAACTGGGCGACCGAGGCCGAGTACGGGGCCATGCGCGGCAGCACCCCGGCCAGCGACCGGGCGAGGGCGTCGGACACGGCGAAGCCCTCGCGGGCAAGCCGCACCGCCGGCTCGACGAGCCTCGCCCAGGGCAGGCTCCCCTGCTCGGTCCACGCGAGGTGCAGCCCCGCCACGGTGCCCGGCACCCCCACCGCCAGATGCGAGTTGTGATGCAGCACCCGGTCGTACCCGCCGCCCCGGAGGAACATGGTGGGCGACGACGCCGCGGGCGCGGTCTCCCGGAAGTCGTAGGCGGCGGGCTCCCCCTCGGCCGGGCGGTAGACGAGGAAGCCGCCCCCGCCGATGTTGCCGGCGGTGGGGTAGGTGACGGCGAGCGCGAAGGCGGTGGCGACGGCGGCGTCGACGGCGTTCCCGCCCTCGCGCATCACCTCGGCCCCGACTGCCGACGCGATCGCGTCCTGCGAGACGACCATCGCCTCCCGGGCCCGTATCGGCTGCGTGCTCCCGGTGAGGACGGGGGCCAGCCCCAGCCAGGCGGCGAGAACGAGCCCCGCCCCGGCGACCCTTCGTTGCAGCTTGGTCCGCATCGATCCATGATTGCAGCGTCGGGAACCGAGAGCAAGCCCCGGCCGATCCGTCAGCGGGAACCGCACTGCAAGGAGGTTGGAGATGAACCGACGACTGCTCACGCTGCCGGCAACGGCGATCGCGGCCGCGCTGCTCGCCGCGCCGCCGGCGGCCGCCCAGGACTACGCGATGCCGCGGACCCCGTGGGGCCATCCCGACCTGCAGGCCATCTGGAACAACGCCACCATCACCCCGCTCGAGCGCCCCGCCGACCGGGCGGACCAGGCGTTCCTCAGCGCCGAGGAGGTAGCGGCCCTCGAGCGGCAGGCCCAGGAGCGCGTCGACCAGCAGAACGCGCCGAGCCCGGTGCGCACCGAGCCGCTGCCGGCGGGCGGCAACGTCGGCGCCTACAACAGCTTCTGGACCGAGCAGAGCACATCGGTGGTGGGCACCGCGCGCACCTCGCTGATCACCGACCCCGCCGACGGCCGGCTGCCGTCCCTGACCCCGGAGGCCCTGGCCCGCATCACCTCGCCCGAGTCGGTCCGCATCGCCGACATCCGCGAGGGGCGGGTGCCCGCCGACGGCCCAGAGCAGATGGGCCTGAGCGAGCGGTGCCTCTGGTACCGCGGCATCCCGACGTTGCCGACCGGCTACAACAACAACTACCACTTCTTCCAGACGCCCGACCGCGTGATCATCCTGCAGGAGCACATCCACGACCTGCGGGTCGTCTTCCTCGACGGCCGGCCGCACCTCCCGGACGGCGTCCGGCAGTTCGCGGGCAGCTCGCGCGGCCGTTGGGACGGCGACACCCTGGTGATCGAGACCACCAACCTGCGCCAGCCGTTCATCCGGCGCTGGGCCCGGCCCGAGCACTCGCTGTCGCGCGGCGACCTCAGCGGTGCGGCGCGGGTGACCGAGCGCTTCACGCGCACCGGCCCCGACACCCTGCACTACGAGTTCACCGTCGACGACCCCGAGACGTGGACGCGGCCGTGGTCGGGGGCCCTCCCCTACGCGCGCGCGGACGGCCCGATGTTCGAGTTCGCGTGCCACGAGGGCAACTACGGCATGATGAACATGATGGCGGGCTCGCGGGCCGAGGAGGCCGCCGGCGGGGGCCAGTAGGGCGCGGACCGGCAGCCCGTGGAGAACCCCGGGTTGCCCCGAGACCGGCGCCCGGGGGCGGGCTGAAGAGCACCCCCGGGCTTCACGCCGCTCGCCCAGTGATGGCCTCGCGGAGCCGTCGAGCAGGCCCCTCCAGGTGGGTCTTCCGTTCGCGGAGCAGGCCCATCTGCTCGCCTTGGGCGTCGCTCCGCTTGCGCGAGGACACCATGCATCACCGGCCTGTCGTCCGGACCCCCGCCCGGCTCGTTCTTCTGTGCGCCCTCGCCGCCGCCGGCCTCCCGGTCATCGGCGCCCCGGCGGCGGCCCAGACCCGGGGCCTGCTGCCGGCCGACTACTACGCGGAGGTCGGCGTCGGCGAGGTGGCCATCTCGCCCGACGGCGGCCTCGTCGCGTTCACCGTCACCACCGTCGTCGAGGCCGAGAACCGCCGGCACCGCGAGATCTGGATGCGGCAGCTGCGCAACGGCCGCCCCGAGGGCGAGCCCTTCCGGTTCACCGACCCGACGCGCGAGGCCGGCGGGCCGCGCTGGTCGCCCGACGGCCGGATGCTGAGCTTCCAGTCGCCGCGGGACGACGGCGGCAACGACGGCAACCACACGTGGTTCGCGCGGGTCACGTTCCCCGGCGGCGAGGCCCACCGCATCGACGGGGTCCGGGGCGCCCCGGTGTGGTCGCCCGACGGGGCGTGGATCGCGTACGCCGCGCCGCCCGAGCCCGGGACGGAGCGGCCGCGCGCCGGCTGGGTCGCGCCCGACGCGGTCACCCGCACCCTCGACCCCGGCCGGTTCGACGGCCGGGTCGTCACCTCCACGCGCTACAAGCGCGACGGCGTCCTGACCCTGCTGCCCCATCCCTCGGCCCGGCCCCGGCCGCAGCTCTTCGTGGCGCCGGCCTCGGGCGGCGAGCCGACGCAGCTCACCGACACCGGTTTCGACGTGCGCGACCCGGTGTGGTCGGCCGACGGCGAGCGCATCTACTTCACGGGCGACGAGGGGCAGGACGACGAGAGCCGCGAGCCGGCCAGCGACATCTTCGTGGTCGGCCGCGACGGGGGCGAACCCCGGAGGGTCACCACCGACCCCGGCCGAGAGACCGCCCCCGCCGTCTCGCCCGACGGGCGGCGACTCGCGTTCCTCCACACCCGCGGGCGCGGCGAGCCGACCGACATCCGGGTCGTCGACGTCGCCGCCGACGGAACCCTGCGCGGCATCCCCCGCAACCTCACCCGCGACTGGGACATGCAGCCGGAGGCTCCCGCCTGGACGGCGCGGGGAGACGCGGTCCGGTTCCTCGCCGGGGTGGGCGGCAACCGGCACCTCTTCGAGGTGAGCGAGACCGGCGACCTCATCCGGCAGGTCACGAGCGGCGACCGCCACATCGGGTCGGTCTCGGCCACCCGCGACGGCGTCTTCATGGCCTATACGGTGACCGGCCCGACCGCGCCGGCGGAGGTCTTCGTCAACACCGGCGACGGTGACCGGCAGCGCCGGGTGACCTCGTTCAACGACGCGTGGCTGGCCCCCCTCAGCCTGCAGCCGGCCGAGCCCCTGCGCTGGCGGGTGGACGGAATCGAGGTCGAGGGCTGGCTGATGAAGCCGGTCGGCTACGAGCCGGGGCGGCCCTACCCGATGGTCCTGAAGATTCACGGCGGGCCGCACGGCGCCTGGGGCAACACCTTCTTCCGGACGTTCCACATCCTCTCGAACGCGGGGTTCTTCGTGCTCTACGCCAACCCGCGGGGGTCGACCGGGTACGGGCACGACTTCACCTACGCGATAACCGGCGGCTGGGGCGAGATCGAGGCCGGGGACCTGCTGGCCGGGGTCGACGCCGCCCTGGCCGCCTGGCCCGACATCGACCGCCGCCGCATCGGGGTGTCCGGGGGCAGCTACGGCGGGTTCATGACCAACTGGCTCACCGCGACCACGGACCGGTTCGCGGCCGCCGTCACCAGCCGGTCGATCGCCGACTGGACCAGCCTGTACGGCTCGTCCGACGCCCAGGGCCTCCTCGAGTTCGGGTTCGGCGGCGCCCCCTGGGAGGAGCGCGAGCGCTACCGCCGGCTGTCGCCGATCGCCTGGGTCGAGGGGGTCCGCGCCCCCACCCTGATCATCCACGGCGAGAACGACTACCGCACGCCGATCGGCGACGGCGAGAAGTGGTTCATGGCCCTGAGGAAGCGCGGGGTCCCGACCGAGCTGGTCCGCTATCCCCGGTCGAGCCACGGCCTCTCGCGCACGGGCGAGCCCTGGCTGCTCGTAGACCGACTCGAGCGCATCCGGAGCTGGTTCACGCACTGGCTGATCGAGCGGGCGGGCAGCTGATCCGCCGGCCGCCCCGGGTGCAGGCGCCGGAGACCCGCGGCCACCGAGACGCGCCCGGAAGCCGCGGCGGCGTTCGAAAAAAAGCCTCGACGGCCGCCGGCAAGATGCAAGTAAGCAAAAACCGTCGTTCTGCGGTATCTTGCAGTAGCGTCTCCTAGCGAGTCGACGGGACGGCCGCTTTCGATTTGCGCCGGGTGGAGGCTCCGCCCCCCGGTCGCGCGTCATCACCCGATCTCAACTGCCGGACGAGTCCATTGGCCAAACTGGCGATATTCATCGATGGCGGCTACCTCTCCTACCTCGCAGAACATCACTTCCGCACGTGGGTCGACTTCGGCAAGCTGAGCAGCGAGGTCCAGAGCACCATCTCCGGGCGCACCAACGAGCCGCTCGACCTGCTGCGCACCTACTTCTACGACTGCCTCCCCTATCAGAGCGGCACCCCGACCGAGGACGAGGAGCGGCGGTTCAGCAGCAAGAAGCGCTTCTTCTATGCGCTGCAGCGCCTCCCGCGCTACAAGGTGCGCGAGGGGCGCCTGATGCACCGCGGCATCGACGCCCAGGGGAAGCCCATCTTCCAGCAGAAGCGGGTCGACCTGATGGTGGGCCTCGACATCGCCAGCCTCGCCGCCAAGCGGCAGATCAACCACGCCGCGGTCATCTCCGGCGACGGCGACCTCCTGCCCGCGGTCGAGGCGGCGCAGCAGGAGGGCGTGCTGGTGTGGCTCGTGCACGGCCCGCAGCTCACCTACGCCGAAGAGCTGTGGGACCTCGCCGACGACCGCCTCGCCATCGACGCCGACTTCATGAAGAACGTGGAGAAATCCGCATCCACCTGACGCGGCGGGGCGCCGGGGGAGGCGTGCACGGGCGGCAGGGGCCGGCCCCGGGGCGTCGCCGGGGGGCGGGCAGGCCGGGACAGGTGCGCCGGCAGGGCCGGGTACGCGGCCGCGGCGGGGCCGGGTACGCGGCCGCGGCGCCGCCGGGGGCTCGCGGGGCGGGCCGTCACGCCGGGGGCGGACCTGCCGGCCGAGCCGGCGAAGAGAACGCCGCCGGGACCGGAGGCTCCCCTCCGGCCCCGGCGGCCGAATCCCGCGAGAGAGCGGCGGTCAGTTGCTGAGGTTCAGGTCGCTGACGTGGACGTTCAGCATGTGGGTGACCCGCAGGCCGGTGATGCCGTCGGCGTCGACGGTCGACCGCGGCTGGCTCGAGACCTCGGTGCCGTTCACGAGGAAGCGCACCGTGTCGCCGTCCGCTTCGACGGTGAGGGTGTTCGTCGACGAGCCGTTCGCGTCGAGATCGTTGACGGCGTCGTGGGCGGTCCAGTCGACGAGGATCGGCAGGTCCTCGCCCATCCGCTGCCTGATCAGGAACTCTCCGCCCTGCCGCAGCATGAAATAGTTGTACTGCTGGCCGTCGGCGGCGAGGTCCGCGCCCCCGAAGAACATCCCGTAGGCGTTCGCGTGCCCCGACCGCTCGATCTGGGTGAACGTGGCGCTGATCGAGAAGTCCCCCTCGGCCGTGCTCTCCGGCTGCCAGAAGATGGCGAACCCGGCCCCCGTCGTGGTCGCGTGCACGCCGTCGCCCATGGTCTGGAAGTGAAGCAGGTCGTTCACGTCACCGCCGAAGTCGAGCCGGTGCTCCCAGCCCGCCGCCTCGTTGCCGCCCTGGGCGCCGGCCAGAAGGGGAACCGTCAACACCGTCACCGCCGCCGCCGCCGTCAGGAACTTCCGCATTGCCTTGCCTCCTCCGTGTGTGATCATAGGAACCAGCGTCGTCACTCGGTGTGCGACCTTCCAGCATGGATCGAACCCGGCCGCCGGATCAAACGCCATGAATACCTTTGCCATCGTGATCCTCGTCGCCCTCATCAGCGAGTACCTCCTCGGCGCGGTCTCGGGACTGCTCAGCGCCCGTTCGTTCAGCCCCGCCGTGCCGGCCGAGTTCGCCGGCGTCTTCGACGACGAGAAGTACTCGCGGGCGCGGCGCTACACCGCCACCCGCACCCGCTTCGGGCTCCTCCGCGGGGGGTTCGACCTCGCGGTGGTGCTCGCGTTCTGGTTCTCGGGCGGCTTCGCATGGCTCGACGGCGTGGTCCGCGGGCTCGGCCAGGGTCCGGTGGTCACCGGGCTCGCCTACATCGGGGCCCTCGCCATCGCCTCGACCCTCCTCGGGCTCCCGTTCCGGGCGTGGTCGACGTTCGTCATCGAGGCCCGCTACGGGTTCAACCGCACCACCCCGGGGACGTTCGCCGCCGACCTGCTGAAGGGCCTGGGCCTCACCGTCGTCCTCGGCGGGCTGCTGCTCGCCGTCATCCTCGCGTTCTTCGAGTGGGCGGGCCCCCTGGCGTGGCTGTGGTGCTGGATCGCGGCGACCACGTTCATCCTCGCGCTGCAGTTCATCGCCCCGACCTGGATCATGCCGCTCTTCAACACCTTCACCCCCCTCGACGGCGGCGAGCTGCACGACGCCATCATCGGCTACGCCCGCTCCGCGAAGTTCCCCCTCGGGGGCATCTTCGTGGTCGACGGCTCGCGGCGCTCGTCCAAGGCCAACGCCTTCTTCACCGGCTTCGGCAAGCACAAGCGCATCGGGCTGTTCGACACCCTCGTCGACCAGTACACCGTCCCCGAGCTCGTCGCGGTGGTCGCGCACGAGATCGGCCACTACAAGAAGCGGCACGTCTGGCTGCAGATGGCGCTGTCCATCGGCCACCTCGGGGCGATGCTCTGGGTGCTGTCGATCTTCCTCGGGCAGGAGGGCCTCTTCGCGGCGTTCTACGTCAGCGAGCCGTCGGTCTACGCGGGGCTGCTCTTCTTCAGCCTGCTCTTCACCCCGGTCGAGCTGGTGCTGTCGGTCCTCATGCACGTCTTCTCGCGCCGCCACGAGTTCGAGGCCGACCGCTTCGCGGCCGAGACCACCGGCGGCGGGGCGCCCCTCGTCAGCGCCCTGAAGAAGCTGTCGGCCGACAACCTCAACAACCTGACGCCCCATCCCCTCGACGTCTTCCTCCACTACTCGCACCCGCCGGTGCTGCGGCGCATCGACGCCCTGCAGCGGCCGGCCGCGGGGTGAGGGGCGCGCCCCCGTTCATCGTCTATCGTATGCCCATTAGGCACACGTTGTGGTATTCTTGGAGTCCGTGCGGTACTTCACGTGGGACGAAGCCAAGAACCAGAAGCTGAAGCGCGAACGCCGCATCAGCTTCGAGGAGATCGTGTTCCACATCGGCAACGGCGACCTGCTCGACGTTCTCGATCACCCCAACCAGGCTCGCTACGCCGGACAGCGCATCTTCGTCGTGCAACGTGACGCCTACGCGTACGTCGTCCCGTTCGTGGAAGACGAGCGGTCGGTCACCCTGAAGACCATCATTCCCAGCCGGAAGGCGACTCGCGACTACCTCGGAAGGAGCCCCGACCCATGACACTTGACGCGGACGAGCAGGCGATCCTGGAGTCCGTCGAGCGGGGTGAGTGGCGCTCGACCCGCAACCTCGAGCAGGAGCGGTCCGTCTATGCCCGTGACGCCGCCGCAACCTTTCGGAGAGACCGGCGGATCAACATTCGCATCTCGACCCGGGACCTCGACGCCATTCAGAAGCGGGCGCTCGAAGAAGGGCTGCCATACCAGACCCTCATCGCCAGCGTGCTTCACAAGTACGCGACGGGCCGCCTGTAGCCGCCGAGAGCGAGGCCGACGACAGACCGGCGGCCGACCCGTCCGCGAGGACGGGAACGTGCACTTGTCCGAGTCCCTGCACCCGCACACGCAAGTTACGCGCGCCGTCGGCTCACTCCGGCAGGCGGAAGGCGATGTACTCGCCGGGGTGGGTGCGCCCGCTGACGGCGAGGGCGATGTGCTGCCGGCCGCCGGCGAGGTAGGTCATCGGCGACCCCGACTGGGGGGCGGGCATGACCACGGCGCCGACCTCGCGGCCCGTCGCCTTGTCGTAGGCGCGCAGGCGCGCCCCGAGCCCCCCGGGGACGGGGTGGTAGCCGCACTCGCCCATCACCAGCAGCGTCTTCGTGACGAGGGGGCCGACGAGGTGGATGCACGCCTCGCCGGTCGGCGGGAGGTCAAGGCCGGCGAGGGCGGGGTGGTTCCTCACCCGCTCGGGCGTCTCCCCGTGCGGCACCTGCCAGCGTATCTCCCCCCGGTCGAGATCGATGGCCGACACCCGCCCCCAGGGCGGCTTCGCCAGGGGCAGGCCGCGCACGTGGAGGTCGCGCAGGCCGCCGTGGCCCACGCCGTACTTCTCGGTCCCCTTGACGTAGCGCATGTCCGACACCGACGGGCCGGGGGTCGGAATCAGCTCCCACGAGTAGAACGCGGTGCGCGACGGCACGTAGAGCACGTGCGTCTCGGGGTCGTAGCCGCCGCCGGGCCAGTTGGTGCCGCCGCTGCCGGCCCCGAGGCCGAGGGTGGCGATGGGTCCCTCCGGGCGGCTGACCACGGGCGGGGTGAAGATGGGCCCGAGCCGGTAGCGCGACACCAGCTCGACCGCCTCGGCCCGCAGCTCGGGGGTGAAGTCGATCAGATCGTCGATGGACGCCCCCTGGCGGTCGTAGGGGGGCGGCTTCGTGGGGAACGGCTGGGTCGGCGAGTACCACTCGCCGGGCACGTCGCCCGCGGGCACCGGCCGCTCCTCGATGGGCCACACCGGCTCGCCCGTCACCCGATCGAAGACGTAGAGGAACGCCTGCTTGCCGGGCTGGGCGACGGCCTTGACGGGCCGCCCGTCCACGGTGATGTCGGCGAGAATCGGGGGACTCGCCATGTCGAAGCCCCAGAGGGGGTGGTGCACGAGCTGGAAGTGCCAGAGCCGCTGGCCCGTCATCAGATCGACGGCGACGAGGCTCTCGCCGAACAGGTTGTCGCCGGGCCGGTGACCGCCGTAGTAGTCGCCCGACGGCGTCTCCACCGGCAGGTACGCGATGCCCAGCTCGGGGTCGGCCGATATCTGGGTCCACACGCCGTTGTTGCCGTTGACGCCCCACGAGTCGTTGAGCCACGTCTCGACGCCAGGCTCGCCGGGGCCGGGAACGGTATCGAAGGTCCACAGGCGCCGGCCGGTGCGGACGTCGAACGCCTGCACCAGCCCCTTGGTGTTGTTGTAGGTGCGGGGAGCGGGGGCGTCGGCGAAGGTGCCGCCCACGACGACCACGTCGCGCGCCACCGTGGGGGTGGCGTGCAGGCCGATCTCGCCCGTCACGGGGTCGATGGGCCGGCCCTCGCCGACGACCGCCGCCGCCTTCAGGTCGATGCGGCCGCCTTCGCCGAAGCCGGGGACGGGGCGGCCCGTCGCCGCGTCGAGGGCCACGAGACGGAAGCCGAGGGTCACGTAGAGGACGCGCTCGTCCGTCCCGTCCGTCCAGTAGGCCAGCCCCCGGCCCGACAGGCGGCGGGGCGCGGCGTTCGCGCGCGCTCCCTCGCGCTCACTGTGCATCCACAGCAGCTCGCCGCTCGCGGGGTCGAGGGCCACCACCGCGCGCCGGGTGCCGGCGGTGGCGTAGAGCCGCCCTCCCGCCACGAGTGGCGTGCCCGAGAGCTTGAACTCGGGCCCCGGCCCGAGGTTGTCGGTACGGAAGCGCCAGGCGAGCTCGAGCTCGCCGAAGTTGGACGCGTCGACTTGGTCGAGGGGCGAGTACCGCGTATGCCCGGCGTCGCCGCCGTAGCCCGGCCACTCGCCCTCGGCCGTCGTCAGCGGCGGAGGGGTCTGACCCGACGCGGGAGCCGCAACGAGAGCCAGCCCGATCGCTGCCGCAAGGAGTGGCGGAATCGTCATTTCCTCTTCAGTCCGGAATCAGGCCGGCTCGTACCGCTCGACCTGCAGGTGCCAGCGTTCGATGCAGCCGCCCACGGTAATACCGATCGGTTTGCAGGGCAAGTCGCGGCAGAAGCCGGCAGCGTTCGGTAGAATCACCGGCGACCGAAGCCACCCACCACGGAGGAAGACCCCATGCGATTCGCCAGCGTCACCGCCGTCGCCGCCGCCGCGTTCACACTCCTGCTCGCGGGCGCCGCCGCCCCCGCCGCCGCCCAGTCGTGGACCCCGCCGCCGCCCGACGAGCGCTGCCCCAGCAAGTGGGGCGCCGACGACGAGCGTGGCGCGGCCAACCACATGGGTCCCGAGAGCGTGCTCAAGGCCGCAAGCCTGATACGGACCGGCCGGGTCATCGAGCTCGGACAGGTGCTGCGGCCCTCGATGCCCCTCGGCGCCCGCCACTTCGACCTGTACGTGAAGCCGACCGGCCCGTTCACGGGGTCGAACCGGCGCGGCTCGAACGAGGAGCTCGTCGTCGCCGAGATGGGCCAGGTGGGCACGCAGTTCGACGGCTTCACCCACCAGACCATCGGCGACAGCCTCTACAACTGCGTCGACATGAACGAGGTCATGACGCGGGACGGGTTCACGCGGCTCGGGGTCGAGAACGTCGGCACCCTGATGACCCGCGGCGTGCTCATCGACGTGGCCGCCCTCAAGGGCGTCGACATGCTGCCCGACACCTACGAAATCACCGTCGACGACCTCGAGCAGGCCCTCGACCGCCAGGGGGTGGCCCTCGAGCCGGGCGACGCGGTGCTCATCCACACCGGCTGGGGCGTGCTCTGGGACAGCGACCCCGAGCGCTTCATGGCCACCAACCCGGGCATCGGCGTCGCCGCCGCCGAGTGGCTCGTCGAGCACGACCCCATGCTGCTCGGCGCCGACAACCAGCCCGTCGAGGTCTCGCCCAACCCCGATCCCGAGGTGTCGCTGCCCATCCACCAGATCATGCTGGTGGTCCACGGCATCCACCTCGTCGAGCGCATGAGGCTGGCCGAGCTGGCCGCGGCGGGCGTCCACGAGTTCGCCTTCGTCGTCCAGCCCCTGAAGCTCGAGGGCGCCACCGGATCGACGGTCGTGCCGGTGGCCATCCACTGAGCGGGGGGCCCGATTCGCGAACGCCACATCAGCTTCGAGGAAGTCGTGTTCCAAGGCGTTGACGCGCGGGGCAGCACCACCGTCACACCCTGGCCGGCTCCGAGCCGGCGCGGGCGGCTCCCGCGCCGGCTCGCCGAACGGGGTCTCGGCAGCGTCGTCACGACCCTGCTCACGCTGCGCATCTTCGGTGACGGGACCGGCGACGCGGCCGTCCAAGGCCGGGCGTTCCGGGAACCGACTTCGCTCACGATGGGGGGAAGATGAGCGTCAGCGCCTACGCGGTCGTCACCACCCTGCTCACCCTGCTGGGCCTCGCGGGCCTGCTCTCCCTGCGCTTCGTCGGCCTCTACAGCCACCAGGCGCTGGCCGTCGTGCTGTTGCTCGGGTGCGGCTGGGCGGTCGCGAGCCGCGCCTGGCTGGCCTGGAAGGGGCGTCTCCATCTGCCGCTGCCGCGCCGATTCCGGGAGCCCGGCGGCCGGGCCCGACTCCTCCAGGCGGCGGGGCGCGCGAGCTTCTGGGCGGCGGCCTCGGCCGCGTGCCTGGCGGTGTTTCCCCGGTCGGCGGAGACGACGCTCCTGATCCTCCCGCTGGCCGGGGTCTGCGCGCTGCGAACCGCGGCCTCGTTCCTCACCTCGCACCGGACCAACGCCGGCCCCACCCTCGTCATGGTCGCGGGAGCGCTGGTGCTGGCAGTCGATCTCGGCCGCGCCTTCATCGGAAGCCCCGCCGCCGCCGTGCGGATTGCCCCGCCGTTCCAGGGGCAGTGGCTCGTGATCCAGGGAGGTCGCAGCCCCCTTCAGAACCACCATCTCGCCGCCTACAACCAGCAGTTCGCCCTCGATCTCCTCCGGCTGGAGAACGGCCGCATCTCCGGCGACGGGACCGGCAACGCGGCCGTCCACAGCTGGGAGGCGCCGCTCCGGTCGCCCGTGGACGGCGAGGTGGTCGTCGCTCGCGGCGACATGGACGATGCCGAGGGCGTCAGCTTCGTGACCGATCCCGCGGACGCCGCGGGGAACGTCATCGTCATCGAGCTCGACACGGGCCTCTTCGTCGTCCTCGGGCACCTCCGGCACGGGACGCTCCGGGTGAGCGAAGGCGACCGGGTCCGGCAGGGCGATCCGCTGGCCCTGGCCGGCAACTCGGGGAACACGACCCTGCCGCACCTTCATCTCCAGGTGCAGACCCACGCCGACCTCTGGGATGCCGACAACCGCTCGGTGCCGTTCGCGTTCGGGCCCGCCAGCCGCGTCCCGGCCCGCAACGATCGCGTCTCCGGGGGGCCCTGAACGACCGGCGCCGGCGCGACGAGGGAGAAATCCGCTGCAACCCTGGCGCCCGAACCCAGTCCTGTGCAATTGTGTAAAATACACAATATGGACAGCGGGGAAGTCATCAAGCGGCTGGAGCGCGACGGCTGGATGCCGAGGAAGGGCAAGGGCAGCCACCGCGTGTTCACGCATCCCACCAAGCCCGGGATCGTCATCGTGCCGCATCCCCGCAAGGACCTGATGATCGGGACGCTACGGAACATCTACCGGCAGGCAGGCTGGGTGTGGGGAGGCCGATAATGCGATATCTCGTCGTGCTCGAGACGGCGCCGGGGCGGACGGACTACGGCGTGACGGTGCCGGACCTGCCGGGCTGCACGTCGGCCGGCGACACGCTGGACGAGGCCCTCGGCAACGCCGAGGATGCGATCCTGTCCTATCTCGGCGTGCTGGTCGAGGACCGGAAGCCGCTTCCGGCACCGTCTCGCGACGTGCCGCTCGAGCTGGGCCCGCACGAGGTGGTGGGCGTCGTCAACGTCGACATCGAGAAGATCGACCCGCCGCGGAAGGCGGTGCGGCTGAACGTGTCGATCCCCGGCCATGCGATCGACATGATCGACCGCGCAGCGGGGCATGCCGGCACCACCCGCTCGGGGTTCCTGACCCGCGCTGCACTGACCGTCATCGAGCAGAACATCAAGCTCGCATGAGGCGCTGGGCCCAGCCAACCCTGCTGGGCGCCCCTGCCCCCGTTTGGCATTCCGAGGCGATTCGGTGCGTTCCGGGCCCTCCCCGACGCCGAGAAGCCCGCGGCCGGCGCCGAAGGTCGGCTTGGTGCGGGTCGCCTCGCGGCCGACCCGGTCCGGCCCGACCGCACGAGCCGCGCCGTCAGCGACCCGCCTCCTCGGCACGCCCGCCGCCGAGGTAGATGGCTACGTCCAGATTCCCTTCGTGGCAGGCGTACTCGTACATCTCGTACCCCGAGGCGCGAGTCAGCGGCATCGAGATCGTCCACGGCCGGTCGTACACGTCGGCGTCCTCGATCGTGGCCTCCCACACGATCTCGTCCCGCGATACGCGCGTGAAGCGTTCCACGACGCGCATGGCATCGCCGACCGGGAGCCCCTTCAGGCGCCCGCCGTTGGAGCTCGTCACGATCATCGCCCGGTCGTTGAAGTTCGTCGTGTCCACGACCAGCGTGTCGCCCTCCCAGTGCGCGCGCGCATCACCGGTCCAGAGCCGGACATCGCCGTCGACGTGCGCTCTGTCCGTCACCGGAATGACGCGCGCCTCGTGAATCATCTCGTGCAGGATCACGACGAGGCCTGGCGTCTGCAGGATGCGGTATGCGTTGTTGTACCCGGTCGGCAGCATCGAGCCCGGGACGCCGCGCGTGATGCAGCCGTCCCAGGTGCTCATCGCGCGGTAGTCGTCGCGTTGACGCGCGATCCTCTCTTCCTGGTCGGCGGCGGCCCACGCCTTGACCGGCACACGCCCGTCGGGCGGATCGACGACCAGCGACGTCTGCCGAGTCGACAGCAGGCGATCTCCCGCGTCCATCCAGACGTTGTACGCCCCCAGCACCTCCGGCCGCCTCGCGTTCGTCCGCTCCGCGAGAAGCGCGGCCTCTTCTTCCGTGAAGACGGCCCTGTCCGCAGCCGCCTCGGGCACGGCAACGTCGGTGTACGGCATCGTGTTGCCGCGCTCGAACGGCGTGATCGTCGCGTTCGTCCAGACGCCCTGCAGATCGGGCCGGCCGTCCGGCGTCCGCGGCAGCCTCCCGTCCGCGTCTGGCGTCTGACCCGCGGCCGGGACGGCCAACAGCACCGCCAGCGCCACCGGGATCCCCCGGCGCCACAACGAAGAGCATCGACTGGTCATCGAACTACCTCGCAACATGTCGCTACGTTGCGCCGATGGCGTTGCGCTGATCCAGCACATGCAGCCAGGGCCGGCGCCGTCACGCGGCAGCATCTGGAGACCACCTGAAGCCGAGGCAAGTCCACCACCGCCCCATGACGCTCGGTCAATTGTCCGCATCGAGTAGCGTCGTCCACTCTGCACCCCCGCACACCCCAACGTCGTCCGCACCAAGCCGACGCTGCCCCTGGATGTAGATGTCGCCAAGCCCCAGCAGGGCACCCGGCGCAGGGAGTCAAGCATCCTTTTAGTTTCCGACTCCTCGTCGGCCAGCCCGATCGGCGCAACTCAGCCACTCGTCAGGATCTCGCCAAAGACCCGCGCCGCTTGGCAACCAGCGAAGGTTGCTCTTTCGTCCTCTCGATGACACGATCGGCAACGGCCTTCCCAAGCGCCGCAGGATCGTTCGAATCAAACCGGCGACGATCAGTTTCCTTTGGAAAGACCTTGGCAAGGTACTCTTCAAACGACCGCATCGTGCCAAGTTCGCCCGATTCACTTTCGCGTCTGTCCGCCATAAACGTCACTCCCTTGAACCGAAATAGTTATTGAAGAACTGGTGGTTTAGTTCGGCTTGAAAGTAATGCTTGCGCTTGATCCAGATAAATCCATCTCCCCTGGATATTACGGCAACGTCCACCGGACCACCCACGGTCTCAGCATCAGGCGACATCCGCTGACGAAACGAAGTCAGGTTCACCAGCGTTTCCGCCATCTCGGCTAGTTCGTTTTTCGGAAGGGACCGTACCGTGTCTACCACCGGAGTCACCTGCTCGCTCTCTATGTAGGCCTCCAGAACCTCCTTCAACCGTTCCTCAGCAGACCGGAGGATTGCCCCAAGACCGTCTCGGATGTTATCGCGCTGATCTGATGACATCCCGCCATCCGCTGCATCGCCGACGATCGCATTGGGGAATTCTTCCGATAGGCGTTGCATGTACCTGTAAATTGTCGCCTTGATCGTGGGACTGATGCCTTCCATGAACGTCGCAACCATCTCCGTTTGCGCGAAAGGATAGATCCCGCTTGTCTTGTGCCCGTCAATGACCATGCGGAACTGATGGTGCGGCTTGCCAGCTACAACACCTCGAACATCGTGCTGGACGAGCATCGGGCACACATCGTCCGTGCCCAACCCAGCGAAGACCATTCCGCAATCGGATACAACCGAACGAGTATTGAGCAATGTTCGAGAGACCAGTTCCTTCAGAAGAACGCGCTGGTCGTCACTGAACGGCACTTGCTCAAAAACCTCGTTCGTGACGCTGCGAATGACCTCTGAATGCGCCGCCGACACCGACTGTACGTCCGTAAGGTCTGCAGAAGTAAGCAGGTCCTGTGCCTCGACCGCTTGGCGGTGTTGCTCCAGCAGAGTCGTGAGTTCGTCCTTGAGATCGCCCTCCGAGATCTCACCATCAACCTCAATACGAGCTTTCACCTGACGGGCGAGGTCTTGTTTCACTCTGGACAAGAAACGGAAGGAGCCAAGCTGAACAAACCGGTCCTGGCGTTCTGGAGGAAACAAAAGTGCGCTGGCGCCAAGGAATTCCAGGAAAGAATCTGCGTACTCCTGCAAGCTCCCAAAAGCGCGTTGCCCAAGTTGATCTCGGAACACCTTGACGGCGGTTTCAACCGGCAACCCACCCAGTTCCGCACTGCCATAAATCATCACCCCGACGGGCTCGTGTTTCGACAGCGTGAACAACTTGTTGACAGTGTTGTAGATCTTCGGAGCTCGGCTAGTCCCGTCCGAGATCGTGACGGCACTGTCGGCCGCGAGCGCAACCGCCTGACTGTTCAGAATCGCAATCTCAGCAGTCATCTCTCAAGATCATACCCAAAATCAACCCCGAATGCGGCCGTGCGCCGCGGCGCCGTGGTTGGCCGCGTCGGGCTGCCCGGTCGCCGCAGCGGAACCCATCGGTCACTCAGGCAGCGCAAAGACGAACAGGTTGTTGCCGCTGCTCGGGCGCAGCTCGGGGGTCAGGTCGAGGAAGCGGCCGTAGCCGGTGCTGACCGCCACGTACTGCCGGCCGTCGACCGCGAAGGAGATCGGGAAGCCCGAGACCGGCGAGCCGAGGTTGATCTCCCACAGAATCTCCCCCGTCCGGTCGTCGAAGGCGCGGAAGCGGCCGTTGACGTCGCCGCCGAAGACGAGCCCGCCGCCGGTGGCGGCGAGGGCCATGGTGGCGGCGCGCTGCTGGTGGTTCCACACCACCTCGCCGGTCTCGGCCGAGATGGCCTGCACGCTGCCGACGTCGTCGTAGCCGGGGGCCAGCTCGGGGCGCCACGCGATGGCGTAGAGGCGGTTCGTGCGGGTGTCGGGGTCCTCGGCCATCATGCGGGCGCAGACGTTGCGCAGGGGCATGTACATGGTGTTGGTCAGCGGCGAGTAGGCGCCCGCCTCCCAGTCCTTGCCGCCGGTGGCGTGGGGGCAGGCGAGCACCTGCTGGCCCACGGCGGTGAAGACGAGCTCGGCGTTCTCGGTCACCGCGCCGGTCGCCCCGTCGATGCCGCTCACCACGTTCTGGGTGATGGTCGGCGTCGCCCACAGGAACTCGCCGGTCTCGCGGTCGAGCGTGTAGACGATGCCCGTCTTGCCGGGGATGCCGGTCAGCACCCGCCGCTCCTCGCCGGGCTGGATGCGCGGGTTGATCCAGGCCACGGCGGACGGGTCGGGGCGCACCGCGGTGTCGACGAGCAGGCGCTCGAACGGGTGGTCGAGATCCCAGTGGTCGTTCATGTGCTGGTAGTACCAGACGATCTCGCCGGTGTCGCCGTCGAGGGCCAGGGTCGAGTTGTGGTAGAGGTGGGTCAGATCGGCGCCCCCGAGCATGAACTTCGGGGCCGGCGAGGTGACCGACGTGCCCACGTACAGCAGGTTGAGCTCGGGGTCGTAGCTCGGCGCCATCCACGAGCCGACGTGGCCGCGCTCCTCGAACGGCACCGCGCCCCACGTCTCGTCGCCGGGCTCGCCCGGCCCGGGGATGAGCCGGCGCCGCCACAGCTCCTCGCCGGTCGCCGCGTCGTGGGCGGTGATGACGCAGGTCTCCGGCCCCCCGCGGGGGTCACAGCTGCGGCCCGAGAACGCCTTGCCGCCGGCGGTGATCGGCCCCGACGTCTGGTTGGCGGGGTTCACGGTGTAGTCGAGGATCTCGGTCTCCCACACCACGTCGCCGGTCTCGGCATGGAGGGCGATGATGTAGTCGTCCATGGTGGTGTCGATGATCAGCTCGCCGTGGATGGCGATGTTGCGGTTGGTGTCGATGAGGCTGCCGATCATGTAGTCGCCGAGGTCGTCGGGCCGGTCGCGGCGGTACTCCCAGATCAGATCGCCGCTCACCGCGTCGATGGCCTGGATGACGTCCCGCGGGTTCGGCATGAACATCACCCCGTCGCGGACCAGCGGCGTCCCCTGCTGCCGGCCCTCGCTCGCCATGGCGCGAGTCCACACCATGCGCAGGTCGCCGACGTTGTCCCGGTCGATCTGGTCGAGGGGGCTGTAGCCCCAGCCGTCGAGGGTGCGCCGCCACATGAGCCACTCGTCGGGGCTCGGGTTCTCGAGCTCGGCGTCGGTGACGGGGCGGATGCGGTCGGGCTGGGCCGCGGCCGGGGGCGCGGCGGCCGCGAGGGCGGCGGCGAAGACGGCGCACGCGACGAACGAACGGAACGGGCGCGACGGGCAGCCGGATGCGGGCATGACGCCTCCTCTGGGTTCGAGTCCGGCTGATTATGTCACCCGGCGGGAGCGCCGACGCGGTACGATGTCCTTCAGCGCGGGCGGCCCGGACGGTCGTGGGGTCGGGATGCATGCGGCCATGGCGCGCGGTCGCCAGGAACGATGCCGACATCCACTCCCCCACCGATCCCGACGCTCTCGCCGTCGTTCACGCCCTGTCGAGGGAAGGACTCAGTTCCGGCGACGCCCACAACGCGCTGGAAGGACTCCACAACATGACCGGCCGCGACGTGCACGCCCGACTCGATGCTCTGGAGCGCGGCGAGCTCGCCCGCCGGGCCCTGGCTCTCGCCGGCCGGTACCGGTCCGGATGCCGCGATCTGGCCGAGGACCACGACGCGCACCTCGACGAGGCATTCGACTCCAGACGCTCTTCGTCGACACGTCCGCCTCCGACGCCGCCCCAGGCCCGCCACGCCGCGACACGCTCCTCATCCTGATCGGTCACGCCATCGTCGCAAGCGGCACGGCGGCCCCTCACGCCGTGGTAGAATCTGCCTGTTCTGGTTGAAGGTTGCACTGTGGCGCTGAGCATCAAGAACGTCGAGGCCGAACGGCTGGCCAGGGAGCTCGCGAGGGAACGGGGCACCACCGTGACGCGGGCGGTCATCGGCGCCCTCGAGGACGCGCTCAGGCGGACGCGCGGCCGGAGGGTTGCGCCGTCGATACGGGACGCGATTCTCGAGATCTCAGAGCGCTGCGCGGCGCTGCCCGATCTCGACACGAGGCCGGTCGACGAAATCCTCGGCTACGACGAGCGCGGGGGCTTCCGCTGATGGTCGTCGACTCGTCCGCGGTGCTCGCCATCCTCTTCCACGAACCCGAGCGAGACAGCTTCTCCGATGCGCTGGCCGGGGCCGGTGTCCGGTTGATGAGCACCGTCAACGCGTTGGAGACCGCGGTGGTCGTGTCGTCTCGCAAAGGCCCCTACGGCGCACGCGAATTCGACCTGCTGCTCCATCGCGCCGAGTTCGAGGTGGTCCCATTCACCTCCGACCATCTCCGGCTCGCCCGTGACGCGTACGAGCGCTACGGCAAGGGGCGTCATCCCGCGGGGCTGAACCTCGGAGACTGCTGCGCGTACGCGCTCTCCCGCCACGCCGGGGAACCGTTGCTGTTCAAGGGAGACGACTTCCCGCGTACCGATGTCGTGCCAGCCGTCTGAGCGAGCCCTCGCGCCCCTCGGCAAGGAACGCCCGCTTCTGCCCCACGGTGCAGGTCTGCCCCTGCTGCCGGGCCTCGCAGTGTCATGATCTGTCACGGCGTCGTCGCATGTTCCCAGGCGTAGAGACCGCGATCTGATGACACTCGAGCGGGTGGGACGCCCGAACGCTCCGGATCGGACCGGCACCATCGGCGTCGAGGCCTTCGACGCGGCCTACGGGGCGGGGTTCCAGGCGTCGGACGACTCGCCGCAGGCGGTCGAGTGCGAGCTGGTCGAGGACGGCGGGGCGTTCGCGGCACACCGCCCGCCCGAGACGGACCGCCCCCGCCGCGTGGCGTTCGTGGACGGCACCATGCGCACCGAGGCGCGGCTGACCCGCACCGGCCCCGAGGGCGATGTCAGCATGGGGCTGGCGGGAAGCTGGGCGGCGGGGGCGGTGCTCGTCGACGGAGACGGGCCGGCCCGCTTCGACCGGGTGGCGACGGGGCGCGCGGCCATCTTCACCGGCGGCCGGCCCGTCCCCCTGCCCGACCACCGCGACGGCTGGCGCTGGGCGCCGTACGCGGTCGACGGGGACGACGCCGAGGCGGCGCGGCAGCAGTTGCAGCGCCTGATGCGCGACGCCGAGGCCGACATCGCCGAAGGGCTGTCGAACGAGGGGTGGCTGACGGTGCTCGACGGCCCGCTGCACGGCGTCCGGCACCGCCGCGGGCTGCCGGTCGTCGGCTACGTGAAGACGCATCATCGCCGCATGCTCGCCCGCGAGCACTGGGCCCGGGTGCCGGAGCTGGCGGCGGGCGAGCGGTCCGGCCTCTTCGCGATGGCGGACGCGCTGTACGGGTGCTACCTGCGGGTCGGCGACCCGGGGCCGTGGGCGGGCCCCTGGGCGGGCATCGCCCGCGTCGAGACGCCATCGGGCATCGGCCGCGACGCGGCCGTCGAGGCGGCCGACCGGGCCGCGGGCTGGCTGCCGGGCTTCGCCTCGGCCCTTCACCGCGACGCGCGGGCCCCGGTGAACCTGACGCCGATCGCGGGCCTGGAACGGCACCTGCATCGTCTTCAGGGCGACGCGCGGCTGGCCCTGCGCGCGGTGCGCGAGGCGGTGCTCGAGCGCAACCGCGAGGAACGGACGGCATGAGCGACGACGGCGCGCGCACGGCCCCGCCGCAACCGCCGGCAATGGACGGCAGGTCAGGCGACCGTGGCCGCACCATTCCCGACCGCGAAGGAACCAGCCGCTCAATCGACGACGGCGGGTCGATCGCTCGAACGCAAGCGCGAGGAACGGAAGGCATGAGCGACCAGGACGCGCGCATCGTTGGAACACACCACCACGGATGGGCGGCATCGGCGAATACCGCGGACGCGCCGTTCGAGCGCAACCGCGAGGCATGGACGGCATGAGCGGCGACGGCGGACGCATCGGGCTCGTCGACGGGTCGGTGGAGAGCGACTCGCGCACCTTCCAGGTCGTGCTCGACCCCGACGTGGTGATCCAGCTCGACGAGCTGCTCGCGGTGACCACCGACCTGCCCGACGGCCGGCAGGTCACCCACTACGGCATCGTCACCGAGCTGCGGTCCCGGTTCGAGGGGGCCGACCTGCCCTCGGACACCGGCCGGGTGGTCGACTCGACCCTGCCGGCCGAGCACGTGCGGCGGGCCGAGGTCCGCGTCCTGCGGGTGGTGCCCGAGCTGTTCGTCGCCCCCCACGCAGGCGCCCCCGCCGCGCGCGCGGCGGGGGCGCACCGCGCGATCGCCCTCTTCGAAGACGAGATGACCCGCGGCAAGCTGCCGGTGGGGCTCGACCTCGGCGGCGACCCGGTCTACGCCGACATGCGCTTCGTCGACGGCCGCTCCGGCGGCCACGTCTCCATCTCGGGCATCTCCGGCGTCGCCACCAAGACCTCCTACGCGCTGTTCCTCCTCTACCAGCTCCTCGAGACCGAGCAGGGCATGGAGCTGCTCGACGGCCGGGCAGGGCGCGAGAGCGTGCGGGCCCTGGTCTTCAACACCAAGGGCGAGGACCTGCTGCACGTCGACCGCCCCAACGCCGAGTTCGCGGGGCGGCCGGAGGAGATCGAGAAGTGGCGCGCCCTCGGCGTCGACGAGCCGGGGCCGTTCCGGTCCGTCCGGCTCTACGCGCCGCGGCAGTCCGGCGCGTCGCACACGGTCGTCGCCAACGTCAGAACCCGCGACACCGCCGACGTCGGCGCCTACGGCTGGACGCCCGAGCAGTTCGTCCGCGAGCAGCTCCTGCAGTTCTGCTTCACCGCCGACGACGAGCGCTCGACCCAGGTCGGCTTCGTCGAGCAGCAGGTGCGCATCCAGCTCCTGCGGCGGCTGCGGCGGCTCGAGGGCGACCCGACGGGGGCGGTGGTCATCGTCGAGGCGGTTCCCCCGAAGACCGGCTTCAACCCCGACCGGCTGGCCGAGCGCGACCCGGACGAGGCGCCGGCGGGGGCCGGGCACCTGATGCGCGACTTCGGCGACCTCATCGACCTGCTCGAGGGGGTCGTCGCCACCGACGACGAGAGCCTCATGAACGAGTGGTTCGGCCGCGCGCAGGCGGGCACCCGGCAGGCGTTCCTGCGGCGGCTGCTGAAGCTGCGCCGCCACATCGCCCCCCTCATCGGCTGCCGCCTCGAGCCGGTCTCGTCCGAGAACGCGAAGCTCCACGTGGTCGACATCTCGACCCTGCACGACGACGCGCAACGCTTCGTGGTGGGTGCCCTGCTCGACCGCGTGTGGCGCGAGAAGCAGGGCACGGGGCGCACCCCCCTGCGCTTCGTGGTCCTCGACGAGCTGAACAAGTACGCCCCCGCCCACGGCTTCTCGCCCCTCCGCGACCTGCTGGTGGACATCGCCGAGCGCGGCCGCTCGCTCGGAGTGCTGCTGATCGGCGCGCAGCAGGCGGCCTCGGCCGTGGCGCAGGCGCTGCCGCGCAACGCGTCGCTCAAGGTGGCGGGTCGGCTCGACGCGAGCGAGTCCGACGCCTACCGCTTCCTCACCCCGGCCCTGCGCGAGCGCGCGACGCGCTTCATGCCCGGCACGATGGTCGTCGCGCAGCCCATCGTGCCCGAGCCCATCCCCGTCCGCTTCCCGTTCCCGCCGTTCGCGACCAACCCCGACGAGGCGGCGGCGGACGAGAAGGCGGACAAGCGGAAGACCGACCGCATCCTGAGCAACCTGGGCGCGCTGACCGGCCCCGAGGTCGACCTGTGACGCGGCCCCCCCGAAACAACGCCGCACGCCTTGCCCGCCAAGCCCCGGCCCACCGCCGCCGAGGTCGACCGGTGACGCGGCCCCACGCCGTGACGCCGCACGCCTTGCCCGCCAGGCCCCGGCCGACCGGCCCCGAGGTGGACCCGTGAAGCTGCTGCACACCTCGGACTGGCACCTGGGCGCGAAGCTCGGCCGGCACGACCGCACCCCCGACCACCTCGCGGCCCTCCGCGGGCTGCTGGAGGTGGCCGAGTCGGCCCGCCCCGACCTCGTCCTGCACACCGGCGACCTCTTCGACGCCTCGCGCCCGCCGTACGAGGCGCTGCAGCTCGGCGTGCGCGCGCTGGGGCGGCTCGCGAAGGTGGCGCCCACCGTGGTCATCGCCGGCAACCACGACTCGTCGATGCTGCTGCGGGTCATCGACGAGATGGCCGGCGCCGCCACCCCGCGGCGGCTGTGGCTGGTCACCGCGCCCCGGGTCGTGACGTTCCCGGACGTCGCGAAGGAGCCTGTCGCGGTAGCGTGCGTGCCGTTCATCCCGCCGGGGGCCATCGCCCAGTACGCGACCGACGACCCGGCGCGGTTCGAGGGCGACTACGCCGACGGGGTCGCGACCCTCAACCGGCGGCTGCTCGACGAGGCGCACGCCGAGGCGGGCGCACGCGGCATCGTCCTCTACGCCGCCCACCTCCACGTCCAGGGCGCGCGGCCGAGCCGGTCCGAGCGGCGCATCACCGTCGGCGAAGACTACGCCACCCACGTCGAGGGCCTCCAGCGCGCGCTGTACTGCGCCTTCGGGCACATCCACGACCCCCAGCTCCTGCCCGGCGGCGCGGCGCGGGGGCGCTACGCCGGGTCGCTGATACCGCTCGACTTCGGCGAGCGCCAACAGGCCAAGCAGGCGGTGCTGGTGACGATCGGAGACGGCGTCGAGGCCGAGTCCCACGAGCTGCCGGGCGGACGCCCCCTCACCGAGGTCGCGGGCACCCTGGCCGACCTCGAGGGCCGGGCCGCGAACGGCGGGCTCGACGGCTGCATCCTGAAGGCGCGGGTCGTGTCCGACGATCCGATACCGGACCTCGCCGACCGGCTGGCCGAGTGGTCGCCCCGGTGCGACGTGTTCGAGCTCGTCAACGCCATCGCGAACCAGCCCGCGAAGGCGATAGACCCGGCCCGCGAGGACGACGCCGAGCCCGCCCTCGACGACCTCTTCCAGGAGTGGCGGTCCACCGCGGCGCGCGGCGTCAAGGCGCCCCACGCCGCCGTCGGCGCGCTCTTCGCGCAGGCCCTGGGCAGCGCGGGGCAGGCGGCCGCGGCCGACTTCGGCCTGACGCCGCTCGCCCTGCGCGCGCAGAAGACGCTCGACAAGCTCGCCGCGAAAGCGGAGAACGAAGGATGATGATGATCGGGGACCGGAGCTGACATGCGCCCCCTGCACCTCGTCATCGAAGGGCTGCGGTCGTTCCGGTCGCCCGTCTCCATCGACTTCGCCGGCCGCGACCACGTCGCCATCGTGGGCGACACCGGGGCCGGCAAGTCGTCCATCCTCGAGGCCGTCACCTACGCCCTCTACGGCCAGACGACGTTCACCGCGCAGGCGAACCAGGAGCTCATGAACGACACGTCCCTGCACCTGCGGGTCGTGCTGCGGTTCCGGGTGTCGGGCGAGACGTGGGAGGTCGCCCGCACGCTGCGCCGCGACGGGCAGGGCAGGGTCGGGTCGCCGAACGCGCAGCTACGCCGGCTCGGAGCCGACGGCGAGGCGGTCGAGCAGGTCGAGCAGGTGAAGCCCGTCAACGACGGCGTCAAGGCCCTGATCGGGCTCGACAGCGACGCGTTCCTGCGCACCGTCGTCCTGCCCCAGGGCCGCTTCGCCCGGCTGCTGGTCGAGGACCGGCCGACCGACCGCGGCCGCATCCTGCGCCAGGTCTGGCGCACCGACGAGCTCGAGGCGGCGGGCGCGCTGGCCGGCGCGGCCCGGCACGAGGCCGAGAAGCTGCGCGAACGACTGGTGCAGGCGGCCTCCGGCTATCCCGACGACCCCGCCGCGCACCTCGCGGAGCTGCAGGCGGCGCGCGAGGCGGCGAGCCGGGCCGCGACCGCGGCCGGCGAGGACGAGCGGGCCGCATCCGCCGCGCACGACGCGGTGCGCTCCGCCGAGGCGGCGCGGCAGGCGGCGTCCGATGTCGCCGAGCGGCTGGACGCCCTCGACGTCGAGCGGGCCGCGGGCCTGCTGGCGCCCATCGCCGCGGCAGAACGGCAGATTACCGGGGAGGAAGCGGACCGCGAGAAGGAGCAGACCGGCCTCGAGGAAGAGCTGGCGCGCGTCCCCGCCGACGACGGGCCGACGCGCGAGGAGGTCGCGGCGGCCCTGACGATGCTGGCGAGCCTCGGCGACCTCGCGAAGGCCGGCGAAGAAGCGGCCGCCGAGCGGCGCGACTCCGCCGCCGACGCGGCGGGCAAGCAGGCCGAGGCCCAGCGACTGACCGAGAGCGCCGAGGCCGCCCGGAAGCGGGCGGCCGAGCACGCCGCGCAGCGCACTCCCCTGGACGAAGCGGCCGAGGCGGCGCGGCGGCGGCGGGACGCCGTCGAGCAGAAACACGCCCGGTGCGTCGAGCGCACGGCCGAGCGCGACGCGGCCCGCCAGCGGCTCGATGCGCGCCGGGCCGAGGAGGCCGATCGCGCCGAGAGCCTCGAGGCGGCGCGGCAGGCGGCCCGTCGCGCCACTCGCGAGGCGGCCGCCGCCGACGACCACCTGGCCGCGGCGCGGCGGTCGGAATCGGCGGCGCTCGCCGCCCGCGACCTGCACGCGGGCGACACCTGCCCGATCTGCCGTCGGGACCTGCCGGACGACTGGGAGGCCCCTCACGCGGCCGGACTGGCCGACGCCGAGAAGATCGCCAGGGCCGCGCACGAGGCGGCGCGCGAGGCCGACGCCGCAGTCACCGCGCTTCGGACCGAGCGCAACGCCCTTGCGCGCCAGGCGGCCGAGGCCGAGACCGGGCTCGCGAACCTCCAGGCAGCACTCGACACGGCGCGGCGGGAGCTGGCGCAGGCCGGCCTGACGGGGCTGCCGCCGGGGACCGGCCCGGTCGAGGCCTCGTCGCCCGCAACCCCGCCGGCCGCCCAACCGAACCTGTTGGACGCGGAAACACCGGTCCCCGAGCGGGACGCCCTGCTCGCCCCCCTGGAGGCCGCGTGCGCGGAGACCGCGGCGATGCTCGCCGGGCACGATCGCCGGGCCGAGGAGCTGCGGGCCGACGCCGCCGGTCAGGACAAGGCGGCCGGCGTCGCCCGGGAGGCCGCGGCCGGCGCCGAGGCGGCCGGCGACCGGTCGCGCAGGCTCGCCGACCAGGCCGTCGAGCGCCTGAAGGCCGCGGTCCGGGCGGTTCCGGAACCGTTCCGGCCGAGCCTCGGTCTGCCCGCCGACGCGGCCGAGCTGCACGAGGTCGACCACGGGCCCGTCGGCGAGCAGACGGAATCGGCCCAGGCGCGCGCAAGGGCCCTCGAGGCCCGCGAGGCCGAGCAGCGCCGCCTCCGAAGCGCGATAGAGGACACGCGCAAGGCCCGCTCCAGCCTGGCCCGGCGCCGCGCGGAGGAGGTCAACGTTCCCCTCGAGACGCTCGTCCGCGAGCTCCATGCGTGCCGCGACGTCCTCGTCGAGTCGGTCCGCCGGCTCGCGCTCGACCTCGATGTCCCCGCCGCCGTCTCCACCCGGGAGATCGCCCCCCTCGAGTCGCACGTCGCCGCGCTGCGGACGAAAGCGGCCGAGCTGTCGCGGGCCGCCGCCGAGCACGCGCGGGCCGCCGCCGAGCGGGCCGACGCGGCGCGCGCCGAGCTGGCCGCCATCCGGACGCGGCTCGATGCGGACATCGACCTCGACGACCTCGACGTCGTCCTCGCCGCCGCGCGCTCGAAGGCCGAGGACGCCCGCTTCGAGGAGCGCCGCGCCACCCGGGCCGCCGACGGCTTCGCGGCCATCGCCGACGACGTCGACGGCCTCCGCGGGCTCCTCCACGAGGTCGAGGACCGCGCCCTCGCTCTCGCCGACCTCGAGGACGCCCTGAAGCCGGGCGCGTTCCTCAAGTGGCTCACCCTCCGGCGCTCGCACCGCCTCCTCGTCCACGCCTCCCGGATGCTCGGCGAGATGACGAGCGGCAAGTACGCCTTCGTCGAGCCCGGTGAGGCCGACGAGCAGTGGCAGGTCCTCGACGCCGACTCCGGCCGGCCGCGCTCCCCCGCCAGCCTGTCGGGCGGCGAGCAGTTCATCGCCTCGCTGTCGCTCGCCCTCGGCATGGTCGAGATGATGGCGCGCAGCGGCGGCCGCCTCGAGTCGCTCTTCCTCGACGAGGGCTTCGGCTCGCTCGACCGCAACAACCTCGACGCCGCCGTCCAGGCCCTCGGCGCCGTCGCCGCCGGCGGCCGCATGGTCGGGGTGATCTCCCACGTCCGCGCCGTGGCCGAGCAGATCGAGCACGTCCTCGCGGTCACCCGCGGCGCCACCGGCAGCCGCGCCGAGTGGCTCACGGGCCGGCAACGCGAGCGGCTCTCCGAGTCGGACACCGGCCTCGAGGCCGCATCGGCCCTGGCGGGGCTGCTGGAGTAGCGCCGCCACGGGCCGCGTCTCGCGGGAGGAGCACGCTCCCGGGGCTATGTACAATGCGAGAGGGCGGGAGTGCAGGGAGACTGGACGTGATCAGCGGGGAAGCCCAGGAGAAGGTGGCCGAGATCGTCAGGAAGATGCTGGCCGAACGCTTCAGCGGCATCGCGTTCGGACCCATCCGGGTCGTCCCGGCCGTCGACGAGTTCGGCGACGGCGACGGCGAAGAGTACCTCCGCATCCTGGTGGTCTTCGACGGCGACCAGAAGGCGCTGGACGCCCGCTGGACCTCCACCCTGATTCGACGCATTCGCCCGAAGCTGTCCGCTGCCGGCGTGGAGGAGTTCCCCAGCTTCTCGTTCGTCAGCAAATCCGAGTGGCCCCGGGTGGAGCGGAGCCTGCCTGCGTGAAGCCGCTCGACTTCCTCGAGACTGCCCGCGATCTGGCAACATCATCCAAGAGGCGGCCTCGCCAAGCCAACCTGCGCCGCGCGGTCAGCACCACGTACTACGCACTGTTCCACTGCCTGGCCAACTGCTGCGCCGATATGGTCGTCGGCGGCGCCGGCTCCGACCGCAGTAGGCCGGCCTGGCGTCAGACATACCGCGCGCTCGGGCACGGAACCGCCAAGACGCGCTGCAAGAACCAGAACATCCGGCAGTTTCCGGTCGAAATCCAGGATCTGGCCAACGTGTTCGTCGACATGCAGAAGAAACGACACAGCGCTGACTACGACCCCGACGCGGTCTTTTCCAAACCAGAGGTAGTCCAGGACATTGACGAAGCCGAAACCGTCATCCGCGGGTTCCCGAGGGCCTCGCGCAGGGACCGGCGCGCCTTTGCCGTCTATCTTCTGTTGGACATCCGGAACTGACCGGGCCAGACGAGCCCCGCTGCACGCGGCAGCGACGACGACAGGAGACACGACCATGCGCGTCATGGTGCTGATCAAGGCGATCGGGGACAGCGAGGCGGGCGCCATGCCCTCCACCGAGCTCCTCGAGGCGATGGGCCGGTTCAACGGGGAACTGGCCGAGCGGGGGGTCCTCGTCGCCGGCGAAGGCCTCCAGCCGTCCGCCAAGGGCAAGCGGGTGGCCTTCGACGGCCCGGAGCGGACCGTCAGCGACGGCCCCTTCGCCCCGACCGGCGAGCTCGTCGCCGGCTTCCGGCTGTGGGAGGTCCGGGACATGGCCGAGGCGGTCGACTGGGTGACGCGCTGCCCCAACCCGATGCCCGGCCCCAGCGAGATCGAGATTCGGCCAGTGGTCGAGGCGTCCGACTTCGGCGTCGCCATGACCCCGGAGGTCGCCGAGCGAGAGGCCCGGCTCCGGGACAAGCTGGCCGGCCGGTAGCCGCCCGCCCGAATCGCCGCACCGTCAACTCGAATAGCAGGAGTAGCCGTCAAGGCTGCGGATCGACCTCTCCTGCCCGTTCGAGAATGCCCCGGACAACAGCTTGCGAGAGTCTGAAACTGCTCTTCTTCAGGCGCTCGAGAAACGGTCGAACGGCGTCAACGAGGTCCGCGTCCCTGGCCGCGAGCAGTATGCCGGCAAGCCCGGTTACGGCGAGCCCTTGCGCACGGGCATGCGCTCTTCCCAGCGATTCATCCATCAGTACCAGACATGGCCCCCCGTGCGCGACCGCGAGGGCCAGCGTGGTCGCCTCGCCGGCATCGAGGTCGGGGAACTCCGTCGGGTCGAGAGGCTGTGGCTCGACCCTGATCCACCCGTCCCGGATCGCCTGGGCCAACTCCGAGGCGCCCGGCAGGTCCCCGCCGGCCAGAACTTCGTCACGGACCCGAGCCGTGACGGCAATCTGGCCGAAGAGACCTCGAAGAAGATGGAATCCCTCTGCCGTTGCGAGCCCGATCAACGGGCTCGCGTCGGCTACGACGAGCCGTTCCGCCATGCGTCGACGGCCTCGGCGTCCTCGCGAACGGTGTCCGCGGTCCCCCTGACCACGGGAATCCCGAGCCGCGACACGTAACGGATGAACTCGCCGATGCCGAGCCCGGAGAACCTCGCAGCCTGTCCGAGCGACAGGCTTTCCTCGCGATACAGCGCCGTGGCAAGCGCCCGCCGGATTCCCGGCGCCGAGAGCAGCGACTCGTCATCGAGATGCACCAGCAGAGCTTCCGGCCGGTGCCGGTTCAGCACCATGACGGGATGCTCACGCGCGTCGCGAAGCGCCGCCGACGGGTTGTTCTTTAATTCGCGGACACTGACGGCCTTCATTATGCCCTCCATTGTAGAGGGAACATAACGTAGGAACAACCGAGCGCAAGTGGCCCAGGCTGACCTCGCGTGCGCCGTGGGCGCGCGCCGTGATCGAGTGGCGGATCCCCCTAAACCCCTGTACCGCTTAGCGTTGTCTTGCCGAACACCGCCAAGCAAAGTCGATTTCCTCTAGTCGATCTCGGGCCGCCGGCCAGCTCCGGCGTCCTCCTGGTGGCACTCCCCTCCGTCACGCCAGCATCAGCCGTTCGCCCTTGGGCTCCGGTACGGGGTCGCCGAACTCCTTCGCCGTGTCGATCCAGAGCGCCATCGCCTGATTGACGTTGTCGAGGGCCGCCCGCTGCGTGTCGCCATGCGCCATGCACCCGGGAAGCTCGGGCGCCTCGGCGACGAAGACCCCGTCGATCCTGCTCCAGCAGAGGACAATCCCGTACTTGAAGGTCAACGCCACGATGGTACCAGACACGCCGCCAAGAAAGGCTTGCAACCGGCCGGCCGTCGCCCTACCATGCACTGCTGAGAGGATGCCCATGAAGATGACCGTACCTCGCCTTCTGATTCCGTTGGCTGTCGTCGCGGTGGTGCTCGGCGCTTCTCAGGCGCCGGCCCAGGAGCCCGCGCACGATCTCGAGTACAACCGGGACGTCCGGCCCGTGCTGGCCCGGGCGTGCCTCGCCTGTCACGGCCCCAGCGAGGGCACGCGGCAGGCCGACCTGCGGCTCGACACCGACGCGTTCATCGACCGGGTCGTCGTGCCCGGCGACGCCGAGGCGAGCCCGCTCTTCCAGCGCCTGACCACCGGCGACCAGGTGGCGAAGATGCCCCCGGTGTCGTCGGGGCGGTCGCTCACCGACGAGCAGATCGACCTCGTGCGCCGCTGGATCGACGGCGGCGCCGCGTGGGGCGCCGAGCTCGCCGAGGCCGACGTGCCCGCGGTGCCCGAGCGCATCGTCGACTTCGCCCGCGAGGTCCGGCCCATCCTGTCGCAGAACTGCTTCACGTGCCACGGGCCCGACGAGCAGGGGCGCCAGCGCGGCCTGCGGCTCGACGTCGCCGAGGGGCCGTTCGCCGACCGCGGCCAGTTCGGGGGGCCGGTCATCGTGGCCGGCAACGCCGACGAGAGCCAGCTCATCCACCGCGTGAGCGCCGACGACCTGCGGGTGCGCATGCCCTACCGGCTGGGCCTGGACACCCCGGTCATGCCCGGCGCCGAAGAGGACGGGCTGAGCGGGGACGAGATCGAGACCCTCAGGCTCTGGATCGACCAGGGGGCCGAGTGGCAGTCGCACTGGGCGTTCACCCCGCCCGAGCGGCCGGCCGTGCCGCCGGTGGCCGACACCGAGTGGCTGCGGAACCCCGTCGACAACTTCGTCCTCGCCGGCCTCGAGGCCGACGGGCTCGCGCCGGCCGACGAGGCCGACCGGGCGACGCTGCTGCGCCGGGCGAGCTTCGACATCACGGGCCTGCCGCCGCTCGAGGCCGACATGGCCGGGTTCCTCAACGACGACTCGCCCGACGCCTTCGAGAACGCCGTCGACCGCATGCTGGGGTCGAGCGCCTACGGCGAGCGCATGGCCGTCGACTGGCTCGAGGCGGCCCGCTACGCCGACTCGAGCGGCTACCAGACCGACGCCGAGCGGTCGATGTGGCGCTACCGCGACTGGGTCATCGACGCCTACAACTCGAACATGCCGTTCGACCGGTTCACCATCGAGCAGCTCGCGGGCGACCTCATGCCCGACGCCACCCTCGAGCAGCGCATCGCCACCGCCTTCAACCGCAACCACAGCCAGAACGGCGAGGGCGGCATCATCCCCGAGGAGTTCCTCGTCGAGAACGTGGTCGACCGGGTGTCGACGACGGGCACGGTGTGGATGGGCCTGACCCTGGGGTGCGCCCGCTGCCACGACCACAAGTTCGACCCCGTCTCGCAGAAGGAGTTCTACGAGATCTTCGCCTACTTCAACAACGTGCCCGAGCGGGGCAAGGCGTTCAAGTACGGCAACTCGCCGCCGATGATCACCGCCCCCACCGACGACCAGCTCGCCGAGATCGACTGGCTCGACGCCGAGATCGACGAGGCGCGCGGGACGTTCGGCGAGCTCGAGGACGGGGCGGCCGAGGCCCGGCGCGCGTGGGAGGCCTCGCTCGCCGACGCGGGCCGGGTCGACTGGGTGCTGCGCGACGGGCTGCTCGTGCACTACCCGCTCGACGGCGACTTCGCGGGCATCTACACGTCCGAGCCGGTCTACGTCTCCCCGAACGTGACGGCGGGGCTGCGCGGCGGCGACGAGCCCCAGCTCGTCGAGTTCCCGGTCGGCGTCAAGCTCGTCGACGGCACCCCGCGCTTCGTGCCGGGCCGCGTCGGCGAGGCGCACGGCTTCGACGGCGAGCGGTTCATCGACGCCGGCGACATCGCCAACTTCACCTACGACGACCCGTTCACGCTGTCGGCGTGGGTCCACTCCAGCGCCCCCGAAGGGGTCATCGTGTCGCGCGCGCTGGCCGGCGACCAGGGCGAGCGGGGCTGGGGGCTGTACCTCATCGACGGCAAGGTGCGGGTCAACCTGTCGCAGCGCTGGTCCGACGACGGGGTGCGGGTCGAGACCGTCGACGACCTGCCTCTGAACGAGTGGCAGCACGTGCTGGTGACCTACACCGGCAAGCGGGTCCCCGACAGCTTCCGCATCTACGTCAACGGCGAGCAGCAGGAGCTGGCGCACCTGATGGACGGCATCAACAACCCGATGCGGGTGCGCGACGAGCCGCTGCGCATCGGGGCGAGCGGCCCGCCGCCGGAGGGCTCGGGCGGCATCGACTCGCGGCCGCGGTTCCGGGGCTGGATCGACGATGTCCGCATCTACATGCAGGCGCTCACGCCCGAGCAGGCGGCGGTGGTGGCGACGGCCGAGACGCTGCCCGACATCGCCCGCATCGCGCCCGCCGACCGGACGTTGGGACAGGCCGAGAAGCTGCGCCTCGCCTACCTCGACCAGTACGCGGCCGAGGACGTGCAAGAGGCGTGGCGCCACCTGAACGACCTCGAGGACCAGCGGGCGGCCATGTGGGAGAGCTTCCCGACGGTCATGGTCATGGACGAGCTGAGCCCGCGGCGCGAGACGTTCCGGCTCATCCGCGGGGCCTACGACGTGCCCGGCGAGCGGGTCGACCCGAACGTGCCCGCGATCCTGCCGCCGCTGCCCGAGGGTGCCGAGCCCGACCGGCTCGCGTTCGCCGAGTGGCTCGTCGACCCCGAGCACCCGCTCACCGCCCGGGTCACGGTGAACCGGATGTGGCAGATGCTCTTCGGCACCGGCATCGTCAAGACGAGCGAGAACTTCGGCCTGCAGGGCGAGTACCCCAGCCACCCCGAGCTGCTCGACTGGCTCGCCACCGAGTTCGTCGACTCGGGCTGGGACGTCAAGCACCTCATGCGGACCATCGTGACGAGCGCCGCCTACCGGCAGGACTCGGCCATCGCCCCCGGGGCCTTCGAGGCCGACCCCGAGAACCGGCGGCTGGCCCGGGGGCCGCGCATGCGGCTGCCGGCGCAGTTCATCCGCGACCAGGCCCTGGCCGTGTCCGGCCTCCTCGTGCCCGGCATCGGGGGGCCGTCGGTCAAGCCCTACCAGCCCGCGGGCCTGTGGGAGGCGGGAGCCAGCCAGACCTACGTCCCGGCGGAGGGTGACGACCTCTACCGGCGCAGCCTCTACACCTACTGGAAGCGCACGCTGGCCCCGCCGTCGATGCTCGCGTTCGACTCGCCGACGCGCGAGACGTGCATCGTGCGCACCGACCGCACCAACACGCCGCTCCAGGCCCTCAACCTGATGAACGACGTGACCTACGTCGAGGCGTCGCGGCACCTCGCCGAGCGCATGATCCGCGAGGGTGGCGAGGCGCCGGCCGACAAGGTGGCCTACGCCTACCGCCTCGCCACCAAGCACCGCCCCCGGGCCGAGGTCGAGGAAATCCTGACCGAGAGCTTCGAGGACTATCTGGACCGCTACCGGGCCGACCGGCAGGCGGCGCTCGAGCTCGTCAACGTCGGCGACTCGCCGCGCGACGAGACCCTCGACATCGCGGAGCTGGCCTCGTACACGATGGTCGCCAGCATGATCATGAACCTCGACCGCACCATCACAAAGGACTGACCATGGCACCGCAATCAGAACTGCAGCAGGCGCTCACGCGGCGGCGGTTTCTCGAGCTCGCGGGCAGCGGCATCGGCACCGCGGCGCTGGCGACGCTGTTCGGCCAGGACCTGACGGCCCAGGCCCCGGGGGCGATCGGCGGGCTGCCGAGCCTGCCCCACTACGCGCCCAAGGCCAAGCGGGTCATCTACCTGTTCCAGGGGGGCGCGCCGTCGCAGCACGACCTGTGGGAGCACAAGCCGCAGCTCGCCAAGCTGCGCGGCACCGACCTGCCCGACTCGGTCCGGCAGGGGCAGCGCCTCACCCCGATGACCTCGGGCCAGGCCGGCTTCCCCGTCGTGCCGTCGGTGTTCGAGTTCAAGCAGCACGGGCAGTCGGGGGCGTGGATCAGCGAGCTGATGCCCCACACCGCCAAGATCGCCGACGAGCTGTGCTTCATCAAGACCATGCACACCGAGGCGATCAACCACGACCCCGGGGTCACCTTCTTCCAGACCGGGGCCCAGCTCGCGGGGCGGCCCAGCGTGGGGGCGTGGCTGTCGTACGGCCTCGGCAGCATGAACAGCGACCTGCCGACGTTCGTCGCCATGGTCACCAACCGCGGCGGCAACCCCATCTACGACCGGCTGTGGGGCAGCGGGTTCCTCCCGTCCGAGTACCAGGGCGTCAAGTTCCTCTCGACCGGCGACCCCGTGCTCTACCTGTCGAACCCCCCGGGCGTCGACCGCGGCCTTCGGCGCCGCTACCTCGACGACCTCGGCAAGCTGAACCAGATCGACGGCCAGGAGTTCGGCGACCCCGAGACCGCCACGCGCATCGCGCAGTACGAGATGGCCTACCGCATGCAGGCCTCGGTGCCCGAGCTCACCGACCTGTCGGACGAGCCCGACAGCGTCTTCGAGCGCTACGGGCCCGACTCGCGCATTCCCGGCACCTTCGCCTCCAACGCCCTGCTCGCGCGGCGGCTGGCCGAGCGCGACGTGCGCTTCATCCAGCTCTTCCACCGCGGGTGGGACATGCACACCCAGCTGCCGCGGCGCATCCAGACCCAGGCCAAGGACGTCGACCAGGCGCAGGCGGCCCTGGTGATGGATCTGAAGGAGCGCGGCATGCTCGACGACACCCTGGTCGTCTGGGGCGGCGAGTTCGGCCGCACCATCTTCTGCCAGGGCCGGCTGACCGAGGAAACCTACGGCCGCGACCACCATCCGCGCTCGTTCACCATCTGGATGGCCGGCGGCGGCGTCAAGCCCGGCACCGTCTACGGCGAGACCGACGACTTCGCCTTCAACATCGTCAAGGATCCGGTGCACATCCACGACCTGCACGCGACCATGCTGCACCTGCTGGGCATCGACCACACGCGGCTCACCTACCAGTTCCAGGGCCGCGACTTCCGCCTCACCGACGTGCACGGCGAGATCGTCAACGGCGTCCTCGCCTGACGCACGGCGGAACCCAGTCAACCCGGCGCATCAGGCGCCGGCACCGAACGGACCGGCCGCGTCGACGCCATCCGGCGTCGGCGCGGCGTCGGCTGCGCTTCGAACCAGGACTCCCGGCCCCACCCCGCCATCAGCGCCCACAGGGAGGGCGCGCTCACCATTCGCGGCTGAGCCGCCTCACCAGCGTGTTCATCGAGGCGGCCGTCCGTGCTCCAACAAGCGGGCGGCATGGACAAGGCCGCCGTCGGTGGGGGATGATTGAGCAGGCGAGGGTGACCGTTGCGCGCCCCCCGAGAACCGGCTTCGGAGCGCGCGGAAAGCCCGGCGCGCCTTCCGGGTCAAGGAGATCGGAATCCTCACATGGCGGAAAAAGAGAACGGCAAGACGGATGGAGCCCAGGCAGACCGAGCGACTGTACCGGTTCGGTGGCCAGCTGATGTTGATCTGCCGCCTACCACGTTCGCCAACCAGTTCTTTGTTCATCGGGCGGGAGACGAGGTCAGGTTTTCCTTCGGTCAGATCGCGCCAATTGTAGTGGGGTCGCAGGAGGAGCAACGCGAGCAGGTAACCGAGCTTCAGGCGACAGGGCTTGTCCTCAAATCCGTCACACGGGTCGTCCTCACGGCCTCGGTGGCGACTCAGTTGCTCCGGGTGCTGGCCGAGCAGCTCGAAGTCAAGATGGAGGAGTCATGAACCTCGCGCTCGAGACCGTTCCGCCGTCCAGGCCCCTCGGCCTGGACATCAACGATTTCCCCCCTGTGGGCGGGAGCCCGGTCGTGGGGCGCGTCGAACCGCGGTCAGGTGGGGTGCCGGTCACCGTAGACACGCGGTTGGTGAATCACGGCCGCCTGCAGAGGCCGATTTGGGTGCGGTGCGAATACCCCAACCGTGGTGAGGTCGTCGCCGTATTCGAACAGGCCGGCATCGCCATGTCCGGCGACAGTGTTGAGGACGCCATCAACGGTCTGATGGTTGAGATCTTTGACGCGTTTGAGGACTACTCCACAGAGGAGGCCAATCTCGGCCCCGGACCCAGGCAGCAGCTTCGTGTGCTACGCGAGTACGTTCATGACGGAGTTGAAGAAGCGGGACGCGCAGAATATCGTCTCCAAGTTGGGGCAATCCATCGACACCGGTTCGAGCGGGCACGACAGGGTACGGGTCCGATTGCGTGGCCAACTCGTGGCTAGTTTCGGCATACGCCGCGGCAGCAAGTCCTTGCAGGGCCATATCCCCCACGCGCTTGGGCTATCCGCTTCGGAGGCGCAGCAACTTGCTCGATGCCAAATGTCGAAGGGGCAATACCTGAAACGGCTTGAGGAGCAGGGCAAACTGGACCCTGCGTCGTGACCACGCCCCACGGATCCTCAAGCATGGTCGTCTCGGGGAACATCGTCGACGAAGGCATCGGCGGAGCCGGCCTTCGAGCCGCTTCCCCCGACCAAGAGGTGGCCGCGCGTCACCCCGCCGCCGGGGCCGGGGCGGGCGAGGCGCGCCATACGGCGGCGCCCTCGGGGCGGGCGAGGGTCCACACGAGGGCGAAGGGGACGACGACGGTCCACGCGCGGATCAGCGCGACGTGGGGGTCGAAGCCGCCGTGCCGGGCCATCTCGCCGACGAGGAGAGCGAGCACGAGCTGGCCGGCCGCGAGGACGCCCGCGCCGGCGAGGGCGCGGCGCCACAGGGCGCGGCCGGCGACGGCGGCCCACAGGGCGGCGAAGAGGCCCACCTGGAACGCGGGCAGCACCGCCGCGGCCCCCTGCTCGTCGACGAACGGGTGGCCGTGGCCGGCGAGGGCCTGCAGCGCGGCCGAGCCGCCGCCGAGCAGGACGCCCAGCACCGGGGCGGCCGCGAAGCCGGCGGCGATGCCCACGCCCACCGCCACGAGGGCGCGCGTGGCTCCCGTCCGGCCGCTGCCGGCCGTCCACACCGCGGCGGCGGCGACGAGGAGCACCGAGACGAGGGTCTGCGAGAAGCCGTGAATGGCCACCTCGTAGTTGCCGACGACGGCGGCGGGCACCGCGAGCACGAGGACGCGGGAGACGCCGATGGCGAAGAAGATGACCGGGAAGGCGGCGAGGGCGAGGACTCGGCGCCACGGCACGAGGGGCGCGGCGAGCACCCCGGCCAGGTAAACGGGGATGAGGGGCGTGAAGACGCACTCCTGGGTGACGAGGAAGCCGCCGTGCGGGGTATGGAGGCCGGCGCCGATGACGGTGGTCTCGGTCCCGCCGGCGGTGAGGATGGCCCCGCCGCTCAGCGCCACCCACCCCGCGAGCACGCGGACGAGGTCGCTCCCGTAGAAGAAGGGCGCGGCGGCGAAGTAGACGGCGACGAGCGCCGCGGTCAGCACCAGGAAGCGGCGGGTCGCCCCGCCGAGCACGGGCACCGTGCCGAAGACGTCGCCGGCGGCCGCGCCCGCGGCGGGGGGACGGCCGGCCCCGCCGGGGAGGCTCCCCTGGCGGTCCATCCACCGGTAGACATAGGCGGCGGCGGCGATGATCAGGATGCCGGGCCACACGTAGAGGTGCAGGGCGTCGAGCAGGGCCCGGTTCTCGGCCACCATCGACAGCGAGCCCAGCCGCACCACGTTCAGCGCCGTGATGGCGGCCAGCCCCACCGCGGCGCCGCGCAGCCGCGACCCCCACGCGGCGGGGTACGCGAAGATGGCCCCCATGCACAGGGCCATGGGGTCGCCGCCGCTGCAGCTCGCGTCGGCGTAGAGCAGGCCCGACTTCACCCCCATGAGCTGCTCGGCCACCCGCTGCTGGAGCTGCGCGAACGGCGTCAGCAGGGTCTGCTCGACCCACCCGAGGCGCATCAGCCCGAACAGGCCGACGAACCACGCCCCGATGGTCAGCGCGAACCGCAGCCCGCCCCCGGCGGCGGGGGCGGCGTGTCGGGCGGCGGCGGGTTCGCGGTCGGCGGCGTCCGGCTTGGCGGCGTCCATCGGTCGGTTTCTCTCCTGGCCAGCGTTCAGTATAGCGGTTTCGGGCGCTCACCCGATCACCTTGCTTGTCGCCGTCACCGCCGGGATCGACCGGCTCAACCGCCCGGTAGCCCGGCTCGCAACACGTCTCGCGGCCCGGATGGACCGGCGGGCAACACGCCTCGACGGCCCGGACACGCGGTTGCGCGCCGTGCAAGTCGCGCCGGGCCGGATCCACACCAGCTCGCCGCACTCGAACGCATCATGCCCCCGCCGGCGAGCGATGCGCCTGCCGCGGCATCCCGGCCGCTACTCCAGCACGACCGGCAGCCGGGCGATGACGTCGTCGCCGTCGCGGACGACGAGCGCGTGGACGCCGGCCGGCCACGTCCCGTCCGGCGAGACGAAGTAGAGGTCGCCCCAGGCGTGCCGCTGCCGGCCGAGGCGGGCGATGCGGTCGGGGACCCCGCCGCCGGGGTGCATCCGGAAGAAGAACCGGAAGCCCGCCGGCTGCCTGATGTAGTCGACGACCCGGTGGTGGAAGTTGTTCACCTCGTTCTGAAGCTGCCGCACCCCGCCGATGTCCCGCCGGTGGTCGCGCACCGACGCCATCGGCACCTCGACCCCGTCGGGCCGGACCAGCACGATGTCGTCGGGCCGGACGGATATCGACTCCATCGCGCTGAAGCCGACCTGGACGAACAGCCACCGCGACTCGTGCCGCACCTGCGCGTGGGCGTAGGCCGCAATCACCTGCAGGGCCCCGTCGTCGTACTCCGCGACGGCGGCCTCGCGGAAGCGGGTGTCGGGAAACTCCTCGAGCGCGGGCGGCTGCCCCAGGGCCGGCCCGGCGCACGCCAGCGCGACGGCGGTGCGGATGACGCTTCCGAGCATGTGTCTGCCCTCCCCCGGGCGTGCCGCGCTCCCCGGCCGCGGGACAACTGTACCACCGATGTTCCGGAGGCCGGACGAGCCGAGCCAGGCTCGTCTCCAGGGTGCTTCGGCGACGACTCCGGACGGTCGCGGGGTCGCGGCAGGCGTCTGCCGCCGTCACCGCGCCGCTTCACGGCCCGGGGCCCCGCCGTCGACCTCGGGGCGCACCGCGACGGTGGCGAGCAGGTAGCCGTGGCGGCGCAGCCGGGGCCAGCGGCGCGAGGCGTGGTCGAACGGGGCGCAGAGCAGGCCGGTGAGCCGCGAGCACCAGCGCAGGGGCGCGAACCTCGAGGTGTGGCAGGCGAGGTCGGCCATGCGCAGCCAGCCGGGGACGAACAGGATGCCGGTCTCGGCGGTCACCGCAAACCCGGCCCGCTCGAGCATGCGGCGGAAGACGGGCCGCGAGTACGACTTCTCGAAGCCGTAGCCGTAGAGGCCGATTCGGTAGAGCAGGGCGACGAGCAGGGGGCGCAGGAAGGGGTCGCGCCGGTTCGGCACCCCGATGACGGCCACCCCGCCGGGGCGCGTCACCCGGAAGATCTCGCGCAGCGCGCCGTCGGTGTCGTCGAAGTGCTCGACGGTGCCCATCGAGTAGATGGCGTCGAAGCTGCCGTCGCGGAACGGCAGGGTGCGCACGTCGCCCTGCACGCCGTGCAGCTCGAGGCCGGCGTCGCGGAAGCCGCGGCGGGCGTCGGCGACGATGGCCGGCGAAATGTCGACGCCGAACGCCCGCGCCCCCTCGCCGGCGGCCCAGCGCAGGATGCGGGTGTTCTTCGCCTCGTCCCAGAGATCGGTCTTGAAGATGCGCTGCCCCGCGAGGGCGGGCAGGAAGGTGCGCAGCAGCCAGCGCTCGTCGAAGCGGTACTGGGCCGTCGACCGGGCGCCGCCGAGGTCGGGGAAGCTCTCGCCGACGTCGGCCCAGAAGCCCTTGTATCGCGACTGCTCGTCGGCGTCGGCCGCCGACGCGGCCGAGGCGGCGAGGACGCCGCCGTCCCGCGGCTCCGCCTCCGCCTCCGGCGCGGCCGGCCCGGCCGGGATCTGCGCCGCGTCGGCGCGACCCTGCGGCCGCGTTGAAACCTCCGGCGCGAGGCTTCCGCGGCGCGGGCTAGGCACTGACCAGCTGCCGGCCGCCGACCGCGAGCTCGGTCCAGCCCGAAGACCCCGGCGCGAAGCAGAAGCGGTCGAGGGCGTCGCGCAGCCGGCGCGCCCGCGCCTCGTTCTCGGTGCGGTAGTCGCAGATGTGGAGGTCGATGGTGACGTGGTCCTCCTCGGGCCACAGGTGCAGCACGAGGTGCGACTCGGCGAGCACCCAGACCAGGGTGGCGCCGCCGCCCGGGAACGGCACCGCCTGCTCGGCCATCACCTGCAGGCCGGCCGCGTCCACCTGGGCCGAGATCTTCGCCAGCAGGCCCTCGGCGTCGCCCTCGGCGGCCCGCAGGCCCTCCGAGTAGCCGCCCTCGCCCACGAAGTGGTGTGCAGTCACGCGCTGTTCCTCGCCGTCGACCTGCCGCCGCCGGGACGCATGCTCGCCCGCCCCGCCGGGCCGACGCTCCGGCCGGATTGTCGGCGGGCTCGGCAAAGCCGATAGTTTACCACTACTCGCCGTCCGCCAGATCCCAAGGTTTGACTCTCCGCCGAGCGGAGTTGTATCGTGTCAACATGGCGAGGCCGAGGCATCCCAAGAAGGATGTCGAGGATGCCCTGGCCGCGGCCGAGACGCCTCGCAACGCGGGCCTTCACGCGAGGCAGCTGCGGCGCGCGATCGGCCGCTGCCCGCACGACGGGAGGCAGGAAGGGTAGAATGCCGCTCCACCACTTCACGTTGATCGTCGACGGGCCGGATGTTCAGCATCAGGCGCTGATCGACGCGTTGTTCGAAGCGGGTTGCGACGACGGGCTGGTCGGTCGCTCGGAAGGAATCCAGTACGTCGAGTTCGACCGCGAGGCGCCCGGGCTCGATGACGCCGTCCTCTCGGCGGTGGCCGACGTCGAGAAGGTGCCCGGCGTGACGGTGGAGCGAATCGCCGATGCCGGCTTGGTGTCGATGGCCGGCATCGCCGCCCGCACGGGCCGTACCCGCGAGGGAGTGCGACTCCTCGTTGCCGGCGCACGGGGACCGGGGGGGTTTCCACCACCCGTCACCGATCCCCGCAGTCGATACCGGCTCTGGCGCTGGTCCGAGGTGGAACGCTGGATCACCACGTATCTCGGGAAAGCGGCAGGATCGTTCGACGACGACGTGCTGACGGCCATCAACGCCAGCCTCGAGCTCCGCCGCCACGGCCGCCGGCTGCACCCGAGTCGACACACGACGCTGCGCGAGCTGGCCGGACTGTAGCCTCGATGCGGCCTGTCCCACCGGAGGGTCGCGAACCCCACCGGCGTGCGCTCGCCCAGCTCGGGACTCGCGGCGATGCCGAGGCTCAGGGCCTCGCGCACCTTGTCGACGGTGCGGGCGAGGCGCGTGCCGTCGACGGCGCCCCCGGCGTGAAGACGGGGTAGAATCGACCGCGCCGGCCGACGAGACGAACCCTTGCAGAGTGCCGACGAGCTGCGGCGGGAGAACGAGGCGCTCCGGCAGCGCATCGAACGGACCCGGGCCGACCTCGAGACCCTCATCGAGACATCGCCCGCGGCGGTGGCGGTCTTCGACGCCCGCACCGGCCGCCCCGTGTCGTTCAATCGCGAGGCGGCCCGCATCGTCGAAGGCCTGGGCCGGCCCGGCCAACCCCCCGAGCGCCTGCTCGAGACAGTGACGTGCCGGTTCGCCGACGGGCGCGAGCTCGCCCTCGCCCGGCTGCCGCTGTCGCCGCCGTCGGGCGCCGTGGCGCTGCGCGCCGAGGAGATCGTGCTCTCGGTCCCCGACGGCCGCGAGGTCCGGACCCTGGTCAGCGCCACGCCCGTCCGCGGCGACGGCGGCGAGGTCGAGTCGGTGGTCGTCACCCTGCAGGATCCGGGGCCCGTCGAGGGGCCCGAGCGGCTGCGGGCCGAGCTCGTGGGCGCGGTGGGTCACGACCTGCGGGCCCCGCTGACCGCCATCAAGGGCTCGACGGCCACCGTGCTGGGCGCCGCCGACACCCTCGACCCGGCCGAGATGCTGCAGTTCTTCCGCATCATCGACGAGCAGGCCGACCAGATGGGCAGCCTCATCGCCGACCTGATCGCCCGGGTCGCCTCCGCGCCGCCGGAGGACGACGAGCCGCACCGCCGCGCCGCCGGCGCTTCGCGGGGTCGGCCGGCCCCGCCCCGGGAGGAAGGCCACGAGACGCGCATCCTGGTGGTCGACCACGATCCCCGGACGCGGCGCTACGTGTGCGACGCCCTGTCGTCGGCGGGCTACGCGCCGCTGGCGGCGGCCGACCCCGGGGAGCTGCCCGAGCTCGTGAGGGCGAAGAAGCCCCGGCTCGTCCTGCTCGACCCCGCGCGGCCCGGGGTCGACGGCATCGAGCTCGCGCGGCGCGTCCGCGAGCTGGCCGACGTGCCGGTCATCTTCATCTCGGGCTACGGCCGCGACGAGACCATCGCGCAGGCCCTCGAGCTGGGCGCCGCCGACTACATCGTCAAGCCCTTCTCGCCGGCCGAGCTGACGGCGAGGGTGCAGGCGGCCCTGCGCCGGCTCGCCGAGCGCGTCCCCTACCGGGTGGGCGGCCTCGCCATCGACTACGCGCGGCGCCGGGTGACGGTGGACGGCCGCCGGGTCGACCTGACGGCCACCGAGTACGAGCTGCTGCGGGTGCTCTCGACCGGCGGGGGGCGGGTATCGACGGTCGACGCGCTGCTGCGGCAGGTGTGGGGCGGGCGGCGGGCCGGCAACCCCAAGCTGCTGCGCGCCTTCGTCAAGGGGCTCCGCCGCAAGCTGGGCGACGACGCGGCCAGCCCCGCCTACATCTTCACCGAGCGCGGCGTGGGCTACCGCATGGCCGTGCCCGGCGACCCGGTCGACGCCCCCCCTGCGTAGGGCCGGTTCCGCGGGCGCGGCGTCGTCCACTCGGCGAACCCCCGACGCCCGTCCCGCCGGCCGGCAACCAGGGCCGCGACACGCATATCGACTGGCTACCCGCCCTCGAGTTCGGCGAGAGGCAGCACCAGCCGCCAGATCCGCCGGCCGTGCGCCAGGCGGCTGTCGGGCAGTTGCCGCACCCGCAACACGCGTTCGTCGGTGCGATGGTTGCCCGAACGGACTTCTCCCCCGACGACTTTTTTGCCACACCGCACTCCCTTTCAGAACCAACTATCTGAATCAACAGGTTCAGCAGAAATAACCCTGTGGGTACGGGGTTCGCCCTAGCTAGTCGATCTGAGTGTTCCGGTAGTGGTGCCGGTAGTGGTAACTGCGGGCTGCTTTCAATATGGAACTTGTTCGGTCTCCGGCTGTTCGACGCCTATCTCTATAGAGAAGGGAGGGCTCTTGAGCGGAAACCGATCCACGACGTCCATGACCGACACCCGAGCCGGCGCGGCCGCGCCGGCCGGGGGCGTTCGTCGACGCGTTCCCCCGGGGGGCGCCGACGAGCCGCGGCGAGAGAACGAGGCGCTTCGGCGCCGCGCCGCCAGGCTCGGTACGGCCGTCCGGCGCATCCGCGCGGGCCTGGACGCCGCCAGCGCCCGCGCACCCCGCGACGGGCGGTCGCGGGCCGAGCTCGCGGGAGCCGTGGGCCGGCAGCTGCTCGTCCCGCTGACCTCCATCAAGGGCTCGACGGCGACGGCGCTGGACGCCCCGGCCGACCTCGACGCGAGCGAGATGCTGCAGCTCTTCCGCATCATCGACGAGGGGGCCGACCACATGGCCGACCTGATCGGCGGCGGGCCGGAGGCGCTCGGGAGCCGCGCCGGGACCGCGAGCCGCAGAGAAGGCGAGGGCTCGCGGCCCGGCCTCGCGGGCCCGGCGGCCCACGACCCCCCAAGCCGCGCCGATCCCGACCTCGCTACGGGCGGGCCGGCTCCACCCCGTCGGGTACTGCCGGCGGCGCCGGCCGCGAGCGGGCGGGCGGCCCCGCGACGGGCCGCCGAGCCCAGGCCCTTCCGCCTGGGGGACCTCGCCGTCGACCACGAGCTGCGCCGGGTGACGGTGGCCGGCCGCCGGGTCGACCTCACGGCCACCGAGTACGAGCTGCTGCGGGCGCTCTCGGCCAACGCGGGCGGGGTGTCGACAGCCGACGCACTGCTGCGGCGAGTGTGGGGTGGGCGGCGGGCGGGCGGGCCCAACCTGCTGCGCGCCTTCGTCAGGCGGCTACGCGGAAAGCTCGGCGACGATCCCGGCCGGCCAGCCTACATCTTCACCGAGCGCGGCGTCGGCTACCGCCTGGCCGCTCCCGGGGACGGCCCGCGCTGACCGCCGCGAGCGGGACGGCGGCTTCGCGGTTCCTCGCGCCCGACGCCAGGGGTCAGCCCCTGGCACCGGCGGCCTTCCGCAGTCGGCAGCGCGGAAGTCGTGGCGATCAGGGTCAGCCCCAGGCGCCGGCGGGCCGTCCACGAGCGAGACCGCGGCCGGCGCAGCTCACGGCGCATCGAAGGTCAGGCTGAGCTGACCGGCGGCGTCGCGACTCTCGGTCCGGGGCTCGCGGCCGAGGTAGTCGGCCCACTCGTCCATCAGCCGCCGCCGGCGCTCGAACAGGTCGGAGCGGGCGTAGGCGGCCTCGACGCGGTTCCGCACGACGTGGGCGAGGGCCGCCTCGACGACCTCCCGCGGGTGGTCCGTCTCCTCGGACGCCCAGTCGCGGAAGCTCGACCGGAAGCCGTGGGGGACGGCGGCGATGGCGAGGTCCTTCAGGGGCCGCGACATCGCCTCGTCCTTGAGCTGCCGCCCGCGGGCCCCCGGGAACACCAGGGGGCCGCCGTCGCCGAGCCCCCGCGCCGCCCCCAGCAGATCGACGGCGCGCCCGCACAGCGGCACCCGGTGCTCGCGGTTCGCCTTCATGCGCCCCGCCGGCACCGTCCACACCCGGCCGGCGGGGTCCATCTCGGTCCAGCGCGCCCCGCGCACCTCGCCCGACCGCGCCGCCGTCAGCACCAGGAACTCGAACGCCAGCTTCACGATCGGCCGCACCCCGGCCCGCCTTACCGCCGCCACCGCCGCCGCGACCTCGCGGTGGGGCAGGGCCTGCATGTGCTCGACGCTCTCGCGCTGGCGGCCCAGCACCTGCTCGACCCGCTCGCACGGGTTGTCGTCCCGGTACTCCATGGCCACCGCCCACTCCATCACCGCGTGCAGGCGCTGGCGCAGCCGCCGCGCCGTCGTCGGCGACCGGTGCCACACCGGCGCCAGCGTCTCGACGACGTCGGCGCGGCTCACCTCCGACACCCGTATCCGGCCCAGGCGCGGAAAGGCGAGCCGCGCCAGGCCCGACAGCCAGTCGCGGCCGTACTTCCGGTTGCGCCATCCGGGCCGAATCTGCGCCCACACCTGCTCGGCCGCCTCGGCGAGGGTCGGCACCCCCCGGGCCCGGCGCTTCTCGGCCAGGGGGTCGCCGCCGGCGCGGGCGAGCCGGCGGTTGTCGAAGGCCCGGGCGCGGGCCGCGTCGAGCGAGACGAGGGGAAAGCTGCCCAGCCCCAGCTCGCGCCGCCGGCCGTGAATGCTGAGGCGCTGCACCCAGCTCCGAGTGCCCGACGGCTGCACGTCGAGGTACAGCCCGTGGCCGTCGCAGTACCGGCCGGCCTCGGCCACCGTGCGCACGAAGGCGTCCGAGAGCGCGTTCCGCGGGTGCCGCCCGCGAGGTCCCCCCTGTCGTTGAATGTCCCCATCTGACACCTGCCCCACCGTTCTTCCCTCCGTACTCCGGTTAATTTTGGCGGAAAATTCACGATACAGTAATACTTCAGTCACACAGGTCCGATCAAGTCCAGATCTCCCGGTATCTCAGGCCGTTTTACGGTAGAACCTCAGTCACTGATCGACCGGGGCGGCCCATGCGGGGCGGACTGATCCGAATCCCCCGAGGCGATGCAAGTAGGTTGAAGGGCTGACGGTTGGTGGATGTCGGTGTGAGTTTACCCTCCAAGATCTCCACCAATACGGTCTGGTCGGCGGCGGACGCCTGAAGCCCTGCGCGAACGAATCCGGACCGGCCGGGGGCAACGCCAGGGTTCGTCGCGGGCCGCTGGAGGCGCGAAGACAGATGCGGAACGGTAGTCGGCAACACCGGGGGGAGGCAGGGGGCGGAGGATTCGGTTTCCCCCCGCTGCTGGCGACAAACGGACGGATTCACAAGGGAGATTGCGACATGCGGACAGGAGCGATTTTCGCGAGAGGCAGTTGCCGGGCGCTGAAGTGGATGGCGCTGTTCGGGGTGGTGTTCGCGCTGGGGGCCGGGTCGGCCGCCGCGCAGGTCAGCATCAAGGCGCCCGAGACAGTGGACGAGGCGGGTCGCTTGAGGGTCACCGTGACCGCAAAGGTCGACGTCGCCGGTGGAACAGCCGAGACGACACTGACAGTAACTGCGACGGTTGCCACGCAAACAGCCATCGACGGAATTGTCGACGAGGACAAACTGCTGACCGAGGCTGAAGCGGACGTCGACTACGACCCCGCGGTCGAGGCTACGATCACGGTGCCGGCGAACAGCCACGCCACAGAGGTGGTCGAGCACGACTTGACCGGTACGATCCTCGTCCAGATCCAGAACGACATTGATGCGGAGGATGAGGGCATCATGGTGACCGTCGCCAATGGCAACATCACCACCCCTTCCGGCGTCACAGACCGAGGGGAAACGGCCGGCGACGTCACTGTTGATTCTGACGACGCCTCCGTATCCGTAGACGTCACCATCAAGGACACCGACTCGCAGGGTTTTGAGTGGGACTTGGAGACGACCAAGCCGAAGGAGGGTTCGGGCATCGTCGTCAAGTTGATGACGGACCCTGCCCCCGTCAATCTCACGCACGACGTGCCGCTGAGCATTGATGCGGCCGGCTACAGACTGGAGATGACACAGGCCACGTTGGCCATGGACGACCCCGACACGGCTGCAATGGACGAGTCCGTGGCCACGATAACCATCACCCCCCCGGACTCTGATGGGAATCGTGACGACGACACAATTACGCTGAGGGCGCTCGTGGGGGGCACCACCAATGACCTGATCGACCCGCTTGAGATCAAGGTCTCGGACATCCACAAGCTGCCCGCCGACGACAAGATCACGGCGAAGGCGTTCCAGGACGACGGCAAGGGCAAGATCACCAAGAACGAGGCCATGTCGGTCATGGAGGGCGGCGACCCCGTTCACGTGACCATCACGGTGGACCGCGGGGACGACAATTATCCGGCCGGCGAGATGCTCAAGGTCGAGGTGATGGCCGCCGACCCCGCCCAAGGGGGGGACTACCGGGTCGACGAGGACGAGTTCAAGATTGCCGCCACAAAAGGGAAGCAGTCCATGGACATCATGCTGTGGGCCAGGGACGACGACGACGTCGGGGAGGAGATGCTCATGCTCAACCTCGTCGTCAGCGGCGACGACGACGACAACGGCCCCGGCCAGAGCATGGGGATGTTCTCGATCATGATCGAGGACGCCACGACCCCCATGGTCTCGGTGAAGGACGGTGCGTACGACGCCATCATGATGGCGTTGGGCGACGACCCTCTGAACCCCGGCGACATGGTTGAGATCATGACGGACGACCTGTTCATGGTGATGGACGGCTACACGGCCAGCTACGCGACCTCCATCGAGGGCTCGGCGGTAAGCGGGTCCACCAGCGGCGAGATGGTGATGCTCACCGCGGAAGACGCCGGCGAGGCCAAGGTCACCGTTACCGCTACGGCGACGCCCATGTCCGACTCGCTCATCATCACCCAGGACCGCGCCAACGTGGCCCAGCTCACGTTCCCGGTCATGGTCGAGCTGCTCGACCTGATGGTCACGCTGTCGATGGACGACGCCATGATGAACATCCCCGAGGGCATGAGCGCCATGATCACGGCGATGGCCAACCGCCCGGTCGAGATGGACACCATGGTCGAGCTCATCCAGACCGAGGGCACGGCCTCGCCGTCCGACTACATGGCCGAGCCGATCACCATCATGGCCGGTGAGATGATGGGCACCACCATGCTCATGGCCGTCGCAGACGACATGATGGAGGAGGGCGAGACCCTGACCCTCGAGGGGCGCGTCGGTGAGATGAAGACCAACACCGTCATGTTCTACATCTGGGATGCCGCGGTGCCGGCGCTGCCCCTGATTGCGCAGCTCCTGCTCGCCGCCTTCCTGGCCATCGGCGGATACCGGCGCTACCTGCGGCGGTAGCGTTCGGCGGCGGCGGCGTTCGTAACTCTCCCTTGCCCCCTCTCCCCCGTAGCCCCGGGGGGGAGGGGGGCTTTTTCGTCCCAGGGGCGGCCGGATGCGACCGCACGGCGCCGATACCGGGCCGGGTCGCGACGCTTCTCCGGCCACTGTCAGGTTTTTGGTCACCATGACGCACCATGCCCTCGGCGGTCACCCGGCGGACGCAGAGTTCCCGCCCACGGTGGTCCGCCAGGCGCAGTCCGGCCTTCGCGGCGGGCCGTCCGGCGCCCACGCCCGGCCCATCCGCACTTCCGCCGGGGGTCGCCTCGACGGCTCCCCGGGCGGCATCGTCGCCGCACCGGCCCTCGCCCGCCGCCGGCCGCACCGATAGCACGGCCTCGTGCTGGAGCTTCGCGGCACGACGGAAATTTCTTCGACTCCCGCCCGTTAAATCGCAACCGTTTTACGTTTATACATTACGGGATAGGTTTTCGCCTAGCCAGACTCGGTCTGCGTCTGCTCCGCGGATAGACGCGGCCGCTCGCCCGAGGGTCGCGGCAGACGGGAAACCAGACCGGTGCGCCTTCCTGCCGGTCTCGGCGCGGCGGCGATGCCCCACGACCGTGAGGCGGGCCGCCGCTGGTTGCAAAAATATCAAGGAGACGGGGATGTATGGTCTGTTGATGTACGCAAACAGAGGACGCCAGTCGCCGCCGCGCGGGCGGCAGCCGGGGAACGCGCCGTCGACGGCGCCGTCCGGCCCGGCGCCGCGCGGGCGTCAGCCCGAGAACGCGCTGTCGGACGCCTTCGTGCGCACCGTCGCCGACCCCGGCCGCCACTGCGACGGGCAGGGCCTCTACCTCGACGTGCAGCCGTCGGGCAGCCGCAGCTGGGTGCAGCGGGTCGCGGTGCGGGGCCGGCGGCGCGAGATCGGCCTCGGCAGCTTCCCCCTCGTCTCGCTCGACGAGGCCCGCGCCCAGGCCTTCGCCAACCGCAAGCTCGCCCGCGCCGGCGGCGACCCCCTCGCCGCCATGCGGGCCGCCGACGAGCCGACCTTCGCCGCCGCGGCCGAGCGGGTGTGGGCCCAGATGCGCCCGGGGTGGCGCAACCCGCGGTACGGCCGCGACTGGATGTCGGGGCTGAACCGGGTCGCCTTCCCCGTCATCGGCCGCATGCCGGTGTCGTCGGTGACCACCGCCGACGTCATCGACACCCTGCGGCCGGTGTGGCACGCGCGGCCGACGACGGCGCGGCGGGTGCTGCAGCGCATCGGGCTGGTCATGGAGTGGGCGGTGGCCATGGGCTACCGCGGCGCCAACCCGTGCGGGCGGGTCGACCTCGTGCTGGGGAAGCAGCAGCACCGGACGCGGCACATGCCGGCCCTGCCGCACCGCGAGGTGGCGTCGGCGGTGGCGGCGGTGCGGGGCTCGGGGGCGCGGCCGGTGGTGAAGCTGTCGTTCGAGTTCCTGGTGCTGACGGCGGGCCGCTCGAGCGAGGTGCGGGGGGCCGAGTGGCGCGAGCTCGACGTCGAGGCCGCGGTGTGGACGATACCGGCGACGCGCATGAAGGCGAAGCGCGAGCACCGGGTGCCGCTGTGCGGCCGGGCGCTCGAGGTGCTGGCCGAGGCGCAGGGGCTCGGCGGCGGGGGCGGCCTGACGTTCCCGACATCGCGGGGCCGGCCGCTGAAGGACATGGCCCTGTCGGGCCTGCTGAAGCAGCTGGGCGTCGCGGCGGTGCCGCACGGCTTCCGGTCGAGCTTCCGCGACTGGGCGGCGGAAGAGACCGACCACCCGCGCGAGGTGGTCGAGGCGGCCCTCGCCCACACGGTGCGCAACCCCGTCGAGGCGGCCTACGCGCGGTCAGACCTGTTCGAGCGCCGCCGCCGCCTGATGGACGACTGGGCCGGCTATCTCGCGGGCCGGGCCCGCACGCGCGAGCCCGCGCGGGCCGCCGTCGCATGAACGCCGCAAGGACCGCCGGCGGGGACGACGGCCTCATGCCGCCGCCGATTGCCGCGCCGCATCCTGGCCGGACACGGGCGTCGGCCGGCCCGTCAGCCGCCGAGCCGCCGCCGCACGCAGCGGCGGTATCCGCCGACCGCGAGGAACGCGGCCAGCACGAGCGGCGCCGCGAACGGCAGGGCCGGCACCGCGGCGTCCCACAGGTGGAAGCTCACGGAGACGTCGGGCATCTGCACGCCGTCGACCACCGCGAAGAGCGTCAGCACCTCGGCTTCCTCCGCCGTCCCGTCCTCGACCGCGCTGACCATCGTGTGGCCCGACGTACTGCCGGCCCCGATGGTGACCGTCATCGGGTCGAGCTCGTAGTCGTCGTCGCCGGCCGAGCTGGTGCCGTCGCGCTCGAGCACGACGTCGGTGTCCATGTCGACCGCCCGGCTCGCCGACACCGTCAGCCTGACCGCCATGCCCTCCACGACGTTGGCGTCGTCCGCCGACAGGGTGAAGCCGGGCGGGGCCGGGGTCACCTCGACCGGGAACACGATGCGGGCCACGTTCGCCTGCGTCTGCTCGACGATCTCCACGCTCGACGCCGCCGCCAACGCGGTGGCGGTCACCGTGACCAGGGCGGTGCCGGCCGCTGCCGGCATGACCATGATCGCCCCGCCGCCGACGGACACCTCGGCCACCGACGCGTCGTCCGAGTCGGCCGCGTACAAGACCGCGACGTCGGCGGCGGCGGCGAACAGGTCGGACCCCATCAGCTCGAAGTCCTCGCCCGGGTTCAGGCCGTGGTCGCCCATGGCCGCGGCCATGGCGGCCGTGAGAGCGGCGCGGATGTCTGCCTCCGGCTTCGCCTCGACGAGCTTCGGGGTGGTGTCTTCGATGGCCAGCGACACGATTCCCGGGCTCGTCCTCGTCTCGAGGCCGTAGTCGCGCTCTCCCGCGACCTCGGCGTCGAGCACGAGCGTCTCGGGGTTCACCTCCTCGTTCTCCCGCACCGTCAGGTCGACCGTCGCGCTCTCGCCGTCGGCGGCTATCTCGACCGGGTGCATCGACAGGGCGTAGTCGGCGGCGTCGGCGGTCCCCGCCGGCGTCAACGAGATCGAGAGCTCTTCGCTGAACGCCAGGGCGTCCCCGTTGTCGTCGACCGAGGTCAGCTCGACCCTGATGGTCTCGCCCTCCTTCACCGAGTCGGGCTGGGGGTCGAGGGCCCGCCCGTTGTCGTCGACCACCACCGCCGCGACCGCGGGCAGCCCGTGGACGTCGGTCACCGTGATGGCCAGCGCGTCCTCCTCGACGAGGTCGCCCACCGTGCCCAGGAACGCGCGCAGCGTGACCGTGTCGGGCTCCCGGTTGCCGTCGTTCTCGGGGGCCTCGATGGTCACCGTGTGCGACGCCGAGACGGTGGGGATGCTGTCGTTGCCGATTCTGACGCCGTTGTAGCTCGCGTCGTCGAGGCTGTAGCCCGCCGTGTCGACGCGCATCTTCACGCTGGTCCTCGACGCGCCGTCCTCGTGCGCGGGGCGGGCCGCCAGGGTCGCCTCGATGGTCGCTCCCTCGGTGGGCTTCGGGGTGGCGAGGGTCAGCACGTAGCGCTGGGTCTCGTCGTCGAAGATGACCGCCGTCGTCTCGCGGGCGCCGGTCATGGCCCCGCTCAGGCTGGCCGTGGCCTTGAACACCTCGTCCTCGGCGTCGGGGTCGTTGATGGTGTACACCGTGTAGGTGGCGTACATCTCGACGAACTTGCCTTCCGTGTCGTCGGGAAACTCGATGCTCTTCACCGACTCCGCTTCGTGCAGGGCGAAGTCGCTCTCTTCCGCCTCCTTCGCGGCGTCGTAGCCGTCCTCGCCCGGGTCGAACAGGTCGAGCCGCAGCTCGGCCGTCACCGTCCTGAGGCTCGCCTGGTCGTCGGCGGGGTCGGCCGGCGGGTCCACGCTCGCCCGCACCGTCACCGTGACCTCCATCTCCTCGCCCTCGGCCGCCGTGGCGGCGATGGTCACCCCGCCGTCGCCGAAGCTCTCGTCCACGGTGAAGGTCTGCCCGGCCGCGTGCCCGGCGCCCAGGGCGAGCACGACCCCCCCCGCCGCCGCCCACCGCAGCGCCCGGCCGCCGTCCGCGAGAATCGCCCCTGTGCGCATCTTGCAGCAATCTCCCTTGTCGTTAGCCTGTCACCCGGCAACCGCAGCGTCGATGAGATGGAACACCCTTCGCAGCACTCGAGAAGGGACTGCACCAGCCTAGCCAACGCACGGCCCTTTTGGCAAGTGCGCGGCGCCGTGTTCGTTGCTTGCGCCGTGGTCGATAATGGGCCTCGGTCGCGACCGGGCGCTTACCGGCGCCGAGACCCGGCTACGAGTGGGGCGGCGAGCGTTTGACCGGTCATGTGCGGTCGGGATCCGGCCCACGCGCCGGCGTGGCCGACTGCCGAACCGTCCGAGGGGTGACCGCCCCGGGACGAGGCAGAGAGGTGGACATGGTTATCAGGAAGAGCGTATGTGCAGCGGCCCTGGGGGCGCTCCTGTTGTCGGCCGACGCGGGCGCCGACGTGCTGGAGCAGGCCAGGGCGGCGGCGGCCGAGCTTGGGACGGAGACGGCGGCGGCGCCGCGGCAGCGGTCGCTCGAGCGCATGATGACGGGGCTGGGTCTGGTCATTCTGGGCGGCCGGCTGGTCTGGTACCGCTTCGAGGACAAGGACTGCCGCGAGCCCGCGGCGGGGCGTTGCGCCTGGGTCGCCGGGGCGGGAGCCGCCGGGCTCGCCACCGGGGCGCTGCTGATGACCGTGCTGGGCACCGCGCCCGCGGCGCCGTCCGTCAGCTTCGAGCCGAGGCCCGGCGGCATGGCGGTCCGCGCCGTCGTCGGCTTCTGATGTGCCGCACCGACAATCACCCGGCGGTGACGATGGTGGCGCCGCCCGGGGTGGACGCCGGTGCGGAGGCTCAGGGGGCCTGCGCGGCGCACGCGGGTTCGTCGGGGCCGCCGAATGCCCCTGACGGCCCCGCGGATCTCGCCCCGGCTCGCGCTCCTCATGACGGCCGTCAAAATGAACGAAGCCCCCGCGCCACCGGACGTTCCGGGGAGAGGGGGCCAACTGGAAGAAAAACACCCCCTCCCCCCCCCTGGGCGGCGGGGGGAGAGGGGGCTCTTGCAAGGGAGAGTTACGAACGCCGCCGCCGAACGCTACCGCCGCCGATAGCGGCGGTAGCCGCCGAGGGCCAGGAAGGCCGCCAGCAGGAGCTGCGCGATGATCGGCAGGGCCGGGACCGCGGCATCCCAGATGACGAGCTTGACCTCGCCGGTCACCTCGCCGGCCATGCCCTCGGTCATCCCGTAGAGCACCAGCTCTTCCATGTCCTCGGCCATGTTGTCCTCGACGGCCATCACCATGGTCGAGCCCGTCATCTCGCCGGCCATGATGGTGATCGCCTCGGCCATGTAGTCGTCGTCGCCGGCGGTGCTCATCGCCCGGTCACGCATGAGCATCACCATGGTGTCCACGGTGGCCGCCCGGTTGGCGGTCGCCGTCACCATCGCCGACATGCCCTCGGCGAGGTTCATGTCCTCGGGACCCTTCAGCTCGATGCTGAGCGCCTCGAGGCCCACCTCGACGGGGAACATGACGCTGGCCATGCCCGAATCGGTCTGATCGAGGATCTTCACCCCCGACGGCATGCTCGCGTGAGCGGTAATGGTGATGTCGGCCATGCCCTCGGCTGCCGCCGTCACCATCACGGTGCCGCCGCTGACCGACGCGGACGCCACGCCGCTCATGCTCGACTCGGCCGTGTAGCTGAGGGTGACCCCCTCGGCCGAGCTGAACAGGGCGCTTCCCATGACCTCGATCATCTCGCCCGCGGTGAACGTCATGTCGTCGCCCGCGCCGGCGTTCTTCGCGGCATAGATGGCCGCCTCGACCTCCTCCTGGGTCTTCGCATAGACGAGCTTCTGTGTGCCGTCGGTGATCATCAGCGAGAGCACGCCCGCGACCGACCTCTTCTCGGTCCCGTTCTTCGCCTCGCCGCCCACGGCCGCGTCGAACATCAGCGTCTCGTCGCCGATGTCCTGGCCCTCCGTGATCATCAGGTCCACGGCCGCGCTCGACTCCTTGCCGCTGGCGATCTCGATCGACTGACTCGACAGCCGGTAGTCGGAGGCGTCGGCGGTGCCGGTCGGCATCAGCATGATCGTCAGCTTCTCGGCCGCCTTCGTGGCCTTGCCGTCCTTGTCGACGACGGTCAGCATGACCTTGACGGTCTCGCCCTCCATCACCGACTCGGGCTGCGGGTCGAGAGCCTTGCCGTCCTTGTCGACCAGCGTCGCCTCGACCGCGGGCAGCGCGTTCGCATCCGTGATCGTGATGTCCAGGCTCGCGAACTCGCCATCCCGGTCCGTGTACGCCGTCACCGTGACCGTGTCGTCTGCGCGGTCGCCGTCCGCCTTGGCGCTGACGGTGGTCTCGAAGGAAGTCGTCCCGAACGTGCCGTTCGCGACGCTCAACGTGTACTTCGACGAGTCGTTCGGCTCCAAGGCCAGCGTCACCGGGATGTCGATGGTCCTCTTCGGCTTCGCCTCCAGAGTCAGCGTCGCAGACTTGCCCTCCACGATCGCGCCCTTCGCCGCGGCCGGCAGGCTCAGCACGTAGGTCTGCTCCTGGGCGTCGTCGACCGTGACCACCTTCGACTTCTTGGCGTCGCCGTCGATCGAGACCGAGACCTGGAACTTCTCGTCCTCGGCGTCGAGGTCCTGCCCGATCGCCACGCGGAACTTGAACGAGGCCTCCGACTCCTTCTCGGTCCGCGAGATCTTCTCCCAGATCAGGTCGCCGAGTATCGTCAGGTCGCCGGCCTCGGCTTCCTCGCCGTCCGCGATGGACGCGTCGTCGGTCGGGAACGAAACGTAGAGGCGCTTCGACGCGATGGGCGCCACCTTGTCGTCGGCCCCCTTCGTGCCCGCGGGCACCGTCGCCGTGACCGTCACCTCCAGGCCACCGCTCTCGGCCACGCTCGTCGCCGCCGACACCGACTTGACCGTGACCACCTGGCTGGCATCGACAGGTGTCGCCTCCGGGGTCGCTTTCGCACTCACCGCGTCGCTCTCGCCCGCGTCGTTGACAGCCCGCACCTCGAAGACGTAGGCCACCCCGTTCGTGAGGCCGGTGTACGTGACCGTATAGGTGCCAGCGGCAACGCGCTCCCAGTCACCGTCGTTCCAGGCACCGGCGTCAACTCGGTGCTCGTACCCCGAGGGGTCGCCTCCGGTGTTCGGGGAATTCCAAACCAGCTCAACTCTCCCGTCAAGCGCGTTCGCAGTCAGGTTCGACGGCGGCCCCGGGGGCGCCAGCTCGACCTCCACGTCGAACGTGATCTCCGCGACGTCCACCGAAACTTGCCGATCCATGACCGCGGCCGAAGGACCGACTGCCGTGCCCGTAATGGTGATCGTGGCCGTTCCCGGGCTCCTAGGGCTGACCCGGATTGTGTCAGCGAATTCTGCTTGGCGGGATGTGTCGCTGCCGTCGAATACCCCGGCTACAGAGGTGTCCGAAACAGCCCCTTCAATCCGAGCGGAATAGCCAGAGGCAGAGTCGAACAGCGCAGACTTCGTGATGTCGAACCAGTCGCCCACGTTGATCTTCCCGTCACCGCGCATACCTTCCATCATGGCCGCATTGATCGCCGCCTCCGCGCCGTCTGCGACCCAGATGTGCGTCATCGTCGCGTCCGTGATGGTCAGCGACAGCAGCATCGGGATCGACTTGGTCTCGGTGCCGTACATGTCCTCGCCTGCCACGACGGCGCTGAAAACCAGGCTCTCGTCGCCGAGATCACTGTCCAGATCCACCTCCAGAGTTTCCGGGTCACTCGACATGTCGCCGCTATCGATCATGATCGAGGTCGGCAGGCTGTAGTCGTTCTGCGGATCGGCCATGCCGATTTGCGTCAGCGTGACCTCGAGGTCCTCCGCCGCCGCCATGGGATCCCCATCCTCATCGACCACGGTCAACTTCAGCATGTAGTTCATGCCTTCTGTCACCGACGTGGGCTGGGGGTTCAGAGCCATCCCCTGGCCGTCGACAAACGTCGTCTCGATCGTGGGCAGCACGTTGTTGTCCTTCAGGACGATCGCCAAGTCGTCCTCCATCATGGCGGCCCCTACCTGCCCCGAATGTGCCGACAGTGTCAGCGTGTCGTCCACCCGGTTCCCGTCGTTCATCTTGGTCGTGCTGAGGGTGATCTCCGCCTCGTTTGTCGCCTCGGTCGCGTCGTCGACGTTGTTGGTGGTATCCGTGTCACCGAGGGTGACCATGTTGCTGGACCAAGCCGCGCCGGTGGTGCCGCCGGAGATGGCGATCGTGTAGCCAAGGTCCTTCATCATGTCGTCGAGTTGCAGCGTCAAGTCCTTCGAGGCCTGCTCATGCTCCGGCACGGCCTTGAGGGACACGGTGACCATGCCCCCTTCCATGGGCATCTGGGTCGCCGGGTCCAGCGCCAGAACGTACGTCTGGGTATCCGTGTCGTTGATCTTGATGTCCTTGGGGGTGGCGTCGCCGCCGGCCAGAGGTGTGGTCCCGCCGACGGCGTTCACTGTGGTGCTCCCCCCATCGGGGCCATCCACGCCCGCCACTCCGTTCACGGCCAGACGAACACCCTCATCCTCGGCGTCGGCGTCCGGAGTTGCCGTCTGCAACACGAAAGTCGCGGTGCGCGTATACGTCTCAGAAACGCCGGTCGCGTTCGCTGGGAACTCGAACTCCAGCGTCGTCGTCGGGTCCCCGTTCGCCTCGCCGACGATGCTGAAATCGTCGTCCTCGGCGGGCGTCGCGCCGAGGCCTTCGAGTATCACCCTCTCGCCTTGGTCGGTGGCATCCAGAGCGGAAGCTATCACCGTAACCGCAACGGTCGACGCCCGTGTGACGACCGCCGGATCCGCTGTCGGGTTTCCCTCCGGAACCTCGGCTCGCAGCGTCACCGTCACCGTCGTGCTGCCGCCCTCGGTGGAGTTGGCAGCATCGATCTCAAGTGTGGCACCCCTGAGCGTGACGCTCTGCTGGGCGGCAGCCCGCTCCGCCCCTAGCGCGAACACCACCCCGAACAGCGCCATCCACTTCAGCGCCCTGCAACTGCCTCTCGCGAAAATCGCTCCTGTCCGCATGTCGCAATCTCCCTTGTGAATCCGTCCGTCTGTCGCCAGCAGCGGGGGGAAACCACTCCATCCGCCCCCTGCCTCCCCCCGGTGTCGACTACCGCTCAGCATCATGTCTTCCGCCTCTACGCGTCCCGCGACGAGCCCTTGTGTTGCCCCTCCGGTCGGTCCAGAGTCGTTCGCGCGGGGTTTCATGCGTCCACCCTCAACCGAACCACATTGGTGGGGAGAGCTTGGCGGATAAACTCACACCACCACCCGCTCATCGCAGCAACTCCAACGCCTTTGCAGGGCCCCGGGGGATTCGGATCAGTCCGCCATGCCGAGAAAACCGAGATAATCCGAAACCGTCCGTAGATGTCCGTAAAACGTTGCAATGGCGATGGTTATTGGAATAGTGCGATTCTGTACAGGATCCGTCTCCGTCCGGTCGAGTATCGTGGTATCCTCCATTAAACGGTGGAAAAACCGGCGGGGGATAGTCGGGAGCAGACGGGAGGGCGCGGTGCCCAAATAAAAGGCGAAGACAGCGGTTCCGGACCGTCAACCTGACCGACATGGTCCTGGATCAGTCAGTGGCTCGGCACGGCCGACGTCGCCGACCACGCAGCCGGTACGCGGCGGTCGGTCGGTCTCGGACCACCGGCCCCGGCAACCGGCGATGTCGAGCAGCGCGAACGCCTTGCCGGCGGCGACCACGCGGCGCGGCCCATCCGGCTGAACCGGCGCTGCCGGCCCGCTTCGGCTCCCGCCTCGAAGGCCTCTACCAGCACCAGCGTCGTGTCGGATTTCCACCAAGACACACGAAGCCAGAGGGGGATCGATTGCCGTACCGCACCGGAACGCCAACGTCGAAACCTCGCAAGCGACATCCCATGAACGCACTCTCGAGCGCGTTCGTGCGCACCGTCGCCGAAGCGGGCCGGTATTGCGACGGGCACGGGCTGTACCTGGACGTGCAACCGTCGGGCAGCAGAAGCTGGGTTCAGAGAATCACCATCGGCGGTCGGCGCCGTGAGCTGGGCCTCGGCGGCTACCCCATGGTCTCGCTCAAGGACGCCCGCGCCCAGGCCTTCGCCAATCGTCAGCATGCCCGGGCCGGCGGCGACCCGCTGGCCGAGAAGCGGCGCAGCAGGAACGTGCCCACGTTCGCCGCCGCCGCCGAGCAGGTGTGGAACCAGCTGAAGCCCGGTTGGCGCAACGAGAAGTACGCCAGGGACTGGATGTTTGGCCTCAAGCGCGTCGCCTTCCCCCGCCTCGGTGAGAAGTCGGTGACCGAGGTGACGAGCCCCGATGTCATCGACGTGCTCCGGCCCATCTGGCACTCGTCGCCGACGACGGCGCGGCGGGTCCGTCAGCGCATCAACGCGGTGATGGAATGGGCGGTGGCGATGGAATACCGGGCGGACAACCCGTGCCACCGCATCGGGCCGGTGCTCGGTCGCCAGCAGGAGAACGTTCAGCACATGCGGGCGCTGCCCCATCGCGAGGTCGCGGCGGCGCTCGAAGCGACTCGCGCCTCGGGGGCGAGGCGGGTCGTCAAGTTGGCGTTCGAGTTCCTGGTGTTGACGGCGGCGCGCTCGGGCGAGGTGCGCGGAGCGGCGTGGTCGGAAATCGACCTGGCGGCACGCGTGTGGACGATTCCCGCCCGGCGCATGAAGACCAACCGTGAGCACCGGGTCCCGCTGTGCCGGTGGGCGGTGGAGACTCTCGAGGCGGCGCGGGCGCTCGGCGACGGCAGCCCGCTGGTGTTCCCGCCGACGCGGGGCACGCAGCTCAAGGACATGGCGCTGTCGGGGCTGCTCAAGGACCTCGACATCGCCGCGGTGCCGCACGGGTTCCGCTCGAGCTTCAGAGACTGGGCGTCCGAGGAGACGGATCATCCCCGGGAGGTCGTCGAGGCGGCCCTGGCGCACGTGGTTCGGAACAAAGTCGAGGCGGCCTATGCGCGCTCGGACCTGTTCGAGCGCCGCCGGCGGTTGATGGACGACTGGGCCGCCTACCTGCAGGAGGTTCGGGGGCAGGTGGTCGCGCTGCGCCGGTGAACGGTCCGGAAATCCGCCGGACTCATGGACGCGGGCGTGCGGGTTCCGCAACAGCGGCGACTGACAGCGAATGCGCCGCGTGCGAAACTGTCCCTATATGGAGCCTCGTCTACAACGTCGTCGTTCCAGTCTCCGCAGAGAATTCTGGCGCGTGGCGTGCTTGGTCGCGTTGCCGCTTCCCGCGCTCGCCCAGGGCGGAGGGATCACGGGGACCGTGACCGACGACACGGGAGGCGTTCTGCCGGGGGCGACGGTCGAGGCGGACGGCCCCGCGGTGGCCGACGGGCCACAGGTCAAGGTGACGGATGCCGACGGGCGCTACGCGTTCACCGGGCTGCCGGCAGGGACCTACACCGTCCGCTTCACTTTTCCCGGCTTCCTCTCCACGTCCCGGGACGGCGTCGAGCTGGCGGTGGGGGCTACGGCGACGGTCGACGCCATCCTCCAGCTCGGCAGCCTCTTCGAGGAGGTCACGGTCGCCGTCACCGGCACGGCGTTCGACGAGCCCCCCATCAACCTGCCGTACGCCGTGGCCGTCGTCGACCGCGAGGAGCTGGAGGAGCAGGGCTCGCTGCCGGTCACCGACTTCTTCAAGAACCTGGGCGCGAGCAGCGCGGTAATCGGCGAGGCGAACAGTTGGTACAACGACCAGGCGCTGTCGGTGCCGGAGACAGTGGCCAACGTGAACCTGCGCGGCCTCGGGGCGTCGCGGACGTTGGTGCTTATCAACGGCCGCCGGCAGACACCGGTCCCCGCCCGCCTGTTCGGCGGGCGCTTCGTCGACGTGAACGTCATCCCGGCGATCGCGCTCGACCGGATCGAGGTGCTCAAGGAAGGTGCGGCGGCCATCTACGGGTCGGACGCGGTGGCCGGCGTCGCCAACTTCGTGACCCGTGACGACTTCGAGGGTCTGGAGGTCTCGGTTTCACATGACTACTTCGACAGCGCCGGCGACACGACGTTCGGCGCCATCTGGGGCGGGAGAATCGGAGCCGCCCGCGCCGTCTTCTCGGCGGAGCGTGTGGACCGCCAGGAGCTGGATCTGACCGAGCGGGACTGGGCGGTGCGCCCGCGCTCGGAGACGTTCTGGGGCTGGTCGAGCACTGGCAACCCCGGGGCGTTCCTCACGCCGCCGCTGACGGGCGCCGACCTCGTCTCTGCACTCGCCGGCGCGCGCGCCGGCGGGGATTTCTTCATCGACCCGGCGTGCGAGGATCTCGGCGGCGCCTCGCTCTCGAACACGTGCGCGTTCCGCTACCAGATCTGGGACAGTCTGATCGAGGAGCAGGAGCACACCCGGGCGTTCTTCGAGCTGAACGGTCCGATGGACGACCGGACCACCTACCATGTGGAGGCCCTCTGGGCCGACGCCCGGGTACCGGACTACCTCACGACGCCGTCCTTCCCGCCGGTATCGCTGTTCGACGGGCTCCAGGTGGTCGAGCCGGGCAATCCGGGCCGGCAGGCGTTCTGCGGGTCGGACTACGGCGTGGCGGGATTCGCGTCCGCGGACGACTGCCTCACGTCCGACGACTGGTACTTCTATGGCCGCCTGGTCGGCAACGGCGGTCCCGGACGGACCCTGAGCCGCAAGTCCCGCACCGGGCGCGTCGCCGCGTCGGTGACGCGCGACCTGCGGTTCGGCGGCCGGGACGCCGCCCTCGACGTAGGCGTCAGCTACTCGCGCGCCGCGGGCAACATGAACCAGCCGGCCGAGTACGCGTACCGCAAGTTCCTCGCGTTCCGCGGCTACGGGGGGCCGACCTGCGGCGTCGGCGTACTGGCGGACGCTGGGTCGCCCTCGGGGATGGCGCTCGGGAGCGTCGGCGGCCGAGTGGCCGGCCGGAGCGACTGCATGTACTACAACCCGTTCAGCAACGCCCTCCAGTTCTCCGCACAACCGGGCGCGACGTACGAACGCACGGCGAACCCGGCCTTCGACCCGGCCTTGGCGAACAGCGCCGCGTTGCGCGACTGGATCAACGAGGAGGTCAACCTGGAGAGCACGGCCGACTTGCTGGTCAGCGACGCGACACTGAGCGGAGGCTTGATCGAGAACGTGGCGAGCTACGCCGTCGGGTACCAATTCCGGCGGTTCGACGTGTCGGCCGCCCCGAACGACGCGGCGAACCTGTCGCTCAATCCGTGTCCGGTGCCGGGCGACCGGTCGTGCATCGACGCCCAGGGGCGGTTCGCCGGATCGGTGGTCGGCCCGTTCACGTTCACACCCGGCTTCCACCCGTATGCGGCCAGCCAGACGGTTCACCGGGTGTTCGGTGAGATCCCGCTGAACATCGGCCCCCGGCTCGACGTGCAGCTCGCCGCGAACTACGAGATCCACGACACCGTGGGCAGCTTCGATCCCAAGGCCGCGGCGACCGTGCAGCTCGCGGAGTCCGCCAACTACGCGCTGTCCCTGCGCGGCTCGGTGCAGTCGACCTTCCGGGCGCCGTCGGTGGACGACCTGAACGAGGACGTCCGAACAACGCTCGAGTGGTTCGACACCGTGGGGGCGTACAAGGCCGTCGACGCCTACGGCAACCGGGGCCTCGTGCCCGAGGAGGCGCTGACCTACAACGCGGGTCTCGTCCTGTTCGCGACGCCGGGCATCGACGTGACGTTCGACTACTGGGCGTACGACTTCTCGCACGTGATCGCGCCGCTGCCCTACGACAACGTTGTCCAGCTCTACATCGACGGCACGGCGAGCGACTCCGGCCTGAGCCGGGACGAGCGGCAGCGGCGGCTGAGTGCGGTGCAGCACCGCGTGTTCTGCCCCGGCGGGGTGACTGACGGGTCGTGCGACCCTGGCAACATCGAGCGCGTGGGTGTCAACCTGACCAACTGGCCCGGCGTCGAGACCTCGGGCATCGACTGGCACTTCGGCGCCCGTTTCGATGCCGGGCCCGGCCGGTTCTCCGCCACCCTCGACACGACCTACCTGCTGGAGTACCGCCTGCGCGCCCTGGAGGTGGACGGCGTTCGGTTCACCGAGGCACGGGATGTCGCCGGCGCGTTCAACCGGGAGATTCCGGTCGCGCCGCCGATGCCGAAGGTGAAGACGCGGGCCTCGGCTGGCTACCACTGGAACGACTTCAGCCTGTTGAGCTGGGTCAACCATATCTCCTCGTACGAGGACCGCTACGTCTGGACAAGCACGCCCTTCATCAATCCGTTCCTGACTTGGGACGCGAACTTCCTGTGGCGGCTCGACAACGGGATGACCGTCACGTTCTCGGCGCTGAACCTGACCGACGAGTCGCCGCCCCGCGTCGACTACGAGCAGGGCTTCGACGGCCTGACGCACAACCCGAAGGGCCGCCGCCTGAAGATCGGGTTCACCTACCGGTTCGGGACTTGACGGGGAGGGAGCGGCAACGAGTGGACGGCGCACCTCGACGCGGGGCGACCATGAGACGCCGCCGCGGCACTGAAAACCGGGCCGGCGGCGACCGACGCGCCCGTCGTGCTCCTCCACCGCCATCTCCAGCCACGCCTTGACCCAGCCCAGCAGCCGCCCGTCGCTCCACGCGACGCACGATGGACCGTAGCAGCTCTGCGTGCGGTAATGATCTCGCGGCGGTCGACCTTGAGGAAGGTGGCATCGCGGACCAAGCGGGAGCGGGAGACCGTACTCCCGCTCGGCCACCCCGTCTCGGACCACCATGACGAGGGGACGATCATCGCTGTAGAGTAGTACCGCGTCGTTCGGGACGACGAGCCGGTCGCGCAGCGTGCGGCCCTCGATGGTCACCCGCACATGCGCACCGGAACCGCAGCCGCGTCCGGCCGACGTCCACCGACAGGGTCACCCGCCCTACCCGGCGCATCGCGTCCACGAGCGGCGAGATGCACAACACCCGCGAATCGAGACGCAGCGCCGGGTCGGTCGTCGGCTGTACGGACGCCCGGGCACCCGGGCGCAGGCCGGTCAGGTCGGTCTCCAGGATCTCCGCGTTTATCTCCACCCCGAGACGGAGAGGAACACCGATGCCGACGTGCTCGGAAACGGTTCGGGCGAGGACGGAGCCGCCGCGCCCCGAAGTGGGCGGCGGCGCTTGCCATCGTCTTCGCGTTCGGGTGCGGTGAAGCGGCGGCACAGCTCACCGCGGGCGACACGTTCCACGGCAACGGCCTGAAGGTGGATGTGGAGGAGCGGGTGACGGAGGGCGCGAACGCCACGATAGCCGTGACCCTCAAGGCGAGCGTCGCCGCAAACACCGCGTCGACCGTCAACGTCGAGGTGGAGTCGCGCGGGTGGAAGGCGCGACCAGCGAGGGCGCCGACGTCAGCCTGAATCCGGGCGCTGCGATGCTCGCCTTCCCCGCCAACACGACGGGCGGCGCCGTCACCACGAGGTCAGTGGGGACCATTCTGCTGCAGACCAACCACGACCCCGATGCCGAGGACGAAACGGTCGTGCTGGCGATAGCCGCCTCGGGCGGCCTCTCCATCAGGGTCGGCGGCGGGGCCGGCGACGAGTCCCTGCGGATGGTCACCGTCGACGATGACGAGACGCAGTCGTACGTTCTGGCGTTGACGCCGGGGCGCGGCACCCCGGGAGGGGGGCCCGTTCGACAGATCCGCGAAACCGGCTAGACGTCGTCGACGCGGGCTCGCGCCCCGAGCTCGGCTGCGTACCCCGCCCGACCGATGCGACCGCGAGGCCGGTCTCCGATCCACAGTCCCCGAGGGCACCGCCCCCCTCGCCGCCCCGAGAACGCCGCAGTCAACATTAGCCGCGCTATCCGACCAAGACGGGCACCGTGGGCGCATCCCCCCGGCGGTTCCGCGAGCCCGTGGTACCGAGCGAGGCGCGACGTGGGAGTACGCAGCGCGAGCGCGGACGACCCGCACGGCGGACACCTACGCCATGTCTTTCAGCTTCTTGAGCGGCAGAACCTTCACGGAAGTGCTGGCCGGCTTGGCCTTCACGTCCATCGTCTCACCAGGCCGGAACGGATTCGGCACGTTCTTCCGGGCCCTCTGCGCGGGCTTCTTCACGACCTTGATCTTCATGAGGCCGGGTATCGTGCAAGTGCCGACGGCCCCTTTCCGGACATGGCGCTCTATGACCGAATCCAGCGCCTCGAAGACATCCGCGACTTGCCGCCTCGTCAACGCCGTGTTCTCCGCGATATCCGAAAACAGCTGCGCCTTCGTCATGGCCACGGTGAGTCTCTTGACTCTTGCCAACATTCCCCCCTTTGGAGATGAGTGAAACCGGTCTCTCGCCTTTGCCCGCATGATACCTCCGATCCGGCGGGGCACGACACATGGTTGGCGAATCCGGCTGCGCCGCGAAACGGACGCGCCCCGGGCCCGCTGCCCCGCTCCCGTCATCGCGAACGCGGGATGAGCAGCCGTGTTTGGCCGGGATGGTGCGGAACGGTCAGGCGCAGGAACGCACGGTGACGTGCGGGGCGGGCACGTGGCGGGTGCGGGCGCCGCGGGTGAACGACTCTACCGGATCGAGCGCGCGCGCCATCAATGCCTGCCGTCCCTGCCTCTACAACGCCCGACGCAATGGTTGGTCGATGCGCACGTAGCTCTTGACGCCGCAGTGGCCGCCGCGTACGGTTGATTGACGGGGATTTCCGACGACGGTGCTTTCGGTGAGTTGCCGCCGCTCCCGGCGGGGAACGTGAGCGGTATCGGGGAGCAACGAACGAGGTCGTCACGGGGGACTGATGGTTGCCACCGGACGGTCGACCGTCATCATCGATCAGGCCGTGCTCGACTGGGAAGGCTGGAACGATCCCGTCGGCGCGGCCCGGGGCACGGTGCGCTGGAAGCTGCTGGTCGATGGCGAGCGCGACCCGAGCGGGGGGCTCGTCACCGGTGTGGCGGAGATCGCGCCGGGCGGGGTGCTGCCGAGGCACCACCACGAGCCCGAGGAGACGTACTACGTGCTCAGCGGTCGCGGCGAGATCGAGATCGAGGATGCCGTGACCGAGATTGGCTCGGGAACCGCCGTCTTCATTCCCCCCGACGCCAGACACGCGCTGCACTGCATCGGAGACGAGCCACTGGTCTTCCTCTTCACCTTCGCCCGAGACCGCTTCAAGGACGTGGTGTACCACTTCTTCGACGAACACGCGGATGCTGCTGGCCAGGCGATGCCGCGCGCACCGCAACATCATGACCGTGGCCTTGGGAAGTCAGAGGGCTAATCGAGCCACGCGGCCGCTGGCTGAATCCGCCGCACGCGGCTCTTGAGGCCGCTGTGGCTGCGGCGAACGGTTGGTCCGCGAACTCTCCGACGCGGACGTTCTCCGCGAGTTGCTGGCGCCGGGCCGGCGGCGAGGAATGGTGCATGATGGCGTCCGGGACGACGATGGGCGCGGGCGGGGACAGCGTGACATCATCGGGCAGCACGCACGGCTATGAGTCCATTTGGAACGGCCGGGACGAACTGGTCCACCGGCCGCCGCCACCAGCCGTGGAGGCGTCGGTGAAGCTCTGCGGCGGCTGTTGGCGTTGGCGACAACTCCGTGACTTCGAGAAGCGGCGCATCTGTCGGCACTGCGTCCGGCTGCGGAACAGTGGGCGCCTTCGGAAAACGCGCGAAGCCGCACGGGTGCGCGGGCGCTGCCAGGCGTGTGCGAAACGCCCGGCTGCCGCTGGACTGACCATCTGCGCGAAATGCCGACTGCGCCACCGGGAGCAGAACGTCGATCGTCGGCGGCGACTCAGCGGTGAAGGCCGGTGCGTAGATTGCACGGCGAGCCTCCCATCGGGGTGGACGGGCGCAAGGTGCGAGGTGTGTGGACTCGTCGCGAAGGGGGATGGCCGAGTTGCGACGTGGCCGGCTCGCGGCGGGATTGTGTCGCGCCTGCGGCAAGCGGCCCCGAGCTGTGCTCGGCGGCGGTGAGCTGGCCACGCAATGTCGGCGCTGTCTGGACCGAGCGGCCGAACGGAAGCGAGCCCGCCGCGCAAGGCGGGCACAGCTTGGAGAAGCCGGCGCGTGAACGACACACGACCGGGAATCGGCGGTCGGGTGCCGCTCATGCGTTGACCTGTGCGGTCCAGAGGTGTTCCGGAGGGTCTGGAGGTCTGGAGGTGTGGACTCCGGAGGTCCGGAGGTTCCGGAGACTCACGTTCAGGGACTGGGCGGCGGAGAAGACGGACCCCCCGCGGGAGGTCATCGAGGCGGCGCTCGCCCACGTGGTGCGTATTTCAGAGGAAGTGGAACACCGATTTCAGCCGAAGTGGAACATCGATTTCGGAGGAAGTGGAACATCGATTTCGGGAAGTGGAACACGGATTTCGGGATGTGGAACACGCATTTCGGGGGAAGTGGAACACCGGTTCCGGAGTCGTGAACGCTCGTCGGTAGCCTGATCGCGGCACGCTTCACCTTTCCGAAGGGAGGGTGAGGCGATGCCGGCACGGAGGCTGCTGATGAGGAAGATTCGCGAGGTACTGCGGCTCACACACGGGCAGGGACTGTCCCACCAGGCGGTGGCCCGGGCCTGCGGCGTCGGCGTGGGGACCGTCAACCGCTATCTGCGGCGGGCGGCGGAATGCGGGCTCGGCTGGCCGCTGCCGGCCGACCTGGACGACGCGGTGCTCGAAGCCCGGCTGTTCCCCCGCGCCGCCCCGGTGCGGGACCGGGTCCGGCCCGACTGTGCGTACATCCACCGGGAGCTGAAGCGCGACGGCGTCACGCTGCAGCTTCTCTGGGAGGAGTACGCCGGGGTCCATCCCGACGGCTACCGCTACACCCGGTTCTGCGGGATCTACCGGCAGTGGGCGCGGCGGCTGCGGCCGTCGATGCGGCAGGTCCACCGCGCCGGCGAGAAGACGTTCATCGACTTCTCCGGCAAGCGGCCGGCCCTGGTCGACCGGCAGACGGGGGAGCTGCGGCGGGTCGAGCTGTTCGTCGCCGTGCTCGGGGCGAGCGGCGTCACCTACGCCGAGGCGACCGCGACCCAGCAGTTGCCCGACTGGGTCGGCGCCCATGTCCGCATGGTCGAGTACTTCGGGGGCGCGACCGCCCTGTGGGTCCCCGACCAGCTCAAGAGCGCCATCACCCGCCCCTGCCGCTACGAGCCCGACGTCAACCGCACCTACGAGGACCTCGCCGACCACTACGGCGCCGTCGTCGTGCCCGCGCGGCCGAGGAAACCCAAGGACAAGGCCGCCGCGGAGAACAGCGTACTCCTGGTCCAGCGCTGGATACTCGCCCGGCTCCGTGACCGGACCTTCTTCGAGCTCGGCGCTCTGAACCGGGCGATCCGCGTCCTCCTCGACGCGCTCAACGACCGGCCGCTGAAGAAGCTCGGCGTCAGCCGCCGCGCCCTCTACGAGCAACTCGACCGCCCCGCCCTGCGGCCCCTGCCGGTCACGCGCTACGTCCTCGCGCGCTGGAAGGTCTGTCGCGTCAACATCTTCTGTGGCCTTCCTCCTTATGTGGTGTGCGAGCGACTGATCGGGGCTCCGTCGAATGTCGCGGGCGATCCGGGGCCACATAATGGTTGCGGTGTCTACAATGCGCGCAGGAAGGCCATGAGCCCTGCGTCCTCCCGCCAACGCTTCGCCGGGTTGTCCTCTTGCACTTCGCAGAGCGCGAGTGCTTTGGCTTTCATCTCAAGGTCGACCTCTGCGTAGATGTTCGTGGTGGTGAGCGACACATGACCGAGCCAAGCGCGAATCGTGTTGATGTCAACGCCGGCCCTCAGCAAGTGCGTCGCCGTGGTATGTCGAATCACGTGAGGACTGACTCGTTTGGCAGCCAACGACGGGACCTGCACGCTGAGCCGGCGCACATGGCGCGTGACGAGAGTGTGAATCCCGAATCGCGTCAGGGGGTGCCTACAGCGATTGAGAAACACGCGTTCCGTTGGAGCCCGACCGTGGGTCAGAGCACGTAGCTCCGTGACGGTCCGCGACCAGAGGGGACAGTGGCGGACCTTGTTCCCCTTGCCGAGGATCCTGACCGACGCATACCCGTGGTCGCCAAGCTCGAGGTGGCCCACGGTGAGCTGGGCGGCCTCATCCGCGCGTGCGCCCGTGTTGTAGAGAAACAGGAGGACGGCGTGGTCTCGACGACCCTGTGGCGTGTTCCGGTCCGGCGCAGCCAACAGGGCGTCGATTTCTGACTTCTCGAGATAGGTTACGGGTGTCTGCCCGCATTTCCGAAACGGGATGTCGCGGATGTGGCCCGACCACTCGATGTGCTCCGGACTGTGTCGGCCGACGAACCCGGCAAACGCACGAATCGCGGCGAGGCGTTGATTACAGGTCGCTGGGGAGCAGCCTCGGGTGACGGTGATTGCGTGAAGAAACTGCCGCACCCGATCGGCGCTGAGGTCGTCGACCGCGAGTCGGTCGACGGACACGCGAGCGCGGTCACTGGCGAACGGCACCAGCAGGGCCAGCGTATCGCGGTAGCTGCGCTGGGTGTTGCGCGCGAGGTTGCGCTCGTGCACCAGGTGCTCCAACAAGAAGCGACGGATCCATGGGCCGAGTCGGGTGATGGTATCGCGCATCGTCGTCCTCCATGCTGGCATAGCGTTCGAACCGGACACAGGCGGCGCGCAAGAGCTCCGGGGTCATCGTGAGGTACGCCTGCGTGGCCGCCACGTTGACATGTCCCAGGTACGTTGACAGATGGGGCAGGAGCGTTTGTACGTCAGCGCCGCCGCGGTACCACGTCGTCAGGCGCCGGACAACGAACGTGTGGCGGACGTCGTGCAGCCGTGGCTGGTATCGAGCACCGTCCCGTCGGACCACCCCGGCGCAGTGCCGCAGCTGCGCAAACGCGTGCCGGAGGGTCGGGCCCCGGAGGGGCGCCCCGTGGCGATCAACGAAGAATGCCGTCGCCTCGTCCTGGGGCGCGCCGTCGATCTGCTGTCGGTCGGCATAATGCTGTAGCGCCCGAGTGAGGTCGGCCCCAAGGGGCACGAGCCGTGTCTTGTAGAATTTCGTCTCGCGGATGGTCAGCAGCGCGACGGAGAGATCGACATCGCCCCATGTGAGTCGCCGTGCTTCCCCGACACGCACCCCGGCGCCATACAGCAGCAAGAGGAGTGCTCGGAAGGTGTGCGGTTCGATGTGGAGGGGCGGTCGCCGATAGTGTGTCGTCGCGTTGAGGAGCCGACCCATCTCGGCGCGCGTGAAGATGTACGGCTCGATCGACGGCGGCAGTTTCGGCACTGTGGTGGGCAGCGGGGTTTGCGCGACCCAGTGCCGCCCGACCGCGTAGCGATAGAATCCGCGCAGCGCAGAATACTTCCGATGCCAGTACCGCGTGAGCGGGCCGGTACCGTTCACGAAGGCATGGACGCGGGCGACCGGGATGTCGGCGAAATCAACGGTCTCGCCGACGGCGCGGCAGAACGTGCCCAAGACGCTGGCCGTGGCGCGGAAGTCTGCGCCAGTGGCTTGCCGCAGCGCGACGTACCGATCGATGGCTTCGCGGAGAGTCATGCGAGTCCCTCCAGCGAGGCATCGGCGACGCGCCGGAGATTCTCCAGGTCCACCTTTGCGTAGACGCGCGTGGCAGCCGGTGTCCGATGTCCGAGATACTCGCCGATCTGCCAGAGGGAGAGCCCCTGCTGGAGCAGGCGCGTGGCACACGCATGGCGCAAGGCATGGGGGCCCTGATGGCGGAGGGGCAGGTCCAACGGCCGCAACCGACGATTGACGACCTGCCACAGGGCACTGTTTCCCAACGGTCGAATCGGCGCCTTGAGGGACAGAAAGATCTCGCGCTGGGCACACGAGTGCGGTCTGATTCGCAGGTACCGCACGAGGGCATCACCGACAGGTTGGCACAGTGGGTAGCGTTGCATCCGCGGCCGCTGTTTCGACCGCGTGACGGTGAACACCTCTGCGTGCCAGTCGATATCGTCGAGGCGCAGCCGGCGCACTTCGCCGACCCGCAAGCCATACACCGCGAAGAGGAGTAGCAGCGCCCGGTCCCGGATCTGAGCGGGCGTGTCACCCTGCGCGTCTGCGCACAGGCGTCGCACCTGGTCCCAGGTAGGCCCCGCGGGCACCTGTTCGCTCGCGTAGACGCGGGGCACCAGTATCCCCGCCGCCAGCCCCGGGGCGCACCACTGTCGGCGTTCGGCGTACCGGACAAACGACCGAAGCGTGTAGACATAGGTTCGGATCGAGGCGCGTGTGCAGCCATCGCGGATGCCCTTCCGGGCAATGGCATCATCGAGGTCCACCAGGGTGAGATCCCGCATACCATGTCCATCAGCGAAGAGGCGTCTGAGGAGCTCTCCAATCGACTTACATCGCGTGTAGACGGTCGATGGAGCGAGGCCTTGTTCAGCGCGCATGTAGTGGGCATACTCCGCGACCAGAGCCGCGCCCGGGGCGTCAGCTTTGCGGGGCTCATGTAACCGCCCCAGGAATCGCAGCCATCGGACCGCGGTCGACGTGAAGATCGCCCGCGCCAGCGCGGCGTCTTTCCGGGCGTGATGCAACGGCGTGCGAGACACCCATCGGTCGGCGGCAGCGTGGATCTCCTCCAAGCAGATCTCCCCGGAGGGTTGCAGGTCCATCGTCCGAGTCACGGCGAGCTGGTACGCGGCAACGCTCTTCAGCGTGGCTCCCGCCGCACCTTGATCCGCACGGTGGTGGAGATAGCCGAGGCGTTGATCGGACATCGGGGCAGCGACATAGCGCTGAACGGTCCGCCGACAGGTGAAGAGTTGGTCGAACATGGCTCGAATCTCCTTGAGAAGGGTGAAGACTCGATCATGCCCCGGATCTGTTTATGTGGCGTGTCGCCGCCAGAAATGCCAGGTGCCACGGCGGGAAGCCGCAACTGCACCACATAAGGAGGAGGGCCACAGAAGATGTTAAATGTGGTGCACCACATTTAACATCGACTACCACGTCGAAATTGACCGCCACCTCTACAGCGTGCCCCACCAACTGGTCCGCGAGCAGGTCGAGGTCCGCCACTCCGCCGCAACCGTCGAGGTCTTCTTCAAGGGCCGGCGCGTGGCGTCCCACCCCCGGCGCCACGACCGTCGACCGTCCACCGTGGCCGAGCACATGCCCAGCGCCCATCGCGCCCACGCCGAGTGGACGCCCTCGAGGCTCATCGGCTGGGCCGAGAAGGTCGGACCCGCGACCGCCCAACTCGTCACCCGCATCCTCGAGAGCCGCCCCCACCCCGAGCAGGGATACCGGACCGTGCTGGGCATCATGCAGCTGGGGCGGCGGTACGGCGACGGCCGGCTCAACGCCGCCAGCGCCCGCGCGCTGGCCATCGGCTCGTGCCACTACCGCACCGTCAAGAACATCCTCGCCGCCGGCCAGGACCGCCTGCCCCTGGAGCCGCCGGGTGATGCGACCCCGACGCCCATCCACACCAACATCCGCGGGGCCAACTACTACGCCGCAGCCACCCAGGAGGACCCATGCTGATCGAACAGACCCTCGACAAGCTCAACGCCATGAAGCTCGGCGCCATGGCCGACGCCTGCCGGCACCAGCTCCAGACCGCCGAGGCCGCCGTCCTCGGCTTCGAGGAACGCTTCGGCCTCCTCGTCGACGTCGAGTGGACGGCCCGCGAGCAGCGCAAGCTCGACCGCCGGCTCCGCACCGCCAAGCTGCGTCATCCCGCCACCCTCGAGGCCGTCGACTTCACCCATCCCCGTCAGCTCAACCGCCAGCAGGTCCTGACCCTGGGCACCTGCGCATGGATCGCCGAACGCCACAACTTGATCGTCACCGGGGCGTGCGGCATCGGCAAGAGCTTCCTCGCGTGCGCCTTCGTCGAACGGGCCTGCCGCCGCGGCTTCACCGCGCGCTACGTCCGCATGCCGAGCCTCCTGCACGAGCTCGCCGTCGGTCGCGGCGACGGCTCCTACGCCCGGCTGCTCGCCCGGCTGACCAGATTCGACCTGCTCGCCATCGACGACTGGATGCTCGCACCGCTCCGCGACGCCGAACGCCGCGACCTCATCGAGGTCGTCGAGGACCGGGCCGAGCGGGCCTCCACCCTCATCGCCAGCCAGTTGCCCGTCACCGACTGGCACGCCGTCATCGGCGACCCCAACCAGGCCGACGCCATCTGCGACCGCCTGCTCCACGACGCACATCGCATCGAGCTGAAGGGCCGCTCGATGCGACGGACGCACCGCGCTCCGAAGACTCGCACGGGGGAAACCAGGTGAGCCAAGTGCTCAACGACCTCGTGAGCGCCCGGCCGGTCCCGGGCTCCCAAGCCGCCTTTCGCCGCCCTGTCCCGCGCCGTTACGTAACGGCGCGGGACAGCACCGGTGGCGTTGGCGAACGCGGAGCGGTAGGCGCGCTACCGGGAGCGGCGGCAGGCCGGCGAGTCCCGGGTCCGGTACCGGCGGCCGGCGGACCGGAGGTCTCGCGGCCACAGAACGACGCCCCCACGAAGAGCAGCCCGGCGCTACGCGCCAACCGGTGTCGGTTCGGCTGCTCCGACGACGAAGAGCGTGTCGTCTCCGCGAACCGCAGCTCGCGGAATCCCTCGCCGGGTCGGCGACCGGGCGTTGCTCGAGCAGGTCTGCAATCTGGATCGTTGTACTCTTCGAACACACGGCTGTCACGGCGGGGGCACGGGTAGAATCTCAGGTGCCGAATGGGAGGGACCGACCGCTCAACGTCGCTGCGCTCCGACGAGCGTTCCACTTCGCTGAAATCCGTGTTCCACATCCCCGAAATCGGTGTTCCACTTCACCGAAATACGCACGTGGTGCAGAACAAGGTGGAGGCGGCCTACGCCCGGTCGGATCTGTTCGAGCGGCGGCGGCTGCTGATGGACGACTGGGTGGAGTACCTCGCCGGCAAGGGCCGATGATGCGCCCCGCTCATGACGGTTTGGACGAGCCGACCTGGGGATCACGCCCCGGCACCATGCCGGGGCGTGTCACTGTACGGCGTCAGCGACGACTCGCGGCTCGGCCGTTCCAGCCGCAGGACGCGCGGCGCCGCGTGTCGGCAACGGTCACCGGCAACAGGTTGCAGCTCTATATCCGGCCTGTTCGTGCAGGATCGACTCCTGCTGGCCCCGATGGAATCAGCCAACCCGCGCCTCATTCCTCCTAAACCGTCATGAGCGGCCTCGCGCTCACCCCGACGTCATGAAACCTGACCCGGGCTTGGCGTCGGGGTTGGCGGCTCCTGCGCATTGACGCCTGGGGCGTGCCATCCTCAAGGGGCGGAAGCGGGACAGTCGTCGTAGTTCTTTTCGGGTAAGGGGAACCCCGTCCCCGTTTCTAAACTGACGCTGCACGCCCGGCATCGAGCCCCGAACCGTCCCGGCCTCAGGCCGTGGACGAGCAGCAAATCGAACCCCGCCCCCGAGGCGGGTGTTCCTGCACCGGACGTGCCCACCCGCTTCCGCCTCCAGGGAGGGTACCTGATATGTCCGAGCGGATCGACACCGACACCTTGCAAGTCGACGACATGCACGTGGTTTGGCCCCGAGCGGCCGGCCTCGATGTCCACAAGATGTGCATCACGGCCGCCGTGCGTCTCTGCGAAGCCGGCCGCGGATTGGCGCGCACGGCCGTTCGCGAGTTCAGTGCGTTGCCCGACGGGCTGCGGGCGATGACCGACTGGCTTCGGTCCCACTGCGTCACCGCAGCCGCCATGGAAGGCACCGGGGTCTACTGGAAGGCCCCGTTCGAAGCCCTGGAAGACGCCGGGATTCACGCCGAGCTGTTTCATGCCCAGCACGTCAAACAGATTCGGGGCAAGAAGACCGATGTCAACGACAGTCTGTGGCTGGCCCGCATCTGTCAGTTCAGCCTCGCCCTGCCGAGCTATGTCCCGTCCCGTCAGTTCCGCCAGTTGCGCCAGTTGATCCGCTACCGCCGGACCCTCGTCGCCGAGCGCAGCCGGAACCGCAACCGGGTCCACAAGACCCTCGACCACGACGGCCTGCGCCTCGGCGGCATCTTGTCGGACATCTTCGGCGTCAACGGGCGGCACATCCTCGACGGGCTCGTCGTCGGGCATCCACCGGACCGCATCCTCGCCGGCCTGACCAACCACGTGCACGCCAAGCTGAAGCCGTTGGCCGAGGCCCTGGCCGCCGCCCTCGACCCGCTCGCGCTGATCAAGCTGAAGATGCAGATCGAGGCCCTCGACCGGGCCGACGCCGCCATCGCCGAGCTGGATACCCGCATCCGCACCGAGCTGGCCGAGTACCAGCGCCCCCTGCGCCTGTTGCAGACGATCCCGGGCATCGACGTCGGCAGCGCCAGCACCATCCTCGTCGAGATCGGACCGGACCTGGGAGCCTTCCGTCAGGCCCGCCATCTCGGCGCCTGGGCCGGGGTGGCCCCGGGCAACAACACCAGCGCCGGCAAGCGCCGCTCCGGCCGCGCCCGTCAGGGAAACTCGACGCTGCGGGCCACCCTCGCCGAATGCGCCCACGGCGCCGTACGCACCAAGAACTCGCAGTTCTACGGCTATCACCGCGCCCTCGCCGGCCGCATCGGCTACAAGCGTGCCATTCTCGCGACCGCCCACAAGCTGTTGCGGGTGATCCACGCCGTCCTGCGCAACGACCGGCCCTACACCGACCCCGGCATCGACTACCAACAGATGGTCGTCGAGCGCAACGCCCCGCGGTGGCTCCGCATGCTCAGACAGTACGGCTTCCTGGAGGAGGCGAGAGCAACCGCACGCTCCTGACCCGACACTTCCGGACCCCGCGGCGCCGTGCCGGGCCATAGATCGGGGCTGCCCCGCACCGCCCATCCATCCGGACTCAAGCCGTACGCCGGAGGACCGCCCGATCCGCTTGATCCGCGGCCGCACCCGCCGTGCGCCTCCCGCTACGCCGAGGTTTCACAGCAAAGGGTGTTTCCCCTTGAGAGCCGGTCCAGGCTTGGCGGGTCACGGTCTGACCTGTTTGCCATCACACCTTGTCGTTGCCTTGCGCAACCTTCAGCGGCCACCTCCTCCGATTCGTGGTTCACGTTCCTGCGCTGCCCAACCTCAGGCGGACGGGACAGCAAAGTTCGGCTCGTACTCCCGGTCATGGGCCAGCAAGGCCCAGATCGTGCGCGCTGTCTTGTTCGCCAACGCCACGGCCACCACATTCGGCGGACGACGCCTGGCCAGCTGGAGCTGCCAGGTCGACGGGGTCTTGGCGTGGGTGAGCGCCGAGCGGGCGCCGTGGATCAGCAGAGTGCGCAGGTACCTGTCTCCCTGCTTCGAGATGCCCAGCATGCGCACCCTCCCGCCCGTGCCGCTGTGGCGAGGCACCAGACCGAGCCACGCGGCAAACTCGCGACCGGACCGGAACGCGGACGGGTCGCCCATCGCCGACACCGCCGCGGTCGCGCTCAGCACGCCGACACCCGGGATCGCCGCAATCCGTCGGCTGGCCGGGCTGCTCCGGTGCCACACCGCCAGTCGCCGCTCGATCGCGCCGACCTCGGCATCCAACTGCGCCACGCGTGCCCACTGCTCCCGCAACGTCTCGACCACCATGGCGGGCAGTCGCTCCGAGACCCGGGCAAGCGCCGGGGCCATGTCCCGCCGCATCCCCGCGCGGCCACGCGGCATCACCTCGCCGTACTCGGCCAACAGACCCCGCAGGCCGTTGATCTGCGCGGTGCGGAACTTCACCAACTGCTGCCGCATCCGATGCAGCGCGAGCACCCCCTGCTGCTCCTCGCTCTTGACCGCCACCGTCTTGACGCCGGGCTGCTGAACCGCCGTCCAGATCGCCCGCGCATCGTGCACATCGTTCTTGTTGCCGCTCACGAACGGCCGCACCATCTTCGCCGGCACCACACGGACCTCGTGGCCCAACGCCTGGAGCCGTCGCGCCCAGTGCTGCGAGCCGCCACAGGCCTCCAGGCCCACGAGGCACGGCGCCCGATTGGCGAAGTGCTCCAGGAACTTCCCGCGGCTCAACCGCCTGTCCACCATCTCGCCGGTCTCAAGGTCGACCCAATGCAACTGAAACACCCGCTTCGCCGTGTCCACGCCGACGACCGTTCTGCTATTCTTCATTTTGGACCTTCCGGTTGCCTGGGAAGACCTTGCGCCATCCCCCTTGGGCACTTTAGATGCCGTCGGCCCGGGGGGTCCACCTCACCGTGAAAAGGGCCCCCCAGTTCTCCGTCAACACATCAGATTTCTGGCCCTCCTGTCTGAGCGTTCCCGGGCTGTCGGGCGGGCTCGCCCGGGACCGTGCGCGCAGCCGGCGTCAAGGCCGTCAGCCCCGCGAAGCGGGGGCGGAGCGAAGCGACGCGCCTTGACGCCGGCGAGCACACGGTCATGCTGATGGGCCCGACAGGCCGGGTCGTAGCCACCAACCGGAAGCTTGTTGCCGGCGGTTCAGCGGTCACGCCCGAACCCCCTGGGAAGCTCGACGGCCTCCAGGACCGACAGATCGAGCTCGCAGACCTGCTCGAGCAACGCCGCGGTCGCGGACCCGGCGAGGGATGCAGGCAACGCGTCCTGCCACGCCCGATACTGGTCCTGCAGTGCCAGGAGCGTCCGGACCGCGTCGTCCCACTGCTGTGGCCGCGACCTTCGGTGCCGCCGGCCGGCGGCACCGGATCCGGGGCTCGCCGGCCTGGCGCCGCTCCCGGTAACGCGCCTGCCGCTCCGCGTTCGTCAACGCCACGACTATTCCTCACCGTTACGTAACGGACCGGTGACAGACAGCTCGGCCCCCGGACGTTCACGACATCGAGCGTCGGCGGGCTCGACCGAGGCCGCGTTGCAGCGGGCCGGCCCCGCCTGACAACCAGCCACGCCGGCCGAAGGGCGGCGTGGCGCGGCACCGGCGTGTGAGCGTGAGTCTCTGTCTGTGCTCGCCCTGATGTCGGTCGCTTGATCTCGGCCCACCGGTTCATCCTGATCACCTCCGCGCTCTCCTGGCTCGGTCGACGGGACGACCGCGTCTCGCCCCGTCGATCATCGCCAGGAGAGCGCCGTTCCCGAGTGCTCAGGGGGTCCCTTTCATGTTGCCGCTACCAATCAGAGGGCGGGAGGCGTCCATTCCATTCCTCCTCGAAGCTGCGCAGGTAACGCGACACGGTGATGCGCGCGCAACCGATCGCCTTCGCGATGCGCCCGAAGCCGAGGCCCTGGGCGCGAAGCTCGACCATGCGCGCGACGGCCTCGGCCGACATCGGCGGGCGCAGGAACCCGCGCCTGACCGTCACGCGGCCGCGCCGGCGCAGGACCTTCCGGTCGGCGAGGGCCGGCATCGAGCGCTCGTCGTCGTCGACGTCGGGCGCGTGCTTCGCCAGCTCGTGCCAGTCGACAGCGGCGCGCGTCGGACCGCCGTCGACGGGCTCGGGGTCCGGCATCTGGTCGAGGAGGCCGTCGCCGCCGCGCCACGCGACCTCGAACTCCTGCTCGGGGCTCACGGCCGACTCGCGGACGACCGTCGTCAACGGCTCGACCGACTCCGGACTGGAGCAGATGCATCGCGGTCGTGTGGCGCAGCGTGTGGGGCGAGATCCGCCGCGTCGCGAGCGACGGGTGACGCTCGGCGGCCTTTCGGCAGGCGACGCGCAGTTGATGTTCTACCCCGGAGCGCGACAGAGGCTTGCCCGCGCGATTGGGAAACACAGGGGCGTCGGGACTGGTATCGATTCGGAGGAGCCACCTCCGCAGTTGCGCTACGGTGCTCTTCCAGAGCGGGACGACACGCTCCTTGCGTCCCTTGCCGTGCAGAAGCAGCGAGGACGCTCGGTCGACGAGCACGTCGGCGACGTGCAGCCGGGTGATCTCGGAGACGCGGGCGCCGGTGTTGTAGAGCACGGCGAAGAGGACGGCGTCGCGCGGTCCGCTCCAGGTGGACCGGTCGGGCGCGTCGATGATCTCTGCCTCGGTGTAGATGTGGGGCGTCGAGCGGCGCGTCGGGATGCGTCCCAGGAGCCCGACCGGCGGCACTTCGGTGGCCGGGTCGACGAGTGCGCGGTACCGGGCGAACTGCCGCACGATCGCCAGTCGGCGTGCAGCCTGCGCCGGATTGCCGGAGCGTGAGGAGGATCGTGCCCACTGGACCGCGAGCTCGATTGTCACGGACCCGCTGTGTCCGACCCGGTCTGCATGGTTGGCGAAGGCCCGCAGGAACCATTCATCCGTTTCGAGGCCGAAACCCAGTCCGCGGCGCGCAGTGAGGTACTCGTCGACGAGATGATGGAAGCTTGGAGGCGTCATCGGAGCACCTCCGGCCAGGGAAGGGCGACCTCACGCAACCGCGGCAGGTCGAGCTTGGCGTAGACCGTCGTGGAGTCGAGGCTGCGATGGCCGAGCACGTCAGCGACCTCTTTGAGGCTGGCTCCCTCTCGCACCATGCGGCTGGCTACGGTGTGCCGGAAGACGTTGGCGCCGCCGTGCGGCGCGTCGACTGCCGCCCGGCGAACCGCGCGTGCCGCGACACGCGAGACGGCAGGGCTCGAGAGCGGCTTGCCGCGACGATCTCCCAGGTGCTCGACGAACACCCGGCGTTCGTCGGTCGCCGGACGCTCCCCGCTCAGATAGGCGACCAGCGCCTGCCCCACCACGCGGGGCAGCGGCAGCACGGCGCCTCGACGGTTCTTTCGGGCGCGTATCCGCAGGGTGCCGCCGCGCCAGTCGATGTCGTCCAGACACAGGGCGGCCACCTCGCCGGGCCGCAGCCCCAGGGTCGCCAGGCACCGCACGATTGCCTGGTCGCGTTGCCCGCACGGGGTGGACGGGTCGAACGACGCGAGCACTTGCTCGACCTGTTGGTCGGTCAGGGAACGAGGCAGCGTCGCAAGCCGCCAATGGGCAACGGTCGGGAGAGCCGCTTCGAGTGCGTCGCCGCAGAACCCCTCGACGCGCAGGGACCGGAAGAACGACCGCAACGATGACCGCGCGGTCCGCATCGACGCGGGGCAGAACCGGTGACGCAACGACGTGATGAACGCCACCACGGCGGCCGGCGTCAGGCGGCTGGGGTCGATCGGGTCCGTACCAAGAGCGGCCCGGACGAGCGTCCGGGCGAACCAGGCGCGGTTGCGCAACGTCTGAGGGCGCAAGCCGCGCGTACGTCGTTGGTAGTGCGTGTACGCGTCGACGAGGCGGTCGACGGTCCACGAGCCGTGAACGGTCATGGAATGCTCCTTTCCGGCCAATCAGGCCTGACAGAGCATCCCAAACTATGCGGAGTATCCCGAACCGGTCAGCTCACGCAACCCTCGTTCTGACAGGTACTTGAGAGCGAACCCTCAACCGACTCCGCATAGTCCCGAACTGCGCATAGCACCCGCTCCGGGGGCGGATGGGACGACTGTGCGTGCAAGCCAACCTCTCGACCTGGCACGGCGCGAGCAGAGGGCGGGCGCCGGGGGACGACGACGCGGGCGCGGTGGAGAGCGTCGCGACCACCGTCGACGAGGATCGCACTCCAACGGCACGGGGGTCGTCGCAGCGCAGTGGTAGCATGGCTCGTGCCCGATACCCACGCGCCCGCCGGCTGGCGCCCGGAACCGATTCGCCCGAGACCCTCCGGGTCCGGCGTTCCTCGCGCACGGTCCACGCGGTGTGGCGCGTGGCCGACTCCTGCGCGGCATGGAGTCGTTCGGTCCGCCCGGTGGGCGCCGGCACCCTCCCGGTGAGTAGTCGGTCCGTGACCAACGGCACTCTGACGAGAGCGGCACTCGTGGTGCAGGTGGCCGATGCTGCCGGCCTCACGAAGAAGCGCGCCGAGATCATCGTCGACAGCCTGTTCGGCAGCATCGCGGAGGCGCTGCACCAGGGCGAGAAGGTTGAGCTCCGCGGCTTCGGCAGTTTCCGGCTCCGGCACCGCGGGCCGCACAGCGCCCGCAACCCCAGGACGGGCGCCCGGGTGGACGTGCCGTCGAAGCGCGTCGCCTACTTCAAGGCCGGCAAGGAGCTGAAGGAGTTGCTCAACCGGGGGCTGGCGCAGGCCGGATCGCCGACGTAATCCTCTCCCGTGTCGATGTGCGATGTCGGTCCGTCGCTGTCATCACCCCCCTGTGCGCAGGGTCGGCGAATCGGCGCGTGCCCCGCGGCGGCGCCGAGCCGCGGCAACCGGACGCGCGTTTCTGAAAGCGGCATTCCGGGGGTCACCCGGCTACGCGGGCGGCGGGGGGGAGCCCGAAAGCCTCGGGAATGGACGGCGGCGGCGACGGTTCCGCTGAGCGCCGCCTCAACGCCGGCGCCGGGCGCGGGGCCGCCCCCCATCCGGGTGATGGTTGCGCTGCTCGTCGACGCGCGCCGGCCAGCAGCGCTGGACGGGAGCCGGTTGGTCAGCAGCCCCGCCCATCGACAGTGGCCAGTGCCGCGCAAACAACGGTTGTATAATCGCGACTCCATGGCTCCGTGATTGTACAAGTTGATTCCGTGCCCGCAGCAGGTGCCGCTCCGCCGTCGGGGCTGCAACCTCGGAGAGGAGTCGATCCATGAGACCACAGGTCACACCGTTCAGGCGCCCTTCCGTCGCCGCTCTGGCTCTCGCCATCGGGTTGAACACCCTGAATGCCGGTGCAATCGCCGAGGCTCAAGGCGAGACGCGCACGAAGCGCGTTGCAGTCCTCGATTTCGACTACTCGACCGTGCGCAGCGCCACGGCGGCGCTGTTCGGTACGGACATCGACGTGGGCCAGGGCATCTCCGACATGTTGGTGACCGCCCTCGTCAACGACGGGACCTACTCGGTGATCGAGCGCGAGATGCTCGACCGCATTCTCGACGAGCAGGACTTTGCGAACAGCGGTCGCGCCAACGCCAGTTCGGCCGCACAGATCGGGCAGGTGCTGGGCGTCGACGCAATCATCACGGGTAGCGTCACCCAGTTTGGCAACGATACCGGCAGCACCGGGCTCGGCGCCGTCGGCGGCGCCGCTCGCAGGTTCGGGTTCGGGGGATTCAACCAACGCGAAACACGGGCGATCGTGGCTGTCGATGCGCGGATCATCAACGTCGACACGGCCGAAGTGCTGGCCGTCGCGCAGGGGATCGGCGAGTCGTCCCGGACGAGTACGACCATCCTTGGCGGCGGCGGAAGCTGGGGCGGTTTCGGCGCTGGGGGCGTCAACTTCGGCAGTAGCGACTTCCAGGAGACGATCCTCGGCGAAGCCGTCCGGCTGGCGACGCAGCAGATCAGCACGGAACTGGTGGCAGGCAGCGGCCGCATCGAACTGCGGCAGACTGTCGTGGAGGGTCTGGTTGCCGCCGTGGACGACGGTATCGTCATCCTGAACGTCGGAAGCGATGCGGGTGCGAGCGTGGGAGACCGTATGACGATCGAGCGGGTCACGCGCGAGATTCGCGATCCCGTGACGGATGAGATTCTGCGTCGGTTGAGTTCCGAAGTCGGCACGATCGAATTGATCGACGTGGATGCGGTGTCTTCGCTCGGGCGGATCCTGGCCGGCACGGAATTGCAGATTGGAGACTTGGCGAAGACCGTCACGAACTGACCCGGAACCATAGAGGGGTCCTCGGCTCGCGGAGGTCGTGTCTCGTACGAATCGGCACGTCGGCGCAATCAGAGCTGCGGATTCTCGTCTATCACGGTTCATCGCCATGAGCGGCCCCAAGTCCGTGAGCTACTCCGTCAGCGCCGAAGTGGCCGCGGCCGCGGCGGAGCGGGAGCGTCGGCGCATCCGGCGAGAACAGCTCCAGGCGCGTGGCGCGGCGCTCTCCCGGGAGTTGACCGGGGTTGCCGAGCGATGGCGCGAAGCCGGGCGACGGTACGGCGAGGCGTTCCCGGCATGGCCCCATGGAGAGGCCCCGGCCAAGCCACTCGAGTCCCGTCATGCGGACACGTTGGACGCCGTCGTCGGCGAACTCGCCGACCGCTTGGCGCAGGCCCGGCGGGAGTTGGCCCGACAATCGACGCTGTTCAGGATGCGCACGTCGCTGCAAGCGGCCTCGCAGCTCCACGCCGACGATTCCCGCGCGGCCGAGGAGAGAGCGCGGCAAGAGGAGCAGGAGATGCGGCGGCGCGCCGAGGACGTCGCGCGCCTGCTGGGCACGTTGGCGGCGGAGGCATCGCACGAAGACCGGACGGCGGTCGAACAGCGGGCCGAGGAAGCGGCTGCGGCGCCGGGTGCGGCCCGTCGAAGGGCCCTGCTCGATCAACTGCGTTTCGACATTCAGCGAGCCAACGCCGCGGCCGAGGCGCGGCGACGCGAGGTCGAGCAGGTGGCGCGATGGCGCGAGCGGCTGGTGGGGCTCGAAGGACCGGCGGTCCGGGAGCTCGACCGGGACCTGCGCCGGCTCGTCGAAGGCGGGGCCCCGCTCGCCGTGCCGCAGGACATGGCGCACAGGGTGGAGAATGTCGCGGCCCGGGCGGCCGAGGCGTCGGATCGCGACCTTGCGCTGGACGTCATCACGAAGGAGCTCGAGAATCTCGGCTACGTCGTGGAGGCCGGGTTCGCCACGGCATCGGCCGAGGCGCCGGACATGCTGCTCCGCAAGCAGGACATGGCCTACGGCTACCACGTGTCATTGCGGGCGGAAGTCGGCACGCCGCTCCTGCAGGCCAGGGTGGTTCGCGAAGTCGACGACGCCGGCCTCGATGCCCACGACGCGCGGAGCGCGGAGCGCGAGGGGACTGACCGTGAGGTGGAGAGCGCCTGGTGCCGCGACCTCGCCGCCGCTCTCGCGGCGGCCGAGCATCGGGGCGTCCGTGGGCGGGTCGCCTCCCGACACCTGGCGGGCGAGGTGCCCGTCGCGACCATCGCGCCCCTGAAAACAGGAGCCGAGCCCAAGGCCCGGCGCAAGCGCAAGCGAACCACCCGGCTGAGGTCGCGGGTCGTTCGCTAGTGCTGGTGGTACGTCCGACCAGCGACCTTGCGCTAGAACGTATCGTCGGACCGTCGCTTTCCGGCGGTTTCGCGGCCCGAATCGCCGCCGCCGTGGCGAAGGTGGACCGCAAAACGCGCTCCTTGGGGACACCGGCAGATTCATCGAGGAGCCCGAGAATGTCGCAGCCGTCCGAGCCTGACACCGCCAATGGGTCGGAGCGACCCGGCTCCTCCGGCGCTTCCGCGCCGCCGCCGCCGGCCGGCGCCCGCCCCGCCGCGACGAGCGTCGACGCCTTTCCGCGGTGGCTGCGGCAGTTGGCGCAGTACCTGCCCATCTGCTCGCAGTTCGTCGTCGAGGGGAACACCAGGGACGTGCACCTGGTGCGGAGCGAAGACGGGCTGCTGCTGCAGCCGGTTGTCAGTTGCCTGTGGGAGCTGCTTCGCGAGCAAGGCTGCGAGGGCCTTCTCATCTACGACCGGGTGTCCGGCATTCGAGTGTTCCCGGACGACCGGCGGCAGGTGATCGAACAGAAGCTCGGAACCCCGCTGGGCCGGCAGGGGCGGAACGAGCTGCAATCGCTCGAGGCGCTTCAGCAGCAGCTCTTCGACGTATCGGCCTGTCGCGAACTCTGCTGCGCCTTCGTCATCGAGTACGCCTCGCGGCTCGTCAAGAGCGCGAACGACCTGGAGGACGCCGAGTACGGCTTCTTCACCGCGTGCGGCAAGCTCGCCGACACGACGTACGAGCTGCGCAGGCCCGACACGGGGCGGCTGGTGTTCAATCCCATCGTCTGGCTGGTCGACCAGGCTAACGACCTGCCCGCGTGGTTCGTGGTCGGCAACGACCGCATCCGCACGGTGGTGGCCGACATGCCGGACCAGCAGGCGCGGCAAGCCGTCGCCGAGCGGCTGGCCCGCGACCTGCCCGGCGTCGACGCGATGAGCGCGGAGGACCGTTCCAGCGCGGCCGGCGCGTTCGCGAGCCTGACCGACGGGTTGACGGTCCGCGCCATGATGCAGATACGTTCCGTCGCCCGCAGTCAGGACCTGCCGTTCGCGCAGATCGGGGACGCGATTCGGGCCTACCGGGTGGGCATCGCCGACAACCCGTGGCGTCAGACCTACCTCTACGATCGAATCCGGTCCGGCGACCGCGAGATCACCGCGTCGGTCAAGGGACAGACCCGGGCCGTGCAGCAGACGCTCGACATACTCAAGCGGTCGGTCACCGGCCTCACGGCCGCGCAGGCGTCGAGCTCGGGCAACAAGCCCCGCGGCATCCTGTTCTTCGCCGGTCCCACCGGCGTCGGGAAGACCGAGCTCGCCAAGGCCGTCACTCGCCTGCTCTTCGGTGACGAGCAGGCCTGCATCCGTTTCGACATGAGCGAGTTCTCGTCGGAGCACTCCGATGCGCGGCTCATCGGCGCGCCTCCGGGATACGTCGGCTACGATGCGGGCGGAGAGCTCGTCAACGCGGTGCGCCAGCGTCCGTTCTCGGTGGTGCTGTTCGACGAGATCGAGAAGGCGCATCCCCGCATACTCGACAAGTTCCTCCAGATACTGGACGACGGACGGCTGACGGACGGGCGCGGCGACACCGTGTACTTCTCCGAGACCGTCATCGTCTTCACGTCGAACCTGGGCGTGTACGTGCGCGACGAGCACGGAGAGCCGGTTCTGAACGTGTCCCACAACGACGACTACGCCGAGGTCTCCCGGAGAATACACAAGGCCATCCGGGATCACTTCAGGTTCCGGCTTCAGCGTCCCGAGCTGTTGAACCGGATCGGCGACAACATCGTGGTGTTCGACTTCATCCGCGCGGAACTCGCCCACCAGATCATGGACAAGATGCTCGGCAACGTGGTCGAGCGCGTGCAGGACGAGCACGAACTGACGCTGACGATCGGCGAGCAGCCGCGCGCGATGCTGGGCGAGCAGTGCCTGCGCGATCTGACCCACGGCGGCAGGGGCATCGGGAACCGGCTCGAGACGGTGCTCGTCAACCCGCTGGCGCGCGCCCTGTTCGACGCCGATCGGACGGCGGGCGGGACCGTCGCGGTCGAGCGGCTCTTCGAGGAGGACGGCGTCTTCAAGGTGACGCTCGCATGAAGATCCGGCTCAACAAGGCGCACTTTCCCGTCACCACGCTGGGTTACGGGCGCAGGCTGGGGCTGTGGGTCCAGGGATGCGGCATCGGCTGCCGGGGCTGCGTGTCCCGCGACACGTGGGACCCCCGCGGGGGCTGGGACGTGGACGTCGCGGAGGTCCTCGCTTGGTGCGACTCGCGGCGCCCGCACGGCATCGACGGGATCACCGTCACCGGCGGCGAGCCGTTCGAGCAGCCGCGGGCGCTGGGCGGGCTGCTCCTCGCGCTGGATGCGTGGCGGCGAATGCTCGAACGCCCGTTCGACCTGCTGTGCTACAGCGGGCTTCCCCTCGGCGCCCTCAAGCAAGGCCACGCGGACGTCCTCGCGCTCCTCGACGTTCTCATTCCGGAGCCCTACGCCGCCGTGCGCGCGGGCGCCGGGCGGGCGGCGTCCCCCCGCTGGCGGGGTTCGAGCAACCAGCCCCTCGTGCCGCTGACGCGGCTCGGGCGGGCGCGGTACGCCGACGCCGACGCGCTACAGCATGGCGGCGACGCTCCGCGTATCCAGGTCAGCCTGGAACACGGCGCCGTCTGGTTCATCGGCATTCCGGGGCCGGGCGACCTCGACCGGCTGGAGGAACGGGTGCGGGCAAGCGGCGTGGTGCTGGGGGACGTGTCGTGGCGCGCGTGAAGGTGTGCAGGCTGTGCGGTGGACAGAACGAGCCCGACGAGCTGTTCTGTACGGCCGCCGACTGCGGCGCCTCGCTGGCCGACGTCGGCGTTGTCGACAGCGGCCAAATCGGGGGTGGTGCGGGAGAGGCGGCGGCCGACGGCGCGGTGCACGGCGACGCGGTCCACGGCGGTGGTGGCGGTGGTGAAGATCGCCCCGACCCGCGGGCGGGCGCAGGTGGCCACACCGTGCGCGACGGCCAGCCGCTCGCCGCCTGCGCGCTCGTGTTTCCGTGGGGCCGAGTACCCGTCGCCGGGCAACTGGGCATCGGCCGCGAGGCGGGACTCTCCGAGATCAGCGGACGGCTGGATGCCTTTCCGACGGTCTCCAGGCGACACGCCGTGGTGAGCGCTGCACAGGGCCAATGGACGGTCCGGGACCTGGGCTCGACCAACGGGACCTATGTGAACGGCGCCCGCCTCGCGGAAGGCGAGACGAGAGCCATTCACGACGGCGACCGGGTCGGTTTCTCGGAGGGATTGCAGGTCCAGGTCGACATCGCGACCGCGCGAGGCACGGGACGCGGGAGTGGCTGACATGCAGGGGGCCGGGCGGCTGCTGATGGAAGTGACCGCCGTCACCCACCGGGGGCGCGTCCGCGCGCACAACGAGGACACGATCGTCGTCGGCGGATGGACTTGCGGCGAGTCGATGGACACGCCGCGCCGGTCCGTCCACGACATCGCCGGGGCGACCCTGGTACTCGTCGCCGATGGCATGGGTGGTCACGTGGGCGGTCGCGAGGCCAGCCGGCGGGCGGCGCAGGCGCTGGTGCGGCTCGCGCCTGACAGCGTCGGCCCGACCGAGGTCGCCGGCGCGTTGCGCGCGGTCAACCGTGAGCTGTTCGCCGCAGTCGACCACGATCCCACGCTGAGGGGCATGGGGACGACCGTGGCCGGCATCGTGGCGATGCGCGACCGGACCGTCTGGTTCAACGTGGGCGACAGCCGGGTCTACAGCGTCCGGCAGGGGTTCGTGCGCCAGCTCAGCGTCGACGACGTTCCCGCGTGGGCCGCCTCCGGGAGCGGCCGGATCACGCAGGCCCTGGGGGGCGCCGATGCGTATCTCGAGATCGATCCGCACGTCGGAAGCGAGTCGACCAGACCGGGGCGGCGCTACCTGCTCTGCAGCGACGGACTGACCGACGCCGTGCCCCTGGAGACCATTGAACGCGCACTGTCGGACGACGCCCGGAGCCGGGTCGGCGGGCTGCTGGAGAGCGCGCTGGCGGCGGGGGCGCCCGACAACGTCTCGATCGTGCTGGTCGTCGTGCGAACCGCGGACGGCGACGGTTGACGATTCTCGACCCGGGAGGCGACATGCGGAGAGGCGGCAAGACCGTGCGGGAGAGCCCGGCCGGCCCCGCGCGCGAAGGCGGAGCCACCGTGCGCGAAGGCGGGGCCACGGTCCGGGAACACCCCGCGGCCGTGCGTGGGGGCGGGGCCACCGTCCGGGAACACCCTGCAGCCGTGCGTGGGGGCGGGGCCACGGTCCGGGACCGCGGAGCCACCGTGCGGGAGAGCCCGGCCACCAGGAGCGAAGACAGGGCCACGGTCCGCGAGAACCGGGCCACGGTCCGCGACGGCGGAGTCACCGCGCGCGAACGCGAAGACGGAGCCACCGTGCGCGAAGGGCCGGCGACGCCGCCCCCGTCCGCCGGCCCTTCGCAGCAGGAGCAGGCGGCCGGATGGCTGCCGGCGGCACTGGCCGCCGACTGGCGCGTGGTCGAGGCGCTACCCGCGCGCGGCGCCGAGGCCGACCTCTACGTCGTGGCGCCGCGCCGCGACGCCTCTGACACCGCCGGCGCAACCCGCCGCGCGGCGAAGGTGTACCGCCAGGGCATCGCGCCCAAGGAGGACGTGTTCACGCACGTCCGGGCCGCCGACCCCGCCCACGTGGTGCGGCTCGAAGCCTGGGGGCAGGACGCCGGCCGCTGGTGGGAGCTGATGGAGTACGTCGAGCACGGCAGCCTGCGTGCGCTCCTCGAACGCGAGGGGCCGAAGCTGCCCGACGGCCTCGTGGTCGACGTTCTGCGGCAACTGAACGACGCGCTGGCGGGCCTGCACGCGCTGCCGCTGGAGCATCGGGACCTGAAGCCCGGCAACGTCCTGGTGCGCAGCCGCACGCCTCTCGACCTGGTCCTCACCGACTTCGGCATCTCCTCGGTGATGAATGCGTCGGTGCACTTCACCGATACCGCTCGAACCATCCGGTACGCGCCGCCCGAGGCCATCGGCAGCATCGTGTCGGACGAGTCCACGCGCCGCAGCATGGTGGTGATCGAGCACACCACGTGGGACTACTGGTCGCTGGGGATGATGCTCCTCGAGATGCTCCAGGGCGCGCATCCCTACGACGGTCTTTCCGAGGCCGTGATCAGCCACCAGCTCGCCACGCAGAACGTCGAGGAGTTGACCGAAGGACTCTCCGACCCGAGCTGGCGCAAGCTCTGCCGGGGGCTGCTGCGCCGCACGCCGTCCGCCCGCTGGGACGGCGCCGCCGTCTCGAAGTGGATCGCCGACCCCGACGACCCGAGCCTCGCCATCGCGGAGGAGAACGCCCCGCCTTCCGGCGAGCCGCCGACGGCCGCGATCGAGTTCGACGGCAGGAGCTATCGAACCCCCGCCGACCTCGGCGCCGCGTTGAGCCGGGACTGGGCCAAGGCCGAGTCGTTCTGGAAACGCCGGTTCCCGGACGTCCGCACGTGGGTGACCGACGGGCTCGGGCTCGAGCCCCTCGGCGACGCGCTGGCGGAAATCGACGACGCCGACCTCTCCCTCGACGCCCAGGTGTTCAACTTCATCTACCACCTCGCGCCGAGCGCGCCCCTGCGCTTCCGCGACGCGGACCTTTCCGTCGAGGGTCTCGCCGCCCTCGCCCGGCAGGCGGCGAGTGCGACCGGCGGCGACGCGCGGACGACGTTCCTCGCGCTTTATCGCGAGGGAATCCTGATACTGGCCGGCTCCCTGCCGGGGAGAGAGGCCGTGGCCGAGGTGCGGCGCCGGTGGGAACAGACCGTCGCCGACCATGAACGCATCCGGTCCGAGATGCGCACGCGGGGCGTGACGGTGCCGGAACCCGACGACGACGTGCTCGTCACCCTGCTGGCGGCGAGCGTACCCGGCGTTCCTGTCCCCGCCGCGCTCAGAACCGCGGCGCACCGCGCGAGCACCGCGGATGCGCGGCAGTGCCCGTGGTTCCGGGACCTGGGGACGCCCGAGGACATGTCGATCGCGGTGATGTCCATGCTCCCCCATCTTCAAGCGCCGGCCGAGCACGGGGCGAAGCTCGCCCGGACGGCGCCCGTCCGCGCCGCTGTGGGCGGCATCGTCGTCGGCTGGCTGTTCGGGCAGCAGGTTCACTGGGCGGAGCGTGGCGTCGGTTTCGGCGGCGAGTTCCAGTACCACTTCAACGGCGTCGTATCGCTGGCGCTGGTGATCGTCTCCCTCGCCATGGCCGTCATGTGGTACGGCCGGGGCACCGGGGGCGTCGCCCGGTGGGTGCAAGACGTCAACGAGCGCCGTCGCCAGCGCTCTCGTCGCCGGCGCGCCGCGCGTGGCGACGACGGTGGCCGCCGCGGATGACGATGGAGGCCGACAATGCACTATGTGCTCCTCATCGTTCTCGTCATCGGTGTGATCTGGCTCCTGGCGCAGTTCGTGGCCTTCCTCGTGGCCATCGCGGCGATTCCGGCCGCCGTACTGGCCGCCCCGTCCGTTGCCGCCATGAGGCTGCTCAACGCTTCCCTTGGCCTGACCTCTTACGACGCCGGCCTGTACGTGCTGCTGCACGGTCTGCTGGGAGGGGCCGTCGGGCTCTCGGCTCACATGGTGGTCCGCCGTTTTCGTCTTGAAGGGACGGTGAGGCGCGCATTGAGGTTCACGCGACGATCCGCGTATGGCCGCCGGGGCGCCGCGGATGAAACGCCGTCGGGACGTGTTTGAATGCCGCGACGGCCCGTGGCGCGCGTCGCAGCGCGCCCGGAGGGCCCTGCCAAACCGAAAAGAGCGCGGTTTCGCACAGCGCCCACAACCATCGTCCTCCTCGCCGGACTCCGGAAGAGTACCCGGCAGACCTTGCCGACCGACGCCGAGCATCGTCACGTGGGTCAGGCGCTGTGACCGATCCTTCCGAGCCGTCGACGCCGTGCTCGACGAATGCGGACCTCTCGAGCAGACTGCGCCAGGCGGGCGCCGACGACTTGGCGCGGATCACGGGCGTGACCCCACGAAGCCCGGCCGTTATCGCCGCCGCCGTCGAGCTCGGCCGCCGGACCCGGAGCGATGCGGTGATCCCCGTTGCCCGGCGACCGATGACAGTAGGTCGAGGGTGGGCGCTCGGTGCAACCCTATCGACACTCGGGATCGGTCCAGAAAGGGCTGAATTCGTCCCGTACTGTCGGGTCTCGTCGAGCCTCCGGATTGTGCACGCAACAGTACATGGCTGTCCAAGCATGTCTGTAAGCTCAAGCAAATAAACGGGTTCTATTCCAGCGACAGCGTTGGTAGCTGTCGGGCGACATGGAAAACTGACCCATTGGCGCACCGGCACCGTGCGGTTTCACCAGCCGCCCCTTCCGGAGACGGCCGTCTCGTCCGCCTCTGCGGCCGGTTCGGCGGTGCCGGCAGCTGGCGCCCGACCCGCGCCCACTTCGCCGCGGCCAGCGCCCGATGCTCTCGTTCATTGGCGTCGCTGGAGACTCAAGCTCGTCACGACCAGCGAGGCGTCCCGGGCGCCGACGGCCGGCAGGGTCTCCCACGGGACCCGCACGCCTGCCCGTTCGCACGCAAGCGCGCGGTTCCGGCCGTCGAGTAGCAGGTCATCGCAGATGGCGACCGGCACTCGGCAGCCCGTTCGTCCGGATGTCGGCCGCCAGCGCCTCGATGTCGGCGTCGTTCGGTGCCGACCGCGCACCGCTCGTCGCGGTCTCGCTCTCCCCGAACACGCGCCGGGCGTACTCTCAAGCGCTCCGCCGGCTCGATGTCCGACTCGCCGGCGGGGCGCTCGAGGTCGCGACCCTGCCCGTCTACCTCGCCGAGCTCGCTTCACAAGGGGCTGGTCGATTGGGTTCGATGGTGGATTCGCGTCTTCACGGACCCGGTTCCGGGTGGTCGCATTCCGGCGACTCCGGAATCGCGCGGGCGCAAGCTGTTTGGTATAATCGCGGGTATCGTGCCATGGACGATCCTGGCTTGGCTATAAGCGCTTGTTCAGCCGGCCGCGCATGGTACGGGACCTTCTGCATGGCTTCGCCGCCCGCGAGTGGAGCGGCGCGCTCGACTTCGCCTCCCTGACCCCGCAGCCGGCCAGCTACATCAGCGACGACCTGCGGCAACGCCACGGCGACCTCGTGTGGCGTGTCCGCTTCCACGACGAGCGGTGGCTCTATCTGGTGCTGCTGCTGGAGTTCCAGTCCGGCGTCGGCCGTGCGATGGCGGTGCGCATGCTGACGTATACGGCCCTGCTGTACCAGAAGCTGACCGCGGAGGGGGTGCTGCGCGAGCGCGATGCGCTGCCGCCGGTGCTGCCGATCGTCGTGTACAACGGTCGTCGGCGGTGGAACGCGGCGGCGGACGTATCCGAGATGATCGCGTCGGGCGGGGCGGGGCGGGGCTGGCCCGGTATCAGCCGTCGCAGCGCTACTTCCTGTTGGACGAGGGCCGCGTGGGAGATACCGACCTGCCCGGGGGCAACCTCGTGTCGGCGCTGATCGAGCTGGAGACGAATCGAGACCGGGCACGGCTGCCGGAACTGCTGCGGTCGTTGATCGAGCTACTGCGGGAGCAGGGCGACGAGGAGCTGACGCAGGCGTTCCGGTCGTGGGTGGCGCAGGTGTTGCTGCCGCGGCGGTTCCGCGGAACGGAATCCGGGTCGCTGCCGCAGTTGGAGGAGGTGCGCACGATGCTGGCTGAACAGGTGCGGGAATGGACCGAGGAGTGGGTAGAGGAAGGTCGCGTGGAAGGTCGTGAGGAAGGTCGCGAGCAGGGGATCGCGCAGGGCCGTGCGGAAGAACGCGCCCTGTTGTGTCGATTGGCCGAGCGGAAATTCGACGCTGACACGGCGCGGCGGCTGGCTGCTGCGCTGGAGGTCGTTGCCGATCCGAACCGCTTGGCGCAGGTCGGGGACTGGATCATCGAGTGCGCGACGTCGGCTGACCTGCTCGCCCGCGTCCTGGACGACGGCTGGCAAGGGCGACGGGGATAGCGACCGAGCCCTTGCGGCAAGAGTCACGGCCGCGCTCGGTCCTGGCAGGTTCTGCCCGACAGCCCAGGAACGCTTCAGACAGGAGGGCCCGAAAGTGATCGAAGCGGCCCATGCGCGCTCGGACCTGTTCGAGCAGCGGCGGCGGCTGATGGGACGACTGGGCGGCCTATCTCGCGGCGACCCCTCGTCCCCGGTGAACGACCTCCGCAGGACTCGACAGTCGGCCGACCGGCAGCACTTCCAGGAGTCTTCGGCGCCCTGAGGCGCCCGTCAGCTACGATGGAGGCAACGACCGCGTTGCCGCATGATCTCATTGGCGGGATCGGATCGGGCGAGGAGAGCGAGCTCCTCGGCCGCGCCGCGGTCGACGGCGTCACGGCCGCGCGGCTCAAGGCCCCTGGCCAGGCTGTTGGAGCTGCCGACGGCCGAGGCCGTGGCCACGCCCGCGTAGCGCGGCGGTGGCGGGCAATGATGACGGCGGCCGCCCTCGCCGCGGCCTGCCGGGCGCAGTTCAAGGCCGCGCCGGGGTACGAGCGGTAGACGTATTGCTCCTCGTGGCTCCCTCCTCTGGGCCACGGGAGTGGCAGCGGGCAAGGGCTCGAAGCCCTCGGAGGACGCGTCATGAGCGGCGGCGCGGTCGTGGCGATCCTGGCGGCGGTGTTCGGCGTGCCGTTCCTGCTCGGCTGGTGGGCTCGGGGCCGGCGTGACCGGCGACGCTGGCTTACCAAGCCTGCGACCGGAGAGCAGATCGCCTATATCCGGGCCTTGGCCGCACAGGTCGGGGCACGCGACCAGGCGATCATGGTGAACCTCGCTCTCGACCGCGGCGTGACCAGGGCCGAGGCATCGGCGCTGATCCATCGACTCAAGCAACTCAAGCGTGTCAAGGCCCCGGCGTCGCCGGGGAGATGACAGCGCACGGGCGGCCGAGGCTTGGCGGTGGTCACGACAGCCGGGACACGCCGATTCGAACCGGCAGGGCGAGGCGGGGTCCGCAGCCGAGCCGGCTGCCACTGTCGAGGTCGGCCTGGAAATCCGACCGCGAGCGGCCGATACACCCTTCGGGTATGCAACCACCGACCTGGGCAGGGCTGGACGCCCGGCTGGCGTCCGGCCTGAGACCGCTCGGCTGGCGGCGGGTGGGCACGGAGTGGCGCGGGCCATGCCCGGTGACCCTCGCCGGCCCGGATGCCGCCGCCTGGGCCAGGCGGGGAGAGCTGGGCCAGGTCCGGCTCGGTTGCCGGCACTGCTGCGCCGGCGGGCTGCTCGACGACGGTGAACTCCGGTTGCATCTCGCCGCGCTCACCGGCCGGGCGGTCAGGCCGGCCAGACGCCGGACCTGGCGGAACTACGGCTCGACTCGATACCTGGTGGAGAAGTTCCGGCGGCGGTCGGCGCGGAACCCGGCACCGTGATTGATGACGGGAGTCGCAACGGCCGATACCCTGGATCGGCATGTCACTGTTCGCCGTGCAGCTGGCCGAGAACGACGAGAGGGTGCTCGTCGTCGATGCCGCGGTCGTCGTGTCGAGAGACGGCTGGTGGGTGTTCCGAAACGCCGACGAGCAGCCGGTCGCGACGCTGCCCCAAGCGGCCGTGTTCACTATCGATGTGCTGGCTGCCGGCGATGAGCGGGCGCGCCCTTGGGGGTCTCTGGCGGACCACAATCTCTCCTCACCCCCGGTCTGACTGTTCCCGTTTTCCTCGCAAGCTCAGGTTCCGGGCTCGACCGCTGCCGGTTCCGCGAAGGCGGCTGCAGGCCGCATCGGACAGCCGCCAGACCACGATGCACACGCGGGACCGCCACTCGTTGGGCCGCGCGGCGGCGACGTCGGCCCAGCGGGCCACCCTGACCTCTCTCCGCCGTAGCCTCCCGCCATGAAGAGGAGCTCGGCGATAAACGGCGGGCGCCTGTCCGCCTTCGGGCCGGCCGGGGGCGCCGAGCTCGAGAGCGGTCTCTACCTTGCTCCAGGGTTCCCCCGCCTCGGCGAGAAGTCGGTGACCGAGGTGACGAGCCCCGATGTCATCGACGTGCTCCGGCCCATCTGGCACTCGTCGCCGACGACGGCGCGGCGGGTACGCCGGGTACGCCAGCCCATTCCCGACGGCGCGCGGCAAGCCGCTCAAAGAACATGGCGCCGTCGGGGCCGCTCAAAGACCTCGACATCGCCGCGGTGCCGCACGGTTTCCGTTCGAGCTTCCGCGTCTGGCGGCGGAGAGACGGACCACCCTCGCGAGGTGGTCGAGGCGGCGCTGGCCCACGCGGTCAGAAACCAGACCGAGGCGGCGTATGCGCGGTCAGACCTGTTCGCGCGGCGCCGACGCCTGATGGACGAATGGGGCCGCCTACCTGGACGGCGAGGGGAGACCGGTAAACCGAGGCGGCGGACGCCCCGTAGTCTACAATGGTCGCCGTCATGACCGTCAGCGTTCACGAAGCCAAGACGCACCTGTCCCGGTTGCTGCAACCGATCGCGGCCGGTGAAGACGTCATCATCACGCAGTCGGGCCAACCGGTGGCGCGGCTCGTGCCGATTGACGAGACCACGCCCGTGTTCGGCGTCGACGAGGGACGCTTCGTCGTCCCGGACGACTTCGATGAGCCCCTCGACCACGAGTTGCTGCGCGGGTTCGAGGGACGCGACTGAGCGAGCGCTCTACGGAAGATGGCGTTTCTTCTCGACACCAACTGCTGGTTGTGGCTACAGACCGATCGCAAGCGTTTCGACCCTGGTTTGCTGGAGACCCTTGCGGCCCCGTCGTCGCGGAGGTAACCTGTCCGCGGCGAGCGTCTGGGAGATTGCGATCAAGCACGCGCTCGGCAAGCTGCCCCTGCCCGAGCCTCCGGCGATCTACGTTCCGGCACGCCTGAGGGTCAGCCGTGTCCAGGAGCTCGCCATCAACCCACGCCCAACGCGCTCGCCGTCGGCGTCCTGCCGCATGACCATCGTGACCCATTCGATCGCGTGTTGGTGGCGCAGGCCCGGCTCGAGGGGTTGACCTTGGTGACCGGCGACCCGGTGTTCGTACGTTACGACGTCCGTCTCATTCGCATGCCCCGGCGTCGACGGGGCGGGTAGCCCTCCATGACGCCCCAGCCGATCCCAATGGTGGATCGGGACCAACGAAGACTCAGGAGGAGAGGTGAGGCCTTTCGTAATCGCAGTGCTGGTGCTGCTGACAGCGGTGCCGGCTTCGGGTCAGACACAGCAGACGCTGTCGCTCGGGTACTCGACCAGCCTTGACGCTGTACGCCAGGGCGACGGCGCGGTGGACTCGCTGATTCGCGCGGGCGAGTTGGTCCTTGCCTCCCGCCAGGCCGACCGCACGCTGCCGGATCGCGTCCACGAGTACTTCGTCCAGTACTTCGCCGGCATCCCGGTACTTGGCGGCGGGGTCTCGCGGCAGCTCGACCGCGGCGTGACCGTGTCGCTGGCGGGCACCGTCCACCGGAACATCGGTGTCAGCACAGCACCAGTGCTCTCCGCCGCAGAGGCCGTAGTGTTCGTGGAGCGAGCCCTCGGTGCCGCCGTCGTCACCGCCCCGGGGCTGGTCATCCTGCCTCTGCCCGCCGGCTCCTACGCGCTCGCGTACCGCGTTGCGACGAGCAACCTGCAGTTCGTTTACGCCGACGCCGCGGCCGGGCGCATCCTCCGCGTGGAGGACGCGAGGCGCACGCAGGAGCCCACCGTCGGCACCGGCACGGGCGTGCGCGGCGACCGCAAGAAGGTCTCGACCACTCGCGCCGGCGGCCAGTACGAGGCTCGCGACCGGTCGCGCCCCGGCGAGGTCGTCACCCTCGACGCGCGTTATGTCGAAGCGGCGCTGGTACGTCTCCTGACGAGCAACGTGCTCGGCACCGGCGGTTGGCTGCCGAGCGACATCGCCGTGGACGACGACAACGACTGGCGCGACAAGGCGGTTGTGGACAACCACGCGCATGTCGGCTGGACCTACGACTTCTACAACCAGGCGGTCGGCTGGAACGGCCTCGACGGCCGTAACGGGCGCATCCTGGGCATCGTGAACATCAGCCGCGACTTCGCGAACGCCTTCTTCGTCCCGCCGCCGTTCGGCCCGGAGGGCACCGGGGCGATCGTCTTCGGTGAGTTCGAGGGCGAACCGCTGGTAGCGCTCGACGTCGTGGCGCACGAGCTCACGCACGGCGTCATCCACTACGCGGTCTCGAACCGTACCGGGTCCGACCTCATCGACAACCTCCGGATCGCCGCCCGTCCCGGCCCGGCGTCCTTCGTCGACCAGGACGGTGTGACCCACGAGTGCGCCACCACGCGTTTCGAGACCTTCGACGAGAACCTCGAGCCCGTGATGGCTCCGGCGGTGTGCATCAACGGCCGGTTCGTGCTGGGCGCGTCCCAGGCCGGCGCCATCCACGAGGCCTACTCGGACATCATGGCGGAGGCTGCGGCGTTCTTCCACCGGGACAACGCAGGCACGGAGAGCGACTTCCTGCAGGGCAGCGACGAGGAGCGCATCGGGGTCGTCCGCTCGCTCCGCGACCCGGGTTCTCTGCGCCACCCCGCGGCCTACGGCGATCGCGTCGAGTTCGCGCTCATCGACACCGACTTCGGCTGGGGCTTCTCGGGCGCGGTGTTCGTCGGCGGCCAGTACTCCGGCTCCATCGGCCCGGGCGGCTACGACGGCAGCCACTGGAACTCGCTCATCCTGAGCCACGCCTACTACCTCGCCATCGAGGGCGGCACGAACGCCTCGACGGGCTTGACCGTCGCGGGCGCCGGCTCGGCCAACCGCCTCCAGGTCGAGCGGATCTTCTTCCGGGCGCTGGCCGACCTCATGCCGGCCGTAACCTCGCTGCCGCAGGCTGCCGACGCCATCCGGCAGTCCTCGGCCGACCTCGCATCCGGCACCGCGGTCCAGCGGGCGGTCGAGGACGCCCTGCGCGCTGTCGGCCTGCCCGCGGGCGCCACTACCCGACCCAACGACAACGTCCACTCGGGGGACTGCCAATGACGCCGCGCCCGCACGCCTGGACCACACCCCTGCTCGCCGCCCTCGCCTGTACGATGCTGCCGGCCGCGGTCGGGGCCCAGACCGGGGGTTGGGTCAGCTTCAACGGGGGAACCCAGGCGGACAACCCGTGCCACCGCATCGGTCCGGTGCTCGGTCGCCAGCAGGAGAACGTTCAGCACATGCGGGCGCTGCCCCATCGCGAGGTCGCGGCGGCGCTCGACGCCACTCGCAGCTCGTCGGCGAGGCCGGTGGTCAAGTTGGCGTTCGAGTTCCTGGTGTTGACGGCGGCGCGATCGGGCGAGGTGCGCGGAGCTCGGTGGTCCGAAATCGACGTGACGGGACGCTTGTGGACGGTTCCCGGCCCGCGCATGAAGACGAACCGTGAGCACCGGGTCCCGCTGTGCCGGTGGGCGGTGGAGACTCTCGATAGGGCGCAGGCACTCGGCAACGGCAGCCCGCTGGTGTTCCCGACGGCGCGCGGCAAGCCGCTCAAGGACATGGCGCTGTCGGGGCTGCTGAAGGACCTCGACATCGCGGCGGTGCCGCACGGGTTCCGCTCGAGCTTCAGAGACTGGGCGTCGGAGGAGACGGATCATCCCCGAGAGGTCGTCGAGGCGGCCCTGGCGCACGTGGTTCGGAACAAGGTCGAGGCGGCCTATGCGCGCTCGGACCTGTTCGTGCGCCGCCGGCGGTTGATGGACGACTGGGCCGCCTACCTGCAGGAGGTGCGGGGTCAGGTGGTCGCGCTGCACCGGTGAACGGTCCGGAAATCCGCCAGACGAACGGACCGCCCCAGACCGTAGCGGTCTTGGCGGTGCCGTGCTAGGCTTGACGCGTGAGTACCGATACGAAGTGGATCATCGGGACGGTCGTCGGTACAGGCTTGGCCATCGTCACGGCTGTGCTCACCGTCGGCGGCTTGCTGTTGGCGCAGTTCGGGAGCGTGAACGCGCGAATCGACGCCCTCGACGCCAGCCTGAACGCACGAATTGCCGACGTACGCGGCGACATGCGCGAGATGCGCGGCGACATGCGCGAGATGCGTGCCAGTATGGAGCGCTTCGACGCCCGGCTGGACGCGGTCGAAGTCGCTCTCGGGAAGGTCGACCAGCGCCTTCTGACCATCGAACGCGTCGTGCTCCCGGCAGCGTCTGGCGAATAGTCGCCGTGGCCGAGACGTAGTGGTTCTTCTGGCTGCGGCCGAGCCGCTCCGCGAAGCTCGGCCAGAGCCTCGAAGTACGGGCCGTAGCACGGGGCGTTCACTCAGTCGGGGATGCTGTCGTCGGCGTACCCAGGCCGCCGCCGGTCGCGCACCAGGCGACGGCGGCGGGGTCGCTCGCGCCGCACATCGTCCGCGGGAGGTCCTCGGCGCGGTGGCGCCGGGTGTCGAGCTCGTCGGGCCGGGTCGTCCCATCAGGCGGAAGCGGGCCGGCATCCGGATAGTGTGGTCGAGCGGGGTGTAGCGATGGATGACGGTCTGCCCGTCCTCGGCGACGGCAACGAGGGCGTCGGCCGTGTCGCGGTCGAACTCGGTCGGCTGGTCGATGACGAGGACGCCGTTGTGCGCGAGGTTCACCTCACCGGGCCGGCCCCGGTTGCCGGCGACGGCGACGCGCGAGGGGGCGAGCCCTCTTGTGCATGAACACCCGGGCGCGGGGCGAATGGTGGGTAGCGCCCTTCACGAGCGCCATCGTCCTGATGGTCGGTCGCCGGCCGATCCGTTCAGCGCTCCTCCGGGGCGTTCCGCGGCGTCCGCTCGTCGGCTGAGTCATCCCGCGGCGGCCTCCAGCCAGCGGAGCTGGACCGGCTGTGGCCCGGCGATCCTCCTCCTGCCGTTCGGGCCACGATCTCCTCGATTTGCGCACCACCGCTCCGGCGTGAAATCCTTCGTCAGCTCATCGAACGGCTCGAATCCTCATCATAGATCACCGACCAGGTCGACGGGCAACGGAAAGGCGCAGGAGGTGCAGGGCTGCTGGCCGAAGTGAGGGCGAGGTGGCCGAGCTCGACCGGGCGGCGGGCCGCCACGGGCAGGGACGAGGACCTCGCCGGCATGGTCGCCGGACTGAACCGGGCCCTGGGGCCCTCTTCCGGGTCCTCGAAGAGGAGCGGCCGGGAACCGCAGCGCGACTGCTCGCGGCCATCGACGACGCGGTCGACGACCCGGTGGAAGGCTACAGCGAGCGGGTGACGGTAGAGAATGGCGTCCACGCTCGGGTGCATCCGGGAGTCGCTGGAGGGCTTCGGCAAGTTCACGAGCCCGAGAATCGCCAGGGCGAAGTGGTAGGGAAGGTCACCATTCGGACACGCTACGCGCGGGCGGTCACTCGTCTGTCGATAGTCAAGCCGTCACGTCGTACGTGCCTCCACAACCTGTTTAATGCGCTCGGTTGCGAGCTCCAGTTCCGTAGCCATCCGCCCCACGTCGACGGGCCTGAGCTGCGCCACGATCTCGTCGACGACAACCGGCGCGTCCAGAAGATCGACGCTCTGGATGCTCTCGGCCAGCTTGATCGCGGTGCGCCGCAACGACTCGACCTTGGCGACGATGGTCGCCGCTTCCTGCAGGCGCCACTCTAGCTAGTGTCATGACGTAGTGATCCTCCCCGAGCGTCCGGGCCTTGGCCTCCATCACTGATATCGGCACAAGGCCCGAGCGAGTGCAGGATGCACGACAGACGGAAGGCAGGCGCAGGTGGGCCGTTCAGCAGGAGACCACCGCGATGACCGACAGCCAGTCGCGGCCGTAGCGGGGGTTGCGCCACCCGGCCGCATCTGGCGCCACACCCGCTCGGCCGCCTCGGCGAAGGTGGGCTCGGCCGCCCGCCGCGCGGCCACGGGTCGCCGCCGGCGCGGGGAGCCTTGGTTGGCGAAGACCTGGGCGCGGGCCTCGTCGGGCGAAACCCAGGGGAAACTGCCGAGGCCCATCTCGCGCCGGCGGCCCGGCCGGCGAGCCTCTGCACCCAGCTTCGGCTGCCCGAGGGTGCACCTCGAGGTAGAGGCCCTGCCCCAGGATCCCGCGTGGCGTTCCACCTGTTCCGTCACGGCGTTGGGCCATTCGGGCGGCGCCACGCTCCTGACCGCCGGGGCGTGAGGAGCATGCGCCGCAACTCGTCGGCGATCCACAGGCCGCGCACCCGCCGGCAGGCGCTCTTCATGGCTTCGATGCTGCCGAACTGCGCGCGCGCGCAACGCGCTGCTTCCGTCGGCGGCATTCCGTTGCGCACCAGAGCCTCGGTCTGGGCGTCGAGGTGAAATCGCATCTCCTCATCGAGCGAGTCCTCGAATCGCTGACGTTGGGCCAAGGTCGTCAGGAACGAGCGCAGACGCGGCAACATGACACACCTCTCGTTGCGGGGACGATGAAACCTTTCCGGGTTCCTGCTCCCGAGCGCCTTCGTCGTAGCTGCAAGCATCAGAAGCCGACGACCGCCCGCACCTCGACGCCGCCGGGCTGTGGCTCGAAGCTGACGGAGGGCGCCGCCGGGGTGGTGGCCAACACGGTCATCAGCAGCAAGCCGACTGCGAGTCCTGCGGCTCCCGCCCCGGCGGCCCAGGCGCAACGCGTTCCCACGGGCTCGCGGCAGTCCTTGTCCTCGAAGCGGTACCAGACCAGCCGGCCACCCGCTATGGTCAGGGCCAGCCCGGTCATCATGCGCTCCAGGGACCGCTGCCGCGGCGGCGTCTCCGACTCCATTCCAAGTTGGAACGCCGCCGTCTTGGCCTGCTCGAGCACGTCCGCGCCCGCATCGGACGCCAGCAGGACCAACCCGAGCGCCGCCGCACACAATCTGGTCCTGGCAACCACATCCACCCTCCACGCTCTTCACCACACCGCCGGCTGCGTTGGCCTTCGGAGCGTTCATGAAGTGCCCGCAGTACGACGGTGGCCACATTCGAGGAGAGCTTCGTGGCCACCGGTTCACTCACTCTTGGGCCTCAAGGACGACTGTCCGACTTGCTCGGCTCGGACCTCGGTCGAGGCTCGCCCCCTCGTGCGGTTAGCCGACTGCCCCTGCTGCATGTCGATGCTGCCGCGGAACCTGGCTCCCTCGGCGATGGCGACGCGGGGGGCCTTGATGTCGCCTGCGACCGTGGCTTCCCTGCTGATCGCGATCTTCTCGGTCGCCTCGATGTTGCCGACGACCTCGCCCATGACGACGACCGACTTGACGAACACCTGCGCCTGAATGCGTCCGTGCTTTCCGATTCTCAAGACGTGCTGCTTCAAGGTGATCTTGCCCTCGACCTGCCCCTCGATCGTCAGGTCCTCGCTGCCCTCCAGCTCGCCCTTGAGAACGATCGACTTGCCGATGACCACGGCCTGGTTCGCTCTGTTCGGCTTCGCGGGGGCGGAACAGGTTATGTCCGTGACCTCAGGGGCCACGGGTTGAGCTGGCTGTTCCTGCTTCCACATGACTGGGTTCTCCGGTCCTTCGTCAGCTCATCGAACGGCTCGAATCCTCATCATAGATCGCGGCCCGCCGCCGCACATGTGGAGCGCCCCGTAACGGCCGAGCCCGGCCGATTCCCGCTCTCGCGGCCCGCTCTCGGGCCGGTACCATGCTTCCGGGCTCCGGCCTCCCCCGCGAGCAGACGGCCTTTCTCCTCCTGCATCTCCGCCTTGATCGCCTCGATCCGTGCCCGCCGCGACGACGCGATACGACGTGAAGTCCTTCGTCAGCTCACTGAGTGGTCCAAAGTCCATCGCGCTCCCCTTTCCCCTCATGGGTCCCGGCCTTGGTCCCGGCTGTCCTCCCGATCCTGGCCGGCGGCGGAGTTGGCGCAGGTACCGATCATAGATCGCATCCGCTTGGCCGACGTACTCCCTGTAGAATCGCCGATCCTGCCCTCTCTTGCGCCCCCCGACCAACACGACTGCTCGTCGCTTGGGGTCGAACGCGTAGAACACCCGGACCGCCTCGCCGCGAGTGTTGATTCCGCAGCTCCCGCATGTTCCCGTGTCTTGAACTCTTCACGTCCGTCGAGTCCGGATGGCGCAGCAGCGCGCCTCTCCGTCGTAGCCTCCAGCGCGGCGATCACGGTGTCCTGCAACTGCTCCGGCAGCCCGCGCGACCAAGCCTCGCGAACTCCGCCGCCTTTCACGACCTCACACCTCATCCCGCCTCCGCGCGAAATGGTCGTGTGTAGTGCGGGCTCCCGAACGGCGGCGTCTCGAAGCCCCGGTGAGCGCGACGACGGCACCCTATCACTCATCGCGCGCTCCTCCAGTCGTCGTGCAATCAGAGAGCGAACCACCACGAACAGCAACGACAACGCCGCCATCCCGAACAGCCCGCCGGTCATCGCCTTGAACTCCCCGCCCTCGAGGAGGCCGGTTCTGGAGCGGCGCATCTTGATCCCGGCTGCGCGGCCGGCGGCGAGCCAGTCTTCGAGGCCGGTGGTGGAGAGTCGGGTCATCAGTCGGGCGTGGTGTCGGCTTTCCGGCCGCATCGGGGGCACTGAACGTCTCTCATCATCGGCCTCCCTCCTCGAAACTGCGGACGTAGCGCGAGACGGTCCACGCCGCGATACCGACGGCCTTGCCGATCTTCTTGAAGCTGCCCGCCATAGACGACCGATACGCCGGTCACGTGCCCGGCACCGGGTCCGCCAGCTGACGTCGGCCAGGGTGGACTGGACGTACGACTTCTACAACCAGACGGTCGGCTGGAACGGCCTCGATGGCCGCAACGGGCGTATCCTGGGCATCGTGAACATCAGCCGCGACTTCGCGAACGCCTTCTTCGTCCCGCCGCCGTTCGGCCCGGAGGGCACCGGCGCGATCGTCTTCGGAGAGTTCGAGGGCGAACCGATGGTAGCGCTCGACGTCGTGGCGCACGAGCTCACGCACGGCGTCATCCACTACGCAGTCTCCAACCGTACCGGGTCCGCCTCCCGCGAGGATGGACTCGACCACCCGCTCATGGTGCGCGAGGTCGTCGGTCAGCGGGCACCTCACCGACAACCTCCGGATCGCCGCCCGTCCCGGCCCGGCGGCCTTCGTCGACCAGGACGGCGTGACCCACGAGTGCGCCACCACGCGTTTCGAGACCTTCGACGAGAACCTCGAGCCCGTGATGGCTCCGGCGGTGTGCATCAACGGCCGGTTCGTGCTGGGCGCGTCGCAGGCCGGCGCCATCCACGAGGCCTACCCGGACATCATGGCGGAGGCTGCGGCGTTCTTCCACCGGGACAACGCGGGCACGGAGAGCGACTTCCTGCAGGGCAGTATCCATGTGTCAAGCCTCCGAATCGAGGAAGCCGTAGACCCGATGGGCTGATCTCCCCCCCGGCCGCGACCCCGACCCACGCCGTCGAAGAGCGACGGCGTGGCGACGTGAGCCGGACCCATAACGGGTCTCAGGGCCTTGGAGCGGGTTCCCCTCGCGCACCGTTGCCCGCGGCCGTCAACCTGCTGCGCGGGTCCTCCGCTCCCGCTCGGGTCCTCCGGGCGACCGGCCGTTCTCCCGGTCCGCTGTTGCCCCGAGCCTGCCGTCGCTCGACTGTCGTGAACGTCCGGGCACCGAGCCGCCTGTCATGGGTCCGTTACGTAACGGTGTGGAGTAGACCCCGGCGACAGCTTCCCCTTGGCAGCCACGAAGGGGGGAGCCGGGCGCCGGCATCCGGAGGCCGTGGGCGTCGCAACTCCTGTCGTCTCGGCCGCCGCATTCTGGACTCACGTCGACCGCCCCGATGGTTGCGGCCGGGGCATCGTCAGACCGACAGTGTCGGCGTGTGCTCGCCACCGTCAAGGCGCGCCGCTTCGCGACGCCCCCGCTTCGCGGCGCTGCGGCCTTGACGCCGGCTCCGCGCACGCTCCAGACCGGCTTTTTAGCTGACGATGCCCAAGCATGACCCCCTACACGTTGGCTCGACGGCCTGACCGCGGAGGAATCGCTCACACCCACGGAAACGGGTCACGCTTCGACGAACGGCATGCTTGCGGAGGGCGCTGCCGCGCTGGCCCGACCAGGCCGGTCCTGCTGCCAGCAGCGATCCTGTCCGAGGAGCGCGTTGGCCAGCACCAGGAGCTTGCGCATCACCGCGACCACAGCGACCTTGCCCGGCTTCCCCTGACCGACGAGCTGGCGGTACTTCGCGCGCAGCTCCGGGTTGTGACAGATCGCCGCCAGGGCCGGCATGTAGAGCAGCCGCCGAGCCCGAGCCCGGCCACCCTGGATGAAGCTCCGGCCCTGCCAGGTGCCCGACTGCCGAGTGACCGGCGCAAGGCCCGCCAGACTCGCAACCGCTTTGGCGTCCAGGCTGCCCAGTTCCGGCATCTGGGTGAGCAGACCCGCCGCGGTAACCCGAGACACGCCCGGGATCGACGTCAGGATCTCCGTCCGGCGGGTCAGCACCGCGTCTTCCGAACAGCACTTCTCGATCTCGGTGTCGATCGCCGTCAGCTGGCGGTCGATCTGCGACAGCCGGTTCGTGTTCTGCCGCCGGAGCAGAGGGTGCTGAAGTTGCTTCTGACGGTTCAAGGCGGCGGTGCGGTCCTTGACCAGAGCGTCGCGCGCCACCTGCAGTTCCTCGAGGGCGCGCCGCGCCGGCGACGATGCCTCGGTTCGCCGAAGGTCCAGTGCTGCCCCCATCTGCGCCAGCATCCGTGCGTCCACCGCGTCGGTCTTCGCCCGTTGGCCGATGGCCTGCGCGAAGCGCCGCGCCTGCAACGGATTCACCCGCGCCAGCGGCAACTCCGCCTCGAACAGCGCTTCCTCGAAGGCCCGGTGCCACCGGCCGGTCGGCTCGTACGTGACGGTGCGAACCGGGCGCTCCACCCACGCGATCAGCGCCTTGAGCCCCGCCGCGTCGTTGGAGAATCGCGCGGCCTTGCCCGCCGGGACCATGTAGGCGTCGAGATGCGCCTTCGAGATGTCGACGCCGACGCTGTTGGGGATATCATCGGTCATCTTCCCTGTGCTCCTGTGCTTGTCATTCGAGCCTCAACGCTCACGTATCCATCCAGGACTCGGGAAGACGGTGGCGACCAAACTGCCCTACGGCCCCTCGACGGCCTGCGACGCGCACGGTCCGACCACCGCCCGCCCAGCGGCGCCTGGCTAGAGGCGCCGCTGGGATGGGCCATCCCAAGGCCCATTCGAGCCAATGGTAAACAGACAAGCGACGAGGATCGCATCACGGTCGTCCGCTCGCTCCGCGACCCGGGTTCTCTGCGCCGCCCCGCGGCCTGCGGCGACCGCGTCGAGTTCGCGCTCATCGACACCGGCTTCGGCTGGGGCTTCTCGGGCGCGGTGTTCGTCGGCGGCCAGTACTCCGGCTCCATCGGCCCGGGCGGCTACGACGGCAGCCACTGGAACTCGCTCATCCTGAGCCATGCCTACTACCTCGCCATCGAGGGCGGCACGAACGCGCCTCGACGGGCTTGACCGTCGCGGGCGCCGGCGCGGCCGACCGCCTCCAGGTCGAGCGGATCTTCTTCCGGGCGCTGGCCGACCTGATGCCGGCCGTAACCTCGCTGCCGCAGGCTGCCGACGCCATCCGGCAGTCCTCGGCCGACCTCGCGTCCGGCACCGCGGTCCAGCGGGCGGTCGAGGACGCCCTGCGCGCTGTCGGCCTGCCCGCGGGCACCGCTACCCGACCCAACGACAACGTCCACTACTCGGGGGACTGCCCATGACGCCGCGGCGGCACGCCTGGACCACGCCCTGCTCGCCGCCCTCGCCAGTACGATGCTGCCGGCTGCGGTCGGGGCACGCGACCAGGCGATCATGGTGAACCTCGCTCTCGACCGCGGCGTGACCAGGGCCGAGGCATCGGCGCTGATCCATCGACTCAAGCAACTCAAGCGCGTCAAGGCCCCGGCGTCGCCCGGGAGATGACAGTGCACGGAGCGGCCGGGGCTTGGCGGCGGTAACGACAGCCGGGATACGCCGATTCGAACGGAGAGGGCAAGGGCAGTCCGCAGCCCGGCCGGCCGCCACTTCCGGGGCGGCCTGGAAATCCGACGCCGAGCGGCCGATACACCCTCCAGGGTATGCGAGCACCGACATGGGCAGGGCTGGACGCCCCGGCTGGCGGCCGGCCTGAGACCGCTCGGCTGGCGGCGGGTGGGCACGGAGTGGCGCGGGCCATGCCCGGTGACGCTCGCCGGCCCGGATGCCGCCGCCTGGGCCAGGCCGGGAGAGCTGGGCCAGGTCCGGCTCGGCTGCCGGCACTGCGCCGCCCGCGGGCTGCTCGACGAGGGTGCACTCCGGTTGCATCTCGCCGCGCTCACCGGCCAGGCGGTCAGGCCGGTCAGGCGCCGGACATGGCGGAACTACGGCTCGACTCGATACCTGGTGGAGAAGTTTCGGCGGCGGTCGGCGCGGAACCCGGGCCCCTGATTGATGGCGGGAGTCGCAACGGCCGATACCCTGGATCGGATTGTCACTGTTCGCCGTGCAGCTGGCCGAGAACGACGAGATGGTGCTCGTCGTCGATGCCGCGGTCGTCGTGTCGAGAGACGGCTGGTGGGTGTTCCGAAACGCCGACGAGCAGCCGGTCGCGACGCTGCCCCGAGAAGCCGTGAGCGCGATCGACGGGCTGGCGGGCGGCGATGTGCGGGCGCGCCCTTGGGCGTCTCTGCCGGACCAACTCTCCTCACCCCCGGTCTGATTGCCCCGGTTTCCTCGCAAGCTCAGGTTCCGGGCTCGGTAGCTGCTGAGCACGCCCGGCGGGTGTTCGGGCTGAGGGAGGCTTCGGCGAGGCGGCGGGCGGTCGAGCGTGGCGCGGGGCCGGGGCGAGGGAATCGGTCACTGCCCCAGGATCCACCAACGCAGGTTGTGCATCAGCCCGTAGACGATGTAGCTGAGCAAATAGATCACCGCGGCCCGCCGCAGGCGCGGGTGATCGTCCAGCAAGAAGACCCAACAACCCCACATCACCCAGAAGGCGATCTTGAGCGCCGGCGTCGTGTCATGGAAGGTGCTGTCGGGGAACATCCATGCCGCCAGCCCGACGAGGGTCCAGACGGGCGCGAGGACCCGGAGGTTTCGTCGGATGAAACCAGATCCGCGCGGGCGGTCGGCCGTGGCCGAAGCCAGTCGGGCAGCTTCATCGTCCGGGTCGCTTCACGAGAGGAAGAGCCAGCCGGCGAGCAGCATCGGTCGGTAGACCACCATGAAGAGGACGAGCACGGCGACCACCGTGCAGACGAGGACGACGACCACCGTCGCCGCGTCCTTCGCGATCTCTTTCAGCAAGGACCGTCCTCCGCCCGACGAACGCCTCGCCGGGCCGGCTACCGGGCCGCGCCGGGCGGTTGCGTGCGCCCCTTACGGATTGCCTGCCGGGCCGGCGGCGGCGTACGAGGTGGCGAACGCGGCGGCGGCCCTCTCCGCGGAGAGTTGGGCCGATCCGCCGGCGGGGCTTTCCGCGCTCCATCGGCTCGCCGTCGGCAACCGCGAGCACGTCCGACCACAGGGCGGCCGCGGCCCCGGCCAGATCCGACTTCACCGCCCCCACGCGGTCCGCGTCGGGGGGGGATGTCCGGTCTGCCGGAATCGCGGGTGGCGTCGACGTTCGCTCGCCCCCTGTCCGCCTTCGGACCGGCCGGGGGTGCCGGGGCCGTTCCAGCGGGCCGTTGTCGAGGCGCGCCACGGCCTTGATGGGGAAGTACTCGCCGCTCCACCGCGACGGGGGCTTCGTGGCGGGTGAGGGTGACGCGTCGCCGATCACTGGCGGCCGGCGCTACCTGACTCGCCAGCCGGCCGCGCGGGCGCGTCATTCCACACCGCGCTTTCGGTTCATGGTCGGTTTCTCCCGGGCAGTCGTCGCAGCCGCCGGCCGCCGACAGCGACCACCTGACGGTCGGATCTCGACGAGCAGGGCCAAGTCCGGGGCGCTGCCGAGCAGTACGCCGCAGTGTTCGGCTTTCCCGGGATCCCGGCGAGATGCGCGCCGCCGGCAGGAGCGACCGGTTGATGCTCGTCCCGCACCCTGAACCATGGCGCCCCCCCGGGAGTGTCCGCTGACTGTGTGGGTGCCGCCACACGCCTTCCGCTCGATACCCCGGGGGCACGGAGTCGAAGATGTCGGGGTCGAAGGTCAGTTCCACCACGCTCTGGATCCGCCTCTCATCGACTTCCGGCGTACCGTCGGAAGCAGTCCCCCGCCACGTCGCCGCCAGTGTGATACCGCGGCTGCCGGCGACAACCGGGTCCGGAAAACGGTAGTCCCAGAGGTCGACGATGGTGCCGTCGGCCGTCTCGGAACGTGAATGATGCAATGTCAGCGGCCCACGGGTTTCTTCGCCGACGTGCGTCAACAGCTCGCCCTCGCTCTGGAGCGCCGATGTCTCGCCGCCCGTCCCGACGTTGACGGGCGCTCTGCGGGCCTCCCTGTGGTTGTGGTCGATCACGAACAGCACACCGTCCGAGGCGACGATCGCAGGGATGGCGACCTCGGCGAGCCGCTCCCCGTCGATCTCACGGTCCACGCGGCGGTGCCCGAGCGGAGCGAACGTGAACGTACCCCGCTCGCGCACCTGTACCTCTGTACCGAGGGTTCGTGTCCTTATGTAGCCCACATGGAACATGACGTCCTGTGCTTGGACCGAAGCCGCCACCAAGGTCAACGCTGAGGCGGTGATGACGAATCTCATGCTCCGCACCTCATCCGGGCCATAGCTTCCCTTCGGATGTATCGGCATACGACCCATGTCCGTGTAGAGGGACGTGGAAGGCCAGCGCGGCGGCCCCGAACGAGATCGCGAGGCGAGAGCCAACGATCGAGTCAGTCCATGCGGGAGAGCAGCCCCGACGTACGGACGCTGCCAGTCCAGGTCGGTCTCGGACGGAGTCTCTTGACCCCTTGGATTCCGATTCACAGAGTGGGGAGAACAAGGGGGAACGGCCACCTCCTCGACGAGCACCGCCTTCCGGCAGGCTGCCTTCCGTCACGCGGGGCACCTGCTGATTCTGTCACGCCCCGAAGGTAGCGGCCGGCCCGAGAGCCCCGTGCTACGATAACGCCCGTGTTCAACACCCTCACGCGAATCGCCGGCTGGCTGGCCGGTACCGGTCAGACCGTTCGAAGCACCGGCGGCGACGGTTGGACGGACTGGGCGGCGTACGATGGCGCGAAGAGAGAGGACAGGCCGTCCCGCGCCGGCGGTCCGCTTGGTGCCTTTGTGATTCTGCGCCTTATGACCAGCTGGTCATAAGGCGCAGTTTTGACCCGCCCACCGAGGTCCAGGAGCGTCCGGACCGCGTCGTCCCACTGCTGTGCCGCGACCTTCGGTCCGCCGGCCGGCGGTACCGGATCCGGGGCTCGCCGGCCTGGCGCCGCTCCCGGTAACGCGCCTGCCGCTCCGCGTTCGTCAACGCCACGACTATTCCTCACCGTTACGTAACGGACCGGTGACAGACAGCTCGGCCCCCGGACGTTCACGACATCGAGCGTCGGCGGGCTCGACCGAGGCCGCGTTGCAGCGGGCCGGCCCGCCTGACAACCAGCCACGCCGGCCGAAGGGCGGCGTGGCGCGGCACCGGCGTGTGAGCGTGAGTCTCTGTCTGTGCTCGCCCTGATGTCGGTCGCTTGATCTCGGCCCACCGGTTCATCCTGATCACCTCCGCGCTCTCCTGGCTCGGTCGACGGGACGACCGCGTCTCGCCCCGTCGATCATCGCCAGGAGAGCGCCGTTCCCGAGTGCTCAGGGGGTCCCTTTCATGTTGCCGCTACCAATCAGAGGGCGGGAGGCGTCCATTCCATTCCTCCTCGAAGCTCCGCAGGTAACGGGACACGGTGATCCGCGCGCAGCCGATCGCCTTCGCGATGCGCCCGAAGCCGAGGCCCTGGGCGCGAAGCTCGACCATGCGCGCGACCGCCTCGGCCGACATCGGCGGGCGCAGGAACCCGCGCCTGACCGTCACGCGGCCGCGACGGCGCAGGACCTTGCGGTCTGCGAGGACCGGCATCGAGCGCTCGTCGACGTCGGGCGCGTGCTTCGCCAGCTCGTGCCAGTCGACGGCCGCGCGCGTCGGACCGCCGTCGACGGGCTCGGGGTCCGGCATCTGGTCGAGGAGGCCGTCGCCGCCCCGCCACGCGACCTCGAACTCCTGCTCGGGGCTCGCGGCCGACTCGCGGACGACCGTCGTCAGCGGCTCGACCCGGTGGTAGACGACCGACAGCCCCGTCGTGTGGCCGGCGCCGGTGCGGTACGACACGTCGGCGAAAGCCGAGCTCACGGCCGGACTCGCCAGCGCCGCGGCCAGCGCGGAGCCCTGCAGCCGCAGCTTCGTCGCCACGCGCAAGGCGCGGATCGTCGAGCCGGCGCCGTCGATCGAGCGGACGACGATCTCGGAGCCGACCCGGAGCGGCCGGCCCTCCCGGAACGGATTCCCGCCGCCGTCGCGGAACCGGTCCCTCCTCGATTTGCGGACGCGAGTGCTGGCCATCGTTCACTCCTCCTGCGGCGAGTCGCGTCCGGCCTCATGCCGACCCGCGCTCGTGCGCACACGTCGCGCCGCAGGACCCCTGCCCGCGATTCCGGGGTCAAGGAGCCCCTGTACGCTGTATGTGGCCTTGCGCGGTTGGTCGCGTGAAGTCGGGGCAGGCTGCGGGGAGCTACCAAAGGAGCCCCGTGCGTCGAGCACCTCCTCGGACTTGTGCCCCCGCAGCCAGCCATCGATGGACACCCCGTGGGGAGTTTGCGCCGCAGAGCGCCAGTACAGGGACCGGCAGGCATCGATGGCGCGCCCGTTCGATCCGCGAGATGAGGAGGTTTACGTTGCAGACAGCTTGGTTCGTGGGTGTCGACTGGGGTTCACAAGAGCATCACGTGTGCGTAACCGATGCTGGCGGGAAGGTGCTCGGGGAGCGGATGTTCGAGCACGGCGGGGCGGGCTTGTCGGAGATGGCGGACTGGCTGCTGTCGTTCTCGGCGGGGGCGGCGGGCGATGTCGGCGTGGCGATCGAGACGCCGCGCGGGCCGGTGGTCGAGAGCCTGATGGAGCACGGCATCGCCGTCCACTCGATCAACCCGAAGCAGCTCGACCGCTTCCGCGACCGTTTCTCGCCGGCGGGCGCGAAGGACGACCGGCGGGACGCGCGGGTGTTGGCCTCGGCGTTGCGTACCGACCCGCACTGTTTTCGACGGCTGGAACCGACCGACCCGACGATCGTGGAATTGCGCGAGTGGTCGCGGCTGAGCGAGGAGCTGACCCGGGAGCGCGTTCGGTTGGGAAATCGGATGCGGCAGCAGCTCTGGCGCTACTACCCGCAGTTCCTCGACGCAGTTGACGACGATGTTGCGGCGCCGTGGGCGCTGGAGCTGTGGCGGAGGCTGCCGACGCCGCGGGCCGGCCAGCGGGTTCGTGAGGTGACGCTGACCCGGGTGTTGAAGCAGCACCGCATCCGCCGCATCGACGCCGCGACGCTGCGCTCCAAACTGCGGGCGCCGGCTGTCAAGGTGGCGCCGGGCGCGGTCGAGGCCGCGGTTACGCATGTGGAGCTGGTCGCCGAACGCCTCGTCCTGGTCAACCGGCAGCTCGACCGCGCGCAACGGGCGCTCGACGGCCTGGTGGAACAGCTCGCTGAGACTGCTTCGGCGGACGACCCGGACGCGTCCGCGGCGGGCGAACCGGCGTCGTCGAAACAGCCGTCCGACGTGGCGATCCTGCTCTCGGTACCCGGCATCGGCCACAAGGTGGTCGCGACGCTGCTTGCCGAGGGCGGCGACGCCGTACGGCGACGGGACTACGACGCCCTTCGCTGTCTGTGCGGAGTGGCTCCGGTCACCAAGCGTTCGGGAAAGAGCCTGATCGTGATGCGGCGTCTGGCGGCCGACGGCCGCCTGCGAAACGCCGCCTATCATTGGGCTCGCACTGCGGCGCAACGCGATCCAGCGAGCCACAACAAGTATCAGGCGCTGCGTGCCCGCGGCCACGGACACGCACGCGCCCTGCGCTCGGTGGCCGATCGCCTGCTCGGTGTCACCTGCGCGATGCTGCGCGACGGCGCCTGTTTCGACCCGTACCGCGTCGGCGCCACCACCGGGTGAGCCGACGGGTGAGCCGGGGGGATGTTCAGCGTCAACTACTTTTGCCGGTTCGGGGGCGACTATTCTTGCCGGTAGCGTGAGACATCAATCGGCGGCCGGGACGCCCCCGTCCAGGCCGGGCCGCAAGGCCCATAACTGCCATCCGAGCCGCGGGGCGGACGGGGTGTCACCCAGCGGGCCGGAGCGCAGCGGAGGACGTGCGAAGCACGTTGACACGCCGTCCGTTCCGCGAGCTACGCGGTGCCGACCGCCCGACAAGCGGCTGTGCGTCCCCGAGGCCGATAACCGGTCTTCGGCTCCCGTCGCCACGCCGTCGCTCTCCAGACGGCGTGGGTCGGGGTCGCGCCCGGTCGCCCGGAGGAATGGAGGACCCACGCAGCAGGTTGACGGCCGAGGGCAACGATGCGCGAGGGACCCGCTCCAAGGCCCTTGCTAAATGGTGGGGTGTCCGCAGGGGACCGCTGCCCGGGGTGTCTAATCGACCGGCCGATGCTTTTCGGCGCCGGCGTTCAGGCCGGCCGGCCCGAGAGAGCGGTCCCTCGTCGGACACGGCGGTGGTGGTGGGAGGGCGGTGGTGGTGGGGGAGGTGCCGGCCTGCGGCGAAGCCGCGTTCTTTGCCGGCGCCGTCAAGGTAAAGGAGCGGAGATTCGACGGCCCGGGCGTTCAGCGGCGGCGATCGCTCTTCGTCTTCGCCGCTATGCGGAGCTCCGCATAGCGGCGCCTATGCGGAGTACTGGACTATGCGGAGTCGATTGAGGGGTTTGCTCCCAAGTTCCTGTCAGAACAAGGGTTACGTGAGCTGACCGGTTCGGGGTACTCCGCATAGTTTGGGATGCTTCTGTCCGGCCTGATTGGCCGGAAAGGAGCATTCCATGACCGTTCACGGCTCGTGGAGCGTCGACCGCCTCGTCGACGCGTACACGCACCACCAACGACGTACGCGCGGCTTGCGCCCTGACACGTTGCGCAACCGCACCTGGTTCGCCCGGAAGCTCGTCCGGGCCGCTCTTGGCGCGGACCCGATCGACCCCAGCCGCCTGACGCCGGCCGCCGTGGTGGCGTTCATCACGTCGTTGAGTCACCGGCGCGGCCCCACGGCGATGAGCTCCGCGCTGTCATCGCTGCGGTCGTTCTTCCGGTTCCTGCGCGTCGAGGGATTCTGCGGCGACGCACTCGAAGCGGCTCTCCCGACCGTTGCCCATTGGCGGCTTGCGACGCTCCCTCGTTCCCTGACCGAGCAACAGCTCGAGCAAGTGCTCGCGTCGTTCGACCCGGCCCCCCCTTGCGGGCAACGCGACCAGGCAATCGTGCAGTGCCTGGCGACCCTGGGGCTGCGGCCCGGCGAGGTCGCCAACCTGTGTCTGGACGACATCGACTGGCGCGGCGGCACCCTGCAGATACGCACCCGCAAGAACCGTCGAGGCGCCGTGCTGCCGCTGCCCCGCGTGGTGGGGCAGGCGCTGGTCGCCTATCTGAGCGGGGAGCGTCCGGCGACCGACGAACGCCGGGTGTTCGTCGTGCACCAGGAAGGTCATCGCGGCAAGCCGCTCTCGAGCGCGAGCGTCTCACGTGTCGCGACACTCGCGGTTCGCCGGGCGGGAGTCGACGCGCCGCGCACCGGCGCCTACGTCTTCCGGCACACGGTAGCCAGCCGCATGGTGCGAGCGGGAGCCAGCCTCAAGGAGGTCGCTGACGTGCTCGGCCATCGCAGCCTCGACTCCACGACGATCTACGCCAAGCTCGACCTGCCGCGGTTGCGTGAGGTCGCGCTTCCCTGGCCGAAGGAGGTCGCTGACGTGCTCGGCCATCGCAGCCTCGACTCCACGACGATCTACGCCAAGCTCGACCTGCCGCGGTTGCGTGAGGTCGCGCTTCCCTGGCCGAAGGAGGTCGCTGACGTGCCCGGCCATCGCAGCCTCGACTCCACGACGATCTACGCCAAGCTCGACCTGCCGCGGTTGCGTGAGGTCGCGCTTCCCTGGCCGGAGGTGCTCCGATGACACCTCCAAGCTTCCATCATCTGGTCGACGAGTACCTCAACGCGCGGCGCGGACTGGGTTTCGGCCTCGAAACGCAGGAGGGGTTCCTGCGGGATTTCGCCAGCCATGCAGAACGGATCGGACACAGCGGGCCCGTGACCATCGAGCTCGCGGTCCAGTGGGCACGATCCTCCTCACGCTCCAGCAATCCGGCGCAGGCTGTACGCCGACTGGCGATCGTGCGGCAGTTCGCCCGGTACCGCGCACTCATCGACCCGGCCACCGAAGTGCCGCCGGTCGGGCTCCTGGGATCCATCCCGAGGCGCCGCTCGACGCCCCACATCTACACCGAGGCGGAGATCGCCGCGCTCCTGCAGCAGGCACGCTGCTTGCGGCCCCGAGGCGGGTTGCGACCCGCCACCTATGTCGCGTTCTTCGCCCTGCTGGCGTCGACCGGCCTGCGGCTGTCCGAGGCCCGCCGTCTCACGACCGACGACGCCGACCTCGTCGACGGCATCCTGACCATCCGCGAGACCAAGTTCCGCAAGTCCCGGCTCGTCCCGCTCCATCCGACGACGACCCGGGCACTGCGTCGCTACGCCGACCGCCGTGACGCGTGTCTTGCCGCACCCCGGTCCGAGTACTTCTTCCGCACCGAGAAGTCGTCCCGGCTCTCTCTCACTGCGGCGGAGACGACGTTCCGCGAGATCAGGCAGCGTCTCGACTGGACCGCGCAAGGGCGTACGTCCCAACCGCGCATCCACGACCTGCGCCACAGCTTTGTCGTTCACCGGCTGCTGCGCTGGCACCGGGAAGGCGCAGATGTAGATCGCAAGATCCTGGCTCTCGCAACCTACCTCGGCCACGCCAAGGTCGCCGACACCTACTGGTACTGCACCGCCGTCCCCGAGTTGCTCGCCACCACCGGGCAGCGTTTCGAACGCTTCGCCCACCGAGCGTCGGAGCGCCCGTCGTGACCTCCGTCGAGCGGGCGTTCCCCGCACTCCTGCAGGAGTTCTTCCACCGGCGCCTCATTGCACAACGGGGCGCCAGCGCGCACACCATCGCCAGCTACCGCGACACCTTCACGTTGTTCCTCGGGTACGCCGCAGAGCGCACCGGACGCACTCCCTCGGCGCTGACCCTCTTGGATCTCGGTGCGCCCATGGTCCTCGACTTCCTCGACCATCTCGAGACCGAACGCGGCAACTCTGCGCGCACCCGCAACCTCCGGCTCACCGCCATCCGGTCGTTCATGCGCTACGCCTCGCTGCGCGAGCCCTCCCTGCTGCCCGTCGCGCAACGCGTCCTCGCGATTCCCGTCAAGCGCTTCGACCGGCCCGTCCTCGGCTACCTGTCCCGCGACGAGATCACGGCGATCATCGACGCGCCCGACCGGTCCACCTGGAGCGGACAGCGCGACACCGTCCTCTTCGCCGTGCTCTACAACACCGGCGCCCGCGTCTCCGAGATCACCCGTCTGCACGTCGCCGACGTGCTTCTCGACCGGGCGTCCTCGCTGCTTCTGCACGGCAAGGGGCGCAAGGAGCGTGTCGTCCCGCTCTGGAAGAGCACCGCGGCGCAACTGCGGAGGTGGCTTCCCCGAATCGATGGAAACCCCGACGCCCCCGTGTTCCCCAATCGCGCGGGCAAGCCCCTGTCGCGCTCCGGGGTCGAACATCAACTGCGCGTCGCCTGCCGAAAGGCCGCGGAGCGTCACCCAGCGCTGGCGACGCGGCGGATCTCGCCCCACACGCTGCGCCACACGACCGCGATGCATCTGCTCCAGTCCGGAGTCGACATCACCGTCATCGCCCTCTGGCTCGGCCACGAGAACACCGCCACCACCCACGAGTACGTCGAAGCCGACCTCGCGATGAAGGAGGCGGCACTCCGGTGCGTCGACGATCCCGCACCTCAGCCGCTCCGGTTTACCGCCACCGACCGGCTCCTCAACTTCCTGGAGAGCCTCTGACTATGCGGAGTACCGCTCCACGCAAATGCCCTAGTCAACGCGGCCCGCCGAGCCAACTCCGCATAGTTCGGAACTCCGCATAGTCGCCGTCCTTGAAGCCGGAGTCTGCGAGAGGCGCACCCGCCTGGCCGGCCCGCTCTTCAGGCCGGCCGGGTGCGCCGTCGCAAGGGCAGGGGTTCGCCGCCCATCCCGGGGCCGTCGCCCTTCACGGCCGCGGCATGGAGGCCGGACCGCATTTCCAGGTCCGGCCGGGGGCGGCGTCCGCCCCGCCGGCGGAGCCGGCGTTCGGAGCGGGTTGCTCTATACCCGCTGCGGGGGCGGATGGGACGACTGTGCGTGCAAGCCCAACCTCTCGACTTGGCACGGCGTGAGCAGGGGGCGGGCGGGCGCGCCGGGGACGACGACGCGGTCGCGGTGGAGAGCGTCGCGATCACCGTCGACGAGAATCGCACTCCAACGGCGCGGGGGTCGTCCCGGCGCAGTGGTAGCATGGCTCGTGCTCCATACCCACGCGCCCGCCGGCTGGCGCCCGGAACCGATTCGCCCGAGACCCGCCGGGTCCGGCGTTCCTTGCGCACGGTCCACGTGGCGTGGCGCGTGGCCGACTCCTGCGCGGCATGGAGTCGTTCGGTCCGCCCGGTGGGCGCCGGACCCTTCCGGTGAGTAGTCGGTCCGTGACCAACGGCACTCTGACGAGAGCGGCACTCGTGGTGCGGGTCGCCGATGCTGCCGGCCTCACGAAGAAGCGCGCCGAGATCATCGTCGACAGCCTGTTCGGCAGCATCGCGGCGGCGCTGCGCCAGGGCGAGAAGGTCGAGCTCCGCGGCTTCGGCAGTTTCCGACTCCGGCACCGCGGGCCGCACAGCGCCCGCAACCCCAGGACGGGCGCCCGGGTGGACGTGCCGTCGAAGCGCGTCGCCTACTTCAAGGCCGGCAAGGAGCTGAAGGAGTTGTTCAACCGGGAGCTGGCGCAGGCCGGACCGCCGACGTAATCCTCTCCCGCGTCGATGTGCGATGCCGGTCCGTCGCTGTCATCACCACCCAAAAGGCCGCACGCCGGAGTGGGGCCTGCGGTGGGCTTGGTCCCTTCCAGGACGGGCGCTCGCCGGCAAGGCAGGCTTCCCAATCGTCCATGAGGCGCCGCGCTGCTCGAACAGGTCCGACCGTGCGTACGCCGCCTCGACCTTGTTGCCGACAACGTGGGCGAGCGCCGCCTTGATGCCCTCGCGCGGATGGTCCGTCTCCTCGGCCGCCCAGTCGCGGAACGTCGACCGGAAGCCATGGGCCACGGCCGGGGATGTGTCGAGCTGCCTTCCCCGGCGGGCGGGGAACACCAGCGGATTGCCGCCGGTGCCGAGCGTCCGCGCGGCGTCGAGGATCTCGATGGACCGGCCGCACAGCGGCACGCGGTGCGCGAAGAGCGTCTTCATGGGAGCGGCGGGGACGGTCCACACGTCGGTCTTCGTGTCCATCTCGGACCACTGCGCCCCACGCACCTCGCCGGAACGCGCGGCCGTTACGCGCGAGTCGCGACGCCTCCACCGCAAGCACGATGCCGACGCGTCCCTCGCAGATTGCGAGCAGGGGCGGCTCGAACCGTGGACGAGCGCCGCCGCCGGACCGCCCGAGGTTGTCGTCGACCGGGACTCCATGCGAAAGACCCGGTTGGGGGGCGCGGGTCCTGGCGGGCCGCGAGGACTCTCCTCGTCGTCGTCGGGCCGCCGCTGACCGTGCAGGCCCAGCCGGTACGCCCGCATGTAGACCGAACCGACCGAGTGGGGCCTCAACGTCGGCGGGGCGGCCCTCGCGATCCTCCGGTCGCTCCAGCCGGCCGCGACGCCGATCTGCCACTGCGCCCGGATCCGGCGCAGCTGCGACTCCGTCCACGGGTGCCGTCGCCAGCGCGGCGGCCGGTTGCGCCAGACCCAGGCGTGCAGGGCGGCCACCGTCCGGCCCACGCCTCGCGAGACGCTCCCTCTCGAGCGCCGGGACGTTGTGGCGCCAGCGCACCATGAGCTCCTCGACCTGGCGCCGGTCGTCCGCGACCCAAACTGGGATGTTGTCGTGGCTTAAGTGTCTATTTTTCAGCAATTTGACGTTCGGGGTGCGTGATATCAGGGTCGGACTGTGAGGTGGTATTCGGGTCAAGTCGATGGCTACCACGGATTGGGTCAGCATCCAGCGACGAAATCGGAGGCGCTTGGCATCCTGATTGAGCAAGCGCGCGGTTCCGGCCGTCGAGCAGCAGGTCATCGCGGATGGCGACCGGCACTCGGCAGCCGTTCGTCCGGACGTCGGCCGCCAGCGCCTCGAGGTCGGCGTCGTTCGGTGCCGACCGCCCACCGCCTCGCCGCAATCTTCGCTCTCCCCCGAACACGCGCCGGGCGTAATCTCGAGCGCTCCGCCGGCTCGATGTCCGGCTCGCCGGCCGGGCGCTCGCGGTCGCGACCCTGCGTCTACCTCGCCGAACTCGCTTCACAAGGAGCTGGTCGATTGGGTTCGATGGTGGATTCGCGTCTTCACGGACCCGGTTCCGGGTGGTCGCATCCGGCGACTCCGGAATCGCGCGGGCGCACGCTGTGTTGATATAATCGCGGGCATCGTGCCATGGACGATCCTGCCTACAAGCACTTGTTCAGCCGGCCACGCATGGTACGGGACCTCCTGCATGGCTTCGCCGCCCGCGAGTGGAGCGGCGCGCTCGACTTCGCCTCCCTGACCCCGCTGCCGGCCAGCTACGTCAGCGACGACCTGCGGCAACGCCACGGCGACCTCGTGTGGCGTGTGCGCTTCCACGACGAGCGGTGGCTCTATCTGGTGCTGCTGCTGGAGTTCCAGTCCGGCGTCGACCGTGCGATGGCGGTGCGCATGCTGACCTATACGGCCCTGCTGTACCAGAAGCTGATCGCGGAGGGGGTGCTGCGCGAGCGCGATGCGCTGCCGCCGGTGCTGCCGATCGTCGTTTACAACGGTCGTCGGCGGTGGAACGCGGCGGCGGACGTATCCGAGCTGATCGCGTCGGGCGGGGCGGCGCTGGCCCGGTATCAGCCGTCGCAGCGCTACTTCCTGTTGGACGAGGGCCGCGTGGGAGATGGCGACCTGCCCCGGGGCAACCTCGTGTCGGCGCTGATCGAGCTGGAGACGAATCGTGACCGGGCACGGCTGCCGGAACTGCTGGGGTCGTTGATCGAGCTGCTGCGGGAGCAGGGCGACGAGGAGCTGACGCAGGCGTTCCGGTCGTGGGTGGCGCAGGTGTTGCTGCCGCGGCGGTTCCGCGGAACGGAATCCGGGTCGCTGCCGCAGTTGGAGGAGGTACGCACGATGCTGGCTGAACAGGTGCGGGAATGGACCGAGGAGTGGGTAGAGGAAGGTCGCGTGGAAGGTCGTGAGGAAGGTCGCGTGGAAGGTCGCGTGGAAGGTCGTGAGGAAGGTCGTGAGGAAGGTCGCGAGCAAGGGATCGCGCAGGGCCGTGCGGAAGAACGTGCCCTGTTGTGTCGATTGGCCGAGCGGAAATTCGACGCTGACACGGCGCGGCGGCTGGCTGCTGCGCTGGAGGTCGTTGCCGATCCGAACCGCTTGGCGCAGGTCGGGGACTGGATCATCGAGTGCGCGACGTCGGCTGACCTGCTCGCCCGCGTCCTGGACGACGGCTGGCAAGGGCGACGGGGATAGCGACCGAGCCCTTGCGGCAAGAGTCACGGCCGCGCTCGGTCCTGGCAGGTTCTGCCCGACAGCCCAGGAACGCTTCAGACAGGAGGGGCCCGAAACTGATCGAAGCGGCCTATGCGCGCTCGGACCTGTTCGAGCAGCGGCGGCGGCTGATGGGACGACTGGGCGGCCTATCTCGCGGCGACCCCTCGTCCCCCGGTGAACGACCTCCGCAGGACTCGACAGTCGGCCGACCGGCAGCACTTCCAGGAGTCTTCGGCGCCCTGAGGCGCCGTCAGCTACGATGGAGGCAACGACCGCGTCGCCGCATGATCTCATTGGCGGGATCGGACCGGGCGAGGAGAGCGAGCTCCCCGGCTGCGCGGCCGTCGACGGCGTCACGGCCGCGCGGCTCAAGGCCCCTGGCCAGGCTGTTGGAGCTGCCGACGGCCGAGGCCGTGGCCACGCCCGCGCAGCGCGGCGGTGGCGGGCACTGATGACGGCGGCCGCCCTCGACGCGGCCTGCCGGGCGCAGTTCAAGGCCGCGCCGGGGTACGAGCGGTAGACGTATTGCTCCTCGTGGCTTTCTCCTCTGGGCCACGGGAGTGGCAGCAGGCAAGGCTCGAAACCCTCGGAGGACGCGTCATGAGCGGCGGCGCGGTCGTGGCGATCCTGGCGGCGGTGTTTGGCGTGCCGTTCCTGCTCGGCTGGTGGGCTCGGGGCCGGCGTGACCGGCGACGCTGGCTTATCAAGCCTGCGACCGAAGAGCAGATCGCCTATATCCGGGCCTTGGCCGCACAGGTCGGGGCACGCGACCAGGCGATCATGGTGAACCTCGCTCTCGACCGCGGCGTGACCAGGGCCGAGGCATCGGCGCTGATCCATCGACTCAAGCAACTCAAGCGTGTCAAGGCCCCGGCGTCGCCGGGGAGATGACAGCGCACGGGCGGCCGAGGCTTGGCGGTGGTCACGACAGCCGGGACACGCCGATTCGAACCGGCAGGGCGAGGCGGGGTCCGCAGCCGAGCCGGCTGCCACTGTCGAGGTCGGCCTGGAAATCCGACCGCGAGCGGCCGATACACCCTTCGGGTATGCAACCACCGACCTGGGCAGGGCTGGACGCCCGGCTGGCGTCCGGCCTGAGACCGCTCGGCTGGCGGCGGGTGGGCACGGAGTGGCGCGGGCCATGCCCGGTGACCCTCGCCGGCCCGGATGCCGCCGCCTGGGCCAGGCGGGGAGAGCTGGGCCAGGTCCGGCTCGGTTGCCGGCACTGCTGCGCCGGCGGGCTGCTCGACGACGGTGAACTCCGGTTGCATCTCGCCGCGCTCACCGGCCGGGCGGTCAGGCCGGCCAGACGCCGGACCTGGCGGAACTACGGCTCGACTCGATACCTGGTGGAGAAGTTCCGGCGGCGGTCGGCGCGGAACCCGGCACCGTGATTGATGACGGGAGTCGCAACGGCCGATACCCTGGATCGGCATGTCACTGTTCGCCGTGCAGCTGGCCGAGAACGACGAGAGGGTGCTCGTCGTCGATGCCGCGGTCGTCGTGTCGAGAGACGGCTGGTGGGTGTTCCGAAACGCCGACGAGCAGCCGGTCGCGACGCTGCCCCAAGCGGCCGTGTTCACTATCGATGTGCTGGCTGCCGGCGATGAGCGGGCGCGCCCTTGGGGGTCTCTGGCGGACCACAATCTCTCCTCACCCCCGGTCTGACTGTTCCCGTTTTCCTCGCAAGCTCAGGTTCCGGGCTCGACCGCTGCCGGTTCCGCGAAGGCGGCTGCAGGCCGCATCGGACAGCCGCCAGACCACGATGCACACGCGGGACCGCCACTCGTTGGGCCGCGCGGCGGCGACGTCGGCCCAGCGGGCCACCCTGACCTCTCTCCGCCGTAGCCTCCCGCCATGAAGAGGAGCTCGGCGATAAACGGCGGGCGCCTGTCCGCCTTCGGGCCGGCCGGGGGCGCCGAGCTCGAGAGCGGTCTCTACCTTGCTCCAGGGTTCCCCCGCCTCGGCGAGAAGTCGGTGACCGAGGTGACGAGCCCCGATGTCATCGACGTGCTCCGGCCCATCTGGCACTCGTCGCCGACGACGGCGCGGCGGGTACGCCGGGTACGCCAGCCCATTCCCGACGGCGCGCGGCAAGCCGCTCAAAGAACATGGCGCCGTCGGGGCCGCTCAAAGACCTCGACATCGCCGCGGTGCCGCACGGTTTCCGTTCGAGCTTCCGCGTCTGGCGGCGGAGAGACGGACCACCCTCGCGAGGTGGTCGAGGCGGCGCTGGCCCACGCGGTCAGAAACCAGACCGAGGCGGCGTATGCGCGGTCAGACCTGTTCGCGCGGCGCCGACGCCTGATGGACGAATGGGGCCGCCTACCTGGACGGCGAGGGGAGACCGGTAAACCGAGGCGGCGGACGCCCCGTAGTCTACAATGGTCGCCGTCATGACCGTCAGCGTTCACGAAGCCAAGACGCACCTGTCCCGGTTGCTGCAACCGATCGCGGCCGGTGAAGACGTCATCATCACGCAGTCGGGCCAACCGGTGGCGCGGCTCGTGCCGATTGACGAGACCACGCCCGTGTTCGGCGTCGACGAGGGACGCTTCGTCGTCCCGGACGACTTCGATGAGCCCCTCGACCACGAGTTGCTGCGCGGGTTCGAGGGACGCGACTGAGCGAGCGCTCTACGGAAGATGGCGTTTCTTCTCGACACCAACTGCTGGTTGTGGCTACAGACCGATCGCAAGCGTTTCGACCCTGGTTTGCTGGAGACCCTTGCGGCCCCGTCGTCGCGGAGGTAACCTGTCCGCGGCGAGCGTCTGGGAGATTGCGATCAAGCACGCGCTCGGCAAGCTGCCCCTGCCCGAGCCTCCGGCGATCTACGTTCCGGCACGCCTGAGGGTCAGCCGTGTCCAGGAGCTCGCCATCAACCCACGCCCAACGCGCTCGCCGTCGGCGTCCTGCCGCATGACCATCGTGACCCATTCGATCGCGTGTTGGTGGCGCAGGCCCGGCTCGAGGGGTTGACCTTGGTGACCGGCGACCCGGTGTTCGTACGTTACGACGTCCGTCTCATTCGCATGCCCCGGCGTCGACGGGGCGGGTAGCCCTCCATGACGCCCCAGCCGATCCCAATGGTGGATCGGGACCAACGAAGACTCAGGAGGAGAGGTGAGGCCTTTCGTAATCGCAGTGCTGGTGCTGCTGACAGCGGTGCCGGCTTCGGGTCAGACACAGCAGACGCTGTCGCTCGGGTACTCGACCAGCCTTGACGCTGTACGCCAGGGCGACGGCGCGGTGGACTCGCTGATTCGCGCGGGCGAGTTGGTCCTTGCCTCCCGCCAGGCCGACCGCACGCTGCCGGATCGCGTCCACGAGTACTTCGTCCAGTACTTCGCCGGCATCCCGGTACTTGGCGGCGGGGTCTCGCGGCAGCTCGACCGCGGCGTGACCGTGTCGCTGGCGGGCACCGTCCACCGGAACATCGGTGTCAGCACAGCACCAGTGCTCTCCGCCGCAGAGGCCGTAGTGTTCGTGGAGCGAGCCCTCGGTGCCGCCGTCGTCACCGCCCCGGGGCTGGTCATCCTGCCTCTGCCCGCCGGCTCCTACGCGCTCGCGTACCGCGTTGCGACGAGCAACCTGCAGTTCGTTTACGCCGACGCCGCGGCCGGGCGCATCCTCCGCGTGGAGGACGCGAGGCGCACGCAGGAGCCCACCGTCGGCACCGGCACGGGCGTGCGCGGCGACCGCAAGAAGGTCTCGACCACTCGCGCCGGCGGCCAGTACGAGGCTCGCGACCGGTCGCGCCCCGGCGAGGTCGTCACCCTCGACGCGCGTTATGTCGAAGCGGCGCTGGTACGTCTCCTGACGAGCAACGTGCTCGGCACCGGCGGTTGGCTGCCGAGCGACATCGCCGTGGACGACGACAACGACTGGCGCGACAAGGCGGTTGTGGACAACCACGCGCATGTCGGCTGGACCTACGACTTCTACAACCAGGCGGTCGGCTGGAACGGCCTCGACGGCCGTAACGGGCGCATCCTGGGCATCGTGAACATCAGCCGCGACTTCGCGAACGCCTTCTTCGTCCCGCCGCCGTTCGGCCCGGAGGGCACCGGGGCGATCGTCTTCGGTGAGTTCGAGGGCGAACCGCTGGTAGCGCTCGACGTCGTGGCGCACGAGCTCACGCACGGCGTCATCCACTACGCGGTCTCGAACCGTACCGGGTCCGACCTCATCGACAACCTCCGGATCGCCGCCCGTCCCGGCCCGGCGTCCTTCGTCGACCAGGACGGTGTGACCCACGAGTGCGCCACCACGCGTTTCGAGACCTTCGACGAGAACCTCGAGCCCGTGATGGCTCCGGCGGTGTGCATCAACGGCCGGTTCGTGCTGGGCGCGTCCCAGGCCGGCGCCATCCACGAGGCCTACTCGGACATCATGGCGGAGGCTGCGGCGTTCTTCCACCGGGACAACGCAGGCACGGAGAGCGACTTCCTGCAGGGCAGCGACGAGGAGCGCATCGGGGTCGTCCGCTCGCTCCGCGACCCGGGTTCTCTGCGCCACCCCGCGGCCTACGGCGATCGCGTCGAGTTCGCGCTCATCGACACCGACTTCGGCTGGGGCTTCTCGGGCGCGGTGTTCGTCGGCGGCCAGTACTCCGGCTCCATCGGCCCGGGCGGCTACGACGGCAGCCACTGGAACTCGCTCATCCTGAGCCACGCCTACTACCTCGCCATCGAGGGCGGCACGAACGCCTCGACGGGCTTGACCGTCGCGGGCGCCGGCTCGGCCAACCGCCTCCAGGTCGAGCGGATCTTCTTCCGGGCGCTGGCCGACCTCATGCCGGCCGTAACCTCGCTGCCGCAGGCTGCCGACGCCATCCGGCAGTCCTCGGCCGACCTCGCATCCGGCACCGCGGTCCAGCGGGCGGTCGAGGACGCCCTGCGCGCTGTCGGCCTGCCCGCGGGCGCCACTACCCGACCCAACGACAACGTCCACTACTCGGGGGCCTGCCAATGACGCCCCGCCCGCACGCCTGGACCACACCCCTGCTCGCCGTCCTCGCCTGTACGATGCTGCCGGCCGCGGTCGGGGCCCAGACCGGGGGTTGGGTCAGCCTCAACGGGGGAACCCAGGCGACCGCCACCGACTTCAGGAACAACGTCGTCTTCGCCGAGTTGCACGAGGACGCGGACTTCAACGGCGGGTACGCTGTCGGCACCGGTACGGTCTACGACGGAGGCGCCGGAGTCCGGCTCGCGAACGGGCTCGGATTCGGCGTCGCGATCAGCCGCTTCAATCGGCTCGATCCGGTGTCCATCGACGCGCGCGTCCCGCACCCGTTCTTCTTCAACCGCCCCCGGTCGTTCACCGGCAGCGAGCCCGACCTCGAGCGGCTGGAGACCGCGGTGCACGTGGAGGTCCGCTGGTCCGAACGGCTCGGCGACGCGGTCGAGCTGGCTGTCTTCGGCGGGCCCACGCTGTTCAACGTCCGGCAGGATCTGGTGACCGCCATCGGGTACGACCACGCCTATCCCTACGACGAGGCCCGCTTGTCATCGGCCATGAAGACGACGACGTCCGCGTCGGCGATTGGCTTCCACACTGGCGCCGATGTCGGCTTCTACTTCTCGGAGGTGGTCGGGCTCGGCGGCCTCATCCGCTACTCGGGAGGGTCCGTCGAGCTGGGGGGCGAAGGCGGGGGCACGGTCCCCGTCAACGTCGGCGGGTTCCACGTCGGCGGCGGGCTGCGGCTCAGATTCAAACGGTGAAAGAGTCCTCGCGGGTCGAGTTCTTGGAGGCGGATTTCCGCACGTTCGGATCGACGAGCCGGCCACCCCTCGCCACCCTCGATCGCCGGATCGTACGAGCGGCGTTGGGAAGTCGGTCATTGGAGTTCCGCCCCTCGGGACGGGGCGCGGTTTTCCAGAAACCGGTCGACGCGTCGGCCGGGCGCGACTGCGTAGCCACCGCGCCGGACTCCGAGGTGCTGGCCGCGTGCGGGGAAGCAGCACTCGCCCGCCTCCGGCGAGCTCACACGGAAGCACCTCCGTCGAGTGCGGCGGGGCGCTGGCAACCGTCCGGCACTGTCCGGCCCCACGATGTTCCAGCTTCGGCGATAATGGGCGCATGCTTGACACGCACGCCATCGCGCGTTCGTTGACCGACTCCGGGTTCTCGCCGACCCAGGCGGACGCGATCACCAACGTGCTCCGTCTCGCGGTCGAGCACGGCGACCTCGACACGCACGCCGTCACCCGTTCGCTGACCGATGCCGAGTTCACGCCCGCTCAGGCCGACGCGATCACGAAGGCGCTCCATCTCGCCGCCGAGCACCGGCGACGAGGTCACGTTTGACCAGTTCGCGGCCGGGCGTCGCCGGAGGTTCGGATCGGCGACTTCACGAGCCAGAGCGGCGCCCGGTCCGGCGCGGGGTCCGCGCCGGGCGGTTGTGCGCGCCCCTTGCGGATTGCCTGCCGGGCCGACGGCGTGCGAGGTGACGAACGCGGCGGCGACGGGGAAGGCGGTCACGGCTCTTCAACCAAGGCGACTTCGGGCTTGGGTGCCGGTTGGGGCACGGGTGGCGGCAGCGGGGCGGGATGCAGCAGGGCGTGCTGCAGGGCGGCGTCGAACAGCGGAAGGTGCTCCGGCCAGTGGGCGGCCACGGATCGGCGGGCTCTGGCGGCCTCCTCGACCGTCTTTCGCCGGGCGGCGGCTCGCCCCTTCGCCTTCTTCGCGGTCGCGGTGCCGTGCATGCCGGCCGCGACGAACAGATACAGGCCCTTCCCGCGGAGGGTTCGGCCGATCCGTCTCCGGGTCTTTCCGCGCTCCATCGGCTCGCCGTCGGCAACCGCGAGCACGTCCGCCCACAACGGCGGCCGCGACGCCGGTCAGATCCGACTTCGCCGCCCCCACACGGTCCGCCTCCGGGGGGATGTCCGGTTCTGCCGGGATCGGAGGTGGCGTCGACGTTCGCCCGGCGCCTGTCCGCCTTCGAATCGACCGGGGGCGCCGGGGCCGTACCAGCGGGCTGTTGTCGAGGCGCGCCACGTCTTCATGGGGAAGTACTCGCCGCTCCACCGCGACGGGGCTTCGTGGCGGGTGAGGGTGACGCGTCGCCGATCACTCGCGGCCAGCGCTACCTGACGCGCCAGCCGGCCCCGCGGGCGCGTCATTCCGCACCTCGCTTTCGGTTCATGGCGGTTCCTCCCGAGCAGTCGTCGCAACCGCCGGCGCCGCGACTGTCGAATCCTGATGTCGCGGATCCCCTGCCTGGAACCCAACCGGGAACACCGATCGGCGGTTTTCCCCGGCGAACTCGGACTGGGCTGCGGCGACCGCCGGGAGCCCCAACCGCTCGGAGAGCCCGCACCTGTTGACCACGCGCGGCGGCCCGCCGCGGCCGCCGGAGTGGGACCTGGTCGCGCGGCCCCGCGACGATGCAGGACGGTCGCGTCTCAATCGAGTCCCATCGCGCTTACCTTGCGGAACACGCGGTCCGGAAGCAGCCGCTTCAGGACGCCGATGATCCTGCCGTCCCGGGTCGGATGGTAGCGGAACGGCTTCCGCTTCATGTGCACCAGCCGGTACACGGACGACGCCACCTCGACCGGGCCGACTGCGTTCGCCTGGAACTTCTTCGTAGCCGTTTCGATCGCGGGGATCATCCGGCGCATATAGGCGTCATAGCCGCCGATAGGCACTTCCCGCGAGTTCGTCATGTGTGCGGCGAACTCCGTCTTCATCCCGCCCACCTCAAACACCGTTGCATCGATCCCCTGGCTCGCCAGCTCCCACTTGACCGCCTCGGTGAACCCGGTCATCGCGAACTTGCTCGCGCAATAGGCGCTCTGCAGCGGAAGGCCGAACAGCCCGGCCAGCGACGTGACGTTGACGATGAACCCCGAGCGCTGGGCGCGCATCACCGGCAGCACCGCACGCATCACCTCCAGGTGGCCGAAAAAATTCGTCTCAAAGGCTCGGCGGAAGCTCTCGTCCGCGGTCTCCTCAAATACCACCAGCCCGCCATAGCCGACATTGTTGAACAGCACATCGATCCGGCCGAACGTCGCCACCGTCTCCTCGACTGCCGCCCGAACCGTCTCCGGGCGGGTAACATCCAGCTCGAAGACGCCGATGTTGTCCATGTCGGAAAACACGCCACCCTTGGCTGTATCACGCATCGTGGCGGCGACGTTCCAGCCGTCGCGCCCTGCGAAATACTCGGCGACGGCCCGGCCGAGCCCTGCCGAACTGCCCGTCACGAGAATGGTCCTGCTCATCCGGCTTTGTCCCCCACTTCGGGCCGTGTTCGAGTTCATCGAAGGGTGGTGCAACACGGGGCGGGGTCACTCCGCGCTGCGCGCGGGCTCCAGCGGTTCCGCCGGAGACCAACCCAGGGCTCCGGTCCGCCCCGTCCTCCTCGTTCGAGAGCGCACGGTTTTCCCGGTCCCTTCTCACGGCGCACCGCAAACGTCCCGATATCCGACCCTGGGAGGGCTGGGATCAGCCAGTTCGTCACCGGCGCAGCCCGATCCGCCGCGTCCGGCCACAGAGCGGGCAGGCAATCACCCATTCGTCGCCGTCTCGCGTCCGCTCGGGAGTCGCGTAGCAGCCGCACGGCGCGCCCTCGGTTACTTCGTTTCTCGGCATTCATCTGAACCGGTGGGGAGGTGCCCCGGGAGGTGCCCCCTCTACCCGGCAGCAAAAAACCGCAGGATTCCGACCGTCAGAGCCGCCGTCGCGAGCACGGTGCCGACCATCCAGCGGATGAGCCTGGTTTCAAGGCTCGAGATCTCGGTGCGAACACCGGCGATCTGGGTTGAGAGCCGCGTATCCAGGTTCGCGATTTCCGTCCGCACGTTGGCGTTGACGTCGTCGATGCGGCGTTGACGGCGGCGTTCTGCTGGAGTATAAGGCCGGCCAGTGCCAAGAGGAGGGTGGCGATCACGCCACCGGTCGCGAGGACACTCCCGACGACCCACTTCGCGTCGCCGAGGATGCCACCCGCAGTCTGGACAGCGGTCAACGCCTTGTCGGTCAACGCCTTGTCGCTTGTCGCCTTGTCGGTCGCCTTGTCGTCGGTGTCCACGCAGGGTAGCGTAGCACAGCTCCGGGCGACGGTGGCGTGCCTCGGCCTCCTGGCGGCGGGGCCAGCCGGCGGCTGGTGACCGGTGGTGGCAAGGATGCGTGCCGAACGTGATCCTCGCGGAGGCGGAGGCCGAGATGGACGCCGGCGCGCGCGGCCTCGCCGCCAAGCACCAACGAAGGGGTCGGCGCAAGAGTCCTGGGGTTCATCGCCGACCTCGTCGTCGTTACTCGCGGCCTCGGCCGGTCTGGCGTCGCTGGTGGCAGGTGACGAGGACCGCGGCGAGGGTTCCCGCCCCCCGAACGGTCGACTTGCCCGCGGCTGCGGTCGCCGGCCGTCCGGCGGTCACCGGCCAGGACCCGGGCGGGCGTTCGCCCGGTGGGGCTCGGCCCGCCGTCGAGGTGGCCGCGGAAGCGCGCCGCGGCCACAGGGGGGCAGCCTCTCCTCACCCTCCATGTCGTCTCGGTACCACTGAAGCGCACCGCGATCTGCTTCAGGAAGCTCTCGGCCTTCAACGTCCAGGTTACTTTCAGGTGGTTGTCGCCCTGTGCGACGATCTCGTGCTCGGCGCCCAGCACCTTCGGGAACAGCTTCTGGAAATTGCGGAAAAACACGTCAAGGTTCCATTCCGTGACGTAGGCCTTCGTACCCTTGGGATCCTCGAAGTGCAGCGACTCGGCGAAGAGCGCCTTCCACTCCTCCTTCATGCGTCCGCACCCTTCGTGTGCGTCATACTTGGCCGGCCCGATGGCTCCCGAGCACGCCAACGTCGAAGTCACCGACGAGTTTCGCATCTGGTGGGACGGTCTCGACATCCGCGACCAGCGCACCGTCGCGAAGGTGGTCGATGCCCTGGTGCGGCGCGGCCACCGCCTCGTTCCCGTACCCGTCCGCCATCAAGGGCTCGCGGTACGGCCGCCTGCGGGAGGCCTCGCGTCCCCGCCCGCCCGCCGATCCGCGTGTTCTACGCCTTCGATCATCCTGGGCCCGGCCGAGGGCAGGCTCGGTCGGTTTGGGCCAGCGCGTCGGGCGCCTGGGCGCCGCCTCCGGCAGCGGTAGGCGTCAGACCCGTCATCAGCACCAGTCGCGCCCCGCGCGCCAATACGTTCGCATTCGCACCCGTACCCTCAACACTTCGGGAACCGTTCTGGAGGTCAGAGCCTTGGCGGGAATCTACGGTTACCAAGCCCCGGAAGCGCAGCAGCCCTGTAGTCCAGCGTACCGCTTCGGCGCGGCCGAGGCGGCTCGTCATCCGGAACCAGCGCGGTCACCGCCGTGGCGGCTGTCGACGGTCGAGCCGACAGCCGTCATACAGGGTCGGCAGGGAACCGCCGCAGAACGGAACGAGACCTGCCGCCGCTGTTCGAGCCTCGTCTTAACGGCGGCCCTGCTCTCCGGCCTTGCGCCGCCCGCGGCCGCGCAGACGGCGGCCCCGTCCGAGGTGTACCGGTGGCTCGCGCCTGATGCCGCCGCCCAGGCCCTCGCGGACACGACCGCAATCCCGTCCGGGGCCGGGGCCATCGGTGCCCGCCATGTCCGAGACGAACAACGAGCCGCAGGCACTGGTGTTCCGGGGCGATGACCAAGTTGCCAGCGGCCCAAACGGTGCCCGGATCGTCGTCGAGCCCGGCGCCTATACCGTGCGGGTCGGCAGCGGGCCGACGCCCCAGATGGTCTCCGTCGCCGTCGACGCGCAGGCGGGCGCGACGACGGTGGTCCCGGTGCGGTGGAGCGGGTTGCGCATCGAGGTCGTGGACGAGAGCAACCTGGCGCACCGCGGCGCCTACGAGCTCATCCGGGTGACGGACCGCCAGCCCTTCACGGTCGGCTTCGGGGCGGACACGCTGCAGGGCGAGCAGCTGCGAACCCTCCTGATGCCGCCCGGGCTCTACCGCATCGTGCAGCCGGGCGCGAACTACCGCGCGCGCACCGACTTCGCGACGGTGCTGGCGCCCGAGGGCGCGCTCGTCCACTACAAGCTGGTCATCAACCCCGACGACGGCCGGTTCCGGGGCGCCGGCGTGGTGCTGCCCGCGGAGCTGGGCGCGGTACCCGAGCTCTCACCGTGGAGTCGGCGCTACATGCTCGGTCTGTCGGCGCCGTTCGGTTCTACCCGCAACGTGGTCGGCGCGAACAACGAGAACACGTTCGGCACGGAGCTGTTCTTCGACACCTACGTCACCTACCAGCGCGACCGCGACCTGTTCAGCGGCGTCTTCGAGCTGGAGTCCGGTTTCCAGAAGGTCAGGCCGGAGGCGTCGGCCGCGATACCCTGGCGGAAGACTCACGACCGGCTCCGGATCGACGTGCTGTACTCCCGGTTCCTCAATGCGAGGGTCGGGCCCTACGTCCGCTTCGGGTTGCGGACCAGCCTCTTCGAGTCGAACATGCTCGTGACCGAGGACACGTTGATCTCCCGGCAGTTCAACGACGGGCGGCGGGAATCGGTCGTCGTGCCGGCCAACTCGACCTTCCCGACCGGCGATGCGTTCAGCCCGCCGGAGTATCGCGAGGGCGCCGGCCTGAACACCCGCCTTTTGCAAGGACGCACGGTGCGCCTCGACTGGCGGGTCGGGGCCGGCCTGCGGCAGAACCGGTTCGCGGGCGCCTTCTTCCTGGACGACGACGAGACGACTTCGAAGCTGGAGTACGTGGAAGGCGACAACTTCAACGAGATCGGGTTGGAGACGACGCTTGTGGCGACCGTCCGGTATCGCTCCCTGCTCTACAACGCGAACCTCGACCTGTTCAGCGAGTTCGCGGCCTCGGATCCTTCGATCGACTGGCGCAGCACGTTGAGCTGGCGGCTGACCCGCGAGCTGTCCCTCGACTACAAGATCGACCTGCTGCGTCTGCCCCAGGTGAACGACACGGACGCCCCTATATGTCAAGAAAGCTCCGAAGCGGGTCCGTCGCACTGGTCCTCTGCAGCTGCTGCCGGAGCTGCGCCACGCCGCACCTCGGGTCAATCCGCGCAAGCGCGGTTCCTCCGCTCCGCTCCGGCCCTGCGGACTCCCCACCATTTTTGCAAGGCCCTGGAGCGCGTTCGTCGCGCACGGGTTGCCCGCGGCCGTCCTGAGGATCCCGGCGCCGAAGCCTGTCGCGTCGGAGACCCGCTCGGGGGCGTCGTCATGACCACGCGACCGCATCATGGCGAGCACAGACCGGTGCCGCGCCACGCCGGCCTTCGGCCGGCGTGGCGGTTGTTCAGGCGAGCCGGCCCGCTGCAGCGCGGCCGCGGTCGAGCCCATCGCCGCTCGATGTCGTGAACGTCCGGGGGCCGAGCCGCCTGTCACCGGTCCGTTACGTAACGGTGTGGAGTGGTCGTGGCGTTGACGAACGCGGAGCGGCAGGCGCGTTACCGGGAGCGGCGGCAGGCCGACGAGTCCCGGGGCCGCTCCCGGAACGCACTGCAGCTTGTCGGGCGGTCGGGGCGCGTAGCTGCGGGACGGACGGCGTGTCAACGTGCTGCGCACGTCCTTCGCTTCGCTCCGGCCCTTCCGGACTCCCCACCATTTAGCAAGGCAAGGCCCTGGCGCGGCGAATCGCGGCCGAGCGGGGCCGCGAGCCGGACCCATAATGCTGCCCCCCCCCCGGCCGCGACCCCGACCCACGCCGTCGAAGAGCGACGGCGTGGCGACGTGAGCCGGACCCATAACGGGTCTCAGGGCCTTGGAGCGGGTTCCCTCGCGCACAGCTGCCCGGCAGCGACAACGGGATGGCCGCATCCCGGGGCTCCTGCGACGATGGCTCGTCTTCCGTCGACGCGCTCGGGTCGTCCGCTGGAGCAGCGCCGGTGAGCTGATCCACCAACCGGCCGAGCTCACGGCGCGCCTGGTCGAGCTGGCGGTTGACCAGGGCGAGGCGTTCGGCGACGAGCCGCACGTGAGCAACGGCCGCCTCTGCCGCGCCCGGGGCGAGCTTGACGGCTGGCGCTCGCAGTCGATCACGTAGGGTCGAGGCGCTGATCCGACGGATGCGGTGCTGCTTCGAACACCCTCGCGAGCGTCACCTCCCGAACGCGTTGAGCCGCCCCAAAGCAAGAGCTTCCGGCCATGAACTGACCGGAGCACCCAAGGGTCAGACGCCGAGGCTGCAGCCAGGTCAAGCGACGTCGGCCAAGGCCCCGCCGCGTCGGTGGTCGTCGACGAGCGCGCGGTAGATCTCTCGGGCGACGAAGCGCTTCAGACAGCGAATGACATCTCTCTTCGACAGGCCCTCTGCGGTGCGTCGACGGACGTAGTCGACAGTTGGCTGGTGCCAACGCAGGCGGACGAGCACGATCCGATAGAGCGCCGCGTTGGCTTGGCGGTGCCCGCCGCGGAAGAGCCGATGCCGGTTGGTGAGGCCGGATGACGCGGGGATCGGACAGGCGCCGCAGAGCTTCGCGAACGCGGCTTCGGAGCGGATCCGAGTGGGGTTGTCGCCTGCGATGCTCATCATCTCGGCCGCGGCGTCGGGACCGATTCCGTATGCCGCGCGCAGCGTCGGCACTGCCGCCCTGGTGATGATGTCGAGCAACTTGTCGTGCTCGTCGATCTCGGCGGCTAACGTGCGCCAGCGGCGCGCGAGCGCCCGTAGCGCATGCTTCACCGAGGCAGTCGGGTCGAGGATGTCTCCCGGCCGGAGCGCCGCGCAACGGTCGATGAGCTTCTGGTTCGTGAGCGGTTCGAGGGCTTCGCGGACCCGGGTCGGCGCATTCACGAGGAGCGTCTTGAGGGTCACCATCGCGGCGGTACGAGCCTTGACGGCCGTATCGCGTGCGGTCTTGATCTGGCGGGCCATCTCCGCCATCCCGTCGGCGGCTTTCGGGATGGCGGTCGCGACGCCAGCGAGCACGGACCGTGCGGCGGCCTCGGCGTCGAGCGTGTCGTTCTTGCCCTCGTTGCGCCTCTTGCGCCGGTCGCACTGGTTGACTTCGAGGACGCGCAGCCCCTGTTGGCGCACGAATCGGGTGAGGCCGGCCCCGTAGGAGCCGGTGCCTTCGATCCCGAAGGACTCGAGGTCGCCGAGGGTGCGAGCCCAAGTCACCAGGGCAGTATCCATGTGTCAAGCCTCCGAATCGAGGAAGCCGTAGACCCGATGGGCTGATCTCCCCCCCGGCCGCGACCCCGACCCACGCCGTCGAAGAGCGACGGCGTGGCGACGTGAGCCGGACCCATAACGGGTCTCAGGGCCTTGGAGCGGGTTCCCCTCGCGCACCGTTGCCCGCGGCCGTCAACCTGCTGCGCGGGTCCTCCGCTCCCGCTCGGGTCCTCCGGGCGACCGGCCGTTCTCCCGGTCCGCTGTTGCCCCGAGCCTGCCGTCGCTCGACTGTCGTGAACGTCCGGGCACCGAGCCGCCTGTCATGGGTCCGTTACGTAACGGTGTGGAGTAGACCCCGGCGACAGCTTCCCCTTGGCAGCCACGAAGGGGGGAGCCGGGCGCCGGCATCCGGAGGCCGTGGGCGTCGCAACTCCTGTCGTCTCGGCCGCCGCATTCTGGACTCACGTCGACCGCCCCGATGGTTGCGGCCGGGGCATCGTCAGACCGACAGTGTCGGCGTGTGCTCGCCACCGTCAAGGCGCGCCGCTTCGCGACGCCCCCGCTTCGCGGCGCTGCGGCCTTGACGCCGGCTCCGCGCACGCTCCAGACCGGCTTTTTAGCTGACGATGCCCAAGCATGACCCCCTACACGTTGGCTCGACGGCCTGACCGCGGAGGAATCGCTCACACCCACGGAAACGGGTCACGCTTCGACGAACGGCATGCTTGCGGAGGGCGCTGCCGCGCTGGCCCGACCAGGCCGGTCCTGCTGCCAGCAGCGATCCTGTCCGAGGAGCGCGTTGGCCAGCACCAGGAGCTTGCGCATCACCGCGACCACAGCGACCTTGCCCGGCTTCCCCTGACCGACGAGCTGGCGGTACTTCGCGCGCAGCTCCGGGTTGTGACAGATCGCCGCCAGGGCCGGCATGTAGAGCAGCCGCCGAGCCCGAGCCCGGCCACCCTGGATGAAGCTCCGGCCCTGCCAGGTGCCCGACTGCCGAGTGACCGGCGCAAGGCCCGCCAGACTCGCAACCGCTTTGGCGTCCAGGCTGCCCAGTTCCGGCATCTGGGTGAGCAGACCCGCCGCGGTAACCCGAGACACGCCCGGGATCGACGTCAGGATCTCCGTCCGGCGGGTCAGCACCGCGTCTTCCGAACAGCACTTCTCGATCTCGGTGTCGATCGCCGTCAGCTGGCGGTCGATCTGCGACAGCCGGTTCGTGTTCTGCCGCCGGAGCAGAGGGTGCTGAAGTTGCTTCTGACGGTTCAAGGCGGCGGTGCGGTCCTTGACCAGAGCGTCGCGCGCCACCTGCAGTTCCTCGAGGGCGCGCCGCGCCGGCGACGATGCCTCGGTTCGCCGAAGGTCCAGTGCTGCCCCCATCTGCGCCAGCATCCGTGCGTCCACCGCGTCGGTCTTCGCCCGTTGGCCGATGGCCTGCGCGAAGCGCCGCGCCTGCAACGGATTCACCCGCGCCAGCGGCAACTCCGCCTCGAACAGCGCTTCCTCGAAGGCCCGGTGCCACCGGCCGGTCGGCTCGTACGTGACGGTGCGAACCGGGCGCTCCACCCACGCGATCAGCGCCTTGAGCCCCGCCGCGTCGTTGGAGAATCGCGCGGCCTTGCCCGCCGGGACCATGTAGGCGTCGAGATGCGCCTTCGAGATGTCGACGCCGACGCTGTTGGGGATATCATCGGTCATCTTCCCTGTGCTCCTGTGCTTGTCATTCGAGCCTCAACGCTCACGTATCCATCCAGGACTCGGGAAGACGGTGGCGACCAAACTGCCCTACGGCCCCTCGACGGCCTGCGACGCGCACGGTCCGACCACCGCCCGCCCAGCGGCGCCTGGCTAGAGGCGCCGCTGGGATGGGCCATCCCAAGGCCCATTCGAGCCAATGGTAAACAGACAAGCGTAGCCGGCACCGTTCGCTGGTACGCGAAACACGGCGAGACGAGCGCCCAGGCTATCGATCGCTACCGCGACATGCTCGTGCTTGTGGGTGTCGACCCCGACGATCACCTTGACGTCGGGGTGGTCTCGGGCGATGCTGTTCGACATGTTGCTGGTCTCCATCACAGGCTGGCGACGCCGTCTGGTCGGGAGGGCGGACAGGACTGTGACGGGACTCCCATGCCAGGCCCCTATTCGGTCACTGCCTCCCGGCCAGACAACCTCTGAAACGGCGCTGCCGACCGGTCCGACAGATCGGCGGAGATGACACGAAGTCGGTCCAGGCGGGGGTCAGAACCGGCCGCACAGCAACACGATCATGCTCACAGTCCAGGCGGTGCGGTGTCGATGGCCGCCCGGGGACCGCGCCCGGGGCTCGTCCTTGGGGGCATTGGCCGCATTTCTCCCCTTCCGCGGAGCGGAAAAGTCCAGCCTGAGCGACCCCGCGGTGCTGACCCGGAAGTGGCACCTTGGTGTCACGTTCCGGGTCGGAAACGAGTAGTACGTAGCGGGGTCGCTCAGGTCTTGAGTGTCATCGTCATGCTGACCCAATCTGTGTCGTCTGCCAGGCGGAAGTCTCTGTGTTTAAGAGGTTTAGGTTCGGTTGCGCTTGGCATCAGGGTCGGCACTGCCGTGACATTTGGGACAGGTGGATGAATGTCACCGTTTGGATCATTGCGCTTGGCACCAGGGTCGGCACTGCCGTGACATCAGGACAGGGTGGACCGGCGTGGCGGAGCTCCTCGTGGGCGCAACCCTGGACGCCCGGAAGAAGGAGACCCACGAGCTCTACCGGGCGCCCGGCATCAGCGCCAAGCGGCGGCTGTCCCTCGCTCGCGCCGGTGCTGACCGGCGACCGCCGTAGCGTCGCCCCGTCGGTCTCGTGGTGATCGATCCGCACGCTGGAGTGGGCCGTGGCCCCGCCGTCAGTCACCGTAAGCGCCTGAAGTCGCCAACGGGCCCCGTCTCCACTCCGGTGGAATCGTCGCGCAGCTACCACGCGTCCGAGGCCGCACGGGGCACCCACGACCCGCCCCGTCTCGCGGCCGGTGTAGACTGGGGACCGGCTCGGACGGAAGTGATGGCGACACGTGTCAAGATTCCGGAACGGTCCATCTACAAGCCCTCCGAGGTTTGCGCCATCGCCGAGTTGCAGCCCTACGTACTACGCTCTTGGGAGGCGGAGTTCCCGGGAATCGGCGTTGCGCACCGGGGTAGCCGCTCGCGCCTGTATCGCCGGGAAGACCTCGACCGGGTGCTCCGCATCAAGCAGCTCGTTTTCGTCGAGGGCTTGACCTTGGGGGCGGCGCGCCGCCAACTCTTGAAAGAGGCGCCGGCGTCGGGGAACTCCGGATCGTCGACGTTGGACGAGTTGCTCGGTGAAGAGGTCAGGTCGCGGTTGAACGGCATCAAGAAGGGCCTGCACGCGATTCTCGAGCTGCTGGCCGGGCAGAAGACCTGACCGGGCGCGTCGATGCCCCGTCTGCGGAGGGGCAACAGGCGCTGACGTTCGGCGATGCGCGGCGCATTCTGACGAGGCCGAGCCGGCGTCGGAACCCACCTTTTGCTTTCCGGGATCGTCCGGCCCCATCCGCCTGAATCCGGCTGGATTCAACTGGAAAACACGGGTTCGTCCGCTCGGCCGTCTTGAGCCGTCCAGTCGCTTTCGCTATCGTCCAAAACCCAATTGGGAATGGGATGGAATACCGAAAGAAGGACGAAAGCGTCATGAACACACTCCCCAGGAAGCCCCGAACCACCAAGCGCCTGGGCCGACACCCCGACAAGGCCCTGTCGGCCGACTTCTGCCGGAACGTCGCCGAGGCCGGGCGCTACGCGGACGGCAACGGCCTCTACCTGCACGTCGACCCCTCCGGCGCACGCCGCTGGGTGCAGCGACTCGTCATCCACGGCCGGTCCCGCGGACTCGGACTCGGCAGCCACGCCCTGGTCTCGCTCGCCCAGGCCCGACGAAAGGCCCTCGCCAACCGCAAGCTCGCACGCCGGGGCGGCGACCCCTTTGCGCCAGCCCGGATTCCGTGGGCGTCCCGACCTTCGAGAACGCGGCCAGCAAGGTGCTCGACATCTACAGTCAGGCGTGGCGGGACGGCAGCAACACCGCCAAGCAGTGGTGGGCCAGCATGCGCGACCACGTGTTCCCCCACATCGGCGGCAAGACCGTCGACGAGGTCACCACGGCCGACATCACGGCGGGCTGCTGCCGATCTGGACCAGCAAGCACGTCACGGCGCGGAAGGTGAGACAGCGCATTGGCACCGTCATGCGGTGGGCCATTGCGCAGGGCTACCGGCAGGACAACCCGGCCGGCGACGCCATCACGGCGGCGCTGCCGAAACGCCCCACGCCGGTCGAGCACCGGCCGGCGCTGCCCCACCGGGAGGTCGCCGCCGCCGTCGCCACGGTCCAGAACGCCGATGCGTGGGTCGGGACGCGGCTGGCGTTCGAGTTCCTGGTGTTGACGGCGGCGCGCTCGGCCGAGGTCCGGCTGGCGACGTGGGGCGAGATGGACCTGGTCGCGATGGTGTGGACGGTTCCCGGACGGCGGATGAAGGCGAAGCGGGAGCATCGGGTGCCGCTGTACGGTCGGGCGGTCGAGGTGCTTCGGGAGGCGGAGCAACTTCGCGGGGCGGGGAACGAGGCGGGCGACGAGGAGCTGGTGTTCCCCACCGTCCGCGGCAAGGCGCTCGACGCCGCGACGCTCTCGAAGCTGGTCAGGAACCTGGGCATCGCGGCCGTGCCGCATGGCTTCCGGTCGTCGTTCCGGGACTGGGCGTCGGAGCGGACGGACCACCCTCGGGAGGTGGTGGAGGCGGCGCTGGCCCACGCGGTGAGGAACCAGACCGAGGCGGCCTACGCGCGGTCGGACCTGTTCGAGCGTCGCCGCCACCTGATGGAGGACTGGGGGGAGTACCTCGAGGAGGTGCGCGGGCAGGTCGTCGCCCTCCGCCGCGGGTGACGGGAGTGCAGGTTCCCCACGCTGGTCGTGTGTGCTACGCTGGCCGAGTGCTCGACACGCACGCGGTCGCACGCGGTCGCGCGGTCGTTGACTGCGGCCGAGTTCACGCCGGCTCGGGCGGACGCCATCACGAACGCGGTTCGTCTGGCCGCCGAGCGCGGCGACCTCGTCACGTCCGATCAGTTCACGGCCGGCCTCAGCGAGGTGCGGACCGGGATTGCCGCCCTCGACACGCGGCTCTCAACCCAGATCGCGAATCTCGACACGCGGCTCTCGACCCGGATCGCCGACATGCGGACCGAGCAGCGGACCGCGAACGCCGGTCTCGAAGCGCGCATCTCCGCCATGGAGACCCGATTGACTTGGCGGATTGTCGGGGGGGGTCGCGGCGGTCGGCGCGATTCTGCGGCTGCTCGCGTAGGGGTCTGCCTGTTCCGCGCCGTGACCGCGGGTCCCGCGCGGAATCCGGATCAGCATCATCGACAGCAGGGCGGCTCCTGGACGGCTGCGATCACCGAAGTCGTCTCCAGCAACCGGCAGCGAATCGTCGTCCGCGGTCCCGGCTGGCCGCAGGGGAATGGAACGGATGAGGACGATCACGGTCGACAATGACACGATGGTCCGCTTGGAGTACCTCGCGGCCGTTCGCGGCGGCTCGCTGTTGGACTTGGTGCAGGCTCTCTCGTACGCGAATCCGGAAATCTGCTCGCGCTGTGATCGGCTGCGGGCGGCCGGTCACTCTGCCGACAGGGAGCACACTCGAGGGCCCAGCCGGGCGGCGCCGGATCGACACGCGGCGGCGCCGGGCCAACGCGGCCACCGTGGCGCCATGCACAATGGCGTCCGCGGGCTGGCGCGGTTTTTGTCAGGAAACTAGCTGGCCGCGCGAGGCTTGGTGCTCCTCCTCCGGGTCTGGAGTTCGGCCGCGGCCGCGGCCCACTGGGCTGGCCGCGACTCCGCCCGGGCCGAACGCTGCTCCGGACGGGAACGTCGGCCGGCCCCGGCGCTCCCCGGAAGCGGCGTTGCCGCTCGGCCGGGGCGAGAGTCCGAGTCTGTGGTATGCCGTTACGTCACGGGGTTCCCGACCGGGAGGGGAGAGGGCCATATGGCAACCGGCGCTGTCGGAGAGTGGGACGGGGTCATCACGGCCCGCAAGGCGTTTTTCGCGGCGGAGAGGGCGCTTGTCAAGGCGAGCCTGGACTACGAGAAGGCGCGGGTGGAGTACGAACGGGCGTGCAGCAAGGTCGGCGTGAGCCCGCACTACGCCCCCGGGGCCAGCCCGACACAGTGAGAAGACGCCAGCCGATCGCTGGCCGCGCCGGGAGACCGGCACGGTGCGCGGCACCGTGTCGACGGCGCGCTGATCCTCATCCCGGGACGGGCGCGTCCGCGCTTACCGAGGACGGCGCGTTCGAGATCAGCAACGTGCCCGCTGGCGCCGACGTGGTCACCGCGCAGCGCGGCCGCCTCGACGCGGCCAGCCAGACCGTCACCGTCACGGACGGCGGGCCGCCATCGCCAACTTCGAGTTCAATCTCTCGCCGGTGCGCGGAGGAGGTGACGGTCACGGCGACGGCGGTCGGCGAGGCGGCGACGCGGCAGTCGTTCAACGCGGTCACTACCGTCGACTCGCTCCAGATCGCCCGGGAGCCGCCGACCACCGTCGGCGAGGCGCTCGAGCACGAGCCGGGCGTCGCCAACCGCAGCTTCGGCCCGGACGCCAGTCGCCGGCCGTCATCCGCGGCTTCGGCGGCCGAACGGGTGCTCATCATCGAGGACGGCATCCGCACCTGGCGACCTCTCCGCACCTCGGATCGCCACGGCATGACCATCGATCCGAACAGCGCCGGGCGCATACGCCGCCGCGGCCACTGTTGCGCGGCATACACAGTACGATCCAGGCAACCATGACTTGGCATCATGAGACAGCGAGCGGTGTCGATGAGCACGGGCGGAGAGCTCGAGCGCCCGCCCAGGGGGGTGGAGCGCCAGCACCGCGCCTTGATGCCGGTGAGCACAGCCGTCCGTCGCCGGGGCTGCCGATGCCACCGGTGAGCCGGCTGCTCGCGACAGCGGGATTGTTGTGCAGCGTGCTCGTTCCGCTCGCAGCGGGATGCGGCTCGGATCCGCAGTCTCCCACATCCCCGACGCCTATGAGCCCCGTGGCGGCGGGCGAGCTGATGGCCGGCCTGATCACCAAGACCGAGGCCAACCCGTTCTTCGTAACGATGAAGGAAGGCGCGCTCAGGCGCGCCCAGGAACTGGGTGTCGAGTTACGGACGCTCGCGGGCGTTTTTGACGGGGATTCGGAGACCCAGATTCGCGCGGTCGAGAGTCTGATCGACGCGGGTGCGAGGGGTATTCTGATCACTCCTTCGGACCCGGCGGCCCTTGGCCCCACGGTCATGGATGCGCGAGATGCCGGCGTGTTTGTCGTCGCGCTCGACACGCCCTTCCATCCGGCGAACACCGTGGACGGGACGTTCGCCACCGACAACTTCAGGGCCGGCGAACTGATCGGCACGTGGGCTCGGGCGAGGATGGACGCCTCCGGAAGAGTCGCGAGGATTGCCACGCTGGACGGATCCGCGGCGCAGGTCACGGTAGAAGTGTTGCGCAATCAGGGATTCCTCCAGGGCTTCGGCATCGACATCAGGAACCCCGCGAGGATGTACGACGAAGATGACCCCCGTATCGTCGGCAGCGCCGCGACCATGGGCACGGAAGCGGGTGGGCGCAGCGCCATGGAGGGTCTGCTGCGGCAGGACTCCTCGATCAATCTCGTGTATGCGATCAACGAGCCGGCGGCGGCGGGGGCCTATGCGGCGCTCAGGGCGCTGGGCCTGGAGAACGACGTCCTCATGGTTGCGGTCGACGGCGGCTGCCCCGGTGTGAGGAGCGTCGCGGCAGGCGAGCTCGGCGCCACCGCGATGCAGTATCCGCTCAGAATGGCGACTCTCGGGATCGTGGCGGTGGTCGAATTCGCCACGGCCGGCAGGAAGCCGCAGAACACGCCCGGACTCGATTTCTACGACACGGGCACGACCCTGGTCACCGAAGAACCGGTTTCGGGTGTTCCATCCATCTCCGCCAGCAGCGGCTTGGGAGAGTGCTGGGGATAGACGCGCCGTGTCCGCGGGCGGGGCGTCAGTCGCCCGGAACGAGCGGACCGCGGCGGTGCGGGCCGGGAGCGATGATGGACGAAGCGCACATGAAACGGGACCGTGGCGCTCTCCGTACGGGGCGTCGAGCTGGGCCGCGGCGGTCCGTTCGCCGCCGCGGTCGTCCGCGGCGGCGCGGTCGTCGGCGAAGGCTGGAACGAGGTGCTCCGCTCGAACGACCCCACCGCCCATGCCGCGGGCGTGGCGATCGGGCGCGCGTGCCGCAAGCTGGAGACGCACGACCTGACGGACTGCGCGGTCGACGCCAGTTGCGAGCCGTGCCCCTGTGTCTGGGCGCGGTCTGCTGGTCGCGCATCGGCAGTGTCTACCTCTCGGTCAACCGCCGCGACGCTGCCGGCATCGAGTTCCGCGACGAGTTGATCCGCGAGGAGCTGGCCAAGCCGTTCGATGAGCGTGCGCTGCCGGTGGTGCACGTGCCGTGCGACGGGGCGCTCGACGCCTTCGCCGCCTGGACGCGGCGGGCGGGGGCGCCCCATCTACTGAGCCTCGGCGGCTTGGGCCATGGTCCTGTCGACGGTCGCCAACCCCTGCGACGGACAGGGGCGGCGCATGTGGTCCGCAAGAGACGTTCCGTGTCCGCCGTCGACGCCTCGTCGAGGGCTCGGCGCCCGTGACAGCTAGAACAGCAGCTTCGCGGCGAACTGCATCTGCCGCGGCGGGCTCACGGTGCGGGTGACCCGGCCGAATGTCGGCGTGCCGAAGGCGCCGCTGGGATTGTCGAAGTTCACGCGGTTGAACACGTTGTAGACCTCGTAGCGGAGCTGCAGGTCGACGTCGCCCGACGGAATCGTCCGGAAGATCGAGAGATCCACCTGGCTCCGGGCAGGACCGCGGAACCCATTGCGTTCAGGCATGTTGATTGCGACCGTGTTAATCGGCTGCGGCTCGAACGCGCCGGGGTTCAGCCACTGCTCGTAGGTCGGGTTGGAGGGCTCCGCCGTGCCCAGGAGATTGGGGCGGTCGCCGCGCGCGCCCGTGTTGGTGCGGGGCGAAGCGTTCTGCACGTTGAATGGCCGGCCCGATTGCCAGTAGGCGATGCCGTTGACCTGCCAGTCGCTCAGCAGCGCCCCGGCGGCGCCCGTCCCTCTGAACGGCATCTCGTAGGTGACCGAGAGCACCGCGCGATGACGGACGTCGTTGTCCGCGGCGAACTTCTCGATCACACTCTCGTCCCAAGGCGCACCGTCGGTTCGCTGATTGTGCGCCAGCGTGTAGTTGAAGCTGAAGCCCAGCCCGTCGACCGGGCGGCGCTGGAACACGAGCTGCATCGAGTCGTACTGCGACTCGAAGGCCGACGAGAAGACCCTGATGTCGCTCACCCCGGGCAGTTGCGCGGCGTACGGGCGTCGGGCCGAGATGTTGCCGGCGCCGACCGGAGGCAGGTTCAGGTTGATCCGGCCCGCCACGAAGTCGCCGCGCGAGCCGACATAGCCGATGCCCACCACGTTGTTGCCGATCTGCCGCTCAAGGATCGCGTTGAACTGCCGCACCCGCGTCGACCGGAAGTCGAGCGCGACGGCGCTGATGTTGCCGGCGGGGTTGAGGTGGTCCGTGGGTTCCGGCGTCGGCAGGCCGTCGCTGAGCCGCAACGCGGGCACGCCCGACGTGCTGTTCTGGAACTGCCGGTTGCTGATGAACGGCGCGTTCTTCATGGTCGCGTCGCTCGTGATGTTGCCCGGGAAGTACGACAGCCCGTAGCCGCCGCGGAGGACCAGAGAGTCGGTCAGCGAAGCCGCGAATCCCAGCCGGGGGGCGAGATTGGAGTAGTCGGTCGTGATGCCGGCGGTCTCCGAGACGCCGTTCCGTCCGGGAATGATGATCTGCGCGGTGACCGGGTCGAAGTTCGAGATCCGGTTGTTCTCCTCCCGAAGCGGCGTGAAGACGTCGTACCTCAGACCCAGGTTGAGCGTCAGCCAGCCGTTCGCGCGCCAATCGTCCTGGACGAACAGGCTGTACTCGTTCGTGTGGTACTGCGGAACCACCAGCGCGTAGGCGCGGCTGATGATGTTGGGGAATCCGAGCAGGAACGAGGCCATCGCGTCACCGCCGTCGCCGGCGCCGTCGCTGGTCTCAAGCGCCGAGAACTCGAACTGGCCGATCGCCTGCTCGCTCTGGAACACGGAGTAATCGCGCAGGATGACTCCGCCGCCGAACCGCACGTTGTGCTCGCCCGCGGTCCGGGTCAGCGTGAGGTTGAACTGGGCGGTGTCGTCGATCTGGCCCAGCGGGATCCAGTTCGAGGCCCCCAGCCCCGAGTATCCGTCGAATCGCAGCGGTACGAGTCCCGAGGTGATGTCGTCGCCCTCGATGTTGCCGTTGGGGATGCCGAACTGACTGGTGAGCGCCCGGCCGTAGTTGACCGGCAGCGACAGCAGGTCGACCTTGAGGTAGCCGCCACGGACCTCCGCAATGAACGACGGGCTGAACACGCGGGTGTGGTTCACCTGCACGCCGTGCGCCCTGGTGACGTTCGGGCCCGGCCACGCAGTGCCGCCGCCGGTGCAGCCCGAGTCGATGCCGTTGGCGATCGGGCAGGCCGACGGCGTGTAGACGTCCACGTCGTTCCAGGAATACCGCACGAACATCTGGTTGTTGCCGTCGAAGCGATGGTCGACGCGGAAGTCTGCCGTCATGGTGTCCTGCGTGCGGTCGGTCACGCCGGCGTAGTTGGCCGACAGGCCCGCACTGGTGGGCTCGGGGTACAGATCGAGCAGCGCGCGGGCGATTGGCGACATCCGGGTCGCCGGGATCTGATTGCCAGCGAACGGCAGCCGCGTCAACGGGTCGTAGACCTGGACGGGAAGCTCGGAAAAGTCGCCGCTGCGCATCGCCATCGTCGGCACCGTGATCACGTTCGTCACACCCGACCTGTGGGAGTAGTTCTCGAAGTCCGCGAAGAAGAACGTCCGATTCGGAGCAATCGGGCCGCCGATACTGCCGCCCGCCTGGTATTGCTCGAGCGTGGGCTTGGCTGCGGCGAAGAAGTCCCGCGAGTCGAACCGGTCGTTGCGGAGGTAACCGAACAACGAGCCGCTGAAAACGTTCGTGCCCGACTTCGTGATGACGTTGATGACGCCGCCGGCCGTCCGGCCGACCTCGGCCGTGTAGTTGTTGGTCTGGACGCGCACCTCGGCGATGGCCTCGATCGACGGCTTCACGCCGATCGTGCCGATCTGCCGCTCGTTGTTGTCCATGCCGTCGATCATGTGGTTGTTCTGGTTGTCCTGGGCGCCGTTGACGGAGATGGCCGACGTATTGCGGCGGTCGTCGGGCCTCGTGCCGCTGGCGAGCGAGTTCGGCAGACCGGCGTTCGCACCGGGCACCGTCTGCACGAGTTCGACGAAGTTCCGGCCGTTGACGGGCAGGTCCTGCACGAGCTGATCGTCGACGAGCGCCAAGACCGTCGAGGTCTCGGTCTGAAGCAGCGGCGCTTCGACCGCGACGGTGACGGTCTCGGTCACGGTGCCGAGCGCGAGTTGCGCGTCGAGTCTGGCCCGGTCGCCCGACGACAACGTGACGCGTCGGGTCTCGGCGTTGAAGCCGTCGAGTTCCATCGTCACGGTGTAGGTGCCGGGCAGAAGCAGGTTGAAGGCATAGTCCCCGGTGGCGTTGGTGGGCATCGAGCGCACGCCTCCGGTGCCTTCGTGCTCGATGTGCACCGTCACACCCGGAAGGACGCTTCGCGAAGAGTCGGTTACGCGACCGACGATGTCTGCCGTCGTCTGCGCGAAAGCGGGCAACGCCCACAGCATCAGGGCCGGTAGGGCAAAGACGCGCCATCGGACAGGGCTCACCTGAGGAGACTCCTCGTCGAGTCGGAGACCGTCGCCCATGCACGCAGCCTTTCACCATGCGGGCAACCGGTCAAGCCCGCCGGGCAAGAGCGAGTGCGCCGAGATTTCCGTACGCTTGATGGAGGCCGGCCGAGAGCGCCGTACGGTTCTCGGTCATGTGGCATGCGGAGCTGTTCGTCACGCAGCGAATGCGGGCCGGGCCCGACGCGCGGGCCGGCGTCACGTTCATGCCGGTGTCATGACCGTTGACAGTCCAGCCGGTTCTGATGGCGGTGTGGGGGTTGTGACGATCCGGTGTTCGTGAGAGGCTACAGCCGGTGGCGCTTGAACGCGGTGCCAGGGGTTCCGTGCCGGTGTCCGTTGCACGGGTCTCCGACAAGAACGCCCGGGCTTGGCGAGGCGCGACGAGAGCGCGTATCCGGTAGTGAGGAAGAGACCATGGACATCAAGCGCATCAGCGGTGTCGTTCTCGTCGTGATGGCGGTTGTGGTCGCGGCGCAGACCGTCGTCGAGCCGCTCTACTACACATCGACCGAGGGGAGCCCGTACAGCCCCGCGTGGGCGGTCCTCGGCTGGCTGATGTTCGTGCCCCTCACCCTGGGCGTGGCGTTCGGCTACTCCCGCAAGAAGGCCGCCGAGAGCGGCGGGGGCGGAGGCGTGATCACGCGCGAGGTCGTCGCCGCCAACGTGCACTTCTACGGCGGCCTGTTCTTCGGGATCATGTTCGCCTGGAACTGGTTCAACCAGCTCAGCCCCGGATTCACCGCGGTAGGGAACGACACCGTCAGTCTCGTGTGGATAATCCTCGACGCCGGGCTCCCGCTGCTGTGGGGCGCCATGGGGGTGCACCTGCTGCGCGGCGGCAACCTCCGGTAGGTCCACGGCGGACCGCTGGATGTCGGGGGAAGCAACGACGGACTCAGGGGCTCCGCGGTGAACCTGCGGCGCGAGTCGGTCGGCGCGCCGCAACGGCGCGATGCCGTCCGGCTCCACGTCGGGAGACAGCCTTCCTTGCTCAACGGCTGGGACCCCAGCCAGCGCGGAAACCCGCCTTTCACCCCCTCGGGTTGCTTCCAGCGGCGTAGTACAGGCTCACGGGAAAGGGGAAGACCGCAGTCGGCGTGCCCGTCGTTCCCCTCGGAGTTCCCGCCACTTCCACGGGCCGGACGCCGAGCTGCGGCCGATACACCGGGTTATGCAAGCACCGACCTGGGCCAGGCTGGCGGATGGCCTGGAGTGGCGCGGGTCCTGCCCGGTAACCTTGGCCGGCCCGAATTCAGTCGCGCGTAATCCGGCAGGGAAGGGCTCGGCCGAGGTCCGGCGCGTCCCGCTCGATTGCCGGGACTGCGCGACCCGCCGGCTGCTCGACGAAGGTGAACTGCGGCCGCATCTCGTCGCGGTCGCCGGTCAGGCGCTCGGGCCGGTCGGGCGCCGGACGTGGCGGAACCATGGCTCGACCCGCTATCTGGCGGAACGGTGTCGGCGGTCGTCGCCAAACCCGGGCGCAGATCCCTGATTGCGGGAACCGCAACGGCCGATATACTTTTTCGCCGATGTCGCTGTTCGCGGTGCAGCTGGCCGAGAACGACGAGATGGCGTTCGTTGTCGATGCGGCGGTCGTCGTGGCGAGAAACGGCTGGCGGGTGTTCCCCAACGCCGACGACAAGCCGGTCGCGACGCCGCCCCAAGCGGCCGTGTGAGCGGCCGGGGTGGGGAACCAAAGGAGCGGGGATGGCGCAGGCGGGAGGACGGTGGCGGTGGCTGCGGCGGGTGCTCTCGGTGTTCCTGCGGCCAGAACGCAGCGCGCCACGCGAGGAGCTGCCGACTCACCCGTCTGCGCTTCCTCCGCCGCCACGACTGGGCTTTGAGCGCGGCGGCACCGTGGACGCGGCGCGGCGCTTGCTCTACAGGTCGTCGTGAGCGTGACTGTGAGCCGGTGCGGTGCGCCCCCTGCTCGTCAGGGGGCCCCGAGCTTTGAGGGCAAACTGAATATGACGATGTGGGCGACATCCCCGACCACGCGGCGGCCGGGCGAGCTACTGACCCGCGGCGACGTGTGCCACTTGCATGAGAACCGCCGTGAGGCGGAACTGTGTGGTGCTCTGCTCGGGGGCGCACCGGACTTGGTGCGGCTCGACGAGATTCGGCCACGTGTATTCGTCGTAGCTTGGTCGCTGTCCGCCTTGGCTGACGGTTGACTCCGTAGACCGGCGGCACCAATCGAGCCTCGACCGACCCCTGGGGACCCGTCCACCCCCTAGCTAGCTGGGCCATGAGATCCGCCTCCTGCTTGTTGAGGTCCCTGTCGATCACGCCCTCGATGCCGTCGAGGATCTGGTCCATGGTCGCCGCTGACAGCCCGGATTCTCGCCAAGCCCGGTTCCAGCCCGTCGAACTGTTCTCGCGCTGCGGCAACGGGCACCCGGGAACGCGGCGAGGGCCTTCCAGCGGCGTGTGGCGCTTGGCGGCCGCAGCCGCCTCAAGTCGAGGTCCGTCGGATCTGTTCGAGCGCCGCCGGCGGCTGATGGACGACTGGTCGGCCCATCTCGCGGCAACCTGTCGTCCACGCTGAACGACCTCCGGAACGGCCCTGGAGGGGGCTCAGAGGGAGCGGGCTGATCCGGTAGCCCGCTCCCCCTGCTCAGCGGGGGCGGCTGGAGAACCGCGCGCGCTGTGCGCTTTGGCCGTTGTCGTGCGGCCGGAGGTACCGGCCCGGAGACTATGAGCGCGGAAGCGGCCCGGCGGCCACCTCGTCCTGGTCGGCCGCCTCATCCGGGCCGACCTCGTTCTCAAGAGCCTGCTTGGCCAGCGCCACGTTCCCGGGGTCGGCGTCGGCGCCGCCTACGTGCAGCCCTGCCCGCCGCCCGGCAACCAGGACCGTCCCGGCGCCGCAGAAGGGGTCGAACAGTGCCCACCCCGGCGCCGCCCACGCCCGAACCATCGACTCGATCGCCGTCGCCTTCTTCGCCGCCTCGCCGTCGGCCGCCGCGAAGTAGTCCGCCGAGTGCCGGGCCGGCCGCTCGCCGGACCGCGTGTAGACGAGCCACGGCCGCCAAGAGGTGGTCACCTTCCGCGCGTTGATCCGCGTACGGCCGTCCGGCTCGTAGCAGGCGACGATCCAGCGGTACTCGAGCCCCTCGACGGCCAGTTGCTGCAACACCTTGGGCAGGTGCGCCGAGGCGGCCCGAGTCAGCAGGACCCCGCCTGGCCTCAGCGCGTGCGCGGCGAACCGGCCCAGGTCACCGTAGACGCCACCCCCGACGCTGCCCCGCGCCGTTGGCGGCATCGTGGCGATGATGTCGACGCTGCCCGGTCCGATTACTACACCGAGTTCGCCGACCGGCGCGGTGAGCAGATTCAGCACCGCGGCGGTGTTCGTCGCTTCGGCGACGGCTTGTTCCCGCGCCTCCTCCTGCTTGATGCGCTTGACGGCCCCGGCCAGGGTCGGCGCCTCGCCGGCCTCGACGGTCTCCACCGCCCGGCGCTTGACCTCGGCGGGTTCGTCCCGGACCTGGTAGGCGTCGGCGACGGTGACATGCCCGCGTTCCACGGCTGGCGCCAGGTCCGGATCGTTCTTGATGGCCGCCGCCCGCTGCGTCGAACGCCGCGATACGTTCATCAACTCGGCCGCAGTCTCTTGGGAAACGGCGCCAATTGGCGCACCCTCCCGAGAAACGGCGCCAATTGGCGCACCCTCCCGAGAAACGGCGCCAGTTGGCGCCGTTTCTCCGTTCGGCTTCGCCAGCCTGCCTTTGCCGGAGCCGGCCGTCTCGCCCGCCTGTGCGGCCGGTTCGGCGGCGCCGGCAGCCGCCGGCCGCCCCGCGCCCAGGTTCGCCAGCCTCGCCGCGGCCAGCGCCCGCTGGCTCTCGTCCATGTGGCGTCGCTGGAGATTCAAGCTCGTCACGGCCAGCGAGGCGTCCCGGGCGTCGACAACCGGCACCGTCTCCCACGGGACCGGCACGCCTGCCCGTTCGCACGCAAGCGCGCGGTTCCGGCCGTCGAGCAGCAGGTCATCGCAGATGGAGACCGGCACTCGGCAGCCGTTCGTCCCGATGTCGGCCGCCAGCGCCTCGAGCTCGGCATCGGTCATCAGGGGGAAGCACTCGGCGGCCGGATGGGCTCGCAGCCGGCGGCCGTCGACGAGGTAGCCGTCGTGCATGGTTTCAGTCATGGTCACACCTCACTACATGACGCGAAGCTGCACGGGCCGTGACATCCATCGGCCTCGGGGTTGCCCCGCGGGCTCCTGAACTCGCGGGTGAGTGACTCCTCGTTCCTCCTGTCGAACAGTATGTCACGCGACCGCTTGACGCCAACCAAGTGGAGCCCACGGGCGGCGCGGGACGCCAGGGGCAGGGACGAGGACTCTGCCGGCATGGTCGTCGGACTGAACCGGGCCCCGGGGCGCCCTCTTCCGGGTTCTCGAAGACGTGCGGTCGGGAACCGCGGCGCGCCCGCCCGCGGCCATCGACGAGCCAGCCGACGACCCGGTGGAAGACTACGGCGAGCGGGTGACGGAGAGACTGGATTCCACGCTCGGGTAGGTCCAGGACTTCCTGGTGGGCATCGGCAAGTTCACGAGCCGAGGATCGCCAGAGCGAAGTGGTGGGGCAGGTGGTCCGTTCAGAAGGCGACGACCGCCCGGACGGTTCCGCCCCCCGGCCGCGGCTCGAAGCCGACCGACGGCGCCGCGGGGACGTCGGAGAAGACCGTCATGAGGAGCAGGCCCGACGCGAGGCCGGCGGCCCCGGCCCACAAGGTCACCCCGCACCGCAGGCCCGCGGCCTCGCGGCAGTCCTTGTCCTCGAAGCGGTACCAGACCAGCCGGCCGCCCACGATGGCCAGCCCGAGTCCGGTCATCATCCGCTCGAACGACCGCTGACGCGGTGCCGGGGTCGCCTGGACCCGGGCCTCGAAGGCCGCCGCTCTCGCCTGTTCCAGCACGTCCCCGCCGGCATCGGCAGCCGGCAGCATCAACCCGAACACCAGGCAGGCGCGTCTTCCCAGCCGCCCCGTCACCACACCTCCCGCCGCGGGTTGCACAATCCGCACGGCACGAGGGCCCAGGGCGTCGCCGCTGTCCACTCCTCCACTTCGACCACGGTGGTGAAGTACCGCGCGCCGTGTCTCACGAGACTGCAGGCTGCGGTGTGGAGCGTGACCGCAGGGTGTCTGGCGCCACACCCCGCTCGGTCGAGAGCGGGGTGACGGCGAACCGGGGCTCCGCGTAGTTGGTCATGCTCGCGGGGATGGTATCAGAGGGCCGTCGCGACTGGGCGACTATCTCGACCGGGTCCGCAAGCGGAGGATCCCTGGGCTGGGGCAGTAGCCGCGGTCGCGCGGCGGGTGACGTGCGTTCGATGCCGGTGGCGACCCGCTCGCCGACCCGGATGGTAGCGGTAGCCGGCCGTCGGCACCGCCGTAGCCCGTGCTAAGCTGCACCCGTCGTTGCGACCGCACGACAGGCGGCTGCTTCCCCTGACCGACAACCATCCGGCGGTGACGATCGTGGTGCCGACGCTGAGAGAGGCCCCCAACCTCGATCCGCTGGCCGAGCGCGTGGCCGGGGCCCTGGCCGGCCGCGGCCTCGCGTGGGAGCTGCTGCTCGTCGACGACGACTCCGACGACGACACCCTCGACGTCGCGGGGCGGCTCGCCCGGCGGCTGCCGCTGCGCATCGAGGTGCGCCGCGGGAAGCGGCCCGACCTGTCGCAGGCGGTGCTGCAGGGCATCGCGCACGCCCGCTACGACCGCGTCGTGGTGATGGACGCCGACCTGTCGCATCCGCCCGAGCGCATCCCCGACCTGCTCGCGGGGCTCGACGCCGGCTGCGACATGGTGGTGGGCACCCGCTACGCCGCGGGCGCGTCGACGGCCGGAGACTGGGGCCTGGCCCGCGTGCTCAACTCGCGCCTCGCGACCCTGTTGGCGGCGCCCCTGACCGCCTGCTCGGACCCGATGGCGGGCTTCTTCGCCGTCGACCGGCGGGCCCTGCCCGATCGCGCGGCCCTGCGGCCCGTCGGCTACAAGATCGGCCTCGAGCTGATGGTGCGCGGCCGGCTGCGCGTGGGCGAGGTGCCGATAGCGTTCGACGACCGCCGCCGCGGCGAGAGCAAGCTGGGCTGGCGGCAGCGATTCGACTACCTGCGCCACCTCAGCCGGCTCTACCTGCACGTCTTCGCCGGCGGGTCGACGCGCGGGTCCGCGCCGCGGCGATGACTGCGAGGCGGCGGAACTCGGCAAGGGCGCCCCCCTGGCGCCGACCGCGGCGGGCCGCCACCCCGCTCGCGCCTCCTGCGCCCGACTCCGGCCATCGTCGGTAAGCCGGACGCCAGCGCGCCTCGGCCGATCAATCGGCACCGCACCCCGCGATGCGCGCCCAGAGATAGTCCACCTGGCACCACCGCGCTCCCCGCATTTCGCCCCGAACGGCTCGGCGTCAGCACCAGGAACTCGAACGCCAGCTTCTCCCCCCGCGCGCCCTGACCCCCGCACCGCCGCCATCGCAAGGGGGAGTTTCTTCCTCCCCCGCGGCTGGCGACAGACGGACCGTTTCCGGCCGAGAGGGCGGCCAATCGCCGCAAGTTCTTGACTGAAATGCCTTAATGGTGGCGAGATCAGGCCGGTTACCAAGTCCGTACCCCAATCCGAGGTGGGGACGCAGTGAGGCCGAGGACGGACGGATGCTGAGCGGAAGTCGGCAACACCGGGGGGAGGCAGGGGCGGAGGACATTTCCCCCCGCTGCTGGCGACAAACGGACGGATTCAAGGTAGAGCGCGGGGACCGAGCGCCACGCCGGCCCAGTGCCAGCGCGTGCGTTCGCCCGGCGGCAAACGGCGCCGTTCCGCGCACCGCCACGCGAGCAGCGGGGGCCCTGCGGAGGTGGTCGTCGTCGGCGCACCGGCACGGCGTCCACGCTGCCTCCGCTTCGCTCCGCCCGAATCCCGCTAGCGGTTTCCGGTCGTCACGGCACGAGCCCGAGCCGGCGCAAAGCGGTGCCGGCCTCGTTGTCGGAATGCGGATAGAGGGCGTGCGACTGCCGGTAGCTAGCGTTCGAGTTCCTCGTAGTGACGCCGGCACGCTCGGCCGAGACCCGGCTGGCGACGTGGGGTGAGATGGACCTTGTCGCGGTAGTGTGGACGGTTCCGGAGCGGTGGATGAAGGCGAAACGCGCGCACCGGGTGCCGCTGTGCGGCCGGGCGGTCGAGGTGCTGCGGGAGGCGGAGCAGCTTCGCAGGGGGAGGAACGAGGCAGGCGATGAGGAGCTGGTGTTCCCGACCGTTCTCGGCCAGGCGATCGACGCCGCGACGATCTCGAAGTTGGTGAGGAACCTGGGCATCCCGGCCGTGCCCCATGGCTTCCGGTCGTCGTTCCGGGCACTGGGCGTCGGAGCCGACGACCACCGTCGGAGGTGGTGGAGGCGGCGCTACGCACGCGGGGAGGAACCAGACCGAGGCGGTGTACGCGCGGTCGGACCTGTTCGAGCGTCGCCGTGCACCGGTGAACGGGCGATAGACGGTGATGCGTGCCGACAAGTGCCTCATGTCATGGGTGGCCGGAAATGTGCGCACTGCGCGGCCCGGTCCTCCGAGTGGGTGCGGAACTCCGCATCTGGCCCCACGGATAGAGGACCAGAGTACGGCCTCCGGGCGGAATCCGCGGAGTCTCCTCAAGTCCGGCGAACTGTGTTCCGGTCGTCACAGCGCGAGCCCGAGCCGGCGTAGCGCCGCGCCGGCCTCGTTGTCGGGGTGCGGATAGAGAACGTGCGAGCGCCGGTAATGGGCGGCGGCAGTAGCGGCATCGCCGATCAGCTCGGCCAGTCGGCCTTGCAGTAGAGGCAGTCTCGCCGATTCGGCCTTCCTGAGAGCTTGGTCGTGGTGTGCCTCGGCCCGCGACACCCACGCCGCGACGAGGTCCGCGTGGTCAACGCTGCCGTAATCTAGCACCGAGGTCGCCATGGCCGTCAGGCAGGCGTAGCAGTCCTGCGCGCGCTCGAACAGCGGCTCGGCAGGCTCCAGGAGAACCGGCGAGCCCAACACGTAGACCAACCCCAGGTACCTCCCGTACTGGAACAAGAGCTCGTTGCGGCGCACCTGCTCCCAGCGGTCTGTGGGTCGCCGGTCGAGCAGCTCCAGGAAGTACCGCTCCCCGCCCGGGTATCGGGATAGCTCCAGTGTGTTCGCCGTGCCCTCGTTGAGCACCTCGAGCAGGAAGCCGTAGTGTCGGACGCCGCGGTCCCTCGGATAGATCTCGGGACGGATATTGTCGGGCTCCACGAACACCGGGCGTTCCGTCACGTCGACGAAGCGGCCTAGCGCCCTCTGCTTCTCGTCCGGCGGCACCAGGGGATCGGAGAGGCGGTTATCGAACACCAGACCCTGCAGGTTGTAGAGGGTGGTGTCGGGCCGGCGCCCTTCCACGTAGCGGTAGTACCCCAAGGGTGCCGTGGCGTCGCCGAAGGCGAACAGGACCGCGCCTGGCGGCAGCAACTCGAACACCACGTCCGCATGCCGCTCGGCGAAGTCGCTAGCGGAACGGTCGTTGGCCCGCCAGCCCGCGACGGCCGACGCGATCACCATCGCCGCCCCGGCCAGCGTCGCCGCCGCGGTTGCCCTTCGCGCCAGCGGCGGCCACTGGGCCGCGCACCAGCCCGGAAGCCGGTCCTTCAGGCACTGGAGACCGACGGCCGCCCACAGGGCGGCGACGCCGTAGCAGATCAGCGGGTAGGGCCGGAACAGCGCCACCCGGAAGGCGTCGAAGTCGAATCCGAGCAGCAGGATCAGCACGACGCTGTTGCCGAGCAGGGCGAAGAGGCCGGAACCCGCGGCAGCGGCTGCGGCGAGACCCCCACGTCGTGCCAGCGCCACGAGACCGGCGAGCGCGAGCAGCGAACCCGGCAGTGTCGTCTGGCGCACGAGGTCGGCGGCGAACCACCCCGCGAACGAGCGGCGGTCGCTCCAGCCGGCACTGGGGCTGACGTCGACGTCGCCATAGCCCTGCCGGCTGAAGAAGAACCAGAAGTCGCTCCAGCTCTCGAGGGCTCCGTAGAAGCTGATGAACGGCGCTTGGTGCGATAGCCACACCATCCACGCGTAGGGCAGGGCCGCGCTAACGAAGGCGACGCCGAGCAGCCTCGGCAGTTGGGGTAGCACGTCGCGCCAGACGGGCAGAAGGAGCAGCGCCAGGCCGGGCGTTGCCAGCACCATCAGCGGCCAGTGGTTGGCCAGCCCCGCCCCCCAGGCGACAGCCGCGCACACGAGAGGCCATCGGCGCCGCGGATGCCGCGCACCGTCCAGCATGAGAGCGTAGACGGTGAAGAACAGCAGTGCGTTGAGGGTATAGACTTCCGTGACGATCGCCTGCGACCAGAACTGCTCGGAGACACCGAACAACCACGCTGCAGTCAGGGCCGGCGCCGGGGATGCCCGCAATAGCCGCGCACAGGCGTACACCGCGCCGCAGGCCAGCGCGCCGAGCACCGCGCTCGACAGGTGTCCAAGGAACGCGGGGTTGCCGAGCGGCAGTTGCATGAAGAGGTGGACGATCACCGTATGGAGGGGGTAGCCTGGGGGGTGGGCGACGCCGAGGTGCACGCCGGCCATCAGGAACAGGCCATCGTCTTCCAACACGACGGTCCGCGGCAGGGTTGCGACGTAGAGAGCCAGGGGGCAGAGGATCGCCGCAGCCAGCGTGGCGACCTCGGACCGACCGACAGGAAGCGCCGGCGTTACGCGCCCCGCCGGGCCGGCGACCCGAACCGGGCCCGCGGCACCGCCAGACCCGCCCGACAGCGCGTCGTCGGCGCCGCGCCGAGACTTCCTCCGCTTCGTCCGAACCGTCATCCTCGGACTGTCACGGGAGGAGTTCGGCGCACCGCGTTCCGCAAGCTCAGGGACCTCGACGCCCGCACCAGCTACTCCCATCGCGGCGGCTACTACACCCTCGACGAATTGGCAGACTTCGACGAACACGGCCTGTGGGCGTTCGCCGACGTCCGCTTCTCCCGCGCCGGCACCCTCGTCGCGACCGCCGAGGCGTTCGTCAAGCACGCCGAGGCCGGACACTTCGTCGACGAGCTCGACAACCGGCTCGGTGTCGGCACCCAGGACGCCCTGCGCAAGCTCGTCGGCGACGGGCGGCTGACGCGACACAAGCTCGCCGGCCAGTTCCTCTACTGCGCGACCGACCACGCGCAGGAGACGCATCAGCTCCGCGCCCGACGGCTGCTGATGGCCACCCCCGGACTCGGGCGGCCCCTGCCCGACGCCGATGTGATGCCCGAGGAGCTGCGCGCCGCCATCGTGTTGTTCGCCAGCCTGCTCGACGAGCGCCAGCGCCGGCTGTTCGCCGGACTCGAATCGCTCAAGTGCGGGTGGGGCGGCGAGCGGCGCATCGCCTCCTCGGCATCGACCCGTCCACGGTCGCCACCGGCCGCCGGCAGCTCGTCGACCGCGATGTCGAGGTCGACCGGGTGCGGCGCGCGGGCGGCGGACGACCACCGACGGAAAAAAAACGCCGGAAGTCATCGCCCGCATCGAAGCCCTGATGACCCACGAGACGGCCGGCGACCCCGTCAGCGGCCTGAAGTGGACACGCCGCACGACCGCCAAGATCGCCGACGAACTCCGCGGGCTTGGCATCCACGTCTGCCCGCAGACCGTCGCGCGACTGCTCAAGGCGATGGGCTACTCGTTGCGCGTCAACCACAAGAAGCTCGCCGGCGCCTCGAATCCGAACCGAGACCGGCAGTTCCGGCACATCACCGACTTGCGCGAGCGCTGCGCCGCCGACAACAGCCCCCTCATCAGCGTCGATACGAAGAAGAAGGAGCTCGTCGGCACGTTCCGCAATCCCGGCGCCAAGTGGGACCGCAGCCCCGAACTCGTCAACGACCACGACTTCCGCTCCGACGCCGACGGCCTCGCCGTGCCCTACGGCATCTACGACCCCCGCGACAATGCCGGCACCGTCCTTCGTCGGCAGAACCGCCGACACCCCGGCGTTCGCCGTCGACTGCATCGAGAAGTGGTGGCGCAACGAGGGCCGCAAGCGCTACCCCGAAGCCAAGACCCTGCAGATCCTGGCCGACGGTGGCGGCAGCAACAGCTGCACGGCGCGCGCCTGGAAGTTCAACCTGCAACACCGCCTCTGCAACCGGGACGGCTTGCAGGTGACGGTAGCTCACTACCCACCGGCCACGTCGAAGTGGAACCCCGTCGAACACCGCCTGTTCTGCGAGATCAGCAAGAACTGGGCGGGCCGACCCCTCGACAGCTTCGAGACCATCCTGAAGTACCTGCGCACCACACGCACCTCCACCGGACTGAGGGTCCGCGCCCATCTGGTACGGAAGACCTACGAAACCGGCGTCAAGGTCACCGACGCCCAAATGCGAGAGCTGCGCATCACACCGAACAGCGTCATGCCCAAGTGGAACTACACCATCGAACCCATGTTGATGAAAAATGGAATCTATTTTTTGCGCCGACCCTAAGGCCAAGAGCCGCGCCATCGGGTCGGCGCAACTGCGAGCGGTGACGCCAGCAGGGTTGCAGGACAGGTCGGTCCGGACCCGGGCCGACCCGGAAGAAAGGGGCCCCCTCCCCCCCGGGGCTTCGGGGGAGAGGGGGCAAGGGAGAATACGAACGCCTCCGCCGAGCGCTACCGCCGCAGATAGCGGCGGTAACCGCCGATGGCCAGGAACGCCGCCAGCAGGAGCTGAGCGATGATCGGCAGAGCCGGCACCGCGGCGTCCCACAGGTAGAAGCTGACGGACATGTCGGTCATCTGCATGTCGCCGACGACCAGGAAGAGCGTCAGCATCTCCATGTCTTCCATCATCATGTCTTCGGTGGCCATCACCTCGAACTCGGCCATCATCTCGCCGACCATGATCGTGGCCATCTCGGGCATGACCGAGAAGTCGTCCATGCCGGCGCTGCTGGCCCCGTCACGCATCAGCATGACCTCGGTGTTCATGGAAACCGGCCCGCTGGCCATCACCGTCACCATCGCCGACATGCCCTCGGCCAAGTTCATGTCGTCCGGTCCCATCACACTGTAGGTGATCGGCGCAGTCATGACCTCGACCGGGAAGATGATCTGGGCGATGTTCGACATCGTCTGCGGGAGCGCCTTGGCGCCAGCCGCCATCGTCGCGGTGGCAGTGACGGTGACGTGGGCCATCCCCGCTTCCACGCCCGTGACCGTGACCGTGCTGGCGCTGGCCGCCGCCGATACCGCCGCGCTGTCTGAAGAGGCGGCATACGTCACCATGACGCCTTCGGCCATGTTGAACAGGTCGGACGTCATGACCTCGAAGGAGTCGCCCACGTAGATGGAGCCGTCGCCCTTCGCCGCGTAGACCGCCTCCTGGATCTCCGCGTCGGACTTCGCCGACACCATCGGCGTGGTGGCGTCCTCGATGTCGATCGAGAACGAGCCCGAGCTGCTGCCCGCCCCGCGAACCAATTCCGGTTGGGCGCTCGTCAGGTCGATGCTCAGCATCAGCCTCTCGGCGCCGATGTCCTGGTCCATCAACGCCTCGAGGGTGAACGGACCGACCCTCTCCTCGTCGTCGCTTCCGAGCGTGAACTCGTCCCGCGCAGGCACGGTGATGGAGCTGGGGGTGACCTTGAAGTCCAGCGCCTGGGCAGTGTTGGCCGCGTTCAACGACACCGAGAACTTCTCGTCGTCGGCCACCTGGTCCCTGAGCGTGTTCTCCACCATGACCCAGATGTAGGTCTTGCCGCCTTCCATCACGGAGGTGATCATCGAGCCGTCGGCGTACTTCTCGTCATCCCTCGCCACGGCGCTGATGGCGTCGGCGTCGGGCAGCATGTGCGCATCGGCCACCATGACGTCGATGGTGGTCGCCTCCGCGCTCCTCCCCGTCTGCCCGGTGAACGCCTCAATCATGACAGTGTCGTCGGTCCTGTTCCTGTCGTTCCCGGGCGTAGTGACCCTGATGGGGATTCCGGCGACGGGATCCGTATAGGCCAACTCCCGCACGTTGGGGGTCGGGAGGGCGTCGGTGGTGCTATCGCCATCGTGGTCCCCCGCGAACGTATAGAGGATGTTGCTCCGCTGCAGATAGACGGTCACCTCCTCGTTCCTGGGCCTAGGCGGAACCGCTCTCAGTTGCAGATCGAAGGGTTCGCCTTCCTTGACGTCATCTGCGTCCGTATCGAGTTCGAACTCGTAGCCCTGCCCCTCAGTATCGTCGATCTTTCCGCTGAAGCCCTTGAAGTTCGCCGCTCCGATGGCGACGCCGGTGGGAACCGTCGTATTGATGACACCCCTGATCACGAACTTCTCATCCACCGCGTCGAGGTCGCGTCCGGTGAGGAAGACAGCAGAGCCGGACGACTGCTGCTCGCCGATCACAATCGTGGTGTTGGCGAGCACCACGTCCGCGAGTTCGGCGTTCCCCTTGTTGGCGGCAGCCGCGTCCGCTGTGTCACTACCTAGGCCCGTGGTCAGATCGACATCGGCAGTGAGCGTAGTGCCGGTCGCCAAGGCGCCCTCGGTCAGATCAATCGTAACTGAAGTACCGCCGGCCTCGGTTCTCGGAACTCTCTTGTCCAGGGCCACCACCACGGTCCACCGATCGCCCTCGGTCACGACGTTGCCCGGAGCGGCGCCGGTCACTGAAATCGACCTGATCCCGATCGTCGTCGTCTGCGCCCAGGCCTGACCGGCACCCAGCGCGAACACCACCCCGAACAGCGCCATCCACTGCAGCGCCCGGCAACTGCCTCTCGCGAAAATCGCTCCTGTCCGCATTTCGCAATCTCCCTTGGAAGTTGACTTTCGCTGTCCGGCTTCGTCCGCCATCGTCCGCCTTGGTCCGACTGGTTAACTGTAGACGAGACAGCACTTTACCGATGCGCCGTCTTGACGCGTCCTGGGACTTTCGCTAGAATCCAAAAATAAATTGGGTACGGGATAGGCCATCGAGCGATACTGGAACAAAAGGCGAAAGCGCCATGGACACGCCGCTCCGCAAGAAACCGCCGAGCACCAAGCGCCGGGGCCGCCACCCCGACAAGGCCCTCTCGGCCGCCTTCTGCCGCAGCGTCGCCGAGGCCGGCAGATACGCCGACGGCAACGGGTTGTACCTCCACGTCGACCCCTCGGGGGCCCGCCGCTGGGTCCAGCGGCTCGTCATCCGCGGCCGATCCCGCTCCCTCGGCCTCGGCAGCTACGCGCTGGTCCCGCTCGCCGAAGCCCGGGAGAAGGCCCTCGCCAACCGCAAGCTCGCACGGGCGGGCGGCGACCCGCTGGCCGGCCGCCGCGGCGACGAGCGCATCCCGACCTTCGAAGAGGCGGCGGCCGAGGTGGTCGCCCTCTACGCCGGGGCCTGGAAGGGGGGAAACAAGACCGCGGACCAGTGGCTGGCGGGCATGCACAGCCACGTGTTCCCGCACCTCGGCGACATGAGCGTCGACGAGGTGACGTCGGCCGACATCATGACCACGCTGCGGCCCCTCTGGACGAGCAAGCACGCCACGGCGCGGAAAGTGCGGCAGCGCATCTCGACCGTCATGCGGTGGGCGATCGCCCAGGGCTACCGGAACGACAACCCGGCCGGCGACGCGGTCACGGCGGCGCTGCCGAAACGCCCCGCGCCGGTCGAGCATCGGCGCGCGATTCCGCACGGCGAGGTCGCCGCCGCGCTAGCCACGGTTCGCAACTCCGGTGCGTGGGCCGGGCTGAAGCTGGCGTTCGAGTTCCTGGTATTGACGGCCATGCGGTCGACCGAGGTCCGGCTGTCTACCTGGGGCGAGATCGACCTTGCGGCGCGGACGTGGACGGTTCCGGCGGCGCGGATGAAGGCCAAGCGCGCGCACCGGGTGCCGCTGTGCGCCCGGGCGGTCGAGGTCCTTCGGGAGGCGGCGCGGCTTCGCGGAGTCCCGCGCCCGGCCGCGGACGGGGAACTGGTGTTCCGGAGCTTCCGCGGCAAGGCGATCGACGCCGCGGTCATCTCGAAGCTCGTCAGCGATCTGGGCATCGCGGCCGTGCCCCACGGGTTCCGGTCGTCGTTCCGGGACTGGGCGTCGGAGCGGACGAACCACCCGCGGGAGGTCATGGAGGCGGCGCTGGCGCACGCCGTGAAGGACCAGACCGAGGCGGCCTACGCGCGCTCGGACCTGTTCGAGCGGCGGCGGCAGCTGATGGACGACTGGGGAGCCTACCTCACCGAGGAGCGGGGGCGGGCCGTCTCCTTGCGCCAGTGATCCAACTCTTGCGTGTCAGGCTGGCGGGGCCGCCAAGAGCGGACGCTGCAGACGAACATCATCGAGAATCTGAAGCGGCGGGATCGAGCGCTTACACGCGCAACATGGAGCGGTGAAGGGCGAGCAGGGTGTGACCATGACTGAAATCACGCACGACGGCTATCTGGTCGACGACCGCCGGCTGCGGGCCCACCCCGCCGCCGAGTGCTTTCCCCTGATGAACGATGCCGAGCTCGAGGCGCTGGCGGCCGACATCAGGACGAGCGGCTGCCGAGTGCCGGTCTCCATCTGCGATGACTTGGTACTCGACGGCCGAAACCGCGCGCTGGCGTGCGAACGGGCAGGGGTGCCGGTCCCGTGGGAGACTGTGCCGGCCGTCGGCGCCCGGGACGCCTCGCTGGCCGTGACGAGCTTGAATCTCCAGCGGCGCCACATGGACGAGAGCCAGCGGGCGCTGGCCGCGGCGAAGCTGGCGAACCTGGGCGCGGGGCGGCCGCCGGCTGCCGGCGACGCCGAAGCGGCCGCAGGGACGGACGAGACGGCCGACTCCGGCCAGGGCAGGCTGGCGAGGCCGAACGGAGAAACGGCGCCACATGGCGCCGTTTCTCGGGAGGGTGCGCCACATGGCGCCGTTTCTCGGGAGGGTGCGCCACATGGCGCCGTTTCTCAGAAGACTGCCGCCGAGTTGATGAATGTATCGCGGCGTTCGACGCAGCGGGCGGCGGCCATCAAGAACGATCCGGACCTGGCGCCGGCCGTGGAACGCGGGCAGGTCACCGTCGCCGACGCCTACCGGGTCCGGGACGAACCCGCCGAGGTCAAACGCCGGGCGGTGGAGACCGTCGAGGCCGGCGAGGCGCCGACCCTGGCCGGGGCCGTCAAGCGCATCAAGCAGGAGGAGGCGCGGGAACACGCCATCGCCGAAGCGACGAACACCGCCGCGGTACCGAATCTGCTGGCCGCGCCGGTCAGCGAACTCGAGGCCGTGGTCGGACCGGGCAGCGTCGACATCATCGCCACGATGCCGCCGACAGCGCGCGGCAGCGTCGAGGGCGGCGTCTACGGTGACCTGGGCCGGTTCGCCGCGCACGCGCTGAGGCCCGGCGGGGTCCTGCTGACCCGGGCCGCCTCGGCGCACCTGCCCAAGGTCCTGCAGCAACTCGCCGTCGAGGGGCTCGAGTACCGCTGGATCGTCGCCTGCTACGAGCCGGACGGACGGACGCGGATCAACGCGCGGAAGGTGACGACCTCTTGGCGGCCGTGGCTCGTCTACACGCGGTCCGGCGGGCGGCCGGACCGCAACTCGGCGGACTACTTCGCGGCGGCCGACGGCGAGGCGGCGCAAACGGCGACGGCGTTCGAGTCGATGGTTCGGGCGTGGGCGGCGCCGGGGTGGACACTGTTCGACCCCTTCTGCGGGACCGGAACGGTTCTGGTTGCCGGGCGGCGGGCAGGGCTGCACGTAGGCGGCGCCGACGCCGACACCGGGAACGTGGCGCTGGCCAGGCAGGCTCTTGAGAACGAGGCCGGCCGGGATGAGGTGGCCGACCCGGACGAGGTGGCCGCAGGTACGACGGAATGTCAATTGAACTCCGCATAGAATTGGTATTCGGTGCCGGACTGGACGGTCGATTCCGTTGGCGTCCTGTGGCTCTCGTAGAGGCAGGTTGGCCCAGTCGCACATGAGTTGGCGTCTCCGGTCGAACTGGTCGGATCCACCCGGGCGCCGCGCTCCGCCCCGCCGCTCAACGCCGCCCGAACCACCCCAGGGCCTTCGCGGCCGGGTGATAATCGATGCCGAAATGCCGGGCGATGGCCGGGGCGCTGACACCTTGGACGTGCATGAGCTTCCGCGCCACGGGCATCACCACCTTACCTGGGGAACGGGCGCACCATCGAGGAACGCGCAGCGCATCGCGGGACACCGGTCGCCCCGGACGACCAAGCTCTACGACCGCAACCCCGACACGGTGACGGTCACGGAGATCGAGAAGATCGTGATCTGACTGCCGCGACCCGCAACGGCACGAACCACAGACATGACCGACACGCGCCGGAGGCACGACGCCGCCTACAAGCAGCTGTTCTCCCAGCCGCGCATGGTCCAGGACCTGCTCGACGGCTTCGCCGCCCGGGACTGGAGCGAAGGCCTCGACCTCGACAGCCTGACCCCTCTGCCCGCCAGCTACGCCGGCCACGACCTGCGGCAACGCCACGGCGACCTCGTCTGGCGCGTCCGCTTCCGCGACGAGCGCTGGCTCTACCTCGTGCTGCTCCTCGAGTTCCAGTCCGATGTCGACCGCTCGATGGCCGTGCGCATGCTGACCTACACGGGGCTGCTCCACCAGAGGCTGATCGACGAGGGCGTGCTCCGTGAGCACGGGGCGCTACCGCCGGTGCTGCCGATCGTCATCTACAATGGTCGCGGTCCCTGGACGGCTCCGACAGAGGTGGCCGAGCTGGTCGCCGCGACCGACGAAGCGCTGACGCGGTATCAGCCGTCGCAGGAGTACTTCCTGCTCGACGCAGCGAGGACGGAACCCGACGACCTGCCGGGGGACAACCTGGTCTCGGCGCTCGTCGCCCTGGAGACGACCCGCGACCGGGCGCGGATCGAGCGGCAGCTTCGGAGATTGATCGACCTGCTCGGGGGGCAGGACGACGACGAGCTGAAGCGCGCCTTCAGCGCGTGGGCGAGACAGGCGTTGATGCCGGCGCCGTTCCGGCCGACCGAGACGGAGCCGCTGGCGCAACTGGAAGAGGTGCGAAGCATGCTGGCCGAAACAGTGCGGGAATGGACGAAGGACTGGGTTGCCCAGGGCCGTGAGGAAGGCCTCCAGAAAGGCCTCCAGAAAGGCCTCCAGAAAGGCCTCCAGAAAGGCCTCCAGAAAGGCCGCGAGGAAGGCCGCGAGGAAGGCCGCGCCGAGGAACGGAGCTTGCTCTGCCGTCTCGCGGCGCGCAAGTTCGACGGCACGGCCGCCGGACAGTTGGCCGAGGCGCTGGCCGGGGTCGATGACCCGGCCCGACTCGGTCAGGTGGGCGAGTGGATCATCGAATGCGAAACGGCAGCCGAGCTGATGGCCCGAGTCCTCCAGACGGAGGACGCAGGCAGCTGACGGGCACCGTTCCGGGCCGATTCAGTCGCCTGGGCGGCCATCCGCCGGTGGCAACCCGGCGACGTCGGAGGTGAACTGGGTCCGACGTGACGCGGTCGCCGTACCCCGGCGGCCAGACGGACCGCGTTCGTGAACCGGGGAGCGGACTCACGAGGCATTGGATCACCGGCGCAAGGAGACGGCCCGCCCCCGCTCCCCGGTGAGGTAGGTTCCCAAGTCGTCCATCAGCTGCTGCCGCCGCCGCTCGAACAGGTCCGAGCGCGCGTAGGCCGCCTCGGTCTGGTCCTTCACGGCGTGCGCCAGCGCCACCGCTATGACCTCCCGCGGGTGGTTCGTCCGCTCCGACGCCCAGTCCCGGAACGACGACCGGAACCCGTGGGGCACGGCCGCGATGCCCAGATCGCTGACGAGCTTCGAGATGACCGCGGCGTCGATCGCCTTGCCGCGGAAGCTCCGGAACACCAGTTCCTCGTCCGCAGCCGGGTGCGAGACTCCGCGAAGCCGCTCCGCCTCCCGAAGGACCTCGACCGCCCGGGCGCACAGCGGCACCCGCTGCTGAACCTGCCCGACGGGGCGGCGTTGCGGGGGCACCCCGGGCTGGGCGCGCCGTGGGAGGGGTTCGCGCTGGAGCAGGTCGTCCAGCTCCACCGCGCCGACGCCGCCGAGTGCCACTTCTGGGCGACGCACGGCGGCGCCGAGGTCGACCTGCTGATCGTGCGCGGCGACCGGCGGCCGGCGTTCGAGTTCAAGTACTTCGTCGGCCCCGAAGGCCACCCGCTCGATGCATGCGGCCCTCGACACCCTCGACCTCGACCGGCTGACCGTGGTCTACCCCGGCCACGGTGCCTGGCCGCTGACCGAGCGCATCCGCGTGGCCGGCCTCGGGGACCTGGCAGAGGAGATGGCGAAGGGCTGACGGGGCGGCCGGGAGACCCGCTCTCGGGCCGCCCGCTGGCGCCGAGACCTGCCCGACGCGGCGCGCGCCGCCGCCCGCCGCATGCCGAGCCCCGTTTCGTCCGGTCACCCATTCCCACTTCCGCGGAGCGGACAAATCCAGCCTGAGCGACCCCGCGGTGCTGACCCAGGAGTGACACCTTGGTTTCAGGCTCTGGGTCAGAAACGAGTAGTACGTAGCGGGGTCGCTCAGGTACTGTCTACCATCTGGGCGGTGACCCAAACTGTGTTGTTTTCGCAGCGTAAGTGTATATTTGTCAGTAGTTTGAGTTGTGGTGGGCATGGAATCAGGTCCACACTAGGCGTGGAAATTGGGTCAGGTCGATGGCTACCACGGATTGGGTCAGTACCCAGCGACGAAAACGGAAGGCGCTTGGCGACCTCGGTGCGCGTCATCTCGATGTCGATGATCAGAAACCCACCGCGCCCGGGTCGGCGCCCGGCCCTGGTCGTGGAGCTCGGCAGGCGGCAGCCCTGACGCCCTCGCCAAGGCCGGCGTTGCCCTCGTGGTGCTCAAGGAGAACATCCGGGTCGGGGGCAAGCACGACATCCCGACGAAGGTCATGATCAACACGCTCGTCGCGCTGTTCGCCGAGGTGGAGCGCGACTTGATCTCCGAGCGCACCCGGGAGGGTCTCGCCCGGGCCAGGGCCTCGGGCCGGCAGCTCGGCCGCCCGAAGCGCTCGCTTGGCGTCTCGCGCCTCGATGGCAAGGAGGACGAGAGCCGGCGCTTCCTCCAACGCGACGTCAGCGCCGGCGCGTTGGCGCGGATTCGGCGAGCGGGTAAACATCAACTGTTCGGGCGTCATGGCGCCACGCCGCAGGGTCAGCCCGTCGTCCCGCCCTCCACGAGCGTTCGGACGAGCCGACCCGGGAGATCACGCCCCGGCGCCATGGCCGGGGCGTGTCACGGTACGGCGTCAGCGAAATCCCGCGGCTCGGCCGGTCCGGCCGCGGGAAGCGTAGCGCCGCGTCTCGGCCACGGTCAGCGGCCCTCTATATGGACGCCTCCCGGTAGGCAAGGCTCGATTCGGTGTGCCTGGGAACAGGTTGCAGCTCTATATCCGGCCTGTTCGTGCAGGATCGACTCCTGCTGGCCCCGATGGAATCAGCCGACCCGCGCCTCATTCCTCCTAAAGGGTGTTTCCCCTTGAGGGCCGCTCCAGGCTTGGCGGGTCGCGGTCTGACCTGTTTGCCATCACACCTTGTCGTTGCCTTGCGCAACCTTCAGCGGCCACCTCCTCCGATTCGTGGTTCACGTTCCTGCGCTGCCCAACCTCAGGCGGACGGGACAGCAAAGTTCGGCTCGTACTCCCGGTCATGGGCCAGCAAGGCCCAGATCGTGCGCGCTGTCTTGTTCGCCAACGCCACGGCCACCACATTCGGCGGACGACGCCTGGCCAGCTGGAGCTGCCAGGTCGACGGGGTCTTGGCGTGGGTGAGCGCCGAGCGGGCGCCGTGGATCAGCAGAGTGCGCAGGTACCTGTCTCCCCGCTTCGAGATGCCCAGCATGCGCACCCTCCCGCCCGTGCCGCTGTGGCGAGGCACCAGACCGAGCCACGCGGCAAACTCGCGACCGGACCGGAACGCGGACGGGTCGCCCATCGCCGACACCGCCGCGGTCGCGCTCAGCACGCCGACACCCGGGATCGCCGCAATCCGTCGGCTGGCCGGGCTGCTCCGGTGCCACACCGCCAGTCGCCGCTCGATCGCGCCGACCTCGGCATCCAACTGCGCCACGCGTGCCCACTGCTCCCGCAACGTCTCGACCACCATGGCCGGCAGTCGCTCCGAGACCCGGGCAAGCGCCGGGGCCATGTCCCGCCGCATCCCCGCGCGGCCACGCGGCATCACCTCGCCGTACTCGGCCAACAGACCCCGCAGGCCGTTGATCTGCGCGGTGCGGAACTTCACCAACTGCTGCCGCATCCGATGCAGCGCGAGAACCCCCTGCTGCTCCTCGCTCTTGACCGCCACCGTCTTGACGCCGGGCTGCTGAACCGCCGTCCAGATCGCCCGCGCATCGTGCGCATCGTTCTTGTTGCCGCTCACGAACGGCCGCACCATCTTCGCCGGCACCACACGGACCTCGTGGCCCAACGCGTGGAGCCGTCGCGCCCAGTGCTGGGAGCCGCCACAGGCCTCCAGGCCCACCAGGCACGGCGCCCGATTGGCGAAGTGCTCCAGGAACTTCCCGCGGCTCAACCGCCTGTCCACCATCTCGCCGGTCTCAAGGTCGACCCAATGCAACTGAAACACCCGCTTCGCCGTGTCCACGCCGACGACCGTTCTGCTATTCTTCATCTTGGACCTTCCGGTTGCCTGGGAAGACCTTGCGCCTTCCCCCTTGGGCACTTTAGATGCCGTCGGCCCGGGGGGTCCACCTCACCGTGAGAAGGGACCCCCCGTTCTCCGTCAACACATCAGATTTCTGGCCCTCCTGTCTGAGCGTTCCCGGGCTGTCGGGCGGGCTCGCCCGGGACCGTGGGCGCAGCCGGCGTCAAGGCCGTCAGCCCCGCGAAGCGGGGGCGGAGCGAAGCGACGCGCCTTGACGCCGGCGAGCACACGGTCATGCTGATGGGCCCGACAGGCCGGGTCGTAGCCACCAACCGGAAGCTTGTTGCCGGCGGTTCAGCGGTCACGCCCGAACCCCCTGGGAAGCTCGACGGCCTCCAGGACCGACAGATCGAGCTCGCAGACCTGCTCGAGCAACGCCGCGGTCGCGGACCCGGCGAGGGATGCAGGCAACGCGTCCTGCCACGCCCGATACTGGTCCTGCAGTGCCAGGAGCGTCCGGACCGCGTCGTCCCACTGCTGTGGCCGCGACCTTCGGTCCGCCGGCCGGCGGTACCGGGTCCGGGGCTCGCCGGCCTGGCGCCGCTCCCGGTAACGCGCCTGCCGCTCCGCGTTCGTCAACGCCATGACTATTCCTCACCGTTACGTAACGGACCCGGTGACAGACAGCTCGGCCCCCGGACGTTCACGACATCGAGCGTCGGCGGGCTCGACCGAGGCCGCGTTGCAGCGGGCCGGCCCGCCTGACAACCAGCCACGCCGGCCGAAGGGCGGCGTGGCGCGGCACCGGCGTGTGAGCGTGAGTCTCTGTCTGTGCTCGCCCTGATGTCGGTCGCTTGATCTCGGCCCACCGGTTCATCCTGATCACCTCCGCGCTCTCCTGGCTCGGTCGACGGGACGACCGCGTCTCGCCCCGTCGATCATCGCCAGGAGAGCGCCGTTCCCGAGTGCTCAGGGGGTCCCTTTCATGTTGCCGCTACCAATCAGAGGGCGGGAGGCGTCCATTCCATTCCTCCTCGAAGCTGCGCAGGTAACGGGACACGGTGATCCGCGCGCAGCCGATCGCCCGCGCGATGCGCCCGAAGCCGAGGCCCTGGGCGCGAAGCTCGACCATGCGCGCGACGGCCTCGGCCGACATCGGCGGGCGCAGGAACCCGCGCCTGACCGTCACGCGGCCGCGCCGGCGCAGAACCTTCCGGTCGGCGAGGGCCGGCATCGAGCGCTCGTCGTCGTCGACGTCGGGCGCGTGCTTCGCCAGCTCGTGCCAGTCGACGGCCGCGCGCGTCGGACCGCCGTCGACGGGCTCGGGGTCCGGCATCTGGTCGAGGAGGCCGTCGCCGCCGCGCCACGCGACCTCGAACTCCTGCTCGGGGCTCGCGGCCGACTCGCGGACGACCGTCGTCAGCGGCTCGACCCGGTGGTAGACGACCGACAGCCCCGTCGTGTGGCCGGCGCCGGTGCGATACGACACGTCGGCGAGAGCCGAGCTCACGGCCGGACTCGCCAGCGCCGCGGCCAGCGCGGAGCCCTGCAGGCGCAGCTTCGTCGCCACGCGCAAGGCGCGGATCGTCGAGCCGGCGTTGTCGATCGAGCGGACGACGATCTCGGAGCCGACCCGGAGCGGCCGGCCCTCCCGGAACGGATTCCCGCCGCCGTCGCGGAACCGGTCCCTCCTCGAGTTGCGGACGCGAGTGCTGGCCATCGTTCACTCCTCCTGCGGCGAGTCGCGTCCGGCCTCATGCCGACCCGCGCTCGTGCGCACACGTCGCGCCGCAGGACCCCTGCCCGCGATTCCGGGGTCAAGGAGCCTCGAAGAGGACCGCTGCCCGGGGTGTCTAATCGACCGGCCGATGCTTTTCGGCGCCGGCGTTCAGGCCGGCCGGCCCGGGAGAGCGGTCCCTCGTCGGACACGGCGGTGGTGGTGGGGAGAGCGGTGGTGGTGGTGAGGAGGTGCCGGCCTGCGGCGAAGCCGCGTTTTCTGCCGGCGACGTCAAGGTAAAGAAGCGGAGATTCGACGGCCCGGGCGTTCAGCGGCGGCGATCGCTCTTCGCTTTGCCGTCCTTGACGCCGGAATCTGCGAGAGGCGCACCCGTCTGGCCGGCCCGCTCTTCAGGCCGGCCGGGTGCGCCGTCGCAAGGGCAGGGGTTCGCCGCCCATCCCGTGGCCGTCGCCCTTCACGGCCTCGGGATGGAGGCCGGACCGCCGTTCCAGGTCCGGCCGGGGGCGGCGTCCGCCCCGCCGGCGGAGCCGGCGTTCGGAGCGGGGCTCTTTACCCGCTGCGGGGGCGGATGGGACGACTGTGCGTGCAAGCCAACCTCCCGACCTGGCACGGCGTGAGCAGGGGGAGGACGGGGGCGGCACGCCCCCGAAGCGGCGGGCCGGCAGACCCGCACGCGGGCCGCGGCGGACGGATCGGATACAAGCGCGGCCCGCGTCGCTCGCGGGCCCTGTCCGGCCCGCCCTGGTCAGCATCCGGCGGGTGGGGCTCGGGGAGGGTCCCTCCCCGTGGAAACTGGAGGGGTTGCAGGGGAGAGCTTGCTCAACCCCCCTGGTGCTCGCCGGCAACGGGGCGCAGATCGACACCACGACCATGGCCGGCCGCCTCGTGTTCGGCATCTTCGCGGCGCCGGCCGAGTTCAGTGGGGGGGAGCTGATCCGGGTGAGCACCAGGGGTGAGGCGGGTAGAGTGGGGCTCGACCCGTCGGCGTGGCCGGCGGGTCGCCGTTGATGGCCCGCTCGGTTCCGACCCCGCAGGACATCGCGGGGTCGTCCAAGGCGCGCGGAGAAAGAGCCCTCGCGTCGTGGTCCCGACCCGGCAAGCCGGGTCGTTCTACGAAGCTCGACCCTTGGGCCGGGTCGCCGGTGATGGTCGGTCTCCCGAGCCGGACGGCAGAGCCGACCCGCGCGGCCGGGTCGTTCGAAACGCGACGATCCGGGTCTTTCCGGAACCGGTTGGCCCCACGAGCGTGCGTGGTACGTTCGGCCCCTCGGGCCGTTCCGCGTGAGACTGTCGCGGGAGGTGGGGGGAGATGGATTCAGAGCACGAGGCGCAGGACGAGCTGGTCGAGATCCGCGGCAGGCGGTACCGGGTCCATCCGGCGGCGGTGTTCCCGATCATGTCCGGCCGCGAGTTCGACGAGCTGGTCGAGGACGTGCGCGTCATTGGCCTGCGCGAGCCGGTCGTCGTCACGAGCGGCCCACTGGTAGACGGGCGGAACCGGGTCCGAGCGTGTGCGGCCGCCGGTGTCGTGCCGGAGGTCTGTGAGCTGGAGCGCGGGGATCCGGAGGAGCCGGGTCCGGAGTGTTCGGAGTCGACGCCGATCCTGGAGCGGGGACGCTGTTCCAGGAGGCCGAGGCTCTCGAGCGCCGGGACGTTGTGGCGCCGGCGCACCATGAGCTCCTCGACCTGGCGCCGATCGTCCGCCGTCCAGGCGGTGCGGTGTCGATGGTCGCCCCGGGACCGCGCCCGGGGCCCGTCCTTGGAGGCATTGGCCGCATTCTCGCCCTTCCGCGTAGCGGACAAGTCCAGCCTGAGCGACCCCGCGGCGCGACCCGGAAATGGCACCTTGGTGTCACGTTCCGGGTCGGAAACGACTAGTACGTAGCGGGGTCGCTCAGGTCTTGAGTGTCATCGTCATGCCCGACCCAATCTGTGTCGTCTTCCAGGCAGAAGTCTCTGTGTTTATGAGGTTTAGGCTCGATGGCGCTTGGCATCAGGGCCGGTACTGCCGTGGCATTTGGGACAGGGTGGATGAATGTCACCGTTCGGGTCGCTGTTGATGGCACACGGGCGGCATTCCGAAGGTGAAGTGTGGAGGGCCGTCGGATGGTGTATGGGGGTTGTCGAACAGTATCAATTGAGACTAGTCACGGGGCCCGTTTGGTGCGCGGTCGTTTCCGTACAGGTAGACGGCCCACTCGATCAACAACGCGCGTTTGGCGGCGTTCCGAAGAGGTCGGATCGTGCGTAGGCAGCCTCCGTTTGGTTGCGAACAGGGTGTGCCAAGGCTGGCCTCGATGACCTCTCGGGGTGGGCGGTCTATTCGCCGGCCCAATCGGGGAACGACGATCGGAAGCCGTGCGGATCAGCCAGCGTACGACACCGAGATCGTCTGGTGGGCCAGCATGCGCGACACGTGTTCCCCCACATCGGTGGCAAGACCGTCGACAAAGCTGACGACGGCCGACATCATGGCGGCGCTGCTCCCAATCTGGAGCACCAAACACGTCACGGCCCGGAAAGTGAGGCAGCGCATCGGGACCGTCAATGCGGTGGGCCATGGCGCGGGCTACCGGCACGACAACCCGGCCGGCGAGGCGATCACGGCGGCGCTGCCGAAACGCCCCACGCCGGTCCAGCACCGGGCGGCGCTGCCCCACCGGGAGGTCGCCGCCGCCGTCGCCGCGGTCCGGGACGCCGATGCTGGGTCGGGACGCGGCTGGCATTTCGAGTGCCCAGTGTTGACGGCGGCGCGCTCGCCTGGCGACGTGGGGCGAGTTGGACCTGGTCGCGATGGTGTGGACGGTTCCGGCGCGCCGGATGAAGGCGAAGCGTACGCATCGGGAGCCGCTGTGCGGTCGGGCGGTCGAGGGGCTGCGGGAGGCGGAGCAGCTTCGCGGGGCGGGCGATGAGGAGTTGGTGTTCCCGACCGTGGGCGGCAAGGCCCTCGACGCCGCGACCCTCTCGAGGCTGGTCAGGAACCTGGGCATCGCGGCCGTGCCTCACGGCTTCCGGTCGTGCTGGGCGGCTGAGGAAATCGACCACCGACGGGAGGTGGTCGAAAATGGCCTGCGCCCACTCGGTGCGCAACCGCGTGGAAGCCGCCTACGCCCGGTCCGAGCTGTTCGAGCGCCGCCAGCACCTGAATGGACGACCACGTCGCGGCCAGCGCGCCGGCCGGAACGGTGCGGGCCGTCGGACCCGCCGGACCTCATGCTAAGCTGTACTTGTCGTTTCGTCCGACGACAGGCGGTTGCTCCCCTGATCGACCATCACCCGGCGGTGACGATCGTGGTACCGACGCTGAGAGAGGGGCCCAACCTCGAGCCGTTGGCCGAGCGCGTGGCCGGCGCCTTGGCCGACCGCGGCCTCGCGTGGGAGCTGCTGCTCGTCGACGACGACTCCGACGACGACACCCTCGACATCGCGGGGCGGCTCGCCCGGCGGCTGCCCCTACGCATGGAGGTGCGCCGCGGGAAGCGGCCCGACCTGTCGCAGGCCGTGCTGCAAGGCATCGCGCACGCCCGCTACGACCGCGTCGTGGTGATGGACGCCGACCTGTCTCATCCGCCCGAGCGCATCCCCGACCTGCTCGCGGGGCTCGACGGCGGCTGCGACATGGCGGTGGGAACGCGCTACGCCGTGGGCGCGTCGACGGCGGTCGACTGGGGCTTGTCGCGCGCCCTCAACTCGCGCGTCGCGACCCTGCTGGCGGCGCCGCTGGTGACCTGCTCCGACCCGATGGCCGGTTTTTTTGCCGTCGACCGCCGGGACCTCCCCGACTTGGCGACCCTGCGGCCGATCGGCTACAAGATCGGTCTCGAGCTGATGGTGCGCGGCCAACTGCGCGTCGGTGAAGTGCCGATAGCCTTCGACGACCGCCACCGCGGCAAGAGCAAGCTGGGCTGGCGGCAGCGGCTCGACTACCTGCGGCACTTGGGCCGCCTCTATCTGCACGTCTTCGCCGGCAAGGTCGCGGGCCAGCCCGCGCCGCGCCGATGATGGCTAGGCGGAGCAAGCCACGGACGACGGGCGACGCACCGCGGCGCGCGCGCGCTGCCTCCCCCGCTTCGGCGCTCGCCGCCGGACCGGCCGCCGACCAGTGCCCGCCGGTCTCCTGGCGCCGGCCCGACGCGGCGGCGGTGGTCGCGGCCGTGCTGGGCCCCCTCGCCGTCTACGCCGCGACCCTGCCGCGTACCGTCGTGCTCGAAGACGACGGCCTGTTCCTGATGGCCGGGGTGCACCTCGGCGTCGCTCACCCGCCGGGCTACCCGATCTACACGTTCATCGTCCACCTCTTCACGCGGCTGCCGTTCGGCGACCCCGCCGTCCTCGGGCACCTGTCGAGCGCGGTGCTCGGCGCCTTGGCCTGCGGCGCCGTGTACGGCTGCGCTCGGCTGCTGCGGGCATCGCCCGTGCCGGCGCTGACCGCCGCATGGCTCTTCGGGGTGTCGGAGCAGTTCTGGTCGCAGGCGATCATCGCCGAGGTCTACACCCTCAACGCGCTCCTCTTCTTCGTCGCCTACGCCCTAGTGCTGCTGGGCGCCCGCGACCCGGGACGCCAATGGCCGCTCTCATGCGCTGCCGTCGCCTGGGGCGCGGGTTTGGCCAATCACTGGCCGCTGCTGGTCCTGGCCACGCCGGGGTTGGCACTGGCCTTGCTGCCGGTCTGGCGGAACGTGCTGCACCGCCTGCCGCGACTGCTTGGTCTGTCCCTCGCAAGCGCGGCGCTGCCGTACGCCTGGATGGTCTGGCTGTCCCATCAGGCTCCCCCTATCAGCTTCTACGGCCCCATCGAAACGTGGAGCGACTTCTGGTTCTTCGTCAGCCGGGAGGGCTACAGCGGCGTCGACGTCAGCCCCAGCGCGGGATGGCGCGACCGCTGGTCGTTCGTGGGGTGGTTCGCCCGGGACCTAGTGCGCCAGTCGACGCTGCCGGGGTTCCTGCTCGCGCTGATCGGCCTCGGGACGTTGCTGCGCCCCGGCGGCCTCGCCGCGGTTGCGGCCGCGGGGTCGGGCGTCCTCGCCCTGCTCGGCAACAGCCTCCTGCTGATCCTGCTGCTGGGGTTCGACTTCGACGAGTTCCAGGTGGCGGTGTTCCGGCCCTATCCGTTGATCTGCTACGGCGTGAGCGCCCTGTGGGTGGCCGCGGGCCTGCAGTGGCTGCTCGGTCGCCTTCACGCCACGCTGGGCGCACGGTGGCCCGAGAGGTTGGCCGGCGCTCCCCGCGCGTCCTGGGCCGTACCCGGATCGGCGGCGCTGGTGGGGCTAGCCGCTGCCGCGATGGTGGCCGCGTCGGCGTTCGCGAGCTGGCCCGCCAACGACCGTTCGGGGAGCGACTTCGTCGAGCGGTACGCGGACGTGATGTTCGACGCACTGCCAGAGAACGCCGTCCTTCTTGTGAACGCCGACAGCACGACCCCTATCGGGTATTACCGCCTCGTCGAGAAACGCCGGCCGGACGTCACGCTGTACCATCTGCAGGGCCTCGTGTACGCCAACCGCCTGTACGATCCTTTCATGTCGCCGGCAGACAGGCCGAGAGCGCTGGACCAATTCGTCGGCTCCACCCATAGCCCGGTCTTCGTGCTTCGCGACGCCGACTTTTATCCCGGGGAACGCGCCGTCCGGCACTACGGACTCGCGTTGGAAATGGTGGAGGAAGGCACGCCCAACACTATCGAGCTGGCGCGCCATCCACACTGGGAGCAGTACTTCGTGGAACTGTTGGACCGGCAACCCGCCGATCGCTGGGAACGGGCGGTACGCTACGAGCTTCTGTACCGTTACGGGTACTACCTGGGGTTGATCGCCCTGTCGGAATCGCCGGAATTGCTGGAGCCGATGGAGGCGCTGTTCGAGCGTGCAGAGGACTGCTACCCCTGTCTGATCAGCATGGTGGCGACGCTGCATGACAACGACGTCGCCACCCCGGACCGAATCTCCGCCTGGCTGACGCGTGCAGAAGCGCTGCACCATCAAGCGGCCAGCAAGAGTGAACGCGCCCGACTCCCTTTCGAACAGGGGCGCCTGGCCGAGTCCGCCGGCGACATCGCATTTGCCGTAGCCCGGTACCGACATTCCCACGACATCTATCCCCACCCCCAGAACCAAGCCCGCGAGGCCCTGCGTCGCCTCGGGGTCGCGCCTTGACGGCTGCGGACGCCGCCGGTGGAGGCCCGGTTCAGGCCCGCGCCACGCCCCGCAGAGAAGGAAAGGCCCCCGGGGGCGGGGGGAGGGGATGGGAGATAAACGAACGCCGATTCGCGGTCGGCCGAGGGCGAAACGTCCGCGGCGGATCGCACGTGACGGTGCGCCCATCAGGGCGCCGCAGGACTGTCCAATGGTGACCCAAGATGGCTTGGCAAGCCCCGCATCACCGCGTCCGCTCGCCAACGGAGGGCCTGGACGGTATGAGGGCGACGAGACGGCAGAGTCCCGTGACCGTTGGAGCGCCCTGACGGCCCCGGGGGCCCGTGTTCGCGTTCGTCATCGGCCGAGCAACCACAACGTCCCGATTGCCAGAACCACCACCGTGATGGCGATGCCCGCCACGACCAGCCACCGGGCCAAGCGCGATCCGCGGTGCGTCTTTCTGCAGAAGCCGTTTCATGTCGGAAACGCTGCCGCCACGAGCGTAGGTCCGTGGCCTCTTTGGCGCTTGCGCGTGCTGCGACCGATCGAGATCGACCACCGAGACCCCCAGAACGTAGCGCGCATCCGCCGGGAACAGGCCGCTTCACCCCTTTGGCCGTGCCGTTACTCGGGCTCGTGAACTTGCCGGCTCCCACCAGGACGCCCACGGACCCTCTCGAAGGTCGGCAAGAGCCGAGGCCTCAGATCGTCAGGCGGCACCCTGCGCCTCCACCTCCCCTTCAGCGCCCGCAATGCCCATTGGGGTACGGTCTGACGTCGACGAGTTTGCGGGTCGATCCGCCCCGCAGAAAAAGCCCCCTCCCCCCCGGGGCGTCGGGGAAGAGGGGGCAAGGGAGAGATGCGAACGCCGCCGCCGAACGGCGCTACCGCCTCAGGTAGCGCCGGTAGCCGCCGATGGCCAGGAAGGCCGCCAGCAGGAGCTGGGCGATGAGCGGCAGGGCCGGCACCGCCATGTCCCAGAGATAGACGCTCACCGAGTTGGTCTGCATGTTCCCGACCATCCCGAACAGCGTCAGCATCTCGGGCGAGGCGTGACCCGAATCGTCCATGTTGTCTTCCGTCACCATCAACATGGTCGACCCGCTGGTCTCGCCGGCCATGATGGTGATCGGCTCGACCGTGTAGTCGTCCGCGTCCGCGTCGCTGTTGGCGCGGTCAAGAATGATCGTCACCTCGGTGTCCATCGCCACCGCAGGCTCGGCCGTCACCGTCAGCTCGTACTCCGAGCCCTCGACAAGGTTCGTCTCGGCAGGCTCCATCAGCGTGTAGGTGATCTCCGAGTCGTTCTCGGTCACGCTGAGGGTCATCACCGCCGAGCCGCCCATGATGGCCGCGTGCGAGGCCACGATGACGATGTCGTTCCAGTCCGACATGTGGTCGTAGTCGTCGTCCGCCATCAGCATGGTGGAGGCCGACTCCATGCCGGTCATGAGCATGATCTCGGCTTCGGCCGGCGTGGCCGGGCCCGTGACCTGCAGCTTGACGGTCATGTCGGCCGTCGCTTCCTGGTTCAGCATCGCCGTCACCGTGATGGCGCCGCCCTCCGCGACCATGTCCATCGGGTCGGTCGAGACGGTTATCATCGCCGGCAGGGCGTCCACCGTGGCCATGTACATGACCGAGGCGTGGGACCCGCTCGCCGAGTCGAGCGCCGTCACCGTGATCGTCGACATGCCGCCGGCCGGACCCTGGCCCGGCGTGAGGGTCAGCATCATCCCGCTGGCGCTCGCCATGAGGACGTCCGCCATGCTCGACTCTGCCGAGTAGCCGGGCGTCACGCCCGAGCCCACCTCGAACAGCTTGCTCATGTCGACGCTGATGGCCGCTCCCTGCGCCACCAAGTCGTCGGCGCCGGCATCCATGAACACCTTGTTCACGTCGTCCTGCGACATCGCCCGGACCGCCGCCTGCGCCATGACCGTGACGTCGAACTCGACGGAGACCGCGTTCCCCGGCCGCTCCGTGTCGACTGCCGTCACCGTGATCGTGGCCATCCCCGCGCCCATCGGCGTGAGCTCCACGTTCATCATGTCGCTGGAGATCGCCGCCATGACGTCGGCGTTGTCCGACGACCGGCTCAGGTACTCGGCCTTGATGGACTCGGGCACGTCGAACAGGTCGCTCACCGCAACCATCGCCACGGCGCCGTTCGGCGCCGGCTCCCAGATGCCGTTTGCGGAGTCCGCCGCGGCCACCGCGACGGCCGCGCCCGCCACCGCCTGCGCGTTGTCCTTCGCGACGATCGCGGGCGGGTCGACCGTGACCGGGAACTTGACCGTGGCGACGTTTGAAACGGTCTGCGACGACATGACGGACGACGGTGCGGCCATCGCCGTCCCGGTGACGCTGATCTCGGTCATCCCGTCGCCCACGGCCGTGATCGTCAGGCTGTCGTTGGTGGTGCCGGCGGTGGCGATCTGCTGGTCGTCGCTGATGGCGTTTCCGAGAACCACGTTGTACATCGTGGTGTTCCAAGTGAAGAAATCCGAAGCCTCGAGGCTCATCGTCTCGCCAGGGGTCCACAGACCGTTGCCGCCGGCCCCATCGGTCCTCGCCGCCATGATCGCCGCGTAGATCATGTCATCCGACTTCGGCGTGATCTGCGTGTCCGTCTCGTCGCTGAAGGGAATCGCCTTCAGGTCGTAGGGGGAATCCGGGTTCGGCCCATTGGCGTCGGTGCCCGTCACCACCGCCTCGAGCACCAACGACTCCAAACCGACATCCTCGTCCGCGTCCACGTTGATCGTGAACGTAGCCGACTTGTCGCTGCCGTCGATCTCCACCGGCGAACCGCCGAGCGTGTAGTCCCGGGTATCGGCGGTGCTGCCGTCCGAGTGCCTCAACGTGACCTTGATGTCCTCGCTGGAGGGCACGTCATCGGGGCTTCGATCCGCGGTCAACGTGACCGTGCCGATCTTGCCTTCGGGGATGCTGTCCGCGTCCTGCAGCTTGTCGTCCTTGTCGGGAACCTGGATCTTGCCGAGCGTGATCTTCGGCAGCTTGTGCTGGTCGATCACCTTCAGCGTGTAGTACTCGTCCATCGCCGCCGACCCTCTCATGTCCCCGTCGGCGTAAGTCACCTTGAAGGTGACGGTGTCATCGACCCGGTCGCCATCGACGTCCTCCGTGACGAACGGCACCCAGACGACGCCGGCCCGGTTGGCGTCGTCAGTGTCGGCGGCGACCGGGATCGTGAACTCCTCGCTGATGCTGGCCGTGTCGGTGCTCAACGAGTAGTCCTCAAGGCCGCCGTTCTCCGAGTCGAGGGTCACCCTGAGGCGCACCGGACCGGTCTTCAGCGGCCACGCCGCCAGCTCGAGGGTCGGGTCCATTCCCTCGTCGATCTCGCCGCTGTTGTTGTACGGATGGCTCAGCACGTAGGTCTGCGTCTCGGCGTCGATGACCGTGAACTTCACGGGGTCGCCGTGCTCGGTATCCCCGTCACCACCCGTGCTCGTGACGGTGAACTTCTCGTCCTCCGCGTCCGAGTCGCGGTACGTCCGCAAGTTGACAGTCTCGTCCGTCGTCGCCCGACTGTCACCCCAAGAGAACTCCAACGTCGTGGTCGCCGAAGCGCGAGTCGCGCCCTCCCACGCTATGTCGCCATTGTCGCCGAGCTCGCCTCGCGTGTCGCTCGGGGGATCCGTGTCCGTCGCAGGATCCGACGCCAAGGTCAGCGTGACCGTGAGGCTGCCGGGAACTGTTGCGGTCGCCGAGGGGTCAACCGTCACCGTCACCGTCACCAGTGCGCCACCCTCCGCAGGCCTGTTGGTACCCAGCTTGATGTCCACCTCAGCGTCCTGCGCCAAAGCCTGACCGCCCCCCAGCGCGAACACCATCCCCACCAGCGCCACCCACTTCAGCGCACGGCAGCTGCCTCTTGCGAAAATCGCTCCTGTCCGCATGTTGCAATCTCCCCTCTTTGTCCGTTTCCTCGTCGCCGGCCGTGGCGGAAAACCAAACCATCCGCCCCCTGTCTCCCGCTCGTGTCGGCAATCGATCCGCATCTGCGCCTAAAGCCTCCCCGCGAGTGAATTGCACACGGACTGGGTGACGGCCCCGCGGGACACCGCCATAAGTCCCGAACGGTCAGCGAATTACGCGCCGCAACGGCGTTCTCCCTTGTGATTCCGTCCATTTGTCGCCAGCAGCGGGGGGAAACCGAATCCTCCGCCCCCTGCCTCCCCCCGGTGTTGCCGACTACCGTTCCACATCGGTCTTCCGCCTCCGGCGGCCCGCGACGAACCCTGGCGTTTGCCCCCGGCCGGTCCGAATTCGTTCGCACGGGGCTTTAGGTGTCCGCCGCCGACCAGACCGCATTGGTGGAGATCTTGGAGGGTAAACTCACACCGATATCCACCAACCGTAGGCCCTTCAGCAACTTGCAGGGCCTCTTTGGATTCGGATCAGTCCGCCCCCGGCCCCCCCGTGTCGACCACCCTATCGTCCGCTCCGCATATGGAAACGGACCCCCAGGTGCCGGTGTGTGCGGGATCAGGCGGGACTACTGGGTAAGTCATTGACCGGACGAGGCTTACGCCCGCAGGAGCCGTTTCGTGAGAGTTTCGCTTTCGGCTCCCTATCGGTACTCGATTTTGTACCTGAATTTGGGCCTGCGGAGATGCCCCGAAAACCGAGCGGAGTGCTCCCGAAGAAGCGCCGAGAGTCGACGAAGCGCAAGGGCCGTCACCCTCAGAAGGCCCTCACGGACGCCTTCTGCCGCAAGGTCACCGAGGCGGGTCTGTACGCGGATGGGGACAGCCTCTACCTGCTGGTCACGCCGTCAGGCGCCCGGCGCTGGATCCAAAGGCTGATGGTGCGGGGCCGGGCGCGGAAGCTCGGCCTCGGAGGGTTCAGCACCGTCTCGCTGGCCGAGGCCCGGGAGCTGGCCCGCGCCAACCGCAAGCTCGCACGGGCTGGCGGCGACCCGCGGTCGGCCGGCCGACACCACACCGCGGGCGTCCCGACGTTCGAGGAGGCGGCGTACAAGGTCCTCGCGATTCACAAGGGCGGCTGGCGCAAGGGCGGCAAGACCGCGAGCCAGTGGGAGAGCAGCCTCCGCGATCACGCCTTCCCGGAGCTCGGCGGGAAGACCGTCGACCGGGTGACGACGGCGGACATGATGGCGGTGCTGCTGCCGCTGTGGACGAGCAAGTACGTGACGGCGCGGAAGGTTCTGCACCGAAGCAGCGCGGTCATGAAGTGGGCGGTCGCCCAGGGCTACCGGACCGACAATCCCGCCGGCGACGCGCTGCTCGCGGCGCTACCCAAGCGACCCAGGCCGGTTCAACACCGGCGGGCCCTGTCGCACTACGACGTCGGCGAGGCCCTCGCGAAGGTGCGCGTCGGCAAGGCCTGGGACGGAATCAAGCTGGCGTTCGAGTTCCTGGTCCTGACGGCCACGCGCTCAGCCGAGGTCAGGTTGGCGACGTGGCAGGAGATCGACCTCGTCTCGATGGTGTGGACGATCCCGCAGGAGCGGATGAAGGCGAAGCGCGAGCACCGGATCCCGCTGAGCAAGCGCGCCATCGAGGTGCTGCGGGCCGCCGAGCGGCTCCGCCCGTCGCCGCAGCCGCATGAACTGGTGTTCACGAGCATCCGCGGGAGGCAGATCGACGCCTCGGTTCTCTCGAAGACGCTTACCAGGCTCGGGATCGACGCGGTCCCGCACGGCTTTCGGTCGTCGTTCCGGGACTGGGCGTCGGAGCGGACGGATCACCCGCGCGAGGTGGTCGAAGCGGCCCTGGCGCACACCGTGCGGGACCAGACCGAGGCCGCGTACGCGCGGTCGGACCTCTTCGAGCGGCGCCGGCACCTGATGGACGACTGGGCGGAGTATCTGAAGGCGTTGCGGGGGCAGGTGGTGACGTTGAGGCGCTGACGAGCTAGAGCGGTCGACGCGCTAGCGGGGTGTCCGCTGCGCCGCGATGGTTCGGGCCCTGGTTTCTGAGGAGTTTCCTGGAGTCCGCAGCCCTCGCGCCCCGTAGTGGCGCCCCGCTGGCCCGCCGGCTCCAGCAAAAAGGCCCTCCCTGCCGGGGCTTTGGCAGGGAGGGCCCGAGGGAGAGAGCGGAAACGCCGCCGACGCCAGCGTCATCGGGGCGGTCGAACCCCGAGGCCGCCGACAGTAGGGATTCGAGCAACGGCCCGACGCAAGCGAGCCCGCGGAGGTTCTTCCGGCAAAAGCAAACCCCCTCCCCCCAAGGGCGGCGGGGGAGAGGGGGCTGCAAGGGAGAGTTACGAACGCCGACGCCGAACGTTACCGCCGCCGGTAGCGGCGGTAACCGCCGAGGGCCAGGAAGGCCGCCAGCAGGAGTTGCGCGATGACCGGCAGCGCCGGCACCGCGGCATCCCAGATGTTGAACGTCAACGAGTTGGTCGACTCGCCGTTGGCCATCCCGTAGAGCACCAGCACCTCGGGCATGCCGTGGCCGGAGTCGTCCATCCCGTCGTCGGTCACCACCAGCATGGTCGTGCCGGTGGCGTCGCCCGCCGAGAGCATGACCGACCCAACCGTGAAGTCGGCGTCGTCCGCGTCGCTGGCCCCGCGGTCACGCATGATCGTGACCTCGGTGTCCACCTGAACCGCGGGATCGGCCGTCACCGTCAGTTCGTACTCCTGGCCCTCGACCAGGTTCGTGTCCATGGGTCCCGACAGCGTGAACTTGCTCACCGCGTCGTTGTCCATGATGGACACCATCACGGTCCCGACATCGCCCATGTCCTTGACCCTGGCGACTAGCGTCACGCTCTCGTCGCCCTCCACCGTCACGTCGTCGGTGGCGGTCAACGTGGCCATACCCATGGTCTCGCCGGCCATGACGGTGATCATTGCCGAGGGCGCCAGAGAGTAGTCGTCCTCGCCGGCGCTGCTGGTCGCGTCGCGAATCAGCATCACCTCGACGTTGGCGGCCGCCGGCCGGTTCAGCATCGCGCTGATCTCGACCGAATCGCCGCCCTCCGCGATCGAGGCCGTCTCGGGCGACACCGTAACCTCCAGAGCCGCTTGGCCGACCATCACGCTGGACATGACCGTGGCGGTGTCGTACATGTCGCCGCTGCTGTCGGTGGCCGTCACCGTGATGGTGGCGTCACCCATCGCCATCGGCGTCAGCGTCAGCATGGATCCGCTGGCGCTGACCGCAACCATGTCCGCAGCCGACGACTCGGCCATGTACTCGAGCGTGGGACTGCCGTTGGTGTCGAACAGGTCGCCCATGTCGAGCATCGCCGCCTCGCCGCCCTGGCTCGTCGGCACCCAGCCGTCCGTCCCGCTGGCCGTCGCGACGGCCACGGTGAACACCGCGTCCACCTCCGCCGACGTCTTCGCGCTGACGGTCGGGTCGTTGTCCGTGATGGCGATGTCGAAGCTGGCGGCGCCGCCGGAGATGCCGTCTCCGCTCACCACCACCGCCACCATCGCGTCAGCGGAGTCGTCGTCCTCCACCGCCATCACCATCCCGGTGCCGGCCATCTGGCCCATGGCAATGGTGATCATCGTGTCCGCCTCGACGGCGTCCGTGTCGCCGGTCACCGTCACCGTCAGCATCGTCTCCGCCGTGACCGCCCGGTTGGCCGTCGCGGTCAGGGTGACGCTGCCGCCTTCCATCACCGTGTCGGCCGAGGCCGCCATGCTGATGGACAGGGTCTGCAGGGCGACCGCCACATCGGCATCGACCCGCGCGACGTCCATGCTAGCGCTGTCGCTGGCCGTCACCGTGATGGTGGAAACGCCCTCGGCCATCGGCGTCAGCATCAGCATCGTGCCGCTGGTGCCCACCATGACCGCCTCGCTGCTCGACATGCCCGCGTAGGAGATGGAGGTGCCCTCGTCAGCGGTGAACAGGTCGGCCATGTCGACCGTGGCCACCATGCCGCCGACCATCCAGTCGGCGCCGCCGGCGGCCGTGGCCACCGCGTCGAGGATCATCTGCGCCGCGTCGTCCTTCGCGGTCACCGTGAGCTCGACCACCGGAGCGTCGTCGTTGTCGGTCACGGCGATCTCGATCGATATGTTGCCGTCGATTCCGGCGCCCGAGGCGATGACGGTCACCATCTCGCCTTGTTCGTGGACGTCGTCATCCGTGGACATCAGCGTAACGGAGCCGCTGTCCGAATCCGCCGCGATCTCGATGGAATCGGCGCTGAGCGTGGCTTCCCCGACGACGGCCAGATTGACCGTAACCCTCTCGTCGCCCTCGAGCATCCGGCTCGCGGTGGCGGTGATCATCGTGCTGCCGCCCTCGTCGATCATCATGTCAGCGGCGGCCACCATCACCGATACGTCCGCCAGACCGACCATCACGTCACCCGACGCGGTGGCGGTGTGGTCGCTTGTGAGGTCGGTGACCGTCACCGCGATGGTGGCCGAGCCATACCCGGCTGGGGTGAGCGTCAGCATGCTTCCCATCATGACCGCCCCGACGACCATGTCGTCGCTCGACGTGACCGCGAAGACCGGATCGACATCCGCGCCGAACTCCTCGAACAGCATGCCCGCATCGAACGACACAGCGTCGCCGTCCTTGACGAAGTCGGAGCCGACGTTGGCGTCGAACACGCTCTGCGGGTCGGCCTGCGCCTTCACTGTGCGCTCGGGCGTCGGCGCCTCGTCGTTGTCGGTCACGCTGATGACGAGATTCTGGGAGCCGTCGATCCCGGGGCCGGTGGCGACCACCGTATACGACATGTCGTCGTAGTCGTCATCCTCCCCCGCCCCCAACTGGGTGGAGCCGCTGGTCATGGTGTCCGGAATCATGATCTCCAGCATATGGTCGTCGCTGCTATCGCTGGAGATGACATCCAGCATGATGGTCGTGTCGCCGACGACCCCCCGGTTCGCGGTCGCGGTGATCGTGGCGGATTCGCCCTCCATAATCTCCATGCGATCGGCAGTCACCGTCACCGCCAGCGGCATCAGGTCGACGTGCACCGGGAACGTGACGTTGGCAACGTTGTCCACTTCCTGGGTCGGCAAGAAGGAGTCGCCCTGGCGTTCCGCGGTGGCAGTGATGGTGACCGTGGCCATCGCGGGCCCCGACACCATCCCCGCCGTGACCGTCAGGGTGTCACCGGCAACCGTCACGCTGGCCGCATCGCCCTGCACCGAGGCCGAATACGTGATGTCGACCGGGATCATGCCGGCCTCGAACAGGTTGCCTCCCATCAGCATGAAGTCCATGCCGGGATTCAGGACATGAGGCGGGTCGCCCTCGGGGTCTCCACCCATCGCCGTCTTCACGGCTTCCTCCCAACCGTCCTTCGGCTGGACCAACTTCGGGGTGACGTCCCCGATCGCGATCGAGAACGGTTGCCCCATGCGTTCGCCCGGCCCGTTGTCATCATCCTTGCCGGTCACCACCAAGTTCAGCACGAGATCCTCGGGCCCGACATCCCTGTCCTCCAACGCCTCGAGCTTGATGGTGGCGGTCTGCTCGTCCATGCCGGAGGCGATGGTGAGCTTGTTCCCACCGTCAGGGAAACTGAAGTCTAGGCGCTGGTCCGGATCAGCCGCCACAAGCGAAACCTCGAGATCCTCGCCCAACGGAAATCCGGAGTCCCCTCGATCCACCGTGACCGTCACGTGGACGGGGTCGCCGCCCTCCATCATCGACATGGCCTCGTCGTCGCCCGGGTCGCCGTCGTCGTCCATGTACGCCTTCGCGGTGATCTTGTCGGAGGCGGGCAACCCGTGAATGTCCTTCACGACGATCTCCTCTTCCACCGTCAGAATCCTGCGGTGGTTCGGATCCGTCAGGTCCGCCTCCAGCATGATGGTGTCGTCGTCCCGGTCGCCGTCGCTATTGCCGAGAGCCGGCCTCAGACGGACATCGATTTCATAAACCGCGTTGGCGTCGGTCTCATCGAACGTGTGCTCGTCGGCTGTCGAGTCGCCAACGATCTCGTACCGGCGGGCGACGTCTGCATCATCGCTCTCCAGATACAGTTGAACCTCGATGTCTTCCGCCTCAGGCCTGCGCGGGTCCGCCTCGAGCTCGACCCTGATGGTTGCGTCTTCCCGGCGGCTGTCGGCCGCGGTCTTGATATCGAACAGGTACTCCTGTTCGTCGTCGTCGTCGATCTTGATCGTCTTCGTGATGGTGACGGTCCGCGGGGTGCCGGGGTTGGCCGGATCATCCTCCGTGGCGAGCGTGATGACGGTATCACCCTCCACGTCATCACCGTTGCCAGTGAGGTCGGCCAAGGTGAACGTCAAGGAGAATTCCTCATCGACGGCATCGTCGAACTGCCCTTGGTCGTTGTCCAGCTCGAGCTGAAACCGAACCGTCCTGTCGCCCTCGTCCCACGTCCTGAGATCGGCGAGACTCGAGCTGTCGGTGATGTCGCCGCCATCGATCTGCACGTCGCCGACCTCGGCTTCGCCCGTGACGAACGAACCCGCCGTAGGCTGTATTCCGTCCACCCCGACGGAAAGATCCACCGTGGTGTCAGTGCCGTCAGGGTCGGCCTCCGGCAACGCCGCGCTCAAGGTCACCACCACGAGCGCAGTAGAGTCCTCATCAAGGGTGACAGTGCTCGCACTGGATCCGTTGATCGTCACGGACGAGATCTTCAACTCCAAGTCATCTGCATTGGTTGACTGAGCCGCGGACGACCCAACTCCTAGCGCAAACACAATGCCCAACAGCGCAATCCACTTCAGCGCCAGGCAACTGCCTCTCGCGAAAATCGCTCCTGTCCGCATGTCGCAATCTCCCTTGTGAATCCGTCCGTCTGTCGCCAGCAGCGGGGGGAAACCACTCCATCCGCCCCCTGCCTCCCCCCGATGTCGACTACCGCTCCGCATCTGCTCCTGAGCCTCCCGACTGCCCGCGTCGAAATCCGATTTGGGCCTGTTTTTGGGCCCTACGCTTGGCTCGTGTCCCACAAGTTGTTCTACGCCCGAGGTTTACGCCGATCGGTCGCTTGCGCATATGGTCTTTAGCCCTCCCACGCTCGAGCGAAAACGCGCAAGCGTAACATGCACTACCGGGCGGCGCAACCCCCAAAGCGGGGACGCCGCAACCGGCCGGGATACGGACCAGACGATGCGCGGTCCGAGCCGGGATGCCAAGAACCCGGCCCCGGTGCGAGAGCGTAACACGCCCCAACGAGCCCGCGCAAGAGAGGAAATGCCGCCCCCCGATTTTTAGTTGGCGCCCGCCGCCCTCCGCGACGGGCCGCCCCCCGGCGCCGAGGGAGACCGCTTCGGGACGGACCGCAAGCGGCCGGCGGGACGGCGCCGACGGGGGCGCCCCCATCGCGGCGACGGCAACCGCACGACCGACCGTCGCCGCGAACGCGGGCGAGAAGCTCCGACGCCGGCGCGCACTCGATGATCCAGTCGCCGACACGCCCGAGCCGCGCCGGGTCGGTGACGCCGCCAGGGCGGCGGCCAGCATCTCCCCCGCCGCCGCATCGAATTTCCGAGCCGCCTGACCGGCAGAGCAGCGCCCGCTCCTCGTCGCGCCCCTGCTCGATGCCCTCGTCGCGCCCCGCTCGAGCCATTCACGCGTCCATTCCCGCACGGTCTCTTCCAGCATCGTCTGCGTCTCCTCCAACCGCGCCGTCAGCCGCCCGACCCGTTTTCGCGGCGGACGCGGGCGAGCAACGCCGACGCCGTCGCGCACTCGATGATCCAGTCGCCGACACGCCCGAGCCGCTCCGGGTCGGTGACCCCGGCCAGCGCCGCCGCCAGCCCCTCGGCGGCCGCGCCGTCGAACTTCCGGGCCGCCTGACGGCAGAGCAACGCCCGCTCCTCGTCGCGGCCCCGCTCGATGCCCTGGGCGCGGCCCCGCTCGAGCCACTCACGCGTCCATTCCCCCAAGGTCTCTTCCAGCATCGTCCCCTTCTCCTCCAACCGCGCCAGCACGGCCCCCGCACCGGGCGGCAGCCGGCCCCCAGCCCCCAGCCTCCGGCGGAACCACGCCCCGAACGCCCGCTCCAGGGGCTCGTCATCCGCCGCCCGCAACAACTCGCCCAGCGCCCGCAACGCTTCGCGCAGACGCGGCGTGTCGCGCGCCTTCTCCAGGCCCGCGAGCGCCGACACCAGGTTGTCCGCCGGCAGGTCCGCATCGGGCACCCGCCTCACGTCCAGACCATAGGTCACGGGGCGGGCGGGGCGGGCGCGGGCGGGGCACCGGGCCTGGCACCGGGCCCGGGGCTCGCCGGGGGTGCGGGCGCGAGCAGGGCAGGGCGGGCGCGGGGAGGACGACGCGCTCGATGGTCAGCCGCCGCCGGTCGACCGGGCCGGGCACGGCCCCCGGCAGGGTCGTCCGCCGCACGGCGCCGTCAGCCGCCCGACCCGTTTTCGCGGCGGACGCGGGCGAGCAACGCCGACGCCGTCGCGCACTCGATGATCCAGTCGCCGACACGCCCGAGCCGCTCCGGGTCGGTGACCCCGGCCAGCGCCGCCGCCAGCCCCTCGGCGGTCGCGCCGTCGAACTTCCGGGCCGCCAGACGGCAGAGCAACGCCCGCTCCTCGTCGCGCCCCTGCTCGATGCCCTGGGCGCGGCCCCGCTCGATGCCCTGGGCGCGCCCCTGCTCGATGCCCTGGGCGCGGCCCCGCTCGATGCCCTCGTCGCGCCCCTGCTCGATGCCCTGGGCGCGGCCCCGCTCGATGCCCTCGTCGCGCCCCTGCTCGATGCCCTGGGCGCGGCCCCGCTCGAGCCATTCACGCGTCCATTCCCCCAAGGTCTCTTCCAGCATCGTCCCCTTCTCCTCCAACCGCGCCAGCACGGCCCCCGCACCGGGCGGCAGCCGGCCCCCAGCCCCCAGCCTCCGGCGGAACCACGCCCCGAACGCCCGCTCCAGGGGCTCGTCATCCGCCGCCCGCAACAGCTCGCCCAGCGCCCGCAACGCTTCGCGCAGACGCGGCGTGTCGCGCGCCTTCTCCAGGCCCGCGAGCGCCGACACCAGGTTGTCCGCCGGCAGGTCCGCATCGGGCACCCGCCTCACGTCCAGAACATAGTATCGCTGCGACGGCTGATACGGCGTCAGCACTTCGCCCCCCGACGCAATCATGTCCGTCACCTCGACCGGCGCCGTCCAACGCCGGGGGCCGTTGTAGAGGACGACCGGCAGCACCGGCGGCAGCGCGCCATGCTCGCCCAGCACGCCGTCGGCGATCAGGCGCTGCTGGAGCAGCGCGGTGTAGGCCAGCATGCGCACCGCCATCCCCCGGTCGACGGTGGCCTGGAACTCGAGGAGCAACGCGAGGTAGAGCCAGCGATCTCCGCGGAAGCGCACGCGCCAGACCAGGTCGCCGTGGCGCTGCCGGAGGTCCTCGGCGACGAAGCCGGCGGGCAGGGGGCCCAGCGTGTCGAAGTCGAGCGCGCCGCTCCAGCCTCGGGCGGCGAAGCCGGCGAGCAGGTCGCGGACCATGCGCGGGCGCGCGAAGATCAGCTTGTAGACGGAGTCGTGCATGCGTGCTCCCGGCGGCATCCCGCGTCGCGGATCCGCGGCGGGCGGGGCGCGCGGGGCCCCCGCCGGATTGCGGGAGGCCGGCGGCCCGCCGACGGGTGTCCAGAAGCAAGAACGGGGCCAACGCGGGACGGCCCGCGGACACGGGGAACGAACCTCGACGAGCGGCCGGCGGCGCAGAAACTGCAGCCCCGGGTAGCGCCGGCGGTCGCGCCGGCCGGGATCGTGATCGAACTCCGCCGTCCAACGCCGGGGGCCGCGAACGCTTCTCCCCGCTTCGCGCGCCGGCGCGCCGCGTGCTACGCTGGACTCATGGACGGCATCGCGGCCTGGATCACGCCGGCCCTGCTGGTCGCGCTCTTCGCGTGGCTGCGGTTCGACATGCGCGAGCAGCGCCGCGAGGTTCGCGCAGACATGCAGGCGCTGAACACACGCGGCTCGACGAGCTGAACAAGCAGTTCAACGAGCGACTCGACGGGATGATCAAGCGGCTCGACGAGCGGCTCGACGGGATGAACAAGCAGTTCAACGACCGGTTCGACCAGGTGCAGCGCGGGCTGGGCGACCTGCGGGAGCGCATGGCCAAGCTGGAGGGGGCGCTCGAAGGCTTCCTCGCCGGCCGCCGGGACCGCGGCGCCGCCTGACGCCCTTTCGGCCGGACCGTTCCCCCACCCGCGAAGTCGCTCCGACCCTTGACCCGCGCGAGGAGCGCGGCTCCGGCTGAGGCACGCCATGGACCCCCTCGCCCACACCCTGGTCGGCGCCACCCTCGCCCAGACGCGGCTGCGTCGCGGCGCGGGCGCCATGGCCACCCCCGCCGGCCTGCTCGCGGCCAACGCCCCCGACGTCGACGCCGTCACCATGTTCGTCAGCCGCGACCTGTCGCTGGGCTTCCGCCGCGGGTGGACGCACGGGGTGCTGGCCATGGTGGTGCTGCCCCTGGTGCTGACGGCGGCCCTGCTCGTGCTCGACCGGCTGTGGGCGCGGTGGCGGGGGCGCGAGCCGCGGGCGCGGGCGGGGCCGCTCTTGCGGCTGACGACGGCGGGGGTGCTCAGCCACCCCCTGCTCGACTGGCTGAACACCTACGGCGTGCGCTTCCTCATGCCGTTCGACGACACGTGGTTCTACGGCGACGCCCTGTTCATCATCGACCCGTGGGTGTGGCTGCTCGCGGGCCTGACGGTGGTGCTGGCCCACTCGGCGACGTGGGCGGCCGGCCTCGGCTGGGCGCTGCTGGCGGCGGCGGCCACGCTGGTCACGGGGACCGTCATCGGGTTCGGCCGGTTCGCCGACACCCCGCCGCTGACCGCCCTCGCGTGGGCGGCGGGCCTCGCGGTCGTCGTGTGGGCGCGGGCCACGAGGCAGGGCCGGGGCCGGCTGCCGCGGCTCGCGGTGGCGTGCCTGGTCGGGCTGACCATCTACGCCGGGGGCCTGGCCATGGCCGCGAACACGGCCGAACGCTACGCGGCGGCCCTGCTCACCATCCAGCGGGGCGCCCCGGCGCCGGTCGAGGTGCTGGCCATTCCCGTGCCCGGCAACCCCTTCCGCCGCGGCATCGTCGCCGTCTACCCCGACGCCTACCGCTTCTACGAGCTCGACTGGCTCGGCTCGCCGCCCCTGCGGCAGACCGCCGAGCCGGTGGCCCGCGGCCCCGAGGGGCCCATCGTCGAGGCGGCCCTGACCGCCCCCCACGTGTGGGGCATGGCGGTGTGGAAGCGGTTTCCCGCCTACACCGTCGCCGAGACCGCCGACGGCTGGATCGTCACCATCTCCGACATGCGCTACACCCGCCGCGTCGGCTCGGGCCTCGGCGGCGCCACCGTGCGCCTCGACCGCGACCTGAACGTGCGCGAAGGGCCCCCGTAGGGACCCATCGTCGGTCGCGGCTTTCTGGCCGAGGTGCGGCGCCCCCCCGTAGGGACCCATCGTCGGTCGCGGCTTTCTGGCCGAGGTCAGGCTTGCTCGGTCGCGTGCTCGCGACCGGCCGGGCGCCGGGACTGGACAACGGGCGCGGCCCGTGGCACAACAGCAGAGACGAAGGGAAGTCCCCCGCGCGGCGGCCCGGCTGTGGCACGTCGATTGCTTGTAGCGTTGCCGGCCGGGGCGGGCCATCACGGCCGCCGGCCGGAAGGGACGGACGACGATGGACGCGACGATGCTGGCGGTGATGGGGACGGGCTTGACGACGATCGCCACGGGGCTCGCGCTGTTCGTGGCGCTGTGGCGGGTGCAGGGGAACCGGTTCGACACCCTCGAGCGGCACATCGACCACCGGTTCGCAGGGGTCGACAAGCAATTCGCGGCGGTCGACAAGCAGTTCGCGGCGGTCGACAAGCAATTCGCGGCGGTCGACAAGCAGTTCGCGGCGGTCGACAAGCAGTTCGCGGCGGTCGACAAGAAGTGGACTGAGCGCTTCGAGATGGCGGAAAAGGCAAGCCGCGAGCGCTTCGAGATGGCAGAAAATGCAAGCCGCGAGCGCCTGGAGGCGATGGACGCCAGGTTGACGCAGCGCCTCGACACCGTCGAGAGGCAGGGCCAGGCGACCCACGCGGCCGTCTGCGCCCTCAACGGCCGGTTCGACGACCTCTACCGCCACCTGCTCGGCGTCCCGGCCCAGGGCGGCCCGCCCCGCCCCGCCGGGTAGCCGCGCGCGGGGCGCCGGCTGGCGCTTCCTCGTTCCACGGCGGCGCGCGGCCCGGCCGGGCGCCGGGACTGGACAACGGGCGCGGCCCGTGGCACAACAGCAGAGACGAAGGGAAGGTCCCCGCGGGGCGGCCCGGCCGCGGCACGCCGATTGCTTGTAGCGTTGCCGGCCGGGGCGGGCCCTCCCGGCCGCCGGCCGGAAGGGACGGACGACGATGGACGCGACGATGCTGGCGGTGATGGGCACGGGGCTGACCCTCGCGGGGACGGGGCTCGCGCTGTTCGTGGCGCTGTGGCGGGTGCAGGGGAACCGGTTCGACACCCTCGAGCGGCACATCGACCACCGGTTCGCGGCGGTCGACAAGCAGTTCGCGGCGGTCGACAAGCGGTGGACCGAGCGCTTCGAGATGGCGGAAAGGGCAAGCCGCGAGCGCTTGGAGGCGATGGACGCCAAGTGGACGCAGCGCCTCGGCACCGTCGAGAGGCAGGGCCAGGCGACCCACGCGGCCGTCTGCGCCCTCAACGGCCGGTTCGACGACCTCTACCGCCACCTGCTCGGCGTCCCGGCCCAGGGCGGCCAGCCCCGCCCCGCCGGGTAGCCGCGCGCGGGGCGCCGGCTGGCGCTTCCTCGTTCCACGGCGGCGCGCGGCCCGGCCGGGCGCCGGGACTGGACAACGGGCGCGGCCCGTGGCACAACAGCAGAGACGAAGGGAAGGTCCCCGCGGGGCGGCCCGGCCGCGGCACGCCGATTGCTTGTAGCGTTGCCGGCCGGGGCGGGCCCTCGCGGCCGCCGGCCGGAAGGGACGGACGACGATGGACGCGACGATGCTGGCGGTGATGGGCACGGGGCTGACCCTCGTGGGGACGGGGCTCGCGCTGTTCGTGGCGCTGTGGCGGGTGCAGGGGAACCGGTTCGACACCCTCGAGCGGCACATCGACCACCGGTTCGCAGGGGTCGACAAGCAATTCGCGGCGGTCGACAAGCAGTTCGCGGCGGTCGACAAGCAGTTCGCGGCGGTCGACAAGCAGTTCGCGGCGGTCGACAAGCGGTGGACCGAGCGCTTCGAGATGGCGGAAAGAGCAAGCCGCGAGCGCTTGGAGGCGATGGACGCCAAGTGGACGCAGCGCCTCGACACCGTCGAGAGGCAGGGCCAGGCGACCCACGCGGCCGTCTGCGCCCTCAACGGCCGGTTCGACGACCTCTACCGCCACCTGCTCGGCGTCCCGGCCCAGGGCGGCCAGCCCCGCCCCGCCGGGTAGCCGCGCACGGGGCGCCGGCTGTCGCTTCCTCGTTCCACGGCGGCGCGCGGCCCGGCCGGGCGCCGGGACTGGACAACGGGCGCGGCCCGTGGCACAACAGCAGAGACGAAGGGAAGGTCCCCGCGGGGCGGCCCGGCCGCGGCACGCCGATTGCTTGTAGCGTTGCCGGCCGGGGCGGGCCCTCGCGGCCGCCGGCCGGAAGGGACGGACGACGATGGACGCGACGATGCTGGCGGTGATGGGCACGGGGCTGACCCTCGTGGCGACGGGGCTCGCGCTGTTCGTGGCGCTGTGGCGGGTGCAGGGGAACCGGTTCGACACCCTCGAGCGGCACATCGACCACCGGTTCGCAGGGGTCGACAAGCAATTCGCGGCGGTCGACAAGCAGTTCGCGGCGGTCGACAAGCAGTTCGCGGCGGTCGACAAGCGGTGGACCGAGCGCTTCGAGATGGCGGAAAGGGCAAGCCGCGAGCGCTTGGAGGCGATGGACGCCAAGTGGACGCAGCGCCTCGACACCGTCGAGAGGCAGGGCCAGGCGACCCACGCGGCCGTCTGCGCCCTCAACGGCCGGTTCGACGACCTCTACCGCCACCTGCTCGGCGTCCCGGCCCAGGGCGGCCCGCCCCGCCCCGCCGGGTAGCCGCGCACGGGGCGCCGGCTGGCGCTTCCTCGTTCCACGGCGGCGCGCGGCCCGGCCGGGCGGGTCGTGAAACCAGACAACTTTCCGTTGACGAGCTCCGTCAGTGCATGTAGAAGGGCACCGTACGTCTTGAGAGGATCGGCGAGGAAGTCAGCGGAGGTGCGAACGGCTGTGCACTTGTGGCGCTTCCTCGGACCGGGCCCTGACCTACGAGGAGGCACGACGAATGGCAGCGACACCCAAGGACAAGCCGGACAAGCGCGCCGGGCCACCGCAACCCCCGAACATCGACCAAGCCCTGCGGGAAGCAGCGAGCCGCGGCCGCACTCCCGAGGAGAAGTTCGAGCAGCGGGTATCGTGGGCCTACGGGCAGTACCCCGACGGCTCCATGTCGAAGGATGACGTGCGCGAACTCCTGAAGAATAGCTGATGATCCTCAGCGAGATCTGCGGAGAAGACGCGCGGGCGTACGAGGTGCTGACCCGCCAGAACCTCATCCGCCAGTACGACTTCCTGGAATCGATCATCACGGCCGCCCTGACCGGTGGCTTGGACAACTTCGTAACCCAGCTGCTGGCTGAGCAGATCAACAACGCCTCGCCTCCCCCGCCCCATTGACGTGCTCCACTCGATGGCGGCAGCGGCGGGCGCGCAGGTTGCTGATCCGGCCGACGTAGACCGGCCCTGCCGCCCTCGCAGAGGACGTAGGCCCCCGGCTCTCGGGCGCCCACGGGGCGCCGGAGGGCGTCGCGGCTACCCGGCGGGGTGCGGAGCTGACCGCCCGGCCGGACGGGTAGTGTCTCAGTTTAATTCCGGTATCGGGAAAAGGGCTTGACTTTAGGGGGTGCAATATGCGCCTTTGGTGCACTAAAATATAACGGACGAAGGGCGCATATCCCGACGGCCACGCACACGCTGATGGCCGGCCTGCCGACTGCTGACGCGCCTGCACCCGACGACGATAACCGAATAGCGTAGGGGGGAGAGTCCATGCCGAAGGGGCCGAAGGGCCAGTGGAGGCCGGCTGATCCGGTGGGGTGCGCCGTGCACGTCGGGCGCATCGCAACGGGCGAAATCGAGGAGACGTACGACGCTCCGCGCCGACCGGACCCGGCCGAGGACAGCCGACGTGCGAGCGTGGCCGGCAAGGCGCGGGCCGCCAACTTGACGCCTGAGCAACGGCGGGAGATCGCGGCGAGCGGGGCGGCCGCTCGATGGGGGGCGCGATGACCGATCAGGAGTTCCGGGCGGCGGTGCTTCAGCGGCTGGATAATCTCGCGTCTCAGATCGGGGAAGTCCACGTCGAGATCGGAGCGGTCAAGGACAGGCTGACGGCTGTTGAGGGAACCGTCAACCAGATCGCATTTAATACCGGAATCGTTCCCGGACGACATCAAAAAACACGAGCCCACGCTTGACATAAATCCTTGCAGCCTGTATCATTTCAACCATGAACAGGCTGGATACCGCGAAGCGGGCGACGATCCTCGGCATGCTGGTCGAGGGTTCGTCGCTCCGCTCGATCTCCCGCATCACCGGCGCCTCCATCAACACCGTCACCAAGCTGCTCGTGGACGCGGGCGAAGCCTGCATCGCCTACCACGACGAGCACGTTCGCGGGGTCGCCGCCAAGCGCATCCAGGTCGACGAAATCTGGCAGTTCTGCTACGCCAAGCAGCGGACCGTCGAGACGGCCAAGGCCGCTCCCGAGGGCGCGGGCGACACGTGGACGTGGACGGCGCTCGACGCCGACTCCAAGCTGATCGTCTCGTGGCTGCTCGGGCAACGGGACGGGATCGCCGCCTACACGTTCATGCACGATCTGGCCCTGCGGCTGACCGGCCGCGTTCAGCTCACGTCGGACGGCCTGCGGCTCTACGAGGGCGCGATCGAGGATGCGTTCGGGGCGGACATCGACTACGCCCAGCTCATCAAGGTGTTCGGCGACACCCGCGAGACAGCCGTCCGCTACAGTCCCGGGCAGTGCAAGGGCGCGGTCAGGAACACGGTGCAGGGCAACCCGGACATGGCTCACGTCAACACGGCCTACGTCGAGCGCCACAACCTGACCATGCGGATGTCGATGCGCCGGTTCACGCGCCTGACCAACGCGTTCTCGAAGAAGTTCAACAACCACATGCACGCGCTGGCGCTCTACTTCGTGCACTACAACTTCTGCCGAGTCCACAAGACGCTCCGCACGTCGCCCGCGATGGCGGCCGGCGTGACGGACACTCTGCACGATGCGGAGTGGATCGTGGGCCTGATCGACGCGAACGCGCCGACCCCCGCCAAGCCCGGCCCGAAGGGGCCGCGTAAGGCCAAATCAAACTGATACACTACCGCCGGACGCCGGGACGGGACAACGGGCGCGGCCCGTGGCACAACAGCAGAGACGAAGGGAAGGTCCCCGCGGGGCGGCCCGGCCGCGGCACGCCGATTGCTTGTAGCGTTGCCGGCCGGGGCGGGCCCTCGCGGCCGCCGGCCGGAAGGGACGGACGACGATGGACGCGACGATGCTGGCGGTGATGGGCACGGGGCTGACCCTCGTGGGGACGGGGCTCGCGCTGTTCGTGGCGCTGTGGCGGGTGCAGGGGAACCGGTTCGACACCCTCGAGCGCCACATCGACCACCGGTTCGCGGCGGTCGACAAGCAGTTCGCCGCGGTCGACAAGCAGTTCGCCGCGGTCGACAGGCGGTGGACCGAGCGCTTCGAGATGGCAGAAAGAGCAAGCCGCGAGCGCCTGGAGGCGATGGACGCCAAGTGGACGCAGCGCCTCGACACCGTCGAGAGGCAGAGCCAGACGACCCACGCGGCCGTCTGCGCCCTCAACGGCCGGTTCGACGACCTGTACCGCCACCTGCTCGGCGTCCCGGCCCAGGGCGGCCCGCCCCGCCCCGCCGGGTAGCCGCGCACGGGGCGCCGGCTGGCGCTTCCTCGTTCCACGGCGGCGCGCGGCCCGGCCGGGCGCCGGGACTGGACAACGGGCGCGGCCCGTGGCACAACAGCAGAGACGAAGGGAAGGTCCCCGCGGGGCGGCCCGGCCGCGGCACGCCGATGCTTGTAGCGTTGCCGGCCGGGGCGGGCCCTCGCGGCCGCCGGCCGGAAGGGACGGACGACGATGGACGCGACGATGCTGGCGGTGATGGGCACGGGGCTGACCCTCGTGGAGGAAGCGGGCGGCGATTGACCGCCGGCGCTTTTGCACTGTTGCGGGTAAAATAGCGGTTGTTTTACCCACATGTACGAAAGATTCCTCGCCCGCGCCCTCGAGTCGACGTCGCGCAGCGTGCTGCTGCTCGGCCCCCGTCAGGTCGGCAAGTCGACGCTCCTCGCCTCGCTGCGGCCCGAGCTCACGGTCAACCTGGCCAGCCCCGCCACGTTCCGCGACTACGCCAGCCGTCCCGAGCAGCTCGAGCACGAGCTGGACGGGGCGCCGGCGACGACGCGGACCGTGTTCATCGACGAGGTGCAGCGCGTGCCGGCGCTGCTCGACGTCGCCCAGGTGTTCATCGACCGGCGGCCGCCCCGGTTCCGCTTCCTGCTCTCGGGGTCGAGACCGCGTCGAGCGCCGCATCATCGTGTTCCTCGGACCCCGGCGGCAGCAGATCGACGGCGTCGAGGCGCTTCCCCTCGACGAGTTCCTCGCCCTGCTGCCCGGGTGACCGGCGCCCGCCGGGGCCGCCCCCCGTCGAGGTCGTACGGCCGGTTCGACGACCTGTACCGCCACCTGCTCGGCGTCTCGGCCCAGGGCGCCCCGCCCCGCCCCGCCCCGCCGGGTAGCCGCGCGCGGAGCGCCGGCTGGCGCGAACCGCGCTCACGAACGTGTTCATCGACATGGCCGCCGACTCGGACGCCGGAATGGCAGGAAGCCGTCGAGTCGATTCGTCGAGGCGAGCACGGCGCACCCGGGCTGCCGCGCTTCTCCGCCGGGGGCCGGCCCCCGGGTGCTTGAACGGCCGCCGGCCGGGATGAGAAAATTGAAAACGTCGCTTTCAATTTTCATGGTTTCCGACCTGGACCGGCCCGTCTTCCTGCAGCGCATCGTCGTTCAGCTCTGCCGCGCCGACGCCGCCGAGTGCCACTTCTGGGCCGCCCACGCCGGCGCCGAGCTCGACCTGCTGATCGTGCGCGGCGACCGCCGGACCGCGTTCGAGTTCAAGTACTCGTCGGCGCCGAAGGCGACCCGGTCGATGCACGCGGCGACCGCGGCCCTCGACCTCGACCGGCTCACCGTCGTCTATCCGGGCGACGGCGCCTGGCCGCTGACGGAACGCATCCGCGTGGCCGGTCTCGGGCCCCTGACGGAGGAGGCGGCCGAAGGCTGAGCCGCCGGCCGGCGTTCTCCGTTGCACCCGGCCGCGGCGCGCGGCCCGGCCGGGCGCCGGGACTGGACAACGGGCGCGGCCCGTGGCACAACAGCAGAGACGAAGGGAAGTCCCCCGCGCGGCGGCCCGGCCGCGGCACGCCGATTGCTGTGGCACGTCGATTGCTTTGTAGCGTTGCCGGCCGGGGCGAGTCATCACGGCCGCCGGCCGGAAGGGACAGACGACGATGGACGCGACGATGCTGGCGGTGATGGGCACGGGGCTGACCCTCGTGGCGACGGGGCTCGCGCTGTTCGTGGCGCTGTGGCGGGTGCAGGGGAACCGGTTCGACACCCTCGAGCGGCACATCGACCACCGGTTCGCGGCGGTCGACAAGCAGTTCGCGGCGGTCGACAAGCGGTGGACCGGGCGCTTCGAGATGGCAGAAAAGGCAAGCCGCGAGCGCTTGGAGGCGATGGACGCCAAGTGGACGCAACGCTTCGACGCCGTCGAGAGGCAGAGCCAGGCGACCCACGCGGCCGTCTGCGCCCTCAACGGCCGGTTCGACGACCTCTACCGCCACCTGCTCGGCGTCCCCGCCCAGGGCGGCCAGCCGCGCCCCGCCGGGTAGCCGTCCGCCGTGTTGGGCGGCGAGGCCGGGGACGACACCGGGGTCGAGACGATTCCCGCGGTGATCCGACGCGAGGGCTATCGCTGCCCCCCCGCGTTGAACTCGGCCTCGAGCTCGGCCTCCCAGCGCACGCGCTCGGCGATCTGGTCGCCGCGGGTCTGCAGGCAGTCGTAGCAGAGGCTGCCGGGAATGACGTGCCCCTCGCCGTCGGTGGGGACGCCGCGGGCGGCCATGAGCTCGCGCAGCCGGGCCGCGGTGTGCTTCTGCGCCTTGTAGAAGTCGGAGTAGCTGAAGCCGTCGGCGATGGCCAGCGGCGAGTAGCCGAGCTCGGTGCGCGCGTCCATGTCGGCCCCCTGCTCGACGAGGTAGTCGACGACGTTGTTGGCGCCCCGGAACGCGGCCCCGTGCAGGGCCGTCACCCCGCGGTAGTTCGCGGCGTTGACGGGGTTGCCGAGCTCGACGCACATGCGAACCGCCTCGAGCACCTCGCCTTCCTGCCCGGGCAGCGAGCCGCCGTCTTCGCCGGGGTTCCAGATGGCGACGCCGGCCGCCACCATCAGCGGGGTGGTGCCGTCGGCGTTGGGGGTCACGGTGTCGGCCCCGGCCTCGACGAGCACCCGCATGGCCTCGACGTCGGTGACCTTGGCGGCGAGGAAGAAGGGGGTCGCCCCGAGCCGGTTCAGCCGGTTGCGCTGGCCGTCCTTCATGCCGTTGACGGTCATGCGGGCACCGACGTCGCCGCCCAGCGCGATCATCTTGCGCAGCACGTCGATGCTGTCGACGGCGCCGGCGGGAATGGGCCCGGGGAACCCGAAGCCGGTGTTCATGCGCCGGGTGCGGACGAGCTGGTGCAGGGCGTTCCACCCCGCGCCCGCGAGGTTGGGGTCGGCCCCGCGGTCGAGCATGTAGTCGGCGAGCTCCCAGTTGGCGTTGGCCACCGCCACCACGAGGGCGCTCTGCCCGTCAGACAGGGTGTCGTTCACGTCGGCGCCGGCCTCGAGCAGCACCCGCAGGGCGTCGAGGTGGCCGCCGCGGGCCGCGAACGCGAGGGCGGTGAAGCCGGTGGGGGGCGGCGCATAGAAGAGCCGGTTGCCGCCCGGTGCCCGCCCGGCCGTCTCGGTGCGCGCGTGCACGTCGGCCCCCAGCTCGGCGAGGGCGTGCACCGCGGCCGCGTTGTTGCGGGCGGCCGCCCACATCAGGGCGGTCTGGCCGCGGAAATCGTCGCGGGCGTTGGGGTCGGCGCCCCGCACGAGCAGCGCCCGCACGGTGGCCGCGTCGCCGGTGCGGGCCGCGGTCATCAGGGCCGTCTCGCCCCCCCGCAGGGCGGCGTTGGGGTCGGCCCCGGCCTCGAGCAGCAGCGCGGCGACGGCGGCGCCGCCGTTCTCGGCCGCGAGCGAGAGGGGCCGCACGCCGTAGCGGTTGGCGGCGGCGACGTCGGCCCCGGCCTCGAGCAGAACCCCGACGAGGGCGGCGTCGTCGCGGTGCACCGCCCAGTGCAGGGCCGTGGCCCCGTCGGGCCCCGCCGCGTTCACGTCGACGGCGGGGTCGGCGACGAGCCGCCGCACCGCGTCGGCGTCGACCGCCTTCACCGCCTCGACGAGCGGCGCGTCGCGCCGGGCGCCGGCCTCGGCCGCGGCGGCGGTGCCGGCCAAGCCGGCCGCGAGCAGCACGGCGGCAACCAGCGGCGCCGACACGTACGACCTTCTGATTCTGCTGACATGCATGACGACCACCTCGTTCTCGACCGCGGGGCGCGCTCTCCTCGACCGCGGGGGTCGATCGTAGCACGGCGGGAAGGCCGAAGCGCCGACGGGCGCGAGGCCGACGGGGCGCGAGGCCGACGGGGCGCGAGTGCCGCCGACGGGGCGCGAGTGCCGCCGACGGGGCGCGAGGCCGACGGGGCGCGAGGCCGACGGGGCGCGAGTGCCGCCGACGGGGCGCGAGGCCGACGGGGCGTGTCGACGACAAGCCGCCCGTGTTAAACTTCTGACAGTGAGCAGCGATGCGAAGTGGATCATCGGAACGATGGGCGGGCTCGTCATCGCCGTCGCCGGTCTGCTGTCGGCGCAGATCGCCGGCATCAACACCCGCATCGACGATATGAGCGCCAGCCTGAACGCCCGTATCGACGATATGGACGCCAGCCTGAACGCCCGCATCGACGACATGAACGCCCGCATCGACGACATGAACGCCCGCATCGACGAGCTGCGCGTCGACATCAGCGAGCTGCGCGCCGACCACATCCGCTTCGACGAACGCCTGGACGCGGTCGAGGTCGCGGTCGGGAGGGTCGATCAGCGCCTGTCCATCATCGAGCGCGTGGCGCTCCCCTCCCCGCCCGCCGGCAGGTAGCCTCCGACCGGGCTCGCCCTCGACCCGCGCTGCGCCAACCCACCATCTGCGGCTACACCGAGGCGGACCTCGAGGTCGGGGCCGAGACGCGCGACGTCACCGCCTTCGACGTCCGTGCCGGCGTCCTGCCGCCAAGCCTCGATGCGGTGGTTCGCGGACGAGCAGTCGCTCGGGGGGAGGCGGATAGACGAAGCCAGTCGAGCGCTCATTCCGTGGCCGGCTCGCGCCGGGAGCGCCACAGCACGTGCATCGCCCAGTCGAGGTCGAGCGGCTCGCCGCGTCGGCGCCCGCCGGGCTCGTCCCGTCCGGGCGCGTAGAATCCCTGCATGGAGAAGCGCAGGCTGCCCGTGGGCATCCAGACCTTCGGTCGCATCCGCGAGGAGGGCTACTACTACGTCGACAAGACCGGCTACGCCCGGCGGCTGGCCGAAGAAGGCGGCGGCCGGTTCTTCCTGTCGCGCCCCCGCCGGTTCGGCAAGAGCCTGTTCGTGGACACGCTGAAGGAGCTGTACGAAGGCAGCGAGCGGCTGTTCCGGGGACTCGCGGTGCACGGAGCCTGGGACTGGTCGCGGCGCCGCCCCGTCGTGCGGCTGAGCTTCGCGGGGGGCAACTTCAAGCGGCCGGGCGAGCTGGCGGAGAGCACCACGGCACAGATCGGCCGGAGGCGTTGACACTGCGAAACACGCTCTCGGACAACGCGCCGTCGATGGCGTCGGCCGCATAGAGCGTCGGGATCGGCTCGCCCCGACGGTCGCCAAGGGGATGGAAGCGCCCCCGCCCATATCCCGGGTTGAAGGCATTGGCCGGCGAGGCGTCATGGACCCTGTACAGGTGCCGTCCGACGCGCCAGATCGTCGTCGCGGGGTCGAGGGTGGCGGCGGGCGGCGCCTCGGGAAGCGGCTCCATCCCGCCTCAGAACAGGTTGGGGCGCGTGACCTCGCGTGCGGCGGCCGCCACCGCGTCGGGGTCGGCGTCCATGACGTCGACCGGGCGCCGACCATCGGGAAGCCAACCGTTCGGCGCGGTGAACCAGCTCGCGACCTGCCACGCTCCCCGCCCGCCGAGGGCCTGCAGGATCTCGGCCACGACGGGCTTCGGACGGCCGGCGTCGTCGAACTGAAACGCGGGGTAGAGAAGGCGCCCTCGATGCTCGACGCCGAAGATCTTCCCCGCGCTCCGCCAACGCCCCGCCAACGCCGCAGTGTTGTCGGCCTTCGATCCAAACAGTCCGTGAACCTGCCCGGCGTCGAGCACGTCGTACCGCTCCATGAAGTCGGCGCGAAATTCGGCGTTCCGCCGAGCCTGATCGAGGACGGCGGGATGAGGCCGGCCGGACAGCGCCGGCATGGCCATGTCGATCAGCCGCTCCATCTCCACGGCATCCCCGAACTCCAGACGCCCCTTCAACAGGAGCACGAACGCCTGGATCGCCTGCAGCTCCTCCTCGTCGTCGGCGGACACAAGCAGAGTCGGCCTTGCGACCCGCTCACGAAGATCGGACCACGCCTGCGCCACGTCGGACGACACCTGGACTGCGTCGGGCATTGCCTGCCCGGATGCGGAACCGACGGCGACGGAGGCGTCGGACGACGCCTGGACTGCGTCGGACAATACCTGGGCCAACGCCTTGAGCCGATCTTCCGCCACCGCCGCCCCCTCGGGCTCCTCCAGCACGACGAGACGACGGCCGAGCGGCGAATCGGGCTCTTCGCCGAAGACGTATCCGCGCGCCAGTTCCACTCGAGCCACGTCGTCGTACTCCTGAACGACAATGAGACTGATGAGCTGCAATCATGACTCATCGATATCAACGAATCAACTCGGCGCAGCCGCGACACGGCCGCCGCGCCTTGGCGGCGTGCGACCAAGCGCGCGGAGCGGGCGCGCCGGGCCCTCAGGTCACGCGAGTGCGGTCCGGACCCCTGGAATGCTCTGCGCGGCGGTCACGGTACGAGTCCCCCCTACACCCCCGTCAGCGGCCCCGTGCTGTCGGAGATGCTGTCCACCTTGACCCCGACCTTCTCGAGCAGGGTCAGCCCGAGGTTCATGAACGGGGTGTGCAGGTCGTAGACGAGGTGGCGGTCGCCGGCGAGCTGGCCGCAGCCGCCGCCCATGAGGGTGATGGGCAGGTTGTAGGGGGTGTGCTGGTCGCCGTCGCCCATGCCCGCGCCGTGCAGCAGGATGGCGTGGTCGAGCAGGGTGCCGTCGCCGTCGGGGGCGTTGCGCATCTTCTCGACGAGACGGGCGAAGAGCTGCATCTGATACTGGCTGATCTTCGTGTACTGCGTGATGTTGTGCGGGTCCTGCTGGTGGTGCGAGACGGTGTGGTGCGCCTCGGGGACGCCGATGTTGGGATAGGTGCGGCCGCTGGTCTCGCGGGCCATCTGCATGCAGCTGACGCGGGTGACGTCGGCCTGGAACGCGAGCACGAGCATGTCGTGCAGCAGGCCCACGTGCTCCTCGTAGTCGTCGGGCACCCCGGCGGGCTGGTCGACGGCGGGCAGCGGGGTCGTGGCCTGGTTGGCCTCGGTGCGCTGGATGCGCCGCTCGATCTCGCGGATGGACTGCAGGTACTCGCCGACGGTGGCGCGGTCGGCGGCCCCGACCCGCTTCTCGATGCTGTGGATGCTGTCGCTGACCGAGTCGAGGATGCTGCGGTCGGTGCGCATCTGGGCCAGCCGGGCCTCGACGCTGCCGCCGTCGCCGAACAGGCGCTGGAAGACGACCCGGGGGTCGCGCTCGTGGGGCAGCGGGGTCGTGGGGCTGAGCCACGACGTCGAGTTGCGGTAGGCGCAGCTGTAGCCGTTCTCGCAGTTGCCCACCTGGTAGTTCGACTCGGTGGTGAGCTCGAGCGACCGCAGCGAGGTGTCGGCCCCCAGCTTGTCGGCGGCGTACTGGTCGATGGTCTTGCCGGCGCGGATGTCGGCCCCCTCGGTGCGCTTGGGCAGGATGCCGTTCAGCCAGCCGCCGTGGGCGCGGGTGTGCACGCCGCCGCCCTCGTTGGGGCTGACGACGCCCGAGTTGCTGAGCCCGGTGACGATGGTCATCTGGTCGCGGTAGGGCGCCAGGGGCTGCAGCACCGGGGTCAGGTCGAAGCCCGTCCCGCCGCCGCCGGCGGGGTGGAAGCTGCGGGGGAGAATGCCGTTCGGCACGTAGAAGAACGCCAGCCTGGGCACCGGGGCGGTCACCGCGCGCGCCGCCGCGGCCGAGAGCGCGGGCACCATGGCGTCGAGCAGGGGCAGGGCGACGGTGGCCCCGATGCCGCGCAGCACGGTGCGGCGGGACAGCGACTTCTGGGTGACGATCATGACTGCGATCTCCTCATCAGGAACGGATCACTGGTGACGATGCCGAGGACGACGGTCTGGAACCGGTAGCCGTCGGCCGACGCCTCGCGCACGATGCGGCGCAGGGTCGGCATGTCGTAGTGCTCGAGGCCGCGGCCGAGGGCATAGGTCATCAGCTTCTCGGTCACGGTGGTGACGAACTGCCGGGGGTCGCCGGCAAGGGTGTCGCGCATCTCGGCGACGCCGTCGAAGGCGCGGCCATCGGGCAGCACGCCCGACGGGTCGATGGGGTTGAACGACTCGTCGACGACGCGCCAGCGACCGATGGCGTCGAAGTTCTCGAGGGCGAACCCGGTCGGGTCGATCATGGCGTGGCACGCCGAGCACGCGGGGTTGTTGCGGTGGGCCTCGAGCCGCGCCCGCACCGTGGGCCGCCTGGCCTGAGTCCGCTGGTCGTTCAGGGCCGGGATGTTGGGCGGCGGGTCGGGCGGCGGCGTGCCGAGCAGGTTGTCGAGAATCCACTTGCCCCGCAGCACCGGCGAGGTGCGGATGGCGTGCGAGGTCAGCGTGAGCACGCTGCCGTGCCCGAGGATGCCGCGCCGGGGGCTGTCGGCCGGCAGGTGCACCCGCCGGAAGTGGCTGCCGGTCACCCCGGGCACGCGGTAGTGCTCGGCGAGCCGCTCGTTCAGGAACGTGTAGTCGGCGGTGAGCAGCTCGACGACGCCGCGGTCGTCGCGCACGAGGCTGTCGACGAAGAGCCGGGTCTCGCGCAGCATGCTCTGGCGCAGCGACTCGTCGAAGGCGACCGAGAAGGGGTCGCCGGGGCGCACGGTGGTCTCGAGGTTGCGGAGCTGCAGCCACTGGGCCGCGAAGTTGGTGGTCAGGGTCTCGGAGCGGGGGTCGGCGACCATGCGCCGCACCTGCCGCTCGAGCTCGCCGGGGTCGCGCAGGCGGCCGGCCTCGGCCGCCGCGAGCAGCTCGTCGTCGGGAATGCTGCTCCAGAGGAAGAACGAGAGCCGCGACGCGAGATCGAGGTCGGGCACCGGGTACGGCGCGCCGGGGGCGGCCCCGTCGGGGTCGGCCTCGATGCGGTAGAGGAACTCGGGGCTGACGAGGAGGCGCCGCAGGGCCAGCTCTACCCCGTCGTCGAAGCCGCCGCCGCCCTGCCGGCCCTGCTCGTAGAAGTCGAGCAGCACCGAGAGCTCGGCGTCGGTCGCGGGGCGGCGGTAGGCGCGGCGGGCCAGCCGCGACACGATCTCGCGCGCGCACGCCGGCTCGTCGTCGGCCACGGCGGGGCGGCACGTGAAGATGCGGTCGCGCGACGGGGTGTCGGCGGCGCCGGCCGCGTCGTGGGGCCCGGTGATGGTGACGCTGCGCACGAACGGCTGCGCGCCCGCGAGGCCGCCGGTGTTGCCGGCCACCCGGGGGTTGGGGAACGGCTCGCGGACCTGCTCGACGAGGGCCGACGGCTGCTTGTGGAAGGTCACCCCGACCTCGCGGGGGCCGGCCGCCACGGGCAGGCGGAAGTCGATGGTCGACGCCTGCGCGTAGGGGTTGTCGGGGGCCCCGTCGGCGGGCGGCGGGCCGAGGGTGAACTGCCTGACGGGCTCGCCGTCGACGGTGACCTCGAGGTCGTGGGCCTCGCGCAGCCGCCGGGTGCCGGTGAGCTCGATGCGGACGTCGTAGCCGGCGTCCTGCGGGAACAGGTGCTCGATGTAGAGGCCGCCGCGGGTGCCGAAGGGCAGCTGCTCGACCCGGCCGTGCTGCGGCAGGTCCTGGGCCGCCTCGTAGGTGTCGGCCGACATGGCCGGCGGCGGGCTGCCCACCGCGAGCCGCGCGATGGTGCGGGCGGCCGCGAGGTAGCGCTCCATGAGCGCCTGCGACATGCGGAGGACGCCGCCGATGTTGTCGAAGCCGAAGCTCGAGTCGTCGGCGGGCAGGAAGTCGCCGGCGTCGAGCTCGACCGCGAGCAGGTCGCGGACGGCGTTGCGGTACTCGGTGCGGTTCAGGCGGTGGAAGGTGGCCGACCGGCCGGGGTCGCGGGTCGCGGCCCACGCGCCGTCGAGCTCGCCCTCGAGCCAGTCGAGGAAGCCGTCGAGGACGGCGGCGTCGGGACGGGGGCGCCCGGCCGGGGGCATCACCCCGCCGCGCACCTTGCGGACGACCCGCTCCCAGTCGGCGGCGTGGCTGCCGACGTCGGCGAGGTCGAGGGTGTCGAGGGTCAGCCCCACCGCGCGGAGCTGCCCGACGAGGGGCGACGCGGGGCGGTCCTCGCCGTTCACCACGCCCTCGTTGTGGCAGGTGACGCAGTAGCGGTCGAGCAGGGCGCGGTGGTCGGCGGCGCCGGCCGGGGCCTGCCCCGCCTCGGCCCCGGAGCCGAAACCGAGAGCGAGCACCGCGGTGACGAACGACGCAATACAGATCTTCGGCATGATGTGCAGAGGGCGGAAGCCGCCCGCCGTTCCGTCGGGTGCGCCCGCCGTTCCGTCGGGTGCGCCCGCCGTTCCGTCGGGTGCGCCCGCCGTTCCGTCGGGGCGCCCGCGGTTCCGTCGGGGCGCCCGCGGTTCCGTCGGGGCGCACTCCACCCCCCAGAGGGCGCATGCTAGTATGCGATCAGGCACGTGTCAACGGAGGCCACCTTGACTTGGCGCACCGTGCTGGCCCTCAACGCGGGCGCGGCCTTGGTCCGGCTCATTCCCTGAACAAATGCCCGTCGACGACTCCCCCGCACCGATCGGGCCCGAGCCGGCCCGCGCCTGGATCCGGCAGCTCGTCGCCGAGGGGCGCGCGCAGTGGGGAGGCGGCAAGCCAGCGGGGTGCGCTCGCCCCGTCGAGGTGGCGCCGGACCGGACGGTCTCGGCCGCGGTCATCGAGGACCGGCGGTGAGGCTGTACCTGAATCGCGAGCCGCACCGTGCTGCGAGAGCTGCGCTGACGGGCTTGACATGACCCTCACCCGACGATCGGTCATCCGCGGCGCGGGCGCGGCCGGCTCGCTGCTGCTGGCCGGGGGCCTGCCGCTGTGGGCGCGGGGCGAGCAGGCGCCGGACGAGGCCGCGCCGGCCGACTACGCGCGGCTGTCGGCGGCCCTGCTCGGGGTCGACGCGGCGCGGCTCGAGCCCGACGCCCGCGCGGGCGAGACACCGCTGGCGGACACCTTCCACGCCCTGTGCCGCGAGGCGGCCGCCGCCGCCACCGCGGCGCTGCTGGCTGCCTGGCGCGAGGCCGCCCCAGGCAGCGTGGCCGCCCCAGACAGCGTGGCGGCTGCGGCGGCGGGGGGCCCGGCACCGGCGGGCTCGGCGGCGGACCGCGCCGCGGCGGCTCTGGCGGCGGCCGCGCGCCTGCTCGCCGACGGGGGGCGGCCACGGGCGGACGACGTCGGCGCGCTGGCCCGGCTGACGATGCTGATGTGGCTGTACGGCGTGTGGTACGGCGGGACGGAGACGGCGCGGATGCCCGGCTCGGCCGCGGCCATCGGCCCCGACCACCGCACCGACCTCGTGGTGTCGGTGCGCGCCTACCGCAACGGCTGGATCTGGCGCCTCGCCCAGGCGCGGCCCATGGGGGTGGCGGGCGCCCCCGGGGCGTGGGCCGAGGCGCCGCCGCGCCTCGACGCGTTCATCGACGGCGCGTAGCGTGACGGGCAGCCCAACGAGGCGCACGATTCCCATGCAGGAGACGCAGACGCCACGCTACGACGCGGCCATCGTAGGCTCGGGGTTCGCGGGGGCGAACATGGCCCTGCTGCTGGCCCGGGCGGGCCGGCGGGTGCTGGTGCTCGAGGCGGGGCCGGGGCTCGACGCCCTGCACGGCGACCACGTCGAGCGCTACGTGCTGGCCACGTTCAAGTCGCCGTCGGCGCCGTACCCGCCCGACGCGGGGGCGCTCGACCCCAGCCGCACCAACGCCCCGCGGCCCACGATAGAGGCGCTGGTGGCGGCGTGGGACGACCCCGCCCGGTCGTACTTCGAGCACGCCCCGGGGTCGCTGCCCTTCGCCAGCACCTACGAGCGGCTCGCCGGGGGCACCGGCAACCACTGGATGGGCACCGCCGTCCGCATGGACGGGGCCGACTTCCGCCTGCGGTCGGCCTACGGCCGCGGCCTCGACTGGCCGCTGGGCTACGACGACCTCGAGCCGTACTACGGGCAGGCCGAGCACCTGATTGGCGTGGCCGGCGACCGCGACGAGCAGGAGGCGGTGAACGGCATCGCCTACGGCGCGGGCTACGCCTACCCGATGGGGCCGGTCCCCCCCTCGTACAGCGACGGGGTGGTGCGGGCGCGCCTCGACGGGGCGGCCCTGGCCGACGACGCCCCCGCCCCGGCGCGGCTGACGTCGACGCCGGCCGGCCGCAACTCGGCCGCGTACCAGAACCGGGGGCCGTGCCGCGGCAGCACGAGCTGCGTGCCCATCTGCCCGGTGCGGGCCAAGTACGACCCGCGGGCGGCGCTGCAGGAAGCGATGGCCACCGGCCGGGTCGAGCTGATGGCCCGCAGCGTCGTCGACCACGTGCAGACCGACGAGGGGGGGCGGGTGACCGGCCTCCACTACCTGCGCTATGAAGACGGCGGCGTGCCCGCCGCGACCGGCAGGACGGGCGAGGGGGTGGCGACGGCCGACGTCTACGTGCTCGCCGCCCACGCCGTCGAGAACGCCCGCATCCTGCTGAACACCGAGCGGGCGACGGGCCGGCGGGTGGCCAACTCGTCGGGGCTGGTGGGGCGGCACCTGATGGACCACCCGGTGTACCTGGCGTGGGGCCTGATGCCGGCGGGGACGCCGGTCTACCCCTACCGGGGGCCGCTGTCGACGTCGGGGGTCGAGACCGTGCGCGACGGCCCGTTCCGCCGCCGCCGGGCGGCCTGGCGCCTGGAGGTGGGCAACACCGGCTGGAACTGGCCCATCGGCGACCCCTGGGTGACGGGGGCCGACTTCGTCTACGGCGCCGACGACAGCGGGGCCAACCCCGGGCGGCGGGTGCTCGCGGGCCGGCCCTACGCCCGCGCCGTCAACGACGTGCTGACGCGGCAGATACGCATCGCGTTCCTCGTCGAGCAGGAGGCCGACCCGTCGAACCGGGTCGAGCTGTCGGACGCGTGGACCGACAACCTCGGCATTCCCCGGCCGCGCATCGCGTGGGGGGTGTCGGACTACGTGCGGGCGGGCTTCGCGTCGGCGCGCGAGGCGACGGCCCGGGTGTGGGCGCGGCTGGGCGCGGCCGACCACACCGTGACCCGCGACGCCGCCCCCAACGCGTTCCGCCACGACGGGCAGGCCTACAACTACCAGGGCGGGGGGCACCTGTGCGGCACCCACGTCATGGGCTCGTCGCCCGGCCGCTCGGTCGTGAACGACCGGCAGCGCACCTGGGACCACCCCAACCTGTACCTCGCCGGCTGCGGGTCGATGCCCAGCGTCGGCACCCAGAACCCGACACTGACCATGCTCGCCGTCACCTGCCGCACGGTCGACGACATCCTGGCGCGGCTGGCGTAGGCGGCCGCGCGACCAGACCGGGCGGGGGGCGGGATGCAGGCCAGCAGCCGGCACGACCAACCGCCCGTGCGCGCATCCCTCGAGCGGGAACAGCCTGGACCGAGGGGTTGATCGAGGCTCAGCCGCCGGGCGGCGGCGGCGCCGGCATGACCGCCGTCTCGACGGCGCGCAGCCGATCGTCGACCGTGCGCAGCCTGATCTCGACGGCCCGCAGCCCCACCTCGACGGCCCGCAGCCGATCGTCGATGCGGCGCAGGTCGGTGCGAAGCTCGGCCATCTGGTTGGTGACGTCTCGATTCAGATCGTCCATGCGGCCGTTCAGATCGTCCATGCGGCCGTTCAGATCGTCCATGCGGCCGTTCAAGCCGTCCGACTTCATCCAGAGCAGGCCCGCCACCACCAGGACGGTGGCGATGACCCACCGCGCGTCGTGGCCGGGCAGCCACCCCGCGAGCGTCTTCGAGTCGGCAGCCATGAGTCAAAAATAACACACGGGCGCCCGGCCCGCAAGGGACGCCGGCCGTCGACGCACGTCCTCGACGGCCGGCTCGAGCGGCCGCCGCCGCGCCGCCGAGGCTGACGCGGAGACGCGTCGGGCGCCGCTGCACTACACTGCGGGAGAAACCGCCGCGAACAGGCATTCCCGGAACGGGAGCGAGGCCGGCGGGACGGACGAGACCGTGGGCATCGACGAGATCATCAACGGGGCGCTGCAGCCGCTGGCCGAGGCGGTGGCCGGGCTCATCTTCTTCCCGGTGCCGGTGCTCGGCGCCGACCTGCCGCTGGTGGTGGGGTGGCTGGTGGGCGGGGGGCTCTTCTTCACGGTCTACCTGGGGTTCATCAACGTCCGGGGGTTCGGGCACGCGGTGCGGGTGGTCACCGGGCGGCTCGCCGACCCCGACGACCCGGGCGAGATATCGCAGTTCCAGGCCCTGACCACCGCGGTGTCGGGCACGGTTGGCATCGGCAACATCGCGGGGGTGGCGGTGGCCATCTCGACCGGCGGCCCCGGCGCCACCTTCTGGCTCATCGCGGCCGGCGTGCTCGGCATGTCGACGAAGTTCGCGGAGTGCACGCTGGGGGTGCTCTACCGGCGGACGAGCCCCGACGGCTCGGTGTCGGGCGGCCCCATGCACTACCTCGAGCGGGGGCTCGGCGACCGCGGCCTGCCCCGGCTGGGCCGCGCCCTCGGCCTCTTCTACGCGGGCACGATGGTGGTCGGCTGCCTCGGCATCGGCAACATGTTCCAGTCGAACCAGGCGACGGCGATGTTCGTCGACCTGACCGGCGGCGCCGCGAGCCCCTTCGCGGGGGCGACGTGGCTGGTGGGCCTCGCGCTGGCGGGGCTGGTGGCGGTGGTCATCGTCGGGGGCATCCGCTCGATCGCCAACACCACGGTGCGGCTGGTGCCGGGGATGGCCCTGCTCTACGTGGCCCTCGCGCTGGTGGTCCTCGTGCTTCAGGCCGACCGGCTGCCGGGGGCGGTGGCGGCCATCTGGCGGGGGGCGTTCGCGCCCGAGGGCATCGCGGGGGGCATGCTGGGGGCGCTGGTCATCGGGTTCCGCCGCGCCGCCTTCTCGAACGAGGCGGGGCTGGGCAGCGCGGCCATCGCCCACGCCACGGCCCGCACCCCGCGGCCCGTCAGCGAGGGGTTCGTGGGGCTGCTCGAGCCGTTCATCGACACCGTGGTCATCTGCACGATGACCGCGCTGGTCATCGTCACCACCGTCTACGACCCCGCCCTCGCCGGGGCCGGCGTCAACGGCATCGAGCTGACGACGCGGGCGTTCGCCTCGGTGCTGCCGTGGTCGCCGGTCCCCCTCGCCGTGGCCGCGATACTCTTCGCGTACTCGACGATGATCGCGTGGGCCTACTACGGCCTGAAGGCGTTCACCTACCTCGCCGGCGACGGGCGGGCCCAGGACCTCGGGTTCAAGGTGTTCTTCTGCCTGTTCGTGGTGGCCGGGGCCAGCCTCGACCTCGGCGCCCTCGTCGACCTGTCGGACGCGCTGGTGTTCGTGGTCGCCATCCCCAACCTGCTCGGCCTCTACGTGATGGCCCCCCTCGTCAAGCGCGAGCTGGCGGCGTACCGGCCGTTCCAGGAGGAGAGGTGAGGCGGTGGGCGGCGCACGGCCCCGCCCGCCGCGCCGCCGACATTCGCCCGGAGAGCCGCCACCGCAATGCCCGGCCGGGAGCGCCCGCGCCCGCGCTCCGGTGATAGTCTTGTCGGAGGATGGGCTCGGGCTCCATCACGGCCTCGTAACCCGATCGACAGCGCTCCATCCTCGCGGCACGGCACGGATACGCGCTCCGCTTGGCGGACCGCCGGGGACGTAGACGCAGAGCGACCATTCCAGCGTGTGGTGGACGAGATGACCAACCAGCCGGATGCCGGCGCTCTCGACGTTGCCGTTTCCGATTTCGGTCCGATCGTCGAGGCGAACGTCGATTTGCGCCCCCTGACGGTGTTCGCCGGCCCCAGCAATACCGGCAAGTCGTATCTCGCCATCCTGATCTACGCGCTGCACTGCGTCTTCGGAGGCGTCGGCGCCGGTGGGCGGCGCCGCCTCCCGTCGTTGACCCGCTTGCTGATTGGCCCGCAGTCAAACGCCGACAGGCTGACGGACGAGTCCATTGTCGCACTAGCCGACTGGGCCGCAAGACTGTCGTCTGCGATCGACGGCGGCGAGGACTACATCCCTGCTGACGTCCTTGCCGAACCCGTCTCCAAGCTGATTCGCGATCGACTGAGAGGACTGCACGACCGCCGCGCCAGCGAGAGCCTCGACGGACAGATCGCGAGGTGCTTCGGCGTCGACGCCGTCAAGGCTCTGATTCGAAGGTCAGGCCCGGCTCGGGCCAGCATCAGCTTGCGGAGACGCGTATCGGGCCACGCGCCGTTCGAGTATGCCTTCACGATGCGGGCCGCAAGCGGATCGCTACGAGTAGCGATTCCTGACGAGACACCGTTGCGCCTCGCAGACTTTCCCGCGGTAGTCCTGCACGAAGCGGTATCGGAGTACCAACTGTCTCTCGACAAGAGCGAGCCGCTGGAAGACCTGATCGCTTATCTCTCGTTTTCGGCCATGCGATACACAGTCGGGCCGGCGAGCCGCCCCGTCCACTATCTTCCCGCTGACCGCACCGGGCTGATGCACGCGCATCGAGTGGTCGCCAAGTCCCTCGTAGGTCGAGAATCGCAACCTGTTTCCCGGAGGCAGAACCCGTTGCCGGATCTCTCGGGCGTTCTCACCGACTTTCTGGAACAGCTCATGGAGCTGGGTGACCGGCGATACCGAATCTCCGGCCTCCGTACCCTCGCCGCGCGTCTGGAGCGGAATATTCTCGCGGGCGCGGTCAGGACTCAATTGTCCGAGGCCGGCTATCCGTCGTTTCTGTACCAACCGGATGACTGGAAGGACCACATCCCCCTGATGAACACGTCGTCGATGGTATCCGAACTCGCGCCGGTGGTGCTGTACCTGCGCGATGTCGTGCGTCCGGGTGACACGCTGATCATCGAAGAGCCCGAGTCGCATCTCCATCCGGCGATGCAGGTGGAGTTCACCCACGTCCTCGCCAGCGCCGTGAAGGCCGGCATACGCATCATCCTCACCACGCACAGCGAGTGGGTACTGGAGGCGCTCGCCAACCTCGTGCGCCTGTCGGCCCTTCCCAAGGAGCAGCGCAAGGGCATCGCAGGGGCGGACCTCGCATTGTCGCCGCGCGAAGTCGGCGCCTGGCTTTTCAAGCCCAAGAAACGCCCCAGGGGCACGGTGGTGGAAGAGATTCCTCTCGACATCGAGGCGGCACCTTTCCCGCCGGTTACGGCGAGATCACCGAGAACCTCTACAACGACTGGGCGCGGATATCCAATCTCGCGCAGAAGGCGGCGGACCATTGAGGACGCTGCTGGAGCGTATCGAAACACAAGTGAGCGCCAAGTGCCGCGCGAAGACCTGCCGCAAGGAAGGCTGCCGGCTGAAGCTCGACGGACTGCCGCGCCGACGCCGCCTGATCGACATGGATCACGCCGACGCGCCCGGGCCGGAGCACGAAGTGCGCTGCGACTACCTGTACTTCGACGACAAAGATGACAACGTACGCGGGCGGGTGGTCTCGCTGGAACTCAAGAGCGGGTCGCCCAGAGCCGGCGAGGTTGCCGCCCAGCTTCAGGCGGGCGCCGACTTGGCGGAGCGTCTCGTCGGCAGCGACATCCCGGTCGGCTTCACGCCGGTCGTGGCCCACGGCGGACGCATGCATCGGCACCGGATCAACAGCTTCGCCCGTCGCGAGAACCAAGTCATGTTTCGACAAACAGCATACAGAGTCGAACTCCTGAAGTGCGGCGCGTCACTGATTGAGGCGCTTCAAAGAAAGAGGTAGCGCGTGATGGAGCGCGTGCGGGCTGACGACGTGTTCATGGCCCCCTCACGCCCGCACGTCGACGATAGTGTCAGCGCCCGACCCCCTCCAGGACGCCCAGGTCGAGCAGCGCCCTCTGCAGGCTGCCCTCGAACTCCTGAAACGAAATCGATCCTTTCAGGGCGTCGATCGACTGGCGCTGGGCGATGCCGGGCAGGAGCGAGTCGCCGCGAGATCTTCGGGTGCCTCGCACTGTACGAAGCGCCGAGTCCAGGCATGTCTTGGGGGTCGGGTGGTTCTCTGCCTGCTCGGCATCGGCCGGCAGACCGAGTTCCGACGGCGTGCCTCGATAGCCGAGCGTCCCGAGCACCGCTTGCGGGTCCGCCAGCGCCCAGGACTCGGTCATGGACGCCGGCCGCAGGAGCACGCACCGCTCCGGATGCAGCCCGCACAGCTCATGCATTTTCTCGCAGTAGGCACGGCTGCGACGGCCCAACTTGGCGAGTTGACCCCTTCCGCCAGTGTCCGCGTGCACGAACACGATGTGGAACGCCTCCCGGCGGTCACACGCTTCCGCTGCAACTTCATCAACCGCGCGGCCTCTCCTGCCGAGACGTACGGCGGGCGGCTCGGAGACGTCCACGGGCACTCTGCCGACCCTGAGGACAATCGACTCGATGACGCGCGGAAGAAGAATCTCGAAGTACGAGTAGTCGGAAGACCCCTCGCAGAACAAGGCGTACGCCAGATACATGTCACGCGGTCTCGACGTGTCGGCGGAGAAGCGCCTCGACCTCGGAACGAGTGAGCCCGTTCTCGGGGTCGGCGGATACGCCGGTTCTCATTCGCGTTCGGGATGTTCGCGATCGGGTCTCCGGCGTCAGCGTCGATATGACGTCCGAAGCGACGACCTCTTGGTCCTCCAGGGCAGACATGACGACTGGAGAGTGCGTATTCACCAGGATCTGAAAAGAGGCTTGCGTTCCCGGCGAGTCGGCACAGCCGGCGGCACTCCGGATGAGCTCCATCAGCGCGGGAATCCGCGCCTCGTGAACGCCGTTCTCCGGTTCCTCCCAGCAGAGAACGCCCCCGTGCCGCGGGTCGTTCAGGACGGTTACCAGGGCGAGGAGGCGAAGAGTGCCGTCCGAGATCACGCGGGAGCTGAACGACTGGGAGTCGCGCAGCCTGAGCGCGAACGAGTACTCCGAGTCGCCGGGGTCGTCGCGAACGTCCAGATCGGCGACCGACGGAATGAGCGATGACAAGTCGGCGACAACGTCAGACAGAAATCCCTTGGGCCGCTTGTCGGTCCTCGTCTCCTCCATGAGCCTGGCGAGCACGGTGGCGAGATTCGAGGCGTCGGGCAGCAGCCGGCGCGGGGCCAGCCGATCCGTCGCGCGCCGGGAAGCCTGCGGATCGATCTGCAGGAACTGCACCGAAGACAACAGCGTGCGGAGCGCATAAAGATGCGGGAACTCGGCGGTCGTCACCGTGGACAACCCCGTGCGAGAGGCATCCTTGGCCGACAACGCTAACGGACGTCCCCTCTTGCCGGGCCCGTCCTGGCGAATCTCGATGACGCGCGACTCGTTGCCGGACCCGGAACGCGTAGTCATGAACGGATTGGTCAGTCCACCGTAACTCACCGATCCGACCCTCCAGGTCTTCGAGGCTCGGTCTTCCTTCCGCCGCATCGGCAGGCACTCTTCGCGCTGTACGTACACCCCTTCGAGGCGCCGATCCGCGCCCGTCCGCACCGCGATCTCCAACTCGTACCGAAGGCGTTGCGTCCGCAGGTCGAAGGAGGTTCCGAACGGGTCCACACCGCGGGGTTCTAGCAGCACCTCGACCGCGAAGGCCATTCGGTCGGCGCGCCCGGCGGAGGTGCGGCGGAACAACTCCTCCGGTCGCCCCCGCAACTCCAGCATCGCCTCGCGGATGTCGGTCTGCGCCAGGCGCGAGACGAACTTGATTGCGTCGAACAGATTCGACTTGCCCGACGCGTTCGGCCCGACCACTGCCGTGAAGGGACGCAGGTCGAGCGCAAACCCGTCGAACGTCTTGAACCCGTCGATCTCGATTCGCGTGATCACGACTCTGGCCTGCCCCAGCCGACAAGACGGTGTCGGCAGCCAAGCGGAACCTCTCGGCCCCGAACCCGGTCCGGACGCTTGCGCCTCGCCCGGTCCGGCGACGGCCGTACGACCAGGGCTCCGACCGGCAGGGCGAGCAACCTCGGGCCTCGTGCGTTCAGCCCATGCCGTATCCTACCGCGGCCGATACGTCCTCACCCTCGTGACACCATTCACGCCGGCCGGACCCAGCCCGTCACGCGCGCAGGTCGACGAGGCCGCGGCCGACCATCTCGCCGGCGAGGATGCGGTCGATGGCGACCGAGAGGTTGTCGAGGGTGAGGGGGACGGCGAGGGTGGCGAGCCGGTCGATCTTCCAGGGGCCGGCGAGCCTGCCCCAGATCTCGGCCTTCTGCAGCACCGGGAGCTCGACCGAGTCGATGCCGAGCAGGTTGACGCCGCGCAGGATGAACGGGAAGACGGTGGCGGGGAACTCGGGCGAGGCGACGAGGCCGCAGGCGGCGAGGCTCGCCCCGTAGCGGAGGGCCTTGACCGCGTTGAAGAGGATGGGGCCGCCGACGGTGTCGATGGCGCCCCCCCAGACCGCCTTCAGCAGGGGCCGCCTGGAGCCCTGCAGCATGTCGTGGCGCCAGAGGACCTCGCGGGCGCCGAGGTCGAGCAGGAGCTGGTGCGACGACACCTTGCCGGTGACCGCGTGCACCTCGTAGCCGAGGCGGGCGAGCAGGGCGACGGCGACCGAGCCCACCCCGCCGGTGGCCCCCGTCACCAGCACCGGGCCGCCGTCGGGCCGCATGCCCGCCGTCTCGAGCCGGTCGACGGCGAGGGCCGCGGTGAACCCCGCGGTGCCGAGGATCATCGACGACCGGGCGTCGAGGCCGTCGGGCATCGCGACCGCCCAGCCGGCCGGGACCCGGATGCGCTGGCCGAAGCCGCCCGGCGTGTTCATGCCGAGGTCGAAGCCGATGACGACGACCGCGTCGCCGGGCGCGAACTGGTTCGACGACGACTCGACGACGGTGCCCGCCGCGTCGATGCCCGGGGTGTGCGGATAGCGGCGGGTGACGCCGGGGTTGCCGATGGCCGACAGCGCGTCCTTGTAGTTGAGCGAGGAGTACGCGACGTCGACAAGGAGGTCGCCGGGCGGCAGATCGGCGGTGCGGCGGTCGACGACGCGCCGCACGAACTCCTTGTCGCCGGTCTTCTCGACCCGGAACGCGCGAAACGCCGTCATGACGGGGAGAGGTCGCGGGTGGACGTCATGGCGGCGCTCAGCGTCCCAGCCGGTCGTCGATGGTCACGATGTACTCGAGGGGGGTGGCGTCGTCTCCGCATCGCGGGGTCGAGGCCGCGCCCCGCCGCCGCCGCGACCAGCTCCACAAGTCGTCTCCGCATCTCGATGTCCCCCGTCCGCCGGGCCGCGGCAGGCGCCCCCGCGGCCCTCGCCGCTCCCGGTGCGGGCCGCGGCCCCGTCGGGGCCCCGTCCCGCGCCTCCCCGATCAGGTACACCCCAATCGCGCCCTCATGTCAAGGTGGTTCTCGGCGCAGGGTGTCCCACTCCTAGCTGCACGAGGGGTGTGATAGTGTCGGAACCATCGCTCCGGCGCAGCCGTCGGTCGGCTCCTTCGTCGGCCTCGTGTACTGGATCGCCACCACCATCGCCGCCATTCACCGGGTCGCCCGCATCCCGGTGGGCCAGGCCATCCTGACCTGGGTGCTGGCGATGATGCTGCCACCGCGGGTCACCCCGCGGGGCCGCACGTGTCCGGCCAGCCCTGGCGGCAGGCCCGGGCGCGGAGGGCGGCGGGGTCGCGGTCGGTCACCGGCGCCTTGCTGCCCCGGAGGACGACGGGCCAGTCGGCGAGGGCGGGCGGGGCGCGCTCGAACGGGCCGGGGGCGGCGACGGACCGGCCGAGGTTGCGGCAGGCCGGCTCGAAGCCGAGGGCGCATCCCCGGTCGAACGAGGCGGCGGCCTCGGCGGCGGCGTTCGCGGCTCCGCCCGCGGCGTCGGGGCGGGCCTCGAGGAGGACGGCGAGCTCGTTGCACGCCCAGCCCGACCCGGCGGCGCAGTGGCGCGACTGCCGGGCCGCGAGGTAGCGGCAGGCGCCGGGGCGGTCGTCGGCGCAGACCCGCTGCCAGAACGGCAGCCACTGGCCGGGGTGATCGTCGCCGACGCCGCCGGTCGCGCTCATGAGCGCGAAGACGGCGGCCCACACCGCCATGACCGCCAGATGCCGGCGCCGGGGCGCGGGGACACGGCCGAGAAGGCCGCGGAGAGCGCCCGGCGCCGCCTCGCCGCCGACCCGCGCCGCCTCGCCGTCGCCCCACGCCACCTCGCCGCCGTCCGCCGGCCCCGAAGCCGCCGCTCGCGGCTCCACCGGCCCCGCCGCCGACCCCGCCGCGGGCCTGCGCGCCTCGAGGACGCGGGTCCCGAGCCGCGCGGGGTCGAGGCGGCGGAGGGCCCGGGAGCGCGCGGCGCGGTCGAGCAGGACGACCGACAGGTTCAGCAGCGGCACCGGCAGCAGCTTGTCGTAGAACGTGGGGACGCCGGCGCGGGCGAGCAGCGCGTAGCCGGCGACGACGGCCGCGCCATAGAGCACGCCGAAGAGCAGGCGTCCCGTCCCGGTGCGGGGGGCGGTGGACGGGTCGGTGAACAGAAGGTGCATGCCGAGGAAGACGGCGATGGGGATGTACGAATCGTAGAAGAAGTAGACGCCGGTCGCCTCGAACCACGCGAGGCCGAAGAGCCACGTGGAGGCCACCGCGGCCAGGGTCATCGAGGTCACCCCGAAGAGGTACTGGCCGGGCAGGGCGATGAGGAAGATCCACAGGTACATGCGGGGGGGATAGAACTGCGAGATGGCGATGTCCTGCCCCCGGGTGAGATCGCTCGTCCCGGTGGCGATGAGGGCTGCCGCGAAGACCGCGAGGGCGAACGCGGCGGGGTTGAAGACGTGCACGAGGCGCCCGTCGCGCTCCCAGCGGATGAGGGCCTTGGCCGCGAAGGCGAACGCCACGAGCGCGAACTGGAGGTGGAAGAAGTCGTCGGCGAACCACAGGAACAGGTTGATGCTGAAGACGACGGGGACGGGGCCGAAGCCGAGGCGGCCGGCGTGCCCCCGCGACCAGGCGAGGAGGATGTCGAAGGCGCAGGCGAAGAGGAGCTGGGCGACGACGAGGACGGCGGCGTCGCGGACCGGGGCCCAGTGCCAGCCCCAGTAGAGGAAGACCGACGCCTGCGCGCAGGCCTGCACGTAGTGCTGGGGGCGGGGGTCGATATCGAGGGTCAGGCGCCGGCCGCGGCGCCGCGCCCACACGAAGATTCCGGCGCCCCAGGCCGCGAGCAGGGACGCCGCGCCGACGAAGGACGCGGCGAGGGCCGGGTGCCGGCCCGCCCCGGCGGGAACGCACGCCAGGAGGCCGAGCGCGAGCCCGGCCACGAGCGCGCAGCCCGCGGCCGGCGAGAGTTGCCGGCGACGGGCGGGCGGCGGTCCTGCAAGCGGCCGGTCCCCGATCGGCGCCCCTCCCGCGCCTTCACGCGTCGGTCCGCTCACCCGAAGCGGCGGGCGGGCGGGCCGCGGTGTCACGCCGCTCGCCTGGTGATGGCCTCGCGAAGGCCTTCGAGCAGGCCCTCGAGGTGCGCCATGCGCGCAGTGGCGTCCATCTTCAGAATCTTACCGCGACATCCGGGGACTTGGGGGACCCGGCCCGCGGTTCCCCGGAGGTGATGCGGTCGCGGCAGCTCGTCGGCATCGAGACTCCTGAATCCCCCGGGGTCAGCGGCCCCACAGGTAGTTGAGGCGGGCGTAGTAGTAGCCGCCGCTGAGGCCCCACGGCGTGAACTGGCTGTAGGGCAGGCCGAACGCATCGGCGAACAGGTCCATCCGGTCGGAGAAGGTGTCGGCGATGTTCTGCGCGCCGACCGAGAGCGTGACGCCCTCGCCGAGGGGGATGCCGAGATCGAGGTCGACGATGGAGCGGCCGTTCAGGATCGGCGCGTCGGGCCCGCGCACGAAGCGGGCGTCGAAGTGGTCGACCCACGAGCCGAAGTAGCTCAGGCGGCCGAGCAGGCGGACCCGCCCCAGCTGCTGGTTGAGCGCGATGCTCCAGCGGGTCCTCGGCACCCCGCGCTCGATGCCGAACACGTCGCCGGGGCCCAGCAGGTCCGACTCTTTCGTCACCTCCGTGTCGGTGAAGTTGAAGGTGAAGCTCAGCACCGTGTCGCCCCCGAGATCGGGCGGGGTGTAGGTGGACACGATGTCGACACCCTGGGTCCGGGTCTCGAAGTCGTTGATGAAGAACCGGAAGAAGGCCAGGGTGCCGGCCGCGGTGACGCCGTCCGCGAGCAGGAGCGCCCGGTCGTCCTCCATCACCGGGAAGAACTGCGAGAGGGAGAGGCGGTCGGCGACGTCGACGCGGAAGTAGTCGGCGGTCAGCGTGAACGGGCCGTTGTCGACGACCACGCCGGCCGTGGTGTTGAGCGACGTCTCGGGCTCGAGGGGCACGCCGCCCCGCACCATGGCGGCCGCGGAGGTGGACGGCACGTTGGCGAGGTCCTCGAGCTGCAGGGTCTCGGGATCGATGGTGGTCTGCACGTTGAGCGTGTTCTGCTGGCCCGGCGTGGGCGCGCGGAAGCCGGTGCTGACGCCGCCGCGCAGGGCCACGACGGGACTCAGCGCGACGCGGGCCGAGAGCTTGCCGTTGGCGGTCGCCCCGAACAGGTCGAAGCGCTCGATGCGGAGGGCGCCGCCGAACGACCAGCGGTCGTCGGGCGCCCGCAGCTCGAGGTCGCCGTAGACCGCGACGTTGCTGCGGCTCCAGGCCCCGGCCGTGTAGTCGGGGAAGCCGGGGAAGCCGTTGGAGCCGGAGACGAATCCCTGCGGCGCGAACGGGCCGACCTCCCACGACGGCCGCCCCCCCGCCCCGATCGTGAACTTCTCGTCGCGCCACTCGGTGCCGGCCGCGACGTTCACCGTGTCGGAGGCGGCCCAGGAGACGTCGAAGTTGAGGTTGACGTCTTCCTGCTTGTAGAGCCCGGGGTCGAAGTCGCGCGGGGTGTCGGGGCCCAGCGAGGCGTTGACGGTGTTCTGGAAGAAGAAGTCGGACTGGTGGGCGCCGTAGCTGGCGCTCGCGTCCCAGGTCAGGCCGCCGTCGGCGACCCGCCGCAGCCCCGCGAGCGCCGACATGTCGGTCACCACGCCGCCGAACCGCGGGGTGAAGCCGCCGGGCGCGAGCTCGCGGAACGAGAAGCAGTTCGGGTCGGCGAACACCCGCGCGAGGGCCGCCTGGTCGGGCACGTCGCCGGCGACCCGCACGACGGGGCAGCCGGCGGACCCGTCGACGACGCCGTCGCGCGCGTCGAGCACGTCGGCGATGAGCAGCGTCTCGCCGCCGTCGAGGCTGTAGATGTTGTCGCGGTTGTTGGGGTTCCGGAAGTAGAAGCCCTCGGTGACCCGCTTGCTGGCGTAGTTGGTGTGGCCGTAGACCTGCACGCCGTTGGCGGCGAGGTGGCCGAAGTTGCCGAAGAGCTTCAGGTCGTCCTCGACGGTGGGGTTGCCCCATATCTGCGCGGGGTCGGCCACGTCGGTGTTGCCGGCGGCGATGAGGGCGGCGGCGTCGGCCCGCTGCACGCTGCGGTTGGTCGGGTCGGCGTTGCCGTACTCCAGGCTGAGGTTGGCGAACCCGCTGCCGCCGAGGGGCAGGCCCACGTTGCCGGCGAGGGTGTAGGCGTCGCCGTCGCCGGCCCGGTAGGTGCCGGTGTTCAGCTCGAGGCTGCCCCCGGCCGCGTCGTCCTTCAGCAGGAAGTTCAGCACCCCGGCGATGGCGTCGGAGCCGTACTGGGCCGAGGCCCCGTCGCGCAGCACCTCGACCTGCCGCAGGGCGATGGTCGGGATGGTCGAGATGTCCGGGCCCTGGGCGCCGTCGGTCACGCCGGCGAACCACGCGATGACCGACGAGCGGTGGCGCCGCTTGCCGTTGACCAGGACCAGGGTGTGGTCGTGGGCGAGGTTGCGGATGCTGGCCGGGCGCACGAGGGTGGCGGCGTCGCTGATGGGGTGGGTGGCGACGTTGAACGAGGGGACGAGGGTCCGCAGCTGGTAGTCGAGGGTGTTGAGGCCCTGGCTCGCGATGTCCTGGAACGGGATGGCGTCGATGGGGACCTGCGACTCGGTGACCGACCGCGGCCGGGCGCGGCTGCCGAGGACGACCACCCGCTCGGCCAGCTCGACCGCCATCTCGACGTCGAGCGTCGCGGTGGCCCCCGCCCCCACCGCCACGCCGCCGCGCACGACGGCCTGGAAGCCGGGCAGGGTGAACGTCAGCTCGTACGTCCCCGCCTCGAGCCCCGCGAGGGTGAACGCGCCGGCGCCGTCGGTGGCCGCGGTCAGGGGCGGGCCGCCGGGCGCCCGCACCTCGACGGTGACGCCGGGCAGCACGAGGCCCGTCGTGTCGGTGACGGTGCCGGAGACGGCCCCTTCCTGTGCGAGGGCCGCCCCCGGCGCGAACGCGCCCGCCATGAACAAGACGAAGAACGCCGCCGGAATCACTCGCTCCAATCGGTTCAGGCGTCCTGAGTTTCCGGGAACCGAACCACGGCGCGGCGTCAACAACCGATGACGACCGAAGCGCTCGCGACGAGAATCCTGAGCACCCAACGCCTCGGGAGGTTGGCCACCACGCCGATCGAGAAGCCGTTTGCGGTGCGCTCGACGACGAGCCAGACACCGCTCCACGGCCATTGACTGTTCCCTGATCGTACTATAAACTCCATCTGTTTAGTCCCTCGCCTGAAGTCTAGAAACACGGGGGTGGACTATTCACCACGCGGGGGTGTCGCTCCTTGCCCGAGCGGCACCCCCTTATCCTTTTTGCGTTCGCACCCTCTCCTCCTCGACTTCTACGGGCCACGCGGGGTGTCGCTCCTTGCCCGAGCGACACCCCGCTTGCGTTTCGACTGAATGCTACGACCCCCACCCGAAGCCGATGCGGGTGTAGTAGTAGCCGCCGTTGAAGCCGAACGGCCCGAACTGGCCGTAGCGGTTGCCCACGCCGGCCACGGCGCCCGGGTTGTCGACCGGGTACGTGTTGAGGACGTTCTGCGCGCCGATCGCGAGCGTGGCGTTGCCCATCGGGAAGCTCATCTCGAGGTCGAGCAGCGGCCTGCCCGCGTACAGGTCGTACATGTACGACAGGGCGTTGCCCAACGCCGAGCGCGCGTCTTCCCGGTCCCAGTAGGAGCCGTAGTAGTGCAGGCGGGCCATCAGGGTCCAGCGGTCTTCGACGTGGTTGACCCCGAAGTTCCAGCGCGATCGCGGCAGCCCCAGGGTCAGCGACGTGACCCGGTCCGCGTCGAAGTGCTCCTGGCTGAACTCGGTCACGTCCGTATCGGTGTAGTTGAAGATGCCGCTGAACGTCGTCCGTCCCCCGATCGCGAGCGGGGTCCAGGTGGCGACCACGTCGAGCCCCTGGGTGCGGGTCGAGAAGTCGTTCACGAAGAAGCGGAACGCGGCGAGGTTGCCCGCTTCGGCGATGCCGCCGGCGACCAGCGTGGCGACCTCGTCCGGCGCGAGGTTGTAGTTCCTCGTGATGGTGAGCCGGTCGGACACGTTGATGCGGAAATAGTCGGCGGTGAAGGTGAACGGACCGGTGTCGACGACCGACCCGAGCGAGTAGTTGATGGCGTGTTCCGGCTGCAGGGGCACGCCGCCCCGCAACGCCGCGACCGGCGAGGTGGACGGAATGGTGCCGTTGTTGATCAGGTCGCCGAGCTCATAATCGAACTCGGTCGTCACGTTCAGCACGTTCTGCTGGCCGGGGGTCGGGGCGCGGAACCCGCTGCTGACCGCGGCACGCACCGCGAAGATGTCGGTGAACCCGTACCGCCCCGACAGCTTGCTGTTCATCGTGGTGCCGAAGCTGTCGTAGAAGTCCTCGATGCGGACGGCGGCGCCGAGGTTCCACTCGTTGTCGACGCCGTGGACCTCGATGTCGCCGTACCCCGCGACGTTGGCGCGGTCCCACGTGCCGGCGTTCTCGGGCCGGGTGCCGTTGTAGCCGTTGGAGGCGGAGCTGAAGCCCTGCGGGCCATACGGGCCGATCGTCCACGACGCGGGGTCGCCCTCGCCGAGGTGGTACTGCTCGTTCCGCCACTCGAGGCCGCCGGCGACGTTGATCATGTCGCTCGCGGCGTACGACATCTCGGCGTTGAGGCTCGTCTCGGTCTGCTGCAGCAGGTTCGGCTCGAACCGGGTCGGGCTGTCGGGGCCGAGGGAGGCGTTGACGGTGTCGAAGATGAAGGTCTGCACGTTGTTCCGGCCGGTGCTGCCGCTGACGTCCCAGTTGAGCCCGGTCATCGTGGTTCCGCGCACGCCGGAGACCAGCGAGTAGTCGTAGACGTCGCCGCCGAACTGCGGCGTGAAGCCGCCCGGCAGACCGTCCGGCGCGCCGAGGAACGGCTGGTGGAACGTGAAGCAGTTCGGGTCGTTGCGGACCTGCGCGAAAGCGCCGGGGTCGGGCGTGCCGTTGGTGATCGAAACGGTCGGGCAGTTCGCCGACCCCATGCCCTGGGCGGCCAGCACGTCGCCCACCAGCAGCGTCTCGCCGCCATCGATCGAGTACACGTTGCCGCGGTTGTTGGGGTTGCGGTAGTAGAAGCCGCCCGTGACCGTCTTGCTGGCGTAGTTGGCGTGGCCGTAGAACTCGGCCCGATCGCCGCCGGTGCCGAAGTTGGCGAAGATCTTCAGGTCGTCCTCGATCAGCGGCGAGCCCCAGACGCGCGACGTGTCGCGCACGTTGGTGTTGCCGCCGTTGATCACCGCCACCGTGCCGCCGTCGTTCACCGCGCGGTTGGTCGGCTGGGTGCCCCCGTACTCCAGGCTGAGGTTCAGGAACCCTTCCGGACCGAGCGGGAGACCGGTGTTGCCGGCGAACGTGAAGCCCGGCGCACGGCCGCCGATGCCGTTGCACGAGCGGCCGATGGGGCCGCACGTCGACGGGTCGCCGTCGTTCACGTCGAAGAACTGGCCGGTGCGGAATTCCAGGCGGCCGCCGGAGCGCGCGTTCTTCAGCTCGAAGTTCATGACGCCGGCGATGGCGTCGGAGCCGTACTGGGCCGCCGCGCCGTCGCGCAGCACCTCGACCTGCCGCAGGGCGATGGACGGAATGGCCGACAGGTCCGGTCCCTGCGCGCCGTCGGCGATGCCGTTGCCCAGCCAGGCGATGACGGCCGCGCGGTGGCGGCGCTTGCCGTTGACCAGGATCAGCGTGTGGTCGGGCGCCATGTTGCGCAGGTTGGCCGGCCGCACGATGGTGGCCGCATCGCTGATGGGCTGCGTGTTGACGTTGAACGACGGGACGACCGTCCGCAGCTGGTTGGTGAGGTCCACGTCGCCCTGGCTGACGAAGTCCTCGGCTCTGATGACGTCGACCGGCACCGGCGAAGCGGTGACCGACCGCGGCTCCGCCCTCGTGCCGACGACGGCCACCGTCTCCTCGAACAGCACCCCCATCTCGACGTCGAGGGTGGTCGCGGCGCCGGCCAGGACCTCGACCCCGGCGCGGACGACGGTGCCGAACCCGGGCAGCGTGAACGTCACCTCGTAAAGCCCGGGAGCGAGCATGCCGAACACGAACCGGCCGGTGCCGTCGGTGAAGGCGGTGGCGATGTCGCCGGTGGCCTGGTTGCTGGCGTCTACCGTCACGCCCGGCAGCACGAGGCCCGTGGCGTCGACGACCACGCCCTCGATGGCGGCTTCCTGGGCAAGGGCGGCGCCCCGCACGAGCGGCGCCGGCGCCAATGCCAGGCTCCGCTCTCCCAACGTCACGGCGGGGAGCACGAGGCCCGTCTCATTCCTGAGGGCGCGGCTGATGGAACCGGTGTCCTGGCTGCTGGCGGTCGGCGCGGTCGCCAGGACCGCGGCGAGCACCAGCATCAGGGAAAGTCGAAAGGGCTGCATTCTGTTCGTCATGTGGACCCATCCTGACTGCCGCGCGGAACTTCGAAAATGCAGGCGGCGGGTAGACTGTTGTTGCTTCGGCCCTTCATTCTAGTGCCAAAACGCGCACGATATCTCCTAGAAAGCCAAAGCGAGGGTCTTCATGCACTCGAGCCGGCCTTCACCAGCCGCCCAGCCGTACCCGAGGCCGCACGTGCGAGCCGGCCGGAGCCCTGCCCGCGGCCGTTCGGGGCCGACCGTCGCCGACGAGCGGCATCGGCCCGCCGTCGAGGCCGTAGCCGCCGCCCCGCGGACGGTGGAGAGCGGCTTCTTCTTCCGCAACCCCAACACGCGGTCGGCCGTCTTCAGCGCCGACGGGGGGCGGAGCCTGCTCGTCGGCGACGTGCTCGACGCCGCCGACGGGGTGGCCGACGGCTCGGCCGGCTGCCCCGCGGTGCCGGTGACGGCGGCGCGGCCCGACACGGCGGCCCTCGCGGGGGTCTTCGCCGACCCCGACTGCTTCTCGTTCCAGGAGCGCTTTCCCGGCGGGTTCACGCCGCAGTTCGGGGGCGACGTGATCGACGCCTCGGCCGTGGCCGGCGTGCGCGGCGAGCTCGCCGGCGGCCTGCTCTGGGACGCGAGCGCGGGCGTCGGCTCGAGCACCGCCGACTTCCACATCTACGACACGGTGAACGCCTCGCTGGGGCCCGAGAGCCCCACCGTGTTCGACCCCGGCGCCTACCGGCAGGACGACGTCGGCCTGAACGTCGACCTCAGCTACCCCGTGAACGACCGCGTGAACCTGGCGGGCGGGGCGGAGTGGCGGAACGAGCGGTTCGAGACAGGCCTCGGCGACGAGGCGTCGTGGACGATCGGGCCCTACGCGGCGCAGGGCTTCAGCGCGGGATCGAACGGCTTCCCCGGGTTCAGCCCCATCGCGGCGGGGACGTGGAGCCGCGCCGCCGCGGCGGTCTACGGCGACCTCGAGGTGCGGGGCGGCGACGACGCGTGGACCTTCGGGAGCGCCCTCCGGCTGGAGGACTTCGACGACTTCGGGACCGCGGTGAACGGCAAGCTGTCGGGGCGCGTGCGGCTCGCCCCCGCCGCCGCGCTGCGGGCGAGCGCGAGCACGGGGTTCCGGGCCCCGACGCCGGGCCAGCAGAACGCGTTCAACGTCACCACCCAGTACGACCACACCCTGATGGACCTGGTGAACAACGGGACCATCCCGTCGACCTCGCGCGTGGCCCGGCTGCGGGGCGGCGAGCCCCTCGAGCCCGAGCGCTCGGTCAACTTCACGGCCGGCGCGGTCATCGACGCGGGGGCGTTCAGCCTGACCGCCGACTACTTCCGCATCCGGCTGTCGGACCGGCTCGCGCTGACCCAGCTCTTCGCGCTGAACCCGGCCGAGGTCGAGACCCTCGTCGCCGAGGGGGTGACGAGCGCCGCCAACCTGCAGAACTTCCGCTTCTTCACCAACCACTTCGAGACCCTGACGCAGGGCCTCGACCTCGTCGCGAGCTGGGCGCCGGCGCGCCTCGGGGGCGGGACCACGTTCGGCCTGCTCTTCAACCGCACCAGCACCGCCGTCGCCCGCTTCGACCCCGCGGTGCTCGACGAGACGCGCATCCGCCAGCTGCAGGAGGCGGTGCCGGGCACGCGGTGGAACGCCACCGTCCGCCAGGCCCTCGGCCGCTGGAGCCTGCTGGGCCGGGTGAGCTGGTACGACGAGTGGTTCGACGCGCGCGACCTCTACCTGTACCACGGCGACGCCGTCGTCGACCTCGAGGCGTCGTATCCGATCGGCGCGTCCACCACCCTGACCATCGGCGGCCGCAACGCCCTCGGCAACGACCCCGAGGCGAACCCCATCGCCCGCCAGAAGGGCAACCGCTTCAGCGCGCACACGCCGTTCGGCTACAACGGCGCGTTCTACTACCTGCGGCTGAGCCACGGCTGGGCGTCGGGGGGGTGAGGGCGGAAGCAGCGGACGGCGCCGGCGCGCCACGTTCCGGCGGACGCCGGGCTTCGGGGGGGTGAGGGCGGAAGCAGCGGGCGGCGCCGGCGCGCCACGTTCCGGCGGACGCCGGGTGACGCCTTGTGCGGCCGCCCCCAGCTGCGAGGACGACGAATCATGCCGGTACGGCAGGTGATCGACCGGGGCGGGGTGCCGGTCAGGATCTTCACCGACGACGTCGACCCCAAGTCGATCGAGCAGCTCGCGGCGGTGTCGCGGCTGCCGGTGGTGGTGGGCCACGTGGCCGCGATGCCCGACGTGCACGTGGGCATCGGGGCCACCATCGGGTCGGTCATCCCCACCCGGAAGGCGCTGATCCCGGCCGCGGTGGGGGTGGACATCGGCTGCGGGATGGCCGCGGCCCGGCTGACCCTCGACGCGGCGCGGCTGCCCGACTCGCTGCGCGGGGTGCGCGAGGCGATAGAGGGCGCGGTGCCGGTGGGCTTCGCCGCGCACGAGGAGCCGGTGGCGGACCGCGGCGTGCTGTCGGCGCTGCGGCCGGGCCTCGAGCGCATCGTCGAGCGCCACCCGAAGGCCGGCGCCCTCGTCCGCGACGTCCGCGCGAAGTGGCCGCGGCAGCTCGGGACCCTCGGGGGCGGCAACCACTTCATCGAGGTGTGCCTGGACGAGGCGGGCCGGGTGTGGGTGATGCTGCACTCGGGCAGCCGCGGGACCGGCAACGCGCTGGGCCGCTACTTCATCGGGCTCGCGAAGCGCGACATGGAGCGGCACCTCGCCCGCCTGCCCGCGAAGGATCTCGCGTACCTGGAGGAGGGCTCGGCCCACTTCGCCGACTACGTCGACGCGGTGCGGTGGGCGCAACGCTACGCCCTGGAGAACCGGCGCCTGATGATGGCGCGCATCCTCGCCGCCCTCGCGACCCGGCTGCCGCCCTTCCGGGTGGACGGCACCGCGGTCGAGTGCCACCACAACTACGTGGCCGAGGAGGAGCACTTCGGCGAGCCGGTCTACGTGACCCGCAAGGGCGCGATACGCGCGGGGCGCGGCGAGCTCGGCATCATACCGGGCAGCATGGGGGCGCGGTCGTACATCGTGCGCGGGAAGGGGTCGAAGGAGGCGCTCGACTCGTGCGCCCACGGGGCGGGGCGGCGGATGAGCCGGTCGCAGGCGAAGGCCGCCTACACGGTGGCCGACCTCGAGCGCCAGACGGCCGGGGTCGAGTGCCGGAAGGACCGCGGCGTCATCGACGAGATACCCGGCGCCTACAAGGACATCGACACCGTCATCGCCAACTCGTCCGACCTCGTGGACGTGGTGCACACGCTGAAGCAGGTGGTGTGCGTGAAGGGGTGAGCGCGCGGTTGCGCCGCCGACGGGCATGAGGGATGATCCGCAGCACGCCGACGAGGCGTCGGCCGTCGCTGCAGCGGCGGAAAGAAGGAGACAGGGCGATGCGAACTTGTTGTGGCTGGCGATGGGCGCTGGCGTGCTCGATCGGCACGAGCGTGATGCTGGCCGGACCCGCGCAGGGGCAGCCGGCGGAGCGCGAGTGGGAGCCGATTACCGAGGAGCGGCTGCTGAACCCCGAGGACGGCGACTGGCTGAGCTACCGCCGGACCTACGACGTGACGGGGTTCAGCCCCCTCGACCAGATCGATCGCGACAACGTCGCCGACCTGCGCCTCGTGTGGGCGTGGTCGATGCGCGACAACAGCCGCTGGGTGCCGACGCCGATCGTGGCCAACGGGCTGATGTACGTGTCGGAGGGCAGCGGCCGGGTGACGGCGTTCGACGTGGCGTCGGGCGACGTGGCCTGGATGCACACCCGCGACTACCCCGAGGACATCGCGCAGTCGCAGGCCCTGGGGCGGCACCGCGGGGTGTCGGTGCTCGGCGACATCGTCTACTGGGGGACGGCCGACGCGGCGCTCGTCGCCCTCGACGCGCGGACCGGCGAGCAGCGGTGGGAGGTGAACACCGGCGACTACAGCACCGGCATCGGGCACAGCCATCCCGCCCTGATCGCCGACGGCAAGGTGGTGCTGGGGTTCGCGGGCGGCGACCGGAGCGGCCGCGGCCAGGTGGTCGCCCACGACGCCGAGACCGGCGAGCACCTGTGGACCACCTACACGGTGCCGCGGCCGGGCGAGCCCGGCTACGAGACGTGGACCGAGCGCGACGTGCCGCCGCTGGGCGGGCTGACCTGGAACACGATCAGCTACGACCCCGAGCTGGGGCTCATCTACCTCGGCACCGGCCAGCCGACGCCGTGGGCGTCGACCCTGCGCGGCCCCGGCGACGCCCTCTACACGAACTCGATCCTCGCCCTCGACATCGACACCGGCGAGATGGAGTGGTACTTCCAGGTGGTGCCGGCCGACAACTGGGACCTCGACGCGACCCACGAGAGCATGCTCGTCGACCTCGTGATCGGCGGGGTCGAGCGCAAGGCCCTGATCGAGACGAGCAAGATCGGCTGGGGGGTGGTGCTCGACCGCGAGACGGGGCGGTTCATCAACGCGTTCCGCACCGGCTACGACAACATCATCGAGGGGTGGACGGACAACGGCAGCCCCATCTACAACCCGGCGCAGATTCCGACCCTGGACGACGTGGACTCGGACAGGGTGTTCGAGGTGTGCCCCCACTTCCACGGCACCCGGAACCTGAACTCGCCGAGCTTCAGCCCCGAGACGGGGCTCTACTACAGCGGCATCAACAACAGCTGCATGGACGTGACGTACGTCTCCGAGGAGTACGTGCCGGGCCGCATCTTCCGGGGCATCGGCAGCCGCACGAAGATGGTGCCGGGCTACGACTATGTCGGCGAGTTCGTGGCGTTCAACCCGGTGAGCGGCGAGCGGGCCTGGGAGTACCGCACGGAGAACGGCGCGGCGATGACCGCATCGGCGCTGGCCACCGCCGGCGGCATCGTCTTCGGGGGCACCGCCGACCGCCGGCTCTTCGCCCTCGACGCCGAGACCGGCGAGCCGCTGTGGGAGACCCGGCTGAACGGCGACATCTCGGGGGCCCCGGTCACCTTCACCGTCGACGGGCGCCAGTACCTCGCGGTGGGGGCGGGCGGCCGCATCGGCCAGACCACGTCGTACGCGCGGTTCACGGGCACCACCCTGCCCCAGGGCAGCGGCGTGATGTGGGTGTTCGCGCTGCCGGAGTAGGGGCGGGCGGCAGAGCGCGCCGCGCATGCCTGCGCCGCCGTCATGACCCTGGTGGAACGGGTAGCCGAGGCCGCCCGGCGGCTGGCCGGGGCGGGCATCGACGCGCGGGACGCCGCGTTCGACGCGGAGGTGCTGGCGCGTTGGGTGCTGGGCTGGGACCGGGCGGCGTACCTGGCGCGATGGCGCGAGCCAGCGCCGCCCGGCTTCGAGGAACCGTTCGAGTCGCTCGTCGCGCGGCGGCGCCTGCGCGAGCCGGTGGCCCGCATCACCGGCCGGCGCGAGTTCTGGGGGCTCGATTTCGAGGTCGCCCCGGCCGTGCTCGTGCCCCGGCCCGAGTCGGAGCTGCTCGTCGAGACGGCCCTGGCCCGGCTCGGCGACCGCGCCGCGCGGTGGGAGATCGCCGACGTCGGCACGGGGTCGGGCTGCCTCGCGGTCGCCCTGGCCCGCGAGCTGCCGCGCGCCCGGGTGGCGGCGACCGACATCTGCCCGGACGCCCTCGAGGTGGCGCGGCGGAACGCGGCGCGGCACGGCGCGGCGGACCGGGTGGCGTTCCGCCGGGCGGACCTCCTCGACGGCCTGCCGGGCCCCTTCGATCTGATCGTCTCGAACCCGCCCTACGTCCCCGACGCGGTCATCGACACCCTCGCCCCCGAGGTCCGCCGCCACGAGCCGGCCGCGGCGCTGCGGGGCGGCCCGGACGGCCTCGACACCGTGCGGCGGCTGGTGACGGCGACGGCCAGCCGGCTGCGGGCCGGGGGCTGGCTGGTGATCGAGATCGGGGCCGGCCAGAGCGGGGAAGCCGCCGACATCGGACGCGAGGCGGGAATGCGGACGGTCGCGGTGCACCCTGATCTGCAGGGCATTCCCCGCTCGGTGGTGATGCAGCTCGACCCGGAAGGCGGCGCCGGCGACGGATGATTGCGGGGGGCGGAAGAAGCCCGCGTCGCACCGGGACCGGCGCCGGCCGCGGCACCGTCCGTCCCGTGCGGACCCGGCGCGCCGGACCCCGGCGCCCGGCGCCGCCGGGCGCCGGGTGGTAGACTCGCGGGCATCACCGGGAGCCTACGACATGGCTGACGACTGTCTGTTCTGCAAGATCGCGGGCGGCAAGATTCCCGCGAAGATCGTCCACCAGGACGACGAGATCGTGGCGTTCGAGGACATCAACCCGCAGGCGCCGTTCCACGTGCTCGTGGTCCCCTGCCGGCACATCTCGACCCTGAACGACGCCGAGGCCGGCGACGAGGGCCTGCTCGGCCGCCTCGTCCTGCGCTCGGCGCAGATTGCGGCCGAGCGCGGCCACGCCGCCGACGGCTACCGCACGGTGTTCAACTGCAACCGAGGGGCCGGCCAGACGGTGTTCCACATCCACCTGCACCTGCTCGCGGGCCGCAGCATGGACTGGCCGCCGGGCTAGGAGTCTGCGCCGTAGAACGGTGCCGACTCCTGGCAGGATTGGTTGGGCGCCAAGCGGAGCCGTAGGCGACGATTGGCGGGCTAGGAATCTTCTCCCTACTCCTGTTCGTCCTGGTCGGCGGGATCGGCGGTCGGCAGCATGATGCGTTCGAGGGTCTCGAGCCGCTGCTCGACCTTGCCGAGGGCGATCTCGACCGCTCGCACGCGGTCGTCGAGGCGGCGGAAATCCGTGCGGAGCTCGGCAATGTCGGCGCGTAGGCCGGCATTCTGGGCAAGGAGCAGGCCGCCAATCACGACCAGCAGTCCCCCGAGAGTACCGATGATCCACTTCGCGTCCGTGCTGGGCACGATTCCATTCTGGATCACACGACTCACGAACGCGAGCAGATCCACACGACCGCGGACCCGCCCGAAACCGCGGCTCTGGACGCCGGTGAGACCCGCCCCCATGCACTACAATGGCGGGATTACCCAATGGCTGACTGGAAGCACACCCTGAACCTGCCCCGCACCGACTTTCCGATGCGCGCCAACCTCCAGAAGACGGAGCCGGCGGTCATCGCGCGCTGGAACGAGATGGGGCTGTACGAGCGCATCCGGCAGCACCGCGCGGGGGCGCCGCGGTTCGTGCTGCACGACGGCCCGCCCTACGCCAACGGGAAGATTCACATCGGGCACGTGCTGAACAAGGTGCTGAAGGACGTCATCGTGCGGTCGCGGACCATGGCCGGGTTCGACGCGCCGTACGTGCCGGGGTGGGACTGCCACGGGCTGCCCATCGAGCTGAAGGTGGACCAGGAGCTGGGCGGGAAGAAGCGGCACATGAGCGTGGCCGACTTCCGCCGCGCCTGCCGCCGCTACGCCCAGAAGTTCGTCGAGCGGCAGTCGGCCGACTTCCAGCGCCTGGGGGTGTCGGGAGACTGGCCGCGGCCGTACCGAACGATGACCCCCGACTACCAGGCGGCCATCGTGCGCGCGCTGGGCCGCTTCGTCGAGCAGGGGGTGGTGTACAAGGGCAAGAAGCCGGTCCACTGGTGCCTGCACTGCCGCACCGCGCTGGCCGAGGCGGAGGTGGAGTACGAAGACCACCGCTCGCCGTCGATCTACGTCGAGTTCCCGATGCGGGCGGCGTCGGCGGCGGCGTTGGCCGAGAGGGTCCCGGCCCTGGCCGGGCGGCCGGTGTCGGTGCTCATCTGGACCACGACCCCGTGGACCATCCCGTCGAACCTGGCGGTGGCGTTCCACCCCGGCCTCGACTACGGGGTCTATGCCGCCGCCGGCGGCGCCGGCGGAAACGCGGACCCCGCCGGAAACGCGGACGCCGCCGCCAACGGCCCCGCCGGCCCCGGCGGCGACGCGAACGGCGCCGCCGGCGCCGACCGCGGCGTGGTGATCATCGCCGAGGAGCGCCGGGACGCCACCGCGGCCGCCACGGGGCGCGACTTCGGCCCGCCGCTGGCGACCCTGAAGGGCCGCGACCTGGAGGGGGCGGTCTTCGGCCACCCCCTGTACGACCGCGACTCGGTGGGGGTGCTCGCCGACTACGTGACCCTCGAGCAGGGCACCGGCGCGGTGCACACCGCACCCGGGCACGGCGCCGACGACTACGCCACCGGGGTCCGCTACGGGCTGGACATCTATGCCCCGATCGGGCCGTCGGGCCGGTTCGACGACGACGTCGAGGTGGTCGGCGGCGAGAAGGTCTTCGACGCCAACCCCAGGGTGGAGGCGGCCCTCGACGAGGCGGGCCGGCTGTGGCACCGCGACACCGTGGACCACACCTACCCGCACTGCTGGCGCTGCCACCACCCGGTGATCTTCCTCGCCACGTGGCAGTGGTTCATCGCCATGGACAAGGGCGAGCTGCGGCAGCGGGCCCTCGACGCCGTCCGACGGGTGGAGTGGTTCCCGGGATGGGGCGAGGAGCGCATCCACGGGATGCTCGCGAACCGGCCCGACTGGTGCATCTCGCGCCAGCGGTCGTGGGGGGTCCCGATTCCCGCCGTCTACTGCACGGGGTGCCGCGAGGCGGTGCTGACGACGGCGCTGACCGACCGGGCCGCCGCGGTCTTCGCCGAGCACGGGGCCGACGCGTGGTACGAGCGCGACGTCGGCGAGTTCGTGCCCGCGGACCTGCGGTGCTCGGCGTGCGGGGGGGCCGAGTTCGAGCGCGAGCGCGACATCCTGGACGTGTGGTTCGACTCGGGGTCGAGCCACGAGGGGGTGCTGGGCGACCATCCCGAGCTCGGGTGGCCGTACAACGTCTACCTGGAGGGCAGCGACCAGTACCGGGGCTGGTTCCACAGCTCGCTGCTGGTGGCCCTGGGCACCCGCGGCGCCGCCCCCTACCGGCAGGTCGTCACGCACGGCTTCGTCGTGGACGAGACGGGCCGCAAGATGTCGAAGTCGATCGGCAACACCGTCGAGCCGCAGACGATCATCCGGCAGAGCGGGGCGGAGATACTGCGGCTGTGGGTGTCGATGGTCGACTACCGCGAGGAGGTGCGGATAGGCCCCCACATCCTCGACCGCATCGTCGAGGCGTACCGCAAGATCCGCAACACGCTGCGGATACTGGTGGGGAACCTCTACGACTTCGACCCCGCCGCGCACGCCGTGCCGCGGGACGAGCTGCTCGACGTCGACCGCTACGCGCTGGCCCGCTACGGCGAGGTGGCGGCCCGGGTGCTCGCCGCCTACGAGCGCTACGAGCTGCAGACGGTGGTGCACACCGTCAACAACTACCTGACGGTGGACATCAGCGCGTTCTACGTGGACATCTCGAAGGACCGGCTCTACACGCTGGGGCCGCGGGCCCGCGGCCGCCGGTCGGCGCAGACCGCGCTGCACGCGATCGCGGGGGGCGTCACCCGGCTGCTCGCCCCGATTCTGCCGATCACCTGCGACGAGCTGTGGCGGCACCTGCCGGGGGCCGACGCCGACAGCGTGCACCTCGCGGACTTCCCCGCCGACCCCGGGTCGCTCGTCGACGGGCACCTCATCGCCCGGTGGGACCGCCTGCTGGGCCTGCGCGACGCGGTGAACGGCGAGCTGGAGAGGCTGCGGCAGGACAAGGTGGTGGGGACGTCGCTCGAGGCGGCGGTGACCCTGACCGCCGAGGGCGGGCTCGCCGACCTGCTCGAGGCGCACCGCGACGACCTCGCGACGCTGTTCATCACCTCGGCGGTGTCGCTGCGCAACGGCGCCGCCGCCCCCCCCCTCGGCGCCGGCGACGCGGGGCGGGACGTCGCGGTGCACCGCGACGCGGACGGGTGCGCGCGCATCGAGGTCGCTCGGGCCGAGGGCGGCAAGTGCCCCCGGTGCTGGCGCTGGGTGATGCCCGCCGGCGCCGCCCCGGACCCGGCCGGGGCGGCGGTCTGCGACCGCTGCACGAACGCGCTGGCGGACATGGCCGCGACGGTGGCGTGAGGGGTCCACACCATGCCCACGATCGAAGCGAGCCTGACGGAGATTCAGTCCCGCCTGGACGGCGGAGAAGCGGCTTGGCCGGAACAGGCCCTGACCGCGCTCATCGAGCAGATGGGTCCGTCCGAGCTCTCCGACTGGCGCGCCGACGTCGAGATGCTGGTCCACCGGTTCCACAAGAAGCGCCGCAAGAACCTGGAGCGCATCTGCAGCGAGAGGATGGGCGTGAACGGAGATGCGATGCCCGGGATCCTGGAGCCGGCCGCTCCCTACGCCACCATCGGGCCGGAATCCCCGCTCTGGCGCGAATTCGAACACACGCTCGATGAGCTCCGTGAGCGCCACATCTTCCAGTGGTCCACGTTCTACCGGGATGGACTGGCAAGGCACTTCGAGAAGTTCCTGAGCGCGCTTCGAAGCGCGGCCCCTGACGATCTCGCCAGCGCCCTCACGGAGCCGCTCGCCCACCACGCTCGACAGGTCTTTTCTGCCGGATACATCCACGCCCAGGACAAGGGTTTCAGTCACGACGTCGCGGTCCGCAGGGCCGCCAACGGCCTGGCGCGCTTGCTCGCCCTGCCCCTCGAGTTCTACGCCGCACGGGCATCCGCGACGGCCGATCCGCGGGCCGCTTCCGCGTTGCGTCTGCTCCTGTCCGCAGCCGTCACCGGCATCCTCACGGGCTTTTCGTCGGCATCCTTCGGCCAGGAGACAGGCCGGCGAGTCCTCCCCCGATTCCCACGTTCGTGGATGCACTGCTGCGCCTTCCTCCTGCCACGCCACGCCGAACAGCTCATCGACCGACTCGAGTCCGGGCCCCTGAGCGACGGCCTGCAGACTTCGGTCCTGCCGGCGCTAGACGCTCTCCAGAAGTTCTTCGCCCCCCCCGTCGGGGACTATTCGCCCCTCCCGGTCACCGGTCAATACTCGTGGCACCGCCGCCGTCTGGACATCGCCGTACGGCCGCCGGGCGACGCGCAGCGCCTCATCGAAATCAGCGTGTTTCTGGAGGAGGGATTCGTCTCGATCACGGAACTCGAGGACGCCATCGCTCGGCAGGCGACGCTCGCCATTGCGCCGATGAGGCCCGACGTTCAGAAAATCGTGAACGACCGCGCGGGCCTCGGCGACATCGTGGTCCCCGTCGATCAGGATCGGTCGCGCGTTGCGGAAAGCGCGTTCCGCATATGGCGCGAGGCAGTTGACAAGCTGCGGAGCCGACTGCAACGGAACGCGCCGATTACCTACAACTTCGCGGAAGAGTTCCCGCTGGAGAAACCGGACAAGGCGCCGTTCTTCCACGTCTCGAGGACGAGCGTCCGCGATCTGCTCCGCACGTTCGAGCGTCGCAACGGCGTCCGGCTCTGGTGCAGCGTGCGCAGAAGCGGCAAGACGACCGCCTGCCTGGACCTCGGCTCTACGTCCGGCGATTCCACGGTCGTCTCGCAGACGTGTGGACAATCCGACCGGGAGGAGGCCCGGAGATTCCACGAGAACGTCCGTCAGGCGCTGGCGGACGGCGAGATGCTGTCGGAGACGTTCGTGAAGGACATCGTCGCGGACTGCGCGCCCGTCGACGTCGAGAACCGGAGAGTGGTCTTCGTGCTCGACGAGTACGAGACGCTCTTCGACCACCTCGACGCGGCGGCGGAGGGATCGCGCCTGACTCGATACAACGTCGTGCAGCCGATCCTGAATCAGTTGGCCTCGTTCTCGCACGAGAACCTGCTCGTGTTCCTGGGGCAGAAGCCGGGTGCGCACTTCATTCTGATGGATCAGAACCAGCTTGCCCCCTACGTCACGCAGGAGCCCTTCCCCCTGTTCGAGCACGCTTCGGGCAAGACGAAGGGCGAGTTTCCCGAGCTGGTGGACAAGATACTGGGCGGACGCGTGGAGTGCGCCACGGACTTCCTCGACGCGTTGTTCGCCGAGACGGCCGGACATCCATTCCTGACCGTCAACGTGCTCGTCGAGTTCGTCGACTGGCTGATCGACACGAAGCGACCGCAGTCGGCCCTGCGCGTTGACGGCAGCGATTTCGAGAGTTTCGTGGCCGACCGGTTGCAGGTGGTCCGGATCCTGTCCAGCCGGGCGTACCGGTTCTTCCGAAAGGCGGCGGCGGAAGCGATGTCGGAGCGGGGGTTCCGAAGCAACCGGTGGTTGTTCGCAGCGTACTGGATGATCCGCGGGCTGTCGAGCGACAGAGCGGACCACTTCGCTGCGCCCTTGGCCGGTCTGGATGAACTCACGAGGAAGATTCCGGTTCCAGCCGGGGAACGCCTGCCGGATCCGGATGAGTTACTGAGCTCGGCGTCCCTCGCCAACTTCCTGGAACGCGACCGTGACGCAGTCGCTGTGAAGATCCGCACACTGGGTCGGATCGCGGCGGCGGTCCGGCCCGGTCTGGCCTGAGACCGCGCCACCAACGATGCTGGATGCGACGACGGTAGTGGAGAACGTTCGCTCGCGGCCGCGAGAAGAGCTGCGAGTGTTCTGGGTGAAGGTGCCGCGCGACCGGGACGGCTTCAGGCGGAAGATCGCGCAACTGCGGGCCCGGTCTCCGATCGTCCCGTGGGTGCTGCGCAAGGCGGCCCTGCAACATGCGGATTCGGTGATGAGCGACATTCTCGACATTCTGAACGATGCGCGGGAGGACATCCTGGCGGTCGAGAGCGCAGCCACGGAGGCGGGCGGCGTGGATCTGGTAATGCTCGGAAAAGCGGACCTGGAGTTGGCCGACACCTCATCACCGATCCTGCTCCCGGATTGGTTCCCCGTTGCGCCGGGTGAGACCCCCGAGGTCCACATCGAGGATCTCACCTGGTCCGCTCGCGTGTCGCTGTCGGATCCGAAATTGGCGCTCGACGACCTGAGGCGGTTGCTCCATGAACTTGACGAGACGCTGACGCGAAGCCTGCTGGCGTCTCGGGCAGCCGATCATCGACTCACCAACTCACTCTGGGACCAGATTGGCCCCAAGAGCTCTGGAATCGAGGACACGTTGCGAGAGGCGCAAGGCAGGCTGGGCGCGGTCATCCCGACTGCCTACAGGCCAAGTACGAGGCATGGAAAGCCCACGGTGCTCGGCCTGCTGTGGGGGCACGCCAACGGCACTCCGCCCGATGCCGTGAGCAAGACGGCCAGGGCACTCGTCGAGGCGTTGCGCATCGAGGACGCGGAGATCGGGCGCGACGCATCACTGGCGGCGGTGCTGAACCGCCCGTCCAATCCGCTGGACGGGCGCGTACAATGGGCGTCCTCTCTGATAGTGACCGTGCGTTGTGCATGCCAACTGGTGACGGCGGCCGCGCACGCCGACGAGTATCCGCGTTTCGGCGCCGAGTTGCTGCAGGCAACCTCGCACGATCTGCGTTCGTTCCTCGATGATGCGGTGGCAAGACTGCGAATCGCGGAAGGCGCTCCATGACCACCGACAGACCGGCGGTCGCGACGACCGCCGACCACCCCGGGGGCGCCCCCGGGTTCCCGAGCCGGAACGTCCTGGCCGCCGCCAGCGCGGTCATCGTGGGGCTCGATCAGGTCACCAAGCAGATGGTGCGGGCGGGCATCGCGCTGCACGACTCGATCGAGGTGATACCGGGCGTGCTGAACCTGGTGCACGTGCGCAACACCGGGGCCGCCTTCGGCTTCCTGAACCTCGCCGACCTCCCCTACAAGCGGGTGCTGATGACGGGCATGGCCCTGCTCGCCCTCGCCGCCGTGGGCTGGTACGCGTCGCAGATCGGCCCGCGGGCGAGGCTCGCGCGGGCCGGCCTCGCCCTGATCGTCGGCGGCGCCGTCGGCAACCTCATCGACCGGGCCCTGGTCGGCTACGTGGTCGACTTCGTCGACGTGTACTGGGGAAGCGTGCACTTCTGGGCGTTCAACGTGGCCGACTCGGCGATCACGGTGGGGGCCGGCCTGCTCATTCTGGACCTGATCCGGAGCCCCGACGATGTATCCACTGCTGCTTGACCTCGGTTTCGTTAACGTCTACAGCTACGGCGTGATCCTGGCCGCCGCCTACGTGCTGGCCCTGCGCTACGCGATGAGTCGCGCTCGCCGCGCCGGCCTCGACGGCCAGAAGATCGTGGACCTGGGCATCGTCGGCATCATCAGCGCCGTCGTCGGGGCGAAGCTGATGCTGGTGGTGGTGGACTTCGACCGGTTCGCCGCGGACCCGTCCCAGCTCACGGTGCTGATCTCGTCGGGCGGGGTCTTCTACGGCGGGCTGCTGCTGGCGGTGCCGGTGTGCTGGTGGTACATCCGCCGCAACGGGCTGCCCCTCTGGACCACCTGCGACCTGTTCGCGCCGGGCATAGCCCTGGCCCAGGGCGTGGGGCGGATGGGCTGCCTGCTCGCGGGATGCTGCTACGGGCAGCCGACCGAGGCGCCCTGGGGCATCACCTTCACGAGCACGGTGGCCGCCGCCAACGTCGGCACCCCCCTGGGCATCGCCCTGCACCCGACCCAGATCTACGAGTCGGCGGCGGTGCTCCTGATCCTGGGCGTGCTGCTCGCCGGCGAACGCCGGTGGCGGGCGTTCCCGGGCCGCACGTTCTGGACCTACCTGCTGCTGTACGGCGCGGCCCGCATCGTCCTCGAGCTCTATCGCGGCGACCCCCGCGGCATGGCCTTCGACGCCCTGCCGACGTCGCAGTTCGTCTCGGCCCTCATCATCCCCGCGAGCATCGTCATGCTCGTCCGCCTCGGGCGGCGCGGCGCGGCGGCGGAGGCCCCGGCGCCGCAGCCGAAGGCGGGCAGGAGGTAGCCTCACCCCGACGATGCCCCCCGCCGATACGGAACGTCTGGAGGTCACCGAGGATCACCAGGGCGCGCGCCTCGACCACTTCGTCACCGCCGTCGTGCCGGAGATGTCGCGGGCGCGGGTCCAGCGGCTGATCCGGGAAGGCCACGTCTTGCTGAACGGGAGGACGGTCAGGGCGAGTCACGCGGTGCACACCGGGGACGCCGTCGAGCTGGAGGTCCCCCCCGCCGCGCCGGCGGTCCCGGCCGCGGAGGACCTGCCGCTTGCGGTGCTGCACGACGACCCCGACCTCGTGGTCGTCGACAAGCCGGCCGGTATGGTCGTCCACCCCGCGGCCGGGCACGACCGGGGGACCCTGGTGAATGCCCTGCTGCACCACGTCGCCGGGCTCAGCGGCATCGGGGGCGAGGAGCGCCCCGGCATCGTGCACCGGCTGGACCGCGGCACCTCGGGCGTGATGGTCGTCGCCAAGCACGATGCCGCCCACACGGAGCTCTCGCGTCAGTTCGCGGACCGCGAGGTGGAGAAGGAGTACCTGGGGCTGGCGTGGGGCCTGCTGAACGCGGGCCGGCGCATCGACGCCCCGCTGGGCCGGGACCCCGCCGACCGGAAGAAGATCTCGACGCGGGCGCGCCGCGCCCGCTCCGCCGTCACCCGCATCACCGGGGCGGAGCGGCTGCGGGGCCTGACCCTCGCCACCATCGCCATCGCCACCGGCCGCACCCACCAGATCCGCGTGCACCTCGCGAGCATCGGCCACCCCATCGCCGGCGACGCCCTCTACGGCGGGGTGCGCCGCCATCTGGCGGCCGACCACCGCGCGCTCGCGTCGATCGAGCGGCCGTTCCTCCACGCCTGGCGCCTCGCGTTCAACCACCCGGGCGACGGGCGGCGGGTGGCGTTCGAGGCGCCGATGCCGGCGGACCTGCAGGCGGTGGTGGACGATCTGCGGCGGCGGCGCGAGCGCGGCAACGACTAGCAGGAACCAGTGGGGCTATCGCCGGCCGGGAGCGTGTGTCAGGGCCGTCACTGCACGGTGCCGTGCACGCCCGGGGCGTCCTCGCCGGCCTGCGTCGCCGCGGGCCGGGCGGCCGGCGGCTGGAGGACCCGATCGAGCACCTCGTCGATGGTGGACACGAGGTGGATGGTCATGTCGCGGCGGAGGTCGTCGCTGAGGTCCTCGTTGACGTTCTTCTCGTTCCGCTTGGGCAGGATCACCTCGGTCACTCCGTGGCGCCGGGCCGCGAGCACCTTCTCCTTGATGCCGCCCACCGGCAGGACGCGGCCCGACAGGGTGATCTCGCCGGTCATCGCGACGTCGCCGCGCACGGGCCGGCCGGTCAGCTCGGACGCCACCGCGGCCGCCATGGTCACCCCCGCCGACGGCCCGTCCTTGGGGATCGCGCCGGACGGGACGTGGAGATGGATCTCGGCGTCCTGGTAGAAGGCGGCGTCGACCCCCCAGGCGGCGGTCTGGCCGCGGAACCACGAGAGGGCGGCGCGGGCCGACTCCTTCATGACGTCGCCGAGGTGACCGGTCAGGGTCAGCGTCCCCTTGCCGGGCATGCGGGTCGCCTCGACGAAGAGCACGTCGCCGCCGGCCGGCGTCCACGCCAGCCCCAGGGCCACGCCGGGGTTGCGCGTGCGCTCGGCCACCTCCTCGTCCTCGAAGCGCGGCGCCCCCAGCATGTCGGCGACCGTGTCGGGGGTTATCTCCACCGGCTCGTCGTTCCCCTCGGCGTGCCGGCGCGCCACCTTGCGGCACAGCGCGCCGATCTCGCGATCGAGGTTCCGCACCCCCGCCTCGCGGGTGTACCCGTGGACGACCGCCCGCAGGGCCTCGTCCGAGAACGCGATCTGCTCCGCCGTCAGCCCGTGGTTCTCGATCTGCCGCCCGACGAGGTGCTCGCGGGCGATCTGCAGCTTCTCGTCCTCGGTGTAGCCGGGCAGCTCGAGCACCTCCATGCGATCGCGCAACGCGGGGGCGATGGGGTCGAGGACGTTGGCGGTGGTGATGAACAGCACCTCGGAGAGGTCGAACGGCACGTCGAGGTAGTGGTCGCGGAACGTGTTGTTCTGCTCCGGGTCGAGCACCTCGAGGAGCGCCGACGCGGGGTCGCCGCGGAAGTCCGCGCCCAGCTTGTCGATCTCGTCGAGGATGAAGACGGGGTTCTTCGACTCGGCGCGGCGCAGCCCCTGGACGATCTGGCCGGGCAGGGCCCCGATGTAGGTGCGCCGGTGCCCGCGAATCTCGGCCTCGTCGCGCATGCCCCCCAGCGAGACGCGGACGAACTTGCGCTCGAGCGACCGCGCGATCGACTTCGCGAGCGAGGTCTTGCCGACCCCCGGGGGGCCGACGAAGCAGAGAATGGGCCCCTTCATGGCCGGGTTCAGCTTGCGCACCGCGAGGTACTCGAGAATGCGGTCCTTCGCCTTGTCGAGCCCGCTGTGGTCTTCGTCGAGCACCTGCCGGGTGCGCGGGAGATCGATGACCTCGTCGGTCCGCACGTTCCAGGGGAGGACCACGAGCCAGTCGAGATACGTCCGCGACACGGTGTACTCGGCCGCCGCCACCGGCATGCGGGACAACCGGTCGAGCTCGCGGAGCGCCTCCTTCTGCACCGGCTCGGGCATGCCCGCGGCCTCGATCTTCTCCCGAAGCTCCTCTATCTCCTTGGCATGCTCGTCGCCCTCGCCGAGCTCCTTCTGAATCGCCTTCATCTGCTCGCGGAGCAGATACTCGCGCTGGCTCCGGCCGACCTCGGACTGCACCTCGGACTGGATCTTCGAGCCGAGCTCGAGGACCTCGAGCTCCTTGATGAGCATGCGGTTCAGCTCTTCCATCCGCTCGCGGACGTCGAGGGTGCCCAGCACCTGCTGGCGGACCGAGGTCTGGATGGTGGTCAGGCTCGAGGCGATGAAGTCGGCGAGCTTGCCGGGGTCGGTGACGTTGCCGGCCAGCGCCTGCAGATCGTCGGACAGCAGCGGCGAGAGCGAGACGACCTGCTGGAAGTTGCCCTTGACGTTGCGCTGCAGGGCGTCTACGGCGAGGCGGTCGGACTCGCGCAGGATCTCGTCGGCCGGCCGCACCCGGGCCTGGATGTACGGCTTCGTCGCCAGCACCTCGTCGAGGTGCAGGCGCGTCTGCCCCTGCACGATGAGGCGCAGGGTGCCGTCGGGCAGCTTGAACATCTTGTGGATGTGGGTGGCGGTGCCGATGGGGTACAGCTCCTTCTGAGCGGGCTCTTCCGTGCCCGGCTCGAGCTGCGTGAAGACCCCCACGAGGCGGCTGTCCGAGACGGCCTCCTCGATCAGCCGCACGGAGCTCTCGCGGGCCACCGCGAGGGGCATGAAGGAGTTGGGAAACAGGACCGTGTCGCGCAGGGGCAACACGGGCAGCTCGGACGGTATGGACACCGGGCCGGTGTCGTCCGGGCCACCCTCGTCGAGCTGCTCGGGCTCGTCGCTCATCGTTTGGTACTCCCGGTCCGCCGAACGTCCGCGCCGGATGCCGGCGCGCAGGGTCTTCCGACGAAGAGCCCGGCCGTCGGCAGCCCGCGGCGCGCGGCCCCGCCACGGGCTGCCGTAACCGGTTTCCTGGATCAGCTCGACGGCGCGCCGAACAACGACACCGCCTTGCTGCGCAGCTCGAGCATCCGCTCGCGGCTCAGCTCGAGCTCGCGCACCTCCTCGCAGTCGCGGCAACGCTCGGCGAACGGCAGCGCCCGCAGCCGCCTCTCCGCGATCTCCCCGCCGCACTCGTAGCAGTACCCGTAGGTACCCTCTTCCAGGCGCTCGAGGGCGGCGTTGATCTTGGTCAGCGTCTCGGTCTTCATCTGCAGCAACGCGAACTCGATGTCCCCCTGGATGTCGGCTTCCGGCATCCCGTTCATGTCGGTCGGGCGCTGCCCGCCCGACCGCGTCGCATCGGCGCGCACGTCGCGCATCTTGTGCTTCACCTCGCCCGCGAGGTCGTCGCGGCGGTCTTCGAGCATGCGGCGCAGCTCTTCGAATCGCGAATCGGTCATGCCCTGTGCGTCGGTGTTCATTTTACGGCCCCTCCCAAAGCCCGGGTGGAGTTGCACGAATCATCTCGGTTCGATGCCTCCGGCGCGGGTTGCTGGGTGTCCCGGCGTCAGACCCCGAAGCTCTTGTCCCGCTCTTGCCCCAAATAACCCTGGCAAATTCGATGCCAAGTTTCCGAAACGAGTACACGGCCCGCTTCACCCGTACCACCGGAGCGAATTGGGCTGGAACCGAAGGGCTCGGGGGCAGTGGTCCGTCCCGTCGAGCTTGCGCCTACCGATTCCAATGGACTGCTGGCGCCATTGAACCTCGTTCGTAAGGCTTAGACGACGATTCGCCCCGTACGGTTTCAAGGTATCGAACGGACTGTCACCGACCGAGGACACGGGCGGTCGTCGGCGGTTCGGAGGACGGCGCGCCCGGGGGCCGCCGCCCCCCCGCGGGAGCCTGCCGCCCGCCGGCCGGCCGGCGGGCGGCAAGGGCCCGCCGCGAACCGCGGGAGCGGGGGTGTGCGGAACGGCCCCGGCGGCAGCAGGGGGCGTGCGCGGGAAGCGGTGGGAATAGTAGAATGCGCCGGAACGAGCTTCCCCGCGGGGGAGGGGCCGCGGTCCGCCGCGGGCGGGGCGCCCCTCGCCGCCGGCTCGCGGACCCCCACGACGCATGAGCGCAGCTGCCTGTCCATTGTGCCGGAAACGCCGGGCGCGGCGGGCGTGCCCCGCCCTGCTTCGGGACATCTGCACCGTCTGCTGCGCCACGAAGCGGCAGACGGAGATCCGCTGCCCGTCCGACTGCCGTTATCTCGCGTCCGCGCTGCACCACCCGCCGGCGGTGGTGCAGCGCCAACAGGAACGCGACGCCCGTTTTCTGCTGCCGATCGTGAGCGAGCTTCAGCCGCGCCAGTACGAGCTGTTCTTCTTCGTGCAGCACCTGCTGCACGGCATCGCCCGCACCGGCGAGCTGCCGCTCGACGATCGTACGGTTCGCGAGACCGCGGAGGCCCTGGCGAAGACCTACGACACCGCGAGCAAGGGCATCATCTACGAGCATCAGGCGTCGTCGCCGCCGGCCGAGCGCCTGCTGCGCGAGCTCAAGCCGGTGCTCGACGACCCCGCGGCGGTGGGCGGCCCCAAAGCCGGCGAGCGCGACATGGCGGAGGTGCTGCGGCGCGTCGAACGCGCCGCCGCGGGCGCCGAGGCGGCCCTCGGGGGCGACGGCCGGGCCTATCTCGATCTCGTGAGCCGACTCGTGCGGTCGTCGCCGACCGCGGCCGGCAAACCCGAGCCGGGCCCCGGCGGAGACGCCGGCGACGAGCCGCGCCTCATCGTCCCCTGATTCCCGCCGCCGGGACGCCCCGGCCGGCGCGACCGGCGCTCGGTCCCGCCCGGCCATGTCGCTCCCCCCGGCCATGTCCGACCCGGCGGCCGGACCCGCGGCTCGCCGCGGGTCCGGGACAGTCTGGTATAATTCCGGGTTCGCATTGACGAAATCGAGATCCGAATCATGGCAAAGCGTTGCGACATCTGCGGGAAGGGCCCGGCCGTCGGGCGGAACGTCAGTCACGCGCACAACGTCACGCGGCGGCGGTTCGAGGCCAACATCCAGCGCGTGAAGGCGGTGATCAACGGCGGGGTCAAGCGCATCCGCGTCTGCACCCGCTGCCTGCGGTCGAACCGGGTCGTCAAGGCGGCATAGCAGGCCCATGCCGCGGCAGGCCATCCGAACCGACGGGGCGCCGGCCGCCATCGGCCCCTACTCGCAGGCGGTGCGGGCCGGCTCGCTGCTGTTCGTCTCGGGCCAGATTCCCCTCGACCCCGCCACCGGCGAGGTCGTCGACGGCGACGTGGCCGCCCAGACCCACCGGGTCATGCAGAGCCTCGGCGCCATCCTCGAGGCGGCGGGGGCGGGGTTCGACCAGGTGGTCCGCACGACCATCTACCTGACCGACCTCGGCGCCTTCTCCCGGGTGAACGAAGCCTACGGCGGCTACTTCGACGACCCCGCGCCCGCCCGGGCGACGGTCGAGGTCGCGGCCCTGCCCAAGGGGGTCGAGGTCGAGATAGACGCCATCGCGGATCTGAAGGCCCCTCCCGCCCGCTACGCCTAGCAGGACGGTGCGCCCCCCGCCAACGCGGTGAGGCGGGATGCATCGTCGATCGAGTGCCGCGGGGCTCTCGCCCGGGACTCCCTACCCCGCGCTCATCAGCCGCTCGACCTCGATCACCCCCGAGACGGCGCGGACCACCTTGACGATGCGCTGAAGGTGCTTCAGGTCGGTGATCTCGATGGTGACGTTGATGCGGCCGTGGTGATCGCTGCTCGTCGCCTCGATCTTGAGGACGTTGGTCCTGAGCCCCGCGATCTTCGACGTCACGTCGGCCAGGATGCCCTGCCGGTCCTCGACCTGAATGCCGAGCTGGACCACGAAGCCGTCCTCGTCGGTCTTCTTGTCCCACACGACGTCGATGCGCCGCTCGGGGTCGTAGAGGAGGTTGAGCACGTTGGGGCAGCGGGCCGCGTGCACCGAGACGCCCTTGCCCCGCGTCACGTAGCCGACGATCTTCTCGCCCCGTATCGGGTTGCAGCACCGCGCGCGGAAGACCATCAGGTCGTCGAACCCGCGGACCTTGACCTTGTCCTCGCTCGGGCGCAGCACCCGGCGGACCACCGTGCCGATGGACGGGGCCCCGGTCTGCTCCTCGAGGTCGCGGGGCGCCAGCTTGTCGAGCACCGACCGCACCGGGACCCTGCCGTAGCCGATGGCCGCGAACAGGTCGTCGCCGCGGGTCACCCCGAACTCCTCGGCGACCCGGCCGACCGACTCCGGGTCGAGCACCGACCTCGCGCTGAGGTTGAACCGCCTCAGCTCCTTGTCGAACAGCTTCCGGCCGAGCTCGACGGCGCGCAGCTTCTCCTCGGCGTGGATGAAGTGCTTGATCTTGTTGCGCGCGCGGGAGGTGACGACGAAGTTGAGCCAGTCGCGGCTCGGCGTGTGGCCGGGGGCGGTCACCACCTCGACGATGTCGCCGCTCGCGAGCCGCGTGCGCACCGGCACCATGCGCCCGTTCACCCGCGCCCCCACGCACTGGTGGCCGACGTCGGTGTGGATGCCGTAGGCGAAGTCGATGGGGGTGGCGCCGCGGGGCAGGGCCTTGACCTCGCCCCTGGGGGTGAACGTGTAGACCTCGTCCGGGTACAGGTTGACCTTGAGGTCGTGGATGAACTCGCCGGGGTCGCGCAGCTCCTGCTGGAACTCGAGCAGCTGCCGCAGCCACGCGAAGTGCTCCTCGTCGGGGGCGACCCCGACCCGCCCCTCCTTGTACTTCCAGTGGGCGGCGATGCCGTTCTCGGCCACCTCATGCATCTCCCCGGTCCGGATCTGCACCTCGAACGGCACCCCGCCGTCGCTGACCACGGAGGTGTGCAGCGACTGGTAGCGGTTCGCCTGGGGCATCGCGATGAAGTCCTTGAACCGGCCCGGCACCGGTGACCAGGTCTGGTGGATGACCCCGAGCGCCGCGTAGCAGTCGTGGACCGACGGGGTGATGACCCGGAGGGCGACGAGGTCGTAGACCTGCTCGAGGGGGATGCGCTGCCGCTTGATCTTCCGGTGGATGCCGTAGAGCCGCTTGATGCGAGACTCGATGCGGGCGAACGGGATGCGGGCCTCGGACAGCGTCCGCTCGAGCGTCTCGCGCAGCCCCTGGACCGCCTTGCGGGTGGCCTTGCGGCGGCGCTCGACCCAGGCCCGCGTCGTCTCGTAGCTCTTCGGGTCGAGGTGCTTGAAGGCGAGGTCCTCGAGCTCGTCCTTGACCTTCCTCATGCCCAGCCGGTGGGCGATCGGGGCGTAGATGTCGAGGGTCTCCTGGGCGATGACGAGGCGGCGGGCCTCGGACAGGTGGTCGAGCGTCCGCATGTTGTGCAGCCGGTCGGCTAGCTTCACCAGGATGACGCGGATGTCGTCGACCATGGCGAGCAGCATCTTGCGGAAGTTCTCGGCCTGGCGCTCCTCGCTCGTCGAGAAGGAGATGGAGCTGATCTTGGTGACGCCCTCCACGACGTGGGCGACGTCGGACCCGAACAGCTCGCGGACGTGCTCGATGGTGGTCAGGGTGTCCTCGACGACGTCGTGGAGCAGCCCCGCCGCGATGGCCACGTCGTCGAGCCGCATGTCGGCGACGAGGGAGGCGACCTCGAGGGGATGGATGAGGTAGGGCTCGCCGGACCGCCGCTTCTGGCCGGCATGCTCGGCCGCGGAGAAGTCGTAGGCGCGGCGGAGAAGATCGGTGTCGGCGTGGGGGTTGGAGGCCCGGGCCTTGTCGATCAGGGTCTCGAAGCTGATCATCGGAAACTCTACGCGCGCCAGGGAGCAGGATACCGCGGGTCGCCGGGTCGGGGGAACCGTTCGCACGGACGCCCCGCACTCCACCGGACCGCCGGAGAATACACGCGGTCGGGCGGGGAACGCGCCCCTTGACTTGACGTTTTTGGCTTCACTATACTGATCTGCCTTTCGTGGGCCGCGGGGCGGAGCTCCCGACCCGTGAGGAGCGGGCCGGAGAGAGCCCGCGAAGAGATTTCGGACCGGCCCGAAATCCGGCGGCCGGTGTCGAACCATCGACGGCCGGGTGTTCCACATCGGGGCCGGGAGACATCACGACCGACGGTGATGAAGGGGACCGTTATGCAAATCCGATCGCTCGCCATCAGACTCGTTCTCGTAACCCTCGTCGCTCTGTCGACGACATCCTGCTACATGCTCGACCAGCTTCGGGCGCTGCGCGTCATCAAGGATGCGCACACCCAGTATCAGCGCAGCGACTACGTGCTGGCGGCCGAGCTGTACGAAGAGGTGCTGGAGAACGACCCCGATCTGGTGGAGGCCTACTTCTACCTGGCCAACAGCTACGACCAGCAGTTCCGGCCGGCCCTGCGGGGCGAGCCGGAGAACGACGAGATGCTCGATCTGGCCATCGAGAACTACATCCTGTCGGCCGAGCGTCAGACCTACCTGGAGCTGCAGACGCTGTCGCTGCAGTGGCTGGTGGAGGCCTACGGCCCCGACAAGGCGAACGATCCGGCCTCTTCCGAGATCGTGCTGCAGACCATGATCGAGGCCGATCCGGAGAACCCGGACAACTACTACCGCCTCGCCAGGCTCTACGAGGACTCGGGTCTCTACACCGAGGCCGAGGAGGTGCTGACGGAGATCACGGGGGCGCGGCCCGACGACCCCTCCGCGCAGCTGCAGCTGGCGGGGTTCTACAACCGCAACGAGCAGTTCGATGAGACGATCGCGGCCCTTCAACGGCGCGCCGAGCTCGAGCCGGACAATCCGGAGGCCTACTACACCATCTCGACCTACTACTGGGAGAAGGCGTTCCGCGACTTCACCCTGGACGACGACCAGGAGATGGAGTACGTCATGCTCGGCTTGGCCGAGACCGACAAGGCCCTCGAGCTGAACGCCGACTACGTCGAGGCCCTGACCTACAAGAACATCCTGCTGCGGATGCAGGCCAACCTGACCGACAACGTCCGCGAACGGAACGACCTGATCGAGCAGGCGGACGAGTTGCGGGACCGGGCCGAGGAGCTGCAGGAGCTGCGGAGCGGCGGCGGCGACTAGTACCGGGCCGCAGACGCCCGTCTTCAACCCCCCTTCCGGCCGGGGTGCGGTCCTCTCGGGACCGCACCCCCGGGCCTCGTCGCGGTTACGGCGGTAGGGGTTCCGTCGGCTCTCCGCGCCCTGCCTGGATCTGCCCCGCGCACCAAAGCCAACCACGGCGGTAGGGGTTCCGTCGGCTCTCCGCGCCCTGCCTGGATTTGCCCCGCGCACCAAAGCCAACCACGCCCTCGCAGCGCGAACAACGCGGCGGCTGTTCTCCCGCGCCAAGCCTGAACCGCGGGTCTGCATGGCCGGCCTGAACGTCATGGGCCGGCCCCGAAGGCGGGGTCCTGCATGGCCGGCCTGAACGTGGGGTGAGGGGGTCCAGCAGCATGGCCAACCCTGAACGTTGGGCAGCAATGGCGGGCCTGAACACGGGCAGCATGGCCGGCCGGCCTCGGCACGAACACACCATCGCCCGCGCTCCGTCCCGCAGGGCCCGGGCCGCAGTAACTCCGCGTCAGAGGCTCACCCGGGCGATGGCGCATCCGCCGCGCGCTCGCGATCCCCGGCCCCCTGGCCATCCTCCGGCCCCTCTCGCCTGAACGCAAAAAAAGAGGCGCGGCATGCTCGCGCATGCCGCGCCTCGTGTTCCGAACGACGAGCCGTGGGGTTGGACCGCCTACAGCGCGTCGGCCCCGCCGGCCCGGCGCATCGCCTCGGTGACGATGCCGACCTTGGTGACCCCGGCGCCCTTGGCGGCGTCGATCACCTCGATGATCTCGCCGTAGCGCAGGTTGCCGGCCCCGGCGACGAACATGGTCTTCTCGCGCCGCTGCTCGAAGATGCCGCGGAGCTCGGACTCGAGCCGCTGAATCGGCACCGGCTGCTGGTTCAAGGTGATCACGCGATCAGCCGTGTACTGCAGCACGATCTGGCTGGAGTCGACGGACGACTCCGTCGAGCCCCGGGTCTCGAGCGGCAGGTTGATGTCGAGCCCCCGCTGCGACAGGGGCAGCGCGGCCAGGAAGATGACGATCAGCACCAGCAGCACGTCGATGAACGGCGTGATGTTGATGTCCGCGGTCGACTGCGGCTTCTCGGCGGAGACGACGGTATCCGCCCCGTGGTGCTTCTTGGACATGGACTACTCTCCTCCGGCGGCCCCGCCGCTGCCCACCTTCCGCTCCGTGATCAAGCCGATGTCCTCGATGCCCGCGCGCTGAAGGCGGTCGAGAACAGCCATGACGTCGGCGTACTGCGCGTCCTGATCGGCCTTGATCAGCACGATCTTCTCGAACTTCCGCTCCAGCGTGGTCTGCACCGTCGTGAGCAGCTCCTGCTCGGTGGTCTGGGTGCTGTCGACGTAGAAGCGGCCGTCCGCGGTCACCGCGAGGACGGTCTGCGTGTCGTTCTCGGGCTTGTCCGACGTGTTCGAGGCTTCGGGCAGGGTCACGTCGACGCCCTTCTGCAACAGGGGCGCGATCAGCATGACGATGATCAACAGCACCAGCATCACGTCGGCCAGCGGCGTGATGTTGATCTCCGAATTCATCGCTCCTGATTTTTCGCCTACTTGCATACCCATGGGTGTGTCTCCTCGGTCCGCTCCGGGGTCATCGGAGGGCCGGGCATCGATCGCACGTGGCGCGACGGTGCCCGGCCCCCGGCTCGGTTGCCGCGTCCGCTAGTCGGCCTTCTTGATGAAGTAGTCGACGAGCTCGGACGAAGAGTTGTCCATCTCGACGTTGAAGAACTCGATGCGCGAGGTGAGGCCGTTGTAGAACCACACCGCGGGAATCGCCACGAACAGGCCGATGGCGGTCCCGACGAGCGCTTCCGCGATACCCGCCGACACCGCGCCGAGGCCGCCCGACCCGGTGGCCGCGATGCCCTGGAACGCGTTGATGACGCCCAGGGTGGTCGCGAGCAGGCCGACGAACACGGCGGTGGCGCCGATGGTCGCCAGCGAGCCCATGCCCTTCTTGAGGTCGGCCGCGGTCAGGGCCGAGGCGCGCTGGATGGCCCGGCGCACGCTGTCGATGAGGTCGTCGCGGCTCAGCTCGACGCCCGCGTCCTTCTGGAACTGGTACTCCTGCAGCCCGGCCAGAACCACCTTTCCGAGGTGGCTGTACTTGTAGTTCTTCGACTGCGAGACGGCGATGGCGTCCTTCAGGTGGCCGTCCTTCAGGTGCTTGGCCACCTGCGGCGCGAAGGCCTTCGACTGCTTGCCGGCCTGCGTGAAGGTGAACAGCCGCTCGAAGAAGACGCCCATCGACCACATCGACATCAGCGCCAGCAAGATCATGAGGGACTTGACGGGGATACCCATCTGTTCCCAGAGCTCCAGAAGATCCATTGTGCCTCCTACCTGCGATTCGATTCACCAAGCCGCGACACGCCGGACGGCCGACGCGTCGCCGCCCACATCCCGTCCCTGACGAGCGCCCGCCTACCGCAACTGGAAGTTCACCGTCACCGTCATGATGACGGGAACCGCGACGCCGTTGAGCAGCGTCGGCGTGTACGTCCACTGCCGCACCGCGTCCAACGCGGCCTCGTCGAGCAGCGGCACCGAGCGCAGCACCTTCACGTCGGTCACGCGGCCGTCGGGGCCGATGACCGCCTCGAGAATGACGACACCCTGGACGCGCGCGGCCTGCGCCACCGGAGGATACCGCGGATCGACGTTGGTCACCTTCGTCGGCGCCTGGATGTTGCCGCCGACGCGTACCGGCTCGGGCGGCGGCGGGGGCGGGGGCGGGGCCTGCAGCAGCCCGCCGACGATGCCGCCCACGACGCCGCCGGTGATGCCCCCTTCGACCCCTCCCACGCTGGACAGGTCGAAGCCGGTCTCCGGGGCAATCTGGGCCGGGGCCTCGATGGGCGCGGCGTTGGGGTTGACGTCGACGACCGGCGCTTCCACGGCCTGAGCCGCGGGCGGCGGCGGAGGCGGCGGGGGCGGCGGAGGCGGCGGAGGCGCCGCCACGAACGCCATCATCGACGGCACCTGCGGCAGAGCCTCCGCGGCCAGCAGCGGCACGATGACGACGGCGCTGATCGCCGCCACGTGCGCGAGGATCGAGACCGGCACCGTGTACCACTTCTGGGCGCCGATCTTGATCGACGGATTCGCGATTTCACCGAACATCTGACCTGCCACAGGCAACCTCCTGGGCCCCATTTGGGGATAGTCGCTCCACAATGAGAAGCACGCATTATAAGCAGACACCAAACCGGTGTCAACGGACCTCCGGAGCAGAAGATCTAGCGCATCCAGGCAACGACGAGCGGGACGAAGATGACCGCGACGATGGTCATCAGCTTGATCAGGATGTTGAGGCTCGGCCCCGACGTGTCCTTGAACGGGTCGCCGACGGTGTCGCCGATGACTGCGGCCTTGTGGGGCTCCGAGCCCTTGCCGCCGTGGTGGCCCTCCTCGATCAGCTTCTTCGCGTTGTCCCAGACCCCGCCGGCGTTGGCCATCATCAGGGCCATCAGCACGCCGGTCACGAGCGCCCCCGCGAGCAGCCCGCCGAGGCCGGCCACCCCGAGCACGAACCCGGTCAGCACCGGCGCCACCACCGCGAGGAGGCCGGGCAGAATCATCTCCCGGATGGCCGAGCGGGTGGAGATGGCCACGCACCGCGCCGAGTCGGGCTCCGCGTTCCCCTCGAGCAGCCCGGGGATGCTCCGGAACTGCCGGCGCACCTCCTCGATCATCTCGTTCGCCGACCGGCCCACCGCGTTCATGGTCATCGCCGAGAAGATGAACGGCAGCATGCCCCCGATGAACATGCCGATGAGCACGTTGGGGTTCGTCAGCTCGAGGCTCAGCTGCCGCGGGTCGAACGCGCCGGCCCCGCCGGCCTGGGCCACGGTCTCGGCGGCGGTGGCCTGGAACGTCGAGAACAGGGCGAGGGCGGTGAGGGCGGCCGACCCGATGGCGAAGCCCTTGCCCATCGCCGCGGTGGTGTTGCCCACCGCGTCGAGGGCGTCGGTGCGGTCGCGCACGTACGGCTCGCACTTGCTCATCTCGGCGATGCCCCCGGCGTTGTCGGCCACCGGGCCGTAGGCGTCGACCCCGAGGCTGATGCCGAGCGTCGACAGCATGCCCACGGCGGCGATGGCGATGCCGTAGAGCTCGCCGAGCTGGTAGCTGAAGAAGATGGCGGCGCAGACCACCAGCACCGGATAGCCGCACGACATCATGCCGACGCCGAGGCCCGCGATGATGTTGGTGGCGGGGCCGGTCTCCGACTGCTCGGCGATGTGGGCGGCCGGCGGCATGTCCTTGCCCGTGTAGTACTCGGTGAGCTTGCCGATGACGACCCCCGCCACCACCCCGAACACCACGCAGCCCATGACCGGCCACGGGACGGAGGTGGTCGAGATGAGCCCGGCGGCGCCGACGAGGACGATGACGGACGCCACGATGAGCCCCCGCAGCAGCGCCCCCTGCACCTTGCTCTCGTCGTCGGTCCGCACCGTGAACGTGCCCAGGATGGAGGCGACGATGCCGACGCCCGCGAGCAGCACCGGGAACACCGCGAGGTCGGCCTGCAGGGCCAGGAAGCCGCTCTCGCCCACCCCCCACAGATCGGCGGCGGTGGCCGCGGTGAGGGCCCACGCGAGGGCCACCGACGAGATGATGCTGCCCACGTAGGACTCGAACAGGTCGGCCCCCATGCCCGCCACGTCCCCGACGTTGTCGCCGACGCTGTCGGCGATGGTCGCGGGGTTGCGGGGGTCGTCCTCGGGAATGCCCGCCTCGACCTTGCCCGACAGGTCGCCGGCGACGTCGGCCGCCTTCGTGAAGATGCCCCCGCCGACCCGCGCGAACAGCGCGATGGACGACGCCCCGAGCGACAACCCCAGCAGCGACCCGACGGCGGACGGCCCGCGGCCGTCGAGGCCGCCGTACAGCCAGTACAGCAGCGCGATGCCCAGGGTGCCGAGGGCGACGACGGTCAGGCCCATGACCGCGCCGCTCGAGAACGCCACCCGCAGGGCCCCGGCGAGGCTCGTCCGGGCCGCCGCGGTGGTGCGGACGGCGGCCCCGGTGGCGGTGCGCATGCCTATCCAGCCCGCGGTCGCGGAGAGGAGCGCGCCGACGAGGAAGCTGACGCCGACGAGGAACGAGTCGCCCGGCAGGAAGAGCACGAGGACGCCGAACATGACGACGACGAACACCGCCAGGACGCTGTACTCGGTCTGCAGGAACGCCATCGCGCCGCGGCGGATGAGGGCCGCGATCTGTTGCATGCGCTCGGTGCCGGCGTCGGCGGCGTTGATGGCGCGGATCAGGGAGAGCGCGAAGAGGGCGGCGACGACGGGCGCGCCGACCCCGAGGAGCACGTAGAGTGAGTTGTCCATTCTCGACCTTGAAGGTGTCTCTTGCCTTCCCGCTCGCCGGCTGATGCAAGGTGGCGCGCGCGCCCGCCCGACGCCGCGGGACGACGCGCCCGTAGGTCCGCTGCCGCCGCCGGAGCGGCCGATCAGCGACGCGAAAACCTAGCAGTCGCCCGTGCCGCTGTCAAGCTGGCCTTGGGGAGCAACGCTGCGCGAACCCCCTGGGGCCCCCTCGCCTTGGGGAGCAACGCTGCGCGAACCTCTTGGGGCCCGCGCGGTTCACGGCCGGAACGCCAGCATGATGGCCAGGGCCGCCGCCGCCGCAAGCCGGTACCAGGCGAACGCCGCGAGCGAGTGGCGGGCGAGGTAGCGCAGCAGCCCGGCCACCGCCAGATAGCCGACGATACCGGAGGCGGCGAGCCCGACCAGCAGGACCTGCCCGTGGGCGGCGAGCCCGTCGCCCCCGAGCATGCGGGCCGCCTGCAGACCGCCGCCGGCGATGGCGGGAATGCCGAGGAGAAACGCGAACCGGGCCGCCTCGGCCCGGGACAGCCCCAGCAGCAGAGCCAACGTGATGATGGCGCCCGAGCGCGAGACCCCCGGCACGAGGGCCGCCGCCTGCGCGCAGCCGAGGACGACCGCCTCGAGGACGGACATGGACGAGGCCCGGCGGGCGCGGGAGGCGCCCCGGTCGGCCCAGAGCATCGCGGCCGCGCCGGCGGCCAGGGCCAGGGCCACCACCCCCGGCGCGCGCAGGCGCTCGAGCTGACCCGACAGGAACAGGCCCGCGGGGACCACGGGGAGGGTCGCGAGCAGGATGAGGCGCCCGGTGCGGGCGGCGTCGCCGCCGCGGCCGGCGAGGGCGCCGGGGGCGGCCGCCGCCAGCTCGACGACGTCGCGGCGGAAGTAGGCGAGCACCGCGAGCAGCGTGCCGAGGTGGCAGGCGACGTCGAACGGGACCTCGGCCGGTCCCGCGTCCCAGCCGAACAGCTCACGCACCAGGATGAGGTGGGCGGAGCTCGATACGGGGAGGAACTCGGTCAGCCCCTGCACGATGCCGAGCCACACGGCCTGAACGGTGGTCATGCGGCATCAGGGGCCGGCGGCGGGCCTGCCCCGGGGGTCGAGGACAGCCATCGATGCAGGGTTGCCGGCCGCACCCGGGCACGCCCGCTTCCACCGTCTCGGGGGCCTGGCGCGTGGCAAGGCAATCCCGTCGGCGTCCCTACGCGCGGGCCCTCACCTTCCGGCTGCGCCGCTTCGGCTTCGAGGCGGCGGCGGCCGGCACCGCCTGGGACCGTCTCGAGGCCCGGCGCTCGCTGATCACGATCGCGGCCGCGGCCGCGATGAAGATCGTGGAGTAGGTGCCGCTGAGCACGCCGACCAGCATCGTGAACGCGAAGCCCCGCAGCACCTCGCCCCCGAAGACGAACAGGGCGAGGACCGCGAAGGCGGTGGTGCCCGAGGTGATGATGGTGCGGCTCAGGGTCTGGTTGATGCTGGTGTTGACGAGCTTGTCGAAGGCGTCCCGGCGCATTCGCCGCAGGTTCTCGCGCACCCGGTCGAAGACGACGATCGAGTCGTTCACCGAGTAGCCGGTGATGGTCAGCATGGCCGCGACGACGTTCAGCGACAGGTCGAAGCCGAAGAACGTGAGCAGCGACAGGGTCACCAGGATGTCGTGGACGACCGCGATGATCGCCCCGACCGCGAAGCTGAACCGGAAACGGAAGGCGACGTACACGAGGATGCCGAGCATCGCGAAGACGAACGCATTGACGCCGCGGCGCTGCAGCTCCTCCCCGATGACGGGGCCGACGAGCTCCTGCCCGATGACCGAGAAGCCGCCGATCGCGCTCTGCTCCAGGGCCGCGACGACCGCGTTCGCGCCATCTTCCAGGCTCGTGCCCACCTCGGGGCCACTCTGCGGCAGCCGGATCAGGATCTCGTTGGCGTCGGCGTCGCCGTACTGCTGGACGACGCTCTCGCCGACCGCCCCGCCCACCGCGTCGCGCACGGCATCTTCGGTGACCGGATTGTCGAACTGCACGATCACGCTGGTGCCGCCCGAGAAGTCGATGCCGAGGGACAACCCGCCCTGCAGCACCACCGCCACCGCGCCCCCGGCGATGATCAGGCACGAGAGGCCCACGGCGGGCCAACGCCACTTGAGGAAGTCGAAGTTCGGATTCTTGAAGATGGGCATGCGCGCGTTGTGTCCTGGATGGTCATGCCGCCGCGCCGGCGGACGGCGGTTCAGGTAGGCGGAGCGGGCCTCCGGCCGTCAGATGCTCAACGAGGCTTCCCGGCGGCGCGTCAGCACCGTCTCGAAGATGGTGCGCGACACGAACACCGCGGTGAACACGTTGGACACGAGGCCGAAGAACAGCGTGGTCGCGAACCCCTTGATCGGCCCCGAGCCGAACTGGAACAGGAAGGCGGCGGCAATCAGCGACGCGATGTGGGTGTCGAGAATGGTCAGGAACACGCGGTCGAACCCGGCCGCGACGGCCGCCCGGACCCCCCGGGTCGAGCCGAGCTCCTCCTTGATGCGCTCGAAGATGAGCACGTTGGAATCGACCCCCATGCCGATGGTGAGAATGAACCCGGCGATGCCCGGCAGGGTGAGCACGGCGCCGATGTAGGCCATGCACCCCAGCAGGATGAGCAGGTTCAGCCCCACCGCGACGATCGCGTTGATGCCCGACAGCCGGTAGTACGCCAGCATGAACAGCGCGACCGCGATGAGCCCGGAGACCGACGCGATGACCCCGGCGCGAATCGAATCGGCCCCCAGGGTCGGCCCCACCGTCCGCTCCTCGAGATACGTCAGCGACGCGGGCAGGGCCCCCGACCGCAGGATGAGCGCGAGGTCGCTCGCCTCCCCCGACGTGAAGGTGCCGGTGATTCGGCCCTCGTCGGCGATGCGCTCCTGGATGACGGGGGCCGAGTAGACCCGGCTGTCGAGGATGATCGCGAGGTTGCGGCCCACGTTGCTCCCGGTGAAGCTGCCGAACTTGCGGGCCCCCTCGCGGTTGAACGAGAAGCTGATGGCGGGCTGGTTGAACTCGTCGATGGTGGGCCGGGCGTTGCGCAGGTCCCGCCCGGTCACCGGCGCCACCCGCCGCACGAGGTAGTAGACGGTCGAGCCCGCCATGGCGCCGAGCGACTCGTCGGCCCCCGACACCACCTCCATGTCGGGCGGCACGATGCCGTTCCGCGCCTGCAGCAGCAGCTCGCGCGAGATGGCGGGGCCGTCCTCGACCAGCTTCAGCTCGAGGAGGCCGGTCGAGCGGATGATCTCCTTCGCCCCCGCCACGTCCTCGACCCCCGGCAGCTGCACCAGGATCTGGTCGCCGGCCACGCCGTAGGGGGCGACGATGGGCTCGGCGACGCCCAGCTCGTTCACCCGGCGCTCGATCGTCTGCAGCGCCTGCCGCACCGACTCCTCGCGCAGCGAACGCTCGACGCCCGGCTGCATGCGGAAGGCATAGGCGCCGCCGGCCCCCGACTCGCGGTCGTAGCTGACCTGCAGCAGCTCGTCGGCGATGCCCCGGAACTCCTGGTCCCGGTCCGCGGGCACGCCCTCCACCCGGATCTCGGTCGGGGTGGCCGCGCCGGCCGAGAGCAGGTTGATGCCGACGAGGCTGACCTGCTCGCTCAGCTGCTCGGCGCTGGTCTCGGTCTCGACCCGCAGGGCGTCGTCGGTCTGGACCCGCAGCACGAGATGGACGCCGCCCCGGAGGTCGAGGCCGAGCCGCACCTGGTCCTCGGGCGGATAGACGGCGAACGCGGCCGTGGCCGTGACCGCGACGATGGCCAGGATCTTCCAGCGCAGATTCTTCTTCATGACTCGATCCGCCTCGTCCTCTCGCCCCCGGGAGCCCCCCGGAGGATGGACGGCATTCGACCGACGCGCGGTCGGACTACATCGATCCGGAGTCCTGGACCACCGGGTCCTGCCCCTGATAGCCCCCGACCGCCGACCGCGACACCTCGATGCGCACCTTGTCGGCCACCTGGAGCTGGACCGACCGATCGTTCAGCCTCGTGATCGAGCCGTAGATGCCGCTGGTCGTGATGACCCTGTCGCCCACCTTCAGCGCGTCGCGGAACTCCTGCACCTTCTTCTGGCGCCGTCGCATCGGCAACAGGATGATGAAGTAGAAGATGGCGAGGATCAGCGCGAACGGCAGGAACTGCACCCACACCGGCGGGTTGCCCTGCGTTCCCTGGGCGAAGAGCGGCGGCGGAACGAGCTCGAGCATGGGTTCTCGTCACCCCTGCGACCCGCTCTCCCGCGCGCGCGGCGCCCCCCCCTGCGAACGGGGCCGGCGAGAGAACGTCTCGTGGAAGCGTTGCCTGAACGATTCGAACGTGCCGAACGCGATAGCTTCTCTCATCCGGCGCATCGTGTCAAGGTAGAAGTGCAGGTTATGCAGTGTGTTAAGGGTCCTTCCAGCCATCTCCCCGGCGACGTGCAGGTAGCGCAGATAGGCCCGGGAGTAGCGCCGGCACGTGTAGCAGGCGCAGCCCGGATCGGGGGGACGGGCATCCTCGGCGAACTCCGCCCGCTTGATGGACAGCGGCCCCTCGCGCGTCAGCAGCTGACCGTTGCGGGCGTTGCGGGTCGGCAGCACGCAGTCGAATAGGTCGATGCCCCGGGCCACGCACTCGACGAGGTCGTCGGGCATTCCCGTCCCCATCAGGTACCGCGCCCGGTCGTCCGGCAGGAGCGCGGCGGTGCCCGCCACCACCTCGTACATCACGCCCACCGGCTCGCCCACGCTGAGGCCGCCGATGGCGTAGCCCTCGAAGCCGAGGGCCACCGTCTCCCGCGCGCTCGCCGCCCGCAGGCGCTCGTAGACGCCTCCCTGCACGATGCCGAACTGCGCCTGGCCGGGGTTGGTCACCTCGCCGGCGAGGCGCGCGGGGTCGCCGCCGATGGCGAGGAAGCGCGAACGGCACCGGCGCGCCCAGCGCAGCGTCCGCCGCATCGAGGCCTCGGCCTCGGGCTCGGACACGGGGTAGCTGGCGCACTCGTCGAACGCCATGGCGACGTCGGACCCGAGCCGGGCCTGGATGTCGGTCGCGGTCTCGGGGGTCAGCCGCTGCCGGCTGCCGTCGAGATGCGACCGGAACGAGACGCCGTCGTCGTCGATCTCCCGGCGGTCGGCGAGGCTGAACACCTGGTACCCCCCGCTGTCGGTCAGGATCGGCCGGTCCCAGCCGATGAAGCGGTGCAGCCCGCCGGCCCGCGCCACGAGGCGGGCGCCGGGGCGCAGGTGCAGGTGATAGGTGTTGGCGAGGACGAGCTCCGCCCCGAGCCCGATGACGTCGCGGTGCGTCAGCCCCCTGACGGCCCCCCGCGTGCCCACCGGCGCGAACGCCGGGGTGCGGACGACCCCGTGCGGGGTGCCGATCTCGCCCGCGCGCGCCCCCCCGTCGCGGTGGGTCACGCGGAACGAGAAGCGGACGTCGGGCTCGGGCATATCTGGTCGGGGGTTCGCGACGCTGCCGTATACTACGCGCATTCGCGCCCCTGCCGGACTGGGAGACGGCGCCGCGGGGCGGGGGCGGCAGGCGGGGGCGGCAGGCGGGGGCGGAGCCGTGAGGCGACGCCCTTCGGACCGGGGGGCGCGGTGAAACGACTTCGCATCGGCGTCGTGTACGGCGGCCGCTCGGGCGAGCACGAGGTCTCGCTGGCGTCCGCCGCCGCCATCTTCGCCAACCTCGACCGCGAGCGCTACGACCCCGTGCCCATCCGGATCTCGCGCGACGGCCGCTGGTCGGTGGCCGACCGCCCCCCCGCCGTCGAGTCGGCGGCGGAGACGATAGGGCGGGCCCGGGCGGCGAGGCGCGCGGTGCGCGACGGGCGCGAGGTGCACCCCATCGCGCACCCCGGCGACGACACGCTCATGGTCGTCGACCGCGGCGCCAGCTCGCCCGCCGCGGCGAGGGGCGGCGGCCAGATGCTGACCGGCACCCTGACCCTCGACGCCATCTTCCCCATCGTGCACGGGCCCTGCGGCGAGGACGGCACCTTGCAGGGCCTGCTGGAGCTGGCGTACATCCCCTACGTGGGGGCGGGCGTGGTCGGGGCCGCGACGGGGATGGACAAGGCGGTGATGAAGGCGCTGTTCGCCTCGGCCGGCCTCCCGATCGTGAAGCACGAGACGGTGCTGCGCCGCGCCTGGCGGAGCGGCCGCGGGAAGATCCTGGTCGACCTGACCACGCGGCTCGAGTACCCGCTGTTCGTCAAGCCGGCCAATCTCGGCTCCAGCGTGGGCATCTCCCGCGCCACCGACCACGCGTCGCTGTCGACGGGCATCGACCTCGCGGCCGGGTTCGACCGGAAGATCGTCGTCGAGGAAGGCGTGGCCCCGTGCCGCGAGATCGAGTGCGCGGTGCTCGGCAACGACGACCCCGAGGCGTCGGTGCCCGGGGAGATCATCCCGTCGGGAGACTTCTACGACTACGAGGCGAAGTACCTGGACGAGCGGTCGCGCACCGTCGTCCCCGCGAACCTCGCCCCCCACGAGGCCGAGAATATCCGGCAGCTGTCGATCGCCGCGTTCCGCGCCATCGACTGCGCGGGCATGGCCCGGGTCGATTTCCTCCTCGACCACGCCGGCCACGTGTTCGTCAACGAGATCAACACCCACCCCGGGTTCACCACCATCAGCATGTTCGCGAAGCTGTGGGAGGCGAGCGGCGTCAGCTATCCGGCGTTGCTGGACCGGCTGATCGAGCTCGCCCTGGAGCGGCACGAGGACCGGCGGGAATCCCGCGTCGACGCCCCCTGAGACTCCCGCCGCCCAAAGCGCAACGCCTGGTGGACCGTCCCCGGAAACGAACTGTCCCGTCCGCGTCGAATCGCGCCCCAAACACGCGCACGAGGAGCTGCCCGGGGCATGGACAGCCTTTCTCGCAGACGGTCCGCCAGCCCGCCCATCGTCGCCTTCGGCTCCGCTGGGCGCCCAACCAACCCTGCCAGGAGTCTGCACCGTTCTACGGCGCAGACTCCTGGAAGGGGGTCACGCCGTCCCAGACCCGCGCGGCGTGGATGACGTCGCCGCGCTGCAACCGATCGACGACGTCCATGCCGCCGACCACGGCGCCGAACACCGGGCGCCGGCCGTCGAGCCGGGACTGCGGAGAGGTCGTGATGTAGAACCGGCCGTTCCCCGTGTCGGGGCCCTCGATGGCCATGCCGACGGTGCCCCGCAGATGGGGCAGGGGGCTGACCTCGTCGCGAATGCGATACCCGGGGCCGCCCTGCCGGCGGGCGCGGGGATCGCCCGCGTACACCATCTGGCCCGCGGCCACCTCGTCGACGAGCACGCCGTCGTAGAAGCCGGATCGGGCGAGACGCATGAAACGGGCGCAGGTGAGCGGCGCCTCGTTGACCGCCAGCTCGATCTGAATGGTCCCCCGATCGGTGTCGATGTACACGTGGGGCGACACCGTCGGGCGCAGCAGCTCGGGCGAGTCGTACGGCTCGAGCTGGAGTAACGGGGCCGAGCGGATCGCGGCGGCGGGGTCGTCCGCCCCGGCGCGGCCGGCGAGCCCCTCGGCGGCCCGGACCCGGACCGCCCAGTCCGGATCGTCGAGCGCCTCCCGCAGCGCCTCGACCTCCGGCCCGCCGCCGATGCGGGCCAGCGCGTCGACGGCGGCCGCCCGCGCCGCCGGCGACGCCGCGTTCAGCTCGTCACGGTACGCACCGGCGAGAAGCTCGACGGCGCGGCGGTCGCCGGCGTCGCCCAGAAGCCGGGCCGCCGTCTCGCGGACGGCCGCGTTCTCGTCGGAGAGGTGCGCCAGCAGCACGTCGGCGACGTCGGGGGCGCGGACCGCGGCGAGGGCCCGAAGCACGGCGGGGACCACCCTCCGGTCGTCGTCCCCGAGAAGCAGGGAGAGGCGGTAGGCGGCGACGTCGGGGGCGACGAGGGCCAGCGCGCGGGCGAGGTCGGCGCGAACCTGCCAGTGGGGGTCGGGCGGCAGGCCGGAGAGGAGCAGCACGAACGTGTCGGGGTCGAGCCCCGCGAGGGTCGTCAACGCCGCCCCCCGCACCGCCGGCGCGCGGTGCCCGAGCAGCTCGACGGCGATCTCGCGCGTCTCGGGCGCGCCGGACGCGGCGAGCGCGTCGACCACCGCGACCAGCAGGTTCGCGTCGATGTCGGGGGTCCGCAGCAGCTCGCGCAACGTGGGCGCCGCCTCGGCGGCGCCCACCGCCCCCAGGGCCTGGACCGCGGCCAGCACCACCCGCGGGTCGCGCCGGTCCGGGTCCAGCAGATCGACGAGCGGCGCGACGGCCGACGCGCCGCCGAGCTCCCCGAGCCCCCGGGCGGCCAGCCCGACCCCGATGGTGCCGCCGACCCCGGCCAACGTGCCGAGGGGCCCCGCCGCCCGGGAATCGCCGACGCGGGCCAACGCGTCGGCCACCGGCCACCACCACAGCAGGGGCTCGCCGGACTCGGTGAGCACGGCGTCGGCGAGCGCGTCGAAGTCGCCGAGCGCGGCGAGGGCGCCGACACCGGACCGGAACGCCTCGACGCGCGGGGCCAACGGGTAGCCCGGCTCGTCGGGATCGACATCCCAGGCCACGGTGACGTGGGCCGCGGTCATGGCCTGGATGGCCTCGGCGGCGCCGGGGGCCTGGAGCCGGCCGAGCGCATCGGCGGCCCGGGCCTGCACGTGGGGCGACGGGTCCTCGAGGGCGGCGATCAGGGGCTCGGCCGCCGCCGGATCGCCGACGAGCCCCAGACCGAAGGCGGCGATGGCCCGGACGTCCGGCTCGCGGTCGGAGAGGGCGGCGACCAGCGCCGGGGCGCCCGCAGGAAGGCCGACCCGGCCGAGGGCGAGGGCGGCCCGATAGCGGATCGCCGCCCCCGCGTCGGCGGCGAGCCGGACGAGGTCCGGGACCGGCGCCCGCGGGAGGGCGGCCTCGGGACCGGCGGCCACCCCGCCGCCGGCATCGGGGACGGCGGCCGCCGGCAGCGACGGGTCGCGCAGCCTCCGCTGATCTTCCAGCCGGAGAATCCAGGCCAGCTTCTCGGCGTCGGACACCGCGGCCGGCGCCGGGCCCGGGGACGGAGTCGACGCGCAGCCGGCGACGGCCGGGGCGATGCACGCGGCGACGATGAGCCGGGAGATGCGACGGAAGAGGGGGGCGGTAGCGGGCATCGCGATTGCAGCCAGGAGCCTTGGAGCCCGCGGTCGTGCCGCGCGTTGCACGAAACCGGCGAGAGCGCCGGCCGGCGCCCGGCGAGAGCGCGGCTCGGCCGCCCGGCGCCGGCCTCAGGGCCGGTATACGATAACATGCGCTTTCCGGTCGCTCCGTCCGTTCGCGGCGCGCCGGCCCGGCCGGCCGCGCCGGCATCTCCCATGCAGCCGGACGATCGGTTCGACGCCCATCCCCGCGCGGCCCGTCCGCCGTCATCACGGCGGGAAGATCGACGGGATCAGGCCGGGGCGCGGGCCGCGCCCGATCCGCCGAACCCGCCCGATCCGCCGAACCCGCCCGATCCGCCCAAGACACCGAGCGCGCCGGATGCACCGGATCCGCTGGATCGGCTGTTCGGGCTCGAGCGCTTCGGCATCAGGCCGGGCCTCGACACCATCCGGCGGCTGATGGCGGCCCTCGGCGACCCCCAGGACGCCTATCCGTCCATCATCGTGGCCGGCACCAACGGCAAGGGCTCGGTGGCGGCGATGATCGACAGCGCCCTGCGGGCGGCGGGCTATCGCGCCGGCCGCTACACGTCGCCCCACCTGACGTCGATCACGGAACGCTTCACGGTCGACGGCGCCGCGATCGGCGAGCCGGCGCTGCGCGACGAGGCGGCCCGGGTCCTCCGGCAGGCGGACACGCTGCTGGCCGCGGGGCGGCTGCCCCACCCGCCGACGTTCTTCGAGGCGGCGACGGCGGTCGCGCTGTCGTGGTTCCGGCGCGAGAGGGTCGACGCGGCGGTGGTCGAGGTCGGCCTCGGGGGACGGCTCGACGCCACCAACGTGGTGACGCCGGTGGCGGGGGTCGTCACCTCCATCGGGCTCGACCACCAGGCCCATCTCGGCGACACCATCGAGGCCGTCGCGGCCGAGAAGGCGGGGGTCGTCAAGCCGGGCATGGTCGTCGTCACCACCGAGACCGCCCCCGCCGCCCTGGCCGTGATCGAGGATGCCTGCCGCCGGCGCGGCGCGCGGCTGGTGCGGGCCGGCGCGGACACCGCGGTTGCGGTGCGCGGAGACGCCTCGGATCCGCGCATCGAGGTCACCACCCCGAGCCGCCGCTACCCCGCGTTCCGGCCGGCCCTCGCGGGGGCGCATCAGCGGGCGAACGCGGCGGGGGCCATCCGCCTGCTGGAGGCGCTGGCCGGCGCCGGCCTGCCCGTCGGCGCCGACGCCGTCGTGCGCGGCCTCTCGGACGTGGTCTGGCCGGGCCGCCTCGACCTCGTCCGCGTGCCGGGGCGGGGGGCGGTCCTGCTCGACGCCGCCCACAACCCGGCGGCGGCGGCGGCGCTCGCCCGCCACCTGCGGGGCGCGTTCCCCCGCCGCCTCCCGATCGTCTGCGCGATCATGCGCGACAAGGACGCCGACGGCATCATCGACCGCCTCGCCCCCTGCGCGAGCCGCATCGTCTGCACCGCGCCGGCCACCCCGCGGGCGGTCCCCGCCCCCGCCCTCGCCGATCGCGTCCGCGCGCGAGCGCCGGCGCTGCCGGTGACCGCCGAGGACGACCCCCGCCGGGCGGTGGAAGCGGCCTGGGCCTCCGCCGACACCGTCTGCGCCACCGGCTCCATTTTCCTCGTGGGCGAACTGCTCGCGAACCTCGGCCGGAGGCCGACTCCATAGGAGTCTCGCGCCAGCGACGCTCCCGAGGCGCGGAAGCGCCGTGGTATTCTTCGGGGCAGGCCCGCTTCCGCGCGAGACGGGCCGCCGCGGGCCGCTTCGCGCCCGCCCCCTCCATGAACCGCCAGCTCTGCCCGCGAGCCCGTGACGAAGCCGCGCGCCGCACCGAGGCCCGAATCGGACTGCTCGCGTTGGCCGCCGTCCTCCTGACCGCCGGCGCGGTCCGCGCGCAGCTTCCCGAGGGCATCGCCGGGTCGAGGCAGTTCCAGATGGATCAGATCGCCCCCAACCACCTTCGCCTGAGGGGCCAGATCGAGCTGGACGGCGACGGCCAGTCCTGGCGGATCCATGCCGACGAGGCGAACATCTACACGGACGAGTCGCTGCTCGTGGCCACCGGCAACGTGGTGTTCGGGGGCGAGAACGCCCGGCTCGCGGCGGACCGGGCGGAGTTCAACTACGAGACGGGGACCGGGACCTTCTACGCCGCGTCGGGCTCGACCGAGCTGGTCGAGGACATCGAGCTGAGCATGTTCGGCACCCAGGAGCCGGAGATGCGGTTCTGGGGGGAGGTCATCGAGAAGACCGGCCAGCGCGCCTACCGCCTGAGCAACGGCGGCTTCACCTCGTGCATCCAGCCGACCCCGCGGTGGGAGGTGCGGGCCAGCTCGGTCGACATCGACCTCGACGAGTACGCCCGGCTGCGCAGCATGCTGCTGGTGGTGAAAGGCGTCCCCCTCTTCTACCTGCCCTTCATGTACTACCCGATCCAGGGGGACGACCGGGCCACCGGCCTCCTGATGCCCACCTACGGCGCCTCGACCGTCCAGGGGCAGTCGATCAGCAGCGCGTTCTTCTGGGCCATCAACCGCAGCCACGACGCCACCGTCTTCCACGACTGGCTGACGTCGACCGGCCAGGGCATGGGGGGCGAGTACCGCTACGTGCTCGGGCAGGGCTCGCGCGGCGACGCCGAGGCCTACCTGCTCAACGAACGCGAGGCCCCCGACCCGTTCCGCGGCGGCGACGCGACCCTGCCCGCCCGCCGCAGCTTCCGGCTCCGCGGCCAGATGCAGCACGAGGTGGCGGACGCGATCCAGGCGCGGGGCAACGTCGACTACTTCTCGGACGTGGAGGTGCAGCAGACCTACGAGCGGGACATCTTCGCCGCGACCAACAGCTCGCGCACGTTCGGCGGCAACGTGACGGGCTCGTGGGACGCGTACACCCTGAACGGCACGGTCGACTTCCGCGAGACGTTCTTCGGGCTCGACGACTCGTCGCTCCACGGGTCCGGGCCGCGGGTCTCGTTCAGCCAGTCGGAGCGGCAGTTCGGGACCCTGCCCGTCTACTACGGCTTCAGCAGCGAGTACGCCAACCTCCTGCAGAAGCAGACCTTCGGCGAGATGGCGACCGACTCGGGGCTGACGCGGTTCGACGTCAACCCGCTGGTCAGGGTGCCGTTCACGCGCTGGCCGTTCCTGACGTTCAACGCGTCGGCCGGCTACCGGCGGACCCACTGGCGGGAGAGCATCGACCTGGAGACGATGGAGCAGATCGGCGCCCCCGTCTCGCGGTCGGTGATCGAGCTCGAGACCGAGATCACCGGCCCCGTGTTCGTCAAGATCTGGGACACGCCGAACACCGCCTACTCGGAGCGGATGAAGCACGTCATCGAGCCGTGGGTCTCGATCGAGCGCACCACCGCGGTCGACAACTTCGAGCAGATCGTCAGAATCGACAGCACCGACTCGATCGTCGGCGACACCACGCGGCTGCGCTACGGGGTGGACAACCGGCTCTACGCGCGACGGGGGGAGCAGGGGCGCAGGAGTTCCTGACGATCGGGATCGAGCAGACCTACTACACCGACGCGCGGGCGTCGCAGTTCGACCAGCAGTTCCTGACCAGCTTCCAGCAGACGGCGCCGAGCAACCTGTCGCCCCTGGCCCTGACGGTCCGCGCCAACCTGACCGCGGGCATGAACGGCACGCTGCGCGCGGAGTACGACACCCAGTTCATGGCCCTGCGCACCATCAGGGCCGACGCGGACATCGCGTTCAGCGACCGGCTGCACCAGACCGCCGGCTGGAGCCAGCGCCGGTTCATCGAGGGGCTGTCCGGGTTCGACAACCGGGACTTCCTCGACCACACGCTCAACTCGTTCACCAACTTCCGGGCGCGCGACAACAAGTGGGGAGGCATCTACCAGTTCAACTACGACGTCCAGCTCAAGCGCATGGTGCAGCAACGGATACGGGCCTACTACAACGCGCAGTGCTGCGGGTTCAGCGTCGAGTACCAGGAGTACAACCTGCGCAACCTCGGGTTCCGGATCCGGGCGGCCCAGGACCGGCGCCTCAACATCTCGGTCACGATGGCCGGACTGGGGACGTTCGCCAACCTGCTGGGCGCCTTCGGGCCCGGCACGGGCTCGCGGCAGTACTGAGCGGCCCGCGGGCGAGACGCCGGGCCGCGAGGCGCGCGGCCGAGGGGACCTGACGCGTGCCCGAGACCATTCTCGTCACCGGCGCGGCCGGCTTCGCCGGCAGCCATCTGCTCTCCCAGCTGCGCAGCGCCGCGCCTGACGCGGCGCTGCTGGCGTGGCGGCGCCCCCCGGAGGCGCGAGCACCGGCCCCTGCCGCGCCGCCCCGGCCGGCGCCGGCGGAGGCGTGCTGGCGCGCCGTCGACCTGCTCGACGGCGCGGCGGTGCGGCGCGCGGTCGCGGAGCGGCCGCCGACGCAGGTGTACCACTGCGCGGGCGTCGCGAACGTGCACGGGTCGTGGGCCGACCGGCAGGCGACCCTGCAGGGGAACGTGACGGGCACCGAGCACCTGCTGTCGGCGCTCGGCGGCCTGCCCGCCCCTCCGCGGATTCTGATTCCCGGCTCCGCCCTCGTCTACCGGCCTTCGACCGCCGCCCTCGACGAGGCCGCGCCGCTGGACCCCGTCAGCCCCTACGGCGCGAGCAAGCTCGAGCAGGAGCGGCGGGGCCTCGCGGCGTTTCGCCGGGACGGCCTGGCCGTGGTCCTCACCCGGTCGTTCACCCACATCGGCCCGGGGCAGGCCCCCGCCTACGCCGCCTCGAGCTTCGCCGAGCAGATTGCCCGCATCGAGGCGGGGCGGGCCGAGCCGGTCCTGCGGGTGGGCGACCTCGAGGCGCGCCGGGACCTGACGGACGTGCGGGACACGGTGCGGGCCTACCGGATGCTGATGGCCGACGGGACGCCGGGACGGCCCTGCAACGTGTGCTCGGGCGCCGCCCACCGCATCGGCGACGTCCTCGACGCCCTGCTTGCCTTCGCGCGCGTGCGCATCGCGATCCGGCAGGACCCGGCCCGCGCCCGGCCCGGCGACAACCCGGTGCTGCTCGGCGATCGGTCGCGCATCACCGCCGAGCTGGGCTGGGAGCCCCGGCGCCCCCTGCCGGAGACCCTGGCCGACCTGCTCGACTACTGGCGCGGCGTAGTCGCCGGCGCCGGGCCGTCGGTGGAGAACCCCCGCGTCGCATCGGGAGCGGCGAGGAGGCCGGCGGGCTGAAGGACGCCCGCGCCTGACAAGGGGCGCGGGGAGGACGCGCGCGGGAGGAGGTTGCCCCTCGGACCGCGAGCAGTCCGTGGACCGAGAGCGGCGAGGAGGCCGGCGGGCTGAAGGGCGCGGAATCGCGGGCCGGGCAGATGGGCCGGACGCCGGCCTGGACGCCCCACTTCCCGCCAGGCCCTTGACCCGGGCGGCTCACTCGTAGCACCATGCGCCGATGGGCGAACGAAAGTCGAATGTGGGACCCGGGGCCGCGGGCCCGACCCTCTTCGACCTGTCGCGGGGCCGGCCGACGACTCGTCAGGTCGCGGAGGGGGTGCGGGCGGGCCGCGTCCACGACCCGTCCCGCCCCGCCGCCCTGCCCGCCGCGGTTCGCCGCGCCGACGACGCGCGCTACCAGGAGGTGACCTGCCGCTCGGCCCTGAACCGGGTTCGGGGCATGCCGTTCGGCTGGACCCTGAACCCGTACCGCGGCTGCACCCACGGCTGCCACTACTGCTTCGCCCGCCGGTACCAGTCGCACCTCGAGCTCGACGCCGGGGACGAGTTCGCCTCGGTGATCCTCGTCAAGGTGAACTTCGCCGAGGTGCTGCGGCGCGAGCTCGCGAGGCGGCGGCGGCCCCCCGAGCTGATCGGGTTCGGTACCGCCACCGATCCGTACCAGCCGATCGAGGGCCGCTACCGGCTCAGCCGGCGGGTGCTCGAGGCCCTGGTCGAGCGGCCGGCGCCGGTCGGGCTGATCACGAAGGGACCGATGGTGGTGCGCGACGCCGACCTGCTGCGGGACCTCTCGGATCGGACGGCGTGCACGGTGCACGTGAGCGTGCCGACCGTCGACGAGGACGCGTGGGCGGCCCTCGAGCCGGGCACCGCCCACCCCCTGCAGCGGCTGCGGGCGGTGCGGGCGCTGGCCGACGCGGGCATCGAGGCGGGGGTGCTGGTGGCGCCGATCGTGCCGGGGCTGACCTCGCACCCCGCGAAGATCGAACGGACCGTCAAGGCCATCGCAGACCACGGGGCCCGGTTCTGCGGCGCCGTGGTGCTCCACCTCGAAGGGGGGACCCGCGAGCACTTCCTGCGGTTCCTCGACCGCGAGTTCCCCGAGCTCGCCCCCCGCATCGATCGGCTGTACGCGGGCAAGTACGCGCCCCGGCGCTATCGCGATCAGGTGCACGGGGTGCTGGAGCTGATGCGGCGCCGCCACCGACTGCCGCCCCGGCGCCCCGCCCCGAAGAGGGCGGGCGCTCCACCCGCCCCGGCGCCCCGTCAACCGGGGTTGCTCTGAGCCTGCGCGACCCTCGGTCGCGTTGGGCGTCTCGCTGCAGCGAAGCTCCCGCGCTTCAGGCGGCGCGACGGCGCGACCCTCGGTCGGGTCGGGAGTCTCGCTGCGCGAAGCTCCCGCGGGGCTCCCGGCTAACGCATCTGCAAGAGGCGCTCGACCCGCTGCTCGGTGGGGGGATGGGTGCTGAACAGCGACATCACCCCGGCGCGGGAGAACGGCTTGACGATGAACATGTGGGCGGTGGCGGGGCTGGCGTCGAGGGGCACCCGACGGGAGCCCGCGTCGATCTTGCGCAGGGCCCGGACGAGCCCGTGCGGGCTTCCGACGATGGCCGCGGCCCCCCGGTCGGCCGCGAACTCGCGCGAGCGGGAGATGGCGGACTGAATCAGGATGGCCGCGATCGGCGCGAGGATGATGGTCGCGAGCAGGGCGAGGGGGTTGCTGCCCTCCCCGTCGTCGCGGCTCCCGAACCCTCCGAAGATCGCCGCGAACTGCGCCATGCGGGCGACCATCATGACGGTGGCGGCGATGGTGGCGGCGACCGAGCCGATGAGGATGTCGCGGTGCTTCACGTGGGCCAGCTCGTGGGCGATGACCCCCTCGAGCTCTTCCCGGTCGAGCGTGCGCAGGATGCCGCGGGTCGCGGCCACCGCCGCGTGCCGCGGGTCCCGCCCCGTCGCGAAGGCGTTCGGCGAGTCGTCGGGAATGACGTAGACCTTCGGGGTCGGCAGGCCCGCCCGGCTCGCCAGGTGCTCGGTCAGGTCGTGCAGCGGATGCCCGGGCCCCACCTGCTCGGCCCGGTACATGCGCAGCACGATGCGGTCGGAGAACCAGTACGAGCCGAAGTTCATGGCGACCGCGATGACGAACGCCAGCACCAGCCCGACCTGACCGCCCAGCAGCTCGCCGATCACGAGCAGGAGCCCGCTCAGCAGTCCCAGCAGCACGACCGTCTTCACCGAGTTGCCCATGGCTTGCAGCTCTCCCTCTTCTTCTCTATCGGCATCGGCGCGCGGCCCTCTCGCGCCCGCCTTCCTCGGCGCGCGGCCGGCCCGGGTCGCCGGGCGCGGGCCGGGGGCCTCGTCCGCCGGCGCTCCTCATCGCGGCGCCGGGTCCGGCCCGCCGGCGCCGAGCACCTCGGCCGCCAGCCCCGCCACCAGCGCCGCCCGCCACGGCAGCGAGTCGACCTCGATGTGCTCGTGCAGAGCGTGCGGCCCGGCCCCGACCGCCCCGAGGCCGTCGAGGGTCGGGGTGCCGGCGGCGGCCGTGAAGTTGCCGTCGGATCCCCCGCCGGTGGCGCCCTCCGACAGGTCGTGGCCGAGCCCGCCGGCAATCGCGCGCGCCCTCTCGTAGAGACGCGCCACCGCCGCGGTTCGTTCCATGGGCGGGCGGTCGAACCCGCCGGTCACCTCGATGCGGGTGCCGGGCACGGCGGGGGTCCGGTTCCGGACGAACTCGACCACCCGCTCCATGTCCGCCGCCGCCGTCACCCGCGCGTCGACGATCGCGTGGGCCTCCTCGGCCACCACGTTGGGCAGGGTGCCGCCGGTCATCGTCCCGACGTTGAGCGACACGTCGGGAGCCAGCTCGCGCACCCGCTGCAGGTCGACGACCTGGGCCGCGAGCTCGTGCACCGCGCTCGCCCCCTTGTCGGGCTCGACCCCGGCGTGGGCGGCGACGCCGTGGACGGCGATGCGGAACTCGGCGCACCCCTTGCGGGCGGTCTTGACGCCCCCGCCGGCGAGCCCCGGCTCGAGCACGAAGGCGGCCAGGCTCCGCCGCGCCTCCTCCTCGATGAGGGCGCGGGAGGTGCGGCTGCGGCGCTCCTCGTCCGAGGTCCACAGCATGACGATGCGCCCGGAGGCCGGCGACGCCTCGATGAGCGCGCGGGCGGCCAGCAGGCCCAGCGCGACGCCCGCCTTCATGTCGAAGACCCCCGGCCCGAAGAGGCGGCCGTCCCGGAACTCGAGCGGCATGCGGGCCATCTGTCCGACCGGCCACACCGTGTCGAAGTGGCCGAGCAGCAGCACCTGGCGCTCGCCGCGGCCGAACTCGGCCCGCAGATGGTCGCCGGCCTCGGCCTGCGCCAACCGGGCGACGGTCCCCCCGATGGCCTCCATGCGCTGCTGCAGCTCGCGGCCGCAGCGGTCGACGGCGGCCTTGTCGCCGGTGGGAGACTCCAGGCGCGCGAGGGCCAGGGTGGTCTCGATGACCCATTCGCGGCGGGACTCGCAGTAGGCGAGCAGATCCCGCCCGGCCGCGGCGCGCGAGACGTCGAATCCAGTGCTCATCACCTTCAAGCGTAGTCGATCTCGCCGGTCTGCGGCGGCGTCGGCCCGCACGCAATCCTGCGGGGCCCGCGGGAGGGGCGCGGCGCGGCCCGGCCGGGTTGCACGGCCGCCGGCCGCGCCGCATAATGTCGAGCATGCGCCGCACCCTCGCCGGAGGCTGTCTCGTGACCCTGCTGGCCGTGTCCCCGGCCCTCGACGCCTCACCCGCCGGCGCGCCGCGGCAGCCGCCGGTGCCCCGGCCGTTCCCCCGCCCGGCCCAGCCCGTCGCGGAACGCGGCGAGGTTCGGCCGGGGGTGGAGAGCCCGTCTCGCCAGCAGGCGCCGACGGCGGCGGCCGCGGACGGCGCGCTCGAGGCGCCCACCGAGGAGATGCTGGGGTTTCCCGTCTACCCCGCGGCGCAGTTCATCACCTCGTACGACGCCGGACGCCGGCAACGCTACTACCTGTTCGGCACCGACGTCGAGTTCGAGGCCATGGTGCGCTACTATCGCAACGTCCTCCGCGAGCGCGGAAACCGGGTGTTCGACGAGCCCGCGACCCATGTCTTCGAGGTCGGACGCTTTCGCGAGCGGGAGATGGCCTTTCCCCCGGGCGTGACGGTCAAGGACTATGCGTGGAACGGCTCGGAGGGATACCTGAGCCCCGCCGGCGGCGAGCCCGCCCGGTTCAGGACGGTCATCCAGATCGTCCCCTCTCCCCCCGGGTCGAGGCGCTAGCGGGGCCCGCCAGGCGTCTCCACCGTTCTGCGGCGCTGATCCCGGCCCCTGTCAAGCCTTGGAGGCCCGCACGTAGACCTCGCGCTCCTGCCGGAACTCGGCCGACTTCTCCTGCATGCCCGCGCCGAACGCCTCGTCCTCGCCGATGCCCTTGCCGGCCGCGTAGTCGCGCACCTGCTGCGTCAGCTCCATGCTGCAGAACTTGGGTCCGCACATCGAGCAGAAGTGGGCGACCTTGGCCCCCTCCGCCGGCAGGGTCTCGTCGTGGAAGGCGCGGGCGGTCAGGGGGTCGAGCGACAGGTTGAACTGGTCCTCCCAGCGGAACTCGAATCGCGCCTTCGACAGCGCGTCGTCCCAGGCCTGGGCCCGCGGATGCCCCTTGGCGAGGTCGGCGGCGTGCGCGGCGATCTTGTAGGCGACGACCCCCGCCTTCACGTCCTCGCGGTTGGGCAGGCCGAGGTGCTCCTTGGGGGTGACGTAGCAGAGCATGGCGGTGCCGTACGAGCCGATCACCGCGGCCCCGATGGCCGACGTGATGTGGTCGTAGCCGGGGGCGATGTCCGTCGTCAGCGGCCCCAGGGTGTAGAACGGCGCCTCGTCGCACCAGTCCAGCTGGCGCTCCATGTTCTCCTTGATGAGGTGCAGGGGGACGTGCCCCGGCCCCTCGTTCATCACCTGCACGTCGTACTCCCAGGCGATGCGGGTCAGCTCGCCCTGCGTCTTGAGCTCGGCGAACTGCGCCTCGTCGTTGGCGTCGGCGATCGACCCCGGGCGCAGGCCGTCGCCGAGCGAGAACGAGACGTCGTAGGCCCGCATGATCTCGCAGATCTCGCGGAAGCGCGTGTAGGTGAAGTTCTCCTCGTGGTGGGCGAGGCACCACTTGGCCATGATCGACCCGCCCCGCGACACGATGCCGGTCACCCGCCGCGCGGTCATCGGGATGTAGCGCAGCAGCACCCCCGCGTGCACCGTGAAGTAGTCCACCCCCTGCTCGGCCTGCTCGACGAGGGTGTCGCGGTAGATCTCCCACGTCAGGTCTTCCGGCCGGCCGCCCACCTTCTCGAGGGCCTGGTAGATCGGCACGGTGCCGATGGGCACCGGCGAGTTGCGGACGATCCACTCCCGGGTCTCGTGGATGTCGGGTCCGGTCGAGAGGTCCATCACCGTGTCGGCGCCCCAGAGAGTCGCCCAGCGCAGCTTCTCGACCTCTTCCTCGATCGACGACGACACCGCCGAGTTCCCGATGTTGGCGTTGATCTTCACGAGGAAGTTGCGGCCGATGGCCATCGGCTCGATCTCGGGGTGGTTGATGTTGGCGGGGATGATGGCGCGGCCACGGGCCACCTCGTCGCGGACGAACTCGGGCGCGAAGCCCTCGCGGAGGGCCACGAACTCCATCTCCTCGGTGACCGCGCCCCGGCGGGCGTGGTGGAGCTGGGTGACCCCGGCCGTCGCGCGGCGGGGGCGCCGGCCGGCTCCGGGGAGGCCCGCCGCCGGGGACCCGGCCGCGCCGGGCCGCGGCTCGACGCCGCCGCGGCCGGTGATCCAGGCCTCGCGGAGGGGCGGCAGGCCGCGCCGGACGTCGCCGCCCCGGGGACCGCTGGTGTCGTAGACGCGCAGGGGGGCCTCCCCGCCCGACAGGGTGATCTCCCGCATCGGCACGCGCACCCGGTCTCCATCGACCAGGACCTGACGCGAGCTCGGGAACGCGTCCTCGTACCGGACTGTCGCCGACGGCGGCGGGGTGGTCTTTTGCACCATGCGCCGACTATAGCACGCGAAACCGGCCCCGGAGCACCCTCGGGGGAACCGGGAGCGGCCGGCCCGCCGTAGTACAATTCAAGGCCGTCGGCGCCGGCCGACCCTCCGCTTCGCGCCGGGAACCGAAGGGCTTCATGAATCCTGTCATCGACCGATCCCCGGGCACCCGCCGGCGCCCCCTGACCGAGACGGATCCCGCCATCGCGGCCGTCCTCGCCGACGAGACCACCCGCCAGAACACCGGCCTGGAGCTGATCGCCTCGGAGAACTTCGTCAGCCGGGCGGTGCTCGAGGCGGCCGGGTCGGTGCTGACCAACAAGTACGCCGAGGGGTATCCGGGACGCCGCTACTACGGCGGGTGCGAGCACGTGGACGTGGCCGAGTCGCTGGCCATCGAGCGGGCCCTGGCCCTGTTCGGGGCCGAGCGCGCCAACGTGCAGCCGCACTCCGGCGCCCAGGCCAACATGGCCGCGTACTTCGCCCTGATCGCCCCCGGCGACACCGTCCTCGGGATGAACCTCGCGCACGGCGGGCACCTGACCCACGGCCATCCCCTGAACTTCTCGGGCCAGCTCTACGACATCGTGCCGTACGGGGTGCGGCGGGACGACGAGCGCATCGACTACGACGAGCTGGCGCGGCTCGCGCGCGAACGCCGCCCGAAGCTGATCATGGTCGGGGCCAGCGCCTACCCCCGGGTCATCGACTTCGCCCGCATCCGGGCCGCCGCCGACGAGGTCGGGGCGTACGTGGTCACCGACATGGCGCACATCGCGGGGCTGGTGGCGGCGGGGCTCCACCCCAGCCCGGTGCCGCACTCGGACATCGTGACCACCACCACCCACAAGACCCTGCGCGGCCCCCGGGGCGGCCTCGTGCTGTGCCGCGAGGCGCACGCGAAGGCGGTGAACCGGGCCCTCTTCCCGGGCGTCCAGGGCGGCCCCCTGATGCACGTCGTCGCGGCCAAGGCGGTCTGCTTCAAGGAGGCGGCCGAGCCCGAGTTCCGCGAGTACCAGCAGCAGATCGTCCGGAACGCCGCCCGCCTCGGCGCCGCCCTGCGGGAGCACGGCTTCCGGCTCGTGAGCGGGGGCACCGAGAACCACCTGGTGCTCGTCGACGTGTTCTCGCGCGGCATCACCGGCAAGGTCGCCGAGGCGGCGCTGGAGCGGGCCGGCATCACCGTCAACAAGAACGCGATCCCGTTCGACGAGAACCCGCCGATGGTGGCCAGCGGCATCCGCATCGGGACCCCCGCGGTGACCACGCGGGGCATGGCCGAGCCGGAGATGGACGAGATCGGCGGCTGGATCAGCCGGGTCCTGGCGGCGCCGGAGTCGGAGGCGGCGGCGGCCGAGGTGCGGTCGCGGGTCGAAGCCCTGTGCCGGAAGTTCCCGCTGTATCCGGACGCCTGAGGAGCCCGCGGTGAGAGTCGACGCTGCATTCGAGGGGCGATGCATCCCGCCCGAGCCCGTCACGCTTTCAGGCCGCGGCTGCCACATGCCCGGCATGCGGCCTCCTCGCGCCTCGCCGGACGCCGGCGCTCTTCAGCCCGCGGGCGCACCTGCCGCCGTCGCGGCGACACGGGGCCTCGCCGCGGGCTCCTGACCGGGAAGAAGCCGAAGCAGTGGGCAGATCCCTCGTAGACGAGGTCGAGGCCGCGTTCACCGGGGACGGCGCCCTCGCGGCGGCCCTGCCGTCGTTCGAGCCCCGCGCCGGCCAGCGGGAGATGGCGGCGGCGGCGGCCGGGGTCTTCGAGGACGGCGGCGTTCTGCTGGCGGAAGCGGGAACCGGCACCGGCAAGACCCTCGCCTACCTGGTGCCGGCGATCCTCAGCGGCCACCGGGTGCTCGTCTCCACCGGCACGAAGCAGCTCCAGGACCAGATCCACGACAAGGACCTCCCCGCCCTGCGCTCGGCGCTCGGCGTCGACTTCACCGCCACCTACATGAAGGGCCGGGGGAACTACCTCTGCCTGCACCGGTTCGAGGCCTTCCGGGACGACGACCCGCTCGGCCTCGCCCCGGGCCGCGGCCACGTGGACGCCATCGCCGAGTGGTCGGCGAGGACGGAGACCGGCGACCGCGCGGAGATCGAGGACCTGCCGGACGACCTGCCGTTCTGGGGCGAGATATCGGCCACGTCGGAGAACTGCATCGGGACGGAGTGCCCGCGGCACGCGGACTGCTTCATCACCCGCATGCGGCAGCGGGCGGCCGAGTCGGACCTGGTCATCGTGAACCACCACCTGCTGTGCGCCGACGCCGCGGTGCGCCAGTCGGCCTACGGCGAGGTGATTCCGTCGTACGCCTACGCGGTGATCGACGAGGCGCACCAGCTCGAGGACGTGGCGACGCAGTACTTCGGCGTGGCGGTGAGCAACTACCGGCTGGAACGGCTGGTGGGCGACGGCCGGCGCTGGACGGCCCGCGACCTGGAGGAGGACGGCGAGGCCGCGCAGACCCTGCACCGGGCCCTGGACGAGATCGACCGGCGGGCCGCGCGGTTCTTCGCGGCCGTCCGGACGCACCTCGCGCCGGCCGAGCGGACACGCCTGAACGCCGACGTCCTCGAGCCGGCGGCCGAGCCGGGGCGGCAGCTCGCGAGCTCGGCGCGGGCGCTGGAGACGGCGGTGCAGTCGTTCCCCAACGCCACCGAGGACCTGCGCGCGCTGGGGCGCCGCGCCCGCGAGCTGGCGGACGACGTCGACCTCGTGCTCGAGGCCGCGGACGACCGCCTGGTGTACTTCCTCGAGCGGCGCGGTCGCGGCACGTTCCTGCGGGCATCGCCCATCGACGTATCGTCCATCGTCCGCGAGCTGCTCCTCGAGCGTCTTCAAGGCGGCATCCTGACGTCGGCGACCCTCGCCGTCGACGGGTCCTTCGACTACCAGCGCTCGCGCCTGGGCATCGGCGCGGCGATCGAGCTGCGCCTGCCGTCAGAGTTCGACTACGCCGCGCAGACCGTGCTCTATCTGCCCCGGCGGATGCCGGAGCCCCGGTCGCCGGCGTTCGCCCGCGAGGCGGCCGCGCAGGTCCGGGCCCTGCTCGACGCGACCGAGGGGCGCGCCTTCGTGCTCTTCACCAGCTTCGCCAACCTGCGCGAGGTGCACCGGCTGATCGCACCGGGCAGCCCCTGGCCCCTGCTGGTGCAGGGGACCGCCCCGCGCCCGGTGCTGCTGCGCAACTTCCGCACGACCCCCAACGCGGTGCTGCTGGCCACGTCGAGCTTCTGGCAGGGGGTGGACGTGGCCGGCGACAGCCTCAGCTGCGTCATCATCGACAAGCTGCCGTTCGCCCCGCCGGGGGACCCCATCACGGCGGCCCGCATGGAGTCGATCGCCCGCGGCGGGGGCAGCCCGTTCGACGAGTACCAGGTGCCGCTGGCGGTGCTCAGCCTGCTGCAGGGGCTCGGGCGGCTGATCCGGCACCGCCGCGACCGCGGGGTGCTGTCGGTGCTCGACCCGCGGCTGCTGAACAAGGGGTACGGACGCCGCTTCCTCGCCTCGCTGCCCCCCACGCCCATCGTGCACGACCTGGAGCCGGTCAGGGCGTTCATGGCCCGCCGGACGGGTGTAAACTCGGGATAGCGTGCCATCTCTCAGAAGCTCGGGCCTCGCGACGGTCCTCGGCGCCGCGCTCGGCCTCGCGGCCGGCGTCGCTCTCGCCCGTTCCGCCGCGGCGCAGGATCTCGCCGCGGGGCCCCGGTCGACGGGCTCCGTGCAGGGGCGGGTCACCACCAGGGACGGCGAGCCGGTGGCGGGGGCCACGGTGACCCTGGTGCCCCTCGAGTCGCAGGAGCCGAGCATCGAGACCGTCACCGATCCGGACGGCCGCTTTCAGGGGGTCGACCTCGCCCCCGGCCAGTACAGCGTCAGCGCCGGCCGGGCCGAGCTCGGCGACCAGATATTCCGGGTGCTCGTACACCCCGCCGGCTCGGTGGACGTGCGCTTCGTCCTCGAGGCGGGAAGGACCGCGGCGCCCTGGCTGCGCGCCCTGCGGGACGACCAGGCCGCGGCCGCCGCGTTCGCGGCGGGGGTCCGGGCCAACCGCGAGGGCGACTACGACGATGCGATAGCGCGGTTCGAGATGGTTCTGCAGGTCACGCCGACCTGCGTGGACTGCTACTTCAACATCGGGGTGTCGCACAGCCGGCTGAACCGCTACGCCGACGCCGAGGCCGCCTACCGCCGGGCCCTCGCCATCCGGTCGGACTATGCCCCCGCCCACTACGGGCTGGCCGACATCTTCACCCGTCAGGACCGCCCCGAGGCGGCGGCGGCGGCGCGGGGCGAGGCGAACCGCATCGCGGTGCGGCGGCTCGCGGCGGGACGCGCCCTGGCCCGGGAGGTCCTCGGCCGCGGCATCGCGACGTGGGACTCGGGCAACGTCGGCGGCGCGCTCCGGCTGTTCCGCGAAGCGTCGGAGACCGACCCCTCGCTGGCCGACCCCCACTACTGGCTGGGGCTCGCCTACGAGGCGAGCGGCGATCCGACGCGCGCGCGTCGCTCGTTCGCCCGGTACCTCGGCGCCGCCCCCAACGGCGAGCACGCGGGCGTGGCCCGGGAGCGGCTGGCCGCCCTGCGGCGCTAGCGCCGGCCATGGAGCTCGAAGCCACGATCTCGGCCAATCTCGCCGCCGTCCGCGAGCGGCTCGACCGCGCGGCGGCGGCGGCGGGACGCGCGCCGACCGATATCCGCCTGATTGCGGTGTCGAAGACGTTCGGCATCGCCCACGTCGAGGCGGCGGCCGCGGCGGGGCTGCGCGACCTGGGCGAGAACCGGGTGCAGGAGGCCCTGGAGAAGCAGGCCGCGACCCCGGCGCTGCCCGTCCGCTGGCACCTCATCGGGCACCTGCAGTCGAACAAGGCCCGCCGGGCCGTCGCCTTCGACTGGATCCACTCCGTCGACAGCGCCGCCCTGCTCGGGCGGCTCGACCGGGCCGCGGACGACGCGCGCCGTTCGCCGCGGGTCCTGGCTCAGGTCGACCTCGCCGGGGAGGCGACCAGGCACGGCGCGCCGGAGGACGAGGCGCGCCGCATCGTCGAGGCGGCCGCCGGCTGCCGGGCCGTCCGCCTGCGCGGCCTCATGGTCCTGCCGCCGTGGTCGGACGACCCGGAGGCGGCGCGGCCGTGGTTCAGCCGCCTGCGGGCGCTCCGGGACGAGCTGCAGGCCGGGGCCCCCGCCTCGGTGCGCCTCGACGAGCTCTCGATGGGGATGAGCCACGACTTCGAGGCCGCGATCGAGGAGGGCGCCACCATGATTCGGGTCGGCACCGCCATCTTCGGCCGTCGCACGCGCCCCGCCGGCGCCTGACGGCGGGGCCGCGGCCCGGAAGCCAAGCAGATTAGCCGGGAACGGATAACGTCCTGCTACAATCGGAGCCATGGAAGCGTTCGTTCCCTGGCTGACGCCCGCGCTGATAATCGCCCTGGCCGCCTGGCTCCGCTCCGACCTCCGCGACATACGCCAGGAGATCCGGGATCTGCGCCGCGACTTCAGCAACCTCGCGGAACGGGTCGCCGGCCTCGCCGAGCGGGTCGCCCATCTCGAAGGCGCCCTGTTTCGACCCACGTCCGGCAACAGCGACTGAACCCGCGGCGGCGCCCTTCCGCCCGCCGGCCGTTCGCTCCATCGGGCGCAGCCTGCCCCCCAACGAGAGCGGACTCGCCACCAACACCCCGGTGTCCGGGCGATGGTCGGCCTAGCCCGCCCATCGTCGCCTTCGGCTCCGCTGGGCGCCCAACCAACCCTGCTAGGAGTCTGCACCGTTCTACGGCGCAGACTCCTAGGTGACGAAACGTCGGAGCCTCCGGCTCGGCGGGATGGCGACCGCCGCCTCACGGCACCGCCATGAACAGGCGGTCCCAGCGGGTGCGGGTGAAGAAGTGGGCGGCGCCGGAGCCGAGCCGGCGCAGGGTGGCGCCGACGCCGACGTCGACGTAGAAGTCGCTCTCGGACTCGTACGACCAGTAGAGCATGAACGCCCGGCCCTTGACGTAGTCGGCCGGCAACGGCCCCCAGTAGCGGCTGTCCTCGGAGTCGCCGCGGTTGTCGCCCATCATGAAGAGATGGCCCTCGGGGATGACCGTCGGCCCGTAGGTGTTCCGGAAGTCGGGCGGGAGACGGCCGCCGGGCCGCATGGCGTCGAGATAGGGCTCGTCGATGGCGTCGCCGTCGATGAACACCCGCCCCTGCCGGAGCTCGATGGTCTCGCCGGGCAGGCCGACGACCCGCTTGATGAAGTCGCGCTCGGGATCCTGCGGGAACTTGAAGACGAGCACGTCGCCGCGCTCGACGTCGCCCATGGGCAGCAGCAACCGCTCGAGCCCGGTCGCGGCCGGCGCGTAGACGAACTTGTTCACGAGCAGGTGGTCGCCGATCAGCAGGTTCTCCTCCATCGACCCGGTCGGGATCTTGAAGGCCTGGACCACCCACGTGCGCACGAACAGGGCGAGGATGACCGCGATCGCGATCGATTCGAAGTACTCCCGCGCGGTCGACTTCCTGAACGACTCTCCAGCCATGACTCTACTCCGAGTCCACCGTCAGCACCGCGAGGAACGCCTCCTGCGGAATCTCCACCCGGCCCACCCGCTTCATGCGGCGCTTGCCCTCCTTCTGCTTCTCGAGGAGCTTGCGCTTGCGGCTGATGTCGCCGCCGTAGCACTTCGCGAGCACGTTCTTGCGAAGCGCCTTGACGGACTCGCGGGCAATGATACGCCCCCCCACCGTCGCCTGTATCGCGACCTCGAACATCTGCCGGGGGATGAGCTTGCGCAGCTTGACGGCGAGGGCCCGGCCTCGCGAGTACGCCGTGTCCTTGTGCACGATGATCGACAGGGCGTCGACGGGGTCGCCGTTCACGAGGAGATCGAGCTTGACGAGGGGCGACGTCCAGTAGCCGGTGACGTGGTAGTCGAGGGACGCGTAGCCCCGCGACAGCGTCTTCAGCCGGTCGTAGAAGTCGAGCACGACCTCGTTGAACGGCAGCTCGTAGGTGATCATGACCCGGTTCGAGGCCAGGTACTCCAGCCCCTTCTGCACCCCGCGCTTCTCCTGGCAGAGCTGCAGGATTCCGCCGACGTGGTCCGAGGGAGTCAGGATCATCGCGGTGATGACCGGCTCCTCGAGGGCCTCGATGCTCCCGGGGTCGGGCAGCTTGGCGGGGCTGTCGACCTCGAACGTCTCGCCGGCGGTGGTGGTCACCCGGTAGAGCACTCCGGGGGCGGTGGTGACCAGATCCATGTCGAACTCGCGCTCGAGCCGCTCCTGGATGATCTCGAGGTGCAGCAGGCCGAGGAACCCGCACCGGAACCCGAAGCCGAGCGCGGTCGAGGTCTCCGGCTCGAAGAAGAACGAGGCGTCGTTCAGCCGCAGCTTCTCGAGGGCCTCGCGCAGGTCGCCGTACTGGTGCCCCTCGACGGGGTAGAGCCCCGCGAACACCATCGGCTTCAACTCGGTGAAGCCGGCGCAGGGCTCGGCCGCGGGCCGGGCCGCCTCGGTGAGGGTGTCGCCGATCTGGGCGTCGCTGACGGTCTTGATGCCGGCGATGACGAAGCCGACCTCGCCCGCCCCGAGCTGCCGGACCTCCAGCGGCTTGGGCGAGAACACCCCGACCTGCTCGACCTCGTAGTGCTGCCCCCGCGCCATCAGGCGGACCTTCGTCTTTGGCCCGATCACCCCGTCGACGACGCGGATCAGCACGACGACCCCGCGGTACGAGTCGTACCAGGAATCGAAGATCAGCGCCTTGAGGGGGGCGTCCCGGTCCCCCCCCGGCGGCGGCACGCGGGCCACCACCGCGTCGAGCACGGCCCGGGCCCCCGCACCCTCCTTGGCGCTGGCGAGGATGGCGTCGGCGGCGTCGAGGCCGACGATCTCCTCGATCTGCCGGGTCGTCTCGTCGGGCTGCGCCCCCGGCAGGTCGATCTTGTTGACGACCGGCAGGATCTCGAGGTTCTGGTCGACGGCGAGGTACGCGTTGGCGACGGTCTGCGCCTCGACCCCCTGCGAGGCGTCGACGAGCAGCACCGCCCCCTCGCACGCGGTGAGGGCCCGCGTCACCTCGTAGGAGAAGTCGACGTGCCCCGGCGTGTCGATGAGGTTGAGGACGTGCGGCGCCCCGCCCTCGGGGGTATAGAGGAGCCGGACGGAGTGGGCCTTGATGGTGATGCCCCGCTCGCGCTCCAGGTCCATCGAGTCGAGCACCTGCGCCTCCATCTCCCGGGGCCGGAGGGCGCCGGTAATTTCGAGGAACCGGTCCGCGAGGGTCGACTTGCCGTGATCGATGTGCGCAATTATGGAGAAATTGCGGATGTGGCGCTGGTCCATGGACGGACCGTCATTATAGACCGGCGCAGGTTGCCGGACCGGGAATCGTCGCCCGAGGTTCCGGGCGCCGCCCGACCGCGCCCGCGGGGAGTCGGCGCCTCCGGCCGGGAGCGGGCGTCCTGCGGCGGAGGAACCTACGGGGCCTGCCGCTCGGCCAGCGGCACGAACGCCTGCGGGTACTCGGGGCCCACGTAGTCGGCCCGCGGCCGGATGAGGCGGTTGTTCTCGTACTGCTCGAGGACGTGCGCGGTCCAGCCCGCGACCCGGCTCGCGACGAAGATGGGCGTGAAGAGGTCGACGGGGATGCCGAGCACGTGATAGGTCGACGCGGAGTAGAAGTCGACGTTCGCGTCGATCCCCGTCTCGTCCTTCATCACCTTCTCGATGCGCTGCGACATCTCGAACCAGCGCGGCTGCCCCGCCTGCTCGCCGAGGTCGCGCGACATCCGGCGCAGATGGGTGGCGCGGGGGTCCTCGGTGCGGTAGACCCGGTGGCCGAAGCCGGGCACGCGCCGCTTGCCGGCGAGCATGCCGCGTACGGCGTCGTCGACCCGCCGGTCGTCGGCGTCGTCGCCGATGGCCAGCAGCATGCGCATGACGGCGGCGTTCGCCCCTCCGTGCAGGGGCCCCTTGAGGGCCGCCACCCCCGCCACCACCGCCGAGTGCAGGTCGGTGAGGGTCGCCGCGGCCACCCGCGCCGCGAACGTCGACGCGTTCAGCTCGTGGTCGGCGTGGAGGATGAGCCCCACGTCGAAGGCGCGGGCGGCGAGGGCGCCGGGGCGCTCGCCGGTCAGGACGTACAGGAAGTTGGCGGCGTGCCCCAGCACGGGGTCGGGCGTCACCGGCGCGCCCCCCGCGGCCAGCCGGCCCAGCGTCGCGACCAGGGTACCGGCCTGCGCCGTCAGCCGCGCCGCCTTGCGCCGAGACGCACGGGGCGAGTCGTCGCCGGCGTCGGGGTCGTGGTGGGCGAGCGCCGACACCCCGGTGCGCACCGCGTCCATCAGGTCGCCGGGCGGCAGCGACCGCAGCAGGCGGACGACCGGCTCGGGGAGGGCGCGGTGCCGCGCCAGCTCGGTCTGCAGGTCGCCGAGCTCGGCCCGGGTCGGCAGCCGGCGGCGCCAGAGGAGGAAGCAGACCTCCTCGAAGGTGGCGTGCCGCGCCAGATCGTGTATGTCGTGGCCGCAGTAGGCGAGCACGCCGCGCGGCCCGTCCAGATAGCAGATGCGCGACGTGGCCGCGACGACCTCGTCGAGCCCCGCCGCCGTCGACTGTGTGGTCATCGGTCCCGAAGAATAGTGGTCCGGGCCGCGGACCGCAACCGCCGGCGGACACCGTGCCGGCCCGAACGGCCACGTCGGGGCGGACGGCGGACGGCGGACGGCCACGCGGGGGCCCACGGACGACGCCGGCGGACGGCCACTGCCGGGGCAGGCGGCGGCGCCGGCCGACGGCCGCACCGTACCCGCCCGCCCGACCGGCGTCTGTATGATCGTCGCCATGGAACCCGAGCGGCTTCGTTCTCTTCTCGAGCAGGTGCGGAGCGGGGCGGTCGACGTGGACGCCGCCCAGTCGGAGGTGGCCGCGTCGATGCGGCGAGCCCCGTTCGAGGACCTCGGGTTCGCCCGCGTCGACCACCACCGGGCGATACGCCAGGGCTTCCCCGAGGTCGTGTTCGGGGCCGGCAAGACCCCCGGCCAGGTGGCGGACATCGCGGCCCGGATCGTCGCGGCGGACCAGACCCTGCTGGTGACGCGGACCGACGACGACGCCTTCGACGCGGTGCGGGCACGGGTGCCCGACGCGGTCTTCCACGCGGACGCCGGCATCATCAGCCGCACCCGGGGCGGGGAGGCGACGGGCCGGGGCGTTGTCCTCGTGGTGTCGGGCGGCACCGCCGACCAGCGGGTCGCGGAGGAGGCGGCGGTCACCGCCGCGGTCATGGGCAACCGGGTCGAACGGCTCTACGACGTCGGGGTCGCCGGCCTGCACCGGCTGCTGTCGGCGCGGGCGCGACTGGAGGAGGCCCGGGTCATCGTGGTGGTCGCGGGGATGGAGGGCGCCCTCGCGAGCGTGGTCGGGGGACTGGTCGCGGCCCCGGTGATCGCGGTGCCCACCAGCGTGGGCTACGGCGCCGGGGCCGGGGGCATCGCCGCCCTGTTGTCGATGTTGAACAGCTGCGCAACGGGTGTGGCGGTGGTCAACATCGACAACGGCTTCGGGGCCGCCGCCCTCGCCAGCCTCATAAACCACCTCTGAAGGCGGGCCGGGCGGTTTGAGCGCGCCGTGCCGCCGTGATATTCTCTCTTGTTACGGAAATTCAGCTTCAGACCTTTCGAGCGTCGCGGCTGCGGCCGCTCGGAAGCCCGGGCCGGTTCAGCGTCCGTCGAGGGCCGGCGCCGTTACCGCGATGCACGCAGGAACCCAGACGACCCTCGAGTTCGACCGCGTGGTCGAGGTGGTCGCCGGTCATGCCCTGACGCCGCTGGGGGCCGGCGAGCTTGCGCAGCTGCGGCCGCTCACGGACCGCCGCGCCGTCCAGGCCGCCCTCGCCCACACCACCGAGGGGGCCCGGTTCCTCGCCGCCAACGAAGGGGGCCTCCCCCTCGAGGCGCCCGGCGACCTCGCCGATATCCTGTCGCGCCTCGCCATCGAGGCGCATCCTCTCGCCCCGATCGATCTGCGGAAGCTGGCCGACTTTCTCCAATCCGTCGAGAGGTCGTGCCAGGCGGTCCGCAACGCGGGCGGCGGGCCGTATCCGGCGCTGGCCGCGATCGCGAACGGCTGCGCCGCCTGGAAGCGCGAGTGCGAGGACGTCGCCCGGAAGATCGACGCCGCCGGCGACGTCAACGACGACGCGAGCCCCGAGCTGAAGACGATTCGCAGCCGCCTTCGGAAGCAGCGCAACCGGCTGCGGGGCAACCTCGAGTCGTTCCTCCGGGGCCGCGACACCGCCCGGTACCTGCAGGAGCGGGTGGTCACCGAGCGCAACGGACGCTTCGTGCTGGTGGTCCGGTCGGAGCATCGCTCCGCCATCCCCGGCATCGTGCACGGAAGCTCGACGAGCGGGGCCAGCCTGTTCCTCGAGCCGCTCAGCACCGTCGACCTCAACAACGAGATCGTCGCCCTCGAGCAGCACGAGGAAGAGGAGGTCCGGCGCGTGCTGCTGGGACTGTCCTCCGGCTTCCGGCGGCGCGCGGCGGACCTGCGCCGGACCTTGGCGGCGGCGACGGACCTCGACGTCGTCCAGGCGCGCGCCGCCTTCGCGGCGGCGATCGGCGGGGTCGAGCCGCGGCTCGCCGCCGACGAGACCTTCGAGCTCCGCGAGGCCCGGCATCCGCTGCTGATGTCGGCGGTGACGAGCCGGCTGGAGACGCCCGCGCGCGCGGACGGGCCGGCCGAGCCGGTGCCCGTCGACATCGTGCTGCGGCCGCCCGACCGCGCGCTGATCGTCACCGGGCCGAACACCGGCGGCAAGACCGTGGCGCTGAAGACCGCGGGGCTGCTCACCCTCATGGCCCAGGCCGGCCTGCACGTGCCGGCGGCGGCCGGGTCCGTGCTCCCGGTCTTCCGGTCGGTCTTCGCGGACATCGGCGACGAGCAGTCGATCGCCGCGAACCTGAGCACCTTCTCGGGCCACCTGAGCAACATCGTGGCGATGGATCGCCGGCTGGCCCTCCCCGCGCTGATACTGCTCGACGAGGTCGGCGCCGGCACCGACCCGGTCGAGGGGGGGGCGCTGGGTTGCGCCGTCGTGGAGCACTTCCGGGAACGCGGCGCCCACGTCGTCGCGACGACCCACGACGACGTGCTCAAGTCCTACGGGGCCACCACGGCGGGGGCCGCGTGCGCCGCGTTCGGCTTCGACCCCGAGACGTTCGAGCCGACCTACCGGCTGATCTACGGGTCGGCGGGCCGCAGCCTCGCGCTGGAGATCGCGGGGCGCCTGGGCCTCGCCCCGGAGATCATCGCCGCCGCCGCGGACCGGCGCAGCGCCCGCGAGGCGCAGCTCGCCGAGCACTTGGCCCGGATCGACGCGGACCGGCAGGAGCTCGATCGGCGCCGGGCCGACCTGGCGGAAGGAGAGCAGGCGCTGACCGCGCGCGCCGCCGGGGCGGACCGGCGCGAGAGCGAGCTCGAGGCGCGGGAGCAGGCCGGCCGCAAGCGGTTCGAGCAGTCGCTCGGTGAGCGGCTGCGAAGCGCCCGGGACGAGATCGACGCCATCGTCGGCGGTCTTCGCGACCGGGTCGCGACGCTCGAGCGGAAGGCCGCCGGCCGGATCGACAATCGGGAGCGCGCGCTGTCGACGGGAGACAGCGGGGCCCTGCGGGCGGAGGCGCAGTCGGCGCTCGACGGCGTTGCCCGAGCGCTCGAGGTTCCGGCCCCGCCGGCGCCGTCCACGCCCCCGACGCCCCCGGCCCCGGCCGCGCCGGCGCTCCACGTCGAGGTCGGGACCTGGGTGACGGTGTCGAGCCTCGGGGTGGACGGCGCGGTGCGGTCGCTCCACGGCCAGGACGCCGACGTCGAGGTGAACGGAAAGCGCGTGCGCGTGCCGCTCGCCTCCCTGCGGGCCGCGAGCCGCCGCCGGCCGGCGCCGCGCCGGCCGGCGAGCCAGGTCGCCATTCACGTCGCGGAGCCGGCGGGGGCGCTCGACGAGCTGAACGTCATCGGGTGCCGGGTGGAGGAAGCCCTGTCGCGGGTGGAGAAGCACCTCGACCACGCGCTGATGAGCGAGACCCGCACGGTGCGGTTCGTCCATGGGCACGGCACCGGCCAGCTACGGCGCTCGATCGCGCGGTACCTCGACACGCACCCCTGCGTCCGGCGCGTGTCGGCCGCGCCCCCGGAGGACGGCGGCGGCGCGGTCACGATTGCCGAGCTGAAGGACTGATCCACGACATGGGCCTGTTTCCCCAGTCGTTCATCGACGACCTGAAGTCGCAGGCGAACATCGTGCAGGTGGTGCAGGGGTACGTCCCGCTCACGAAGGCAGGGGTCAGCTACCGGGGCCTCTGCCCGTTTCACGCCGAGAAGACCCCGTCGTTCAACGTGCATCCCGACAAGGGCTTCTTCCACTGCTTCGGATGCGGCGTGGGCGGCGACGTCCTGAAGTTCATCGAGCTCCAGGAGAAGCTCGGGTTCCAGGACGCGGTGCGCCACCTCGCGCAGCGCGTCGGGGTCCAGGTTCCCGAGCCCGCCACCGACCGCGACGCGGCGGCGGACGCGGAGCGCGAGGCGCTGGTCGGCATCCACGAGGCGGCGGCCGGGTTCTTCGCCGCGAGCCTGGCCGAGGCGGCGGGCCGGGCGGCCCGGGACCACCTCGCGGCCCGCGCCATCACCCCGGAGACGGCGGAGCGGCTGGGGCTGGGGTTCGCGCCGGCGGCCCGCGACGGCCTGACCGCGCACCTGCGCGACGGCGGCTACGCCGACGACCTGCTCGTGCGCAGCGGGCTGTCGGTCTCCCGCGAGGGAGGCCCGCTCGTCGACCGGTTCAGGAACCGGCTCGTCATCCCGATCGCCCGCGAGAGCGGGACGGTCATCGCCTTCGGCGCGCGGGCCCTCCGCCCGGACCAGCAGCCGAAGTACCTGAACTCGCCCGAGACCACCCTCTACTCGAAAGCGCGTACACTGTACGGGCTTCACCTCGCGAAGCGGGCGATCCGCGAGGCGGGTTACGCGATTCTCGTGGAGGGGTACTTCGACCTCGCGCAGGCGGTGCAGGGGGGCCTCGCGCCGGTGGTCGCCTGCTGCGGCACGGCCCTGGGAGAGCGGCAGGTCCGGCTGCTCAAGCGGTTCACGACCAAGGTGATCGTCAGCTTCGACCCCGACCCGGCGGGCGCCGGGGCGGCGGCCCGCTCGGGCGAGCTGTTGCTGGCCCAGGGGTTGCAGGTCAACGTGGCGGAGCTCGGGGACGGCGAGGACCCCGACACCTGCATCCGGAACCATGGCGTGGACCGTTACCGGGAAACGCTCCGCGCGTCCCGACCGTATTTGCAGTACGTGATGGATCTCGAGGCGGCCGCGCGGGACCTGACCCGGGGCGACCACCGGCGCGAGTTCCTGGCGCGGATGCTGGAGGTGGCGGCGCGCATACCGGAGGCGGCGGAGCGCGACCAGTTCGCCGACAGCCTCGCGCACCGGGCGGGGATTCTCGAGGACGTCGCGCGCCGGGAGATCCGCAGGGCCGCGGTGGCGAGGCGCACGACGGTCGACGAACGTCGGGTGGCGACGGGGCGCCGCGTCAAGCCGGCCGAGAAGGGCCTGCTCTGGGCCTTGGTGCGGGACACGCCGGCGGCGATGGAGGTCGTCGCCGCGCTGGGCGACGACGATATCGCGGGTCTGGCGACGGAGCCCATTCTCCGGACGGCCCGCTCGCTCGCCGACTGGCCCCGCGACCATGTGCTCGAGGCCCTCACGGAGCGTCTGAGCGCCGAGGAGGCGGACTGGATGACGCGCATCGGCGCCGGCGACCGCCCGCCCGCGGCGGCCGTCGACTGCGGGCACGAGATCAGGCGCCTGGGGTACCAGCGTCAGCAGGCCGCAGTGCAGGACGAGATAGCCCGCTGCCAGCAGATCGGCACCCCGTCGGCCCTGGCCGAGATCGACGGGCTGTGGGAGAAGAAGCGGGACCTGGCCGCGAAACTGGAGTCTCCGAGATCCTGAAGACCGTTCCCCTGGGAGGAATGCTCTTGTCGCTCGAAGAAAAGTACGACGAAGTCAGGCAGCTCATCCAGATCGGCAAGGAGAAGGGGTACCTGCTCTACGACGAGGTGAACGAGCTGCTCCCGCCGGACATCACCACCTCGGACGAGCTCGACGAGCTGTTCACGACCTTCGGCAACGCCGGCATCGAGGTCGTGGACTCCGAGCAGAAGTACCGGGAGGAAAAGCTGCTCGACCGCCGCAGCGAAGGCTCGGACATCGAGCTGGACCTGACGCCGAGCGCAATCGACAAGACCAACGACCCGGTGCGCATGTATCTGCGCGAGATGGGCACGGTGCCCCTGCTGACCCGGGAGGGGGAGGTCGCGATTGCCAAGCGCATCGAGCGCGGCAAGCTGACGATCATCAAGGCGGTCTCGCGGATGCCGCTCGTCGTCCAGCAGGTCATGGACATGGGCGACCAGATGAAGAACGGCCAGCGCACCATCCGCGAGCTCGTCGTCTTTCAGGACGACGAGATCACCGAGGAGAAGGTGAGCCGCCTGTCGCGCACCGTGCTGGATCAGATCGAGCGGATAGGGAAGGCCCGGCAGGAGGTCGGGCGGCAGGAGACGCTGCTCGGAGAGATTTCCAAGCGCGAGAAGAGGAAGTACCGCCGAGGCTACCGGAGCCTGCTGCGGGCTCGCGTCGCGCTGTCGCGGCTGATTCGCGGCGTCGATTTCACGGAGGCCGTCAAGCGGCGGCTGACGGACGGGGCCAAGGCGACCGTGGAGGCCGTGCAGGACGTCCAGAGCGAGATGGCCCGCACGGATCGGCAGCTGAAGTCCAAGACGCCCCGGCGGGAAGAGGACCGGAAGCGGCTGGGGCGGAAGTACCGCGAGCTGCGGTCGAGGCTGCGCACCCGGGCCGAGGAGCTCGCCCAGCCGATAGCGGAGATCGAGCAGACCCACCGCGCCATCTTCCGGGGAGAGATGCTCGCGGAGATGGCCAAGAAGGAGCTCGTCGAGGCCAACCTGCGGCTGGTGGTCTCCATCGCCAAGAAGTACACGAACCGCGGCCTGCAGTTCCTCGACCTGATTCAGGAGGGCAACATCGGCCTCATGAAGGCCGTCGACAAGTTCGAGTACCGACGCGGGTACAAGTTCTCGACCTACGCGACGTGGTGGATCCGCCAGGCGATCACGCGGGCCATCGCCGATCAGGCGCGGACCATCCGCATCCCGGTGCACATGATCGAGACGATCAACAAGCTGATTCGCACCTCGAGGGCGCTGGTGCAGGAGCTGGGACGGGAGCCGACGTCGGAGGAGATCGCCGAACGGATGGACATTCCCGTGGTCAAGGTCCGGAAGGTGCTGAAGATCGCCCAGGAGCCGATCTCGCTCGAGACGCCTATCGGAGAGGAAGAGGACAGCCACCTGGGAGACTTCATCGAAGACCGCCAGGAGGTCTCTCCCGCCGACGCGGTGATCAACCTCAACCTGAAGGAGCAGACCGAGAGCGTGCTGCGGACCCTGACCCCGCGCGAGGAAAGGGTGGTCAAAATGCGTTTCGGCGTGGGCGACGGCAGCGAGCACACCCTGGAGGAGGTCGGCCAGAACTTCGCCGTGACCCGGGAGCGCATACGCCAGATCGAGGCCAAGGCGCTGCGCAAGCTGCGGCATCCGTCACGCAGCCGGCGGCTGCGCGCGTTTCTCGAGGGCACTTAGACCGGGGGGCCGTGGTGAACGCCGCGCTGCACGCTCGCCACCGGCTTCCAGGCGCGTTTCGCGGCGGCAACCCGCGGATGCGCCATCCCATCGGGGCCCATAGCTCAGCGGTAGAGCCGCCGGCTCATAACCGGTCTGTCCCAGGTTCGAATCCTGGTGGGCCCACCATCTGAACGAGTGGACATCTCGCACAGGAGCCCGTGGGGGAACCCCGCGTTGCACCGAGAGCGGCGAGGCGCCCGCCTGACAAGGCGTGAGGAGGGCGCATATTGGCCATATGCAACCGACGAACAACGCAACCGGGCGTCTGTGCCGGTCACGGCGCAGACTCCCGGCAGGCGTGGTTGGGCGGCAATCGGAGCCGCAGGCGACGCTTGCCGGGCGCAGGCGGGATGCATCGCCGCTCGAATGCAGCGGGGATTCCCCCACGGGCTCCTACGCTACGCCACCTGCCGGCACGCTCGTCGAGCGCACGAGCGGCCGTGCCCGCCTGCCCCGCCTCCACGGCGGGGTTTTTTTTGCCCGGATGCCGGTGCCTCCGACGCCATCCCTGGAGACGTGACACGCGATGCTGCCAGACCTCGAACGGTTGATTCGCCTGCAACACCTCGACAACGCAGCCGTCGAGACCCGGCGCACGGTCGCGGCCATCCCCGAACGCATGACCGCGCTCGACGAACGGCTGCGCGCCGGCCGGACCCGGGTGGAAGACGCCCGGCGGCGGCAGGAGGAGGCGCGGAAGAGCCGGCGGGACGTCGAGAAGCGCCTCGGGGAGGTTCAGGCCCGCCTGTCCCGGTTCAAGGACCAGCTGATGGCCGTCAAGACCAACAAGGAGTACACGGCCATGCAGCACGAGATCGCCACCGCCGAGGAGGAGGTGGCGCGGCTCGAGGACACCATTCTCGAGCACATGCTCGAGGCCGACGAGCTCGATGCGACCGTCGGCGCGGCCGAACGCGCGGACCGGGAGGAGACGGAGGCGGTGGAGCGGGAGCGCGCCGAGCTCGCGGAACGGCGCGCCCGAATGGAGCGCGAGCTGACCGGCGCCTCGGACGAACGGGCGAGGCTCACCGAGAGCATCGGCTCGGAGAGCCTCCGGCTCTTCGAGTCGATAGCCGGCCAGCGGCAGGGCCTGGCCGTGGTGGAGGCCAGGGACGGGCACTGCACGGTGTGCAACGTGCGACTACGCCCGCAGGTCTTCAACCGGATCCTGCTGAACACCGCGCTGATTCGGTGCGAGAGCTGCCTGCGCGTGCTGTACCACGACCCGAACCGCCCCCCGGACCCGCCGGCGGAGGCCCCGGCGCCCGCGCCTTCGGCCCGGTGACCGCGACCCCCCGGACCTACTTCGCGCGCTGCCGCAGGAACACCGGCACCTCGATCTCGGCCTCGGGCCCCGGGTCCTCCCCGGGGACACCGCCCCGACCGGATTCCGAGCTGTCCGGCACCGGCAGCGTGATGACCGGCGGGCGGCGCAGGGGCGACTCCCGCGGCGGCTCGCCGCCCCCCTGCGCATCGTCCTTCCAGTCCGCGTACTGCTGCAGATCGATCGGCGTGTCCGCGGACGCCCGGTCCTGCTTCGAGACGCCGGCGTCAGGCCCCCCGACGCCGGTCGCGATCACCGTGAGCTTCACCTCGTCCTCGATGTCGTGATCGATGACGACCCCGAAGATGATGTTGGCGTCCTCGTGCGCCGACTCGTGGATGACCGAGGTCGCTTCGTGGACCTCGGCCAGCGACAGGTCGTTGCCGCCGGTGATGTTGATGATGACGCCGCGGGACCCCTCGACCGTCGCGTCCTCCAGCAGGGGGCTCGAGATGGCCTCCTTCGCGGCGTCGATCGACTTGGTCTCCCCGTGACCGACGCCGGTGCCCATGACCGCCAGCCCCGCCCCGGACATGATCGCCTTGACGTCCGCGAAGTCGAGATTGATGAGGCCGGGCTTCAGAATGAGGTCCGAGATGCCCTGAATGGCCTGCCGCAGCACGTCGTCGGCGGTGGCGAAGGCCTCGGGCAACGTCGCCGAGCGATCGGTGGTCGTGAGCAACCGCTCGTTCGGAATCGTGATCATCGTGTCGACGCACTCGCGCAGCTCGGCCAGGCCGCGCTCCGCCTGGAGCTGACGCCGCCGCCCCTCGAACTTGAACGGCTTGGTGACGACCGCCACCGTCAGCGCGCCCAGCTCGCTGGCGAGGCTGGCGATGACCGGCGCGGCCCCGGTGCCGGTCCCCCCGCCGAGGCCGGTCGTGACGAAGACCATGTCCGCCCCGTCGAGGGCCGAGATGATCTGCTCGGTGTCCTCGAGGGCCGCCTGCCGGCCCACGCTGGGCGACGCCCCCGCGCCCAGGCCCTTGGTCAGCTTGGCGCCGATCTGGATGCAGAGGGGCGCCTCGCTGTGGCTCAACGCCTGCGCATCGGTGTTGGCGACGACGAACTCCACGGAGGAGACGCCGGAGCGGACCATGCGGTTCACGGCGTTGCTGCCGCCGCCGCCGACGCCGATGACCTTGATGCGCGCGCCCAACGCGTCGACCGGGTCGTGAATCGTCAGGCGCGGGCTCTGCTTGTCGGATGCCGCGTCCTGGCGAGCGGCCTCGTCACCGCGTGCATCTCTCAGCCCAGAAGATTCCATCTACTCCCCCTTGTCCTTCCGCCAACGTGCGATCGGCGCCGAACGCCGAACAATGCGTATCCCGGACCCCGCCGCCCGGCGGACTCCGGAAGACGCCGCCGCTCCAACGACCGGGTCATGACGCCCAACTGCGGCCTCGGGCCCGCCCCAGGAACCGGAACAACCCTCTCAGGCGCCCGGTGAGGCTCCGATCGACGTTCCACCCGCCCTCTCGCGCCTGCTCCTGCATCTGGCGGCGGTACGCGTGCATCACCAGCCCCACCCCGGTTGCGAAGGCCGGAGTGTTGACGTGGTCGGTGAGACCCCCGACCGCGGCCGGGCACCCGCGGCGAATCGGCAGATCGAAGATCTGCTCGGCGATCTCCGCCATGCCCTCGAGCAGCGCCCCCCCGCCGCACAGCACGATGCCGGAATGCAGGGAGTCCTCGTAGCCGGCCTGCCGTATCTCGTCCCACACCTTGTGAAAGAGCTCCTCCGCGCGCGGCTGCAGGACCCGGGACAGCACGCGCCGCGACACCTCCCGCGGCGGCCGCCCCCCCACGCTCGCGACCTCGATGCGCTCGTCCTCGCCGACCATCGAGTCGAGCGCGCAACCCTGCAGGCGCTTGGTCCTCTCGGCATCGGCAATCGGCATCCGCAGCTCGACCGCGACGTCGTTCGTGAAGTGGCCGCCGCCCAGGGTGACGACACCGGTGTGCCACAGGCTGCCGCGCTCGAAGACGGCGAGGTCGGTAGTGCCGCCGCCGATGTCCGCCAGCGCCACGCCCAGGTCCTTCTCGGCCGCGGTCAGGACCGACTCGCTCGCGGCCAGCTGCTCGATGAACATGTCGGCGACCTCGACCCCCGCCTGGTTGACGCAGGCGATGATGTTCTGGGTCGACGCGATGCTGCCGGTGACGATGTGCACGTTGACCTCGAGGCGGGAGCCGGTCACGCCGACCGGCGCGCCGATCCCGTCCTCGCCGTCGACCACGAAGTTCTGGGCCAGGACGTGCACGATCTCGCGGCCCTTCCGCAGCGTCACCGCCTTGGCGGCGTCGATCGCGCGGCGGACGTCGCCGCGCGTGATCTCGCGATGCCGGTCCGCGACCGCCACCACGCCGCGGCTGTTGAACGCCTTCAGATGCGCCCCGGACAGGCCCAGGGCCACCGAGTCGATCTCCACGCCGGCGGTCAGCTCGGCCTCCTCGATGGCCTTCTTGATCGACTCGACCGCGGCCTCGAGATTGACCACGACCCCGCCCCGGATGCCCTGGGCCTCGACGACCCCGACCCCGATGATGTCGATGCCGCCGTCGTCCAGGGGCTCGGCCACGATGGCCGCCACCTTCGAGGTGCCGACGTCGAGGCCGACGAGATGATTGTCCTTTCGCGCCATGAAACCCCCGTCCGTCACGTTGCAGAAGCCGCGGATGAAGCGCCCTTCACCACAGGCCGTCGGCACGGGCGCCGCCCGCCCGGCCGGCCGACGCCGCATCGGCGACCCCGTCGACCCGCCGGCCCCGGGCCGGCCCCGCCCGCCCGGCGGGCTCGCGGCCATCGGTCCGGGCCCGGACGTACACCCGCGGGTCGAACCTCAGATCGACCTCGTCGACGTCCCGGACCTCCTCGTGCAGGAGCGGCGCCAGCTCGGCGTAGAGCCGCAGCCGCGCGAGAAACCGCTCCGCCCCCAGATGCAGCAGCGTCACGTCGTCATCGAGCAGCACCACCGCGTCGTCGGGGTCGGCGACGTCGATCTGGGAGACCGCGCCCAGCACGTCGGGCCGCCCCGCCAGCTCCGCCAGCAGCCGCGCGGCCAGCGCCATGCGCCCCGGGTCGACGGCCTCCGTTCCCCCTCCGCTCCCCAGGCCGTCGACGATGGGGAAATCGAACCCCGCGAAGCGCGGGCCGTAGGCGTCGACGATCGCTCCGGACGCGTCCAGCAGGAACAGCCGACCGCCGAACCGGGCGAGGGCGATGGGACGGCGTTCGGTCACGAAGACCTCGACCGTCGACGGCAACCGGCGGCGGAGGGCGCCGGAGGTCAGCCACGGCGACGCGGAGAGCCGCCGCCGGTGATCCTCCAGGTCGACGGACAGGATGCCGGCGCCGTGAAGGCCCGGCATCAACGCCAGCACCTCCCCGTCCGACAGCTGCCGGTTGCCGTGCACGACGACGTCGTCGATGACCAGGAACGGGGCGGCGGGCAGCTCCGTCGCCGCCGTCCATCCGCCGAGGCACAGGCCGACGGCGAGGCCGAGGCCGCGCACGATCCGCACCCAGTGCAGCGCGGCGCCGGAGGCGAGCCTCGCGAGGCGCGGGCGGCGCCCGGGGCCGGTCGGGGGCGTGGGCGGCGCGTTCAGGGGCGACACCGTCATCCCTCCCCCGCCCCGGCGGCGGCGGCTTCGATCGCCCGCAGCAGGGGGGCGCCGACCCCGCCGATCGGGCCGGCCCCCAGCGTGAGCACGAGGTCGCCGGGCCGCGACAGGCCGGCCACCACCGGCGCGACCTCGTCGAGGGCGCGGACGTGGTGCACCGGACGGTCCGTCTCCCGGCGCACCGCCCGCACCAGCCTCTCGGTCGTGACGCCCGGGAGCGCCTCTTCCCCGGCGGCGAAGATGTCGACGAGGACCACGACGTCGGCCGAGGCCAGCGCCTGCGCGAACCGGTCGAGGAACCGGGCCGTCCGCGTGTACCGATGGGGCTGGAAGACCACCACGAGCCGGTCGTGCGGCTGCCGGCGGGCGGTGGCCAGGGCCGCCGCGACCTCGGTCGGATGGTGACCGTAGTCGTCGACCACCCGCACGCCGGCCGCGGCGCCGCGATGCTCGAACCGCCGGCCGACGCCGGTGAACCGCGACAGCCCGGCTCGGGCCGCTTCCGGCTCGAGCCCCAGCTCCAGCCCCACGGCGAAGGCGGCGAGGCCGTTCAGCAGGTTGTGCGCGCCCGGCACCCCGATCTCGAGCGCCGCCGTCCCGCGCCGGCCCCGGCGCGTGTACTGGACGCGGCACCGCGACCCGGCGGCGTCATGGACCGGCCCGCGGCCGACCACGTCGGCGGACCCGTCGTCGATCGCGTAGGTCACGACCCGCCGCCCGATGCGGCCCCGCAGGCCGGCCGCGCCGGGGTCGTCCGCGCACAGCACGACCGCGCCCGGCTCGACGGTGCGGTTGGCGAAGCGCACCACGGTGTCGCGCAGGCGGTCGAACGACCCGTAGTAGTCGAGATGCTCGGGCTCTAGATTCGTCAGCACCGCGACGCGGGGGCGCAGGGCCAGCAGCGACGGCTCGCTCTCGTCCGCCTCGACCACGAAGTGGGGTCCGTTCCCGATCCTCGCGTTGCTCCCGAAGGCGGCGACCCGGGCCCCCACCAGGACCGACGGGTCGAGCCCGCACTCGGCCAGCATCACCGCCACCATCGACGAGGTGGTGCTCTTGCCGTGGGTCCCGGTCACCGCGACGGCGTCGCGGGAGGCGGCCAGCCGCGCCAGCATGACCCCGCGCGGCACCACCGGCAGCCCGCGGCGCCGGGCCTCGACGACCTCGGGATTGTCGTCGGGCACCGCGGCCGACACGACCACGGCCTGGGCCCCGCCGAGCCGGCCGGCGTCGTGGCCGGTCTCGACGGCGACCCCGCGCGCCCGCAGCCGTTCGACGGCCGCCGACGCGGTCATGTCCGAGCCGCTGACCTCGTAGCCGAGACCACTCATCATTTCAGCCACACCGCTCATGCCGACCCCGCCCACGCCCACGAAGTGCACCCGGCGGGCATCGGGGGGCAGGCCATGGCCGACCGCCGCCGGCGCCCGCCGGTCCCCGCCGGGAGAATGCCTCGCCACCGGTTCACGCGTCGTTCGTCTCTCCGATCAGCCCTTCGGCCCGATCGACGATGATGGTCACCGCCCGCGGCCTCGCCAGGGTCCTGGCCGCCGCCCCCATCCCCCGGCGCCGCTCGCCGTCGGCGGCGAGGGCGAGCACCCGCCCCGCCAGCCGCTCACCGCTCAGGCCGGCCTCGGACAACACCTCGGCCGCGCCCCGGTCCGCCATCACCTCGGCGTTCGCCTGCTGATGCCCGTCGGCGGCGCCGGGCAACGGCACCAGCACGGACGGACGGCCGGCCGCGGCCAGCTCGGCGAGGGTGGTCGCGCCGGCGCGGCTGACCACGACGTCGGCCCGGCGCATGATGTCGGCGACTTCGGGGAAGAACGGCGCGACCCGCGCCGACACCCCCGCCCTGATGTACGCCTCCTGCACCAGGTCCCGATCGCGCTGCCCGGTCTGGTGGGTGACCGCCATCGGGACCCCCGAGCCGGCCAGCACCGGCGCCGCCGCCACCATGGCGAGATTGATGGCGTGGGCCCCCTGCGACCCCCCGAGGACGAGCAGGCGCACCGGGCGGGGCAACGGCATCGCCGACGCGCCGGAAGGCGCCGGCGCCGGGACCGGCTCGAAGAACTCGGCCCGTACCGGATTCCCCGACACGAACCCCTTGCCGCGAAACTGCGGCAGGGTCGCGTCGTGCGACACCGCGGCGGCGCTGACCACCGGCGCCAGCAACCGGTTGGTGATGCCGGGCGTGACGTTCTGCTCGAGCACCAGGGTCGGAATGCGCCGCAGCGCGGCCAGCATCACGACCGCCCCGGCCGAGTAGCCGCCGAGTCCGATGACGAGGTGCGGACGAACCCGATCGAGCACCCGCCAGGCGTCCCAGGCGCTCACCGGCAGCAAGGACAGCCCGCGGGCCCGCGCCCGCCACGACGTGCCCTTCAACCCGGCGCTGCGAATCAGCACGTGCTCGAACCCCTGATCGTCGACGGTCCGCACCTCGGCGCCGCGCCCGGTGCCCGCGAAGACGATGCGCGCCGCGGGGTGCCGGCGCCGGAGCTCGCGGGCCACCGCGATGCCCGGGTAGAGGTGCCCGCCGGTGCCGCCCCCGCTCATCAGCACGTGCGGTCCGGACATCACCCGCTCCCTCTCCCGCGCATCCCGCCACCTCGCCGCCCGGCCCGCGGCCGCCCGCCGTCCTGCCGTCAACGCGCTCATCCGGCCCGCACCCCCGGCATCCGCCGTGGCCGCGACGCGTGTTGCGAGACGTTCAGCAGAATGCCCATCGCCAACAGGTTGATGAGCAGCGACGAGCCTCCCGCGCTGACGAACGGCAACGGAATGCCCTTGGTGGGCAGCAGCCCCAGCACGACGCTGATGTTGAAGAACGCCTGGAACGTCACCATCATCGTGATGCCGAGGGCCAGGAACGCCCCGAACGGGTCCGGGGCCGCCGCCGCCGTCCCCAGCCCGCGCCACAGGATGACCCCGAAGCACAGCAGCACCGCGGTCGCCCCGACCAGCCCGGTCTCCTCGGCGATCACCGCATAGATGAAGTCGGTGTGGGGATGCGGCAGGTAGAACAGCTTCTGCACGCCGGCCATCAGGCCCTGCCCGAGAAGCCCCCCCGTGCCCACCGCGATCTGCGACTGGATGACCTGGTATCCGTTGCCGTAGGGGTCGGCCCAGGGATCGAGGAACGCGAGCAGCCGCTGGACCCGGTAGGGGGCGCTGATCATGACCGCGAACAGCAGGGGGACGAGGGCCAGGGTCAGCCCCGCGAGGTAGCGGTACGGCAGCCCCGCCGCGAACACCATCACGCCGATGATCGCGAGCAGGGTGAACGCGGTCCCGAAATCGGGCTCGAGCACGATCAGGCCGCAGACGGCGCCGGTGACGAGGGCCACCGGCCACAGCGCCCGGGCCGCCCGGTCCACGGTCTCCATGCGCCGCTCGAGGCTGGCGGCGGCGAACAGGATGACCGCGACCTTCGCGAACTCCGAGGGCTGGATGCCGACGCCCCCCACCGAGAACCACCGGCGCGTCCCGTTGATCGCGGGCCCGAAAAAGACGAGGATGAGGGCGACGACGGAGATCGCCAGCGCGCCGTGGATCACGATGGGCCGCCGCAGCAGGCGGTAGTCGACCCGCATGGCGACGCCGAGCAGGCCGATGCCGAGGACCGCCCAGATCACCTGCTTGAGGAGAAAGAACCAGGGCGGTTGCTCGAAACGGCCCATGGCGAGGACGGCCGAGGCGCTGTAGACCATGACCACGCTGACGCACAGGAGCAGCGCGGTGGCGAGGAACAGCACCTTGTCGGATTTCAGCTTTCGCGCCATGGTCGCAGCTCGTGACCTCGACGGGTCGAGGCGGCCCTAAAGTCCGGGACGCTTCGACCCGACATCCAGGTAGCGTGAGCGGTCAGCAGTCATCAGCCGCGCGCGAGGAGAAGACACCGACCTCGCAGACCGAGGCAGCCTGCGTTCCCAGCGGTCGACTCTCCCCCGCCGCGACACGACTGATGACTGCTCACTGCTCACGCTTCCCTCCGACCTCCTCCCGCAGGCGGTCCACCGCCTGCACGAACACCCGGCCGCGTTCCGCATAGTCCCGGAACATGTCGAGGCTGGCGCACGCCGGCGCCAACAGCACCGTGCCCCCGGGCGCGGCCAGCCCGTAGGCGGCGCGGACGGCGTCGTCGAGCGAGCCGGCCTCGACCACCCGCACCACCGCCTCGAACGCCTCGCGGATCCGTCCGCGGATCTCGCCGATGGCGACGACCGCGTCGGCCCGGCGCTCGAGCAGCGGGGCGAGCGACTCGAGGTCGCCCCCCTTGAAGCGCCCGCCCATGATGACCACGAGGCGGTCGCCGCAGCTCTCGATGGCGCAGCGCGCGGCCGCGACGTTGGTCGCCTTCGAGTCGTCGACGAACCGCACCCCCGTCACCTCCCCGGCCGGGGCCAGGGCGTGGTCGAGCCCCGCGAACCCGTCGACGGCCCGGGTCATGTCGCCCGCGGACACCCCGACGAGGCTCGCCACCGCGCCCGCGGCGAGGACGTCGCTCAACAGGTGGCGCCCCGTCAGGTGCACCGCCGACAGCGGCACGAGGGGGTCGTCGCCGGCCGCGGTGCGCCGCACGATGGCGCCGCCCGCGACCGCGATGCCCGCCTCGACCGGCGCCGTCAGGGCGTAGGCCACCCGCCGGGCGCGGCTGCCGCGCGTCATCCGCAGCACCTCGGGATCGTCGGCGTTCACCACGAGGGTGTCGGACTCCGTCTGGTTGGCGAAGATGCGGGCCTTGGCCGCCGCGTAGGCGGGGTATCCCCCGTGCCGATCGAGGTGGTCGCGATGCAGGTTGAGCAGCACCGCGATCGAGGGTCGGAACGTCTCGGTCAGCTCGAGCTGAAAGCTCGACGCCTCGACCACGTGGACCGTCCCGGGCGTCGACTCGCCCACCTGCGTGCTGAGGGCGGTGCCCGTGTTGCCCCCCACCAGCACGTCCCAGCCTCCGGCTTCGAGCATCCGCCCCGCCAGCACCACCGTCGTCGACTTGCCCTTGGTGCCGGTGACCGCCACGATGCGCCCCCGCAGCCAGCGGCACGCCAGCTCGAGCTCGCTGATGAGGGGGACGCCCCGCCGCCGGACGCCCTCGAGCACCGGCAGCGCGGGGGGCACGCCGGGGCTCAGCACCACCAGGTCGGCGCGGGCCAGGGTCTCGGCCCGGTGGCCGCCGAGCTCGAGCTCGATGCCCGCGCCCTCGAGGCGCCGCACCGGCTCGGCGACCTCGCGGCGCCGTTCGGTCAGGACCACCCGGGCGCCCCGGCCGGCGAGGAGCCGCGCCGCGGCCACGCCGCTGCGGGCCGCCCCCACCACCACGACCGTCGACCCCCGCACGGAGAATGCGCTCATCGCAGCTTCAGGGTGGCGAGGCTGAAACAGGCGAAGACCACCGCGGCGATCAGGAACCGGCTGATCACCTTCGGCTCGCTCCACCCGATCAGCTCGCAGTGATGGTGGAGCGGGGCCATGCGGAACACCCGCTGGCCCGTGAGCTTGAACGACCCGACCTGAATGACGACCGACAGGAGCTCGATGACGAACACCGCGCCCACGATGGGCAGCAACAGCTCCTGCTTGATGAGGATGGCCACGGTGCCGAGGGCCCCGCCCAGCGCGAGGGACCCCACGTCGCCCATGAAGATCTCGGCGGGATGCGAGTTGTACCAGAGGAAGCCGAGCCCGGCCCCGACCAGCGCGCCGCAGAACACCGTGAGCTCGGCCGCCGGCGCCACGTGGGTCAGCAGCAGGTACTCGGCGAAGGTCGCGTGGCCGGTGACGTACGCCAGCGCGGTCATCGCCGCCGCCGCCACGATGAAGAGGCTGATGGCGAGGCCGTCGAGCCCGTCCGACAGGTTGACGGCGTTGGAGAAGAACACCAGCACGAGCATCCCGAACGGGACGTACAGCCACCCCAGGTCGGGGGTGAGCTGCTTGAAGAACGGCAGCACGAGCTCGGTGTCGTAGAGCTCGCGGCCCGTCATCCACAGCAGGGCGAGGCCGACGGCGAGGGCCACCACGGCCTGCCCGGCGAGCTTGTAGCGGGGACGGAGCCCGTTGTGGCTCCGGCGGACGACCTTCAGGTAGTCGTCGAGGAAGCCGACGAGCCCGAACGCGATCATCGAGAGGATGGCGATCCACACGTAGGCGTTCGTGAGGTCGCCCCACGCCAGCGTGGGGAGCGTCGCCGCGGCGAGGATGAGCAGCCCCCCCATCGTGGGCGTGCCGGCCTTGGACTGGTGCCCGGTCAGGTCGTCGCGCACGACCTGACCGATCTGGAGCTCGCGGAGGGTCCGGATGAGCCACGGCCCGACGACGAGGCTGATCACGAACGCGGTGGTGCCGGCCGCGGCGGTGCGGACGGTGATGTACTGGACCACGTTGAGCGGCGGATACAGCAGGTGATAGAGCATCAGGTCCGCTCCGTCTCCACCGCCCGATCGGCGCAGAGCCGCGTCACGACGAGCTCGGTCCCCACGCCCCGCGACCCCTTGACGAGCACGACGTCGCCGTCGCGGACGGACCCGGCCGCGCGGGCCGCCGCCTCGGCGCTGCTCTCGCAGTGGACGACGCTCGAGGAGGCGGCGCCGGCGTCGACCGCGGCCCGGCCGAGGGCCCGCGCCGGATCGCCCCCGACCGTCAGCAGCAGCCCCACCCCGGCCGCCGCCGCGGCCCGGCCGGCGGCCCGATGCAGGTCCTCGGAACGGGCGCCGAGCTCGAGCATCTCGCCGAGCACCGCCACCCGGCGGCCGCCGCCCTCGCCGCCCGGCAGGCTCGCCAGGGCCGTCTCGACCGCCAGCGGGCTGGCGTTGTAGGAGTCGTCGATGACGACGACGCCGCCGGACAGCCGGTGTATCCGTCCCCGATGCGGCGGCGCCTCCACCGCCGCCGCCCGCTCCACCGCCTCGGCCAGCGGCACGTCGAGGGTCAACGCGACCCCGACCGCCGCGAGGACGTTGGCGAGGTTGCCGCGGCCGAGCAGCCGCGTGCGCACCGCCGCCGCGCCGACCGGAGTCCGGAGCCGCGCGCGCATGCCGTCGAGGCCGAGGTCCTCGACGGCGCCCGCGGTCACCTCCGCCTCGACGTCGACGCCGAACGTGACGACCCGGCCCGGGAACCCCGACACCCGCCGCATGACCCGGTGATCGGCGGCGTTGGCCACGAGCACGGTGTCCCGCGCCGCCCCCGTCAGGATCTCGGCCTTGGCGTCGGCAATCGCCTCGATCGAGGGGAAGAACTCGGCGTGCGCCTCGGCGACGTTCGTCCACACCCGCAGATCGGGCTCGGCGATGTCCACGAGGCGGCGAATCTCTCCGGGACCGCTCATTCCGAGCTCCACCACCGCCACCTCCGGCCGCGTGCGCAGCTCCAGCAACGACAACGGCAACCCGATGTGGTTGTTCAGGTTGCCCCGATTCCGAAACACCCGGTACCGCCCCGCGAGCAGCGCCGCCGCCAGCTCCTTGGTCGTGGTCTTCCCGACGCTGCCGGTCACCGCGACCACCCGGGCCCCCGAGGCCCGCCGGACGTGGCGGGCCAGGGCCTGCAACGCGCGCAGGGTGTCATCGACGACAATCCCCGGCCCCGGCGGCGTTCCCAGGGCGGCCGCATCGCTGACGAGGGCCCCCGCCGCGCCACGCCCCAGGGCCTCGGCCACGAAGCGGTGCCCGTCGAAGCGGGCGCCGCGGATGGCGACGAACAGGTCCCCCGGGGAGAGCGAGCGGGAATCGATGGAGACGCCGGTGGCGCGGGCCTCCCCCGCCCCGGCGATCCGCCGGCTGCCGACGGCCCCGGCCAGATCGCGCAGCGTCATCGACCACGATTCGCCCATCTCCTGCAACCCGCCCGGGCCGCCTCGGCCCGACCGCGATGACGCGCCCTCCCGTCGAGGTCCATCACGCATGCGCCCGGGTCCGCCGGCTCGCGAGGGCCTCCCGGGCCACTTCGCGGTCTTCGAACGGCAGCTGCGCGTCGCCGATCACCTGCACGCGCTCATGCCCCTTGCCGGCGAGGACGACCGCGTCGCCCGGCTCGGCCTCGGCGATGGCGAGCTCGATGGCGGCGCGGCGGTCGGTGATCGCCACGTGCCGGCATCCTTCCGCCTCGCCGGCCGTCGCGAGGACGCCGCGGCGAATCTCGTCGATGATGCGGTCCGGGTCCTCGGACCGCGGATTGTCCGAGGTCAGCACGACGACGTCGCTGAGCCGGGCCGCCACCGCCCCCATCAGGGGGCGCTTGGCGCGGTCGCGGTCGCCGCCGCAGCCGAAGACGCTGACGAGGCGGCCGGCGCCGAGCTCGCGCACCGCCCCGAGCACCGCCCGCAGCGCGTCGTCGGTGTGGGCGAAGTCGAGCATCACCCACACGTCGTCGTCGGGCGAGGAAATGACCTCGAACCGCCCCGGCACGCCGTCGAGCCCGGCCACCCCCTGCTCGATGGCGGAGAGGGGCAGGTCGAGGGCGAGGCCGGCGGCGGCGGCCGCGAGCACGTTGTAGGCGTTCACGAGCCCGGGAAGCGGCGACCGCAGCCGCAGCCGCCCTCGGGGCGTCGAGACGTCGAGCCGGGTTCCCGCCCGCGTCGAGACGACCCGCTCGGGCCGCACCGCGGCCGGCCGGTCGACGGCGTAGGTCACGGCGTGGCCGACCATGCCGGCGAGGCGGCGGCCGGCGGGGTCGTCGAGGTTGACGACGGACGGGGCGCCGAGGGGCAGCATGTCGAAGAGGCGGCGCTTCGCGTCGAAGTAGTCCGCCATGTCGGCGTGGAAGTCGAGGTGGTCCCGGGTGAGGTTGGTGAAGACCGCGGCCCGGAACAGCGTCTGGTCCACCCGGCGCATCGCCAACGCGTGCGAGGACACCTCCATCACGCAGGCGGCGACGTCGTGCTCGACCATCTCGCGCAGCAGCGCCTGCACCTGCGGCGCCTCGGGGGTCGTCAACGGCGCCTCCGCAACGGCACCGCCGGTCTGGTACGACACCGTCCCGATGCGCCCGCACGGGCGGCCCGCCGCCTCGAGGATCGCCGCCAGCAGGTACGTCGTGGTGGTCTTGCCGTTGGTGCCGGTGACCCCCGCCACCGTCAGGTCGCGGCTGGGGTTGCCGTGGAACGCCGCCGCCAGCTCGGCGAGGGCGAGCCGCGCGTCGGTCACCTGCACCCACCGCCCTTCGGCCCCGGGACGCGCCGGCGAGTCGGAGACGACCATCACCGCCCCCCGCCGGGTCGCTTCCGCCGCGAAGGCGGCGCCGTCGGCGTGCTGCCCCTGCATCGCCACGAAGATCGCCCCCGGCTCGACGCGGCGCGAATCGAAGGCGATGGCCGTCGCGTCCCGCTCGAGGACGGCGGCCGCGACCGGCGGGGGCCCGCCGCCGGTCTCCACCCGGCCGGACAGCCGCGGCATCAGATCGCCGACGGTCATGACCCGGCCCCCGCCCGGCGGCGGTCGAGCGTCAGCAGCAGCGCCTGCCCCGGCGCAATCGCATCGCCGGCCGCCGGCGACTGCGTCACGACGACGCCCCGCCCCCGGAGCCGCGCCGACAGGCCCAGATCGGTCGCCACGGCCAGCGCCGCCCGCGCGCCGAGCCCCTGCAGATCGGGCATCGAGCCGGACGCGCCGACCGCCGTTCCGGCCGGTCGGGGCGGCGCTTCCGCGCGCACCGGGACCGTCCGCACGCCCGGGAACGGCGCCGGCCCGGGCGGCACGAGCAGCGCGGGCGGCGCATCGAGCTCGGGAGCGACGCCGAGATGGTGGAGAACGGCCTCGCCGATCCGGCGGAACGCGGGGGCCGCGACCGCACCGCCGAACCCGGCCACGCCGTCGACGACGACGAGAATGGTGACCTCGGGCCGGGCGGACGGCACGAACCCCCCGAACGAGGCGACGTGGTTGGTGCGGGAGTAGCCGCCGCCGGGCAGGAGCTTCTCGGCGGTGCCGGTCTTGCCGGCCGCCGCGTATCCGGGGATGCGGGCCTGTCGGGCCGTCCCGCGGGCGACCACGTCCTCCATGATCCGGGTCAGGGTGTCCGCGGTCCGCGCCTTGATCACCCGCCTGACGACCCGCGGCGGGATCTCCTCGCGGACGCCGCCGCGGAGCTCGGCCCGGACCAGGCGGGGGGCCATCAGCTCGCCGCGGTTGGCGACCGCGTTCATCGCGAGGGCCATCTGGAGGGGCGTGACCGAGACGCTGTAGCCCATCGCCACCCGGGCCAGAGTCCCCTCGCGAAGCCCCGCCGCGTCGTGCACGATGCCGCGGCTCTCGCCGGGGAAGTCCCTCGAGGCGGTGTGCCCGAAGCCGAATCGCCGCACGTAGCGGTTGAGCCGGTCCGCCCCCAGGGCCACCCCGACCTGGCTCGTCCCCACGTTGCTGGACTTGACGATGACGTCGGCGAACGTCAGGGCCCCGTAGTCGCGGAAGTCCCGGATCGGCCGCCCCCCGTAGAAGATGACGCCGGGGCTCACGTCGATGACGTCGCCGGGGCGGAACACCTGCTCCTCGAGGGCGGCCGAGGCGGTGACGATCTTGAAGGTCGACCCCGGCTCGTAGACGTCCTGCGTCGCCCGGTTCCGGCGCGCGTCGGACGGGGAGCCGGCCCACGCGTTCGGGTTGAACGTGGGCTCGTTGGCGAGGGCGAGGATGTCGCCGGTGCCCGGGTCCAGGACCACGACGCTGCCGCCTTCCGCGCCGTGCTCGCGGACCGCGGCGCGGAGCTCCCGCTCGGCGACGTGCTGAATGTAGCTGTCGATGGAGAGCTCGAGCGAGACCCCCGCCGTCGGCCGCCGCTCGACGCGGCTGAACGCCTGCTGCTGGGCGTCGCGCTGCACCAGGATTCTCCCCGGCTCGCCGGTCAGCGTCCGCTCGTACAGCGATTCCAGTCCGTGCAGCCCCTGGTTGTCGACGCCGGCGTGGCCGAGGAGGTGCGCGGCGAGGGCGCCGTTGGGATAGTAGCGCCGGTTCTCCTTGAGGAAGTCGATGCCGTCGAGGCCGAGCTCGCGTATGCGCTCGGCCACCCGGGGCGAGATCTGCCGCTCGACGTAGGCGAAGGCGCTGTCCCTCTCGAAGATCGACTCGAGCCGCGCCTGCCGGTCCGGCTTGCACGCCATGACCGCGCAGAGCCGCCGGGCCGTCTCCGCCGGATCGTCCACCTTCCTCGGCTCGGCGATGACGGTGTCGGCGGCCACGTCGAAGGCCAGCACGCGCCCGTCGCGGTCGAGGAGCTCGCCGCGGCGGGCCGGGGTCTCGATGGCGCGCTCGTGCTGGTCCTCGGCCCGTTGGACGTAGAAGTCGTGGCTGACGACCTGGAGCTGGACGAGCCGGCCCCCGATGGCCAGGCCCCACAGCACCATCACGCAGGCGGCGAGCCGGACCCGCGGGAGCAGGACCCGCCGCCAATCGCCGGGCGCGCCGGGGTTCATCGCCATCGTCTTCTCAACGTGCAGCTACCGGGACGGTGGGCGCGGCACCCGCGGCCCGGTCTGCGATGAGGGCGCCGTCCGGCGGCGGCGACGCCGCCTGACGCTCGACCACCCGCATGCCGGCCGCGGCCGGGGCCACCAGCCCCAGCTCGGCCCTCGCGATGCGCTCGATCCGCTGCGGGGCGCTCAACGTCTCGATCTCCAGGCGCAGGTGCCGGTTCAGGTCGAGCTGCTCGGACCGGTCCCGCTCCATCTGCTCTATCTCGTAGCCATATCTCAGCAGCTCGAAGTTCTGCCACGCGGAGAACAGGAGCACGGCCACGAAGCAGACCCCGACCGCGAGGGACCGCCACAGCTCGCGCTGCCGGCGGCGGTCGAGCTCGCGGACGATCGGCGCGTTGCGGATGTCGCGGGTGACGCGGAAGTCGAGGTTCTGCTGGTTCACGACGCCCTCCAGGCCGCGCGCAGCCGGGCGGAGCGGGCGCGGGGGTTGCGGGCCACCTCGTCGCCGGACGGCCGCACCGGCTTGCGGGTCAGGATGCGCAGCGCGAGCTCGCCGCCGCGCTCGATCTCGCGCAGGGTGTGCTTGACGATGCGGTCCTCGAGCGAGTGGAAGCTGATGACGGCGAGGCGCGCGCCCTCGGCGAGGCGGCCGACGGCCGACCGCAGGAACGCGTCGAGCCCGTCGAGCTCGCGGTTGACCCAGATGCGCAGCGCCTGGAACGTGCGGGTCGCGGGGTCGATGCGGGACCGGAAGGGGTACCGCGCAGCCCGGCGGACGACGGCGGCGAGCTCGGCCGTCGTCCTGATGCCGGCCCCCGTCCACGCGGCGACGATGGCGCGGGCGATGCGCCGCGAACGGCGCTCCTCGCCGTACTCGTAGATCACGTCGGCCAGCCCCTCGGGCGTCGCCTCCGCGAGGAGATCGGCGAGGGTCCGCCCCCCCGTCCGGTCCATGCGCATGTCCAGGGGGTCGTCGCGGCGGAAGCTGAACCCCCGCCCCTCGGTCTCGAGCTGCAGCGAGGAGCACCCGAGGTCGGCGAGGGCCCCGTCGACCCGCTCGACGCCCAGCCGGTCGAGCACGTCGTCGAGGCTGCGGTAGTCGGCGTGCACGAGGTTCACGCGGTCCTTCCAGGCGGCGAGGCGGCGGCGGGCAAGCGGGAGCACGTCGGCATCGCGATCGAACCCGAGGACGCGGGCCGCCCCCGCCTCGAGCAGGGCCGCCGCGTGTCCGCCGGTCCCCACCGTGCAGTCGACGACGAGGCCCCGGCCCGCCGGATCGAGGAGCTCTACCGTCTCGGCCCGCAGCACCGGCTCGTGTAGGATCTCGGGCATCAGATGCCAAACTCCGACAGCTTCCGGGCGTCGGCGTCCGTGAACGGCTCGTTCGCCATGCGGGTCGAGAACCGCTCGTGATTCCACACGTCGAGATGGTCGAGCTGCCCGAGGACGTCCACGTCGCCGGCCATCGCCGCCGACTCGCGCAGCAGGGGGTGGATGGACACCCGGCCCTGCTTGTCGATCTCGCCGGGCTGGCCGTAGTAGTTGACGAGGTCGACGTAGCGGGCGAGCTCGGGCAGCGACGGCGGCAGCGTCGCCAGCTTGCGCTCCATCTCCTCCCACACCGGCATCGGATAGATGTTGACGACCACGCCCTTGTCCTTGCGAGAGGTCACGTACACCTGGGTGCCGTACCGGTCCTGCATGGCGGTCCGGAACAGGGCGGGGATCTTCAGCCGCCCCTTCTCGTCGATCTTGACTGAGTAGTTCCCCCGAAGCACCACTATGCTCCACTGAGGTCCAATAAAGTCCACTCACACTATAGAACCGACCACCACCGGTGTCAACAAGTGACGTGAAATCTAGAACTTACGCTTTATTTTCGTATTTTGCCGCGCACGGGAAGGACGACGCACATCATGCTGCGGGCCGGGCTCATCGGGCTGCCGTCGACCGGGAAGACCACCCTGTTCCGACTGCTGACGCAAACGTCCGGCGAGCCGGCGGCGGCGCCGCGCCGGCAGGCGGCGCAGGTCGGCGTCGCGCAGGTGCCGGACCCGCGGCTCGATCGGTTGACGGCCCTCTTCGACCCGCGCCGGCGGGTGCCGGCCACGGTCGAGGTGAGCGAGCTCGCCGGCCACGGCTCGGCCGCGGCGATGCTCGACGTGTCGGGCTTCCGCACCGCCGACGCGCTGCTCCACGTGCTGCGGATGTTCTCGGACGAGCGCGTCCCCCACGCGGCCGGCGGCCTCGACCCCGCGCGGGACGCGCGGCAGATGGAGGACGAGCTGATCCTGGCCGACCTGGGGGTGGCCGAGCGGCGGCGCGAGAAGATCGGCCAGGACATGAAGAAGGGCCGGAGCCGCGAGCTGGAGGAGGAGCTGCGGCTGATCGAGCGGTGCCGGGCCGCCCTCGAGGACGGCCGGCCGCTGCGCGCCCTCGACCTCGACGCGGCCGACGCCAGGCGGCTGCGGGGCTTCAGCTTCCTCTCGGCCAAGCCGCTGCTCGTCGTGCTCAACCTCGACGAGGCGGACGTGGCGGACCCGGAGGGGGCCGTCGAGCGGGCCGGCCTCGCCGGCGCCCTGTCCGGCAGCGGCATCGAGACGGTCCCGGCCTGCGCGAAGATCGAGCTGGAGATAGCGGAGCTGCCGGCCGGCGACCGGGCCGCCTTCCTCGCCGACCTCGGCCTCGCCGACTCGGGGCTCGACCGGGTGATCCGGGCGAGCTACCGGCTGCTGGGGTACATCTCGTTCTTCACGGTGGGCAAGGACGAGTGCCGGGCCTGGTCGATCCCGCGCGGCACCCCCGCGCAAGAGGCGGCCGGCGAGATTCACAGCGACATCGCCCGCGGGTTCATCCGCGCCGAGGTCGTCCACTACGACGCCCTGACCGCCCGCGAGGGCTCGCACGCCGCCTGCCGCGAGCACGGAGAGGTGCGGCTGGAGGGCAAGGACTACGTGGTCCGCGACGGCGACGTCATCAACTTCCGGTTCGCCACGTGACAGCCCGTGGTGGAACCCCGCGTTGCACCGAGAGCGGCGAGGCGCCCGGCTGACAAGGCGTGAGGAGGGCGCATATTGGGCATATGCAACCGACGAACAACGCAGTCAGGCGGGATGCATCGTCGCTCGAATGCAGCGGGGACTTCCACCACGGGCTGTTGAGCCCCGCCGGGAGCCCCCTGACGCGATGGCGCGCAGCGCCGAGGCCCGCGAGGCGCGGCGCCTCGACGCGTCCCCGACGATGACGCCCCCCAACTCCACGCGCGACGGCCTCACCCGCTCGGCCGGCATCGTGAGCCTCGCCACCATGACGAGCCGGGTGCTGGGACTGGTGCGGGACCAGGCCCTCGCCTACCGCTTCGGGGCGGGCGACCGGATGGACGCCTTCCTCGTAGCCCTGCGCATTCCCAACCTGCTGCGCGAGCTCTTCGCGGAAGGAGCGATGAACGCCGCCTTCGTGCCCGTCTTCACGCGGCGCCTGACCCGCGGGGGCCGCGACGCGGCGTGGCGGCTGGGGGTCCAGCTCATCAACGCCCTCGCGGTCATCACCGGCGGCATCGTGGTGGCCGGCATCGTCTTCGCCGAGCCCCTGACCCGCCTGTTCGCCGCCGGCTACCAGGAAGTCCCCGGCAAGTTCGAGCTGACCGTGCAGCTGACCCGCATCGTGCTGCCGTTCTTCACCCTGGTGGCGATCGCCGCCGCCTGCATGGGCATGCTCAACTCGCTGCGGCGGTTCTTCGTCCCCGCGCTGTCGCCTGCCGCCTACAACGTCTGCCTCATCGCGGGCACCCTCGTCGTCGTGCCCCTGATGCCCGAGGGCGGCGTCGACCCCATCGCGGCGGTCGCGGCCGCGGTGCTGCTCGGCGGGGCGGGGCAGATCGCGGCGCAGTGGTGGGCGCTGCGCCGCGAGGGGTTCCGCTGGCGGCCCGCCCTGGATCCGGCCGACCGGACTCTGCGCGAGGTCGCGGGGCTGATGGGGCCGGCGACGGTGGCGGGGGCGGCGCTGCAGGTGAACCTGCTCGTCAACACCCACCTCGCCACCGGCGAGGGCACCGGCGCCGTCACCTGGCTTACGATGGCGTTCCGCCTGATGTACCTCCCGCTGGGCGTGTTCGGCGTGTCGATAGCCACCGTGACGCTGCCCGCGGTGTCCCGCCACGCCGCGGCCGGCGACCTCGCGGCGGTGCGGAACGCCGTTTTCCGCGGGTTGCGCCTCATGCTCGCGGTGATGGTGCCGGCGGCGGTGGGCCTCGCGGTCCTCGCGACCCCCGTCGTTCGGCTCGTCTTCGAGCACGGCGAGTTCACCGCCGCCGACACTCCCGCGACCGCGCGAGCCCTGGTGTTCTATGCCCCGGGCATCGTCGGCTACGCGGCGGTGCGGCTGACCGCCCCGGTGTTCTACGCCTTCGGCAACAGCCTGACCCCGGCCGGGGTCGGCGTCGCCACCGTCGCGGTCAACGTCGGGCTGAACCTCGCCCTCGTGCGGGTCATGGGGTATCCCGGTCTCGCGCTGGGCACGTCCCTCGCGTCCTGGCTCAACGCGGGCGTCCTGCTCGTGCTGCTGCACCACCGGCTCGGGGGCATCGACGCCCGCCGCCTCGCGGACCGCCTGGCGCGGACCTGCCTCGCGGCCGGGATCATGGGCGCGGCGGTCGCCGCGGCCGAGGGCATGGCCGGGAACCTGGCGGCGGAGGGCGGCCTCTTGATCGAGGCGCTCGTCCTCGGCGGCGAGATCATGCTGGGCCTGGTGGTGCTGACCGCCGCCGCCCGGCTCCTCGGCATCGCCGAGCTCGACGAGGTCCGCGCGCAGATCCTGGGCCGGCCGGGCGCGGGGCGGCCCTCGTCGGCCGAGGACGGAGGGCGAGGGGAGCCGTAGAACGGCGCGGACTCCCGGCAGGACTTGTTGGGCGGCCATCCTCGCGGCGCAGAAGTTTCGCGCCAGCGAAACTTCCAAGGCGACCGCAAGGTCGCCCGGCGACCGCAAGGTCGCCCGGCGACCGCAAGGTCGCCCGGCGACGACTGGCCGGCCAGGAGGCCGCGCCGCAGGACGGCGTGGACGACTGCAGGGTTGGCCGGGCGCGAGCGGAGCGCAGGCGACGACTGGCGGGCGTTCGCCCCGGCGAGCTTCCGACGGCCGTGGTACGATGGCCTGGAGATGCGCCGCGCCTACTACCAACAGGGGCCGCCCGGAATGTCGTTCGGCCCGGGTCCGATGACCCCGGCCGTGAAGATGCTGCTCTGGGCCAACGTCGGCGTCTTCGTGGCCGGCTCGCTGATCCCGCCGCTGGGCGGCCTCCTCATCGAGGCGTTCGGGCTGCGCCCGCAGGCGGTGGTGTCGGGGCTGCGGTTCTGGCAGCCGGCCACCTACATGTTCCTGCACGGGAGCATCGGCCACGTCTTCTTCAACATGCTGGTCCTGTGGATGTTCGGGGTGCAGCTCGAACGCCTGTGGGGGCCCGGGTACTTCCTGCGCTTCTACCTCGTCACCGGCGTCGGGGCCGGCGTCGCGACCATCGTGGCCGGACTGCTGCCGTTCGCGTTCGCCGGACCGACCTGGTACGGGGTGACCATCGGCGCCTCCGGGGCCATCTACGGGCTGCTGATGGCGTTCGCCGTCTACTATCCGAACGCGCCGATACTGGTGTTCTTCGTGTTCCCCGTCCCGGCCCGGTACTTCGTGATGATCATCGGGGCCATCGCGTTCCTGTCGGTGCCCCGCGGCGAGGGCGTCGCCCACGTCGCCCACCTCGCCGGGCTCGTCGTCGGCTACCTGTACCTCAAGCGGGGCCGGGGCATCGGCCTGCCCCGGCTCGGCCGGTTCGGGGTGCGGGCGGAGATCAAGTACCGCTATCTGCAGTGGAAGATGGGCCGCCTGCGCCGCAAGTTCCGCGTCCTGCCGGGCCGCGACGACTGGGACGGCACGATCCACTGACGGCCGGCTCGCCGGCCGTGCGCCTCCTCACGGCCCGGGCCGCGGCCCGGCGCCCCTCGACCCTTGGCGTCCCCGGGGGGGATGGCGAGCGTATCGGCAGGTTGCCGACGGCCCGCGGGTGCAGCCTGTCTCCTGCGTTCTCGCGCCCTTGGCCCCCCGGGGAGGCGGTTTCCGTCAGCGTCTCCGGCCGGCGCCCTCGCCGCCCCCCGCACGGGGCGGGGTCTCGCCTCGGACGGCCAGCGCGAAGGTGTCGGCGAGGGCCTCGATCTGGCGCGGGGCCTCCGGGGAGACGCGCACCACCTCGCCGTCGCGCACGATGACGTCCTCGCCCGCCACCCGCAGCCTCAGCAACCCGTCGAGCACGTAGATCATCTGCTCGCCCTCGTGGGCGTGGAGCGGCACGAGCGCCCCGCGCTTCAGGTACACCTGGGCCAGCGTCTGGCGGGCGCCGTCGACCCGCTTCCGCGAGATGAGCGCCGTGACCTTCTCGAGCTCCAGATCGTCCCACGCCGTCACCGTCCCCGCAGTCTCGTCTCTCATCGCCCTGGCTCACGCGGGCGCCCGGGGCCGCTCCCGGGTCGCCGCCGCGATGCTATAATCTATTGCCAATGCGGGCCAGCCGTCGGTCCCACCTTTGGCACGCAGGACTGCACCATGGAGCGCTCGACGGGCTCGGGGAACGCGCCTGCCGCGACTACGCAGCGGCTGTACGGCGGGCTGTCGCGGGATGAGCTGCTGCGGTTCTACCGCACGATGCTCATGGCGCGGCGCCTCGACGAGAAGGAGCTGCAGCTCAAGCGGCAGAGCAAGAGCTTCTTCCAGATCAGCGGCGCGGGCCACGAGGCGATCCAGGTGGCGGCGGGCACGCTGCTGACGGCGGGCCGCGACTGGTTCTTCCCCTACTACCGCGACCGGGCCCTGGCCCTGGCCCTGGGCATGTCGGCCCACGAGATGCTGCTGGCGGCGGTCGGGGCCGCGGCCGATCCGTCGTCGGGGGGGCGCCAGATGCCCGCCCACTGGAGCAAGCCGGCCCTGAACCTCGTCTCGCCCTCCAGCGCGGTGTCGACCCAGTGCCTCCACGCCGTCGGGTGCGCCGAGGCCTGCCAGTTCCATTTCCAGTCCCCGGACGCCGCCGACGCCGGGTCCGGCGCGGAGGGCGACGTCGTCTACGTGTCGCTCGGCGAGGGGGGCACGAGCGAGGGCGAGTTCTGGGAGTCGCTGAACACCGCCTGCACGCGGCGGCTCCCGGTGATCTACCTGATCGAGGACAACGGCTACGCCATCTCGGTTCCGGTCGAGATACAGACGCCGGGCGGCGACGTCGCGCGCCTCGTGTCGGGCTTCCCGGGGCTCGAGGTCGTCAGCGTCGACGGCACCGACGCCCTTGCGAGCGTCGAGGCGATGCGGCGGGCCCTCGCCTACGCGCGCGGCGGCCGCGGACCGGTCCTCGTCAAGGCCGGCGTGGTGCGGCTGCACTCGCATTCCGAATCGGACGACGACGGCCAGTACAAGAGCGAGGCGGAGCGCGAGGCGGATCGGGCCCGCGACCCCATCACCCGGCTCGCCGCGTTCCTGACGGGCCGCCGGATCGCTGACGACGCCGAGCTGGCGCGGCTGGCGGCCGGCGTGGACGACGAGATCCGGGCGGCGGCCGACGAGGCGTTGGCCGCCGCCCCGCCCGACCCCGCCACGGCGCTCCGCTACGTGTACTCGCCCGACGTGGACCCGGCGGACGGGCGCTTCGACGTGCCCGGCGCCCCCGAGGGCGAGCCGATAACGATGGTGACGGCCATCAACCGCACCCTCGAGGACGAGATGGCCCACAACCCCCGGATCGTCGTATTCGGGGAGGACGTGGCCGACTGCAGCCGGGCCGAGGTCCTGTCCGCGGTGCCGGGCAAGGGCGGGGTGTTCAAGGCCACCCTGGGCCTGCAACGGAAGTTCGGGCGCGAGCGCGTGTTCAACTCGCCGCTGGCCGAGGCCAACATCGTGGGCCGGGCCGTCGGGATGGCCGTCCGCGGGCTCAAGCCGGTGGTCGAGATCCAGTTCTTCGACTACATCTGGCCGGCGATGATGCAGATCCGCGACGAGCTCACGATGCTGCGGTACCGGTCGAACAACGCGTTCTCGTGCCCCCTCGTGATCCGGGCGCCGATCGGCGGCTACCTCCGCGGCGGGTCGCTGTACCACAGCCAGTCGGGCGAGAGCATCTTCGCGCACTGCCCCGGCCTGCGCATCGCCTATCCGTCGAACGCGGCCGACGCGGCGGGGCTGCTCAGGACCGCCATGCGCTGCGACGACCCGGTGCTGTTCCTCGAGCCCAAGCACCTCTACCGCCAGACCTACAGCAAGGCCGCGTACCACGGGCCGCACCATCAGATCCCGTTCGCCCGGGCGAGCGTCCGGCGCGAGGGAACCGACGTCGTCGTGATCACGTGGGGCTCGCTGGTGCAGCGGTCACTGCTCGCGGCGGAGCGGGCGGGGCAGGAGGACGTCAGCGTGCAAGTGATCGACCTCCGGACGCTGGCGCCCTACGACTGGCCGTCGATCGCGGCGGCGGTAGCCGCCACCAGCCGCGTGGTGGTGGCCCACGAGGACCAGCTCACGTGCGGGTTCGGGGCCGAGCTGGCCGCGCGCATCGCCGACGAGCTCTTCGACCATCTCGACGCGCCCGTCAAGCGCGTCGGCGCCCTCGACTGCCCCGTCGCCTACCACCCCGCTCTCGAAGAGGCGATCCTGCCGCAGTCGGACGACATCCTGCGGGCGATTACGGCCGCCGCCGCGTACTGATTCAGGCTGGCTCGCTGTCCGCGTCGACCGCGACCGCGGGCCCCGGCCACATCGGCGTAGCGAGCACCCTCGACCCGAGGTCTGTCGCCATGAGCCACCAGGGCCGTCGCGGGGCACGGCGCGTCACGCGGCGGCACGGCGAGCGGCGTACCCGCGTCTGTTGCCACGGGAGCGCCGCCCCTGCTATGATTATGCGTTTGTAGAGGGTGTGGGAACGGCCATCCTACGGGTATGAACCGTGACCTGACGGCGGTGGCGGACTGAGAGACACAGCCGCGCACACCCGCTATCGGCGCTCGCGATGCCCGACCCCGACGACCATTTCCTCGCGAAGTCGCTCGAGGCCATGCAGGAGAACGTGCGCCGAGCGGGTCCGGCGGCCAGCGCCGGGTACACGTTGATCGGCGCCATCCTCCTCCTCGGGGGGGTGGGGCATCTGGTCGATCGCTGGGCGGCGACCGAGCCGTGGTTCCTGCTCGCGGGTCTGTTGACAGGGATGGTCGTCGGATTCTACGAGCTGGCGAAGACGGTCTGGAAGCCATGAGGTTGTCGGCGGCACTGGCGGCGGCGTGCGTGCTCACCTGCGGGGCGGCGGCGGCAGTGGCGCCGCAGGCGGCCGTGGCCGCGTTTCTCGGCATGGGCGCGCCGCTCGTGGTGGGGCTGGCGACGATACGGCTCGTCGAACGGACGGTGCACGCCGACGTGACCCGCCTCACGGCGCGGATGGCCGCCGCTTTCGCAGTGAAGCTGGTGTTCTACGCGGTGTACGTCTCCGTCGTCATCGGACTGCTCCGGGTCGAGCCGGTGCCCTTCACGCTCAGCTTCACCTTCTACTTCGTCGCGCTCCAGATCGCGGAGGCGCTGTACTTCAGGACCCTGCTGGTGAACGCCAGCGCAACCCCGTCGGCGGGGCACTGACCCGGCGCCGCCACCGAACATCATGATGAACGCCGCACAGCACGCCGAGGACGCGCACGCCGAGGACGTGAACGCCACCCCCGAGCACGCCGGCACCGAACACGCCGCGGGCGGGCACGGCGAAGGCGAGTTCGACGCGGGCGAGGTCATCATCGAGCACATCGCGAACAGCCCGCTCGACCACCCGATCCTGCACCTGCCGCACTGGGCCGGCATCGACTTCTCGGTCACCAAGCACGTCATGATGCTGTGGCTGGTGGCGGGCTTCCTGTTCATCGTCATCACCCTCGCGACCCGACGGTTCCTCGCGCAGGAGCGTCCGGTTCCCGCCGGGTTCATGAACGCGCTCGAGGCGGTGGTGCAGTTCGTCCGAGACTCGATGGTGCTGCCGAACGTCGGCGCGAAGTGGGTCAACACCTGGACGCCGATGATCCTGACCCTCTTCGTCTTCATCCTGACCGCGAACGCGGTCGGCCTGGTGCCGATCTTCGAGGTGTTCGGACTGCTGGACCGTTTCGCGCTGCATACGTCCGAGGAGTCGCTGCTCAACAGCGTGCTCCACGGCGGGGCCACCGCCACCGCCAACTACAACGTGACGGCGGCGCTGGCCACGATCACGTTCTTCGCGATCATCGTGGCCGGCACCCTGGCCCACGGCTTCATCGCCCACTGGAAGAACCTGGTGCCGTCGGGGCTGGCGTGGCCGATCTACATCCTGCTCATCCCCATCGAGGTCATGGGCATGTTCGTCAAGCCGTTCGCGCTCACGATGCGGCTCGCCGCCAACATGAGCGGGGGGCACATCGCCATCCTCGCGATCCTGTCGCTGGTCTTCATCTTCAACCAGCAGTTCGGAAGCCAGCTTCTGTCGATGGGAGTCGGCCTCGTCGTCGGGGTGCCCCTGGCGACGGGGATCCTGGCCCTCGAGATCATCGTCGTCCTCGTCCAGGCCTATGTCTTCGCCCTGCTGACGTCGGTCTTCGTCGGCATGGCCATCAACGTGCACCACTAGCCGCACTTCCTCGAACCACGGCACATTCATTCGAACAAGACGGCACACTCTCACACGGAGGTTGACTGCATGGAACTGTTGTACATCGCCGGCGTTGCGATCGGGCTCGGATTGATCGTGATTGGCGCGGGGCTGGGAATCGGCCGGTTCACGGCGGCGGCCGCGGAGAGCATCGCGCGCCAGCCTTCGGCCGCGGCGCAGATCACGGGGGCCGTGCAGCTGCCGCTCTTCCTGCTGGAAGGGGTCGCGATTCTCGCCGAGGTCTTCGTCTTCGTCGTCGTCCTGATGCGGTGACCGCCGCATTCCCCGGAATGCGACGGTTGACACCGCGGGAGGGAGCGACTCATGGATAATCCGCTGGTCCAGCCGGATCCCGGGCTGTTCATCTGGACCATCATCACTTTCCTGTCCCTGCTCTGGGCGCTGCGCAAGTACGCGTGGGGCCCCCTGCTCCAGGCGCTCGACGCGCGCCAGGAGACGATACGCAAGTCGCTGGACGACGCCGAGCAGGCCCGGCTGGCGCTGGAGCAGGCGCAACAGGCGTCGGAGAAGGTCATGGCCGACGCCCGCGCCGAGGCCCAGTCGATACTGGCCCGGAGCCGAACCGCGGCCGAGGCCTTCCAGGAAGACTCGAGGCAGAAGGCCAGGGCGGAGCAGGAAGCCCTGGTGGCGGCCGCCCAGCGCCAGATTCAGCAGGAGACGGCGCGGGCGATGCAGGACATCCGCCGCGAGACGGTCGACCTGTCGCTGCAGATCGCGTCGAAGCTCATTCGCAAGAATCTGACGCCGGAAGACAACGACGCCCTGATACGGGAGTCGCTCGGCCAGATCGACACTCCGCACTAGGAGTCTGCGCCGTAGAACGGTGCAGACTCCTAGCAGGGTTGGTTGGGCGCCCAGCGGAGCCGAAGGCGACGATGGGCGGGCTAGTGCCGGGGAAGCCCGAGGCCGGGGGCTCGCGCTCCCCGGCGCGGGCTTCCGACCGGCTTCCCCCCACAACGGCGGCTCGACGGAACCTGCCGCCGGCAAGAGTCGAGTGCAGGCCGCCGTCCCCACCCCGCGACCAGATCGCGCCTTCGCCCGTTGGCGGGCCCGTGTCCTGCCCTGCCAGGTGGGCCGGCAATTTATCGTAGTAACATAAATGCGCGTCGAGTTCGATGCCGCGAAGCGCGCGGCCACCCTCGAAGCCAGAGGGCTGGACATGGCGCGGGCCGAGGAACTGCTTGCGGGTGCCACGCTGACCGTCGAGGATGACCGGCAGGACTATGGAGAGGACCGCTTCATCACCATCGGGTTCCTCGACGGGATCATGGTGGTACACCGCGAAGCGGCGCGTATCGGATCATCAGCATGAGGAGAGCCAATGAGCGGGAACGAGCGCACTACGGCCCGCGGTTTTGACGCGGATACCGCTCCGGACCTCTCCACGGATGGCTGGCCGGAGCGGTTGGCGCGGGCGACCGTTCGCCGCGGCCGGCCGCGGACCGCGCATCCGAAGCTGTCGACCACGATCCGTCTTTCACAGGACGTGCTCGACCACTTCAAGGCTGGCGGCCCCGGTTGGCAGACCCGGATGAACGACGCGCTTCGCGAGTGGATCGCGAAGCACGACACCGCCTGAGTGCTCGAACCGAACGGCTCGGCGCAGGGCCACGCCGGCGCAGAGGCCCTCGATGGCGGCCCTCTGCGCGCACCTGCCCGGCACATCGATCAGCTCGTTCCGAGCCGGGCGGCCGGATGCAGCGGGACGAAGATCACGGTTGCCGCACCCCCTGTTGGGGCACAAACTGACCGCCGGGGTGGCAGAAAGCCGACGTTGCGGAGGCAGCAGACGGTCAGCGCAGGGCCGCCGTGCCGGCGCCGAGGCCCTCGATGGCGGTCGCCGCGGCCTCGGCGGACGCGAAGAGGAACTGGGGATAGAGGCCGAACAGGACCGTGCCGACAACCGCGACCACGAGGGCCGCGGTCATCGCCGGCCCGAGGACGAGGGGCGAGGCGGCGGGCGCCGTCTCGTCGGTGATCCACATGAACACGACGACGCGCAGGTAGTAGTACAGCGACACCGCGCTGTTGGCGACGGCGATGACGGCGAGCCACACGAAGCCGGCGTCGATGGCGGCCCCGAAGAGCCAGACCTTCCCCATGAACCCGGCGGTGGGGGGAATGCCCCCCAGCGACAGCATGAAGAAGAGCATGGCGAAGGCCATCATCGGGCTGCGCCGCGAGAGGCCGGCGAGGTCCTTCAGCTCGTCGCCCACGACGTCGCTGCGACGCATCGCGGCGACCACCGCGAACGCCCCGAGCTGCATGAAGAGGTAGACGCCGAGGTAGACGAGCATCGCGGCGACGCCGCGCTGGGTGCCGGCGACGACCCCCATCAGCAGGTAGCCGGCGTGGGCGATCGAAGAGTACGCCAGCAGCCGCTTCAGGTTGCTCTGGGTCAGGGCGGCGACGTTGCCGACCGTCATGGTGACGACCGCGAGCCCCCAGAACAGGGTCGTCCACTCCGCCCCGAGGGACGGGAGCCCCTCAAGGAAGATGCGGATCAGCATGGCGAACGACGCCGCCTTCGACCCCACCGAGAGGAACGCGGTGACCGGGGTGGGCGCGCCCTCGTACACGTCGGGGGCCCACATGTGGAACGGCACCGCGGCGATCTTGAAGCCCATGCCCGCGGCCACGAGGACCACCGCGAGCACCAGCAACAGGCTCGGCCCCTGCCCGGCGAGGGCGGCGGCGATCTCGTCGAGCCGGGTGGTGCCGGTGACCCCGTAGAGGATCGACATGCCGTAGAGCAGGACCCCCAGCGAGAACGCCCCGAGCAGGAAGTACTTGACGGCGGCCTCGTTGGACCGCGGGTTGGGCTTGAGGTAGCCGGCGAGGACGTAGAACGACACCGCCATCGTCTCGAGCCCGATGAACAGGGTGATGAGGTCGACCCCGCTCGCCATGAACATCATGCCGAGGGTGGCGCAGAGAATGAGGAAGTAGTACTCGCCGGCCCGGAGCCCCTCGACCCGCAGATAGGGCGCCGACATCAGCAGGGTCAGCGCCGCCGACGCGAGGATCACGACCTTGAAGAACGCGGCGAACCCGTCGATGGCGAGCAGCCCCTTCGACGCGGTCTCGTCGAGGCCGGCGAACGAGGCCACCCCGTAGAGGGTCGCGGCCACCGTGGCGAGGGAGATGCCGAGCAGCAGGTCGTCGCGGCGCGGCGTCACCACCGACAGGAGGAGGATGACGAGGGCCCCGCCGGTGAGCACCAGCTCGGGCAGGATGTAGTAGAAGTCGGACGCGGAGAATCCTGGCGGCATTATCGGGCGCCCCCGCGCACCGGCGTCCCGGCGTCATCGACCCCGCCGTCGCGGACGAGCGCCGCCGGCGACGCCGCCCCCGAGTCCTCCGCGTTGACCGGCTCGTAGGCGCCGTTCACCCGGACCATCACGCGATCGACCGAGGTGTCGAGGCGGTCGATGAACGGCTTGGGATAGAGCCCGATCCACACCGCGAGAATGATGAGCGGCGTGAACGTCGCCCACTCGCGGATGCTCAGATCCGGCAGGTTCTCGTTCTTGGGGTTGGTGACGGCGCCGAACATGGTGCGCTGGTAGAGCCACAGCATGTACGCCGCCCCGAGCACGATGCCGGTCGCCGCCGCCGCCGCCCACCACATGTTGACGACGAAGATGCCCTGCAGGATGAGCACCTCGCCGATGAAGCCGTTCAGGGTCGGCAGGCCGATGGACGACATCGTCATGATCAGGAACACCGCCGCGTAGGCGGGCATGATCTTCGACAGGCCGCCGTACTCGGCGATCTCGCGGGTGTGCCGGCGCTCGTACACCACCCCCACGAGGAGGAAGAGGGCGCCGGTGGAGATGCCGTGGTTCAGCTGCTGCACGATGCTGCCGGTGATGCCGACGGGGGTCAGGGCGAACATGCCGAGCATGACCATGCCCATGTGGCTGACGCTCGAGTACGCGACGAGGCGCTTCCAGTCGTGCTGCGCCATCGCCACCAGGGCCCCGTAGATGATGCCGATGATGGACAGCCCCGCCACCCACGGCACGAACGCGTGCGTCGCCTCGGGCAGGATCGGCAGCGAGAACCGGATGAACCCGTAGGTGCCCATCTTCAGGAGCACCGCGGCCAGGATGACCGACCCCGCGGTGGGGGCGTCGGTGTGGGCGTCGGGCAGCCAGGTGTGGAACGGGAACATCGGCACCTTGACCGCGAAGCCCAGGAAGAACGCGATGAAGACCCACCACTGCAGGCCGAACGGCATGTTCAGCTGGTGGAACTGGGTGATGTCGAAGGTGTAAACCCCGGTGACCTCGTGGTGGTAGAAGTAGACCGCGAGGATGCCGAGCAGCATGACGACGCTGCCGACGAGGGTGAACAGGAAGAACTTGATGGCCGAGTAGAGCCGGTTGTCGCTGCCCCAGATGCCGATGAGGAAGTACATCGGCACCAGCATGACCTCCCAGAACACGAAGAACAGCAGGAAGTCGAGGGCGACGAAGGCGCCGATCATGCCGGTCTGGAGCACCAGCATGAAGATGTAGTACTCCTTGACCCGCTCGGTGATGGCGGTCCACGAGCAGAGGATCGCGATGACCCCCATCAGGGTCGCCAGCAGAATCAGGAGCGCGCTGAACCCGTCGACGCCGAGGTGGTACTCGGCCCCGATCGAGGGTATCCACGGCAGCCGCTCGACGAACTGCCAGTCGGGGGTCGCGATGTCGAACGAGAACCACAGCGGCAGCGACACCAGGAAGCCGATGCCGGCCGTCACGTTGGCGATCCAGCGGATGGTGTCCTCGCTGTGCTTGTTGACGAACAGCAGGATCACGGCGCCGACGAGCGGCGTGAACATGATCAGCGACAACAGCGGATAGTCCAGGTTGTTGCTCATGAGCGGATTCTCGATACGGTCACGGGCCCGTCAGGGCCGTCGCTCGTTGGTACCCTCGGTCTCGATTCGTCGATCGTCCCGACGCGATCGGGCGGCCCGCGGACTCAGGGTCCGAAGTAGCGGACGGCGATGTACAGGGTCACGAACGCGAAGACGCCGAACAGCGTCGCGAACGCGTAGTTCTGTATCAGGCCGGTCTGCACGTGCCGGAACACATAGCTGCCCGCGGCGCAGGTCCTGCCCACCAGGTTCACGAGCCCGTCGACGACGTACTTGTCGATGACGTGCGACACCCAGGCCGACGCCCGGGTCGTCCAGCCGGCGCCGTTCACGGCGCCGTCGACGACGTTGCGGTCGACCGTCCACAGCCCCCGCGCGCTGCCCATCGTGCCCTTGACGGCGGTCGCGTCGTACAGCTCGTCCACGTAGTACTTGTTCGTCAGCACCCGGTGGGCGCCCGCGAAGTCGGACGCCAGCCGCTCCGACTCCTCGGGGCGCTGCACGTAGAGGCGCCAGGCCAGCGCGATGGCCCCGGCCGCGAGCAGGACCGACAGGGCCATGAGCCCCCACTCGACGGCGTAGGCGTGGTGCTCCTCGGCCGCCGCGTGCGCCTCCCCGGCCACGAAGCTCGGCTCGAGGAAGTGCTCGATGGCGTTGCCGCCCCCGAGGGCCGCGGGCACGCCGACGAAGCCGGCCACGATCGCCCCGAGCGCCAGCAGCTGCAGCGGCATCGTCATGAGCTTCGGCGACTCGTGCGGCCCGTGCCAGGCGTGGCCGTGCCCGTCGTCGTCCGCCTGGTGCCCGGCGCCGCCGTCGGCGGGGGCCTCGTGCCGGGCCCCGCCGTGGCCGGCGTCGCCCCACGCGGGGCCGCGGTACTCGCCCCAGAACGTCATGAACATCAGGCGCGCCATGTAGAACGCGGTCATCCCCGCGGTGACCGCGGCCAGCCCCCAGAGCCAGCGGCTCTCGAGGAACGTCCGGTAGAGAATCTCGTCCTTGCTGAAGAAGCCCGAGAACGGCGGTATGCCGGCGATGGCGAGGGTCCCGATGCCCATCGTCATGAAGGTCACCGGCATGTACAGCCGCATGGCCCCCATCTTCCGCATGTCCTGCTCCTCGTTCATCGCGTGGATGACCGAGCCGCTGCCGAGGAAGAGCAGGGCCTTGAAGAAGGCATGGGTCATGAGGTGGAACGCGGCGGCCGCGAAGGCGCCGACCCCGGTGGCGAGGAACATGTAGCCGAGCTGCGAGACCGTCGAGTAGGCCAGCACCCGCTTGATGTCGGTCTGGACGAGCCCGATGGTCGCCGCCATCAGCGCCGTCAGCACCCCGATGACCGCGACGATGAACATGACCTCGGGCGCGTGCGTGAACAACACCGCGTTGCGGGCGACCATGTACACGCCGGCCGTCACCATGGTCGCGGCGTGAATGAGGGCCGAGACGGGGGTGGGGCCTTCCATCGCGTCGGGCAGCCACACGTAGAGGGGAATCTGGGCGCTCTTGCCGACGGCGCCGACGAACAGCAGCAGGCAGATGAGCGAGATGACCCCGAACGCGCCCACTTCGACGGGCATCAGCGCCGCCGCCTCGGCCACCGCGCGGAAGTCGAGGGTGCCGAACGTGAAGAACACGAGGAAGATGCCGAGGATGAACCCGAAGTCGCCGATGCGGTTGACGACGAACGCCTTCTTGCCGGCGTCGGCCGCGCTCTTCTTGTGGTACCAGAAGCCGATGAGCAGGTACGAGCAGAGCCCGACCCCCTCCCACCCCACGAACATGACGAGGAAGGTGCTGCCGAGCACCAGCGTCAGCATGAAGAAGCAGAAGAGGTTCAGGTAGCAGAAGAACCGTACGTAGCCGCCCCGCGGCTCGTGGTCCATGTAGGCGACCGAGTAGACGTGGATGAGGAGCCCGATGCCGGTGACGATGAGGCTCATCATCCCCGACAGGGGGTCGAGCCGGAACGCCCACGGCACCTCGAACGCCCCGATGCCCGACGCGGTCTCGAGGGCGATCGGGGGGATCCACTGGGCCAGGGTGACGACGTGGTCGCGGTGCTCCAGCCCCAGGAGCTGCACGAACGCGACGAGCGACAGCAGCAGCGCCCCGCCCATCGTGCCGCAGGCGATGGCCGCAGCCGTCTGCTTGCTGAAGTAGCGCACGCCGAAGATCCCGTTCAGGGCGGCGCCGATGCCGGGCAGCACGGGAATGAGCCAGATGAGATCCATCGTCTACCGTGAGTGATGTCAGATCAGGGGAAAGCGCGGCCGCTACCAGCGCATGATGTTCATCTCGTCGATGTTCACGGTCTCCTTGTTCCGGAAGAAGGCCAGGAGGATGCCCAGCCCGACCGCGGCCTCGGCCGCCGCGACCGCGATGACGAACACGACGAAGACCTGGCCGACGAGGTTCTCCAGGTACCGGGCATGCGCCACGAGATTGATGTTCACGGCGTTCAGCATCAGCTCGATCGCCATGAAGATGATGATGACGTTGCGCCGCACGAGGACGCCGATGACCCCGATGCTGAACAGCGCGGCCGAGAGGACCGTGTAGTGCGCCGGCGTGATTTCCATCGTCTACGACTCTCGTCTCGCCAGCACGATGGCCCCGACCATCGCGACCAGCAGCAGCACCGACGCCACCTCGAACGGGATCAGGTAGTCGGTGTAGAGCAGCCAGCCGAGCTCCTCGGTGTTGCCCGCGCCCGTGACGGGGCCGACGGCGGCGGGGGCGGACGCCGGCGTGAGGCGGTCTGAGCTGTAGACCACGATGCCGGCCAGCTCGAGCAGCACCGCGCCCGACAGCCCGAGCCCGAGCCGGGCCAGCCGCCGCGGGTCCTCGTGCGCCTCGGGGGCCCGCTTCAGGTTCACGAGCATGACCACGAACAGGTACAGCACGACGATGCCGCCGGCGTAGACCAGCACCTGGATGACGGCCAGGAACTCGGCCCGCAGCACCACGTAGAGGATGGCCACGCAGAGGAAGTTGAGGACGAGGAACACCACGCTGTGCACGGTCTTGGGGGTGGTGACGACGGCCACCCCCAACCCGAGAATCAGGACCGCGAGCGTGTAGAACGCGATTGCTTCGGCCATGGCTCTACAGCAGCACCTTGAAGACGCCCGTCACCACGATGTTCGCGATGGCGATGGGGATGAGGACCTTCCACCCGAGCCGCATCAGCTGGTCGTAGCGGTAGCGCGGCAGCGTGGCCCGGATCCAGATGAAGATGTAGAGGAACACGAACATCTTCCCAAACAACCAGATCCAGCCGGGGATGAGGTCGAGGAACCCGAGCGCCTCGACGTTCGGGAACGGCCGCAGCCAGCCCCCCCAGAACAGGATCGCCACGACGGCCGAGATGACGATCATGTTGGCGTACTCGGCGAGGAAGAACAGCGCGAACCGCATGCCGCTGTACTCGGTGTGGAAGCCGCCGGTCAGCTCCTGCTCGGCCTCGGGGAGGTCGAACGGGGCCCGGTTCGTCTCGGCGAGCCCGCCGATGAACACGAGCGCGAAGGCCACCGGCTGCACGAACGCGAACCACAGGCCCGAGTCCTGCTGGGCCTCGACGATGCCGACCATGCTCAGGGTACCCGCGGTCAGGATGACGCTGACGAGGGTCATCGTCACCGCGATCTCGTAGCTGATGAGCTGGGCCGACGCGCGCAGGCTCGCGAGCAGGGGGTACTTGCTGTTCGACGCCCAGCCGGCGAGGATGATGCCGTAGACCCCGATGGAGGTCACCGAGATGACGAACAGCAGCCCGACGTTGATGTCGGTGATGTAGAACAGCTCGTCGCCCCCGAAGGGCACCACCGAGAACACCACCAGGGCCGGCACCAGCGACAGGATCGGCGCCAGGGTGAACAGCATCCGGTCGGCCCGGGCCGGGGTGATGTCCTCCTTGAGGATCAGCTTGATGGGGTCGGCGATGGCCTGCAGCACCCCGTAGGGCCCGACGCGCATCGGCCCCAGCCGCGACTGCGCCCACGCGATGACCTTGCGCTCGAGCAGGGTCATGAACGTCACCGCCACGAGCACCGCGTTCAGCAGCACGAGGATCTTGAACACCGGGACGACGATGGTGTCGATCATCTATCTGTCGACCTCGCCCAGCACGATGTCGATCGTGCCGATCAGGGCGACCACGTCGGCCACGAGGTGCCCGATCACCAGCGGCCGCAGGCCCTGCAGGTTGCAGAACGAGGGGGGCCTGACCCGGAAGCGGTAGGGGTTGGTGGCCCGCCCGTCGCTCACGATGAAGTAGCCGAGCTCGCCCTTCGGCGACTCGATGGCGTGGTAGGTCTCGCCCGCCTTGGGCTTGATCAGCCGCGGCACCTTGCCCATGATCGGCCCCTCCGGCAACCCGTCGAGGGCCTGCCGGATGATGCGGATCGACTGCCGGAACTCCTCGAGCCGGATGAGGTACCGGTCGTAGGTGTCGCCCCGGGTGCCGAGGGGCACCTGGAAGTCCATCTCGTCGTAGGCGGCGTAGGGCTCGTCCTTCCGCACGTCGCGGTAGACCCCGGACCCGCGCAGCGGCGGGCCGCACAGCCCCAGCCCGATCGCGTCCCCGGCCGAGATGACCCCGATGTTCCGCGTGCGCTCGAGCCAGATGCGGTTGTTGGTCAGCAGCTCCTCGTACTCGGCGATCTTCCCCTCCATGAGGTCGCAGAACGACCGGACCTTGACGTCCCAGCCGGAGGGGATGTCGAGGGGGAGCCCGCCGATGCGCATGGCGTTGTAGGTGAGCCGGGCCCCGCAGTACTCCTCGAACAGGTCGAGGATGAGCTCGCGCTCGCGGAACGCGTAGAGGAACACGGTCATCGCGCCGATGTCCATGGCGTGGGTGCCCAGCCAGAGGCAATGGCTCGCGATGCGCTGCAGCTCGGCGAGGACGGTGCGGATGTAGCGGGCGCGCCGGGGCACCTCGATCTCCATCAGCTTCTCGACCGTCTCGCAGTAGCCGAGGTTGTTCGTGGCCGCCGCCACGTAGTCCATGCGGTCGGTCAGCAGGATGATCTGCGTCCAGTCGCGGTTCTCGCTGAGCTTCTCGATGCCGCGGTGGATGTAGCCGATGACGACGTCGGCGTCGACCACCCGTTCGCCGTCGAGCCGCAGCACCACCCGGAGCACGCCGTGCGTGCTGGGGTGCTGGGGCCCCATGTTGATGACGAGCTCGTCGGTGTCGAAGATGGGCGCCGCCTTGGGCGCCGCCGCTGCCTGGCCAGTCATGGTTCGATTACTCGATCTCGGCTTCGTCCCGGGCGTTGCGCAGCCGCAGCCACTCCATCGGGCTCTCGAGCAGGAACTCGCCCGGGCCCTCGAGCGGATAGTCCTTGCGCTGCGGGTGCCCCTGCCATTCCTGCGGCATGAGGATCCTGCGCAGATCGGGATGTCCGGTGAAGTCGATCCCGAACATGTCCCACACCTCGCGCTCCAGCCAGTTCGCGGCCGGCCACACGCCCGTCACCGAGGGCACGGGCTCGCCGCCGGCGGCCCGCACCTTGACCCGGACGCGCTGCCGGCGCCGGGTCGAATACAGGCAATACACTACATCGAAACGCTTCTCGCGGGGCGGCCAGTCGGTGGCGGTGAGGTCGGCGCAGTAGTCGAACGACCCCTCGTCGGAGTCCTTCAGGAAGGCGGCGACCTCGGGCAGGGCCCCGGCCGCGATGATGACCGTCCAGTCGCCGACCCAGTACGAGAGCTGCTCGATGCGGCCGGGCAGGGCCGCCTCGAGGGCGGTGAGGAACGCCGGCTTCGCGAGGTCGTCGGGCGGCGGCGGATCGACCGGACCCTTGGGCGCTTCGGGCGGCGCCTTCGGCTTCGGCTTGGGCCTCGGCTTGGCGGCGGCCGCGGGCTTCCCGGCGGCGGCCGGCTTCGCGGTGGTTGCAGCCGCCTTCCCGGCGGCGGCCGGCTTCCCGGCCGGCTTCTTGGCAGCAGCCGGCTTCGGAGCGGCAGCCGGCCCGGAGGAGGCGCCGCCGGCCGAGCCCGACTTCGGCTCCGCGCCGGGGCTCGATGCGCCGTCCGTCTCTGCCGGCGCGCTCGGCGGCCCGGCCGCCGGTTCACCCGATTTCGGTGCGTCTGCCATGGTCCAGTGAAACTCCGCTTCGCCCCGCGAACCGGAGTTGCGGAACGGCTCTACCAGCCCGGAAAATCTGCGCCCGCGGCCGCACTAGCCGCCCGGCCTGCCCCCGTCGGGCCCCGCCGCGCGGGCCGTCCGCCCCCGAGCGTCCGGACGGCGCCTCACGCCCATTCCAGCGCGCCCTTGCGCCACGCGTACACGTAGCCCAGCACCAGGATGAACAGGAAGACGAGCATCTCGATGAGCCCGAACAGGGCGAGCTCGTCCATGATGACGGCCCACGGGAACATGAACACGGTCTCGATGTCGAAGATCACGAACAGCATCGCGATCAGGTAGTAGCGGACGCTGTAGCGGTCGCGCGCGTCGGTGGCCGGCTCGATGCCGCACTCGTAGGGCTCGAGCTTCACCTTGTTGTAGCGCGACGACTGGATCAGCGACGAGACGATCAACGTGAAGATGGCGAAGCCGATCGCGACCAGTATGAACAACAGGATCGGAACGTACGCCTCGATCATGGGATCAACCCCGTGCACAGTCCGTTGACGACCGGATGAACCGACACCCCCCGCATGCGCAAGCCATGTCTACCCGGAGAGCTTCGATGCGGCAGGGTCGGTCGCGGAAAGCCGGAAACTTATAGCATTGCGGCCGCCGGGGTGTCAAGAATCCGCCTTGTCCAACCAGAAGTGAGCCTGAAGGGAGGATTGATTCCAACGTGAAATGAGCCTGAAGGGGCCGGGTCCCGGATCATCGGAGGATGATCGTGAGACTCGACACCCAGCGCCTGCAGACCCTGGACCAGATTCGGGAGTTCCTGGCCGACAGCCGACCGCTCGACCTGCGGCCGCAGACCCGGGCCGAGGCCTACGCGTTCGTGGCCGAGACCCTGGAACGGTTCGACTACCCCGGCCGGGGGAAGGCCGACAAGGGCCTGCTCCGCCGGTTCCTGGTCAGGGTGGCCGGCCTCTCGCGAGCGCAGGTCACCCGCCTGCTGCGCCAGCACCGGGCCACGGGCGCCATCGCCGACCGCCGCGGCCCCCGGCGCCCCTTCCCCCGCCGCTACACCAAGGCCGACATCGGGCTGCTCGCCGAAGTCGACGCCCTCCACGGCACCCTCTCCGGGCCCGCCACCCGCCAGCTCTGCATCCGGGCCCTGCACGTGTTCGGGGACCACCGCTTCGAGCGCCTCGCCGCCATCTCCAACGGACATCTCTACAACCTGCGCCACTCGACCAGCTATCAGCGCCGCCGCGGGACGATGCCCGCGCCGACCCGCGCCGTGCACATCGCCATCGGCGAGCGCCGCCGGCCCCGGCCCGACGGGCAACCCGGCTACCTGCGGGTCGATACCGTCCACCAAGGCGACCTCGACGGCATCAAGGGCCTCTACCACCTCAACCTCGTCGACGAGGTCAGCCAGTTCCAGTTCGTCGGCTCCCTCGAGCGCATCGAGACGCCCTGCCTCGCCCCCGTCCTCGAAGCGCTGCTCCGGGCGTTCCCCTTCATCGTCCGCGGATTCCACGCCGACAACGGTACCGAGTTCATCAACCGCAAGGTCGCCGCCCTGCTGCAGGCCCTCCACGTCGACGAGTTCACCAAATCCCGCCCCCGACGCAGCAACGACAACGCCCTCGTCGAGAGCAAGAACGGCTCGGTCATCCGCAAGCACCTCGGATACGGCCACATCCCCAGCCGCTACGCGGAACGCGTCAACGCCTTCACCCAGCGGGTCCTCTCCCCCTACCTGAACTTCCACCGCCCCTGTCTCTTCCCCGTCGAAGTCGTCGACGCCAAGGGCCGCGTCCGCAAGCGCTACCCCCACGCCAACGTCATGACCCCCTACGAGAAGCTCAAGTCGTTGCCCGACGCCGCCGACTGCCTCAAGCCGGGGACCTCCTTCGACGAGCTCGACGCCGTCGCCGCCGCCATGAGCGACAACGACGCGGCACGCGCCCTCAACCAGGCCCGCGACCGCCTGTTCGCCGCCATCGACCCCGCCGCCTGAAATACCCGCGGCGACGGGCGGCGTCGACCCGCAGCTCGGTGTCGCCGACGCCCGGCCCATGAGTCGCCGCACCGGCGGACGGGGGGGGGAGGGGATGGAGGCAGCGCCGGGTGGCTGGCGTGTCGCCGGCTGCCCGCACCGGTCGCCGGCAAGAGGCAGCCCCGGATGCCGCCGCCGGGTTTGTGCTCCCCGTTCGAACCGCGTAGCTGCGGGCCGGCCAGCGTGTCAACGCGCTCCGCGCGTCCTCCGCTGCGCTACGGCCCTGCGGGTGACACACCGGCCGTCCCGCAACTCGGATTGCAGATATGGGCCTTGCGGCCCGGCCTGGACGGGACGTCCCGGCCGTCCACGAGACGCCGTGGCAGGACACGCGCCCCCCCCCGGCGCCGCGGGAGACCCGTTCGGAGGCCCCGTGCTCCCGGTCCGCTGTTGCCCCGAGTCCGCCGTCGCTCGACAGCCGTGACGTCCGGGCGCCGAGCCGCCTGTCACCGGTCCGTTACGTAACGGTGTGGAGTTGGTCGTGGCGTTGACGAACGCGGAGCGGCAGGCGCGTTACCGGAAAGCGGCGGAAGGCCTGGAGGCTGTCGAATCTACCCAGGGCTTCGGGCTCCCCGGTTCGGACCCGCTCCGTTTTGGACCCGCCCCGCTCCGAACGCCGCGCCGGACCGGAACCGCCGCTCTCGCTGCCGCAGCACGCCGCCCTTCGGTCGGCGTGCCGACCTGGAGGTCGGGCTGGTCAGGCGGGGCGGCCGCCGGAACCACGGCACCGGTGACCGACCACGGGCCACAGACGCATCAAGGCCGGCCACGGGACGAGCCGACCGCCGGTCGCCGACCCGAACCGCCGCCTCGGGGTGGAGTCGGCGGTGGCGGACGACGGCGGACCCCCGGCGGGCACCCCGGGCGCCTAACCCCTCCGCCCAAGCAGGATTGACGTGCTGGCCAGGAACCGGAGGACCTCGGCCCCGCCCATGACGGATAATGTCGGTCAGTGTGCGCCGGCTCACCGCAGCCCGCGCCAGGACCCCTGTTTCGGTCCGCTGATTCGGCCGCCGTCACCTCGGTTCACGTGCCGCCGCTTCAGGCTCATTTCAGGATTGGAAAGCACGGAATCCCGGGCCGCGACACGGGCGGCCGGCGGCCGGCGGAGACCTCGGGGCCCCGGGGGCGAGGCTGGCCGGGACCGACGGGCGGGTCGCACCCGCCCCGGCCGAAACCGGGCTATACTTCGGGTTGTCGACTCACCGTGGAGGACTGTGCACATGCATCGACGAGCGTCCGGGCGAGCGGCCCCCCGCAGACCGCTCCGATTCGATCGCCCGGGGCTCCCGGCGCTGCTCGCGGCCTCCGCCTGCCTGCTCGGGCTGCTGGCGGCCCCGCTCCGCGGACAGGACAACGAGCGGTCCCTGTTCGTGAGCGTGCTCGACGAGGACGGCGCGCCCGTCCCGGGCCTCGCTGCCGACGAGTTCGCGGTGGAGGAGGACGGCGTCGAGCGCGAGGTCCTCCGGGCCGGGCCGGCCCGGAGCCCGATGCAGGTAGCGGTGCTCGTGGACACCAGCGCGGCGGCGGGGTTCGCCATCCGCGACATCCGCAACGGCCTGGAACGGCTGGTCCCGGTTCTGGCCGAAGACAACGACGTCGCCCTCATCAGCTACGGCGGGCCGCCCCGCGTCCTCGTCGAGTCGACCCGCCGCCTCGACCGGCTCCGTGACGGCATCGGCCTCGTCTTCTCGTTTCCGGAGAGCGCCGCCTATCTCCTCGACGCCCTGATGGAGACCGCCCGGGGGTTCGAACGGCGCGAGGCCCCCCGGCCGGCGGTGGTCGTGGTGGCCTCGGAAGGCCTCGACTTCAGCCGCTACGACTATCGGCGGACCCGCGACGCGCTTCAGGCTTCCGGGGTCGCGACCCACGTGCTCGTGGTGCAGCAGCGCGGCAACACCGCGCTGCGCGGGGACCCGTTCAGCTTCTCCAACGAGATCCTCCAGCGCGACCGGGCCCTGGCGCAGCTGCCCGAGGCGACCGGCGGTCAGCGCTACGACCTGCTGCTCAGTACGGCGCTGCCCGACAGGATGGGCGCCCTGGCCGAGGTGATGACGAACCAGTACCGCGTCGTGTACTCGCGCCCGCCCAGCCTGATCCCGCCCGAGACGATCTCGGTGCGGATGCGGAGGGCGGATCTCGCCGCCCGTGGAACACCGGTCAGACGGCCGGGAGAGGACAGCCCATGACGACCGAGCCGAGACTGTCGATCGGCGCCTCCCGCCGCTGCGACCCCGCGGCCCCCTGCTCCCGCGCGGCCGGGAGCGGCCGCGACGATTCCGGAGTCCGGGGCCCCCGCCGCCGGCCGCCGGGGACCCGCGGCGCGGCCGGGCGGCGCCTCGGCCTCGGCCTGGCCGCGGCGGCCCTGGCCGGCCTCGCCGCGACGGCCTCCCCGGGCGCCCAGGAGCCGGCGCCGCAGGTGCCGGCGTTCCGCGCCGGCGTCGATCTCGTCTCCCTCAACGTCACCGTGACCGACCGGAACAGCCGGTACGTCACCGACATCGACGTCGATCGGTTCCAGGTGTACGAGGACGGCGCCCTGCAGGACGTCACCTTCTTCTCGCGCACCCAGCTGCCGATCGCGCTGTCGCTGCTGATGGACACCAGCGCGAGCATGACCGAGAAGATGGAGACGGCGCAGCAGGCCGCCATCGGGTTCGCGGAGCGGCTGCGGGCGGAGGACCTGGCCAGCGTCATCGACTTCGACAGCCGGGTGGACATCCGCCAGGGATTCACCAACTCGCTCGACGATCTGGCGGTGGCGATCCGGCGCACCTCGGCCGGCGGCTCGACCTCGCTCTACAACGCCATCTACATCTCGCTCAAGGAGCTGGGCAAGATCGCGGCGACGGCCACCGGCGACATCCGGCGCCAGGCCATCATCGTGCTCTCGGACGGCGAGGACACGTCGAGCCTCGTCGACTTCGACGAGGTCCTCGAGCTGGCCAAGCGTTCCGACACCGTCATCTACTCGATCGGGTTGCGCTCGCGGGACATCCGCACGCGGCGCGGGTTCCGCGAAGCCGACTTCGTGCTGCGCCAGCTCGCGCAGGAGACCGGCGGCCGGGCCTTCTTCCCCCGGGGCGTGGACGAGCTCGCGGCAATCTACCAGCAGATATCCGACGAGCTGTCCAGCCAGTACACGCTCGGGTACACCTCGAAGAACCCGTTGCGCGACGGCCAGTGGCGGCGGCTCGTCGTCCGCATCGACGAGCCGAACGTCGCCGCGCGGACGAAGCAGGGCTACTACGCGCCGACCATGAACTAGGAGTCTGCGCCGTGGAACGGTGCAGACTCCTGGCAGGGTTGGTTGGGCGCCCAGCGGAGCCGAAGGCGACGATGGGCGGGCTAGCGCGGCGGGCGGCGCCGCCCCCCGGCCCGAGGCGGGGCGGGCGGCGCCGGGGGCGGCCGTGTCCGGGTCGCCCCTCCTGCCGCATTCCGGCCGAGGGGGCCCATTCAGCCGAAACCTCACGAACCCATGACCCTCCTCCCCCTGCTCCTGTATCTCGTCGCGGGCGTCGTCTACGCCGTGTTCTTCGTGCGGCGCAGCGTCCGGGCGGGCCGGCTCGCGACGGCCTCGCTGTCGGCCGCCGCCTTCATCCACACGTTCGTCATCGGCATGCGCACGGTGGAGATCGGCCACCTGCCGTTCGTCGACACCGCCTCGGCGATCTCCGCGTTCGTGTGGATGCTCGCCGTCGCCTACCTCTATACCGAGGTCACCACCGACGAGCGCGCCCTCGGCGTGTTCATCGCCCCGCTGCTGGTCGGGCTCCAGGCCATCTCGACCCTGAGCGGGACGGTGAGCGAGCCGGCCCCGATTCTCGACAGCCCCCTGCTCGCCGCCCATGTGCTGTCGCTGCTGTTCGCCTACGCCGCCTTCGCGCTGGCCTGCGTCGTCGGCATCACCTACGTGCTGCTGTTCCGCGAGCTGAAGTCGAAGCATCCCGGGTTCTTCGCGGCGCGGCTGCCCTCGCTGCAGGTGGTGGACGCGATGAACGGGCGCGCGGTGGGCGTCGGGTGGCTGTTCCTGACCGCGGGGCTGCTCGTGGGCGTGGCCTGGACCATGCGGCTCCAGCCCGAGACGTCGGACCCGCGCGTGCTCGCGATGTCGTTCTCCGACCCGAAGATCTTCGTGGTGGTGCTGAGCTGGGCCGTCTACTCGTTCGAGCTCTACGCCCGCCGGGTCATCGGATGGAGCGGCCGCCGCGACGCCTGGCTGTCGACGCTGGGGTTCTCCATCGTGCTCGTCAACCTGGTGCCGGTGGGGTACTTCCTGACGGAGAGCCACAATTTCTGAGTCGGCATGAACCTGCTGCTGCTGGGCTTGAGCCACCACACGGCGCCGGTCGACCTGCGCGAGCGGGTCGACTTCTCGAAGCGCGGCGTCGTCACCGCCCTCCGGGAGCTGGCCCGGCGCCCGTCGCCGACCGAGTCGGTGGTGCTGACGACCTGCAACCGGTCCGAGATCTACGTGGCCTGCGAGGACACCGGGGTCGCGCGCGAGGACCTCGCGGGCTTCATGAGCCGGTTTCACGACGTTCCCGCGGCCGAGCTGACCCCGCACCTGTATGCGCGCACCGACGGCGACGTCGCGCGGCACCTGTTCCGGGTCGCGGCCGGCCTCGACTCGCTGGTGGTCGGCGAGCCGCAGGTCTTCGGCCAGGTGAAGGACGCCTACGCCGCCGCGGCGAGCGAGCGGTGCACCGGCACGCTGCTGAACAAGCTCTTCTCCTGGTCGTTCGCGGTCGGCAAGCGGGTCCGGACGGACACCGGCCTCGGCGAGGGGGCGGTGTCGGTCAGCTACGCCGCGGTCTCGCTCGCCCGCAAGATATTCGGCGACATGAAGGGGCTCTCGGTGCTGGTGGTGGGGGCCGGCGAGATGGCCGAGCTGACCGCCGTGCACCTGCAGTCGCAGCAGGTGCGGCGAATCGCGGTCACCAGCCGGACCCTGACCCGGGCCACGGACCTCGCCGGCAAGGTCGGCGGCGCCGCGGTGGACTGGTCGGCCATCGACGACGAGCTGCTGCGGGTGGACGTCGTGGTGACGGCCACCGGCGCCCCCACGCCGATACTGACCCGGGCCGCAATCGAGCGCGCCATGCGCGCGCGCCGGAACCGGCCGCTCTTCATGATCGACGTCGGGCTGCCCCGCGACGTGGACCCCGATTCCGGCGACATGGAGCAGGTGTTCCTCTACAACATCGACGACCTGCGCAGCATCGTCAGCGAGAACCTGGCGCGGCGGCAGGAGCAGACGTCCCGGGCCGAGGCGATGGTGTCGGACGCGGCGGCGGAGTTCGTCGCCTGGCTGCGGTCGCGCGGGGCGATCCCCACCGTGGTCGCGCTGCGCCGCCGGTTCGAGGCGGTCCGCCAGGCCGAGCTCGAGCGGCTCGAGCCGAAGCTGAGCCGGCTCGCCCCCGAGGCGCGGGCGCGGGTCGAGGAGACCACGCGGCTCCTCGTCCAGAAGCTGCTCCTGACCCCGACCGAGCGCCTCAAGTCGGCCGGCGACGCGGCGACCGCCGCACAGTACGCCGAGGCCGTGACGCGGCTCTTCGATCTCGACGAGAACGGGTCCCGTCTCTCCTCCCGCACCGGCGGGATGGGCGAAGAAGCGGCGTCCTCCGCGTCGTCGAAGGCCCCGGTGGCGTCGTGAACCGGCTGAGGCTCGGCACCCGCGGGAGCGAGCTCGCCCTCTGGCAGGCCAAGGCGGTGGCGGCCCGGGTGCGCGGCCGAAGCGGGCGCGAGTGCGAGCTGGTGGTCATCGCCACCACCGGCGACCGGCTGCGCGAGGCCAACCTGTCGAAGGTCGGGGGCAAGCGGGTCTTCGTCAAGGAGATCGAGCAGGCGCTCGCCCGCGGCGACGTCGACCTCGCCGTGCACAGCGCCAAGGACATGCCGGCGGAGCTGCCGGACGGGCTCGCGATCGCCGCGGTCCTGCCCCGGGCGGACCCGCGGGACGCGGTCGTGCTGCCGGCGGGATCGGAACATCTGCCGGCGGCTCTGACGGCGGGCGGGAACGGCGGGGGCGAGGGCGGCCCCGCCCCCCGCGTGGGCAGCGGGAGCGTGCGACGGGTGGCGCAGCTGCGGCGGGCGTGGCCCCGCGCGGAGTTCCGGCTCGTGCGCGGCAACGTCGGCACCCGTCTCCGCAAGCTGGACGCGGGCGCCTACGACCTGCTCGTGCTCGCGGCGGCGGGGCTGGAGCGGCTGGGCCTCGCCCACCGCATCTCGATGCCGATCGACTCGGACGTCTGCCTGCCCGCCCCCGGGCAGGGCATCGTCGCCGTCGAGACCCGCGCCGGCGACGCGGACACCGGCGACGCCCTCGCGGCCATCGACGACCCGCCGACCCGCGCCGCGTTCACGGCCGAGCGCGCCGTCGTCGCGGCCCTCGGCGGCGGGTGCCAGGTGCCCGTCGGCGCCCTCGCCGAGCACGGCGGCGACCGCCTGCGCCTGCGGGCGATGGTGGCCTCCCTCGACGGGGCGCAACGCCTCTGCCGCGAGGCCGCGATGCCTGCCGATGCGGCGCAGGCGCTGGGCGCCGCCGTCGCCCACGGGCTGCTCGCGGACGGCGCCGGCCCCATTCTGGAGGCCGCGCAACGCGCCGCGGCCGGGCACGGCGAGGTCCCGAACGCCGGGTGACGGTGCTCCCGCCCCATCCGGGACACCGGCGACGCCCCCGGATCCGATCGGCCGCCGGCGGGAGTCTCTCGGTTGCGCGACTTCGCCCCGTGGCCCAACGATGCGGGCTAGGAGTCTGCGCCGTAGAACGGTGCAGACTCCTGGCAGGGTTGGTTGGGCGCCCAGCGGAGCCGAAGGCGACGATGGGCGGGCCAGCGCCGACGATGCCTTGACCGCGCAGGCGCGGAGCGGGCCATCAACCCGCGGCGGCCACCCTGAACCGTGGAGAGACCGGGGAGCCATCGTCGATCGGCAGCCCCACCCGCACGACCCGGTCCGACCGCGGGGTCGCCGCCGTGACGTACTTGTAGAGGGCGCCGTCGGACGGGCGCGGCGCGATGGGATGCTCCGACACCCGCCGAGCCTCGTCCGCCGGCGGCCCGGCAGCGCGGTCGTCCGACGCGTCGCCGGCGGGTGCGGCCGAGCCGCTCGCGTACACCGTCTCGCCGTCCGCCGCCGCCACGTCGATCTCGCCGGTGGGGCTCGAGCGCACGATGCGCCGCAGCCTGCCGCCGATCTCCTCCGCCGGCCACCCCGCCGCCTCGGCCCCCGCGACGAAGGCATCCACGAGAGCGGCCTGCACCACCATCTGCCGGCCGAGAATGGCCTCGAAGACGGCCCGGATCTCGGCGAGGCGGTCGGTGCGCGAGCTGCTCAGCAGCTCGGGCTCGCCGAACGCGGCGAGCACCGCGGTCATGACCGGCGACGTGTAGGCGTCGCTCGGCGCCTGCTCCTCGAAGGCGAGCGCGTTGCCCACCTGCACGATGCGACGCCGGTCGACGCCGCCAACCCCCACGTACTTGTAGACCTCGTGGTCGATCTCCCGCACCTGCGCCGCCTGCGCGACGACGGCGTCGCTGTCGACCGAAGCGGCCAGCAGGGCGTGGAACGCGGAGGCCTGGGGCTGAATGGCGGGATCGGGACAGAACTCGAAGGGCATCGGCGCCCCGGCCTCGTCCCGAACGTTGGTGAGGTAGACGACGCCGCGCTGGTCGCTGATCCACACCTCGTCGAGCACGGTGTCCGCGGCGACGGCGTCGAGGGTCTCGATGATCCGCGGCGCGGCGTGCCCGGCCGCCTCTTCGGCCGCGACCAGGTGCGCGGCGATGCGCGCCTGCGCGGTCATCTGACCGTCCAGCATCTTGTCGAGGGAGCGGGCCACGTCGGCCAGCGATATCGTGTTCATGGTCGGTACGCCCGGACCTCGTTCGGGGGTAGCGCTGCCCGGCGATTCCCACCTCCGCTCAGCCGGACGCACCGGGCAAGCGGCGGCAAAGGCCCCCCACCGTCTCACCGCAGACTCCCATTACTCTACCCGGAATCGATGCTAGGATGGCATCCGGCGGCAGCCGGAGATTGTCGAGACGCGTCGCACGCGGGAGAAGACGAAGCAGTGATCCGGGCTCGCACGGGGTCCGCAACCCTTCCCCTCGCCGGAGTGCGGGTGGTCGTGACGCGCGCGAAGGCCCAGGCGGTGGGGATGGTGGCCCGGCTCGAGGGCTTGGGGGCCGAGGCCATCGAGGTGCCGACCATCGCGATCGCGCCCCCCGACGACCCGGGCCCCCTCGACGCCGCGTGCGCCCGGATCGGGACGTTCGACTGGGTCGTGTTCACGAGCGTCAACGCGGTGGCCCGCCTCGTGAAGCACCTGCAGGAGGGCGCCGGCGGCGTCCGCGGCCTCGAAGGCGTGCGTCTCTGCGCGGTCGGGGCGGCCACCGCCGAGGCCCTGACCGGCCACGGGTTGCGGGTGGACCTGGTGCCGGGCGAGTACCGGGCCGAGGGCGTCCTCGCGGCGCTGCGTGGGCGGGGCGATCTGACGGGGGCCCGGGTGCTCCTGCCCCGCGGGGACCTGGCCCGCGACCTGCTGGCGACGGAGCTCGGGCGGGCCGGGGCGACGGTGACCGCGGTCACGGCCTATCGGACGGTGCCGGCCGACCTCGACCGCGAGGGCCCGGACATCCGAGGGATGCTGCGCGAGCGCGGGGTCGACGTGGTCACGTTCACGAGCGGGTCCAGCGTACAGAACTTCGCGCGGGCGATCGGCGGAGAGCAGGCGGCGGACCTGCTGCGGCCGATCGAGGTCGCGTGCATCGGCCCGGTGACCGCCGAGACCGCGGGCCGGCTGGGCATCGCCACCACCATCATGCCGGCCGAGTCGACGGTGCCGGCGCTGCTCGAGGCGATCGTCGAGCGGCTGCGCGACCGCCGGAACGGCAAGGAGCGCGCCTGACGGCAATCCCGGCGCGGATCGAGGCGATTGTCGAGCGGCTGCGCGACCGCCGGAACGGCAAGGAGCGCGCCTGACGGCAATCCCGGCGCGGATCGAGGCGATCCGAGCGGCTCGCCCCCCGTGGCCGAACCCCGCGCCTCATCGGAACGGGCGAGGAGGAAGCCCGATGACGACCACCGACACTCGTGTCGCCGACGCTCCCGCCGCCGACGCGCCGGCCCGCGGGGGCGCCGCCGGACCGCTTCACCGCCCCCGCCGGCTGCGCCGCACCGACGCCATCCGCGGCCTCGTGCGCGAGACCCGGCTGTCGGCCGACATGCTCGTGTATCCCTTGTTCGTCTGCGAGGGCGCCGGGGTGCGGCGCGAGGTGCCGTCGATGCCGGGGGTCTTTCAGCTGTCCGTCGACGAGGCGGTCGACGAGGCGGCCGCCGCCCGGGCCGACGGGGTGCGGGCGGTGCTGCTGTTCGGGCTGCCCGCCGGCAAGGACGAGCGGGGCACCGCCGCCGCCGACCCCGCGGCTCCGGTCCAGACCGCGGTCCGCGCCATGCGCGGCCGGCTCGACGACGTCGCGATCGTCACCGACGTCTGCCTGTGCGAGTACACGTCGCACGGCCACTGCGGCATCCTCGACGGCGAGACGATTCTCAACGACGTCTCCGTCGACCGTCTCGTGGAGGCGGCGGTGTCGCACGCCGACGCCGGCGCCCACGTCGTCGCGCCCTCGGACATGTTGGACGGGCGGGTCGGGGCCATCCGGCGGGGCCTCGACGCCCGGGGCTTCGAGGACGTGACCATCATGTCCTACGCGGCGAAGTACTGCTCCGCCTTCTACGGCCCGTTCCGGGACGCCGCCGACTCCACCCCCGCGTTCGGCGACCGCCGGACCCACCAGATGGACCCCGCCAACACCGACGAGGCCCTCCGCGAGGTGGCCCTCGACCTCGACGAGGGCGCGGACATCGTCATGGTCAAGCCGGCGATGCCGTACCTGGACGTGATTCACCGCGTGAAGACCCGGTTCGAGCGCCCGACCGCCGCCTACCAGGTCAGCGGCGAGTACGCGATGGCCAAGGCGGCGGCGCGGCTGGGCTGGCTGGACGAGGAGCGGGTCATGCTGGAGACCCTGACCGCCATCCGCCGGGCCGGCGCCGACATCGTCATCACCTACTACGCCCGCGAGGCCGCGCGCGCGCTGGCGGGGCGGGAAGGGTAGGCGGCGCGTCGGCTCGCCGGCGCAGGGAGGCGCCGGCGGAGGCAGCGGACCACGGTGGGAGGGAGCCGGCCCCGGCTGGGGAACGCACGGCGCCCCCCCTCGGCCGGCGGCTCGCGCCGCCCTGCGACGTCACTCGGCCGCGACGATCATGATCTTGTCCATCTCCGCCTTGTCGGCGGGCATCTCCGTGTCGCCGGACGGATAGTCGTTCCGGTCGAGCATGAAGGCCACGACGTCGGTGTACTCCTCGTCCGACAGCCGACCCGGCCCGTCCTCGGGCATCGTCACCTTGATGCGCTCGAACAGGACCCCCACCGGTATCTCGGTCCAGAAGACGATGAAGTCGCTGCCGGCGACGCTCGGCGCCATCTCGCCGCCCCGCAGACCCTGCCCGTGGCAGGACGCGCAGTTCTGGTTGTAGACGCGCCGCCCCCGGCGCGCCTGGGCGGACGTGAACACGCCGTCGAGGGTCGAGCTGGTGGTCTCCTGCATCGCCGCGGGGAACGCCGCGCCCACGCCCGACGCGGTCTCGACCGGCGCGCCGCCCATCGAAACGAACGCCAATACCGCCCCCGAACAACACACGGTCAAGCACCTGTTCATCGGTCGTCTCCCGTCGAGAGCCTCCCCGGCCCTGAAAATCGCCGCCTGCGACGCCGGTTCCGCCCAGGCGATCTCACCGCCGTCTGCACCGTGCCGCGGCGCAGGTTCCAGATCCGAACACGACATTCTGGCATTCCGCATCCGACCGATCAACCCGCGCCGCTCGTGGCGAAACCCGGGCGTTGCACCGAGACCGGCAAGGCGCTTGCGTGACAAGGCGTGACGAGGAACTTGCCGGGCACAGGGGACCGAGAAACGGCACCGTCAGGCGGGATGCGTCGCCGGTCGCCTGCCGCGGGACCCTGCCGCGGCTGCGAAGCGGCCGGCCGCCCCGTGATATCGTTCCCCGCCATAATGAACACCGCCGGCCGCAAGCAGTCCGCCCGCCTGTTCGCCCGCGCCAAGCGGATTCTGCCGGGCGGGGTCGACAGCCCCGTGCGCGCCTTCTCCGCCGTCGGGGGCACGCCGCCGTTCATCCGGCGGGCGAGCGGCGCCCGCATCGAGGACGAGGACGGCCGTTCCTACGTCGACTTCGTCATGTCGTGGGGGCCCCTCATCCACGGGCACGCCCCGGCCGGGCTGACCCGGGTGCTGGCCGCGGCCGCGAAGCAGGGCACGAGCTTCGGCGCCCCGACGGCGGCGGAGGTGGAGCTGGGGACGGCGGTGCGGGAGCTCATGCCGTCGCTCGAGCGGGTGCGGTTCGTGAACTCGGGCACCGAGGCGGCGATGAGCGCGCTGCGGCTCGCGCGGGCCGCAACGGGGCGGAGCCGGGTGATCAAGTTCGCGGGGTGCTATCACGGCCATGCCGACCCCTTTCTCGTGCAGGCGGGGTCCGGGGCCACCACCCTCGGAGTCCCCACGAGCCCGGGGGTATCGCCGGCGGTGGCGGCCGAGACCCTCGTCGCGCGCTACAACGACCTCGGATCGGTCGACCGGCTGTTCCGCCGGCACCGAGATCGGGTGGCGGCGCTGATCGTGGAGCCCGTGGCCGGCAACATGGGCGTCGTGCCCCCCGAGCCCGGGTTCCTCGAGGGGCTGCGGGCCCTGTGCGACGAGCACGGCGCGATCCTGATCTTCGACGAGGTGATCTCGGGCTTCCGCGCCGGCCCCGGCGGCGCGCAGGAGCGGTTCGGGGTCCGCCCCGACCTCACCTGCCTCGGCAAGATCATCGGCGGGGGGCTGCCGGTCGGCGCCTACGGGGGGCGGCGCGACCTGATGGAGCAGGTGGCGCCGGCGGGGCCGGTGTACCAGGCCGGCACCCTGTCCGGCAACCCCCTCGCGATGGCCGCCGGCGGCTGGGCCCTGTCGAAGCTGTCGCCGAATCTGTACGCGCGCCTGGACCGGCTGGGAGCCCGCCTCGCGGCCGGCCTCGCCGACGCGGCGGAGGAAGCCGGGATCGACCTGCAGGTGAACGTCCTCGGCTCGGTGCTGACGCCGTTCTTCACGGCGGCGCCGGTGAGCGACTACGAGAGCGCCACCGCCGCCGACACCGCCGCCTACGCGCGGTTCTTCCGCGGCATGCTGTCGCGCGGCGTCTACCCGCCGCCCTCCCAGTTCGAGGGCTGGTTCCTCTCGGCCGCCCACACCCCCGCCGACGTCGACGAGGCGGTGGCAGCCGCGCGCGCCACCCTTCGGGGAATGCGCCGCCGGCGCCCGCGGACCGCCGAGGCCCGCTGATCGGCGGTTCGGACCCTCGGCCGCTCGGCCGGCGACCCGCCCGGGAGGCGGCAAGCCACGGGCTCGGGCGTGTGGTACGCTTTCTGGGTACCTGTCTCCGCGTCCGCATCGCCCGACCCCATGAGCACCGTCAGACTGCACCGCACCACCGGCGTCCGCGTGGGCGACGTCCAGATCGGCGGCGGCGCCCCCATCGTCGTGCAGTCGATGACCATCACCGACACCGCCGACGCGGCGGCGACGGCCGCGCAGTGCGTCGAGCTGGCCGAGGCCGGCTCGGAGCTGGTGCGGGTGACCGTCAACAACCCGGCCGCGGCGGCGGCGGTCCCCGAGATCAGGCAGCGCATGAACGACCGCGGCTGCCGGGCGCCGCTCATCGGCGACTTCCATTACAACGGACACCTCCTGCTGTCGCGGCATCCGGCATGCGCCCGGGCCCTCGACAAGTACCGCATCAACCCCGGCAACGTCGGCACCGGGGCCCGGCGCGACGACCACTTCGCGACGATCTGCAGGATTGCCCGGGACAACGGCAAGCCGGTGCGCATCGGGGTGAACGGCGGGTCCCTGAACCAGGACCTGGTGATGGCCCGGATGCAGGAGAACACCGACCGGCAGCTCGGCCGCAGCTCGGAGGAGATCGTCAACGACTGCATGGTGATCTCGGCCGTGGAGTCGACGGCGCTGGCCATCGACGCGGGGCTCGGCCCCGACCGCATCGTGATCTCGTGCAAGGTGTCGTCGCCCCCCGACCTCATCGCCATCTACCGCCGCCTCGCGGCCGAGACCACCCAGCCCCTGCACCTCGGCCTGACCGAGGCGGGCATGGGCATGAAGGGGCAGATCTGGTCGGCGGCGGCGATGGGGGTGCTCCTCGCCGCGGGCATCGGCGACACCGTCCGGGTCTCGCTGACGCCGCGGCCGGGCGGCGACCGGCGCGAGGAGGTGTACGCGGCGTGCGAGCTGCTGCAGTCGCTGGGGCTGCGGTCGTTCGCCCCGAGCATCACCGCCTGCCCCGGATGCGGCCGCACCACCAGCACCACGTTCCAGGAGCTGGCGGAGCGGATTCAGCAGTACGTGCGCGACATGATGCCGGTGTGGAAGACCCGCCACGCGGGGGTCGAGGAAATGCGGGTCGCGGTGATGGGCTGCGTGGTCAACGGCCCCGGCGAGTCGAAGGCCGCGAACATCGGCATCAGCCTGCCCGGCACCGGCGAGGAGCCCACCTGCCCGGTCTACGTGGACGGCCGGCACGCGACGACCCTGCGCGGCTCGTACGACGAGCTCGCCGAGGCGTTCCGCCGGCTCGTCGACGACTACGTCGCGCGGCGCTACACGGAGAAGCCGGCGGGGTGATGCCGGACCCGGCACCGATTCGGCTCATCGCGGTCGACATCGACGGCACCCTGCTCGACGCCGCGAGCCGCATACCGGACGCGAACCGGCGCGCCCTGCAGGCCGCGGCCGCGCGCGGCATCGAGGTCGTGCTGGCCACCGGCCGCGCGTTCCACCATGCCCGCCCGGTCGCGGAACGGCTGGGCACCCCCGTGACCCTCATCGTCAACAACGGCGCGCTGGTCAAGACACCGGAGGGGGAGACCCTCGCCCGCCGCCCCGTGCCGCGCGGCCTCGCCCGATCGCTGGTCGCCGACACCCGGCCGTTCCGCGAGGGGGCCGCCCTCATCTTCGACCGGCCGGACGACCGGCAGTACGTCTACGAGCGGATCGACTGGTCGCATCCGCAGCGGCGGTGGTACTACGACCGCAACCGCGTCTACATGACGCGGGTCGATCCCCTCGAGAGGGCGCTCGACGACGACCCGGTGCAGGTCGCGTTCACCGGCGGGGTCGCCGACATGCGGGTGCTGGCCGGCCGCGTGCGCGGGCTGCCGAGCGCCCGCACCCTCACCGTCACCCTGACCGAGTACGAGCAGCGCGACTTCTCGCTCCTCGACGTCACCGCCGAGGGCTGCTCGAAGGGCGCCGCCCTCGGCGACTGGGCGGCGCGCCGCGGCGTGCCGCCGGCCGGGATCATGGCGGTCGGCGACAACCTGAACGACCTCGACATGCTGGAGCTGGCCGGGCACCCCGTCGTCATGGGCAACGCGGTGGCCGAGCTCAAGCGCTGCGGGTGGCCCCTGACGGGCGGTCACGACGAGGCGGGGCTGGCCCAGGCGATTCGGGAGCGAGTGCTCTGAATGCCCGGGCCGGTCACGGGCAACGCGGCGGCCGAGCTCAGGCGCCGGGGGTGGCCGCTGACGGGCGGTCACGACGAGACGGGGCCGGCCCAGGCGATTCGAGAGCGGGTGCTCTGAATGCCCGGGCCGGTCACGGGCAACGCGGCGGACGAGCTCAAGCGCCGCGGGTGGCCGCTGACGGCCGGGCACGACGAGACGGGGCTGGCCCAGGCGATTCGAGAGCGGGTGCTCCGAGCGCCGCGGGCCGGTCGCGCGCCGCCGCGCCGCCGCGCGGGCCGGTCGCCCACCACCACGCCGCCACGAGGGCCGCCCCCACGAGGACGAGCCCGATCGACAACCCCACCCACAGGCCGACGATGCCCCAGCCCGCGACGAAGCAGAGCACGTAGCCGACCGGCAGGCCGATGAGCCAGTGACCGGCGAGGTTGCACACCAGCGGCGTCCGCGTGTCGCCCAGCCCCCGGAGCGCCCCCGTCGCCACCGCCTGCAGCCCGTCGAAGAGCTGGAAGACCGCGGCGACGAGCAGTAGCGTCACGCCGGCCCGGGTCACCGCCGGGTCGGTGGTGAACAGCCGCAGGATGGGATGCGGCGCGAGCACGAAGAACAGGGCGGCGATGCTCATGAAGCCCCCGCCGAGGGCGAGGGCGGCCCAGCCCGCCCGCCGGGCCCCGGACGGGTCGCGCCGGCCGACCGCGTGCCCCACCCGGACCGCGCCGGCCGCGCCCACGCCCAGCGGCACCATGAACGTCGCGCTGGCGACGTTGAGGACGATCTGGTGCGCGGCCAGGGTGGCCGCCTCGAGGCGGCCCGCGAGGGCGGTGACGACCGCGAACACCCCGAACTCGAGGGTCACCTGCCCCGCCGCCGGCAGGCCGATCGCGAGGAGGCGGCGAAGGCGGCGGCGCTCGAAGCGCAGCCGCGGCCAGGGGGCGGCGGCGCGGCGCTCGTGGCGCAGGATCGCCGCCGCGAGGAACACGGCCAGGTACGCGCGCGAGATGACCGTGGCCCAGGCCGCGCCGTCGACGCCGAGGGCGGGCAGGCCGAGGTTGCCGAAGATGAGCAGCCAGTTGGCGGCGGCGTTGATGGCGTTCGCGCTGATCAGGGCCGCCGTGACCCGGGTGGCGAGGCCGATGGCCTGCAGGTAGCGGCGGAACGCGGTGTAGAGCAGCAGCGGCAGCACGCTCCACAGGACGATCGCGAAGTAGGGCCCGGCGAGCCGTTGGACCTCGGGGTCCATGCCCCACGCGTCGAGGGTCGCGGCCACCACGCCGGCCGCGAGGGTCAGCGGCGCGGCCAGGGCCACCGCGAGGCCGGCCCCGTGGACGAGCCACCGCCGGCACGCGTCGAGGCGCCGCCGGCCGTGGGCCCGCGCCACCAGGGGGTCGAGCCCCAGCAGCATGCCGATGCCGAACACCACCACCGCGAAGCAGAGGACGCTGCCCACGCCCACCGCCCCGATGGCGGCCGGCCCCAGGCGGCCGACCATCGCGATGTCGACGATGCCCATCGCGATCCACCCGAGCTCGGCCATCACGATCGGCGCGGCGAGGCCAACGGTCGGAGGCAGCTCGCGGCGGAGCGCCCGCAGCGCCGTCCCCGGCCCGGCCCTCGGCCCGGGCCCGGCCGTCACGGGTCCTGTCCGGATCGGGCTCGACACGGGGGCTCCACTTCGCGGCAGTCGGATGGTCGCGGACGGCGGCGCGACGGGAGCGCCGACGGGGGTGGGTGCGGACTCGTCAGGCGGAAGAAGCCGATAGGCGGCCCGGCCGCGCGTGCTGCTAGCCCGGAAATCGTCGCCTACGGCTCCGATTGCCGCCCAACCAACCCTGCTAGGAGTCTGCACCGTTCTACGGCGCAGACTCCTAGCGCCAGATCATCAGGCGCTCGATCCACGCGACGCGTGTCAGGTCGTTGTAGATCACCGTCACCATCAGGGTCATGAGGACCACGAAGCCCGCGAGGAGCATCCGTTCCTTCAACCGCACGCTGAACTCCCGGCGGGCGATGCCCTCGAGCGCGAGGACGGTGATGTGGCCGCCGTCGAGGATCGGGATCGGCAGGAGGTTCAGAATGCCGAGATTGAGGCTGATCATCGCCATCAGCTGGAACAGCGTCACCCAGCCGAACCGGGCCGCGTCGCCGGAGAGCTGGGCGATGCCCACCGGCCCCACGAGCTGCGACGCCGGGGTCTCCCGCGTCAGCAGCCCCCACAGGGTCCGGAAGATGAGCTGCGACCATTCGAGGTTCTGCTCGAGGCTGAGCGTGAACGCCTCGAACAGCCCCGGCTCGACGACGCGCGTCTCGAACGGGCTGAACGAGATCCCGATCATCCACGCGTCGCCGACCTGCTCCGGGGCCAGGGTGATCTCCCGGCTCTCGCCGCCGCGGCGAACCTGGAGCGTCAGGGGCGCGCCGTCGCTGGCGTTGATCGCTTCGATCAACGACTCCTGCTGGACTCTCCGGCCATCGACGGCCACGATCGCGTCGCCGACCTCGATGCCGGCGTCGCGGGCGGCGGTGGCCTGCGACGACCACGCGACCACCACCGGCGAGACATCGGGTCCGACGCCGAGATCGCCCAGGTTGTACCTGCCCTGGCCCACCGGGGTCACCCGCAGCCGCCGGACCTCTCCGTCGCGCCGCAGCGACACCTCGACCTCGCGGTCCGGACGCTCCACGACGGCGAGCACCAGCTCTTCCCACGTGTCGACGGGCCGCCCCGCCACGGTCAGGATGCGATCGCCGGGGAGCATGCCGGCGTCTTCGGCGGGAGAGTCCTCGGCCACCGACCCGATGACCGGCGGCCCCTCCTCGTAGAGGGGGACCCGGGCCCCCTGCAGGAGCACGACGGTCATGACCACCACCGCGAGCACGACGTTCATCGCGGGCCCGGCGATCAGGACCTGGAAGCGCTGCCACTTGGTCTTGGACAGGAACTCGTCGTCCCGGCCCTCGCGCTTGTCCTCGACCGTCTCGCCGGCCATCTTCACGTAGCCGCCGAGGGGTATGGCGCTGACGCAGTAGACCGTGTCGCCCCGCTTCGTCTGCAGGATCTTCGGGCCGAACCCGAGCGAGAACGTCAGGACACGGACGCCGTGATGCCGGGCGACGAGAAAGTGCCCCAGCTCGTGCACGAAGACGAGCACCCCGAGGACGAACAGGAACGCGAGGAGAGTGGTCATCGTTTCGATTGTAACTCGGTGATGCGGCGGCGGGAATACCGGACGGCGCGTCCGTGCACGCGCCGCACCTCGTCGAGGGTCGCCGGGTCCGACGCCGCCTCCGCGTCGTCGAGGGCCCCCGCGATGACGGCGGGAATCGCGGTGAACGCGAGCCGCTCGGCGAGGAACGCCTCGACCGCGGCCTCGTTGGCGGCGTTGAGGGCGACGGGCAGGGCCGGCCCGCCGCGCAACGCCCGGTAGGCGAGCCCCAGGCACGGGAACCGTTCGAGGTCCGGCGGGGCGAACTCGAGGCGGCCGCAGGCGGCGAGATCGAGCGGCGGCAGGGGGCTGTCCCACCGGTCGGGGTACGAAAACGCGTACTGGATGGGCAGCCGCATGTCGGTGACCCCCATCTGGGCGATCACCGACCCGTCGCGGAGCTCGACCAGCGAATGCACCACCGACTGCGGGTGCACGACCACGTCGATGCGGTCGGCCGGCGTGTCGAACAGCCACCGGGCCTCGATGACCTCGAGGCCCTTGTTCATCAACGTCGCCGAGTCGACGGTGATCTTGCGGCCCATGCGCCAGGTCGGGTGGGCGAGGGCGTCGGCCGGCCGCACGCCGTCCAGCCGCTCGGCCGCCCAGCCCCGGAACGGACCTCCGGAGGCGGTCAGCAGCAGCCGCCGGACCTCGCCGGGGGAGCGCCCGTGGAGGCACTGGTGGATGGCGTTGTGCTCGCTGTCGACCGGCAGCACCGCGACCCCGCGCCGGCGGGCCGCGGCCATGACGAGGCCGCCGGCCATCACCAGGACCTCCTTGTTGGCCAGGGCGATGGTCTTCCCCGCCTCGATCGCCGCGAGCACCGCGTCGAGGGCGGTGGTCCCGGTGGTCGCGATCAGCACGAGGTCGACGGCGGGATGGGTGGCTACCGCGCGCAGCCCCTCGGCGCCCGTGGCCGCGTGCTCGATACCCGCCCGGACCGGCGCCGGCAGCGCCGCCTGCACCGCGTCCAGCCCCGCGTCGGCGGCGGTCGAGACCAACCGCGGCCGATGGCGTTCGACCTGCTCGGCGAGCCGGGACGCGTTGGCGCCGGCCGCAAGACCGACGACCTCTATCCGATCGGGATGCGCCGCCGCCACCGACAGCGCGCTGACGCCGATGGAGCCGGTCGAGCCGAGAATCGCGATGCGTCTCACGCGTGCCGCTCCGCCTTCCCCCGCGGGCGGCGGACGCCGCCGCGGACGTGCATCACCGGTACACCCGGCAGAGGAGCTGCAGCATCAGGTAGAAGCCCGGTCCGGCGAACAGCAGGCTGTCGATGCGATCGAGCATCCCGCCGTGGCCGGGAATGAGGGCCGAGGCGTCCTTGACGCCCGCGCCGCGCTTGAGCTGCGACTCGAAGAGGTCGCCGGCGATGCCCAGGCCGGCGATGACCAGGCCGAGGAGCGCGCCGAGCGCCGGCCGGTGGCTCAACGCCGCGTGCGCGAAAAAGCCCGCCGCGGCCATCACCCCGGCCCCCGCGGCCAGCCCGAACAGGGCCCCCTCGACCGTCTTGCCGGGACTGACGGCGGGGGCCAGGGGCGTGCGCCCGAACCACCGCCCCCCGTAGTACTGCGCGGTGTCGCTGGCCACGATCAACCCGAGCAGGAAGAGGACGGCCAGCGGCCCGGCCGACGTGCTCACGGCCGCGACCGCCCCCAGCGGGAGGCCGATGTACAGCAACGGAAACGCCGACGCGGCGGCGTCGCCGAGCACCCGGTCGCCGCGCCCCGCCCACAGGCTCATCGCGCCGACGGCGAGCAGCGCGGCCAGCAGCACGGCCGCCGCGGCGCCGTACGCCACGCCGGCCACGGTGGCGACGACGCCGGCGGCCGCCACCCCGCGGAACACCCGGGCGCCGAAGGCGGCGGCGAGCCCGGCGTACTCGTGCAACGCCAGCAACGCCGCCACCGACGCCAGCGCCACGGTGGCCGCCGGCGGCAGGAACCGGATGACCGCGACCACCACCGGCAGCAGCGTCAGGGCGCTCAGGATGCGCTTCATTCCGCGAACGCTCTCGCCGGACTGCTCGGGTCCGATCCGGGGAAAGTCATCGGCTGCGGCTCTACCCGCCGGCCGCCACCGGCCGGGTGATCCCGCCGTAGCGCCGGTCGCGCTTCTGGTAGCCGACGATCGCCTCGAGCAGGTGCCGCGCCCGGAAGTCGGGCCACAGCGTGTCGGTGACCCAGATCTCCGAGTACGCGATCTGCCACAGCAGGAAGTTGCTGACCCGCATCTCGCCGCTGGTGCGGATGAGCAGATCGGGGTCCGGCTGCCCGGCCGTGTAAAGCAGCTCGGCGAAGCGCCCCTCGTCGAGGTCGGACGGACGGACGGCGTTCTCGATGGCCCGCCGCGCCGCCTCGACGATCTCGGCCCGCCCGCCGTAGTTGAGGGCGATGTTGAACAGCATGCCGCGGTTGCCGCGGGTGCGCTCCCGGCCCGCGTCGAGCTCGCGCCGGACGTCGGCCGGCAGCTTGTCCTCGCAGCCGATGACGCGAAGGCGGATGTCGTTGTCGTGGAGCCTCTCGAGCTCGAGCCACAAGTACTTCTTCAGCAACGCCATCAGCACCGACACCTCGGCGGGGGGCCGCTTCCAGTTCTCGACCGAGAACGCATAGAGGGTCAGAACCCGAATACCGAGCCGGGCGGACGCCTCCACCACGTCCCGGACCGAGTCGATGCCCGCCCGGTGGCCCTCGGCCCGAGGCAGGTGCCGCCGGGCCGCCCACCGCCCGTTGCCGTCCATGATGACGGCGACGTGCGCCGGCAGGCGGCCGAAGTCGACCTGCCGGGCGAGCGCCGCTTCATGCGAGCCGGCCGGGGCCCAGGTCAGCAGGTCTTCGAGACTCATCCGCGTGTCGTCGAGCGCAGGGCCCGCGATCCACGGGCCACTGACGGCTCAGCCTTGATGATACGAACCGCCCGCGTCTCCTTCAAGACGGCGGGCGCCTCCGGGTCGCGGTCACCGCGGGTACGCGACCCCGGTCAGGAACAGGCCCCGCGGCGGCGCCGTCGGCCCCGCCGCGTTGCGGTCCGCGGCCCGCAGGGCCCGTTCGACCTCGGCCGGGCCCCACCGGCCCCGGCCGACCTCGACGAGGGTCCCCACGATGGTCCTGACCATGTGGCGGAGAAAGCCGCTGCCCCGCACCTCGATGACGGTCATCTCCGCGCCCCCGGCGTCGGCGCCGGCCCACGCGCCGGGGGCGGCCCGGCCGACCGTCAGGTCGAACAACGTGCGCACGGTGGTGCGCACCGCGCTGCCGGCGGCCTGGAACGCGGCGAAGTCGTGCTCGCCGACGAGCATCCGGCCCGCCTCGGTCATTGCCGCCGCGTCGAGCCGCTCGCGCACGTGCCAGGCGTACCGCCGGAGGAAAGGGCTCATCACCGGGCCGTGCAGCAGGCGGTAGCGATAGGACTTGGCGACGGCGTCGAAGCGGGCATGGAACGCGTCGGCGGCCACCGCGCTGTCGACGACGCGAATGTCCTCGGGCAGCCGGGCGTTCACCGCGCGGGCCAGCGCCGCCGGATCGATGCCGACGTCGAGGCGGACGCCCGCCACCTGTCCGAGGGCGTGGACGCCGGCGTCGGTCCGCCCCGCGCCGACGACGGCGACCCCGGTTCCCCCGAGGTCTCCGAGGGCCGCCTCGAGACGTCCCTGAATCGACGCCCCCGCCGCCTGCCGCTGCCAGCCGACGTAGGCGGTGCCGTCGTAGGCCACGGTGAGCTTGAACGTGCGCATCACGACGGTGGCGACGGCCGCCGCGGGCCGGGCCGGCGGGTCCTTGCGAACAGGAGATCGGCGCCGAACGAGCGCTACGTATCTTCGAAGTATACAACCCCGGCGCCTCGCCCCCCCCGCCGTCTCGCCGCTTCCGCCCCTCCGGAATCCTGCCCTTGCCGGCGGGGAGGCGCCGTGCTACCTTGAAAACTCGGTAACCGAGGCTAAACATGACCAAGCCCTCGAACCTGGTGCAGGGAACGCTCGACCTGCTGATTCTGAAGATCCTCGACCTCGAGCCGCTGAACGGGTGGACCCTCGGCCGACGCCTGAAGCAGGTCTCCGGCGAGGTGCTGCAGGTCAGCGACGGATCGCTCTACCCCGCCCTCCACAAGCTCGAGCAGCAGGGGTGGATAGCGGCGGAGTGGCGGGAGACGAGCAACCGGCGGCGCGCGAAGACCTACGCGCTGACGCCGCCCGGGCGGCGGTACCTGCGGCAGGAATCGGCGAACTGGGAGCGGCTCTCGCAGGCCATCACCCACGTCGTGCGGTTGACGGAGGTCTGAGCGAGGCGCCGGCCGCGCTCTCCGTCTCGCCCGCGGGGGTCGCCACGGCGGCCGCGGGGCTCCCGGCGACGGGCGGGGCGGCGGTCGCCCGCCCTGCCCGTCGCCGACGACCCCGTCCGTCGCACTTCCCGGACGGTGCGCTCCCGAACGATCCGCACGGGACCGGCCGATCAGAACTTGAGCCGTTCGCAAACGTCTTAGTACAGGAGGCGGCGCCCCGACCAGGGCATCGCGCACCGACGGCACCGCCGGACGGACGGTTTCGGCGTCTCAGGAGATGCAGATGCGCAGAGGACGACTGGTCGTTACGATGCTCGCGGCGTTCGCGCTGACGGGCGTACACCCCGCTCCGGGCCGCGCCCAGACGCCGGCCGGGCTTCCCGCCGGCGTGCCGGCCCGGGCCGCGGCATCGACCGGCGGTGTCATGCTCCCCCGGGCGGCCCTCCAGCCGCCCCGCCCGGTCCGCCGTCTGTCGGTCGAAGAGGCGGTGACCCTGGCCCTGGAGCAGAACCTCGACCTGCGGGTCGAGCGCATCAACCCGCTGATTCAGGACACCGTCGTCGCCGAGGCCCGGTCCGTGTACGCCCCCACCCTGTCCACGACGGTCGTCGGCGACGACCGGGACAGCCCCGCCGCCAACATCTTCGCGGGCGGCGAGGTCAGGGTGACCGACCGCTTCCTGCAGGACAGCGTGGACGTGGTGCAGCAGGTGCCCTTGATGGGCGGCCAGTACTCGGCGCAATGGAACGGCACGAGAACGAGCACGACGAACATCTTCTCGACGTTCAACCCCGTCCTGCGCTCGAACCTGAGCCTGAGCTACACGCAGCCGCTGCTGCGCAACTTCGGCATCGACGGCTTCCGGCAGCAGATAGCGGTGACCCGCGCCAACCGGGACCTCTCCGAGATCGACCTCCGGCGCACCGTCGTCTCGACCGCGCGCACCGTCCGCAACGCCTACTGGCAGCTGGTGTTCGCCCGGTCCTTCCTCGAGGTCCAGCGCCAGTCGCTCGAGCTTGCGGAGGAGTCGTTGCGCAACAACCGCACCCGGGTCGAGGTCGGCACCATGGCCCCGATCGACATCGTCGAGGCGGAGAACGAGGTCGCGCGGAACATCGAGACGGTGATCCGGGCCGAGGCCGACCTCGAGCGCGCCGAGGACCAGTTGCGGACCCTGGTGTTCGACCCCGACACCCCCGACTTCTGGTCGATGCGACTCGAGCCCAGCGACAGCCCGGTGCTGCAGGCGCGGGAGATCGACGTCGACGCCGCCGTCCGCAACGCCCTCCTGAACCGGACCGACCTCGACACCCTCGACAAGAACCTCGATGTGACCGACACCAACATACGCTACCACCGCAACCAGCAGCTGCCCGACGTGAACCTGCAGGTCGACTACGGGCTCACCGGCCTGGGCGGGGAACGACTGATCCGGACCGGGGGGTTCCCCGGCATGGTGGTGGGCCAGGAGCAGAAGTCGTTCGGCAGCGTGCTCGGCGACATCTTCGCGAACGAGTTCCCGAACTGGACGGTGGGGGTCACCGTCTCCTACCCCCTCGGCACGAGCGCGGCCGACGCCAGCGTCGAGCGCTACCGGCTCGAGCGGTCCCGGAGCGAGGCGAGCCGGCGGAGCCTCGAGCTGCGCATCGCCACCCAGGTCAGGGACGCGGCCCGCAGCGTGCGCACCAACCTCCAGCGGGTAGAGGCGACCCGGGCCTCGCGCGAGCTGGCGGAACGCCGCCTCGAGGCGGAGCAACGCAAGTTCGAGGTGGGCCTCTCGACCAACTTCCTGGTGTTCCAGGCCCAGCGGGACCTGGCGACCGCGCGCAACACCGAGCAGCAGGCCATTCTCGACTACATCCGGTCGCTGGTCGACTTCGACGCGGTCCAGGAGATTCCCCTGGGGGGCGGACTGGTCCCGTAGCGCCGGAACCCCAGCCGGATCGGTCGGGCGGCGGTGCTTGCGCCGCGGACGTTCGCGACGGCAAGACCTCCAACGCGACCGCGGGTCGCGCAGCGGCGATCGCCGGGCCTGACCCTTCGCCTGCCTGCGGTCGCGCTCTCATGCCCTCGCAGGGAGAGGCAACATCCGGCGGCCCAGCCGAGGCGGACGTCAGCCCGGAACCAGGGGCCGGCGGCCGGAGACGCCGCCGGCGGCTGCCGGGCCGGCACAGCCCCCGCAGCGGACACCGGTCGTCGCGCTGAGGACGGTCGAACCCGCAGGCGTCCATCATCCGGCGACGGAGGCCGCGCCGTCGGGCTCAGCCCGGAACCAGGGGGCCCGGCGGCCGGAGACGCCGGCGGCGGCCGCCGGGCCGGCACAGCCCCCGCAGCGGACACCGGTCGTCGCGCTGAGGACGGCCGAACCCGCAGGCGTCCATCATGCCGAGGTGGCACAGCGAGAAGTCGTAGCGGACGGGATCGCCAGGGTCGAGCCGCCGCAGCGAGTCGGTGACGTCGCGGGCCATCGCCCATCCGGGGCTGCGGTAACGGGTGAGCCGCAGGCAGCGTCCGACCCTGATCACGTGGGTGTCGAGGGGTACCACCAGCCGGGAGGCCGGCAGCCCCGACCAGGTCCCGAGGTCGACGGCGTCGCGGCGGACCATCCACCGGAGGAACAGGTTGAGCCGCTTGCAGGCGCTGCCGCCGGCCGGGCGCGGGAAGAACCACGCGAGCCGCCGCCGGGGGTCGTCGCCGTAGATCGGCGCGAGGTCGACGGCGAGGGCCCGCGCTGCGAACCGGTCCAGCCCCGGCCCGACGTCCGGGGCGGACGGGTCGTCCCCTTCGAGAAAGAAGCGCTCGATCGAGCCCGACGCCGCGAGCATCCGCTTGACGATCCACAAGAGGGCGGCGACGTCCACGCCGCGGATCCAGCGGTGCACGAAGGGGCGCAGGGCGGCGGCGTCCCGCGCGGGGTCGAACCGCCGCACGAACGCGGCCGGGCGCGGGCCGAGCACCGCCAGCACCGCCTCGATGGACTCGACCACCGCCGCGACCCGGCCGAACGCCAGCCCCGCCGCGCAGAACCCGACCACCTCGCGGTCCTCGGGCGCGGGATAGCGCCGCACGAGGTGCACCGGATCGATCGCCGACTCGGGGTGGTCGAACGTCTGGTACAGATGATCGAGGGGCGCCGCGAGACGGCGAAGCACGGCGGCCGGCGGACGGCGGCGGGGCATCAGGCGCGAGGCAGGGCGCCGGAGGCGCCAACGCCCTCATCGCCGCCCGTGGCGTCAACGCGGCCCGTGGCGTCAACGCGGCGCGTGGCGACGGCGCCGCCTGCCGCGGCGTTGAAGGCAGCGGCCCCGGCGACCGCGTCGTTGACGTACACCGTCCGCCCCCCGACCATCGTGGCCGCAACCCCGCCCCGCAGCGACCACCCATCGAAGGGGGTGTTGCGGGCCAGCGAGCGGAACCCCCGGGCGTCGACGGTGACCGGTAGATCCGGGGCGAGCACGGTGACGTCGGCCGGGGCCCCCTCGCTCAGGGCGCCGCCCTCGACCCCGAGGATGCGCGCCGGATTGGCGGAGAGCAGCCCGACGAGACGGCTCAGCGACACGCGCCCCGCATGGACGAGCCGGTCGAGGCAGACCGAGACCGCGGTCTCGAGGCCGACAACCCCGAACGGGGCGCGGTCGAACTCGGCGAGCTTCTCGTCGAAGTGGTGCGGCGCGTGGTCGGTGGCCACGCAGTCGACGGTGCCGTCGGCGAGGCCCGCGAGCAGGGCCTCGACGTCGGCCGCGCCGCGCAGCGGCGGGTTCATCTTGCAGTTGGGGTCGTAGCCGGCCAGCCGCTCGTCGGTGAGGGTGAGGTGGTGCGGGGTGACCTCGCAGGTGACCGGCACCCCGCGCGCCTTCGCCGACCGGACCACCCGCAACGTGCCGCGGGCGCTGACGTGCGCGAGATGGACCGGCGCCCCCGTCAGTGCGCTCAGCGTGATGTCCCGTGCGGCGTGGATCTCCTCGGCCGCCGCCGGCATGCCGCGCAACCCAAGCAGCGCCGCCGCGGCGCCCTCGTGGGCGACCCCGTCGACGGTCAGCGCCACCTCCTCGCAGTGGTCGATGACCGGCATGCCGCACATCGCCGCGTACTCGAGGGCGCGCCGCATGAGGATCGCGTCGGCGACGGGCCGCCCCGCGTCGGAGACGGCGACGCATCCGGCGTCCCGCAGCTCGCCGATCGGGGCGAGCTGCCGGCCCCCCCGCCCCTTCGTCACCGCCCCGATGGGGTGGACGCGGGCGAGGCGGGCCTCGGCCGCCCTCGCGAGGATGAGCCCGGTGACGCCGGCCTCGTCGTTCGCGGGCTCGGTGTCGGGCATGCAGGCGACGGCGGTGAAGCCGCCGGCGACGGCGGCCGCGAGCCCCGTCGCGACCGTCTCCTTGTGCTCGGCCCCCGGCTCGCGCAGGTGGACGTGCATGTCCACGAATCCCGGGCACACCACGCATCCGGCCGGCACGTCGATGACCGCGGCCTCGGGTCCCGCCTCGAGATCGGGACCGACCCGCGCCACCCGGCCATCGCGAATCAGCACGTCGGCGACGCCGTCGCGGCCGGCGGCGGGGTCGACGACCCGCCCCCCCCTCAGAATCGTCGTCCGTTCGCTCACCAGCGCAGACTCCTGGCCCGGAAATCGCCGCCCTTCGGCGCCGCTGCCCGCCCAACCCAACCCTGCAGGCGTCCGCGCCCGGCTACGGCGCAGAATCCTGACCGATGGCGCCGTCGGGCTCCGGGCCACCGGGCGCGTCCCCCGACTCGCCGCGGCGGCTCCCGGCCAGCAGGTAGAGCACCGCCATGCGGACCGCGACTCCGTTCGCCACCTGCTCGAGGATGACCGACCGGGACCCGTCGGCGACCTCCGAAGCGATCTCGACCCCGCGGTTCATCGGCCCCGGATGCATGACGATGGCGTCCGGGGCGGCGCGGCGCAGCCGGGCCAGGGTCATGCCGAAGCGCTGGAAGTACTCGCGCCGCGACGGGAAGAAGTGGCCGCGCATGCGCTCGAGCTGCACCCGGAGCAGCATGATGACGTCGGCCCCCGCGACCGCCTCGTCGACCGACGTGGTCGCACGCACCCCGAGCCGCGCCATGTCCGGCAGCATCAGCGTGGCCGGCCCGCACCCGCACACGTCGGCGCCGAGGGCCCGCAGCAGCCGCAGGTTCGACCGGAACACGCGGCTGTGCAGGAGATCGCCGATGACCGCAACCTTGAGCCCCGTGAACCCGCCCTTGTGCTCGCGGATGGTGAACGCGTCGATCAGGGCCTGCGTCGGATGCTCGTGCATGCCGTCGCCGGCATTGACGATGCGGGCCCCGCACAGCCGCGCGGCCAGGTGGCCCGCTCCCGCCGACGCGTGCCGCAGGACGATCACGTCGGGCACCATGGCCTCGAGGTTGCGGATGGTGTCGGCCAGCGTCTCGCCCTTCGAGACGCTCGAGCCGGAGGCCGCGATGTTCACGGTGTCGGCGCTGAGCCGCTTCTCGGCAATCTCGAACGAGGTCCGGGTCCGGGTGCTCGGCTCGAAGAAGAGGTTGACCACGGTATGGCCGCGCAGGGCCGGCACCTTCTTGATCGACCGCGTGCCGACCTCCTTCATGGCCTCGGCGGTATCGAGAACCAGCAGGATCTCGTCGGGCGACAGGTCCCCGACGCTCAGCAGGTCCTTCGTGCGGAGACGGGCCGGCACGTCGAGCCCCATCGGCGGCGAGTCGGCGGCGGGGCGGGCGGAATCAGCGGTCGGGGCCATCGTCGATGACCACCTCGTCCCGGCCCTCGACCTCCAGCAGTCGGACCTGGACGCTCTCGCCCGGCGAGGTGGGAACGGTCCTGCCGACGTAGTCGGCCTTGATCGGCAGCTCGCGGTGCCCCCGGTCGACGAGCACGATCAGCTCGATCGCGCGCGGACGCCCGAAGTCGATGAGGGCGTCGAGGGCGGCCCGGATGGTTCGGCCCGTGTACAGCACATCGTCGACGAGGAGAATCCGGCGGTCGTCGATGGAGAAGTCGATGTCGGTCCGCCGCAGGATCGGCTGCGGCCCGACCTGGTGGCGCATGAGGTCGTCCCGGTACAGGGTGATGTCGAGGGCGCCGGTGGGCACGCGAACCCCGGCGATTCCATGCAGCTCGGCCGACAGCCGGCGCGCGATGGGGGCGCCGGCGGTGCGAATGCCGACCAGGGCCAGATCATCGAGGTCGCGGTGACGTTCCGCCACCTCGTGGGCGATTCGGGTAATCGTACGCGCGACCTGCTCGGCCGCCATCACCACCGGCACGGGACCTCCGCGGGACCGGCGCGGCGCAAGAAGCGATGAACGGGGACCGCAGCCGTCAGGAGCCGATGTATTGTACCAGTTGCGCGGCCTCCGGTCGCGGGGCCCCGGCCGCCGTCGGATATGATCGCCCCGTCATGCCCGTCGATGTGGACGCGGCCGTCCTGTCCAACACCCGTCTGTCGTCCGACTACAACGTCGTGGCCCTGGCCGCCCCGGAGATCGCGGGACGGGCGAAGCCGGGGCAGTTCGTGATGGTCAAGCCCGGTTCCGGCGACGATCCGCTGCTCCGCCGGCCGTTCTCGGTCTTCGAGGTGCTCGAGGACGACACCGGACGCGTCACCGGGCTTTCGCTGTTGAACAAGCGGATCGGGGTCACCACCCGCACCCTGTTCGGCCTGGCGCCGGGGGCCGCCGTCCGCTGCCTCGGCCCGCTGGGCCGGCCGTTCTCTCCCGCCGACCCGTCGGAGCGGGCGTGGATGGTCGCGGGGGGCGTCGGCCTCGCGCCGTTCCACGGCCTCGCGGCCGCGCTCAGGAACCGCGGCGTGGAGTCGACGCTGTTCTACGGCGCCCGCTCCGCCCGCGAGCTGTTCCACCTCGACGCGTTCCGGGGCCTCGGGGTCGGGCTGGTGCTGGCCACCGACGACGGGAGCCGGGGCGACCACGGCCTCGTCACCCTGCCCCTGGAACGCGCCCTCGGCCGGCTCGACCCCGCCGCGCGGCTGCGCCTCTACGCCTGCGGGCCGACGCCGATGATGCGCGCGGTGACGGACCTCGCGCTCGCCCACGGGCGCCGGGTCGAGGTGTCGCTCGAGCCGGTCATGGGCTGCGGCCTCGGCGGCTGCTACAGCTGCGTGGTGCCGGTGCGGCGCCCCGGCGAGGACCCCCGCTTCGTCCGTTCCTGCCTCGACGGGCCGGTCTTCGACGGCCGTACGGTGGTGTGGGACGGACTCGGTGCCGGATGAGCAACGTCGACCTCTCGGTGAGCATCGGGAGCCTGACGCTCGCCAACCCCTTCATCGCGGCGAGCGGCTGCTTCGGCTACGGGGTCGAGTATGCCGGGATCGTCGATCTCGCCACCCTCGGCGCGGTCGCGGTCAAGGGGCTGTTCCTCGACGAGCGGGAGGGTCACCCGCCGGAGCGCATCGTGGAGACCCCGAGCGGGATGCTGAACGCGATCGGCCTGCAGGGCATCGGGGTCCGGCGCTTCGTGGCCGAGAAGCTGCCGCCGCTGCGCGAGGGCGGCGCCGTGGTCATCGTCAACATCTGCGGCTCGACCATCCGGGAGTATGCCGAGGTCGCCCGCATTCTCGATGACGCGGAGGGGGTGGCGGCGATCGAGCTGAACATCTCGTGCCCGAACATCAAGAAGGGCGGCATGCTGTTCGGCTCGTCCCTGCGGGGCACGCACGACGTCGTCGCCGCGGTGCGAAGGGTCACCCGGCGCCCCCTCATTCCGAAGCTGACGCCGAACGTGGCCGACGTCGCCTCGTTCGCGGCGGCGGCGCGCGACGCGGGGGCCGACGCGGTCTCCCTCGTCAACACGTTCCTGGCCATGGCCATCGACGTCGAGACCCGCCGCCCCCGGCTCTCGAACGTGGTGGGGGGGTTGAGCGGCCCCGCCATCCGCCCCATCGCGGTCCGCATGGTGCACGAGTGCCGGCAGGCGGTGTCGCTGCCCCTGATCGGCATGGGCGGCATCATGACCGCCGAGGACGCGCTCGAGTTCCTGATCGCGGGCGCCACCGCCGTCCAGGTGGGCACCGCCAACTTCGTCGACCCGTTCATCTGGGAGAAGCTGACGGCGGGGCTGACCGGCTATCTGCGGCGTCACGGCCTGACCGGCGTGAGCGAGATCGTCGGCTCGCTGGATCTGTCGCCCCCCCGCAACGCGCGGAACCCGCCCCCGACGCCATGCGCCTGACCCTCTACACCCGCCCGGGATGTCATCTGTGCGAGGAGATGAAGGCGGTCGTCCGCTGCGTCCAGGGGCAGGTGGCGTGCGAGCTGGCCGAGGTGGACATCTCGCTCGACGAGGCCCTGCTGCGGCGGTACCGACACCACATCCCGGTCCTGCTGGCGGACGGCGTCGAGGTGGCCCGCACCCGCATCGGGGTCGCCGAGCTGCTGGAGACGCTGGGGTCCGGGCCGGACCGGGGACCGGCGCCGGGCCCGCCCGGGCCGAAGGAAGGCTGAGGCCCCCGGGAGAGGGTAGCCCGTACGTACGCACGGAAACGGGCGTGTGCGGGAACCCCACACGCCCGTTTCCTGGAACCCCTCGACGCCCGGACGACGCGCGACCGCCCGGCGAGGCGGCGCGACGTCTGCGCCGCGGTGACGCCTACTTCGCGGTGACCATGAAGTGACCGCGGCGATTCTGCGCCCAGCAGCCATCGGTCGACTCGGTGCAGAACGGCGACTCCTCGCCGCGGCTCGTGGTCTGAATCCGGCCCGCGGCCACCCCGAGGCTCATCAGGTAGTCGCGGACGGCGGCGGCCCGCCGCTCGCCCAGGGCGAGGTTGTACTCGTTCGTCCCGCGCTCGTCGCAATGCCCCTCGACGAGCACCGTCGTGGTGCTCCACCGCTGCATCCACTCGGCGTTGCGCTGCAGGGTGGCCTGCCCCGCGGGCATCAGCTCGGACTGATCGAGCTCGAAGAACACCGGCGCGAGCGGCGCCGAGTCGTTGAGATCATCGAGTGACATCCGCGCAAAGAGCTCTTCTTCCGTCAGCGGCGGCGGAGGCGGTGGAGGCGGCGGAGGCGGCGGAGGCGGCGGAGGCGGCGGAGGCGGAGGAGCCGGCGGCGGAGGCGGCGGAGGCTCGGGCGGCGGATTGTCCGCACATCCTGCGGCGCCCAGCCCGAGCACCAGGCCCAAGCAGACAGCTACAAGCCAACCATTTGACGACTTCATATGTGACGTCTCCTGTTCTCAGCGCCCCGGCCCCTCGATGAGGTCGACCCGGGGACTGGCTGCTCCTGGAAACCGCCGCCTCGGCATTTTCCACCCGGCGCGGCATCCCGGCGGTCGGAAACCCGTGTTCCCCGCTCGCCGTTATGCTCCTTCGTCACCTCTGCCCGGCACCCGGCGCGTCCCCGATCCCGATCCCGATGCGGGACGTTACCCGGAGGCCGCCGGTCCCGGATACACGGAACCGGAGGCGCACAGCTTACAAAGGAACCGAGAAATCTGTCAATCCGCCACGCGGCCGGGCGACCGGGCGACCTGCGGCCGCCCCGGCAGTTTCGCTGGCGCGCAAGTTCTGCGCCGCAAGGATTGGCGCCCATCCAGCCCGGCCGGCCTCGACGCCGCGCCGGCCCCGGGCACGGGCTGCTACGATGTCCGCCATGGTTGTTTCGACGACCGGTTCCCGCACCGTGCTCGTCGCCGCGCGGGACGGGCGGGTCCGGGACAGATTCTCCGACCCGCTGCGGAACGCCGGCCACGGCATCCTGGAGGCGGCCGACGCGACGGCGCTGCTGCGTCACCTCGAGGGCGAACCCGGCCCGGCCGACCTCCTGCTTCTCGATCTTCGACTGGGCGGCGACGACCGCACGGCCCTCTTCCGCCGGGTGCGGGCGCGCGCGGCCCGGCTTCCGCTGCTCGTCTTCAGCGGATCGGTGGAGAGCGCCGCGGAGGTCCGCGCGCTCGCGCCGCTCGGGGTCGCCGGGTACGTGAACGAACATTGCCAGGCGGCGGACGTGCTGCCCTCGCTGGCGCCCCACCTGTTTCCCGACAACTTCAACCGCCGCGGCAGCCCGCGGGTCGTCCTCGCCATACCCGTCTCGTACCGGGTCGACCAGACCATCGCCACCGCGGTGACCCTGAACATCGGCACGGGAGGTATCGCGGTGCGGACGATGAATCCGTTGCGCCCGCCGGGCAAGGTCCATACCCGGTTCCGCCTGCCGGGGTCGGCGCTCGACGTCGAGGCCCTGTGCCGGGTGGCCTGGAGCGATCCCCGCGTGGGCATGGGCCTGCAGTTCGAGCGCGTGGACCCCGCCGACCAGTCGGCCATCGACGACTACGTCGACCAGCATCACGAAGACGCCGCGGCGGGCGAGGCGAACGAACGCTGACCCCGCCGACCCGGGCCGGGGCGAAGGACCCGCCGCGCACCCGGGAACGCGGGAACGCGGGCTCGCCGCGCGCCGCGGGGTCCGGTTGCGGACCCGGCGGGCCGAACACTACAATACCCTGCGCATCCCGGGCCGGCGGGACGTCTTTTCTTCCGGGGTCTGCGTCTTATTCATTGTCATTCGGCGTGGCCGGCCCCTTCGCGGCATGGCGCGGGCCCAGGCGGCGCACGACAGGTTCCGGGAGAACGCAGCGTGGTCGAAGTGCAGCACGTGACCAAGCGGTACGGGTCGTTCACGGCCGTGGACGACCTGAGCTTCGAGGTCGAGCCCGGGGAGATCCTGGGCTTCCTGGGCCCCAACGGCGCCGGCAAGACCACCACCATGCGCATCCTGACCGGCTACCTGCCGGCCAGCGAGGGCCGTGCCCGGGTCGCGGGCTTCGACGTCTTCGATCAGCCCATCGAGGCCAAGCGGCGGACCGGCTACCTGCCCGAGACGCCGCCCCTGTACCCCGAGATGAAGGTCGGCGAGTACCTGCGGTTCGTCGGCCGCATCAACGGGGTGGCGGCCGGGGACCGGGCCGCGCGGGTCGGCGCGGCGATGGAGCGCACGAGCATCACGGACATGGCCGACCGCTACTGCGGCACCCTGTCGAAGGGGTACCGGCAGCGCGTCGGCCTTGCCCAGGCCCTGCTCCACGAGCCCGAAGTGCTGATTCTCGACGAGCCGACGGCGGGACTCGACCCCAGGCAGATCATCGAGACCCGGCGGCTGATCACCGAGCTCGCCGGCGACCACACCGTCATCCTGAGCACCCACATCCTCCCCGAGGTCTCGCAGACGTGCCAGCGGGTCGTCATCATCAACCACGGCCGGGTCGTCGCGGTCGACAGCCCGGACAACCTCACGGCGCGGCTGCAGGGCTCGCAGAGCCTGTACCTGCAGGTCGACAGCGGCAGCGCCGACCCCGCGGCGGCCCTGCGGGACGTCGCCGGCGTGGCCGGCGTCTCGCCGGTCGACGAGCGGAACGGCGCTTCGGGGTTCCGCATCGAGACCGCTCCCGGGCACGACGTCCGGCGCGAGGTGTCGCGCACCGTGGTGACGAACGGCTGGGGCCTGCTGGAGCTGCGGGCGCAGCAGATGAGCCTCGAGGAGATATTCCTGCAGCTGACGACGGAGGAGGCGGCCGAGCCCGACGGGTCGCCCCCGGCCGAGGACCCCGGCGCGGGGGCGACCGGGGGCGGAGGCGCGCCCGGCGGCGCGGACGCGACCGAGGCGGAGGAGCACACCGATGGGTAACGTCCTGGCCCTGGCCGAGAAGGAGCTGCGCGCGTACTTCGTCTCGCCGATCGCCTACGTGCTGCTGGTGTTCTTCGCCCTGCTGTTCGGCTGGTTCTACGTGGCGAGCATCAACGTGATGGTCCAGCTGAGCATGGGCCAGTTCGGCATGGGGCCGCAGGTCATCAACATCAACGAGTTCATGATTCGGCCGCTGTTCGGCAACACCGCGGTCATCCTGCTGTTCCTGCTGCCGATGCTGACCATGCGCTCCTTCGCGGAAGAGAAGCGCTCGGGCACCATGGAGCTGCTGCTGACGTCGCCCTTGACCGACCTGCAGATCATCATGGGCAAGTTCCTCGGGGCCCTCGCGCTGTACTGCCTGATGCTGACCCTCACGCTGCTGCACGTCGGGCTCCTGTTCTGGTACGGAGAGCCCGAGTGGGGGCCGATACTCAGCGGCTACCTCGGCCTGCTCCTGATGGGCGGCGCGTTCATCTCCGTCGGCCTCGCCATCTCCAGCATGACGAAGAACCAGATCGTGGCGGGGGTGGCGACGTTCGCGGTGCTGCTGCTGTTCTGGATCATCAACTGGATCGGCGACGCCTCCGGCACCACCGCCCAGGCGGTGCTGGCGTACCTGTCGATACTGGAGCACTTCGACGACTTCTCGAAAGGCGTCATCGACACGAAACACGTGACGTACTACCTGAGCTTCATCGGACTCGGCCTGTTCCTGACCGCGAAGTCGATGGACCAGGCACGCTGGAACGGCTGAGCCCCGACTGCCCCGACGTCCGATGCTGAACAGAATCCTCGATCTCCTCGGCTGGACCGGCTCGCTCCTCGTGTTCGCGGCGGTGCTGGCGTGGCTCGTCAGCCCGGAGCTGGAGTCGCTGCGCCGGACCCTGGCCCTCGCCGGCCTCGCGTGCATCGTCCTGTACGGCGCCGGGCACTGGCGCCAGGTGCAACGGTCGTTGGGGCGGCGACAGACCCGCTACGGCGCCCTCGCGGGCACCAGCATCCTCCTGGTGGCGGCCATCGTCGTCGGCCTGAACTGGGTGCTCGCCCGCCAGAACCACCGCTGGGACCTGACCGCGGGGCAGCAGTACTCCCTGTCCGACCAGACCCGGCAGGTGCTCGACACCCTGGCCGCGCCGGTGCGGATACGGGTGTTCGCGCGCGAGCCGGACTTTCCCCGCTACCGCGACCGGCTGGACGAGTACGCCTACCGGTCGGACCGGGTCACCGTCGACTACATCGACGCGGACGGGCAGCCGCTGCTGGCGCGGCAGTACGAGGTGCAGACCTACGGCACCATCGTGTTCGAGTACGAAGACCGGGTCGAACGGGTGGAGTCCGATACCGAGCAGGACCTGACGAACGCCCTGATCAAGGTCGTCGAGGGCGCCGAGCAGACCGTGTACTTCCTGGAGGGTCACGGCGAGAAGGCCCACGCCGACACCGGCCGGGACGGCTACGGCACCGTCTCGGCCGCTCTCGCGCTCGACAACTTCGAGGTCGAGTCGCTGGTCCTCGCGCAGGCGGGGGCGGTGCCCGACGACGCCACCGTCGTCGTCGCCGCGGGTCCGCAGACCGACCTGCTGCCGGGGGAGATCGACGCCCTCGGCGCCTGGCTGGACCGGGGGGGCAAGCTGCTGCTGATGCTCGACCCGCCGGTCACCGCCGACGAGCCGGCGCCGGAGGGCCTGCTCGGCCTCGTGCGCGAGTGGGGCGTCGAGCCCGGCGCGGGCGTCGTGGTCGACGCGAGCGGCATGGGGCAGCTCTTCGGGGCCGACGCCTCGGTGCCGGTGGCCGCGAGCTATCCGGTCCATCCGATCACCGAACGGTTCAACCTGCTGACCGCCTATCCGCTGGCGCGCTCGATCTCGGCCGCGCCGGGCGGCCCCGACGGCCGCATCGCGCAGCCGTTCATCGAGACCGGCCCGCAGAGCTGGCAGGAAGCGGACATCGACAGCCTCGCCACCGGGCAGGTGGAGCTCGACGAGGACGCCGGCGACCGCCCCGGCCCGGTGGCCATCGGCATGGCCGTCTCCGTCCCCGCGCCGATGCCCGCCGTCGACGGTGACGGCGGCAACGGCACGGAAGGCGCCGAGGCCGACGGCGCCGAGGCCGACGACGGGCCCGAGCCCGGCGGCGGGGACGACCCGGCGCCCGAGACCCGCCTCGCGGTGATCGGCGACTCCGACTTCGCGAGCAACGCCGTCGTCGGCATCCAGGGCAACCGCGACCTGTTCCTGAACACCGTCAACTGGCTGGCCGGCCAGGAGAGCCTCATCTCGATCCGCGCCCGCGAGCCGGAGGACCGCCGGCTGACCCTGACCGCCGCCGCGCAGCGGCGCGTCTTCTGGCTCTCGGTGCTGCTGCTGCCCGCCGCCATCCTCGGCGTCGGGGTCTACACCTGGCTGAGCAGACGGAGCTGAGGACATGCGGGGAGTGCGTTCGACGCTGGTCCTGCTGGTGGCGGCCCTCGCGCTGGGCGCCTACATCTACTTCGTCGAGTCGGGGCGGCCGGCGACGGGGACCCCGGACCCGCCGGAGGCGGTGTTCGACGTCGACTCCGACGACATCGACTCGCTCTCGGTGTCGGCGAGCAACGGCGACCGAACGGTCATCGAGAAGGACGGGGACCGGTGGCGGGTCGTCGAGCCGTTCGCCGTCAACGTTGACGTGACCAAGGTCGTCTCGCTGTCGTCGAACCTCGCCAACCTGGAGATTCAGCGCGTCGTCGCCGAGCCCGAGGACGCGCCCGACCTGGCATCGTTCGGGCTCGCCGCGCCCGCCATCGAGGTCGGCTTCGGGACGATGGACGGCGCCGAGTCCCGCCTGCTGATCGGCGATCGCAGCCCCGCCGGCAACGATCTCTACGCGACCGCCGCCGGTTCGAACCGCGTCTTCCTCGTCTCCGGCTTTCTGGACACGACCTTCGACCAGACCACGTTCGACCTCCGTGACAAGTCCATCCTGGACATCACCCGCAACGAGGTGGACTCGCTCGGGGTCTCGGGCCCCGACCTTGCGGTGCGGTTGCGGAAGGCCGACGGGGAGTGGTCGCTCGTCGGCCCCATCGAGGCCCGGGCCGACCTCGGGGTGACCGACGGCCTCGTCGGCCGGCTCGCGACCGGCCAGATGACGGCCATCGAGGAGGAGGAGGCGCCGGCGGACGCCCTGGAGCCCTGGGGGCTCGACGCCCCGCGGTTGACGGTGACGGTGGGGCTCGGCAGCTCGGCCGCGACCCTGCTTCTCGGCGACACGACGCCGGCGGGGACCGTCTACGCCCGGGACGCGGCGCGCGAGCTGGTGTTCACCGTCGAGGAGTCGCTCGCCGCCGAGCTCGAGCAGGGGGTGGAGGAGTACCGCAGGAAGGACCTCTTCGCGTTCCGCCCGTTCAACGCCACCGGGCTCGAGATCGAGCACGAGGGCGAGCGCTGGACGTTCGCCCTCGAGGCGGCGGGCGGAGAGGACGAGGCGACGGGCGGAGAGGACGAGAGCGACACGTGGCGCCGGACCGCGCCCGACGCCGGGGATGTCGAGCGCGCCGACGTCGACGACCTGCTGGCGAAGCTGTCCAACCTGCGCGCCGACTCGTTCGAGCCGTCCCGCGACGGAACCGGCCTCGACGCGCCGGCCGCCGTCGTCACCGTCACCTTCGACGACGGGGACCGGGAACGGGTCGCCGTCGGCCGCGCCGGCGCCGACGTGTTCGCGGTCAGCGGCGACGAGCCCGGCGCGGCCCGGGTGAACACCCGAAGCTGGGAAGACGCCATCGCCGCCCTCGCCCCCCTGCGCGGCGACCCCGAAACCCCGGCTCGGTAGCCAGCCCGCGGCTCGACAGCGGCCTCCGGCGGAAGGCACCCCCGCCCGGCGGGAGCAGCGCCTCCCCACGGGCAGCGGCGCCGTCTACTCGTCCGGCATCAACGCGAACGTCCACATCGAGCCGCCGGCCGGCACGAGGCCGCGCGCGTAGCGGTTGGCGAGCCCGCCTCCGAGCCCGGACGCCACCGTGATCTGCTGCCGGCCGTTCAGCGTGTAGGTGACCGCGGTCGCGTTGACGCTCGACCCGGTCTGGAACTCCCAGACGGTCTCGCCGGTCTCTTCGTCGAGGGCGACGAACTCGCCGGTGATCTTCCCCGTGAACAGCAGCCCCCCGCCGGTCGCCAGCACCCCGGCCGAGCTGGGGAAGTCGTGCATGGGGACCTCCCACTTCTTCTCGCCCGTCAGCGGATCGATGGCCACGATGTGCCCGAGCAGGTCTCCCGGCTCGACCACCGGGAAGCGGTTGGTGACGCCGGTCGAGCTCGCCCCGAGGACGAACTCCGGCGGCTCGGGGAGGAGCCGCTGGATGCGCGGCACGTGCCACGTCGTCGAGTAGATGAGGCCGGTGTCCGGATTGAACGCGATGGGGACCGCGTTGGTGCCCCGCGACGGCCAGATGTAGACCTCCTCGCCGGCGAGGAAGTCGCGGTAGAGGTCGGTCAGCACCGGCCGGCCGGTCTCGAGGTCGATGTGGGTGGCCCAATTGACGAAGACGTAGGGGTGCGCGGCGATCAGCGAGCAGTCGGTGCGGTCGACGGTGTAGAGGAAGCCGTTCTTGTTGGCCTGCATCATCACCTTGCGCATTTCGCCGTCGACCTCGAGCTCGGCGAGCACCTGCTCGTCGATGCCGTCCACGTCGTAGACGTCGTTGGGCGTGTACTGGTAGTGGCAGTGGATCTCGCCGGTCGTCGGGCGGATGGCGAGCACCGTCGACGCGTAGAGGCTGTCGAGCCCGTCGCGCGGCGCGGGGTCGTAGGGCTCGGCGTTGCCGGTCCCCCAGTACACGAGGTCGAGCTCGGGGTCGTAGGAGCCGGAACGCCACGTGGGGGCCCCGCCATACAGGTACGCGTCACTGTCGACGGGCCACGTCTCGTGGCCGGGCTCGCCGGGGCCGGGAATCGTGTAGCGGCGCCACAGCTTCTCGCCGGTGGCCGGATCCCACCCGTCGAGGAAGCCGCGGGTGGTGGACTCGCCGCCGGACATGCCCGAGATGAGGACCCCGTTGGCGATCATCGGGGCGCCCGTCGCGTAGTAGCCCTCCGCCCCGTCGGCGAACTTCTGGTTCCACAGCTCCTCGCCGGTCTCCATGTCGAGGGCGAGGACGTGGTTGTCGACGGTGACCCGGAAGAGCCGGCCCTCGTAGATCACCGGCCCGCCCCGGTTGAAGCTGCTGCGCCGCCGCGAACCCTCTTCGAGGACCACCGGCGTCCGCCAGATCTGCCGGCCCGTCTCGAGATCGATGGCGAAGGTCCAGCTGCCGTTGATGGCGTACAGCACCCCGTCGTGGATGGCCGGCGCCGCGAGCTCGCCCGACTGGTTCATCAGGCTGGTGCTCCAGATGGGCACGAGCCGGTGGATGTTGGACTTGTCGATCTGGTCGAGGGGGCTGTAGCTCTTGCGGTCGTACCCCATGCTGTGGACGAGCACGTCCTCGGGGGTACGCGCGTCGTTTATCAGGTCTTCCGCCGTCTGGGCGAGCCCCGGGCTCGACCACGACCCCAGGAGGATCGCGAGCAGTCCTGCCGTCTTCTTCATGATGAACCTCCCATCGACCCGCGGCCGCCGGGCACCGGCTTTCGCGGGGCTCCCTGCGCGCCGGGAGCCGCAGCCCTCTGCGTCGTGACGGCCATCATACGGGGTCGCGGCGGGACGATCCAGAGGCGCACCCCGGCGGGGACCCCGCCCCCCGAGCGGCCGCCGACCGATCGTGGGAGGGGCCGCGCCGTCGCGACCGGCGGCGGCCCGGCGCCGCGCCGCCCTCGGCGCGGCGCAGGCGGTCGCCGCGGGCCGCCGGCACGCCGGCTGCGCGTGCGATGACGCCTGGCAACAGGACGCGTCGCGACCCGGGCATCGCACGGGCCGCCGACATCGTGCCGCGGTCCGCGCCCCGGGAGGACGCGGACTGCTGTAGGATGGTCCGGGCGGGCAGCGGAGCCGCAGGGTTCGGCCCCGGGAAACCCGGCTGACCCTACGGCGGCGACGGCGGAATCCGGCGCGCCACGAACCAGGGAGGCAGCGATGCGGTGGACCAGCTTTCTGACCGGCGTGACACTCGTCTGCGGCGTGGCCGCGGCCGCCGCCCCCCTCGTCGCGGCCCAGGAGCATTCCGTGACCCGGGTGGCGCCGCACGAGCGCCTCACGGGCCCGCGGATCGCGCTGCCCGAGGATCCGGGAGACGCGAGCCCCCTGCGGCAGCTGTGCCCCGAGGTCACCGACACGTGCCGCAACTACTGGGCCTACACCATCCACTTCGTCCAGAACTACGCGATTCCGCTTCGCGACAAGGAGCTGCTGATCCTGCGCACGGCGTGGCTGTCGCGGGGCGACTACATCTGGGGCCGGCACAACCTCATCGGGCAGGGCGCGGGGCTCACCGAGGAGCAGATCGGCCGCATCACCGCGGGCCCGGACGCCGCCGGCTGGGAGGACTTCGACCGGGCGCTGCTGCGGGCGGCCGACGAGCTGCACGCCAGCCGCTTCATCTCCCGCCCCACATGGGACGCGCTCGCGGAGCGCTACACGGAGGAGCAGCTGCGGGAGGTCGTGATGATCGTCGGCAACTACACCCAGCTCGCGATGTTCCAGAACACCCTGGGGGCCCTGCTCGAGCCCGGCGTCGAGGGGCTGCCGGACGAGGAGGGCCGGTGAGCCGCGCCGCGCCGCGTCGAGCTCGACGCGGCCGGGGCGCATCCCGGGGCCCACGCCGTAGAAGCCTCGCGCCGGCGGACCGTCCCGCGCGACCGCAGGGCGCGCGCCATCGGCCGAGCGTCGAAGAACAGGCGAGGAGGGGAGCATGCCGCTGCGGACCATCGTCGCCGCGCACCCGATCCGGAAAGTCCTCCTCGTCGCCGCCGCCGTGCTGGCGTGCGGCGCGCCGGCCCTGGCGCAGCCCTTCAGCCTCACCCTGAACGACTTCCCCAACGTCCGCTACCCCGACGCCCGCTTCGGGGTGCCCTACCTCGTGATCCACGACGACGGCGCCCTGCTCGCGAGCGCTTCGTACCGCTACTCGCAGCGCCATCACGACTCGCCGTGGCTGGTCGTCACCCTCGGGCTCGCCGCGTCCGAAGCGCTGACGATCCGGCGGGAGGACATCGTGCTGGTCCGGCCGGACGGGGTCGAGGTGCCGCCGGCCACGCGGCGCGAGCGCGACCGCGATCCGGAGGGGGTGCGCCGGCTCTTGAACGAGCGGGCCGACTGGCCCGAGACGCTGAGGTTCGCCTTCCCCCGGAGCAGAATCGACAGGGGCTTCCACCGGTTCACGTTCGGGGTGGACGGGTCGGACAGGATTCCGGACGAGGTCCTCCGGACTGAAGCGCGCGGCGGCATCCGCGGCGACGTGTTCTTCGTGTCGCCGGACGGGAGTTGGGAGAACGGCGTGCACGCGCTCTTCGTAGCCATCGGCGACGAGCGCGTGGTCAGGCTGCCTATCCTGCTGAGATAGCGACCGCCGCAACGCCCCCCGTCGTACCGTCTCTCTGCCGACCACACTCCGCTGGAAGCCGCGCGGCGCGCGCGCCGACACCCGTGCGAAACCGCTCTCCCCCTCAGTCCCCACCCTGAATCACTGCCTCCGCCCGCATGTGCAACTCGTGAAGAAACTCCCGCTGCCTCACTCCGGCGTCACCCCGCCGTGTCGCGCGGCCATAGAGCCTATCGAAATCGCCAATCGCATCGCCCCGCGTTACGATCCACTGTCCGTCCACTGCTCGCCGGCCCTCCGTCTCCGCCGATCTCCGTGCGGACTCCATATAGAACTTCGCGAGCTCCCAGGCCTCGTCCGCATCCTGCAGTGGTTCCAGCTCTATCCTGTTCTGCAGCCGGCCGCGCAACGCCGGCAACGCGACAGAATAGCGCCGAAGAGCATCCGGGGTTATCCCAATCATCAGAAAAAGACGTTCCGGCAGAGCATCGACCACCGACCTCACCGCCGACAGATAGCGTACGACCGCCGTCGGACCCAGCACACCATCCTGTTTCTCCAACTCGTCGAGAAGCAGGAAGATCCCGTCCAGCACTCCCGCTCTCCCGCTGACCTGAACGAGGTCGCTGAGAGCCGCGGTCTTCGATTCCACAGTGTCGAGCCGAAACTGAACCCCGAGCGCCTGCCGGTGAGCCTTGAGCAGCCGAAGTCCCAGCAACCACTGAAGCATCAAGTCCAGCTCCGGTTGATCCGCCCGTATCAGGCGGTACAGGGCCTGGCGCATGTCGTGGCTACGAGCCTCGGCTATCGGCGATTCGTCGTCCTTGAGCCTCTCGACGAGGGTCCCGAGGTGCTCCGTCCCCAACTCCTCGAACAGTCGACGGGTCGTACCCTCGAACGAGGCTTCCGGGTCCGCCAGATAGCGAATCAGGTAGACGCCCCCACGTTCCGCCATCACATCGCGGATTTCCGACTCGAAGTGGATCAGGAAGTTGGTCTTGCCAACCCCTTGTGTGCCCGAAACAACCACCACCTGGGATCTGTGGTCGCGCACGAAGGTGACTATGCGCTGTTCCGCCTCTTCGTCCGCGGGCAACGGCCGACGTGGATTCGCCGAAGTCTGGTTCGACGCCGGAAACGGATTCGCCACGATGCCGAAACGCTTGTACAGGCGGTCTGCCGAACCCGAGTCGTCGCTGTCCCGCAGGCGATCCCGCAAGCTCATTGTCGCGGCTCCTCGAGGCGCAAACTCACACTCGCCTTTCCGGGAATCAGATAGTCTCCACGATACAGATGCACCGGCTCCACGACCGGCCAACCGGACTTGACACGAAGAACATGGACCATCCGATCGTCGAATCGCACCTGGGTCGTCGAGCCCTCCGTAGACCTGCGCAGCAAGCCCTTTTCGCTGGCCTGCTGGAGGCGACGGCGCGCGATCTCCGGGTGAATTCCGTCGGCCCGAGCCAGCGACTCCAGCCACGCGCCCGTGGCGACCAGCCCGTCGCCCTCGTCGAGCGCCAAAAACCGGCGCAACGCGATTTCCGAAAAAGTCGTCACGTCGGGCGCCGTTGGTGTCGGAAAAACCCCCGCGTCAGCAACGGACGCGCAGAGCAGCGTCATTTCCCCCAGCACCCTATAGGTGAACCCACCCCGCCCCATCGTCGCGACGTCCAGCGCGCTTCCGACCGGAAGTTCCTCGACACGGCCCGAGAACGCGGCAAACGAGGGCGCCGCGAGGAGAATCTCTCGAACTTCATCCAGGCGTTCGTGCCGCAACGCCGCCGAGAGCCTGGGCAGAAGCCCTTCCGCCCGCCATGTCCCGTCCCTTGTCGAAGCCAGATCCGCCGATTGCAGAAAACGACGGTACTCGTCGCCCCGGGAGCCACGCCTCCCCAGCGCCTCGGCCACTTCGGGCTCGGTCATCTCTACGCGGTCATCGAGCGCGCAGATCAGTCGGATCATTCGGTCAACGTTGAATCGCAGAAAAGCCCCCGACGCTCGACGCGGGCGCCCGCCGACCACGCTCTGAACCTCCCTGGGGGCCCTCTTCCCCTTTGAGTCGTCGGCTTGCGCTCTCGCATGCGCCCCGTCGGCCCCGATGCGTCCCCCCGCCCGCAGCGTATACCGGCACCACAGCAGGTCCTCCCTTGCGTGGTAGGGCGCCCAAGGCAACTCCCTGCCCAAGGCAGCGAGTTCTAAGGCGCTGCCTGAGTCGTTCTGGAGACGGGCGGAACCGAAGACCGTGGACAGCTCCCAAAGAACGGACGACAGCGACGTCTCCCGAATCCGACCCGAAAACGGGTCGAAGTTCTTCCCGGACAATCTTCGACCGAAGAAGTTGACTGCCCTCGTGGCCCCGAAATAGAGGGGCTTGACGCCCTCTGCTAACGCCATTCGCGCGAGGCCCTGATCGCTCGTCAGGAGTCGAACTGCGTGTTCCGGACCCGACTGCGCCTGATGGTGTCGAGCCGCTTCCAGGATCAACCGGTCGGCATAGGCCCGTATCGACGTGCTGAGATTGAGGTCGGAGAGATTGCTGTCCCGCTCCGGCTGAAACGCTCTTCGAAGCGGGTCGTCCAGCAGGTAGTTCCGCTCCACTTCCGTATCCGCCTGCAGCTCGAGCCGCAAGAGCGCCCTGTATCCACCCTGACTCTTCAGATGTTCGTGCAACAGGCTGATACGGCGCGCGGCTCTCGCGGTGTCGCCCCGTCGAATGCTGAAGAACCGGTGGCTGAAGTTGACTACTTCCATGTGGACGATCGCCGGGACCTTCACTCTGGCCGCCGGATGAAGATGTCGTGCGACGAAATCCAGGGCGCCCTGAAGAACACCCGAAGTGTCCGTCACCACCGTCGTCGACCGGCGAAAAGGCATCTCCTGAAGCGCATCGGGATCGAAGACGGGGTACGTGAGGCCCAGTCGGACCGGCGTCGAAGCGATCTCGTCCATCACGCGACCGACCGCCTTCAGGGACGCCTCGCGCTTCGCGTCCGATCCGACCTCCAGGACATCGACCAGACTCGCGCGCGCCTCGTCGAGTCCGGGCAGCGACCATTCAAACGCGCCTCCTCGTACGGCGTGGGCGGACGCGCCGTCGGCCTGACTGCTCGACGCGAGCACGATATCGCCCAGAGGGAACCACCCGTCGGGGAAAGCCCGTTCGTCACGTACGGAGAGTCTACAGATGCTCTGCTGTTCGAACAGGTCGGCGATCTGCGGTTCGGCTTCACGCCGTGAGAGGAGGACGTTCTCGGTCATCGAATGGACACCGATACGCTCGGGCAGTTCGCGAAACACGCCAGCAACCACTTCAGATGCAAGACGAATGCCATCAACGCGTTGATCTCCCGGGGGAACTCGTCATGCTCGGGAGCCTGACTCCGACTCGGGGACCACTCGACCTGCCGGGCGGCCAGGGCTCGTTCAGCAGCCGTGACGAAATCCACCAGGACCGTAAGGTGCCGTTCCGCTGGCGGTTTCGACACGCTCAGGCGATGAAGGCGGTCGTGGAGATCGAGGCGAATCTGTTCGTCCTCAATCCCCGCAAAGGGATCCTCGCGGAGTTTCCAGGAATACACCTCCTGTTGTAGGTTGGACTCGGGGTCCAACATCCGATGCTCTCTTGCTTCATCGAAGAAGACGAGCGTACGGGGCGGGGCGAAAGCCCGCCAGACCGACAACGTCAGCTCTACTCCCGGCTGTGCGGGCACCGGTCCTCCTTGTCTGGCGATGCCGCAGGTGGCGTGGACGAACCCGAGGCGTCGAGAGGCCGAGGTCCCGAACGCCGTTCGGCTTGGCGCCCACTCTGCATCGCGCCGCATTATAGGCGCTTTCGGCACCGGCCCGAACGCGAGAGCCCCGCGACCGAAGCGGCTGAAGGTGATTCGTCGGCGGACGCGATCGTGCCGCGCCTCTGGCGGCGTCGGGCGCGGGGCGGACCGGTTGCGCTTTGCGACCGAACGATCTAGAGTCTGTGCGCCTTGGCGTCGCCATGCCGGGGCCCGGGAACCATGGACAACCGTCCGGCGCGCGAGCCCCGCGGGGCGTGGCGCCGGAGTCTCAGGAGGACAAATGGACAGCAAGGCATCGGCCGTCTGGAAGGGCAACCTGAAGGGAGGGAGCGGCGCGATCTCGAGCGCGAGCGGCGAGCTCTCGGACACCGCGTACACGTTCGCCACCCGGTTCGAGGGGAGCGCCGGCACGAACCCGGAGGAGCTGATTGCGGCCGCCCACGCGGGCTGCTTCTCGATGGCCCTCTCGGCCCAGCTCGGCGAGGCGGGCCTGACCCCCGACCACGTCACCACCACCGCGACGGTGACCCTCGAGATGCTCGACACCGGCCCGACGGTGACGAAGATTCACCTCGAGACCACGGCCCGGGTCCCCGGCGCGAGCCGGGAGGCGTTCGACACCGCGGCCAACAACGCGAAGGGCGGCTGCCCGATCTCGAAGTTGATGAACGCGGCCATCTCGCTGAACGCCGTCCTCGAAGCCTGAGTCGGGGCTTTCCCGAAACCCCTGCGGTCGGTCTGGAGCGTGCCCGCGCCCGGGCCGGCCGTTGCCTTTCATACCGACAACGGATCCGTCAGGCCGGCCTCGGCGAAGCCCCGCGCGCGCAGCTGACAGCTGTCGCAGCGGCCGCAGGGGCGGCCGTCCGGGGCGGGGACGTAGCAGCTGTGGGTGAGGCCGTAATCGAGCCCGAGCGACGCGCCCTTCGCGATGATCTGCGCCTTGGTCCAGTCAATCAGGGGCGCGTGCACGCGGAAGCGCGCACCCTCGACGCCGGCCCTCGTCGCCAGCCGGGCGAGGCGCTCGAACGCGGCGAGGTAGTCGGGGCGGCAGTCGGGATAGCCGGAGTAGTCGAGGGCGTTGACCCCGATGAAGAGGTCGGCGGCCCCGAGGCCCTCGGCCCAGCCGAGGGCCAGGGACAGCAGCACCGTGTTGCGCGCCGGGACGTAGGTCGAGGGGATGCCGGGGCGCTCGGGCGGCCGGTCCTGCTCGACGGCGCCGTCGCCGGTCAGCGACGAGCCGCCGAACGCAGCGAGATCGACCTCGATCTCCAGATGGCGCGCGACGTCGAGGTCGCGCGCGACCCGGCGGGCCGCCTCGAGCTCGCACGCGTGGACCTGGCCGTAACGGACGGTCAGCGCGAACAGCGAGAACCCGTCGGCCCGGGCGATGGCCGCGGCGGTGTACGAGTCGAGGCCGCCGCTGAGAAGCACGACGGCCGTACGTTGTGCTGCATCGGTCATGATTGCTTGCGGGACTTCCTTCCGGCCGGCAGGACCCTACACGCCGCGTGTCTCCGCCCCCCACAGGTACTTGTGCAGCTGCACCTGCAGCCGCACCGGCAGCCGGTCGGCGAGCACCCACTCGGCGAGCCGCTCGGGCGGGAGGACGCCGTGAACCGGGGAGAACAGCACCGCGGAAGACCGGGCCTCGAGCCCGTGACGGCGCACCACGCCGCGGGCGTACTCGTAGTCGGCGCGGTCGGCGATGACGAACTTCACCTGGTCGCGGCCGGCGAGCCGGGGCAGATTGTCCCAGGCGTTGCGGTGCGACTCGCCGCTGCCGGGGCACTTGACGTCCATGATCTTGACGACCTCGGCCGGCACCCGCTCGAGGCTGACGTGCCCGCCGGTCTCGAGCAGCACCGTGGCGCCCGCCCCGAGCAGGCGGTCCATCAGGGGATACACGTCGGGCTGCAGCAGGGGCTCGCCGCCGGTGATCTCGACGAGCCGACAGCCGTAGCCCTCGACCTCGGCCACGACGTCGTCGACCTCGCGCGGGCGGCCCTCGTGGAACGCGTAGGGGGTGTCGCACCAGACGCAGCGCAGGTCGCACGCGGTCAGGCGCACGAAGACGCACGGCCGGCCGGCGTGATCGGACTCGCCCTGGATGGAATAGAAGATCTCGTTGACGGTCAGCATCGCGGCATCCGACGTCTTCCCCGTCCCGGGCGGCACGCGGTTCCGACCCGGGCCCCCGCCGCGGTCAGGCCTCACCCCTCACGGCCGGCCGACCGGGGTCACCCGGCCGGCCCGCCGGCACCCCGGTCCCGATGACGCTCCGCCACGTCACCGGCCGGTCGACGGGAGTCACCGCCGGCCGGCCCTGCCAGCCCCGGTTCCCGGTGACGTTTCGCCGCGTCACGGCCGGTCGACGGGGGTCACCGCCGGCCGCCCTTCGAGCACCTCGACGACGTTGCGCACCGCGAGCTGGGCCATCGCGGTGCGGGTCTCGCGGGTGGCGCTGCCGAGGTGGGGGGTCAGGCAGACGTTGTCGCGCCCCACCAGCCCCGGATGCACCCGGGGCTCGTCCTCGAAGACGTCGAGGCCGGCCCCCGCGATGAGACGCTCGTCGAGGGCCCAGGCGAGGGCCTCGTCGTCGACGACGCCGCCCCGCGACGTGTTGACGAGCACCGCCGAGCGCTTCATGCGCACGAGCGTCCGCCGGTCGACGAGGTGCCGGGTCTCGGCCGTGAGCGGCACGTGCAGGGACACGACATCGGACGTCAGCAGCAGCTCGTCGAGCGACAGCACCGGCACATCGGCGACCTCTGCAGGTGCCGGCGCCCGGCCGGGGCGCGTTGCGAAGACCGGCCGAATGCCGAACGCGGGGGCGATGGCCGCCACCGCGCGGCCGATGCGCCCCGCCCCCACGATGCCGAGCTGCTTGCCCCGCAGCTCGGACCCCAGCAGGAACTCGAACGTCCAGCCCCGCCACTCACCGGCGCGGATGGTGCGGTCGCCCTCGCCGAGGCGGCGGGTCACCGAGAGAATCAGCGCCCACGTCATCTCGGCCGTGGCCCCGGTGACGAGGTCAGGCGTGTTCGTGACCACGATACCGCGGGAGGCGGCGGCCGCGACGTCGATGTTGTCGAACCCGACGGCGACCGTGGCCACCACCCTGAGCCGGTCGCCGGCGGCGACGACGGCGGCGTCGATGGGGTCGTCGAACATGCAGACGAGGCCCTGCTTGCCGGCGACGCGCCCGCAAAGCGCCTCGTGCGACAGGGCGGCGGCGGAATCGTGCCGATCGACGGCGCACGCCGCCTCGAGAGGGGCGAGCACCGACGAGGGCATGCGGCGCGTAACGAGGACGCGGGGCGGGGTCTGGTCCATCGCGTGCGGCCGCTCGCGGGCTCCTCGGGAGACGGTGGGAATCAGGACGCGGCGGGGTCGCGCGGATCGACGATGCCGACGATGGCGGCGTCGACCGGGGCGCCTGCGCGGCCGAGGGCGGCGCCCGCCGCGCGTCCCTCCAGCACCAGCAGCACGAGCTCGCCGGGACCCGCGCCCACCGCGTCGACCGCCAGCTGGGCGGCCCCGGCGGGGCCGCCGCCGGCGGCGAGCGGCTGGGCGAGCAACAGCCGGGCGCCGGTCAGGGCATCGTTCTTGCGGGTCGCGACGACGGACCCCACCACCCGCGCGAGCCGCATCGTCTACTCCTGCCGGGGCATACCCGGCGGCGACGCCTCGTGCGAAGGCCGATCGGCAACCGCGGTCCAATGATCGCAGATGCCCGTGACGCAGGCGTCAGCGGGCACCCGGCGCGGCAGGAAGGGCAGGGACGCCTCTCTGCCGCGCACGAAGAACACCTCTTCGGTCACCCCCGCGCCGACCGAATCGACGGCGACGAGGGGCGCCCCCACCGGCTCGCGGGCCGGCGACAACGGCTGCAGCACGAGCAGCGTCGCCGCGGACAGCCCGGGGTCCTTCCGGGTGGCGACCACGTTCCCGATGACGCGTGCGAGTTGCATCGCTCTCCTGCTCCGGGGCTCGCGGTCAGTCGTTCTCCAAGATCGACGTCAGCCTCGCACGCTCCGGCTTCAACCCTGGCAATGGCGAGAAACGAGAGTCGGGTTGACGAGCAGAGACGGTCCGCACTCGTCGTCGACGACCGGCTTGTCGTAGACGTGGTCGTTGTTGTCGACGTGGTCGAATCGCAACTCGATCTTCGTCATCTTCGAGTCCGTGCGTCACTCGACGTCGACGGTATCGACGATCCCGACGATGGCCGCATCGACGGGACGGTCCGTCATCCCCTCCGCCATCCGGGCCGAGCTGCCGCTGACCACCAGCACCTGCTCGCCGACGCCCGCGTCGACGGTGTCGACGGCCACGAGAGGGTCGCCGCGCTCGGATCCGTCGGGGCGCACCGGCTGCACGAGCAGCAGCTTGCTGCCGACCAGGCGCTCGTCCTTGCGGGTTGCGACGACGGTCCCCACCACCTTCCCGAGAATCATGGCGGCGGGCCGCTACGAGCCGGTGCTCTTGCCGATGGGCAGGGCGTCCTCGAGGTTGCCGTGAGGCCGCGGGATGACGTGCACGGAGACGAGCTCGCCGACGCGGCGGGCCGCCGCCGCCCCCGCGTCGGTCGCCGCCTTCACCGCCGCCACGTCGCCGCGGACGATGGTGGTGACGAAGCCGGCGCCGATCTTCTCCCAGCCCACCAGGGTGACGTTGGCGGCCTTGACCATCGCGTCCGACGCCTCGATCATCGCGACGAGCCCCTTCGTTTCCACCATGCCGAGCGCCTCGCCCATCGCACGCCTCCCGCGGATCTCAACGCAGCTGCGTGACGGCGTCCGCAATCAGCGCCGTCAGCTCGCGGTATGTTAGTCGAACTTCCTCGTCGCCACCAGGAGACCCGCGGGCGCCGGACCTCGCCGCGCCGGCGGACGCCGGCGGGACGTCCGGAGACGCCGGGGGGGCGTCGGGGAACGCCGGGGGGGCGTCCGCGGGCACCGGCGACGGGGCGTGGGCCGACGCCGGGAACGGGGCGTCCGGGTCGACGAGCCGCTCGCCCGGCCGCGACGGCGCCTCGAGCACCTGGCAGTCTCCGTCCTCCCCGCCCTCGGGGGGGCACAGCGGGGCCGGCGCGGCGATGCCGTAGCGATCGCGCAGCCCCTGCAGACGGTTCACCTCCTCGCGCGACAGCAGGTTCTCGCGCCCGAGCTGACGGGCCACGAGGCTGATGCGCGCGAAGTGCTCCACCGTCTCCATCTTGTAGTACGCGGCGTAGAGCTCGTCGGCGATGGTCAGGGCGCCGTGGTTGGCCAGCAGCAGCCCGTCGTGGGCGCGGATGTGCCGCCGCACCGCGTCGGCGAGCTCGCTCGTCGACGGCGTGCCGTAGTCGGCGATGGGGATGCTGCCGAGGGTGCAGACGACCTCGGCGAGGACCGCGCGGTCGAGAGGGATGCCGGCCACCGCGAAGCCGGTCGCGGTGGGGGGATGCGCGTGGACGACGGCCCGGACCTCGGGCCGGTGCTCGTAGACGGCGAGATGCATGAGGAGCTCGGACGACGGCTCGCGGTCGCCGGCCAGCTTCCGGCCCGACAGGTCCGTCGTCACCATCATGTCGGGGGTCATGAACCCCTTGGACACGCCGGTGGGCGTGGTCACGAGCCGGTCGTCGCCGACGCGGACGCTGATGTTGCCGTCGTTCGACGCCACGAACCCGCGCGCGTGGACCCGCCGGCCGATCTCGACGATGTCCGCGCGCAACCGTTCGTCGTTCTGCATCCCGCCCTGCCGCGCGGCCTTGTGGCCGCGTTGGACGTTGCGACGGCACGAAGCTTCCGCGCCTCGATGCCGACCACCGACCCTCCGCACGTCCGCGCGGTTCCACGGTTTGGACGCCGGCCGGCGTCACACGCGGGCGGCGGACCCGCGCCGGCCCTGCCGGTACGCGCTGCGGCAGTCCTCCGAGCAGAAGTAGTGCAGCTCGCCGCCGCCGCGCGCGCTGACCGCCCGCGCCCGATCGACGTAGGTCCCGCAGACGGGATCGCGCACGAGCATCACGCCCCGCTTCGGCGGGACCTGCGGGCGCTCGGCCGCGCCCTCCAGCAGTCCGCTGAAGAACTTCCAGGCCATCCGCACCGCGACCACCGCGATCAGGAACCGGACGAGCCAGGCAAGGGCCATTTCGTCATCGCCGGCAGTCGCCGCCTTGCGGCACCACCGCCGCCTCGGCGCCGCCGTCCCAGGCAACCCCTCCGGGCGTCCGCACCGCTCGATGGCCCGGATGCCGGAGCCGGACGCGCCGCGAACGGGTCAAGGATGCGCCGCCGCGCGCAGGCGTTCGATGGCGTCGGCGGCCGCGAACGCTTCGAGACTGTCGGGGGCCAGGCGCTCCAGCTCTTCCCAGGCCTCGATCGCCCCGGGCAGGTCCTGCCGGCCGAAGGCCCGCACGATGCCGACGTTCAGCAGGGTCCCGGGATGGGCCGGGTCGATCTCGAGCGAGCGATCGAACTGGGCCAGGGCGCGGTCGACCGCGCCCGAGTAGAAGTACGCCACGCCGAGATCGGTGCTCACCTCGACGAGATCGGGGCTCAGGGCCAGCGCCGCCTCGAACCACGGCGCGGCGTCGTCGAAACGCCGCGCCTCATGGTAGAGATTGCCCAGGTCGACGCGGCTCTGCACGTCTTCGGGCGCCTCGCCGGCGGCGGCGCGCAGGGCGGCGGCGCGGTCCTCGTCGATGGGCAGCGGCTCCGGGACGTCCGGCTCCTCCCGCGGCTGCGCCGGGGGCGGGAGCGAGGCCGTGGCGGGCGGCGCGGCCTCGGCGACCGGTTCGGGCGGGCGCTGGCTCCAGATGATCCAGCCCATGATGCCCGCCGCCAGCACGAGCGACACGGCGAGTGGGAGCGTCTCGGTTCGGTTCATCGCACTGTCGGGGCCAACCCCCGCTGGGGATCGATCATAGCAACGCACCGGAGCGCCGTCCACAGACGCCGCCGGCGTCGGCAGGACGGCGTCGGCGCACGCCCGGGCGGGGCCGGCGTCCCAGGCGGTTCGGGCGCCCCACGGACGATGCCGGCGCCCCGCGGGCGGCAGGTCCTCCCACGAGCGGCGCAGGCGTCCCGAGCACGGCGCCGACGTCCACGGAACGGTGCGGGCGCTTCTCCGGTCACCGGCGCACGCCCGGCTCGGCGCCGATCTCGGCCCGCACCCGGTCCGCGATCTGCTCGGCGAGGCCGCGGATCTGCGCCTCGTCCGGTCCCTCCAGCATGATGCGGAGCAGCGGCTCGGTGCCCGAGTAGCGCACCAGCACCCGGCCCGCCCCGGCGAGCTCGCGGGCCGCCGCATCGATGAGGGGAGACACGCCCGGCACCTCGTCCAGCCGCGCGCGGCGGCGCACCGCGACGTTCACCAGCACCTGGGGCCGGAGGACGAGGTCGGCGGCGAGGTCGGCGATCGGCCGCCCGGCCTCGAGCATCGCCCGGAGGACCATCAGCGCCGTGGCGAGCCCGTCTCCCGTCGGCAGGTGCTCGGCGAAGATGACGTGGCCCGACTGCTCTCCGCCCAGGGCGAGCCCGCGACGCCGCATCTCGGCCCGGACCATCCGGTCGCCGACCGCGCAGCGATGCAACGCGATGCCGTCGGCAGCGAGGGCCTGCTCGAGCCCGATGTTGCTCATCACGGTGGCCACGACCCCGCGATGGGGGAGGCGGCCGCGCGCCGCGAGCCAGCGGGCGGCGACCAGCAGCACCGCATCGCCGGACACGACCCCGCCCCGGTGGTCGACCAGCACCACCCGATCGCCGTCGCCGTCGAACGCGGCGCCGAGCTCGCACCCCAGCTCGACCACGGCGCGGGCGAGGCGGCCCGGATGGGTCGAGCCGCAGCCCCGGTTGATGTTCCGCCCGTCGGGGCTGTCATGGAGGACCGTCGGCTCGAGCCCGAGGCGGCGCAGCACGGCCGGCGCGATCCGGCTGGTGGCGCCGTTGGCGCAGTCGACGGCGATGCCGAACCCGGCCGGAACCGGCGCCGCTTGGAGGATGCCGGCGGTGTGCTCGACGTAGGCGTCGGCGAAGCCCCCCCGCTCGACCCGCGGGGCCGCCCCCGAGGGCGCCGTGAGGGCCGGGCTCGAATCCCGGACCGACGCGGTGATCAGTGCCTCGAGATCGGCGTCCGCCTTCTCGCCGCGGGCGGTGAAGACCTTCACCCCGTTGTCCGGATGCGGATTGTGGGAGGCGGAGACGACGAGGCCGGCGTCGTATCCCCCGTCCCGGGTCAGGAACGCCACCGCGGGGGTCGACAGCACCCCCGCGTCGACGGGCCGGGCCGCCGCCCCGGCGACACCCTCGGCGAGGGCGCCGGTCATCCATTCGCCCGACTCGCGGGTGTCCCGGCCGATGAGCACCCGGCCCCGCCCCGAAGAGCCGCGGCAATTCGCGGCGACCGCGGCGCCCAGACCCACCAGTGTCGGCCGGTCCAGCGGCGGCTCGCCGGGAACGCCGCGCACCCCGTCGGTCCCGAACAGGCTGGCCGCCATCGGTGTCCCCGTCGCCGCGCGACCTGCGGTCGCGTTGAAAGCTTCGCTGACGCGAAGCTGCTCGCGAGATTCGCCGCCCAACCAACCCTCCAGGGAGTCTGCGCGTCTTCCGGAGGCGGCGCCGTTCCACGGCGCAGACTCCGGTGCAGGAGCGTCAGTCCCGCGCGCCCCACCCGGTCCGGACGTCGTCCGACGCCGGACGATTGGCGCGCCCGCCCGGCGACCGGACGATGGCGATGGTGACCCGGGCGGACCCCGGCGTGGCGAGCCGCAGGCTCGGGTCGTCGACCGCGACCGTAACCATCCGCCGAAGGGGCGCCGACGCGCCGGTCACGTCGATGGGCTCGGTCATCGCCTCGGTCAGAGCGTGCAGCCGGCTCTCCGGGCCCTCGATCTCGACGGCGGCCGGCTCGACCTCCACGACGCCCAGGACGAAGCCGGCGGCCGGCGCCCCCCGGATCTCCGGGATGATCGGCACCACCCGGCTTGCCGACGCCTCCAGGATCAGCGAGATGGTCGACGGAGCGACCTGGGTCACCTCGATACCGAGCGGCACCCGCACCCGGTCCGACGTCATGTCGAACATCCGCGCCCCGGCGCGCTCCGATTCCAGGTCGATGGTGGCCACCATGTCGCGCGCGTCGAGACGCCGCAGGGTCCCCGTGGAACCCCGCAGGCGCACGTCGACGCTCTGCGGGGGATCGCCCAGAATCTCCATGGACTCGGGCAGGTTCTCGAACGCCAGCGGAATTCGCACGCCCCGCTCGGCGATCGGCTCGCCCGAGACGGCGAGCCACAACCCCACCGCGAGCGCGATGGAGAACAGCTTGAGCCCGAGCTTTCGGAGCGTCGTCATGACTCCACCCCGTCCGCCCGACTGCGCTTCCGCCCCAACGGCCAACGCTGCATGAGCGCCTCGATGCGATATCGCAGCCGCTCCGGATCGAGGTCCGGCTCCATCTGTGCGTCCACCACCATGGACACCAGCCCGGTCTCCTCGGACACGACCAGCACGATGGCGTCGGTCTCCTCGCTCAGCCCGATCGCGGCCCGGTGACGGGTCCCGAGATTGCGGGCGACCGGGGTGTCGACGCTCAAGGGGAGGAAACAGGCGGCGGCCGCGATCCGGTCCTGCTGGATGAGCACCGCCCCGTCGTGCATCGGCGAGCCGGGCTGGAACACCGTCACCAGCAGGTCGTAGCTGACCTTGGCGTCGAGGGGAATCCCGCTCTCGACGTAGTTGCGCAAGCCGATCTCGCGCTCGATGGCCACGATCGCGCCCGTCTTCCGCTCGGCCAGCATGCGCAGCGCCTCCACCACCTCCTCGATGGTCTGGTCGGTCACGGCCGGCCGGTTCACGTAGCGGAAGAACGGCGCGCGCCCCAGACGGGCGAGGGCGCGGCGGATGTCGCCCTGAAACAGGACGATGACCGCGAAGACGGCATAGCCGAACATGTCGCCGATGAGCCAGTTCAGGGTCTGCAGGGGCGTGAACTGGGCGGCGTAGTAGAGCAGCACGATCAACCCGCCGCCGATGAGAATCTGAACCGCGTGGGTGCGGCGGAGCAGCTTGAGCAGCTCGTAGATCAGCACCGACACGATCGCGATGTCCAGCAGGTCCCACCAACCGATGCGACTCTGCTGCAGCAGGCTCGCGAGGCCCTCGATCACACCGACCTCGGCAATTCGCTGAACGCGGGTGGCTCGGCGCCGGCCGCGGCCCGCGCGCCGGGCTGCCGGCGGGCCTCGTGGGCGCCCCGGCACCGGTCCGCGACCTCCGCCACCCGCCGCATCTCCCGGACCCGATGCACCCGCACGACGTGCGCGCCTTCCAGAATCGCCGCGGTCACCGCGGCGGCGGTCCCCCAGTCGCGATCCGCGGGCGCGAGATCGGCGGGGCCCGCAAGGAACGACTTCCGGGACGGACCGACGACGATGGGCCGGTCCAGCGCCGCGAGCCCCCCGAGGGCGGCGAGGGCCGCGTAGGACTGCCCGGCCCGCTTGGCGAAGCCGAGGCCGGGGTCGACGAGTATCCGGGCCCGGTCGACGCCGGCCCCGACGGCCGCCGCGATCGAGGCCCCCAGCTCGCGCACCACCTCGGCCCCGACGTCCCCGTAGCACGCGTCGCGGTACATGTCGCGCGAGCTCCCCCGGCTGTGCATGACGAGGAGGGCGGCGCCGCTCGCCGCCACCACTCCGGCGAGGGCGGGGTCGCGCCGCAGACCGGACACGTCGTTGACGATCACCGCGCCGGCGTCGATCGCGCCCCGCGCGACCTCCGCCTTGCAGGTATCGACGGAAACCGGCGCCCGAACCTGTCCCGCCAACCGCTTCAGCACGGGGACGACCCGGCGGAGCTCCTCGTCGACCGGCACCCCGTCGGCGCCGGGCCGCGTCGATTCGCCGCCGACGTCCAGCAGGTCGGCGCCCGCCGCCTCGAGCGCCAGCGCATGCTCGGCCGCGCGGCCCGCGTCCAGCCAGCGACCGCCGTCCGAGAACGAGTCGGGGGTCACGTTGACCACCCCCATCACCAGCGTCCGCTCCCCGAGGGCGAGCGGCGAGGCGCCGGGCAGCGGCAAGGTGTAGCGACGGCGAACCTGCATCGCAAGCAATCCCTCGACGGCGCGGACAGGCCCCTCGGGGTCGAGGTGGGGATCCTGTCTCGATGGACGGAGCAGCGGACTTCCTGCCCGATGCGGCAGGGTGCGGGCGACCCGCGGATGGCGAGACGGGCCGCCGGATGCCGTTATTCCTGCGGCAGCGGCTTTCCGAGCGGCGGCACCACCGGCCGCGCCGCCTCCGGGCTGGCGGGCTTGTCGGAGACGAACGGTGCGGCGGGAGCCACCGGCTCTTCGAGAGTCTGGCCGGCGACGATGCGCTGGACCTGGTCGCCGGACAGCACCTCGCGCGACAACAGCTCTTCGGCGACGCGCAGGAGCTCGTTCTTCTTGCCGGTGAGAATCGACCGCGCCCGGTCGTAGTTGTCGGTGACGATGCGCTTGATCTCCTGGTCGATCCGTATCGCGGTTTCCTCGCTGTAGTCCTTGTGCTGCGCGAAGTCGCGCCCCAGGAAGATCTCCTCGTCCTTGCGGCCGAACGTGAGCGGCCCGACCGTCTCGCTCATGCCCCACTCGCAGACCATCCGGCGCGCCAGGTCCGTCACCCGATCGAGATCGTTGCCGGCCCCGGTGGTCACGGTGGTGTTGGTGATCTCCTCGGCGATGCGCCCCCCGAGCAGGACCGCGAGCTGGTCGTTCAGGTACTCCGCCGAGTAGTTGTGCTTGTCGTCGAGGGGCAGCTGCTGGGTGACGCCGAGGGCCATGCCCCGGGGAATGATGGTCACCTTGTGAACGGGGTCGGCGTGCTCCAGCTCGACGCCGAGCAGGGCGTGGCCGGCCTCGTGCACCGCCGTCACCTTCTTCTCTTCGTCGCTGATGATGAGCGAGCGGCGCTCGGACCCCATCATCACCTTGTCCTTGGCGAACTCGAAGTCCTGCATCGCCACCGTCTTCTGGTTGTACCGGGCGGCGTTCAGGGCGGCCTCGTTGACGAGGTTGGCGATATCGGCCCCGCAGAAGCCGGAGGTCCCCCGCGCGAGCACGTGCACGTCGACGTCGTCGGCGAGGGGAATCTTGCGCGTATGGACCCCGAGAATGCCCTCGCGCCCCTTGACGTCGGGCCGGTTCACCACGATGCGGCGGTCGAACCGGCCGGGCCGGAGCAGCGCGGGATCGAGCACGTCGGGCCGGTTGGTGGCCGAGACGAGGATGACCCCCTCGTTCGACTCGAACCCGTCCATCTCGACGAGCAGCTGGTTCAGCGTCTGCTCGCGCTCGTCGTGCCCGCCCCCGAGGCCGGCGCCCCGGTGCCGCCCGACGGCGTCGATCTCGTCGATGAAGACGATGCAGGGCGCGTTCTTCTTCCCCTGCTCGAAGAGGTCGCGAACCCGCGACGCCCCCACCCCGACGAACATCTCGACGAAGTCGGACCCGCTGATCGAGAAGAACGGCACGTTGGCCTCGCCGGCCACCGCCCGCGCGAGAAGGGTCTTCCCGGTTCCCGGAGGCCCCATCAGGAGGACGCCCTTGGGAATGCGGCCGCCGAGCTTCTGGAACTTCTGGGGCTCGCGCAGGAACTCGATGATCTCCTGCAGCTCTTCCTTGGGCTCGTCTACGCCGGCGACGTCCTTGAAGGTGACCTTCTTCTGCGCGCTCGACGACAGCTTCGCCCGGCTCTTCCCGAAGGACAGCGCCTTGTTGCCGCCGCTCTGGACCTGCCGCATGAAGAAGACCCAGAAGCCGATGACGAGCAGGAAGGGCGCCCACGAGTAGAGCAGCGTCGTCCACGGGCTCCCCGCCGCCTCCTTCGCGTCGATGACCACGTCGCGCTCGATGAGCCGGTTGACCAGCCCCTCGTACTGCGGCGGCGCATAGGTCCGGAACTGATCGTTGTTCGACGTGGTGCCGACGACCTCGTTCCCCGACAGCTCGACCCGTTCGACCTGACCGGTCTCCACCCAACGCATGAACTCGCTGAACGCGACCGGCTGGTCGCCGGTGCGGAACTGGGATGACAGGTTCCAGATCGCCAACACCACGACTACGAGAAGCATCCAGAACAGCAGGCTGCGTGTCGTCGAGTTCACAGAGTCTCCCCCAAAGAACGGACCTTTAAGATTAACACGCTTTCGTTCCCCTCGCCGGCGCGAAACTCCCGGCTGACATCGAACCCGATCACCCAGATGACCCGCCCTTCGGCGTCGACCACGATCGGGACGCGGGTGCGCTCGGCGCGCGGCAGCTTGCGGTCCACGAACAGATCCTGGAGCTTCCGGCCGCGGCCCCCGAGGCCCGACGGCCTGTACCGGTCCCCGAACCGCCAGCTTCTCACCACGAGCGGCCGGGCCGCGGGCACGGCGACGACCGCCGCCGACACCGCCGCGGCCGGGTCGCCGTCGGCCGGGGGGGCGGCGCGGGGGACGCCCGCGCCGACCGAATCGACCACCTCGGCCCGGACCAGCACGTCCGCCTCCGGCACCGCGACCTCGCCCGGAATCTCCAGCCGATAGGCGAAGCCCGGCGGTGGCGGCGCCGGCCCGCCCCGGCCCCGGCCCCGGCGGGCGACGAGGCGCACGAGGCCCGCCGCCCGCTCCACCCGACATCCGGGCAGGTCGGCCCGCGGGGGGCCCTCGGCCGCCGCCCGCCGCACCCGCTCGATCGCGTCGAATCCGATCTCGCGCCCCCCCGGCGCGACCAGGTCGAGCGCCGCCCGGACGACGCGGCGGGCGAGGGCCGGCGGCAGCGCGGTCAGTCCGGCCGCGTCCAGCTCGACCGCGCCCCTGTTCCTTGAGACGAGATCGGCGGCCGCTTCGTTTGCCCGGCGGCTCAGCCACGCCTCGTCGGCCTGCGCGATGTCGGCCTGACGCGCCAGCGCCTCGGCGATTCTGGGCGAGTACGTCCGCAGGTGGGGCAACAGCTCGTGCCGCACCCGGTTCCGGGGCACGCGCGTGTCGGCGTTCGACGCATCCTCGCGGAACGGGATTCCCCGATCCGCGAGGTATCGGCGCAGCTCGGCGCGGCCGACCGCGAGCAGCGGCCGGATCAGGAGGCCGGTCCGCGGGCGCATCCCGGACAGCCCGGCCGGGCCGGCGCCGCGGATGAGCCTCAGCAGCACCGTCTCCGCCTGGTCGTCGATGGTGTGGCCCAGGGCGACCCGGCCGGCCCCCAGCTCGCGGGCCGCCCGCCCGAAGAAGGCATGGCGCAGCTGGTGGCCGGCGCGCTCGACGGAGATCCGCCGCGACCGCGCCGCGTCGGCCACGGCCGCCGACTCGACGAGGCAGGGCACGCCGAACCGGCGCGCGAGGCCGCGGCAGAAGCGTTCGTCCTCGTCGGACTCCGGCCCGCGCAGGCGATGGTTCACGTGGGCCACGCCAACGAGGTCCACGACGCCCCGCGCCGCCAACTCGGCCAGAAGGTGCAGCAGGGCCACCGAGTCGCCGCCGCCCGACACCGCCGCGACGACCCGCCCCCCCGGCGGGATCAACGCCCGTGCCTCTACCGACGCGGCTACGCGGTCGGCGAGCGGCACGGGCGAATCCCGGGAGCCGGCCTGGAATCGATCAGATTCGGGCTCCCCTTTACCTCGACCGATGGGCGGAGAGATGGTGCCGGTGCAGGGACTTGAACCCCGGACGCCGCGGATATGAGCCGCGTGCTCTAACCAGCTGAGCTACACCGGCGTAGATGCGGGATCATTGTATCAAGTCCGGGCCGGAATCGACGAGGGCCTTTCGACCGGGGAGCGGTCGGTGGGGCGGCAGCCGGCGGTGAAGCCCCGCGACGGCGCGACCGCGGCGAGGCCCGCCCGGCGACGCGCGACGAGGAGCACGCGGGCCCGCGCGACCGGCAGGGCGGGCCGCCGGGATGCACGACGGCTCGAACGCCGCGGCGTGCCGGGCCGCGGGCGGCTACAGAATGAGCATCGCGTCGCCGTAGCTGTAGAACCGGTACTCCGCCCGCAGGGCCTCGGCATAGGCTTCGCGGATGCGGTCCCACCCGGCGAACGCGCTGACCAGCATCAGCAGCGACGACCGGGGCAGATGGAAGTTCGTCAGCAGCCCGCCGACGACGTGGAAGGCGGCGCCGGGGTAGAGGTACAGATCGCTGACGCCGTCTCCGGCGCGCAGCTCCCCGTCGCCGGCCCGGAACGCGGTCTCCAGGGTCCGCGTCGTGGTCGTCCCCACCGCGATCACCCGCCGGCCCGCCTCGCGGGCCCGGCGGACCGCCGCCGCCGTCTCCGGAGGCACGCGGTACGGCTCGGGCTCGACCCGATGCGCCTCGACCTCCTCGGCCCGGATCGGGGCGAACGTGCCGTAGCCGACATGCAGGGTGACCCGCGCCACGCCGACGCCACGCTCCTCGAGGTCCCGCAGCAGGCCGCCGGTCAGGTGCAGCCCCGCCGTCGGGGCCGCCACCGAGCCGCGCACCGCCGCGTAGACCGTCTGATACCGCTCGGCGTCGAGCGGCGTATCCCCGCGCCGGATGTACGGCGGCAGGGGAACGTGACCCACGCGGTCGATCGCCTCGTCGACGCCGGTGCCGTCCTCGGTCCACAGGCGGACGGTGCGGCGGCCGTGAAACCGGCGGGCGAGCACCTCTCCGAGCAACCGCCGGCCGCCGCCGTCGAAGACGACGCGGGCACCGGCGCGAAGCCGCTGCCCGGGGTGCATGAGGGCGTCCCAGCACCCGTCGCCCCGCGGCGACAGCAGCAGGCACTCGACCGCCCCCCCGCTCGGCACGCGCCGCCCGAGCAGCCTCGCGGGAACCACCCGGGTGTCGTTGACGACGAGCAGGTCGCCCGGGGCCAGGAGGGCGGGGAGCGCCCCGACGGTGCGGTGCTCGAGTCCGCCGGTGGCGCGGTCGAGGACGAGCAGGCGGGCGTCCTCCCGCTCGGCCGTCGGGGTCTGAGCGATGCGGTCGGCGGGAAGGTCGAAGTCGAAGTCGGAGACGCGCATGGCGCGGGCGCGACCCTGCGGTCGCGTTGGGAGTCTCGCTGGCGCGGAGCTTCTTCGGCGCCCCCTAACAGGCCCACCGCAGCAGCACCGCGCCGACCGTGAACCCGGCGCCCACCGACGCGAGCAGCACGAGGTCCCCCTTCTTCAGGCGCCGCTCGGCGAGCCCGTCGGCGAGGGCGAGGGGGATGGTGGCAGCGGTGGTGTTGCCGTACCGGTCGATGTTGATCATGACCTTCTCTTCCGGCAGGCCGAGCTCCCTGGCCGCGGCGGTGATGATGCGGCGGTTGGCTTGGTGGGAGACGAAGAGGTCGACGTCGCCGGGCCCGAGCCCGTTGCGCTCGAGCACGCGCCGGCTGATGTCGCGGGTCTTGCGGACCGCGAACTTGTAGACGGCGGCGCCGTCCTGGTGCACGTAGTGCAGGCGCCGGTCGACGGTCTCGTGCGACGCCGGCATCCGGCTGCCCCCGGCCGGCATGCGCAGGGCCGGCGCCCCGCTGCCGTCGACCTCGTGGGCGAAGTCGATGACGCGGAGCTCCGGGTCGACCGCCGGCGACACCACCACCGCCCCCGCGCCGTCGCCGAAGAGGACGCAGGTGGCGCGGTCCCGGTAGTCGATGATGCGGGACATGACGTCGGCCCCGATGGCCAGCGCGTGGTCGTGGGCCCCGCTCGCCACCATCTGCACGGCGGTGGTCACCGCGTAGGTGAAGCCGGAGCAGGCGGCCCCGAGGTCGAACCCCCACGCCCCGGCCGCGCCGATGCGGTCCTGGACGAGGCAGGCGGTGCTCGGAAAGAACATGTCCGGGGTCGTGGTGCCGACCACCAGGAACCCGATGTCCCGGGGGGTCAGCCCGGCCCCGTCGATGGCCCGGGCGGCCGCCTCGACCGCGAGGTCGGAGGTCGCGGCGTCGGGGTCGGCGATGTGGCGGGTGCGAATGCCGGTCCGCTTCAGAATCCACGCGTCGGAGGTGTCGACCAGCTTCTCCAGGTCCTCGTTGGTCATGACGCGGGGCGGCACATAGGTGCCGAGCGAGGCGATCCGGACCGGCCTCAAGGCGGCCGGACCGCCGGGCAGAGTGCTGGCGGTGGCTATGCTCATCTGGTTTTCCGTGCGGGAGCCCGCGGCAGGAGCTCGGCTGCGATCGAGGCGGCGCGCGGTCCCGCCACGGGCCCCGGGCGCTGCGCGCGGATGGTTCCCGGCGTCGTGTCTACCACAGCCGCCCCCCGCGGCTCGGCTCCGGCACCCCGAAGTAGTCGTAGGCGCGGGCCGTCGCCACGCGCCCGCGCGGCGTCCGGTCGAGGAACCCGATCTGAATCAGAAAGGGCTCGTAGATGTCCTCGATGGCCTCTTTCTCCTCGCTGATCGCGGCCGCGATGCTGTTCAGCCCCACCGGGCCGCCCCCGAACTTGTCGATGATGGCGTGCAGCAGCCGGCGGTCGGCCTCGTCGAAGCCGTTGGTGTCGACGTCGAGCATCTTCAGGGCGGCGAGAGCCACGTCCCGGGTGATCCGGCCGTCCGCGCGCACCTGGGCGAAGTCGCGCACGCGGCGCAGCAGCCGGTTCGCGACCCTCGGCGTGCCGCGCGCGCGGCCGGCGATCTCGACCGCCGCCGCGTCCTCGATGGGCACGTCGAAGATGCCCGCCGACCGGCCGATGATCTCCTGAAGGTCCTCGTCGCGATAGAAGTCGAGCCGGTGCACCATGCCGAACCGCGCCCGCAGCGGGGAGGTCAGCAGCCCGGCGCGGGTCGTCGCCCCGATCAGCGTGAAGGGCTTCAGGGGCACCTTCACGGAACGCGCCCCGGGGCCCTGACCGATGACGATGTCGAGCTCGTAGTCCTCCATCGCCGGATAGAGAATCTCCTCGACGACGGGGCTCATCCGATGGATCTCGTCGATGAAGAGCACTTCGTGCTGCGCGAGGTTCGTCAGAATGCCGGCCAGATCTCCCGCCTTCTCGAGCACCGGGCCCGCCGTGGTCCGGACCGCCACGCCCAGCTCGTGGCCGATGACGTGGGCGAGGGTGGTCTTGCCGAGCCCCGGCGGGCCGTACAGCAGGACGTGGTCGAGGGCCTCGCCGCGTTGCCGGGCCGCGGCGATGGCGATGCCGAGGTTCTCGCGCAACCGCTCCTGGCCGATGTACGCATCGAGGCTCCGCGGACGCAGGCCGGCCTCGAACTGATCGTCGTCGCCGAGCCGGACCGAGCTGACCACGCGCGGAGGCGAATCGTCCCCCGTCATCGGGCGATCTCCTTCAGGGCCCGCCTGAGCGCCTGCTCGAACGAGTCGTCCCCGGCGCCGAGGGCGGCATCGACGGCCCGCTCCGCCGACGGCCGGACATAGCCCAGGTTCACCAGCGCCGACACCAGATCGCCGCGGGCCACCGCGGGCCCGTCCCCCGCCTCCGGCTCCGGCCCGGCCTCGAGGACCGACGGCAGCCGGTCCCGCAGCTCCAGCCCCATCCGCTCCGCGGTCTTCTTGCCGATGCCGGGGATGCCGGTCAGGCGCCGCACGTCGCCCCGGCCCACCGCCCGAACCAGCTCGGCCGGCTCCATGCCGGAGAGCACCGCCAGGGCCAGCCGCGGGCCGATGCCGGATATCCCGATCAGCTGCTCGAAGACCCGCAGCTCGAGCGCGGTCGCGAAGCCGAACAACGCCAGGGTGTCCTCGCGCACGTGCGTATGGACCCGGAACGCCGCCTCGGACCCCGGCTCGCCGAGGCCGTAGAAGGTCGACAGGGGGATGTGCAGGTCGTACCCCACGCCATGCACGTCGACGGTCACGCGGTGGGGGTGCTTCTCGGCGATCCGGCCCCGGAGGCGCGCAATCATCCGTCACCCCGGCACGCGGAACCGCCGCCAGGTCCTGACCCCGGCGTTGGCGTCGCCCGCCGATCCGCCGGGCGCGGCCGGCGCCCCGGCGTAGGCGTGACACACCGCGACCGCGAGCGCGTCCGCGGCGTCGTGCGGCGACGGCGGCTCGTCCATGCCGAGCAACAGCGCCACCATCCGCTGCACCTGCCGCTTCTCCGCGCGCCCGTAGCCCACCACCGCCTGCTTGACCGACGCCGCCGCGTACTCCGCAACCGGAAGCCCGGCCCGGGCCGCGGCGAGCAGGGCGACCCCCCGCACCTGACCGAGCTTCAACGCGCTGCGGGCGTTGCGCCCGTGGAACACCTCTTCGACGGCGACGCAGGCCGGCCGGTGCGTGGCCAGCATCGCGGCCAGCGCGTCGAAGATCCGGACGAGCCGGTCTGGAAATGGAGAGCCGGCGGGCGCCGTGATCGCTCCGCACGCAACCAGCTCGCACCGACTGCCATCGGAATCGATGCAGCCGTATCCGGTGCGCCCGGAGCCGGGGTCTATCCCGAAGATCCTCACGCCAAAGAGGCCTCGATCTCCTTCTCGCTCACGTCGAAGTTCGACCAGACGTGACGGGTGTCGTCGAGGTCCTCGAGCGCGCCCATCAGCTTCATCATCTGCTGGGCCGGCTTCCCTTCGAGGACCACGAAGTTCTGCGGCAGCATCGCCACCTGCGCCGACGCCGGCTCGACCCCGAGGGCCCGCACCGCCGCGGCGACCGCGTCGAACGCCTCCGGCGCGCTGATGATCTCCCAGTGGCTGCCGTCGTCCCGAAGATCGTCGGCGCCGGCGTCGATCGCGACGGTCATCAGCGCTTCCTCGTCGACCGCATCCCGGTCCACCAGCACGTACCCCCGCTTGTCGAAGAGCCAGGCCACGCTGTTGGACGAGCCGAGATTGCCGCCGTGCTTGGTCAGCAGGTGACGGACCTCGCCGACGGCGCGGTTCTTGTTGTCGGTCAGCACGTCGACCATCAGGGCCACGCCGCCCGGGCCGTAGCCTTCGTAGGTCACTTCCTCGTAGTGGACGCCCGGCTCCTCGCCGGTGCCGCGCCTTATGGCCCGCTTGATGTTGTCGGCGGGCATGTTCGCGGCCTTGGCGTCGGCGATGACCGTCCGCAGGCGCGGGTTGCTGTCGGGATCGCCGCCGCCGTCCCGCGCCGCGACCGTCAACTCCTTGATGATGCGGGTGAACAGCTTGCCGCGCTTGGCGTCGGCCGCGCCTTTCTTGTGCTTGATCGAATGCCACTTGGAATGGCCGGACATCGGCGAGACTCCGTGAAAGTGCAAGCAGGTGGTGGTGCAGAGTTTAACACGACGCGGGGCCTGTCGATCCGTCGGGAAGCCGCCGGCCGGCGGTCGGACGGCCGCATCCGAGCCGGCCCCGGATGCCGCGCCGGCGCGGGGCTGCGGCCGACCCGGGACCGGCATCGCCGCCGACGGTGTATGATGGGGCTCGTCGCACCGCAGGCCCCGCCATGCCGGACTGGGCGCCCAACCCCCACCCGTTCATCGTTCACTTTCCGATCGCGCTCCTCGCCGCGGCGGCCGCCGCCGACCTGCTGAGCCTGCTGCGGCCGGCCCGCCCGACGACCCGCGACACCGCCACCTGGCTCTACTGCGCCGGCGCGTTCGCGGCGATGGCGGCATACTTCAGCGGGTTGAGCGCGGCGGCCGCCGTCCGGGTCGGCCCCGACGCCGGCCTCGCCGTCACCGCCCATTTCGCGTGGGCCGACCGCACGACCTGGTTCTTCGTGCTGTTCGCCTCTCTGCGACTCGCGATGTCCTTCATCTGGCGCACGACGACCCGGCGGACCATCGCGCTGTCCTGCCTGCTCTCGGTCATCGGGCTCGGGCTCCTGGCCGCGACCGCCCTGCACGGCGGCCGGCTCGTCTTCCGGTACGGCATCGGGGTGGAGTCCATCCCCGCCACCGGATCGCCCTGGACGCGGCCCGGCCGGGCCCCCGCCGGGACCGGCGACCCCGGCCCGCGGGTGCCCACACCCGCTCGCGAACCCCGACCTTGACCTGCCGGCTGGCAGGATCGTTGCCTCCTCGCTCCGCCTTGTGCTGGCCATCGTCGGCCTCACGACGGGCCTCGTCTTCGCCGTCCTGCGCGTGGTCGTGTAGATGGGAACCGGAGCCCGGAGCCCCGTGGCGGGAGCCCCGTCGTCTCAGGCCTCGTCAGCCTCGAGCCGGTGGGCCATCGGAATGAAGACGATACCGTTGACGGTGCGCTCGGGTCCGGTCTGCCGAAACCCCAGGCGTTCGTAGGCCGCGACGCCGAAACGGGACGAGTTGACGGTCACGCGCTCGAGGCCGGGCTTGGCGGGACGGGCGACGGCGAGCGCGCGCTCGAGCAGCTCACGCGCGATGCCGTGCCGCTGATGCCGCGCGTCGACGAACAGCAGCGACACGTGGTCGTTGTCACGCAGGTCGATCACCCCCGCGGGCCGCTCGCCCGCCATCGCCACCAGCACGAAGTGGTTCGACCGCGTCCGCTCGACCAGCGCGGCCGGCTCCACGTGGCGCAGGAACTCGGCCCGGCCCTCGTCGGTGTACTCCGGCCCGATGAACTCGGTGAACGACTCGACGATCAACCGCGACACCGCCTCGGCGTCGGCGGGCTCCATCGGGCGATAGACGATCGGGCTGGGCATCGTGTCGGGAGTCGGCGGACCGGGCCCGGCCGGAAGGCCGACGGACCGCGGACAGGCTCACCGGCGGTCGGCGAGCGTCTTCAGGTAGTTGACGAGGTGCCAGATGTCCTCGTCGTCGAGCCGGTCGGCATAGGGCTGCATGTCGGCGGTCACCCCCTCCTTGATGACGAGGAAGATCTCCCCGTCGCTGGGGCCGTGCAGCCAGACGTCGTCGGTGAAGTCCGGAATGTCTCCCCCCGCGTGGGCCATGTCGCCGTCGCCGAGGCCGGTGTTGCCGTGACACTCCCGGCACATGAACACGTACCGCTGCCGACCGGTGGCGACGGAGTCCGCGGTCGGCGCCACCGGATTCTCGAGCGCCTGCCCCTCGGCATGCCGGTGCGACTCCGGCGGGTGGAGCGGTTGCGCGTACGCGGCGCCGGCGAGGGCGGCGGCGGCCAGGGCCGCGAGCCGCCAGGGACTTGAGGATCCGGTCATGCCGATTCTCCCTTTGCAAGGCGCCGGTCACGGGCGGCCCGGTCGGAACGTCCCGCCGCACTGGCCCGGCGATTGTCCCGGTGCGCCGCGGGCCTGCGCGGCGGGCCGGCGGCCGAGCCCCCCTCCTCATTCTTCCGGGGCGGCGAAGTTCGCCCACAGGTACTCCGGCCGGTACTCCTGGAGGTACAGAAAGACCTCGTGGACGAGGTTGACGACCCGGTTCACCCCGTAGTCGTGAAAGTTGCGCGTCGCGACCAGCTCGAGGGACACCGCCCCGCGGGCGGCGACGCACCGGGCGCGGGCGCGGCGCCGGTCTATCCGCCGGTGGCCGGGCAGCCGGGTCGAAGCCCGCCCCGCCACGAACGCCTCGAGGTCCGAATACAGGGCCGACCGGGCCGGGACGTCGGGCAGCAGCGCCCGGAAGACGAACGTCCCGCTGGCCGGCGTGTAGTCGAGCGTGAGCGGCTCCGTCCCCAGCCACGAGAAGCGGAACCGGTGCCGGCCCGCCACCGGCCGGCCCTCGCTGAACCCGCTGAAGACCCGCCGGTCGGCGTAGGCCTGCAGCTGCTGCCGCACGACGGCCAGCGACTGTTCCGGCGTCCTCCGGACCCGCGGCGGCCGACTGCTCCGCCTCTCCCCGCCCGCTTCGGAGAGATCGGATCGCGCCGCCTTCGGCCCGCGCGGCCGTGCCCGCAGCGGCGTCGCGCCGCGCCCGGATTCCCGCCCCACGATGTGCCCGTCCGCCGGCCCGATGAGCCCCGCCTTGCGGCGCCGGCTCATCGCCCGGCCAATCCCGCGCCCCGGCGCGGCGCAACGCCTAGTGGTAGTACGACATGACCCCCGGCTCGATCTTGCCGAGGAAGCCGGGCGCGTACTGGTCGCGCAACCAGAACTCCTTCTTCGCCTGCACGTTGACCACCGACGGGCGGCTCTCGTCGAGGGCGACCTGATAGGCCCGCTCGAGGGCGGGGCGGAACTCGGACGGCCGGGTGACGTACTCGCCGTGCGCGCCCAGCGCCTCGCCCATCCTGTCGTAGCGCAGGTTCTCCTGGAACAGGTGCACCGGCAGCCCCACCTCGTTGTTGCGCTGCCCCTGCCAGGTGCCCCAGGCGTTGTTGTTGTAGACGATGACGACCGCCGGCAGGCGGTACTTGGACAGCGTCTCCATCTCCATGCCGGTGTAGCCGAAACCGGCGTCCCCGGTGACCGCGATGACCGGATGCCCCTGGTAGTCGGCCTGCGGGCCGGTCCCTTGCCGAACCGCGGCGGCCACCCCGACGGTGTAGCCGACGTCGGGGCCGATGGCGCCGTACTGGTACGCGCCGTTCATGATCTGCCCGGGGCGGAACGCCCGCAAGTAGCGCCGCGTGTAGCGGGCGATGCCGTAGCCGCCTTGCACGATGGTGGTGCGGTCCGGCGGCAGCGCGCCGCCGTGGACGAAGTCGGCCAGCTCCTTGCCGATGACGGCGGGATGCACCGCGTCGTCGTAGCCGCTCCCGGTCCGGTAGTACTCGTCGTTCCGGGCCTCGAAGGCGGCCCGGGCCTCGGCCACCTCCGCCACCCACGCGTCGTGGCGCATGCGGGGGACGCCGTCGGCGAGGGCCTCGAGGGCGGCCCGCTCGTCGCTGACGATGCCGAGGTCGATCGGAAGGTTGCGGCCGATGTCCTCGGCGCAGGGGTCGATGCGGATGTAGCGGGCGTCCGGCCCGAACGCGAACTCGCCCAGCGTCGGCATGCAGTACTGGCCGACCAGCAGCACGAGGTCGGCGCTCGCCAGCGCTCGCGGCGCGGTGTCCGCGGACAGCTCGTGGTCGGCGGGGAACTGCCCCTTGGTGGCGCCCGACTCGACGACCGGGATGTGAGCCCGCTCGGCGAGCCGGCGCAACCCCGCCCACGCCCGGCTGTGGAACACGCCGTTGCTCGAGACGATAATCGGGCGCTCGGCCTCGCCGAGCATGGCGACGGCCCGGTCGATGGCCCGGGGGTCGGGATGCGGCCGGGTCTCGGTGCGGTACTTCGCCTTGTCGAAGTAGTACTCGATCTCGCTCGGGTCGCGGAACCGCGCGTTGGCGATCTCGGCCGGGAAGTCGAGGTGGACCGGCTTGGGCACGCCGCTGCGGAGCTGCCGGAACGCGTAGCCGGCGTACTCGTGGATGCGGGCGGGCGTGATCATCCGCTTGCCGTACTTCCGCATGCCCTCGGTCGTCGGCTGCTGGTAGGCGTCCTGGATGCCGCGCTCGGTGTCCTCCGCGAAGATCGTCTTGTTGCTGGCCAGCACCAGGATCGGGGCGCGCGCCGAGTTGGCGGCCGCGATGCCGCAGATCATGTCGGTGAAGCCGGGCCCCTCGGTCCCCGACGTCGCCACGATCTCCCCCGTGACCCGGGTGAACGCGTCGGCGGCGTGGCACATCGACCCTTCGTGCCGGCCCCCGTAGGTGGGTATGCCGGTGTCCGACATCGCGTGCACCACCGAGTAGTTGCCGGGGCAGCAGAAGAGCGCCGCCACCCCCTCCGCCTTGCAGGCGCGGGCGAACACCTGGGCGCCGGTCATCGGGAAGTCGACCTCGGGCAGCGAGGCGTGCTTCGCCGTCTCGAACTCGGCCGGCACCGCGATGGGGTTGACGTCCTCCTCGGCCGCCGAGACCAGGACCGACGTGCCGGCGCCCACCGTGGCCGCCCCGGCCCCCAGCACCGCCTGCTTCATGAACCGCCGCCGCGAGCTTCCCTGGCCAGCACGTTTCATCGTTCGCTCCTGGTTGAGTCTCCCCGTCGGCGGCGTCCCGCGCATCGCCGCAACGACACGCCTTCCCCGGGCCGGCGCGAGCCGGCGGGGCCACGCCCTGTCATCCCCTCCTGCGCGTCACGGCCGGCGCGACCGGCCGAGAGGGCAGCGAAATCTCCCAGAGAATGGCACGCCGGCCGTGGCCGGCGCAAGACCCGCGGACCCGGGCCGGGGTGCGCGGGCGCCCGTCCTTCGGCCGCTACTCGGCCGCGGCGCCGCCGGCCCGGCGCGCGCAGCGGACGCCCACGTTGCTGGTCTGCCCGGTCTGCGCGAAGGGCAGGCGGACGGACGTGCGCAGGGCGGCCGGGAAATTCAGCCAGGACCCGCCCCGGGCGATGCGCGCATAGCCGGCCGCCGCTCCCGGCGGGTCGACGAGCGGCGACGCCGCGTAGTAGTCGTCGTCGAGCCAGCCGTCCACCCACTCCCAGACGTTGCCGGCCATGTCGAACAGGCCGAAGTCGTTCGGCGGGAACGACCCTGCCGGCGCCGTGTTCATCCAGGCGTCGGCCCCGCCGGTGGCGCCCGCGCAGCACTGCTCGGCGCCGTAGTTGACCCGGTCGCGCGATATCTCGTCGCCCCACCCGAAGATCAGGCCCGGCCGGCCCGCCCGAGCCGCGTACTCCCATTCCGCCTCGGTCGGCAGCCGGGCCCCGGCCCACGTGCAGAAGGCGGCCGCGTCGTCCCAGCTCACGAGCACCACCGGATGGTCCCCGGCCTGCGCGAAGTCCGGCGCGGCGGGGGCGGGGTACCCGGCGTCGCGCACGAAACGGGAGTACTGCCCGACCGTCACCTCGGTCGCCATCATCTCGAACGGCACGGGGAAACGGACGGGGTGCCGAGGCCGCTCCATGTCGAGGCAGTCGGGATCGGACTCGACACACCCCATCTCGAAGGCGCCGGCGGGAATGCGGACCCATCCGAGGTCCGGCGCGACCTGCCCCGAGGCGGGGGCGGGGGGGCCGGCGCCGGGCCCCGCCACGAGGACCGTGACGAAGCCCAGGGCCACGGCGGCCTTCCGCGCGGTTCCGTCCATGCGCTGTCTCCTCGCCGGGCGAGAATCCCGCGTTCGAGGTCTCGCACCTTCCGGGCCGCCCGAGCCCGGACAATCGTCGCCTTCGGCTCCGACCGCCGCCCGACCGACCGTGCCGGTCAGCTCCGCACCGCGATGCCCATCACCTCGAACCGCGCCCCGCGCAGCAGGGTGCCGCTGCCGAGGAACGCCCGCGCCGGCGGGTCGGAGGTGAAGTAGGTGCGGTAGACGGCGTTGAAGTCGTCGTACAGGGCGACGTCCGAGCAGAACACCTGCACGCTGACGAGATCGTCCATGGTCATGCCGGCCTCGGCGAGGACCGCGGCAATCTGGTCGAGCACGACGCGGGCCTCGTCGCCGGCATCGGCCGGAGGTGCGCCGGTCTCCGGATCGAGGCCGAGCCGGCCGGCCAGGTAGAGGGTGTCCCCGACCTGGATGGCGTCGCTGAACAGCGGGTTCGCCGCCGTCCGGCCGGGCAGATTCACCGCCCGCCGCCCGTCGTCCGGCTGGGCCGTCACCGTGCCGAGGGCGCCGGCGCCGAGGCCGCCGACCACGAGGCCGCCGGCCACGAGGCCCGCCGCAAAGATGCGCATGTTCTTCGTCAGGTTCATCAAGACTCTCCCTCCATGACCAGGACCGTCGACCCGGTCGTCTGGCGCGCCTCCAGCCGGCGGTGCGCCTCGGCTACGTCCTCGAGCGGCAGGGCGAGGCTCACGTCGACCTTGACGGCGCCGCTGCCGACCACCTCGAACAGGTCGCGGGTGGTCGCCTCCAGCTCCGCTCTCGTCCCGATGTAGCTGGCCAGCGTGGGCCGGGTCAGGAACAGCGACCCCCTCGCGGCCAGCAGCCCCGGGCTGAACGGCTCCACCGCCCCCGAGGCGTTGCCGTAGCTGACCATGAGCCCCCGCGGCCGGAGGCAGTCGAGGGAGGCGGCGAAGGTGTCCTTCCCCACCGAGTCGAAGACCACCGGCACCCCGGCCCCGCCGGTCAGCTCCCGCACCCGCTCGACGACGTTCTCGCGGGTGTACACGATGGGGTGGTCGCAGCCGTGGGCCCGCGCCAGCTCCGCCTTGGCGTCGCTGCCGACGGTGCCGATGACCGTCGCCCCCAGGTGCTTCGCCCACTGGCACGCGATGAGCCCCACCCCGCCGGCGGCGGCGTGCAACAGGATGGTGTCGCCCGGCTCGACGGGATGGATGCGACGCACGAGGTACTGCACGGTGCACCCCTTCAGCATCATCGCCGCCGCCTGCCGGTCGCCGATGCCGTCGGGCAGGCGGACGAGGCGCGCGGCGTCGATGACCCGCCGCTCGGTATAGGCGCCCAGGCTCATGCAGTAGGCGACGCGGTCGCCGGCCGCGACCTCCGTCACCCCGTCGCCGACCGCCTCGACCACCCCCGCCCCCTCGTTGCCGATGATCGCCGGCCACCCCGGCACGGGGTACAGGCCGGTGCGGTGATAGACGTCGATGAAGTTCAGGCCGGCCGCCGTCTGGCGGATGAGGGCCTGGCCCGGCCCGGGAGAACCGGGGTCGGCCTCCTCCCATCGCAAGACCTCGGGGCCGCCGTGCTCGTGAATGCGAATCGCTCTCGTCATCGTCTGCTCTCGTCGTCGTCCGCCTCGCCCGCTTCCGCTGTTGCGGCGCGGCTCGGGAATCATACAGCGGTCCGGCCGTTTCCGGACCCGCGCGGCGCCCGCGGGCGGCGGTTCGACGCCACCGGCGCGCCGCGGGGGGGGCGGTCTCGGGTTCCGGCGCTGGCCTTGGCGCCGCCGGTCGGAGTACGATGCGGCCACCGGCGATGCTCGCCGGCCCGCAGCCCGAAGAGAGTCGCGAACCGGTGACCACCGCAACCGCCTTCGACGCCCCCGCCTCGAGCGGCGCGAGATCCGCCTTCGACGCCCAGGCCCCGCCCGACCCGGCCCTGGTCGCCGACTGCGTGCACTGCGGGTTCTGCCTGCCGACCTGCCCCACCTATCTGCTCTGGGGCCGGGAGACCGATTCTCCGCGGGGCCGCATCGTCCTGATCAAGGGCGGCATCGACGGCGAGACCCAGGTCACGGAGCGCTTCGCCCGCCACTTCGACACCTGCCTCGGGTGCATGGCGTGCGTCACCGCCTGCCCGTCCGGGGTGCAGTACGACAAGCTGCTCGAGGCCACGCGCCCGCAGATCGAGCGGCAGACCACGCGGTCATGGGCGGACCGGCTGTTCCGGCGCCTGGTCTTCTCGCTGTTCCCCTACCCCGGGCGACTGCGCCTCGGCATCGGCAAGCTGTGGGCGTATCAGCAGTCGGGGCTGCAGCGGCTGGTCCGCGCGAGCGGCCTGCTCAACCTGCTGCCGGCCCGCCTGCGCGCGATGGAAGCGCTGCTGCCGCCGGTCTCGTTGAGCAGCGGGTGGACGCGGGCGCCGGCCCGGACCCCCGCGAAGGGGACGCCGCGCCGACGCGTGGGCCTGCTCCTGGGATGCGTGCAGCGGGTGTTCTTCGACGAGGTCAACCGCGCCACTATCCGGGTGCTGGCGGCGGAGGGGTGCGAGGTGGTCGTGCCCCGCACGCAGGGGTGCTGCGGCGCCCTGATGCTCCACGCGGGCCTCGACGGGGACGCCGCGGACATGGCGCGCCGCTTCATCGACGCCTTCGAGGCGGAAGCGGCCGATGTGGACACGCTCGTCGTCAACGCCGCCGGGTGCGGCTCGACGGTGAAGGAGTACGGCCACCTGCTGCGCGACGACCCCGTCTACGCCGAGCGCGCGCGCGCCCTCGCGGACAAGTGCAGGGACATCTCGGAGCTGCTCGACGAGCTCGAGCCCCGGGCTCCGCGCCATCCCCTGCCGCTGCGCATCGCCTGGCACGACGCCTGCCACCTGCAGCACGCGCAGGGGGTGAGCCGGGAGCCGCGGCGGGTGCTCGGGGCGATTCCCGAGCTCACCGTCTGCGAGGTCCCCGAGGCCGGCATCTGCTGCGGCTCGGCCGGCATCTACAACCTGGTGGAGCCCGAGGCGGCGCGCGAGCTGGGCGACCGCAAGGCGCGCCATATCCGGAGCACCGGGGCCGAGGCCGTCGTGTCGAGCAACCCCGGCTGCCTGCTGCAGATCGCCGAGCGCCTCGAATCGTCGGGGCGCCGCCCGCCCACCTACCACCTCGTGGAGCTCGTGGACGCCTCCATCCGGGGCGCGAAGCTGCCGTCGTAGAAGCTCGAGGGGAGCAACCGGCGCGGCGCGGCGCCTCTGCCCCGCGGCGGGGCTCCACCGTCCGCTCCCTCGCACACCTGCAGCTCGCACACCCGGCAGGAGGCGCGAAAGGTCTCTGGCGCGTCGGCGCGCGCCGACCGCCCCCGGTCGGGCCCACCGAATAGTGCGCAGGAAGGACCCGCCCCTTGTCAGGCCCGCGGAGGAGTGTCGAAGGAAGGGGCCCGGCCGGCTCTCATCGTGAAGCCCGAAGAGCTCTGCCAGGACCGTACCGGCCGGGCCAAGGCCCTCGCACCTTCCGCAATCGGGTACTAGTTGGACACCGGTTCGCGCGGTTTCGCCTCGGGTTCGAGGTAGGCCCCGTCAGAGACCGCCGATTCGCGGATTTCGCCTCGGAGACCCGGGTCGGCCCGTCAGAGGCCGCCGGGGCCGCGGCCCCGATTGAGGATCGCGTGAGGGTCGAACCGGCGTTTGACCTGCTGCATCAGGGTAAAACCGTCGCCGAGCGGCCCCCACACGTCGACGAGGCTCCGCAGCTCCCCCTCGGCCTGCCGGATGACCGCGCTGCCGCGGCCGGGGTCGATGCGCTCGCGCAACGCGCGCACGAGCGACGCCTGCGCCGAGACCGGGCCGATCAGACGCAGATACAGCACCCCCAGCGCCGCCCGGCCGACGAGTTGGCATTCGAGCGGGTGCCGTCGCGCCGCCTCGTCGAGCCACGCCAGGGTCGCCGACAGGTCGCTCGGCAGGACCACGAGCTTGACGATGGTCCCCTCGACGCCGAAGACCCGGGCCTCGTGGCGGCGCCACGCCTCGGCCTCGGCGTCGCCGGCCAGCACCTCCGCGGCACCGCCGCCTGCCCGCACGAGGGCCGCCGCCTGCTCCGCCTGCCCGGCCGCTACCGGCGCGATCGACTCGAACCGGACGAGCATCGCGGCCGGGGGCCACGCCAGCTCCACCGCGGTCGGGGTCGAACCCTGGGCGAGCAGCCCGGCCAGGATCCGATCGACCTGCGCGATCTCCGAGAGCGTCACCTGCACCGTGCGCGACGCCTCGGCCGCCGGGGCGAGCTTGAAGGTGGCGGTCAGAATGACCCCGAGACAGCCGAACGACCCCGTCAGCAGCCGGGCGAGGTCGTAGCCGGCGACGTTCTTCACCACGATGCCGCCGCTCTTGGCGGTGACCCCGTCGGCCCGGGCCAGGGTCATGCCGATGATCAGGTCCCGGGCCGCGCCGTGGCGCTGCCGCCGCGGACCGCTGTCGTTCGCGGCAACGATGCCGCCGATGGTCGCGCGCCCCGCGTCCGGCGGATCGAGGGGCAGCCATTGGCGGTGCGCGGCGAGGGCGGCGTTGACGTCGGCGAGCACCGCGCCGGCCTGAACGGTGGCCGTCAGGTCGCCGTGACGGTGCGCCTCGACCGCGTCGAGACCGCGGGTCGACAGCAGCACGTCGATAGCACCCACGGGGGCGCCCCAACCCAGCTTCGTCCCCCCGCCGCGAACCAGAACCGAGCGCCCGTGCTCCGAGGCCCATCCCACCACCGCGGCCGCCGCCTGGGGCGACCTCGGCTCGGCCACGACGCCCGGCTCGACGCCGTCGATCACGTCGGCGGCCGTGCCGGGCCGGGCCACCGCCCCCCCGGCGCAGGCGTCGACCTGACTGATCAGCGCGTCCCGCAACCCCACGACCTCGGCCATGACACCTCTGACTGAAACCCGGCTCGGCAATCGTCGCCGGGCGACCCCGCGGGTCGCGTCGGGAGCTTCGCCGACGTGACCTTCTGCGGCTCCGATTGCCGCCTGGCCAACCCCGCCAGGATGTCCTCACCACTCTACGGCGCAAACTCCTGACCCCGACAGATGCACTCACCGCTCTACGGCGCAGACTCCTGGCCCCGACCATCGCCGCTGGCGGCGCTCCTTGGACCGTGACCCATGTCAATCCGCCAACTGAACCCGGGCTCAGCCCGTTTCCTGCGAATTCCCGCGCTTGGCAAGGGCAAGTCCGGTCACCGTCCCCTACAGCCGCTCGGCCACCCCCGCCGCTTCCGCCGGATGGGCGCGATAGGGCCCGGGCACCTCCCCGCACAGGCGGGGGGTCGGCAGCAGCTTGTCCGGGTTGCAGATCTCCGCCGGGTCGAACGCCCGGCGGAGGAGCCCCATCGTCGCGAGGTCCGCGTCGTCGAACATCTTCGGCATGTGGCAGGCCTTGTCGGCGCCGATGCCGTGCTCGCCCGTCAGCGACCCGCCGGCGTCGAGGCAGTAGGAGAGGATCTCGGTCGCGACCTCCTCGGCCAGCTCCGCCTGCCCCTCGACCGCGTCGTCGTAGCACACCAGTGGGTGCAGGTTGCCGTCGCCGGCGTGGAACACGTTGCCGATGGTGAGGCCCGACCGCTGCTCGAGGTCCCGGATGCGGCGGAGGACCTCGGGGAGGGTGCTGCGGGGAATCACCCCGTCCTGCACGTAGTAGCTGGGGGCGACGCGCCCCATCGCCGCGAACGCCGCCTTCCTGCCCCGCCAGATGCGGCCCCGCTGCGCCTCGTCGCGCGCGACCTGCACCCCCCAGCCCCGGTTGCGGTCGCAGATCGCCTCGATCTGCTCGAACTGCGCCGCCACCTCGGGCTCCGGCCCGTCGAGCTCGACGATGAGCACCGCCTCGGCGTCGGGGAACCCGGGGCTGACCGCGGCCTCGGCCGCCCGGATCGTGGTGCGGTCCATCATCTCGATCGCGGCGGGAATGATGCCGGCGGCGATGACGTCGGAGACCGCGTTCCCCGCCCCGTCGGTCGAATCGAACGCGGCCAGCAGCGTGCGGACCGACTCGGGGCGGCGCAGCAGCCGCAGCGTCACCTTCGTCACCACCGCGAGGGTGCCCTCCGAGCCCACCAGCACCCCGAGCAGGTCGAGGCCGGGGCTGTCGAGGGCGGGTCCCCCGAGATGGATCATCTCGCCGTCGGGCAGCACCGCCTCGACCCCGGCCACGTGGTGCACGGTGAAGCCGTACTTGAGGCAGTGCGCGCCCCCGGAGTTCTCGGCCACGTTGCCGCCGATCGAGCAGATGACCTGGCTCGACGGGTCGGGGGCGTAGTAGTAGCCGTCGGGGGCCACCCGGCGGGTGACCTCCAGGTTCATGATGCCCGGCTCCACCGTGATCCGCTGGTTGGGGATGTCGACGTCGAGCACCCGGTTCATGCGGGTCATGACGATCAGCACCCCGTCGGGATGCGGCAGGGCCCCGGCCGAGAGCCCCGTGCCCTGGCCCCGCGCCACGAACGGCACCCGCGCGCGGTGGCAGAGCCGCACCACCGCCTGCACCTGCCCGGCCGTCTCCGGCAGCACCGCCGCCCGTGGCCGCGAGCGGTGCGAGACCAGCCCGTCCGACTCGTAGGTCGACAGCTCGCCCTCGTCGCGGACGAGGCCGTCGGGGCCGACGATCCGCTCGAGCTCGGCGAGGAACTGCGCATTCACGGGCATGGGAAGGGCCTCCTCCACGGACCGCCGGCCGGTCGCGGTCTGCCGGGCTCATCGATGCCGGCCGGCCCGGTCTGCCGGGCTCACCGATGCCACCCGGTCGCGGTCTGCCGGGCTCATCGACTTCGCCCCGCCGGCCACGGCCCGGCGTACTGATCGCTATCACCGCCCGGTCACGGTCTGGCGTACTGATCGATGACGTTCTCGATCGCGCGGCTGCAGACGCGGCAGAAGCCGACCGGGTTGCGGGTGAACATGATGCAGTCGACCTCGGAGCGGTACAGCCCCGTCGGCTCGTAGGACGCCCCCTCGAACGCCCCGACCCGACCCGCGTACGGCATGCGCCCGAGCAGCGCCGTCTCCCGTTCCATCTGCTCGGTGAACAACCCGTCCATCACCGTTTCGGCGACGCCCTCGGCCCGCAGCGCGCCGCGCCGCCGTTGGGCCTCGACGCTGCCCGCCTCGAACGCGGCCTTGTCCCACGGCGTCGGCACCGGGGTGCCTTCCTCTATCAGATCGCCCCACTTGACCCCCTCCGGATCGTGCAGGGCGGTGACGTTCGGCTCCCACGGCTCGGGATGGAACGCGGCCCCGGTCTCGTAGGCGACGTCGGACGTGTAGTACTCGTCGGCGAGCCCCGCGAAGTGATGCCCGAACTCGTGGATGAACACGTACTCGGCGAACCCGGTGTCGGCCGCCGCCGTCGCCTGGAAGTTGAAGATGCCGCCGCCGCCGTACTGCTCGTCGTTGACGAGAATCTCGATGAACTCGTACGGCGCGGCCGAGGCGGCGTCCCTGAGCGCCCGGTTGTCGTAGGTGAGGACGTAGCGCTCGGAATCGAAGATGTTGTACTGGGCCGACAAGGGAGTGCGGCGGAACTCGCCGGCGCGGGGGCGCGTGACCCCGGACTCCGCCGACGGCAGGTCGAGGCCCCACACGTTGAAGTCGCTCTTGCGGCTGCGGAACGGCTCCTCCTCGAAGAGCGCGTTCACGAGGCGGGTCGCGTCGGCGTGGAACTTGGGAATTTCCGCCGCCGTGTACCCCTCGCCGATCACGAGCAGGTCCACCTTCTCGGACGGTGGGCCGTTCTCGAACACCGGCCAGACCTCGCCGGCCGGCTCGCGATCGGCCGGATTGACGAACCGCGAGGCGGGGTCGACGACCGTGGACCAGCGTTCACGGAAGCTGTTGTCCGCATCGCGGCGCTTCAGCACGACCTGCACCGGGACCTTCGGCCACGGGAACCGAAGCGACTCGTGGAAGCTGCGATGGACCTCGCGGTACTCCGGGGTCGTCTCCCACTCTCCGTAGATGGACGCGAAGCCGCGGGAGTACAGAACCTGGTTCGTCCGCCGGTCGATCACCTCGAACCGGTACTTGCCCAGGTTGAGGTCGTCGAGCAGGCGCGTGCGGCTGCCCGACCACGGTCCGTCCGAGACCACCTGGTCGAGCGCGAAGATCTCCTGCCCCAAACCACCCGAATGGACATAGTCCACGCGCATGGTCTTGTTCAGGAACCAGGCGTCGAACCCCGGCTGCTGTCCGACCACGATGTCGCCGCGGGACGCCGCCGCCGCGATCATCACCCCGACGAGAAGACAGGTACGCAGGCGCATCATGCGCCAATTCTAACGGAATCCGCGCGTCGGTGGGGGCCCGTCGATGCGCGCGCCGACGCCGCAGCCCAACGCCCCCCCCTGCACCCGCCTGCTAGAATCACCACGTTCGCCCCGCCGGCTCCAGGGCCCGGCGCCGGCACGAACCGGCGTCGCGCCCCCACCGGCGAACCGTCTGCCCGACACTGCGTTACGCGGGACCAGCGCATGACGACACCGCCTTCTCCGCCCGACGCCGATCCGGTCGCCGACAAGCACACCGCAATCGGCGTCTGCCTCAACCTGTTGCTGCTGATCCTGATCGGCTACGGGTACGCTCGGTCCGAGGACTACCCGTGGGCCTGGGTGCTCGTCGGCGTCCCCATCGGGATCGTCACGCTACGCTACGCTTGGCACCTCCTCAAGTCCCGCAGCTGAGCACGGCGCGGCGCCGCCCGCATCCAGAACCTCCCATCGCCCGAGCCCCTTCCGCCCGCCCTCGCCGACACCCCGCCCCGCACCCACGGCGCCGAGGCGCAACACGCGACGCGAGCGCCCGCGCCGCTCCGTCGCCCGGGCGGAAGGAACGCCCGGCCTCGCACCCACGGCGCCGATCCCTCCAACGGCCCGGACCCCCGTTGCGACGCCATGCCCCGAAAGAACCCCGCCGCCCCCCTCAGTCCGAAACCGCGAGCTCTCCGGGGACGATGGGCCGCGTTCGCGGCAACCTTCCCCGATACGACAGCCACCCCACGACGGCGAGAATGCCCACGAACGCGCCGAGCTTCACGATGTCCCCGGCCCGGCCGTCCGCCAGCCCGCGCCACAGAAGCCACAGAACCGGCTGTGCGATGCACATGGCCCAGACCGACCCGTAGAAATATCGCCGCTCATGGCCCTCGCCCTTCGTGGAGGCCTTGACGCGGGGCAGCCGCCCGGCCGCCCCCAGCACCCACACCGCCCCCGCCAGGGGGAAATACGCCGCGTCGTACATCTGCCGCACGCTCCACACCCCCGTGACCACCGCCGTCACGAGTCCCGCCAGGTTGAGCACGCCGAACGAAACGACCGCGCTCCACGCGCACGTATAGCAGACCCGCCGGTAGAGCGGATTCGGCCGATCCTCCGTGAACCGGATGATGTACGGCCGCGGCTCACACCCCGGCAGACGGCCCCGCAGCCCCGCGAGCCCCGTCCCGAGCACCACCACGCCGAGCCAAACCGCCATCCGCGCGTCGAAGCCCCGATCGAAGAGGTCCAACGTCAGCGGTCCCGGCAGGATGAAGAAGACGAAGATCCAGATCGGCCAGTGGTTGAACCGGTAGTAGACCTTGTTCCGGTGACGGATCTTCCGGTCCCCGGCCAGCTCGACCGGTATCCCGCTCTCCTCCGCCGCCCCGTTCTCCTGTGTCGCCACGTCCCCTCGCCGCCCCGGCCCGTGCCGCCGGCCCCGACCCCGCGCCCGCGTCGCCCTCGGCGCCCGGCCCATGCCGCCGGCCCCGACCTCGCGCCCGCGTCGCGGCCGACCCTCGCACCGGCCGCCGCCGGCCCCGACGGAGGTCCGTACAAGCCAACGCCCGGGTCCGAAAACGGACCCGGGCGCTGAAGAAAAATCCCGGCAGTGACCTACTCTCCCACACAGTTTCCCGTGCAGTACCATCGGCGGTAGAGGGCTTAACGGCCGTGTTCGGCATGGGAACGGGTGTGACCCCTCTCCTATCGCCACCGAGAAACGCAGGGGGGCGCAACGCCGCGCCCCGTCTGTCAAAGAACCCGAAAACGTTCCCAAAAAGGGTACCGGACCCCGGACATGCGCCGGGTGTCCAGCTTCAACTGAATATCCTGCAAACGGTAGTCCCCTCCGACCACGCTACGCGGTGCGAAATGAGGATAAGGTCAAGCCTCACGGCTGATTAGTACCAGTTAGCTCAAGCCCTCGCGGGCCTTACACACCTGGCCTATCACCTGGTCATCTTCCAGGAGCCTTCAGGAGCCGAAGCTCGGGGAGATCTCATCTTGGGGAGGGTTTCACGCTTAGATGCTTTCAGCATTTCTCCCTTCCGAACGTAGCTACCCAGCGCTGCCGCTGGCGCGACAACTGGTACACCAGAGGTCCGTCCATCCCGGTCCTCTCGTACTAGGGACAGCCCCCCTCAAATCTCCTGCGCCCGTGGCAGATAGGGACCGAACTGTCTCGCGACGTTCTAAACCCAGCTCACGTACCGCTTTAATCGGCGAACAGCCGAACCCTTGGAACCTGCTACAGCTCCAGGATGCGATGAGCCGACATCGAGGTGCCAAACCTTGGCGTCGATATGAACTCTTGGCCAAGATAAGCCTGTTATCCCCGGCGTACCTTTTATCCGTTGAGCGATGGCCCTTCCATGCGGAACCACCGGATCACTAAGGCCTGGTTTCCCACCTGCTCGACTTGTAGGTCTCGCAGTCAAGCTCGCTTATGCCTTTGCACTCTCCGGCTGATTTCCAAACAGCCTGAGCGAACCTTCGCGCGCCTCCGTTACATTTTGGGAGGCGACCGCCCCAGTCAAACTACCCGCCTAGCAATGTCCCTGTTCTGGATAACAGAACGAGGTTAGGGCGCCAGAGTGCTAAGGGTGGTATCTCACCGT